>JALXWS010000009.1 GCA_025144025.1 Corynebacterium sp. p3-SID1241 | reverse complement strand
TGCGTGCCCGAGGGGGGACTTGAACCCCCACGTCCGTTAATAGGACACTAGCACCTCAAGCTAGCGCGTCTGCCATTCCGCCACCCGGGCAGGGTGTTTATTAGCCTCTCGGCTAGGCACTCCGATACTGTATCCTGCTAGGCGCTTGCATTACAAATCGCCAGCTTAACTAAGAAAAATGAGGCCAGTAGAGCGGCAAGAAAGTACACGAATGTAACTCCGGTGAGGCCTTTCGCATTGTTAGTGGACGTTTCATCGGAAATGAAAAACGCAACACATCGACAGTGGCGTGTGATGTGCGGTACAAATGGATCTATGACTTCTTATGCAGATGATTCCCGTTTTCCTGGACCGGATCCCTACGCGCCTTTGCGCGATGTTCCCTCCTTCGTTCTTTCTTCCACCGATGTAGTCGAGGGCGATGAACTGCAGGAAAAGCTCCGCGCCCCTGAGAGTGTGTCTCCTCAGCTTGCGTGGTCCGGCTTGCCGGAAGGTACCAAGTCCCTAGCCGTAACTTGTTTCGATCCAGATGCACCAACCGCTTCTGGGTTCTGGCACTGGGCGGCCTTCAACATTCCCGTCGAGGTGAGCGAGTTGCCCACCAACGCCGGGGCTGCCGAGGATCTAGGCATTGACGGTGTCATCAGCTTGCGCAATGACTCCGGCGAGCGCACCTATTTTGGCGCCAACCCGCCTGCTGGACACGCGCCACACCGCTACCTTTATGCCGTACATGCAGTTGACGTAGAAAAGCTCGATATCGATCCGGATGCGACGCCAACTGTGCTCGGCTTCAACTTGCACTTCCATGCCCTAGGCCGTGCCATTTTATGGGGTTGGTACGAGGCAAAGTAATGGCAAGTAGCTCTACGGCACCGCAGTCTGGCCCGCCGATGGCACTGCGCGTGGGCGGTGCCTTCATGGCCGTCGCATTCGTGTTAATGCTCTTTGCGCTGATTTCCGTCTTTACGGATGGCTGGGGCTCTGATTTTGCGTGGACGTATTCCAAAGTGGCTATTGTCGTCGCCGCGCTTATCGTCGGGGCATTTAGCACCATGAGCAAAAGCCAGGCGGGAAGCCGCGCCCAAGTTGCAGCGTTGGCGGTCTCCATTGTGATCATTGCGGCAAGCCGTTTTATACCTGGCGATATTTTATTCACTCAACCGCAGATTTGGGTCGTATTATACGCCGGTTTTGCGGTGTTGTGCGCACTCGTTCTTAGGTGTAGTGCGATGCCGCAAGCCTAGTCAGCACCGCAAGGACAAAAGGTCCGCCTACACCATCTGCTCGCAGCAGGAAAAGTAGGCGGACCTTCTTAAATGAGACGTCCTGAACTGATCTAATCCAAGGGCTTCCATGGCAAGTCGGAGCCAACGGCTTGGGAAATATTGCTCAGTCCGTGTGCACGGATTTGGGAGGCAATGCCGCGATGGATATCGCGGATCCAATCTGGGCCGCCGTAGATCAGGCCGGTGTAGCCCTGCAGCAGCGAAGCGCCGGCAGTGATGCGTTCCCATGCTTGTTCAGGCGTGGAAATGCCGCCTACAGAAATGAGAGTGAGCTGGTCGCCGACCCGGTTGTTGAGGCGACGTAGAACTTCCAGGGAGCGTTCGGCTACTGGGGGGCCAGAGACGCCGCCGGCTCCCATCTCTGTCACCTCGGCACGTGGAGTCTTAAGTCCTTCGCGGGAGATGGTGGTATTAGTTGCCACAATGCCGTCGAGATCGAGCTCGAGGGCTAGGTCCGCCACGGCGTCAATGTCTGCATCGGAAAGATCGGGTGCAATTTTTACCAAGACTGGGACTGCGGTGCATTCCTGTACGGCGGCAAGAATCGGGCGCAAGGATTCGACTGCCTGTAGATCACGCAGGCCCGGTGTATTCGGGGAAGATACGTTTACTACTAGGAAATCCGCCAGACCCCCAAGTACGGACGCGGATCGGCGGTAGTCTTCTACAGCGCGCTCGGCTGGGGTGACCTTGGTTTTGCCAATATTGATGCCAATGACATCGCTGTAGCGGCGCTTGCGCAGGTTTTCTGCCGCCGCCGCTGCGCCTCTATTGTTAAAACCCATGCGGTTCAAGATGGCCTTGTCGGCCTTAAGGCGGAAAAGTCGCGGAGCGGGATTGCCGGGCTGTGCTTGGGCGGTGACGGTGCCCAACTCCGCATAGCCAAAGCCGATGGGAGTCCAGGTATCAGCAGCCGCGGCGTTCTTATCAAACCCGGCGGCTAGTCCCAGCGGGCGCGGAAACTCTACCCCAAAGACCTCTTGGCGCAGGACGGGATCATTGACCGGCAGGATCTTTGCCAAGGCGCGGTTGACGGGGCCGGCAGCTTGGAGTCCGCTCAAGGCCGTACTGATGATCTCGTGTATCCGCTCCGGACTGAGCTTGAACATGCCGCGCAGTGCAAGCTGGTAGGCCTCGGCGCGTAGGCGGTTAATAGTGCTGGTCATCTTCTTAAGACTCCTTCTTCAGGCGCGGGGTGCCTACGAACTGCAGGCCGTGACCGGTGGCGGAGGCGGCGACAAAGGTGCCGTCGCCAAGCACGGCGATATTTTGCGCATCCCGCACGGTGGAGACACTGCCGCGCAACTCGGGAACGCCTTTGTTTATCTCGTAGGCATGGGCCTTATTGGTATCGGTTGCGCTAACCCAGGCCAAGTTACGCTCCTTATCCCAGGCTACGCCCCAAGGAGAACCGTCGACATTGCCGTATTGGTGCAGGCGGATGACATCATCGGAGGTATAGACCGCCAAGCGCTCGCCTTCAGTATCGGAGGCGAGGACTACGCCATTGTCGCCCACCGTGATGCTTCCTACGCCCTGGCCAACGCGCAGCCGGCCGCCCGCGCGATTATTAGTCCAATCTACGTTTTGGATGGTGGAATCCTCGCGATGGATACGTACCACCGCGTCATCGCCCTTGGGATTGGGCACGGCGAGTAGCTGATCGGAGCCTGCTTCGACTTCAATATCGTTCTCGCGCTTGCCGTCCCTATATATCCCCACTGTGGAGGAATCCGCCGAAGTAGCAAAAATGTCACCGTTAGATAGCTGGGTCGCAGCAGTTACTGGGGACTCTTCCTCCATGCGGACTTCATCGGGAGATTCTGGGGAGGAAGGATCGATAAGAAGCACCTTGTCCGGACAAGCCAAGACGAAACCGGAAGCAGAAGAACTGAGATCGCCGCACTCCTCAGAAATATCGAGCTTGGTGGCCTTCTTCCCCGCAAAATCCTTCTGGCTACCAATGAGAAGTTGGTTCTTGGTGCGCACCGCTAGCGAGTCATTAACGGCGGCAAGGTTCGTGATGTCTTCTTTGAGGTCGACTACCGTGCCTTCCGGATCCGCGTTGGCTGGGGAGGCCGCCGGGGTGGCATTGCCTTTGACCGCGGTCTCTGGATCGGCCCCCACGCCCACTTCGGGCTGGCAGGCGGCCAATGCGGTGGCGCTGAGCGCCAGCAAACTGGAAAGGATAAGTACGGAGCCGGATTGAGATTTCACGGCTACTAATCCTAACAGCGCGCGTTGTAAAAACCCGAAGCCCAGAGCGGCTGTAGGGTGAAGCGGGTGATTTCTAATACCGCAACTGACGCAGTTTCTTGGGCGCAGGTCATAGTTTTGTCCATCGTTCAGGGCCTTACCGAGTTTCTTCCGGTAAGTTCCTCTGGCCACCTGCGCATTGTTTCCGAGCTATTTTGGGGAAACGACGCCGGCGCATCCTTTACCGCCGTTATCCAGCTTGGCACGGAGCTGGCCGTACTGGTCTACTTCGCCCCTATGATCTGGCAGATTCTGTCCGGTTGGTTCCGTGGCTGGACCAATAAGGCCTCTCGTGGCCAGGACTGGCGTATGGGATGGATGGTTATCGTTGGTTCCATTCCCATAGGAATCGTCGGCCTCGTATTCGAGGATGCGATCCGTGGCGCCCTGCGCAACCTCTGGATCACCGCCGCTATGTTGATTCTTTTCTCCTTTGTATTCATCGCTGCAGAAAAGCTGGGCAAGAAGGAGCGCGGCTTTGAGGAGCTAACCATGAAAGACGCCATTGTCATGGGTTTGTGCCAGTGCTTGGCGCTCATTCCGGGCGTTTCCCGCTCCGGCGGCACCATCTCTGGCGGCCTGTTCTTGGGGCTGGACCGCGAGGTGGCCACGCGTTTTAGCTTTTTGCTCGCCATTCCGGCAGTGTTGGCTTCGGGGCTTTTCTCGCTTCCCGACGCCTTTTCTCCCGAAGCCGGCCAGTCCGCCTCCGGTCTCCAGCTCTTGGTCGGTACGGGCATTGCCTTTGCCTTGGGTTATGCCTCGATTGCGTGGCTACTGAAGTTCGTGGGCAACCACTCCTTCTCCTGGTTCGCCGCCTACCGCATTCCAGTTGGCATCCTCGTAATGATCCTCCTGGCACTGGGAGTGCTGCAGCCGCTCTAAGACGCACCGCGTTAGGATGGTGGCTATGCATTCTTGGCCAATACCTTCCTTCCGCCCTGTGCCGGGTGATGCGGCACAGCTGCGCTTGTACGATTCCGCGAATCAAACCATCGCTCCCGTAGAGGTCGCAGGAGATACCGCCACCATGTACGTGTGCGGCATCACGCCCTATGACTCCACGCACCTGGGCCATGCCGCCACCTACTTGACCTTTGACCTTATCTACCGCGCGTTCTTGGACGCCGGAAAGAAGGTCCACTACGTCCAAAACATCACCGACGTCGATGATCCGCTATTCGAACGTGCCGAACGCGACGGTGTAGATTGGCGTGAGCTCGGCACTTCTCAGATTGACCTCTTCCGTTCCGATATGGAGCTGCTCTCCGTTTTCCCGCCGCAGGACTATATCGGCGCCATGGAGGCCATCGATGAGGTCGTGGAAATGGTGCAGAAGCTTCTCGACGTTGGCGCGGCCTACGTCGTAGACGACCCCGAACACCCAGATATCTACGCCTCCATCGAAGCCACTGAGCACTTTGGTTACGAGTCCAAATACTCGGCTGAAAAGATGCGCACCTTCTTCGCTGAGCGCGGCGGCGATCCAGACCGCCCAGGTAAGAAGAACCCGCTTGACGCACTCATTTGGCGCGCCCACCGCGAGGGTGAGCCGGCATGGGATTCTCCCTTTGGGCCTGGCCGCCCAGGCTGGCATATTGAATGTTCCGCCATCGCCACCAACCGTTTGGGACCTACCTTTGATATCCAGGGTGGCGGCAGTGACCTGAAGTTCCCGCACCACGAGTTTTCCGCTGCCCACGCAGAGGCTGCCCTACGAGTAGACCGCATGGCACAGTTCTACGTGCATACCGGCATGATTGGGCTCAAGGGCGTCAAAATGTCTAAGTCCTTGGGTAATCTCGTCTTCGTTCACAAGTTAGTAGAAGCGGGCGAGGATCCATCCGCTATCCGCTTGGGCGTTTTCGCTGGACATTACCGCGACGAGCGCGACTGGTCGGATGAAGTCCTCGAAGAGGCGAAGCGACGTCTGGCTGCGTGGCGAGAAGCATTGGCTAAGCCGGGCAGCTTAGCAGGGGCTCAAGCGGTCGTCGCCAAGCTGCGCGCAGCGATCGCCAACGATCTTGATACCCCATCCGCGCTAGCTGCCGTGGACGACTGGGCGGAAGGCGACCGGGGCGCAGAGGAAGAAGGGGCGGCCGATTTGGTCCGCACTGCACTAAATTCGCTCCTCGGCGTGCAGGCCTAGCCAAGATAGGGCAGTATTTACATCATGAGCATTCGCGCCGATTTCCAGCCCACCGTAGATGAGTTCATCAATGACCTGAAATCCTTCGCCACCGGCGATTACCTCAAAGAGGAGGAAAAGGAGTTTTGGGAGGCCCCCTTTGATGCCAGCGTGCTTCCGGAGCTGCGCGGCTACCTAGAGCAGATGTTGGATGGGCTGGATGCGCTTCCAGATGATCCGGACGGGCCCCAATTGCTAAGCGTTTTGTCCAAGACTGTACGCAAGTTAGCCGATTTCAACCGCGCCCAGCATGATGCTGTGCTTGAGCCCGAGGAAAAGGAAGAGCTTTCCGAGCTCATCTATAATGCCTGCGCGGCAACTGGGGCAGATGAAGAAGCACTGTCCCAGATTCCGGAGTTGGATTTTTAGTCATCGCCTTTAAACCCTAGGCGAAATCCGCATCTAGGTAGAGCAAACCCAGCTGCCGGTGCCTAAAGTCGGGTACGTGGTGCGTACTTGTTACTATTGCCCGTTTAATTGAGAAAGCTAGTTCAATCCTCTTGTCATACCCCGATAGTGCCTCCAAACAGACAAAGCCGGCCGCCATTTTCTGGGACATGGATGGCACGCTAACTAACTCGGAGCCGCTGTGGGCAGAGGCTACCTTTTACCTTTCGGAGCTTCTAGGGAAACGGCTAACGCCTTCTCAGCGCCTGGCTACAGTAGGCGCGACCTTTGACACCACCTTGGGCATTTGTGCTGATAATGCCGGAGTAACTCTTCAACCTGGTGATAGTCAGCGGTATCGTGAGTTGATGTTTGACCATGTCAAACGGCTTTTCGCCAGCAAGCTGGAAGTCTTCCCCGGCATTGCCTCGCTGCTGAAAGAGCTTGAGGCAGATGGCATATCCATGATGGTCACCACCAATACCGAACGTAACGTGGCAGATGCAGCTATCCAGGTACTAGGGCGCGAGCATTTTGTCGATACCATCTGCGGAGATGAGGTGCCGGCAGGAAAGCCTGCACCAGATATGTACCGCGAAGCGGCCCGCCGCGTCGGAGCTGATCCCGCGAAGTGCCTGGTTTTTGAAGATTCCGCGACTGGTATGCGTGCGGCAGTTGATGCGGGCTGCACCGTTATCGGCTTGCCAGAGGATAACAGGGTAGAGGTCCCAGCAGGAGTGACGGAGGTTTCCCTCCTCCGCGGTTCCCGTCACCTTGAAGGTGCAACGGCTTCGGATGTATACGGCTGGTTTAGGAAGATTTCAACACGGCAGTAGAAAACCGGCGGTCCCTTACATTCCATATCTATCTATGGAACAATAGGTAGGCGTGAAGAACTTTGAGACCCTTTTTGCTGAACTAGCCCACAAAGCCACCCAGCGCCCAGCCGGGTCTGGCACCGTCGCTGCCCTAGATGAAGGCGAACATCACATTGGCAAGAAGATCATCGAAGAGGCAGGGGAAGTTTGGATAGCCGCAGAGTACCAATCCGATGCCGAACTGGCAGAAGAGATGTCTCAGCTTATCTATTGGACGCAAGTCATGATGTTAAAGCGCGGATTAAGTCCTGAGGACATTTACAAATATCTGTAAGAGCCCGGCAGGGACGCGATGGAAGGAACATCATGATTAAGGTAGCTATACCCAACAAAGGCTCTCTATCCGAAGCCGCCGTGGAGATTCTCACGGAGGCCGGCTACAAGGGCCGTGGCCACTCGAAGGCGCTCAACGTTATTGACGCAGAAAACGGCGTAGAGTTCTTCTTCCTGCGGCCGAAGGATATTGCCATCTATGTCGCCCGTGGAGTTTTGGATCTGGGCATTACCGGCCGCGACCTTGCGCTTGATTCCAAGACACAATTTGAGGAAGTCCTGCCGTTGGGTTTTGGCGCGTCAACTTTCCGGTATGCCGCCCCGCAAGGAGAAGAGTGGGAAATCTCTCAACTAGCCGGCCGCCGTGTAGCAACGTCCTACCCAAATCTTGTCCGCACCAACCTTGCGAAACAAGGCATTGAGGCCGATGTAATTCGGCTAGACGGTGCCGTGGAGATTTCCATCCGGCTCGGCGTCGCTGATGTCATTGCTGATGTCGTGTCAACTGGTACTACGTTGCGCCAACAAGGTTTGGCTCCATTTGGTGAGCCCATTATCGAGTCGGAAGCTGTTGTCATTAAGCGCACCGGCGTAGAAATCACTGAAGAAGAGCAGGTGGTTATGGGCCGTATTCAGGGAATCCTGCATGCTCGCACCTATTTGATGATTGACTACAACATTGCCAAAGCTAACTTGGACTCAGCGGCTGGTATTACGCCGGGATTAACTGGTCCTACGGTTTCTCCTTTGGCCCGCGAAGATTGGGTGGCAGTGCGCGCGATGGTTCCGCAGAAGCAAGCTAACAATGTGATGGACCGGCTTTCCCAATTGGGGGCGGAAGCTATTTTGGCTTCTGATTTGCGCATCGCCCGCTTTTAGGGGGAGCAAATATTCTGGGTCGGCCCAAATAGATTCAGTCGTGGCTAACATTAGCGCTTGAGGTTACTCATTCGAATATAAGTCTCGACAGGCAAAGGAGCCGAGCCATCATGGCAAAGTCCTCTAAGAAAGAAGAAAAGGACACCAAGTCTGCAGCAAAGGACGTGAAGAAGGAAGAAGACACTTCCACTCACGCCGCACAGCAGAAGGTGGCCAAGCAAAAGGCACCTAAGAATTCCAGCAAGAAGACTCGTACCGAGACCGATCTTCTTGGCTCCCTGGAGATTCCCGCTGACGCTTACTACGGTGTCCACACCGTCCGCGCTACGGACAACTTCCAGATTTCTTACGTGACCATTAACACCATCCCGCATTTCATTCGCGGCATGGTTCAGATCAAGAAGGCGGCCGCGATGGCAAACCGCCGCTTGCACGTGCTGCCGAAGAAGAAGGCTGAGGCCATAATCTGGGCCTGCGACCAGATTCTGGAAGAAGGCCGCTGCATGGATCAGTTCCCGCTGGATGTATTCCAGGGCGGCGCTGGTACCTCGCTGAATATGAACACCAATGAGGTCGTCGCCAACCTTGCGCTGGAGTACCTCGGTGAAGAAAAGGGTTCCTACGACATCATCAACCCAAACGATGATGTGAACATGTCCCAGTCCACCAACGATGCATACCCGACCGGCTTCCGTTTGGGTCTGCACGCAGCCGTCGACCACCTCATTGAGCGCATGGACGGCCTCCGCGCCGCATTCCAGGATAAAGGCAATGAGTTCCAGGACATCCTAAAGATGGGACGTACCCAGCTACAGGACGCGGTACCGATGACCTTGGGCGATGAATTCAAGGGATTTGCCAATAATCTCAACGAGGAACAGGCTTTGCTGCGCGATGCACAGCGTCGCCTCCTCGAGATCAACTTGGGCGCAACCGCAATTGGTACCGGCGTGAATACCCCAGCTGGATATCGCCACCAAGTAACCGCTGCCTTGTCAGAGGTTACCGGCCTTGAGATGAAGACCGCACGCGATCTCATTGAGGCTACCTCTGACTGTGGTGCTTATGTCCTGCTGCACTCCACCATCAAGCGCGCAGCAATGAAGCTCGCCAAGATCTGCAATGACCTGCGACTTCTGTCTTCTGGTCCGCGCGCCGGCTTGGCTGAAATCAACCTGCCTGCTCGTCAGGCCGGATCCTCCATCATGCCAGGCAAGGTCAACCCCGTTATCCCAGAGGTTGTTAACCAGACGTGCTTTAAGATTTTCGGCAATGACCACGTGGTCACCATGGCTGCTGAGGCTGGCCAGCTCCAGCTCAATGTGATGGAGCCGGTGATTGGTGAGGCACTGTTCCAGTCCATTCGCATCATGGGTAACGCCGTTGATGCTCTACGCGAGAAGTGCGTCACCGGCATTACCGCTAATGCAGACGTGTGCCGTGCGTACGTGGAAAATTCCATTGGTATCGTCACCTACCTGAACCCATTCATCGGCCACCACAATGGTGATCTGATTGCCAAGGAATCCCTAGAGACCGGCAAGGGCGTTAAGGAGCTCGTTCTGGAGAAGGGACTCCTTGATGAGGCAACCGTGAACAAGGTGCTTTCCGTAGAAAACCTCATGCACCCAGAGTTCCGCGGTCAGCTCTTCATCGACGAGGATTAAGCCCGGAGCGCCGCATAAACTGCAGGGCTGAGTCCCTGTTTCCAAACACCTCCGTAGGACTTGCCGCTTCCAAGGCGTATGCGCTGGAAGAACGGCGAATTCACCGGGGGTGTTTTCTATAGGGCGGCCTCATCGTTCCCACTGTTGTTCCGGGCCTCTAAGCTCGGGAAATGAATAGACAAATACCGAGCGTTTTATAACGAGAACCTAAACACGTGTGGGAATAAGCACAAACGGGCATTTTGAATGAATAAATCACCCTAGTGGGTGCACAATAGGAATTGTCTAGGCGGCATGCACCCTGCAGAGAGGAGCATGCCCATCGTTTGCGTACAGAGCGTATGGAGTAAGTCCATGGTTATTGTTCATATTCTCATCGTTCTCGCGGCTATCTTCTTGGGCGCGAGAATTGGATCAATTGGCATCGGCATGGCCGGCGGCCTCGGAGTGCTGATGCTCGGTCTCACCGGCGTTCCCATCACAAGGGAAGACATCCCGTTTGATGTCATCGGCATCATTATGACTGTTATTGCCGCGATTGCAGCTATGCAGCGCGCCGGAGGTATGGACTACCTCGTGCATATTGCCGAAAAGTTTTTGCGCAAGAATCCCAAGCGCATTACCTTCTACGCACCGGTCGTTACGTGGCTGATGACGGTACTTGCCGGTACAGGTCACACCGCGTTTTCTACGCTGCCGGTCATCGTGGAGGTGGCTAAAGAAGGCAAAGTTCGTCCCTCCCGCCCGCTTTCTATTGCGGTTGTAGCCTCCCAGATGGCCATCTGTGCTTCACCAATTTCTGCAGCCGTTGTTTTGCTGGCTAGCTTGTTGGAGCCGATGAATGTGGGCTATCTACAGGTATTGGCAGTGGTCATCCCGGCAACTTTCCTCTCCATTTTCCCGGCTGCTTGGATTGCCAATAAGTTTGGAAAAGAACTAGAAGATGATCCGGTCTATCAGGAACGCAAGGCTAAAGGCCTCGTAAAAGAACCGCTCGGCGCAGGGAGTTTCTCACCGCAGAAGGGCGCCAAAGCTTCTGTTATCGTATTTTTGGTCGCCATCGTCATTGTGATGGCATGGGCCACGTTGACCTCCGAGCAGGTTGGTCTTATCGCAGAGCCAACCTTGCCGCGCAATGAGGCCATTATGACGGTGATGCTGACCGCGGCCACCATCATCGTGATGATGACCAAGGTCCCTGCCGCAGACGTATTAAACACCCCAGTATTCAAGTCCGGTATGTCTGCATGTATTTGTGTGTTGGGCGTTGCTTGGTTGGGTACCAGCCTTATCAACCACTACATGGACGATATCCAGTCCATGGCTGGCAGCGTCATCGAGTCTTCGCCGTGGCTGCTCGCCGTAGTTCTGTTCTTCGCAGCCGCATTGCTGTACTCGCAGGCAGCCACCACCAAGGCTCTCATGCCGGCAGCACTGGCATTGGGGGTCAGCCCAATTACCGCAGTCGCAGCTTTTCCTGCCGTGTCGGCACTGTTTATTTTGCCGACCTACCCAACGCTGCTTGCAGCGGTGGAGATGGACGATACGGGCTCTACCCGAATTGGCAAGGCCGTATTCAACCACCCGTTCCTTATTCCGGGAACAGTCAGCATCGTGCTTTCTGTGCTTTTGGGCTACGCATTCGGTCTCGTCATCCTGTAGTAGGACGATCTCCAGTTCATTCATGAGGCGCCCTCTTGGGGGCGCCTTTTCGGTTGGTCGACTTTTTAATGGCATGAGTCAATTCACTTTTATTGGCAAATGCGCTTTATTCCATCTCACTGCTCGGTAGGCTGAGGCCATGACTACACAGCCATCCGATGTCGAAATCGCTCAATCCCATAACTTGCGACCAATTGCAGAGATTGCCGCTAAGGCAGGCATTCCTTCTGACGCCGTAATTCCTTACGGCACTACTAAGGCCAAGGTGGATATCACCAAGGTTGACTACGCTAAAGAAAATCAAGGAAAGCTGGTGCTTGTTACCGGTGTGTCTCCTACACCTGCCGGGGAAGGCAAATCCACAGTCCTCATCGGCCTTACGGATGCCCTAGATAAATTGGGAAAGAAGGCTATCGTTGCCCTCCGCGAGCCCTCCCAAGGCCCAGTTATGGGCATCAAAGGCGGTGCGGCCGGCGGCGGCTACGCACAAATTGTCCCTATGGAGGACATTAACCTGCACTTTACCGGCGATTTCCACGCGATTACCTCCGCTACTAATACCTTGGCCGCCATCATCGATAATCACATTCACCAAGGAAATTCCCTCGGCATCGACCCGCGTCGCGTGACCTGGCAAAGGTGCATGGACGTCAACGACCGTGCTCTCCGCAACGTAGTCACGGGTCTGGGCGGGCCAGCTCACGGGGTACCTGCTGAAACCGGTTTCACCATTACCGCTGCTTCTGAAATCATGGCCATCTTGTGCTTGGCCACGAGCCTCGAAGACCTAAAGAAACGCCTTGGCGATATCACCATTGGATTCACCTATGATCAGCGCCCTGTCAATGCGCGCGACTTGCAAGCAGAAGGCGCGCTCACGGCGCTCATGCGCGATGCTTTGAATCCGAACCTAGTGCAAACCCTAGGCGGTGTTCCGGCGCTGGTTCACGGTGGGCCTTTTGCGAATATTGCGCATGGATGTAACTCCCTGTTGGCGACCCAAACCGCATTACAATTTGGCGATATCGTCTTAAGCGAGGCAGGCTTCGGCTCTGATTTGGGTGGCGAAAAATTCCTGGATATCAAGGCACGTTTCGGTGATCTAGATGTCGCCGGCGCAGTCGTTGTCGCCACCATCCGCTCACAGAAGTACAACGGCGGTGTGGCCAAGGATAAGCTCACCGAGGAGAACCTGGATGCCCTGAAGGCGGGCATTGTCAACCTAGAGCGTCACGTAGAAAACCTGCGCAAGTTCGGGATCAAGCCTGTAGTAGCGCTCAACCTCTTTTGGTCTGATACTGAGGCGGAGCGAGAATTCATGCGGCAGTGGGCCAAGGACTTTGGTGTGGCCATAGAGGAAGCCAACGTGTGGTCTGAGGGTGGCGCGGGAGCTACCAAGCTGGCAGAGACCTTGCTGGAGAACCTGCAGGGAGGCGCCAAGCAGCTCTACGATCCGCAGGAGGGAATCGAGGCCTCCATCGAGAGCATCGCTCGCGAGATCTATCGCGCAGACCGTGTGGAGTACGGGGCAAAGGCGCTCAAGGATCTGAGGTACATCCAGGACAATGGCTGGGATAAGCTGCCCGTGGTTATTTCGAAGACGCAGTACTCCTTTAGCGATGATGCCTCCGCATTGGGAGCGCCGGAAGGACATACCCTGCATGTTCGCGAAGTGCTGCCGCGCACCGGTTCGGGATTTATCGTCGTGCTAACGGGCAACGTTATGACGATGCCGGGCCTGCCTAAGAAGCCGGCGGCGAATAAGATCGACGTCGATAAGCAGGGCACCATTTCGGGCCTCTTTTAGGCGGGTGGGGCGCTAGCCCTTTGTATCCGCCGCTGAGCCCGGCCAGCCCGGGTACTGCGGCGGAGTGCCACCAAACTCGGGACAGAGATCCTGGTGGGCGCACCAACCGCACAGCTTAGACGGCTTCGGGCGGAAGTCCCCGGCGCGCCCATCGGCCTCAATCTTGGCCCACAATTCGCCGAGATCGCGCTCGAAGTATTCGAGTTCCTCACGGTTTGGGCTAAGAAACATCGAGTCCAAGACCTTGAGGTACATCAAGCGGAGTTGATGGGGAATAGTGCCTAGGATGCGCCAGTAGACAAGCGCATAAAAGCGCATTTGAAATTGCGCGTCGTGAGAATAGCGGGGCAGGGGCTTCTTGCCTGTTTTATAGTCTACGACCCGTACCTCGCCGGTTGGTGCGCGGTCCACGCGGTCGATGAAGCCACGGACGGGGACGCCGTTGGGCAGAACCGTGTTGACGTACATCTCGGTTTCTTGGCAATCAAAGCCTTGCGGATTTTCCATCTGGAAATAGCCTTTGAGCAGATCTCTGGCAGCGACGAAGAAGTCGTAGGTGTCTTCTTCTGGCACGAGCTCTAGAAGTACTTCGTCTTTAGCGGTCATCTCTGCCCAAGAGGGCTTAATCATCTTCACTGCGGCAGGATAGGTGCGCTCGTCTCGCGGTAGCTTGTGCATTTCTTCCAGCACGGCGTGCACTAGGGTTCCTTTGACCTGGGCAATGGTCTTGGGCTCGGGTAACTTGTCAATCGCGCGGAAGCGATAGAGCAGCGGGCACTGCTTATAGTCGGAGGCGCGCGAGGGCGAAAGGGCGAGCGGGCGGGGTGTAGATGAAGTAGCCATGGTGTATCTAGCCTATCGCCGCGCGTTTCGTGGCAAGCTAGGAGGTATGAGTTATACCGCAGATTTCCTAGATTTCATCGCTGCTTCTCCTTCCTCGTACCATGCCGCACAAGAGGTATCCCGCCAGCTGCGCGAGGAGGGATTTGAGGTACAGGATGAAGGCACGGAATGGTCGTCTGCGCCAGGCGGCCACGTGATGGTGCGCGGCGGCGCGGTAGCGGCGTGGTACGTGCCAGAGGGCGCGGATAAGAATTCTGGGTTCCGCATCGTCGGGTCGCATACGGATTCGCCGGGTCTGGTTCTTAAACCCACGCCGGATTTTTCGGCGGCGGGCTGGCAGCAAGTGGCAGTAGAGGTCTATGGCGGGGCGCTACTGCATACCTGGTTCGATCGGGAGCTGACCGTAGCCGGGCAGATTGTGACGAAGGATGGCACGCGACACCTGGTCAATACTGGTCCAGTGCTGCGCCTCCCTTCCCTTGCGATCCACCTTTACCGCAAGGATGAATTCAAGCCGGACCGTCAATACAATATGCAGCCGGTTTTGAGCGTCGGTGACCCAGAGGCGTCCATCTTGCAGGTAGTGGGGGAGAAGGTGGGCGTCGCCAAGCGGGACATTGCCTCTTTCAACCTGATTACGGCTGACGCCGCCCGCGGTGAAGTCTTTGGCGCTGGGGAGCAGTTTATCGCGGCCGGACGCATGGATAACCTTTCTTCCGTACATGCTTCGTTGGAGGCGATGAAGAGGGCCGCCGAGAGTTATCACGGCAACGAAATCTTGGTCATGATGGCCTTTGACCACGAAGAGGTAGGCTCCAGCTCGCGCTACGGTGCGGGCGGACCCATCCTCGCGGATGTACTTACCCGTACGGCGCGAGCGCTGGGGGCCGACGAGGAGGAGCGTTTCCAGATGTTTTCACGCTCGAGCTGTGTTTCGGCCGATGCAGCGCACTCCGTGCACCCCAACTACTTGAGCAAGCACGATCCCACGCACCATCCGATCATCGGCAAAGGCCCAGTGACCAAGATCAACGGCAATCAGCGTTATGCCTCCGATGCCACCACGGTGGCGCTGTGGGAAACAGCGTGCGGCAGGGCCGGTGTACCGGTGCAGCGTTTTGTGGGCAATAATGATGTGCCCTGCGGCTCGACCATCGGTCCCATTACGGCGACGCGTTTGGGCATCGACACTGTCGATGTGGGCGTGCCCATGCTGTCCATGCATTCGGCGCGAGAAATGGTGGGCAAGCGGGACCAAGTATGGCTCGCGAAGGCACTTGAGGCATACTTGGTGGGATAGTAACCGCAACCTCGAGGAGTCTTGAGACATGGCATATTCCGGCCCCTTTGCCTACGGCGACCGCGTGCAGCTTACCGACGCCAAACGGCGCCACTACACGGTCATTCTGGAAGAAGGAGGCCAGTTCCACTCCCACAAGGGCATCATTAACCATGATGACATCGTGGGTATGGATGAGGGCTCGGTTATTGAGTCCACCCTTGGCTCCTTCTTCCTGCTTTTCCGCCACCTGATGGTGGACCACGTGCTGTCGATGCCGCGCGGTGCTGCGGTGATCTACCCCAAGGATGCGGCACAGATCCTAGTGGAAGGCGATATCTTCATGGGCGCGCGCGTGCTCGAGGCCGGCGCCGGTTCGGGTGCATTGTCCATGTCTCTGCTGCGAGCTGTGGGCCCAGAAGGCCACGTGTATTCCTATGAGGTGCGCGATGACCATCTTGAGTATGCGGTGGATAACGTGAAGGAATACTTTGGCGAGCAGCCCGAGTGGTGGTCGCCGCGCCTAGGCGATTTAGGAGATGTCACCGCCGAGGACTTGGGCGGGCCGGTCGACCGCGTAATCCTCGATATGCTCGAGCCCTGGGAGCACTTGGAGACCGTGCGCGATCTCCTCATCCCCGGTGGTGTCTTCATGACCTACGTGGCAACGGTGCCGCAGTTGATGAAGGTCATGGAAGGCATTCGCGAGCTCAAGTGCTTCACCGAGCCTAAGTCGTGGGAATCGCTGGTGCGCGAATGGAAGGTTGAAGGCTTGGCTACCCGCCCAGAGCACCGTATGAACGCGCATACCGCCTTCCTTATCTGGACCCGTCGCTTGGCCGATGGCGTCACTCCGCCGCGTCCGCAGCGCCGTGCCCGAAAATAGAGCCCGAAAGTAGGCTCATCAGATCGCCCAGAATTTAAAGCGCAAGTGGCCTCTTTAGCCGGCCAGCCCGCGTTAGAGTAGTGGGCATGGATCAAGCCACGGACTACAAGCGGCAGGTCAACCAGCTTGCCGCCCGCAATCAGAAGTTGGCCGGCTTATTAAAAGAATCGCGGGTGAAGCTGGAACAGCTTTTTGCGGAGGTCAATGCGCTGGCAGAGCCGGCATCGACCTACGGCGTTTTCCTCGGCTATTCGCCTACCCACAGCGAGGTGGGAACCACCGCGGAGGTCTACACCAATGGCCGCACCATGCAGCTTAAGGTCTCGCCCAATGTGGAACCAGGTAGCCTAGTAGCCGGCCAGCAGGTTCGCTTGGGCGATGGCTTCGTGGTGGTGGAAGGGTGCGCACCCGACAGCACGGGCGAGCTCGCCACCGTGGTCGAGCGCCTAGGAGACCAACGCCTCATCGTGGCAAATTCCTCTGGCGAGGAAAAAGTGGTGCTCCTATCGCAGGCACTGCGCGAGGAAACCCGCGTGCCAGCAGGAGAAATCGTGCTCGTTGATCCCAAGGCTGCAATCGCGCTGGAAAAGGTGGAAAAGACAGAGCTTTCCCAGCTGTCCCTCGA
Organism: Corynebacterium sp. p3-SID1241; assembly: GCA_025144025.1. Classification (GTDB taxonomy): domain Bacteria; phylum Actinomycetota; class Actinomycetes; order Mycobacteriales; family Mycobacteriaceae; genus Corynebacterium. Next base: position 70,504 of record JALXWS010000009.1, on the reverse strand, counting down.
AGAAGTGCCGGATGTGCGCTACGAGGACATCGGCGGGCTCGATGAGCAGATTTCTCAGATCCGCGATTCCGTGGAACTGCCGTTTATCCATCCGGACCTTTACCACCAATACGAGCTACAGCCGCCTAAGGGCGTCCTCCTCTATGGCCCGCCAGGGTGCGGTAAGACGCTCATCGCCAAGGCCGTGGCCCATTCCTTGGCGCAGCAGTTAGGTAGCGATGGGTCGAGCTACTTCCTCAATATCAAGGGCCCAGAGTTGCTCAATAAGTATGTAGGTGAGACGGAACGTCGCATCCGCCTCATCTTTGAGCGCGCTCGTGAATTAGCCCAGCTGAGTTCCGACCAGCCGGTGGTCATCTTTTTTGATGAGATGGAATCGATCTTCCGCACCCGTGGCTCGGGCGTGTCCTCGGATATGGAAACCACGGTGGTGCCGCAGTTGCTTACGGAGCTCGACGGAGTAGAAAGCCTTTCCAATGTGATCGTTATTGGCGCTACCAACCGCGAGGAGCTCATCGATCCCGCCATCATGCGTCCCGGTCGGCTGGATATCAAGATCCGGGTCAACCGGCCGAATAAAGAGGGCGCCCGCGAGATCTTTGCTCGCCACTTTGCAGAATCCGTGCCGCACGAGGGCACGCTAGAGGAACTCATCAGCGCCGCGGTGGATGAGCTCTATGCCGATCGCCCCTTTGTGCAGCTGCATTTTTCCAGCGGAGAGCGCGAAATTCTGCACTACCGGGACTTTGTCTCCGGCGCGATGATTGCCAATATCCTTTCACGTGCCAAGAAGCTGGCTATTAAGGAAGCGTTGCAGATGCGTGCAGATTGCGAGCAGGGGGAACGCGAGCATCGCGGGGGCATCGCCAAGCAGCATATGCTCCAGGCCATCGCAGCCGAGCGCGCCGAATCCGAGTACGTGCCCACCTCTACCAACCCGGAGGAGTGGACCAAGATCATTTCCCAAGACCATGCTGGAGCCCGCGTAGAACGCGTGGAGCTACTGACTGCAAAGAGGAGCGCATGAGTCGCGTAGTAGGCACCGAGACCGAGTACGGAATTGCCACCCCAGAGCTATCGGAATATTCGCCCATCATTTCTTCCACGCACGCGGTGGTAGCTTATGCCGCTATGCACACTGGGGCGCGCTCGCGCTGGGACTTTGCTGAGGAACACCCGCTGCGCGATTCCCGCGGCTTTGATCTCAAGCGCTATCAAACCGTGCCCGTGGTGGATCCCAACGCCATCGGGGTGGCCAATGTGGTCACGGCCAATGGCGCGCGCTTCTACGTGGACCACGCCCACCCAGAATATTCCGCACCGGAATGCACCAATGCCTGGGAAGCTACGCTTTACGACGCCGCAGGGGACGCCACGCTCCTGCAAGCCGCCGCGTCCGTAGCAGGCCTGAGCGCGCAAGGAAAGTCCGTCCTTGCCAACCATGACCCGTGCCCTGCATTGCGCTTTTATAAAAACAACGTGGACGGCAAGGGCGCGTCTTATGGCTCGCACGAGAACTATCAGTACTCCCGTGCCACGGATTTTGACACTATGGCGCAGGCCCTTATCCCGTTTTTCGTGGCCCGCCAGGTAGTCATCGGCGCCGGGCGCATGGGGATCGGCGAGTTTGGCGAGGAGCCGGGATTCCAGATCTCCCAGCGCGCTGACTATATTGAGCAGGAAATTTCGCTGGAGACCACCCTTAATCGCGGCATCATCAATACCCGCGACGAGCCGCATGCGGTGCACGCGGACTATGGGCGCCTCCACGTCATCATCGGAGATGCGAATATGTCGCAGACCTCCACGCTACTCAAACTGGGCATGACCTCGCTGGTGCTCGATGCGATTGAGCAGGGTGTGGACTTTAGCGATCTCCGCCTGAAGGATGCAGTGGCGGAAGTTCCGCGCGTGAGCCGCGACCTCGCCCTTCGGTATCGGCTCCAGCTTGCCGACGCCCGCCAGCTCACCGCCCTAGAGCTTCTCGCCGAATACCGCGCCCGCGTAACCCCACGCACAGAAGCCGATCACAAGGTGCTCGCGGCCTGGGACGAGGTAGTTGCACTCTTGGCGGAAGATCCCATGCAGGCCGCGCACCTTTTGGATTGGGTTGCGAAGTATCGCCTGATTAAGGGCTACCTTGACCGCGGTATCGACCCGGCCGACCCAAAGCTGCGCCTGATTGACCTGCAATACGCGGAGATTGATCCTGCCAAATCGCTTCACCACGCACTGGTATGCAAGGGGCAGATGCGCCAGCTCTTTAGCACCGCAGATATAGAACACGCTGCCAGCACCCCTCCGGAGGATACCCGCGCGTATTTCCGCGGACGAGTAACGCAGAAATTCGGCGAGGACGTTATTGCAGCGAGCTGGCAAAGCCTCACCTTTCGGGTAGGTGAGGGATCTGCAGCGCCCTGGGCCACCGTTCCGATGGATGAGACCACCAGTCTTACCCGGACCGAATGCGGGGAGATCATCGAAGCCGCACGCACCGTGGAGGATCTCCTCCAGGGACTAACTGACAGCGGTATCCACCCCGAGTACCGTAATTAATAACCAAGTATTAGGCAGAAGCGAAGGAAAGGACATCCACCCTATGTCTACTGACCAGTCCCAGGTCACCGGCGGAATCGGCGGCGATGACTCCGCCGGGGAGGAGGAGTTTACCTCCACTCAGCTAAGCATCAATACCACCGGCACCGATGAATTGCTCGATGAGATCGATGGCTTGCTAGAAAACAACGCCGAGGAATTCGTGCGCTCCTATGTCCAAAAGGGCGGGCAGTAAGGGTGAGCGACCAGCGCGCTGTCTTCGCCCGGCGCATCATGGGCATCGAGACGGAATATGGCCTAACCACCAGCGTAGGCCTGGAAGAACGCGCCCTGAGCCCTGATGAAGCGGCGCGCGTGCTTTTTCGGCCCATCGTCCAAGAGCATTCCTCGTCCAATATCTTTTCTACCAATGCCAGCCGTCTGTACCTCGATGTCGGCTCTCACCCCGAGGTAGCCACCGCCGAGTGCGATAGCTTAAGCCAGCTTTTGGCCTATGAATGCGCTGGCGATGCGATAGTCAATCGACTTGGCGAAAAAGCGGAGCAGACCTTTGCTTCCGAGGGGCACCCGCGCGCGGTGTACCTCTTCAAGAACAACGTGGACTCGGCCGGCAATTCTTTTGGCTGCCACGAAAACTATCTCATCAGCCGCCATATGGTTCTGAAGGACTTAGGCCTTGCGCTCCTGCCGTTCCTTATTACCCGCCAGCTCATCTGCGGCGCCGGCATGGTGCAGCCTGCAAAGGGCGATAAGCCCGCCCAATTCCTGCTTTCGCAACGAGCGGACCAAGTCTGGGAAGGCGTATCTTCTGCCACCACCCGCTCGCGTCCCATCATCAATACCCGCGATGAACCACACGGCGATTCCAAGCGCTTCCGGCGCATGCACATCATCGTGGGGGACTCCTCCATGGCCGAGCCCACCATGGCTCTAAAAGTCGGTTCCACGCTACTCATCCTGGAAATGCTGGAGGCCGGATTCGAGCTGCCGGAGTTCAACATTGAAAAACCCATTCACCATATCCGCGCCATCGCGCGCGATATGACGGGCTCGACCGAACTGCCGCTTGCCGACGGTGGATCCGTCACCGCGCTCGAGGTCCAGCAGCAACTATGCCAGCGCGCGAGCCAGTGGTTGGACAAGCGGGAAGACGCCGGCACTCCCACGGCAGAAATGCGGCGCGTAGTGGATCTCTGGCAGCGCACGCTGCACGCCATTGAGACTCAAGACTTCTCCGGCGTGGACCGAGAAATCGACTGGGTCATCAAACTGGGGCTGCTCGAGCGCTATCGCGCACGGCTGGGAGGCAAATGGGACCACCCCAAGCTCGCCCAGATTGATATGACCTATCACGATATCCGGCCTAGCCGCGGGCTCTTTCACGTACTGCAGCGCAAGGGACTTGTTGATCGGTGGATTTCGGACGCCGACATCGAACGCGCCATAGACAGCGCGCCCGCGACCACCCGCGCCGCGCTACGAGGGCAGTTCCTCGCCGCTGCCCGCAGCCTTGGGGCCAACGTCACCGTTGACTGGACGCGCCTTAAGGTCAACCGCCCAGAGCCGCGCACCGAGGAGCTACTTAATCCCTTCGTGGCCGACGATGATCGGGTCGAGGCGTTGCTAGACTATATGCGTCTACACCATAGCTAGAAGCACACGAGCCGCACCAGGGAGACAACACAGCACGTGGCAGCACACAACCCCGCGCCTAAACGGCATGATGAAGCGGTAGAAAGACTCACCAACCTCTCTTTCGCGCTGCAGGGCGCCGCCAATTCCGGCGGTAGCCCGGATCGCACCGCCGCCTGGATTCGCCGGCATGTAGCAGGATACGGCGATAAAACGGATGAGGCCTTTGCCAAATCATTGGCGCGCGATATAGCTACCCTTCAACGCGCCGGGGTACCCATTGTGCACTCCGGCGGCGAAGACGGGGCGCGCTATCGGCTCGACGCGAGTAGCTACCAGCTAGCGCCGGTAGAATTTTCTCCTGAGGAGGCCATGGTTTTAGGCATCGCTGGGGGAGTGGGTACAACCGGAGGCCTGAGCGATTTCTCCTTGTCCGGTTGGACCAAGATTGCCGCCAGCGGCGCCTCGCGCAACCTTGCCGGGGCACCGGTATACACGGCGGTCAATGACATCACGCGACTCGCCCCAGAAATCATCACCGCGGTGCTCGCTGCGGTGCGCAACCAGCTCCGCATTACGTTTTCCTACCGTGCTAATCCGGCTACTGAGCCGGTACGCCGCGTCATGGATCCTTGGGGAGTGGTCAACCGTGACAGCCACATCTATCTCGTGGGATTCGATGTGGACCGAAACGCCCCGCGCGTCTTTCGCGCCCTCCGCGTCTCTGACATCAAACGCTCACACCATCCCGCGGAGCACCCCAATCCAAATGAAGACCTGCAGGTGTTGGTAGAGCGTGCACTGCAGCGAGGAGAAAAGGTTAATGCGCGCCTCGTCATCCCTGACGGGCAGGCGCGCGAGCTTTTAGATGCCGGCGAGCAACAAGCCGATGGCACGGTGTTGCTGCATAAGGTGGAAAAGGACTGGCTCGTACGCACCGCGGCCGGGTATGCGCCGGAAGTACAAGTGATAGAACCAGCCGAGGTGCGCCAGGAGGTCATTTCCCTTTTGCGCAGGGCAGCACATCCGCAGGAAGGACGCTAGTCATGGCTGATGGATCTCAGAAGCTCCAGGCGCTCGTGCGCTCTTTGAACCTGATTCCGTACTTTAAAAATCATCCCGACAAGACGCCTATGGAAGCGGCCAAGGACTTAGGCATGGATCCCGGCGAGCTGAAGGAAGCTCTCGATCGCCTCTTTTGCTCCGGCACGGGGCGCAATACCGAGGACCTCATCGATCTCTCCTTCAGCTATCGGGATGGGGTAACCATCCATAATGATCAAGGCTTAAGCCAGGCACTACGGCTAACCCCGACTGAAGCTGGGGCCTTGCTCCTCACCCTGGAGTCCTTGCAGGCGATGCCAGGGCTAATCGACGCCCATGCGGTCGAATCCGCCGCCGCTAAGCTGCGCGGCATCATGGATGAAAAGACAGTCGCCATCTATGAGTCGCTGTCTACTCCAGCCCCTGAAGAGACTGATATCCAGGCGCTTTTGACCCAGGCAATCAATGAGAGAAAGCGGGTACGGCTGCGTTACTGGAGCGCTTCCTCAAATGCTGAATCCGAGAGGGTGGTGGATCCAGCCCGTATTTTCATCGTCGATTCCGAGCCCTACTTGGCCGCTTGGGAGGAAGCAAAGCAAGCGCATCGCACTTTCCGTATCGACCGCATTAGTAGGGCTCGTATCGTGGAGGAAAAATCCCAGCCGCACCTGAAAGACCTCGACTTTGATGCCTCTTCACCCTTTAATTTGGGCGATGGGGACACCGTGCAACTAGCAATTAACCAAGAATTCACGTGGCTGGCTGAGTATTACGATATGCGCTTGGGTGAAGACTTAGGAAATGGGGAAGTAGCTGCGACGATGCCAATGGGATCAGTGGATTGGCTTATTCGCTTTGCCCTTGGTCAAGCTGATAGGTTGCGTGTAGTGGCTCCTCAATCCGTGGTAAACCTCATTGCGGAGCGAGGAAACACCGCGTTGAGCGGCTATACTCAGTAGCCAGTTACTTGCCCGTTTACTGCGCCCGCCCGCCGGCAGATAAGTTGGCGGTGATGCTTCCCGGCATGCTGGTGCACTAGTTGAAAGAGGTTTCCCATGAGCCTAGGACCTATGGAAATTGGCCTGATCGTACTCGTTATCGTGTTGCTTTTTGGCGCGAAGAAGTTGCCGGATTTGGCACGTTCTATGGGCCGTTCCATGCGCATCTTCAAGTCTGAAGTTAATGAGATGCAGTCCGAGGACACCCAGCGTTCTCAGGCGCAGGCACAGCTGAACCAGAAGCAGCAGTCTGATGAGGAGTTCTGGAACCGCCCAGACATGCAACCAGGCCAGCAGAGCAACACCAACACTCAGCAGTAAACGCCCCTTTGTTGTTTTGCGAACAAGCCTGCAGCTCGAGGACTTGCACCAGCAATCCGCACGGCAGGGTAGTGTTCGCTTCTTTGCGTTGAAAGAGCCACATTGATGTCGTCACAGTCACAGCCGGTATCTCCCCAGAAAAAAAGCAAGAATGTGAAGGGTAAATTGCGCTTTTCGCGCAAACAGAAGAACCCTACCGGGGAGATGACCTTGGTGGAGCACCTACAGGAGCTGCGCCGCCGCGTCATCATCGCCGTTTTAGCAGTCGTCGTCGGCGCCATCATTGGGTTCATTTGGTACCAGCGAGCACCATTCGGGCTGTCTCCGTTAGGTGAGATTCTGCGCGAGCCTTATTGCGCCCTTCCTCCAGATAAGCGTGCCTCCTTCAGCGCGGATGGTGAATGTCGCCTACTAGCCACGAGCCCATTTGAAATGCTCCTGCTCCGCCTCAAAGTAGGCGCCCTTGCCGGTACCGTATTGTCCTCGCCGGTGTGGCTATATCAGGTCTGGGCCTTCGTGGTGCCAGGACTGCATAAGAATGAGCGGCGACACACCTTGAGCTTTGTTAGCGCCGCGGTGGGTCTATTCGTTGCCGGTGCCGTGCTGGCTTATTTCATCTTGTCAGTGGGTTTGGAATTCCTCATGGGTATCGGTGCCGAGTACCAAACAGCGGCCCTGACCGGTGAGCGCTATTTCTACTTCCTACTGGCGCTACTACTCATCTTCGGTATTAGCTTTGAAATTCCTCTGCTTATCGTGTCACTCAACCTCATCGGCGTGCTCGACTATGAACACGTCAAGGATAAGCGCCGCATCATCATTGTCGTCGTGATGATCTTTGCTGCCTTCGTCACCCCGGGGCAAGATCCATTTTCTATGGTGGTCCTCGCTAGCTCATTGATTCTACTCATTGAGCTTGCATTCCAGTTCTGCCGCATTCACGATAAGCGCATGCAGCGCCAGCGCCCAGTGTGGATGGATCTTGATGACGAAACCGCCTCGCCGCTTGGTGCTGGACCAGGGGCCGTCGGCGGTCCCTCTCCTGTGGAGGCACCAAACCGGGTGGGACCATCGCCGAGCCCCTCTCAACCCCTTTCACCACCAGTCCAACAAGCACAACAGAAACGGCAGCAGACGTGGACCACCGGTGGCAAGGACGCTCCGTCGGTCGGCGGCGGCTTTTTCGACGATGTCCTCTAGGCACGGGTAGCCTGGGGAGTCATGACTGAAACTCATCTGGATTCCTTTTCCGCAGCCCTGCCATACCCATTGGATGAGTTCCAGGCAAAGGGTTGCCAAGCCGTGGAGAACGGACATGGCGTGCTGGTTTGTGCGCCGACCGGCGCCGGCAAAACCATTGTGGGAGAGTTTGCAGTTTCTTTGGCGTTGAGTCGGGGAACCAAATGCTTTTATACGACGCCTATTAAGGCGTTGAGCAATCAGAAGTATCATGACTTGGTGGAAGAGCATGGCGAAGAAGCCGTAGGCCTGCTCACCGGTGACGTATCGATCAACTCTGACGCCGAGATTGTCGTCATGACCACCGAGGTGCTGCGCAATATGATTTACGCAGAATCCCCTGCCTTGGATCGCCTGACCCACGTGGTCATGGACGAGATCCACTTTTTGGCCGATGCATCGCGCGGGGCGGTGTGGGAAGAGGTCATCCTCAACCTTGCGGATCATGTCTCCATCATTGGCCTATCTGCCACAGTGTCCAATTCGGAAGAATTCGGCGATTGGCTGTCTACTGTGCGCGGCGATACCACCGTCATCGTTTCCGAGCACCGCCCAGTTCCTCTCGACCAGTGGATGATGCTGGGACGCAAGATTTATCCGCTTTTTGAGCCTGAGTCAGGAGGCCAGGTTAACGCCGAGCTCGAGCGTAGAATCCAGCGCCTTGAAGCTGGTGATACGGATGACGGTCGCGCGGACTATAAATCCGGCAAAGGTTTTCGTGCCCGCGCCCATCACAAGGGCGGCGGACGTAGCGAATTCCACGGCAAGGGAAGGGGGCGCTCCGGCGCTTCCCGGCAGCAGGATCGTTATCGCCCGCTTGGACGTCCAGAGGTGCTGAAAGTACTGCAGTCGCAGGACATGCTGCCGGCTATCACCTTCATCTTCTCCCGCGCCGGCTGCGACGGCGCTCTCTATCAGTGTCTGCGCAGCCGCATGGTGCTTACCTCCCAAGAGGAGGCGCAGCAGATCAAGGACATCGTCGATGCGGGTGTGGAAGGCATTCCTGAAGAAGATCTGCAGGTCCTGGACTTTAAGCGCTGGCGCGAAGCCCTGTCCCGTGGCTTTGCCGCGCACCATGCGGGCATGCTGCCCGCCTTCCGGCATATCGTGGAAGACCTATTCGTACGCGGTCTCGTGCGTGCCGTGTTCGCTACTGAAACACTTGCTCTGGGCATCAATATGCCAGCGCGCACCGTAGTGCTAGAAAAACTCATCAAATTCAATGGTGAGGCCCACGTTGATCTCACCCCGGGCCAGTACACGCAGCTGACTGGCCGTGCGGGGCGTCGTGGCATCGACACCTTGGGAAATGCAGTAGTGCAGTGGGCCCCCGCCATGGATCCGCGCCAAGTAGCTGGCCTTGCTTCTACCCGCACTTACCCGCTCATTTCCACCTTCGCACCGGGCTACAATATGGCTATCAACTTGCTGGGCATGCTGGGGTTCGAGGATTCTCTGCGCCTTCTAGAAAAGTCCTTTGCGCAGTTCCAAGCGGATGGCTCGGTCGTGGAGGAGACCCGCGAAATAGAACGCGCCGAACATCGCGTGCGCGAGCTGCGAAGCCAGCTGGATGATGCTGTGGTATCCCTTGCGCCCCCTGCTAAGGACGGGGAGGATCCCGCCGAAGTGCTTATGGACTATGTTCGCTTGCGCCGCGAGCTCACGGTTGAGGAAAAGCAGTCCAAAATCGATAGTGCCAATCAACGAAACCAAGAGGTTATCGCGGTACTGGGGCGCCTGCAGCTGGGCGATGTTATTGCCATGCCCGGCAAGAAGCGTCCGATTCTCGCCGCGGTTGTTACTCCCGCTAACCAAACTGCGGATCCCCGCCCGTGGATTACCACTGAGTCCGGGTGGTCTGGACGTATCGATGCAGCCGGAATCAATAATCCACCGATCCAAGTCGGTAGCATCAAGATCCCCAAGCCGGTGCGCAAGAACCCGCGCCGCAATACCCGATATGTGCAGGATGTCTTGCACCGTGAACACTTCGACCGGCCCAAGCGCATGAAGTCCCAAACCCGCGCCCGGCCAAATAAGCGGGTAGGTCAGTTGCGCGACGCACTGCGTGCTCATCCAGCTCACGATTGGCCGGCTACTGACCGCGAACAGCTGGCGGGCTTGGCACAAAAGCTTGCACGGCGCGAGCGTGATCGGGACAAGCTGCAATCCAAGGTCAATAAAGCAACGGATACATTGGGCCGCACCTTCGAGCGCATTGTGGACCTCCTCGCAGAGATGAATTACGTAGAGTTCACCGGGGTCGGTGCCGATCGCACACCGGTGATCACGGAGGAAGGCGAGCGCCTTGCCAAAATTCACAGCGAATCCGATCTACTCGTGGCCCAATGCCTCAAGCGCGGAATTTGGGATGAACTCGATCCCGCAGAGCTTGCCGGCGTTGCCTCCCTGTGCTGTTTCGAAAACCGCAAGGCCACCAGTGGGCAACCGGAAGCAGCCACCGATCACATGGCTGACGCTATGAATGCCACGTGGCGCGTGTACACCGAACTTACCGCTGATGAGCAGCGCCACCGGCTGCCGACCACACGTGAACCAGAGGCCGGATTCGCATTGGCGGTACACCAATGGGCGGCCGGGGCGCCGTTGGGCTACTGCATGGCCGCGGCAAATGAAGCCGGGGCCGAGCTCACCCCCGGTGATTTTGTCCGCTGGTGCCGCCAAGTGATTGATCTGCTGCAGCAGGTGGCCAAGACCGGATATGACGGTGATATTCAGCGTAATGCCCGCCGCGCCATCGACGCCATTCAGCGCGGTGTCGTAGCTATCGGCGCCTAAAAGTCCATACGCGGGCGAGTAGACTCTGGGACATGACTGTTACTCAGACTTTTTCCGCCGATGTCTACGCCCACCGCCTGCAGGCCGCTCAGCAGGCGGTGGGCGTAGACAAAGGCATCGATCTACTCCTCATTGGCACGGGGCCAGACTTTGCTTACCTCACGGGTTCCTGGGTTTCTTCTCACGAGCGCCTAACGGTCTTGGTCGTGCCACAGCGGGGTAATGCATGGATCGCTGCGCCTAATACCGATATCACCGATATCAAGGCTGCTCCAGTAGGGGAGCTGGATGTAGAGTTGCGTGGCTGGGATGACGGAGAAAATCCTTATGAGCTTGCACTGCGTGGCGCAGGTGACGAACTAGGCAAGGTAGCGCTGGGACAGTCGCTGACTGCAGACCACGTGCTGCGTTTCCAAGATCTTCTTCCACACGCCAGCTATGAACTGGCCACTTATGCATTGGCCGAGCTCTTTACCCGCAAAGACGAGGCTGAGATTGCTGAGCTGCGCAAGGCTGGCCGTGCCATCGACGCAGTCCACGGGCAGGTACCGCAGCTTATGCAGGCCGGTCGTACTGAGGCCGAGGTAGCCCACAAACTCGAAAAGCTCATCTTGCGGGAGCACTCCGTTATCGATTTCGTCATTGTCGGATCGGGCCCGAATGGCGCCAACCCGCACCATAGCTTTTCGGATCGCGTGTTGGCTGAGGGCGAGCCAGTCGTCGTCGATATCGGTGGCACTTTGCCTTCCGGCTACCACTCCGATTGCACCCGCACCTATGTAGTAGGAGGCGACCTCTCTCAGGCCCCGCAGGACTTTCAGGATGCTTATGCCGTGCTTGCTGACGCCCAAGCCGCCGGCCGAGCTGCAGCCCACCCCAGCAACACCGCTGCAGACATCGATGCCATCACCCGCAAGGCGATCGCTGCTGCGGGGTGGGGTGACAACTTTGTCCACCGCACTGGCCATGGCATTGGCCTATCTACGCACGAAGAGCCATTCATTATGGAAGGCAATGACCTAACTTTGGAAGAAGGCATGGCCTTTTCCATTGAGCCGGGCATCTACTTGGAAGGCAAGTGGGGCATGCGTTTGGAAGACATTGTGGTGCTAACCAACGATGGCTACGAGTCCCTGAACCAAGCTCCGCGTGACGTCCGTTAATGGCTGGCGTACTGATTCTAGGCGGCCGTAGCGATATCGGCGGCGAAATCGCTAGGAGAGTAGCCCCTGGCCAAGATATTGTCCTCGCCGCTCGTGGCACCCACGGTATGGAAGGCGTGGTAGGTCGGCTCCGGGCGGCGGGTGCGCGCAGCGTGCATCTGCTTGATTTTGACGCCGCAGATTTTCCGTCCCATGCCGGTGTGGTTGAGCGCGCCATAGAGCTGGCAGGCCCACTTGAGCTAGCTGTCGTAGCCTTTGGCATCTTGGGCGATCAGCAGCGGGCAGAACGCGATGCTTCCCACGCGGTCGACATCGCCACAATCGATTATGCCGCGCAGATTTCACTGCTTACACTCGTTTCCCAGCGTATGAACCGCGGCCATATCGTCGCCTTTTCCTCGATAGCAGGCTGGAGGGCCCGCCGGGCAAACTACGTGTACGGATCTACCAAGGCCGGTCTTGATGCCTTTTGTCAGGGACTGGCGGACAAGCTGCACGGCAGCCAGGTAGGCCTTATTACCGCGCGCCCTGGCTTTGTCATCGGCAGCATGACCGAAGGGATGAAGCCGGCACCACTGTCCGTGCGTCCGGCAGATGTGGCGGAGGCAGTTGTCGGCTGCATTGCCCGAGATGCACGGCGGGGAAAACCGCGTTCGCGCACCATGTGGATTCCTCGGGCTCTGCAGGGCCTAGCGTGGGTCATGCGGCTTGTACCGCGCCCACTGTGGCGGCACATGCCGCGCTAAACCCTGCGTTCTTTTTACTCTGCGCGTAGCAGGGGAGAGTTGATGTCGAAGATAAAACCGCGTGGGGCGAGTACGCGCAGTACCACTTCGGCGTCACCTTCGGCAATATTGTGAAAGACTAATCCGCCCCACGGGGTGACGGTGATGTCTACCTCTAACTGGCCGATGAGCTGCGCAAACTCGGCAGGGATGACGCCGCGGTGCACGCCCGCGCCAAGGTCAACTACGCCCGCAGGCAAATGATCATCCAGCCAGCCAATAGGGCCTGGTTCAACCAGGGCGGAGGCATTATGCTCTAGGAATTCAGCGCCTTGGAGCACCACTTCATAGTGGTGGGCGGCAGCGCGTGGAGTCAGTGGGTCCGAGGGGGCGTCGCCAAGCGGGGAACGCTCAAGGCGCAGGGCTCCGTCCCCGTCGATGCTAAGGCTGACTGCGGCCGCGCCGGTCGGTACGTCGTCGTGGGCGATAACTGCCAGTCCGGGACCGCCTTCCGCCGCGCCCAGCTCAGCCGCGATGTCCTGGGCCGTTTGCTTGGCTACCGCCGACAAAGGCGAAGCCAGCACCGGCATCGCCGTGGCGCGCAATTGCAACTCCTGGAGCTGCTGATTGAGTGCTTCCGCATCCTTAATACCGCGCAGCTCGATTGCAGAGAAACGGTCGATGTAGACATACCCATCCGCAACGGCACTGGCGCACTGCGCCAAAGTGACCCAATCCTGGGCGTGGGTGCTGCCGCCGGCAACGTGGATGCGGATGCACGTGCCGTACCGGGGGTCTTCAAAAAGCGCAGGAGTAAACATGCGCACTAGTCTAACCTGCTGCGGTTGCACCTTCGCGCATGAGTGTTGCCAGCACTTTATCAGTCTGACTCGTTAGACTGAGGCCATGCCGTTTATGTATTTTGCTCTCTACATGGTCGCAGAGACCCTGACCTTCTGGGCCGTTTCTAAATGGCTCGGTGTTGGCTGGGCGCTTATCGCCCTCTTTGTCACCATGTTCTTCGGAATGTCCATCGCTGGCATTGAAGTGCGCCGCTTGATGGGAAAGCAGGTCGAACGCACAGGGGACGGTACATACGTCGTTCGCGGCGGCAATGTGGGCAAGACCGCCAGCAATGTGGGCCTTACCTTGGTAGGCGGCATGTTGCTTTCTTTGCCGGGCTTCTTGACGACGATCCTCGGAGCCCTCTTAATTTTCTCGCCGACCCGCGCCGTCTTCCGCACGGTGATGGCGGCCTCCTTGTACCGCAAGATCGAAAACATGGGCGTTAAGATCTACGAGGCCACCCCAATGGCGCAGCAGCACGACTCTTATGGCGACTTTGGCTCCTTTGGTCGTGGCCAAGCAACACAAAATGGGCACCCCAGCACACAGGATGCTGGCCGGCATGAGGTGTTGGATGAGGAAGAGATCCGCCGCTGGAGCGAGAACCTGGATCCAGATGACTTCGGACCCTCCAGTGGCGAGTCCAAGGGCGGAAAGAGCTAGTGATGCTGACTCTTGCCCGCCTCGTTGTGGCGGGCCTTTCTGGTCTGCTCACGTATGCCGCCATAGAGCCCCGTGGTTGGTGGTGGGCTGCCGTTGTGGGCGTGGGCTTGCTGTACGCGAGCTTGCTGCCGTGGGGAACTAGGCACGTTTCCGCCCGTGTGGGCGCGCTTCTTGCAGTAACACATTCGCTCGTGCTGTATCTGCTGACGCTGCCATGGATCGGCGAATTGGTGGGCAGCGGGCCATACATCGCTTTGGCCGTATGGCTTTCGGTATACGCCATTGTGCTGGGCCTTGGCGGCGCAGCAGTAGCGCGGTGGAAATACGGTTTTATTGCCTTCCCGTTCTTCTACCTCGCGGTGGAGGTGCTGCGTTCTTCGGTACCTTTCGGCGGTTTCTCTTGGGTGAAATTGGCTTGGGGACAAATCGACGGACCGCTAGCCAACCTGGCGCCGTGGGGTGGAACCTCGCTCATTACCGCAGCCACTGTTCTGTGCGGCTGCGGTCTCGCTGCGCTGCTGATTCAACGCGGATGGAAGGCAAAGAGCACCGCACTGTTAGCAGCGATACTTCCCCTTGCAAGCGCGACGGTGGCAGGCTTGGGAATCAACCGAGACGATTCCACTGTCGGGGAAGCAAAGGTTGCCGCAATCCAAGGAAACGTACCTCGCATGGGCCTAGACTTTGCCGGGCAACGCCAAGCGGTCCTCAACAACCACGTGGCTGAAACAAAGAAGCTGGCCGCCCGCGAAAAAGACATTGACCTAGTCATCTGGCCCGAAAACTCCTCTGATATCAACCCATTCCGTGACGGCAAGGCAGCCTCGGCGATCAGCGGCGCCGTCGATGCGATAGACGCACCTGTTTTGGTTGGCACCGCTACGCGGGATGAGGTGGGCGCCCGCAACACCATGCAGGTCTTTGCCCCTAACCACACGGTGGGAGACCACCACTATAAAAAGTACCTGCAGCCATTCGGTGAGACCATGCCCATGCGGGATTTCTTTGCCAAAGTTTCTGACTATGTGGACTTGGCTGGCGACTTCAAACCCGGTGATGGTCCAGGCGTGGTATCCATGGCGGGCGTGCCGGTGGGCGTGGCCACGTGCTACGAAGTTTCCTTCGATAATGCCTTTAGGGACTTGGTGAAAAATGGGGCGCAACTGCTGACGACGCCCACCAACAACGCCACTTTCGGCCACTCCGATATGACCTATCAGCAATTGGCCATGAGCCGGCTGCGCGCGATGGAGACCGACCGCGCCGTAGTAGTGGCGGCAACCTCTGGAGTATCCGCCATCGTTCACCCGGATGGCCAGGTTAGCCAATCCTCGGAGATTTTCACCCCGGCCGCTCTAGTAGAACAGCTGCCATTGCGAAACGGCGAGACCTTTTCGGTCAGGTTTGGTTCGCCCCTGCAATGGCTGATGGTTATTATTGGTACAATCTGCGCACTGGTAGCTTTGCGCACAAACCGCCTGCGACGCACCCCGCGCCGCTCCGGACCAGATACATACGTAGGAGCATAAACACTGTGAGCACGCTTGAATCCTCAACCTTGGTCATCATCCCGACCTATAACGAGATAGAAAATCTTCCCCTCATTACCGGCCGCGTCAGGAAGGCCGTCCCAGAGGTCCATATCCTCATCGTGGACGATAACTCTCCCGACGGCACCGGTGACAAGGCCGATGAATTTGCAGCGCAAAATGACCACATCCACGTTCTTCACCGCGAGGGCAAGGGCGGCCTGTTGGGCGCCTATATCGCCGGCTTTGAGTGGGGATTGGAGCGCGACTACCAGGTGCTGTGTGAAATGGATGCAGATGGCTCCCACGCACCGGAACAGCTGCACCTGCTGCTGGAAGAGGTAAACAAGGGTGCAGACCTGGTTATCGGCTCCCGCTACATCCCTGGCGGCGAAACCGTCAACTGGCCGGCCTCCCGCGAGTACCTTTCCCGCTTGGGCAATATCTACATCTCCGTAGCGCTGGGCGCTGGGCTATCCGATATGACCGCCGGTTACCGTGCCTTCCGCCGCGAGCTTCTGGAATCCATCGATTTCGATGAGTTGTCCAAGGCGGGCTACATCTTCCAGGTGGATCTGGCTTTCCGCGCGGTTAAGGCTGGCTTCGACGTCCGCGAGGTTCCCATTACCTTTACCGAGCGCGAATATGGCGAGTCCAAGCTCGATGGCTCCTTCGTCAAAGATTCCCTGCTCGAGGTGACCAAGTGGGGCGTAGCCCACCGAGCTGAGCAGCTGCAGGACTTCGGCGGCGCTGTGTCGAAGCTGGTCAACCGCGAGGTTAAGGACGGCTCCATTCACGATCTGGGCGTGCAAGCCCGCAAGGGTGCCAGCTGGATTTCGGACTTCGCCGGAGAGATCGGTCATTTGGCTAAACACCAGATTGCGCAGCTGAAGAAGTAGCCCGCTTACTAACGAATAGCCCGTACTCCTTAACTAACAACCTAAGGTGTACGGGCTTAATCCATGCCGCGGAAAACTCTAGGAGTTCTTCTGCTGCTGTTCCTGTTGCTCCTTCAAAAGCCGTGCTGCGGAACGGCGGCGGGAGCGCAGGTGGTTAATGCGCTCTTCTAGAAGCTCGTCTAACTCCTCGATGGAGCGGCGCTCACGCAGCATGTCCCAGTGGGTGCGTGGTGGCTTAGCAGGCTTAGACTCAACGCCTTCGCCTTCTACTAGGTGGCCCAGCTTGCCGTTCTTGCACATCCATTCTTCAGGGATTTCAGCATCATCCGCAAAAGGTACCTCATAAATCTCGCCGTCTTCGGTGCGGTATTTCACCATCTGGCGCGGTGCGAGGTCGTGGTCGCGGTCGGTTTCGTAGCTGACTGCGCCCATACGGCTGCCACGGAGTACGCGATCTGCCATGCAACATCATCCTTTTCAAAGAGATCCCTGATTGAGTGCGAAGCAAAACTTCGCCTAAGAGCTACTAATTATAACGAACACCCACGCGCCTTTGTTCCCAGCCCGCCCAAAATGAACTAAAGTATATCGGGTGATCCGTACAGCTAGTCGTGAACGCAACGTCGGTTCCTGCCAATGGTGTGGGAAGGACATTGACCAAGGCGGTAGGGGACGGCCACGCAAATTCTGCAGCGCCTCCTGTAAGCAGCGCGCTTATGAGCAGAGAAATAGCGTCAGCGGCACGGGAATTCCTGCCAATGCCGTAATCCTTACTCCAGAAAAGGCAGAGAGTTTGCGTGACGGACTTTTTGAACTACGTTGTTCCGCAGAGGACATTAATACCGCCGCGGAGGAAGGCGCCAGCGCAGAAGAGCTTAGCGGTTTGTGCGAAGAGCTCGTAACGCTAGCCCGACGCCTAGAAGGACTTCGATAGAAGATGAAAAAGCTTTTTTATAACCGGAAGCTCGTCATCACCATCTTTGTGGTGCTGATCGTATTGCTCACCGCCGTGGCTATTGGCCCTATGGTGTATTCGCTCCTGAAAGGCACAGGCGTGAAGACTGAAGCAATCTCGGCAGATGGTGCCAAGGCCGCCTCAACGGAGCTGGATGGGTCGTGGCAAGTAGCCAAGGGCCGTGCCGATAACCATACTTCGGTAGGCTTTACCTTTAATGAGGTCCTACCTGCGGAAAAGACCACCACATCGGGTTCAACCACCGAGGTTACTGGCCAGGCAGATATTTCTGATTCCACCCTCAAAAATGCCATGGTCACTGTTGATATGGATGAGCTGACCACGGATAAGAAGGTCCGCGATAAGAATATGAAGTCCAAGCTCTTTGAGACCCAGCTTTTCCCGGAGTCTTCCTTTGAGCTTACGAAGCCAGCATCGCTTGCCGACGTCCCCGATGACGGCACCATTGGCAAGGTTGAGCTCACCGGCGATCTGACGATCAAGGATAAGACGCACGAGATCACTCAGGATTTTGACGTCCTTCGTGATGGAGACCAGATCGTCATCGGCGGAACCGTGCCAGTTGATCGCCTTGATTACGGCGTAGAGACCCCAGAGATGCTTGCCGCCAAGGTAGAAGAAAAAGGCGAGGTTAATCTTCGCATTTCCTTTGAAAAGAACTAGCGAGGACTAGGCTGTGAATACCCGTCAGATTATCCCGTTTATGTGGCTGCGCCTTGTCGTAGTCATCGGCTTCACGATTTTCGTAGCCGTTCAACACATGTGGGTCATCGCAGCGATCTCGGTTATCTTGGCGCTGTTGACTATCTGGCAGCTGTGGAGCGCGTACCGTAATCGTTAATTTTGGTCTTCATGGCGTAGGGATTTTCCCAAATAACGTCAGTGTGACTTTAAAAGGTAGTGTAGTTGTGCCCACCAGTAGGGCATATTCTTGACCCATATCGACCCATTCGGTGACCAAGCAGAGCGAAGTCACAATCGGTACACCGCGGGATAGCGAAACCCTTAAGGCTTCTGACGAAGCCGACATCGTAAATATGTACTCAGACGGCTGAAGCGGGAATCCACGCCTAGGCCCAAAGCTGGCGAACCGTCGGATAGCGTGGGAGCGACCGCGAGGCGTCGCGAAGCAAAGCACAACGCCATTCAGGTACTGGCGAAAATTGAGCCGTGGTTCAGAAACAATATCTGCAAAGCTTGACACTGGGTGGAAGTCTGTAATGGCGAGAAGACAATAAACCCAGATGTGAGAGTTTGTCCGATAATGTACATTATGTCATTTTAAGTAGGGGTGGCATTCCCCTTTTAGTTCCTGACTCCATACATTGATACCTGCACCTCGCCTCTGCCGTTCGCTCCTGACAACACGCGCCCGAACGAAGCTTTCCAGATGTGCCATTCCTTCACGAAAATTGGGCTCTGGTCATTTCCCATACGGCGGATGACTTCTTTCTCGGCTTGGCCTCTCGTAGTACACGCGGCCTTAAGCTCGGGATCGAATTCTGCGCTCGACGGATCCGATCCCTGAGCGCGCCCACCGCTAAATACGATGTAAACCATTTCCGGATGGTGTTCTGCATCCAGTGGACCTTTCCAGCCACGCAGGCATGTCTCTTCAGTCCAACAGGTTACCCCTGGGCGGTCTACGCATTGCCCCATGGCTTTTTCTTGGGGGCGCGTCAGCGCAACCCCTGCAAAAGAATCATCATATGAATCGTCTTTCCGCGCAAATAAAACGAAGATCCGAGCGGTGCTTTTCTTCTGCTTCTTGGTATCTATGCCCACATCTTCTCACCCGGCTATCGGTTAGTTTTCAACTAGAACGCACACTAGCGCATTTAAAGGCCAAGCAGGTCTCTATCAGGGGCGATTCCAAGCCGGCGAGCGGATCTGTTCACCACAGGGTGCGTAAAATCGATGTTATGACGATTCAGCATGTAGTAGATAAGCCCTCCCGCGCAGCGCTTTTCCTAGTTCTAGAGATCAAGAACGGCGGTGAGCAAGCCACCCGTGACATGCTCACGGGGTTCGCCGGGCTCTTCAAGTCCGTGAACTTCCGCTATAACGAGGGTGAGCTTTATACCGTAGTTGGCATCGGGGCCTCCATGTGGCCGCGTTTGACCAGCGCTCCCCTTCCTGATCGGCTGAAGGAATTTGAGGCCATTGACGCAGCGCATAATGCTCCCGCGACTCCAGGCGATATCCTGTTCCACTTCCGGGCTAATAGCTACGATCTCTGCCACGAAATGGCCCGCCAGGTTCTAGATCAACTGGGTGATGCCGCAACCGTTATCGACGAGACCCACGGTTTTAAGTACCTTGACCAGCGCGATTTACTAGGCTTTGTGGATGGTACTGCTAACCCCTTGGCAGAAGAAGCTTTGGATACCGTGTTGCTTGGCGATGACGCCGATTACCCCCGCGGCTCCTATGTCACCGTTCAAAGATATATCCATGACCTCGCCAAGTGGAATGAGCTGAGCACTGAAGAACAAGAGAAAGTCATCGGGCGCACCAAAGCCGACGATATCGAATTGGACGATGACACTAAGCCAGCAAATTCCCACGTCGCACTCAATGACTTAGAGGAAGATATCTACCGCGAAAACATGGTCTTTGGTTCTTTCTCTGCTGGTGAAATGGGCACCTACTTCATTGGCTATGCCAAGGATCCAGAAAACGTAATGGAGCGCCTGCGCAATATGTTCATTGGCAAGCCAGAAGGAAACTACGATCGCATCCTCGATTTCTCCACGGCCCTTACGGGCACCAATTTCTTTGTGCCAAGCGCGGAGCTGATGAAGAACTTCGACGAGCTGCCACCCGCCTAACGCCTACCCCCACGGTTGCGGTGAGCCAACCCGAACTGGACCGCATCAATCATGCCAAGGGTCATAAGCGCCTCACGGAGAGCAAATTGGAAGGTCCACAAGCGGCGGAATACTGGGTCGAAACCAGCCGCCGCAGCCTCGCGGAGGTGCCCATCAAAAAAGGATCTCTGCTGACGCAATGATTCTAGGTAGTGGGTGCCTACGTGAGTCTCGGACACGATGCGGAGGTTGGAGTTCTTATCCACCAGTTGGTGCAAATCGGTGGTAAGTGGATAGTCCAAGCCCGGCCAAATATATGCTCGCAGGGCCTGTAGGGAGGCCCTGCCAGCTTCGGTCATGGAGTCAGTTGCCACGATGGACTGTATTGCTGCCCGTCCGTTCGGGGTCAAAAATCGATCAACCGCACGGATGTATCCTTTGCGCTCAGTTGGCCCTAGTTGTTCTACCTTCTCCACGGTAACAATTGCATCATAATGCCCGTGCCATTGCTTAGGATCTGGGACTACTCCGGGAATGCGTTCGACGTGAATGGAGTCATCTGCCCCCTCGAGTACTAGTGCCTCCCGCATTTGACTTATCTGGTCCACGTCGCTGGTTAAAACGTCCACAGTCGCGCGCCGCTTAGTTGCCCGCATGCCAGGCTGCATGCCGGCAGCCGGATAGACCAACAGGTGGGTTCCGGCACCAGTTCGGGTGGCATCAAGTAACCAATCGGCCGCGCGCCGTTGCGCATCGCCCAGGTCGTCCCTATCTACGCTGGTGGGCTCGCTTAAAGTAGTGACATCTACAAAATGGCTTTTTGGCTCTTTGCGGCCAGCTTTTGGGCTGTAGCTTTCTACCGTTTCTCTAATGGTAGTAGGCACACCACTGGAAAAGATTCCTCCCGCATGGCTCAATCCATCACCGGAATATAGACGCACCAAATCTAGCGGCAGCTCCCCTGGCTCCGAGTCGCTAACCCCAAGCATCTTTGCCTTGGGGAGGTAGCCTGCTCCTAAAAGTCGGCCCAGAACCTTAACTAACTGCGTCGAAGAGCTGACGGTCCACTCTCCTGCCATAAAGCTTTCCGCAAATCCCAGCCAACCGCTAGCGGCGATTCGCTCGAACAGGGCATCATGGCCTACCTTGAGATCGGGCCCGCCTTCCGTTTCTAGATTTAGTTCCAGGCCTGCATCGTCGCAGGCTTTAGCAAACTCAGCCTCTGCCCGGCGAGCTTTCATACCAGGCCAACGAGACGCAGGGACCGTTGCCACGTTCGGCCAGGAATCAGCATCAATAGAGGTCAAATGCTCGGGGCGGGTAAAAGTCATAATGCCAGGTGCACTCCTTGGTGGGCGGAAGAAGTCACTATCTGCAACAACATTAGTCAGCTATGCGAGCCTAAAGGTTTAGGCACTCCGCGAATGCAGACTCGTTTCGTCCTCATCAGCCAAGTGCGTCTAACGCAAGTTAATCACTATTAAGTATGCGCGTTCTGTTTGAAGTGTTTAGACTGTATGGGTACTAAACATTAGCTTTCTTAAGGAAGGTCGCATTAATTCCATGACTGATACCCCTTATCGCCCCAACGGTGGCCGCCACCACGTCGTCGTGGTTGGTGCCGGCTTCGGTGGCCTTAACACCGTTCAGAAGCTGAAGAACGCCGATGTGGAAATTACCCTCATCGATAAGAAGAACCACCACCTGTTCCAGCCGATGCTCTACCAGGTAGCAACCGGCATGATTTCCGCCGGTGAGGTTGCCCCTTCTACCCGCCAGTTGTTGCGCGATCAGGACAACGTCCACTTCGTTAACGCCGAGGTTACTGACATCAACCTAGCGGATCAGACGGTTACCGCTGAGCAGGACGAGTTCTGCCGCACCTATGCTTATGACTCCCTGGTTGTAGCCGCCGGTTCCGGTCAGTCCTACTTTGGCAACGACCACTTTGCCGAGTTCGCCCCTGGCATGAAGACCTTGGACGATGCCCTGGAGCTGCGTTCTCGCATCATCTCGGCGTTTGAAAAGGCTGAGCTTACCGACGACCCCGCGGAGCGCGAGCGCCTGCTCACCTTCATCATCGTTGGTGCTGGCCCGACTGGTGTTGAGCTCACCGGCCAGATCGCCGAGCTGGCAAACCGTACCCTCAACGATGTTTACTCCAACTACGGCACCACCTCCGCCAAGATCTACCTGCTCGATGGCGCCCCACAGGTTCTGCCGCCATTCGGCAAGCGCCTGGGCCGCAAGGCACAGCGCACCTTGGAAAAGGAAGGCGTACAGGTTCACCTCAACGCCATGGTGACCGACGTAACCGCGGATACCGTCACCTACAAGGACATGAAGACTGAGGAAGAGACCACCCTTACCGGCGCAACCAAGATCTGGTCCGCCGGTGTGGCCGCTTCCCCACTGGGCAAGCTGGTTGCTGAGCAGGCTGGCGTCGAGGCAGACCGCGCGGGGCGCGTCTCCGTGAACGAGGATCTGACCGTGGGCGAGCACAATAACGTCTACATGGTCGGCGATATGATTTCGCTCAACCGCCTGCCGGGTCTGGCACAGGTTGCAATCCAGGGTGGCGTGCACGTCGCTAAGCTCATCGAGGCCAAGGTGGACGAGGAGTCCACCGCAAACGAGAAGGAAGCCTTCGACTACTTTGATAAGGGCTCCATGGCCATCGTCAAGCGCTTCAACGCCGTCGTCAAGCTGGGCAAAACCGAGTTCGGTGGCTTCGCAGGCTGGATGGCTTGGCTGGGCCTGCACCTAACTTACGTTATTGGTCTGCGCAGCCGTTTGGCAGTCCTGGTTAACTGGGCAACCAATATTCTCTCCCGCGATCGCGGCAACTTGGAGATCACCACCCAGCAGCGCATCGCACGCAATATCATCAACAAGCACGAGAAGTAGTACCTCCTCGCTCGCACCGCCGCCCACCTGCCCCAAGGCAAGGCACGGGCGGCGATTTCTATTTGCCTGGCGCTAGCACCAAGATTTTCGCACATAGTTTCCGTGACCTTTGTTAGGCTGAGACACACAACATGGGGTGCCGCACACGGTGCGGCTGAGATACACCCATCGAACCTGCACTCAGTTAGAACTAGCGAAGGGATAGTTGTGGATTATTCTTTTCTGCGCGCACACGATTCCGTGCGCGAGTCCACGCCGCTTATTCAATGCTTGACCAATAAGGTCGTCAGCAACGTTACTGCCAACACCCTCTTGGCCGTCGGCGCAAGCCCCGCAATGGTGGATACCCCGGAAGAATCCCGAGAATTCGCCCAGATAGCCAGTGGGGTTCTGATCAATTGTGGCACTCCTACCTCCGAACAATATGACGGCATGCGCGAAGCCATCGCGGGAGCGAATGCCGCCCAGACTCCCTGGGTGCTAGACCCTGTGGGCGCTGGTGGATTGTCTAAGCGCACCGAATTCATGCGGGAAGTGCTGCCACAGGGGCCGGCAGCTATCCGAGGCAATGCATCGGAAATTATCGCCCTAGCAGGCACTGGACAAGGAGGCCGCGGGGTGGAATCAACCGATGGCGTTGACGCCGCTATTGAGTCTGCCTTGACCCTATCTCGGGATACCGGCGCCGTGGTGGCCATTTCAGGGCCGCGAGACCTCATCATCCACGTCGGTGATACAACTCGTGCGGTCTACTTGGAATCGGGCCATCCAATGCTCCAAAACGTCATTGGCACTGGCTGTTCACTCGGTGCTATTTGCGCAGCTTATTTGGCATCGTGGAAAGATCCCTTCGAGGCCATCATCGCGGCCCACGCACACGTTGGCGCGGCCGGCACTATCGCTGCTGAAAAGCAGCATGCGCCTGGTTCCTTTGCTGTAGCCTGGCTCGATGCGCTTTACGATGTTCCAACTGCAGACATCGAAGGCCTCATCACCGTGACCCCAGGCGAGGGGATCTAAATGGCTATTGATTGGACGCTCTACCTCGTTACCGATCCGCATCTTGCAGGCAGGCGCGACAACGTCGTTGGGATTGTGCAAGAAGCTATTCGCGGCGGCGTTACCGTTGTTCAGCTGCGGGACAAAGAAGCAAGCGATGAGCAGATTGAAAGTACTGCGCGCGAATTGCTTGCCGTACTGGGCGATGTCCCGTTGTTTATCAACGACCGCGTTGAGGTGGCAGCCAAGCTCGGCTGCCACCTGCACATAGGTCAAGATGACATGACATTTCGCGTCGCCCGCGACAAGCTGGGCGACGATCAGCTGATCGGCTTATCCGTTGGGAGCCAAGAAGAGTTGGAAGCCATTGCGGATGATGCTCGCCCAGATATCATCGGCATTGGTCCCGTGCATTCGACCGCTACGAAGAAGGATGCCCCAGCCGGCATGGGTCCGGATGCGGCCAAGGCTCTCGCCCACGCCGCCCGACAGCGCGGCATTTCTTCTGTCGCCATCGGCGGGATTAAGACCCATAATGCGCACGAGCTGGCGGGCGACGATTTTTCCGGTATCTGTGTAGTAAGCGACATAATGGCAGCCCAAGATCCTGCAGCGGCTGCCGCTCAACTCAAGGAGGCTTTTCGTGGCTAAAGGAATCTATCCTCGAGTTCTATCCATCGCCGGTACCGACCCAACAGGCGGCGCAGGTATTCAGGCTGACTTGAAGGCTATCTCCGCCGCGGGCGGTTACGGCATGACCGTGGTTACTGCCTTGGTGGCCCAAAATACCCAAGGTGTGCGCAGCGTCCATGTCCCCCCACTGAATTTCCTGCAAGAACAGTTGGATTCGGTCATTGAGGACGTAGAGATCGATGCAGTAAAGATCGGCATGCTGGCTGACGCCGCCATTACCACCAAGGTCGCAGACTTCCTCCGGCGCCTTCCGGAGACCGTTCCCGTTGTACTCGATCCGGTCATGGTAGCCACCAGCGGTGACCGGCTTTTGGAAGAAGAAGCAGAGCAGGCCGTGCGCGATCTGTGTTCTCAGGTCGATCTCATCACTCCGAATTTAAAAGAATTGGCAGTTTTGACCCAGACGCAAGAGGCTAAGGACCTCGAGCAGGCCATCACCACTGCCAAAGATTGGGCCAAGGCTGCAGATACCGCGGTCGTCGTCAAGAGCGGGCACCTCGATTCCGATATCTCAGACAATGCGGTAGTAACCCCAGATGGGTCTGTACATCGCGTGCCTTCAAGCCGCGTGGATACGAAAAACACCCACGGGACGGGTTGCTCCCTTTCTTCTGCTTTGGCCACACGCTTAGGTGCCGGTGATAGCGCTGCCGCAGCTCTTACGTGGTCCACCCAGTGGTTGCACGAGGCAATTGCGAATGCGGATGCGCTGCAAGTGGGTAAAGGACATGGCCCCGTAGATCACCAGCACCGCGCGCAGCGCCTGATGCAGGCTGCCTCTACCCTGCCCCAGCCTTATCTATCCGGCAGCCTGAAGGAACCGGATGACGTCGATCAGCCACGCGTTCCTGCGGCCGGACCACACACGCAGCGGCTGTGGAACTTGGCCGGAGATCACTGGGAGGCCATCAAGGCGCTACCCTTTATTCAAGCGCTGGGCACAGGGGCTTTGGATAAGGATGCGTTCGGCTTCTACCTCGACCAAGATGCTCAATACCTCAACGCCTATTCCAAGGCACTGGCTCGTCTCGCCAGCCAAGCACCAGAACCGGCACAGCAACTGCACTGGGCCGAGGGGGCGCACGATTGCCTAGCGGTAGAGGCAGAGCTACATCGCGGTTGGCTGGAGAGCGAAATGACTGCCGCAGCCTCTGGGGTTACCAGTGCCTATACGGATTTCCTCATCGGCTCGACGCATACCGATGATTACGTCGTGGGCGCGGCAGCTGTACTTCCCTGCTACTGGTTGTATGCAGAAGTAGGCCTCCACCTTGCAGAATTTGATTCCCCAGACCACCCATACCACTCCTGGCTATCCATGTACGGCGGCGAGGACTTCCTCAACGGAGTACGCGCAAGCCTTGACATAGTCGAGGACGCGCTCAGCAGGGCGGATGAGCGAACCCGCATGCGCGCCGAGCGCGCTTATATCACCGCAAGTCACCACGAGGTCGATTTCTTCGACCAAGCCGATAGGCGCTTTTAGGCCAGTAGGTCTGATCCCGGACGCGAGAGGACAGCGACGAGGAAGGTGGAGTGCTCCGAGAAGAGCTTCATGTCCCACGAAGAGAACGTGAAGTCGACTCGGTAGCCCACCTTTTGCGCCATGTCGAGGAAATCGGAGAACTCCCAGCCGCGGCCCTCGCCAAAGCCGGTAACGAGGCGCCCACCCGGCTTGAGGGAATTAAAAATATTGCGCAGTGCAGGCTCGCGGCCTTCCTTTGCTAAGAAGCCCATGACATTGCCGGCAGATACGGCAATATCAAAGGGTCCTTCTGGCACCTCTTCCTCGCACAGGTCACCGACGAACCATTGCCCCTCTGGGAAATCGTGCTCGGCGTGCTCGATGAGGATGGGATCTACGTCGACTCCCACGACGCTGTGGCCGCGGCGAAGCAGCTCGCCGCCTACGCGGCCGGTGCCACAGCCGGCGTCGAGAATGGTGGAGTTGCGTTCCACCATGGCGTCGATAAGCCGAGCCTCACCATTGATGTCCTTGCCCTGTGCGGCAAGCAGCTTCCATTTGCGTGCAAAATTATGGGAGTGCTCGGGATTAGCTTGGGTTACTTCTTTCCACGTAGGCATAGATTCGATTATATTACCCGTCCTCGGTGTAAGATTTACCCGCTGCTAAAAATCGCAATCCAAATTCTGCGAACTTGTCCGCTCTACCGCGCAAAGGAGGCTGAAACGATGCCATCCGTACCTTCACCCTTTAGGGGCCGCAAGAAACCCGGACCTCCCAGTAAGCCATCTTCCCTGCCGGTACCGCCGGAGCGTGCTATCGAACACTGCCGTGTTTTTGTTGATGGTGAGGCGCTTCCCGGTGAGTACTCCACCAGCTCTGCCTTGGAAGCTATCGAGGAATACGGACGCGGCTTCATTTGGGTAGGCATGCACGAGCCCTATGAGTCCCAGATGACCAAAGTGGCCTCCCAGTTTGGCATCCACGAACTTATCGTGGAAGACGCCGTTATGGCCCACCAGCGTCCCAAGCTCGAGCGCTACGATGATCAGCTCTTCGTCGTCGCGCGCTCCGTTAACTACCGCGACCATGATGAAGT
The DNA here is from genome assembly GCA_025144025.1 of Corynebacterium sp. p3-SID1241. Taxonomy (GTDB): domain Bacteria; phylum Actinomycetota; class Actinomycetes; order Mycobacteriales; family Mycobacteriaceae; genus Corynebacterium. The sequence goes on along the minus strand of JALXWS010000009.1, from coordinate 43,141 downwards.
GACGGATAAGCGCCAGATCATTTCTACCGGTGAGATCCAGATGATCATGGGCTCTAACTTCATCATTACTGTGCGCCACGGGGCAAAACTGCCCAACCTTGCGTACACGGTGGAAGATGAGCAGGATTTGGTTGAGCTTGGCCCTGTGGCGATGGCTTGGAAGATCCTGGATATGATGGTGGACCGCTACTCGGAGATTTCCCGCCTCATTAGCATCGAGGTTGATGAGCTAGAAGAGGAAATCTTTACACCTAACCTCAAATTTGATGTGGACCGCATCTACATGTTTAAGCGTGAGGTGCTGGAGATGAAGCATGCCATCGATCCTTTATCGGTGGCGCTTAAATCCATGGTTTCAGATCACAAAGATCTAATTTCTAAGCAATTGCGTTCCTACCTGCGGGACGTCAACGACCATGAGCTCGTGGTCAAAGACCAAGTATCCAGCTTCGACGAGCGCCTCACCTCGCTTATCGACGCCTCGGTAGCCAAGGTCACCATGCAGCAAAACTCCGATATGCGCACCATTTCCGCAGTCGTTGGCATGTGGGCCGCGCCCACCTTGGTGGCCGGTATCTACGGTATGAACTTCGATATCATGCCAGAGCTGCACTGGGCTCTGGGCTACCCGATGGCGATTATCATCATGATCATGGTCGTCGTAGGGCTCTGGGCTTGGTTCCGTAAGAACCACTGGCTTTAATGCCTCAGGTACGCTCGTGCACTATGAGCGATATCACCGTGTACGGCGCCACCGGGCTCGTTGGCCAATTGGTGGCGCGCTACTTAGCGTCGATTGACGCACCTTCAGTTACCCTCGCTGGTCGGAACCGACCTCTGCTGGCTGCCCTCCGCGATGAGTTTAACCCGCACTGGGACATCGCCATCGCCTCCGCCGAGGACGCGACTGCAGTTGAGCGAATGGTGCAACGAACACGGGTGGTTATCACCGTTGTCGGTCCTTATACCCTGTACGGCGATAATGTCATTGCTGCCTGCGCGGAGCACGGCGTGGATTATGTAGACCTGTGCGGCGAGGTCCCCTTCATCCGCAGTAGCATCGACTCCCACCACGCCGCCGCCCAGTCCTCAGGCGCGCGTATTATCCCTTCCTGCGGTTTCGATTCCGTGCCGTCCGATATTGGTATGCTCAACCTCTTTTTAGCTGCGGGAAAGCCATTTGCGCGGGTTGACATGGTCGTCGACAAGCTCAAAGGCGGAATCTCGCCAGGCACGATCGATTCATCGCTGCAGGTCTCGCATGCCGCGCATGCTGATAGGGATATCGCCCGCAACCTGCACAACCCTTATTCTTTGGACCCGGATCCGAAAACAGGCCCGCGCTTGGAAGGCCTCCAACGGGACTTCGAGGTCAGGCAGATTGATGGCATTGGCTGGGTGGGACCGTTTTTTATGTCGATGTTCAATACTCGGGTAGTTCGCCGCTCGAACGCCCTGCTTGGGCGTGCATGGGGCACCCACTTGTTCTACAAGGAAGCATGGTTAGCTGGTTCTGGTTTGCTCGGCCGCGCGCGGGCATACGGGCTGGCCTTGGCCACCAAGTTGCTTTTTGATGGCACCCAATCACGCCTGCGGCCGCTGGTGGAAAAGGTTCTGCCCAAACCTGGGCGGGAGGGCGCACATTTCCAGGTCAGTCACCATGGAATAACTGAGGACGGCCAGCGCTGGCGTGCAACACTCTCCGCGCAAGGTGATCCCGGCTACGAGGTGACCGCAATGATGCTGAGCCAAGCCGCGTTATGCCTCTTGGATTCGCGCACGGCGGCCGAACGTACCGGCGGCATTCTGACCCCGGCCACTGGACTCGGTGAGCCGTACCTTAAACGGCTTTCCACTCACGGAATGAACTTTAATACCGAACGGGTGGATTAGCTCAAGATCATGGTGCGCAGAGTGGTCCGGGCAATGAGCTTGCCACCCTGGAGCATCTCAACACTCCACAAGTGCGTGCGGCTACCTAGCTGCACTGGGGTGGCCACCGCCTCCAGCTCTCCCTCTCCAGTTGAACGGATAAAGTCGCTGGAATTATTCACGCCGACCGCGGGGGCGCCGGCAGCCGCCACGCTGGCAATGGAGGCCACAGTTTCTGCAATGGAGCAATACAACCCACCGTTTGCCACGCCCCAGGGTTGGTGGTGCTCCGGGCGGACCTGCAGTTTCGCGCGTGCCTCTCGGGGGCCAACGTGAGTAAACTGCAGCCCAAGTAGTTCCGCTAGGCCGCCGTTTAAGGCATTGAGTGACTCTAATTCTTCCGCATTGAGCACGCGCGTATGTGCAAGATGGAGCAAGTCATTGAGTTTCTGCGTATCCGACATAGTCCACCAGCCTAGCCATTGATGCCAGCGCCGCATCGTAGTGACGTAGGATGGGCATCATGACTGATAAGAATGAACTTGCTCAGATTGGCGTCGTGGGATTGGCGGTAATGGGTTCTAACTTGGCCCGTAACTTTGCCCGCAACGGCAATACCGTCGCGGTATATAATCGCAGCCCTGAAAAGACCCACGCGCTCATTGAGGCCTACGGTGAAGAAGGCAACTTCGTACCTTCGGAGACCATCGAGGATTTCGTGGCTTCCTTGGAGCGCCCGCGCAAGGCCATCATCATGGTTAAGGCGGGCAAGGCTACTGATGCAGTCATCGATCAGCTTGCTGAGGCCATGGATGAGGGCGATATCATCATCGACGGCGGCAATGCCTTGTTCACTGACACCATCCGCCGCGAAAAGGAAGTAGCCGCCCGCGGCAAGCACTTCGTCGGTGCAGGTATTTCCGGGGGCGAGGAAGGCGCGCTCAATGGCCCCGCCATCATGCCCGGCGGCCCTAACGAATCCTGGGAAACCCTCGGCCCGATCCTAGAGTCCATCGCCGCCAACGTGGATGGAACTCCATGTGTGACCCACATTGGCCCAGATGGCGCCGGCCATTTTGTCAAGATGGTCCACAACGGTATCGAATACGCCGATATGCAGGTCATCGGTGAGGCTTATCAGCTGCTTCGCTACGGCGCAGGCATGGAGCCAGCCGAAATAGCAGAGGTATTTCGCGAATGGAATTCTGGTGACCTCGATTCCTACCTCATTGAAATCACCGCTGAGGTTCTGGCACAAAAGGACCCAGAGACCGGAGCCCCGCTTGTCGACGTCATTGTAGACGCCGCCGGCCAGAAGGGTACCGGCCGCTGGACCGCCATCAACGGCCTAGAGCTTGGCGTTCCGATTACCGGAATCGCCGAATCCGTCTTCGCCCGAGCGCTATCCTCTTCCACCGCTCAGCGCACCGCCGCCCAAGAAGGCCATCTGCCCTCCGGCACCATCAAGAAGCTGGACGTAGACAAGGCAGAGTTCATCGAAGACGTGCGCCGAGCCCTCTATGCTGCCAAGCTCATCGCCTACTCCCAGGGTTTTGATGAGATCAAGGCTGGCTCTGAGGAATTCGGTTGGGACGTTGACCCGCGCGACCTTGCCACCATTTGGCGTGGCGGCTGCATCATCCGCGCCAAGTTCCTGGATCGCATCCGCGCAGCCTACGACAATAATGCAGACCTGCCCGCCCTCATTCTCGACCCCTATTTCAAGGGCGAGCTGGAAGACCTCATCGACCCATGGCGCCGAGTAGTCGTCGCCGCTACCCAGTTGGGCCTGCCGGCCCCGGTCTTTGCATCTTCCCTCTCATACTACGACAGCCTGCGCGCAGAGCGCCTGCCCGCCGCCCTCATCCAAGGACAGCGCGACTTCTTCGGCGCACACACCTTCCAGCGCACCGATAAGCCAGGAACCTTCCATATTGAGTGGTCCGGCGACCGCGGCTTGACCGAGACCGACTAGGCTTGCGTCGGCTAAAGAGGGGCTCTAAAGGGCCCCTTTTTCGTTTCTAGCTGGCCTTTCCACTTCAATGCGGCGATCCGTCTTCTTGCCGATAGGATGGGAAGACGATGACTACCTTTGCCGATCTCGGCTTACCCCAGCGCCTGGTGCACGTACTGCAAAACCAAGGCATCACCGAACCGTTTCCAATTCAACGCGCAGCGATTCCCGACGCCCTCGCGGGCAAAGATGTGCTCGGCCGCGGTCCTACAGGTTCTGGTAAAACCTATACCTTCGGCCTGCCCATGCTAGCGCGTCTCGCTGGAGCAGGCGCCTCCAAACCCGCGCATCCCCGGGGGCTAATTCTCGCCCCGACCCGCGAGTTGGCCACCCAGATTTACCAACGCCTTGATGAACCAGCAGCAACTCTTGGTCTACGAGTACTCGCCGTGGTGGGCGGTGTAAATATCAATCACCATATCCGCTCGCTCGCGCGCCCCGTTGATGTTCTCGTTGCCACCCCGGGGCGTGCCCAAGACCTCGTTAATCAACACAAGCTGCACCTGGATGCGGTGCAGATCACCGCGCTTGACGAGGCCGACCAAATGGCCGATATGGGCTTTTTGCCCCAGGTGCGCAAACTTCTGCGCCTGACTCCGGCTAGGGGGCAGCGCTTGCTATTCTCCGCGACACTCGACGGGGATGTCAACAAGCTGGTGGAGCAATTCCTCCACGACCCAGTTGTCCACTCCACCGCCCCGGTTCGGGCCGCCGTGGATTCCATGTCCCATCATCTCTTCTTCGTCGGCGACCGCCCCGCCCGAAACGAAGTAGTATTACGCATTGCTGCTCGCCAGGGCAAAACCATCATGTTCATGCGCACAAAACACGGCGTGGATAGACAGGTCAAAAAATTGCGGCGCGCTGGTATTAACGCTTATCCACTGCATGGCGATAAAGGCCAAGGCGCGCGTACCCACGCTATTGAAGGCTTTGCCGATGGCAGCGTGCCTGTATTGGTCGCCACCGATATTGCTGCTCGCGGTATCGATATTGCGGACGTTTCCCTTGTCGTTCATGTCGATCCCCCCGCAGAGCACAAAGCCTATCTCCATCGCGCTGGCCGCACCGCACGCGGCGGAGCAGCGGGCACGGTGGTTACTTTGGTGATGGATGAACAACGCAAGGAAGTAGCAACGCTTATTAACAAAGCTGGCGTCATGGCTACTGAGCACGATATTTCTAAGCGTGACAATCCTGCAGGCGCGCCGGCGCTCAAGGAGGTTACGGGAGCCCGCAAACCTAATGGTCCTGCGCTTCCCCCACCTGGGCAGGCCGCCACGCAGAAACCGAAGAACGCTGCAAAGAGCTCCAATTCCCAACGCCGCCGTCCCAGTGCTAAAGCTGCTCGTCGCCGGCACCACTAAGACAAGGAGGAAGACGCTTATGCATATCTTGCGCCCAGATGACTGGGCTGCTCAACTGCATGAACATGAAAAGCAAGCTACGGACCGCTTGGAACACTTCCGGTATCCTGGCAGCTACCACCCTGTCTTCGATTTCCTTTTTGAGTACTATCCAGTCCGGCCTTCCCATCTGAAACGCTGGCATCCGGGTGTAGGCATTGCCCTAGAAGGCACTCCGCCTCACACCGAGTGGCGCGATTACCGCACCACCGAAGACGGTGTAACCGTAGACCTTGCCAACTTTCTGCAGCGCCGTGGCAGTTCGGTTCGCTATATCTCCAACCTCCTGCGCAGCTCTGCAGGCAACCCGGCACACTTTGATTGCTTTGGGCTCCATGAATGGGCGATGGTTTACCACACAGACTCCCCGCGCCACTCGCTGCCGTTGCGCCTGGGCGCGGAAGGGACTAACCGCGTCGTCGACGAGCACGCGATTAAGTGCTCCCACTATGATGCCTTTCGCTTCTTTACTCCACCCGCTCGACCCCTCAATCTGACGGTTCTTCACCGCGAGGATCAACCCGCCAATGATCAGGCTGGCTGTGTTCACGTCACCATGGACCTCTATAAATGGGCGTGGAAGCTCGGACCCTTAGTACCAGGAAAGCTTTTTCTCGAGTGCTTAGATTTGGCAATCGCGGCACGCATCCTCGATATGGAGGCCTCTCCCTACGATTGCCGGGATTGGGGCCTTGGCATTGTGCCGATTGAAACACCAGAGGGAAAGGCAGAATATGTATCGCGGCAGCGCGAACTAGCCCACCGAGCCCAACCACTGCGCGAGCGGCTTGTCGCTGTGATAGATCAGGCACTCGCCCCGCTACAATGAGCCACTAACAACGGCATTTTGCTTGGGAGGACTACACAACATGGCACGGCACTCAAACGGGAAGAATAGCTTCGCAGTAGCGGGATGGGTTATTGCAGTGGCCATTATCGCGCTGCTGGCCATCGCTGCTCTAGTGGCGTTCCTTCTCCGAGGTGGCACCGATGATGGCAGCGATTCCTCTGCTGCCCCAGCGGCAGTAGAAAGCGGCTCTGAAACAGCGCCGGATACTACCGAATCGGCTGCTTCCAGCGTCACTTCTGCTACGGCAACGAGTGCCTCCGCGACAAAGAGTTCCTCCCCTAAGTCCAGTTCCGCTCCGATGCCCAAACCCGGTGTAGCCATGGCAGCCAATACATTACTGCTTCTCGATACCTCTTCCTCTATGACCCCATTTTTTGGTCCCGTCTCCCAAGCCTTGGGCACCACCGCGTCCGACTTGGCCAACGACGGAAGCACAGTTTCGTTGTGGAACTACTCCTCTCCTATTTCAGAGACCGCAACAGTTGGCTTCCGCCAAAATTTGGGCTTCGGTGATGGCAATGCTGTAGCCGGCACCCTCGGTGGCTTTGGCACTGGCGGTGTACCGCAAACTCGGAGCGCCGTGGTAGCCGCAGTGGTCAATGCTGCTGATCAAGCCGCTGGCAGCGACGACAAGGCACGCGTGCTCGTGGTAACTACTGGTACGCAGCAGGATATGGACGATGCCCAGTTCACGGCAGCGCTTAAAGACGCCACCTCCAAGGACGTTTCCTTAAGCGTTGTGCATGTGGGCGGAGGCAGTATCGATGATGCTCTTAAGTCTGCAGCGGACGACTTTACCTCTGTTGATTCCGCAGATGAAGCCAAGCTCTCGGGTGCATTTAATAAGGCCGTAGGCATCTAATCCACCGCAATTTCTCCTCTTACCGGCACCGGCTTAAGGCCGGTGCCTTTTGATTCCCTTACCTTTGACACGGCCGCACTAGTGCAGTGACTCCAATGGATTTCGGCCAGTGCTGAGTCCGGAACGGGAAGTGGCGCGCCCTAGGAGATTTTAAGCTAGGGTCCGACGGCCTCTTGGGGGCTGTGTCCATTGGGCCTGAGGTACGGCAAAGACAAAAATCCACCCGACTTCCCCGTGAGCTGGGAAGTCGGGTGGATATATTTTGGAGCTTTGCTTAGGAACTCTTGCGCTGGCGGCGAGCCGCCAGCTCGTCGAGGCCCACCACGTTGTCCTCGGCGAAGTCTTCGATGCGCTCGGAAGGGAAGGAAGAAATGGTGCCGGACAATTCCTTGAGGATGCCCGGAACTGCGATACCGAAGACGCCTTGGCCCCCGGCAAGCAAGTCAATCACCTCATCGTTGGAACGGCACTCATAGACGGTGGTGCCATCGGAAACGAGGGTAAGCTCTGCCAGATCATTCACCCCGCGATCCCGCAGGGATTCAACTGCCAAGCGAATATTCTGCAAGGAAATTCCGGTATCGAGAAGGCGCTTGACGATCTTAAGAACCAAGACATCCTTGAAGGAGTACAGACGTTGGGAGCCCGAACCGCGTGCCGTGCGGATGGATGGGTTCACCAAGTTAGTGCGTGCCCAGTAGTCCAGCTGGCGATAAGTGATGCCAGCGACTTGGCAGGCAATGGGAACACGGTAGCCCACTTCTTCGTCTGGTCCGACGTCAAAGAGACATTCCTGGACATAGGTGGATTCAGACTGAGAGTCCTCGTTAATGCTCACGTAATTACTCCAATGGGGTTTGTTGGAAGTTCTAAAGATCAATTAAAAGCCAAGCGCATACGCCCGTCAAGCGCTGCCTGCTTAACTATCAAGTACAACTTTAGACTTCTCTAACCACATTGTCACCATTAGTCACACGCGTGTCATTAACTTTTTTCGTCATCATCCCCCGAAAGGAAATCCTTTTCCTCCATACCCAATGACCTCATCATGGCTTCAAAATCCGCATCTGCCTGCGCATTTCCTGATGCTGACGTAGAAGATTGAGCGTTTTCGCTACTCGGACCGGAATCACTTGAAGAGGGGGTAGAAATCTCCAGGTTAAAGTACTCCTTCAAATCCGCGTCACTGGCGTATACGGATACCTGCGCAAGAAGATCAGGCTCTGCAGTAATGGGAATATGGAAATATTCGGACACTGCAAGCGCGTCACTCAGGCGGGAATCGTAAACTTCGCCATTCGGAGCCTTAATATCCACCATGAACGTGCCCTGGTGGTAGTTAGCGATTTCAATAACCTCTACCCCGCCGGTGCCTTCTAAGACCTCGCAAATCAGATCGTGGGAGGTTGGGCGGTTAGGCTGGTGGCCGTCCAAAACTGCGGCCAATTGCAGGCCTTCAATGGGAGAAATCCATACGGGAATTAACCGATTCTCTTCGGGCCAGCGCAACAGGGCGCACACATCATCTTCGGGGCCAACTTGGTGAATGCCGTGGAACTCTAGGGTTACATCACTCATGTCTACCACTCTCCCACAAAGTCAGTAACCAGTGTGTATTAGGCGTGGTATTCGTCGCGCAGATCCGATTTCACCAACGTAGCGTGCAAAGACACTACGAGGGCGGTCATCTGCTGAGAAATCTCCTCGGCCTTCTGGTGGGCAGTATCCGAGTTGGAGTGAGCTACTGGAGCGGCCACCTGAGAAATTAGATCCGCCTGCCGGCGCGCATTATTGCGCAGTGACTTTAGCTCACGTGCACCGAAGCCAAAGGCCTTAAGCGCCACAGCAGCAGAGACAATAGCCACGTCGTCGGTATTGAAAAAGCCGGCGGCATCAGGCCCGATAAGGCCGTATTTGACCAAAGAAGCCACATCTTCCTCGCTGGCACCCGCCTGCGTAGCTACCTCTACATCGGTCAAACGCGTGACCACAGGGGCTTTAAACTGCTGCGGGGAAACCAACGTTTCCGCGTTTCCCGCAGAGACGATGGCAGTGACTTGGCCGGAATCCATTGCTTCCAGCTGCTCGCGGATCACTTTCAACGGGGTGTAGTTATCGCGCTGCGTCGTCAGGATATAGCGCAGGCGATCAACATCTTCTTGCGTGAAGCGGCGATAGCCCGAGGCTGTACGCTGCGGGCTGATGAGTCCCTCAGATTCGAGGAACCGAATCTTTGACACAGTGACGTCAGGGAATTGCTGATTCAGCGTCTCTAAGACCACGCCAATGGACATAGTCTTAGACTTCTTAGCTTTTGGGCTGGTGCGGCGTACTGCTGCTGCCGAAGAATTTGCTGCGCTCACTGTGTCTATCTCTTAGGGGTACTCAAACGTTCTTATCGTGCCATAAGCAGACTACACCGCCCTTCCCTCTATGGAAGCGCGGCTGGTCTACTAATTGGAGTTAGTTCTGGTTAGCAATGAACACTAGACGGAACTTCCCAATCTGAATCTCGTCTCCCACCTCAAGAACCTGGGAGTTACGGGGCTCTCGGTTAACGTAGGTGCCGTTGAGGGATCCTACGTCAACGACCTCAAACTGGCCGTCATCGCTCTTGCGGAACTCTGCGTGGCGGCGGGATACCGTAACGTCATCGAGGAAAATATCCGCCTCGGGGTGGCGGCCGGCGGTAGTGGTTGCCTGATCCAATAGGAAACGGGCTCCTGCGTTAGGGCCACGCTTGACCACCAATAGAGCCTGGCCTTCTTCCAGGTTATCGGTGCCGGTTGCCGCAGCATCGGCCCCGTTAGCGCCGTTTTCCATCTCCTTGAGCAGGTCTGCGCGGAATACAGATGTGGTCTCTACCTGTGGTTCCGGGGTTCCGGTGTTCTCGCTCATTGTTACCTCCGGGGATTAGTTACGAGTTACTTATAACAATACTAGCGACTCATGTGAGTCCGTGGCCCCTTCGCGGGGAATTATTTCACCGGAAAATGTTTCCGATGCCGCTCAGCACGGAATTTCCCTTGCCCGCTAGGGGGTTATCGGACACCATGTAGGTCCATGTAGCACTCGGACGAGCGAGGTCGGCGTCATCGAGGTGCGCCCCAGCGGCGTCGATAAGCACTGTGCGGAAAGTCTCCACAGACTTGTCGACGGCCCGCTGGGCCAAGTCCTTAAACTCCCTCACCGCAATGCGGTGGTACTCATCGATCGGAGTCTCTCGTGCGATGGCGCGCAGGTGGATCGACTCGCGCACATCGTCCATAAGCTCCAGGTGGTCGGCCCACGCCAAATCCAGGTGATAGAGCATGATTTCGCGCGCGGCCTTGATGCGTGCTTCCTCAGGGACCTCCCGTAGCTCTGCTGTGCGCTCCGGAGCGCGTTGGGATAGTTCCTGCCAGGCTTGATCAGTATCCAATAGTTTGGCTCGGCGCTCATCAATAATGATGCGCTGATCGGCTAGGAGCTGATTATATTTCCAGGTCTGGGCATGAATTTCGAGTAGTTGGCCCTCGGTCACTCGCTGGCAGTGTGCTACAAAATCACTAATCCGTTTAGATTCGATACGCCCGTCTTCTGCCGGTTGGGCACGGACAGTTTCGCCCTCGCCACCCTGTTGGACCACATCATCTTCGAGTGAGACAAAAAATAGCGACAACCCCGGATCGCCCTGGCGGCCCGCGCGGCCACGCAACTGGTTATCCAGACGGGCGGTGCGGTGCCGAGAGGTACCAATAACCGCCAAACCGCCCAGTTCCGCAACTGCATCATGGTCGGCTTCGTTAGCGCCGCCCAACTTAATATCAGTGCCGCGCCCGGCCATCTGAGTAGAGACCGTGACGCGGCCGATATCTCCGGCCTCGGCCACTATCTGTGCTTCCTGTTCATCATTTTTGGCGTTGAGTACGTTGACCTCAATGCCCCGCTCCCGCAAAGCATCTGCCAGATCTTCGGACTCGGCAACATCCTGTGTACCAACAAGGATCGGCTGGCCCGTGGAGTGGATGGTGGCAATTTCCGCCACAATGGCAGCAGACTTATCATCCACCGTCGCAAAAATGCGGTCTTGCTCATCAAAGCGCTGCAGCGGCTTATTGCGATCGATTACGGATACATGGAGTCCGTAAAACTGCCGCAGCTGGTCGGTCGCCTCCACCGCGGTACCGGTCATGCCACACACAAGTGGATAGCGCCGCATCAATTCCTGCAGGGTGATGGTATCGAGGATGCGCCCACCCTCGGAAACCTCCAGGCCTTCCTTGGCCTCTACTGCCGCCTGGAGGCCATCGGGCCACCGTTGCAAGTCGGCTACGCGGCCCCGGGAGGCGTCGATAAGCTGCAGCTTGCCATCGACGACGATGTAGTGAATATCTCGAATAAGGAGTGCCTTTGCGTGTAGCGCAAGGTTGACTTTCACCAAGATGGTGCCAATATTCTCTTCGGAATACAGCGAATCAATGCCCAATTCTTGCTCCACACGGCGGGCACCGGCCTCGGTCAATTGAACGGTGCGACCGTCCTCCGAGATGGAGTAGTCTAGCTTCTCGCGCAGTCGGGAGACCACATTAGTGATGTGCCCTGTTGGGGCTTCGCCCGGCCGGTTGCCAGCCAGAACTAAGGGCACTAGGGCCTCATCGACGAGCACGGAATCAGCCTCATCGACGAGGGCAACATCGCCAGCAGCCTGCACAGTTTGGGAGCGGTCGGTGATCTGATTATCGCGCAGGAGGTCAAAGCCGAGCTCATTAACAGGTGCATAAACAATATTCTGGGCGTAGGCGACACGGCGCTCCTCCGGAGTCATTCCCTCGGTCACCGAGGCAACGCTTAAGTCAAAAAACTCCACCACGGGACGCATCCACCCAGCGTCACGGGCTGCAAGATAGCTATTAACGGTAACTACATGGACGCGCTTTCCGGTAAGAGCGAAGCCGGTAGCAGCCATCGCACCCACTAGGGTCTTACCCTCGCCGGTCGCCATTTGGATGACATCGCCGGTTAAAAGGCGCAACACCGCCTGCGACTGCACGTTAAAGGGATTCATGCCCAAGGTGCGCTCGCACGCCACCGCTAGGGCCGCGAGGAACTTTGTCTTATCCGCGACCTCGCCGCCTTGGACGGCATCACGTGCGGCTTGGGCTACAGTTGCGTCATCCTTCTGGCTCAAAGTGCGGGCTGCATCATCAGCCGAACCCACAATGGCCTTAGATTTCTTATCGTTGCGCTCGCTTTGTGAGCCCATCGCTTTCCAGAACCAATCAAACGCGCCCATACCTCATCCTCCTTTATTGGATTGCTCATTCCGACTGTAGTCAACCTGGTATGGCTTGCGGGTAAGAGGCCCGTTATTCTAGTTCTCATGCAATCCGTCAATGTAAAGCTGCCTTCGAGCCAGGGAACCGAGATGGCCGGAACCATCGACTTCCCGGATTCTCCCCCGATCGCCTATGCCATTTTTGCCCATTGCTTCGCCGGCTCCCGCCATACTCCCGGCGCTGCCCGCACCGCGAAGCAGCTCACCGAGTTCGGCATCGCTACCCTGCGTTTCGATTTTCCGGGATTGGGACAGTCCGCCGGTGAATTTGGAGATACGACTTTTAGCCAAAACGTCGACGACATCCACGCCGCCGCCGCGTGGCTGACGGAAAACTATTCTGCGCCGCAATTGCTTATGGGGCACTCCCTAGGCGGCGCCGCTACCCTAAAGGCCGCCACCACTATGAAGTCCCTCAAGGCGGTAGCTACCATCGGTGCGCCCTTTGACCCAGCTCACTCCGTGCTTCATTATGCGGATAAGATTGGCGAGGTCGACGCCAATGGCGAGGTTGAAGTCGTGCTCGGCGGCCGCGGCCTCATCATTTCCCGGAAGTTCTTGGAAGACTTGGCGGATACTAATCCCGAGGAATACTTGCCAAAGCTACGCAAGCCATTGATGGTGCTGCATTCCCCCATTGACCAAACCGTGGGCATTGATAATGCTCAAAATATCTTCTTGCTCACCCGTTACCCTAAATCTTTGGTGTCTCTCGACAAGGCCGATCATCTGCTCACGAAACAAGGTACCGCAGCTAGGGCCGCAGATCTCATTGGCGCTTGGGCTGAGCAGTTTATCGTCCCAGATTATCGGCCTGCAGAAGTTGGTACCGATGCTGCCGTTGCGCAACCGGCCACTGGCACTAGGTTCGGCGTGGTAGTGCGCCATAACGACCATAACCTCAGCGCCGATCGCACCAAGAAGAACGGAGGCAAGGGCAAGGGCTTTACGGCGGAGGGCCTTGTCATGTCCGCGCTAGCCACCGCCTCCACCCAGGCCATCAAGGAGGCCGGTAAAAAGCTTGCGCTTGACGACGTCCACGTCGGTGTCACTCAAACGGGCCCCACCGCCTTTGAACGCCGCATCGAGCTTGCCGGCGACCTCTCCGCGGAGGAGGAATCCACACTGCGCTCTGCCGCGAAGGATACCGACGTCGAGCGCATGCTCGGCAGCGTCACCATTGTGGATGCTCACTGATGCCGGCCTACGATCCATCGCGCCGCTGCCCGTGCGGAACCGGACTTTCCTACGGCGAGTGCTGCGGCAAGTACCATTCCGGTTCCAATGCACCCACCGCGGAATCGCTCATGCGCTCGCGGTTTAGCGCCTTTGTTACTGGTGACGAGGATTACCTGCTGCGCACCTGGGATCCCGATACTCGCCCTGCGACCCTCGACTTAGCGGATTCTCCCATCAGGTTTTACCGACTCGATATCCTCGGCACGCAAGGCGGTGGTTTATTGGATAATTCGGGAGTGGTGGAGTTTGAGGCCTTTTATAAGGGAGCAGCCGTCGGTTCGCAGCGGGAGCGTTCCTCATTCCGCCGTTTAGGTGGCGCCTGGGTGTACTCCACCGGCGAGTTTTAACGCAGGTTACACCCCGGATTTCACAGTAGAATCCTACTGATGTAATCTAGACAAGTCGCACAGTTCGACGGCGGGCTATGGCGCAGTTTGGTAGCGCACTACACTGGGGGTGTAGGGGTCGCAGGTTCAAATCCTGTTAGCCCGACAAAATTCCAGCCGACACCTACAAGGTGCCGGCTTTTCTCATACTGCGAGCAAGATCGCAATACCTAACAAGATGAGTACCGCCGGAAAGGGTTAGGCTTAAGGGACATTTCGTGTGGATTTGCGGCGTGTCGCGTTAAGGGACATTTGGGGATGCGGACGAAATCTTGGAGGATTTTCCGCATCCCCTTTTGACCCTTAGCGCCACTCGCGACAAGGCGCGCCGTTAATGGCTAAACCTCGGAATCTTGGCCGCAGCTTTGTCCTAAATAACGCACTTTTCGCCAGCGTGTGGTTAATTTTTCTGATTCCTAGTCTTGTTGCAATGTACTTCGCGCCGGGCTTCGGAACGGTAGATCAAATCGGGGCCACCACCTGTGTCCTAGCTTTCGGCGGCTTCTACTTTTTCGCTTTCGGCTCTATAGGCTATTATCCGCGCGGATGGCGCCCGGAGCAGCGTGCAGCACTTCGTTGGATCGTCCTTGCCTCGATAGCGGCGCTTTCTATTCCTTTCCTAGGAATATTGGCCACCACCTTCGTGCCCTATCTTGCGGCGCTTCTCGGGTTTAACCTTTCGCTACGACGCGCTCTGACACTTACCCTGCTGACTGGTGCAATGCTGGCGGCAGTCTACTGGTATTTCGCACCTGAGAACATAGGATGGGCCTCGATCATCCTTTTCGAGTGGCCCATTCTCCTCGTGCTTCTAGGTGCATTTTCCCAGCGCGAAGATAGCCGCACTGAGCTAGAACACGAACTTGAATTGGCTCGCCAACGTGAAGCCATAGCCCGGGATGTGCACGATCTCCTAGGGCACTCTCTGACCGTTATCAACCTCAAATCGGAGCTGGCGCGTCGGCAAGTGGATTCGGATCCGCAGCGGGCTAAGCGCGAGCTGCAGGAGGTCAGCGATCTTTCCCGAAAGAGTTTGGCGGAGGTTCGCTCTACGGTCACGCGCATGCGCATGCCCACCTTTGAAGGAGAAATCCACGCTACCCAAAGAGCTCTCGAAACCGCTGGTATTGCTGCATACTTGCCTTCAACAACGACGGCAGCCGGGCTTTACGACGCCGTATTTTCTTGGGCCCTGCGCGAGCTAACCACTAACGTGGTGCGGCATTCGGGCGCCAAGCACTGTTGGGTCACCGTAACGGATCACCAACTGCAAGTAGCAGACGACGGCTGCGGGTTTGATGCAGAGAAAAGTCTTCCACGTTCCCAAGGTGGCATTGCTGGTCTTCGCCAACGCGTCAACGATGCTGGGGGTCAGCTCCTCTTCGCGCGCAGAAATAGCTGCACAATAGCCTTAGTTACTATGAATGGCGATGACCCCTTTCTCCCTCTCGAACCTGCCGGAGGTCCGGACAATGACTGATAATATCCGTGTTCTCATTGCTGAGGATCAATCATTGGTACGCGGGGCGCTTAAAGCTCTCCTGGAGACAGAACCGGACATTGCCGTTGTAGCTGAGTGTGCATCGGGCATCGAGGTTGCGGGGCTCGTCGCCAAGCATTGCGTCGATGTGGCGTTGTTGGATATAGAAATGCCTGGAAAGAATGGGCTAAACGCGGCGGCAGGACTTGTCGGAACCGCCTGCCGCAGCCTTATTGTCACGACGTTTGGCCGCGGTGGATACGTTAAACGCGCGCTAGAGTCCGGCGTAGCAGGTTTCGTAGTCAAAGACACCCCGCCGGAACAACTGGCCGAAGCTATACGGCGGGTCCACTCGGGGCTCAAAGTGATTGATCCCGCACTCGCTCAAGAGACAGTTTTTATTCCCGATAACCCGCTCAACCCCCGTGAACAAGAAGTAGCACAACTCATTTTGGATGGCGCTGACTCTCGTCTGATAGCGAACAAAATCCACCTTAGCAATGGCACCGTGCGCAATATCGTATCTTCCCTCATATCAAAGACCGGTGCTGGCAATCGCTATGAGGCAGCGACCACCGCGCAAACCCATGGGTGGATTTAGTAAAGCGCCTTTTCCTACGTTGAAGTTCTTCTACGTAGTCTCGAGTCCAAGAACATTGACCATCCCCTGTATGACTATGTCCATGACTCTAGACGCTAAGTCGAAATAAAAGTCAGCCGAATGGTAGCGCAATGCGCCTACAGTGCTTAGCTGCGACAGCCCGTGGATTGAGGCCCAGAGCGCTGCGATTTGGGTAAAGAGGATCCACGGCGAACGCGGCCCATTGGACTCAGAGATGGCATCCCGCACCAAATTCATGATGAAGCTAAATGCCTTGCCCATATCAAAAGGCTGTTCGCTATCCCCCGAATCATCGAACGAAACTGGGACGATCGAACGGCTCGATACCTCTATGAGAGCCACAAAACCAACGGGATCCGCAAGCGCAAACTCCAAGTAGCCGAAACCAGTGGCCTTGATATAGGTAAGCCCGTGCGAGCCTTCGGGAACGGCTGCATTTTGACGCATGATTGCCCGCGTATTTGCCTCATCCAAGGATTCTTCCAAGGACCGGACAAAGTGAGTATCACCATCAAAAAGCTGTTCGGCATCCGCGATGGAAACGCCTGCGCGTGCGGCAGCGGAGCCAAGGTGCAAGCTTGGCAGACCATTATTAGCAATTTCCTCAGCTGCACCGCGGAAAATGGCCGCGCGCTTATCTGCCGACGTGTCCTTTGGCATATCCTTGGCCGCAGTGGTCACCGATACCGGCTGCTCCCCTACGCGAGCTTGCGGCTCATAGCTGATAATCTCTCCTTTGCGCAGACTGACCTCCAGCCCAGAAAACAATGTTTCCATGCACGCATTAAAGGTCTGCTTCTTTGCCGCAGGCGAAAGGTGACGCATAATGCCGAAAGTGGCGAGGTGGGTAATTCCCTGCAGTTCAGACAGGAATGTCAAGGATTGGATGACAACTAGGCGGTGGTCAAAACTACCGCGCGCAGCGATAGTTGCTTCCCGCATGTGTGCAAGGAGCCAGCGGAAAATAGGTGGAAATGCATCGAAGCTCTTGGCCTGCTCAATTCCGTCTTCAAAATTAGGAAAGCTCGTTGCCGTTTCGCAGTTATTGTATGCCGCAAAATAGGCTGGGGTGTCGATCGCGAGATTGAAGTAAACGCGGGCCGATTCGCGCATTTTCTCAATCGGCGAAGCATCTTCCGACAACTTATCAAGTGCTTCAAACGTTGCTACTCTAATCCGTTCATCTAAGAACCGGCTAGTTTGAATGTAGAGGTCCCGGTCATCCTCAAAGTAGGATTTAGCCTCATCAACGGGCACATCAATTTGTTCCGCAACAGTACAAACCTGCAAGGCCTCGCGTCCACCTTTGGCCAAAATCCGAGCACTGTGCTCTAGCAAACGACGCTTAGTGGAGCCCGTGTGGGAAACGGTGCCTTCAAGATTGTTCACAAGTGTCATCCTAGCGATTCCATATAGAAATGCTTAGAGTAGATCGCTATTGGCTACATTTCACCCACGAAAAGGCGAGAGCAGAGGCATAGGCCAATCCCAGCAACTAGCTGACAGAGTTTACATAACTGTGGCCCCGCGTCTAGCTGGACGAGGGGCCACAGTTGGTATTAAATTTTCACCCGATTAAGTGGGTGGAGCAATTTACTCGTTGCCGATCTTGCCGTCAGCAGCGTCGCGAGCCTTATCAATCTTTTCTGCCTTATCGTCACCCAGCTTACCCTTAGCTGCGTCAGCGGCCTTGTCCAAGCCCTTATCGCTGAACTCTTCGCCCTTGTCGGAATTCAGTGCGTCCTTTGCCTTATCGAAGATACCCATGTGGCTATCCTTTCTTCTAGTTCTAGCTTTATCTAACCGCTGCCGTGTCCGGCAACACACCCCAACGTACCTACACTTGCGTGAACGTGCCACCGAAAATTCTTCGAGCTCGATAGACCAAATAGTCTTGGGCGCAAATCCTGGAGTGCACTACTTGCAAGAGCGGATCACCCCCACCAAAGCAAGATTCGCTGAACCTCTTTTGCATCCTCATCACCAAGTAGATGAAACGGATTGCTTATCCTTCCAGATGATAGCGTTAGACCGTATTACCTCCTTCATAGCAAAGGCTTGGCTCTATGACTCCTGATCACTCGGCATCCACGCCCGACGAAGCGAACGACACGGAGTTTTTCGGCTTGGTTTGGCCGGGAAAGGAAGCCGCCCGCGCTGCTGCAACCGCCCCCATTCCTCGGAGCTTCACACGAGATTCGGCCCTCAGTACAACTACTGACACCCGCAATGCCATCTTCATCGCAGATAATCTCCCCGCCCTACAGGAGCTGGCAGCTCAAGGGGAGCTTTTCGACGTCATCTATATCGATCCGCCGTATAACACAGGCAAGGACTTTGTCTACCGTGATAACTACCGGTTGCGCCGTCAGATGCGCTCTGGCAGCTACGCAGAATGGCACTCAGAATGGCTATCCATGCTGCTTCCACGCCTCATCGTGGCCCGTGAGGTGCTATCTACCGAAGGCTTCATCCTTGTCTCCATCGGTGAGGGCGAGGTTGCCAATACCCGTAAAGTACTCGATGAGGTCTTTGGGGAAGGTTGCTTTGCCGGCCAGTTGATTTGGAAAAAGGCTGGAACCGGAAAGAACGATTCCAAATATGCTGTAGTAGAGCACGAATACATCCTGTGCTATGCCCGCACTCTAGACAATCCGGGCTTCAACATTGACCCCCAAGGCCATACCACCACGAAGTACAACCATGAAGATGAGAAGGGGAAATACTCCCTTGTACGCCTAGATTCCAAAACACTGGGCTACCTTCCTTCCCTAGATTTTCCTATCTCCGCACCAGATGGAACGCAATACTGGCCCGACCAACCGGCAGGAAAGAACCATGTTGCACGTTGGAGGTGGGGCAAAGAAAAGGTGGCGACGCACTACGATGAGCTGGTATTCCGACGCGGATTTGTCTACACCAAGAACTATCAAAAAGTCGGTGCCCGGCCACGCTCCATTCTGGATGGGGAACGCTTTGGCGTTACCCGCACAGGTCGACGCGATGCTGAAGAAGTCATGGGCCTAGAGGGAATTTTTGATTTCCCTAAACCGGTACGCCTCATCAAGCACCTCATTTCCATTGCAGGGCCTAAGAACGCCCGAGTATTGGATTTCTTTGCTGGTTCTGGGACTACTGCACAGGCGGTATTGGAGCTCAACGCGGAGGATGGTGGTTCGCGGTCTTTCCATCTAGTCCAGATTCCGGAGCCAACCTCTCCCCGCAGCACTGCTCATCGCGCCGGCTTTTCGACGGTGGCAGATATCTGCATAGAAAGGGTGCGAATGGTTCCGGGGTCCGAGTTTCACGTCTTTAAGCAATATTAAGTCTGCGCGGTACCGGTGGGGCGGCCTGGAATTCCGAAGAAGTCAAGGACACGATCGGTAGCAAAGAACTTTCCTACCTCGTTGTGTGCATCTGCGGTGCCGCCCGGCCACACGTGGGACCCGCCTGCAATACGAATGTGCTCGAGAGGGGCGGTGCATCCGCTCCACTTCATGTCGAGCGCATTATTTACTAGGCGGGATGTATTGACCTTCGTGGAGCAACGGTTACGTTTGCGATCCTGCTCCAGTACAGACTCCACGGAATAGTATTTGGTCTTATGGCGAGTGCCTCCGTAGTAGCCCACCACGGGGTCCACCGTGCCATGCATATCCAACCGCCCTACGGGAGAATGCGCACAGTTCTTCAGAATGTCTTCATAATAGGCGGCCGATACGGTAGCAACGGATTTGAATGTATCGGGCATCTGGCAGGCCAGATAGGCAGCGAATCCGCCGCCATTAGACATGCCAGTCGCAAAAATCCGGGCGTCATCTACCCGATAGGTAGCGCGAACGGCGTCTACTATTTCGCGAACGAATTTTTTATCTTCCGTTGTCGAGGTCTTAGCATACGGTGCAGGGCTCCACGCCTTTTTCTTACCTTCTGGGAAAATCGTAATGGCATCAGCGGCATCGAGACGCGAATAACCACGGAGATTTTCGGCAGATTGCCCCCACCCGTGAAAGGCGAGGACTATCGGCCATCTTTTATCTCCGGAATAATCTTTTGGCACACTGAGGATAAAGGAACGACCTGATGGCAGGTTGATGGTGCTATAGGACCCCGGCTCAGGGCCGCTCAATGGTGCGGAGGTGGGAATTCCTAGGTTAACGGTGTCAGTAGAATCTGCCGGGTTCGGGGAATCTGCTGATTGGCTAGAACACGAGGTGCCAGCAAACGCGAGGAAACACACAGCTACCGCACCAAGCACGGCCCGTAGTGACCTCGCGTTCATCTTTGTCGTCCCTTCTGCCATGCGGCCCACAATTGCTTATAACGGCCACCATAATCTAGCAATTCGTGGTGACTTCCTTGTTCAACCACGCGGCCATCATCCATCACCACGATCCTATCCGCCCGTGCCGCTTGGTCGAGCCGGTGCGCCACGACCAACGCGGTTCGCCCACGGGTGACTTCAGCAGCGGCCTGTTCTAAGGCTTCGGCCCCCACGGAACCTGCCTCAGCAGTGGCCTCATCCATAATGACGAGTTTCGGATCCAAAAGCAAAATTCGTGCCAGCGCGAGTTGCTGGGACGCCACAGGATCCAACTGGATACCTTGCGAGCCAATGACCGTATCTAGGCCCTGTTCCAATTGCGCATACCACCGTGCTCCCACGCGCTCGAGCGCCTGGAGCATTTGTTCGTCGTTAGCCTGTGGGGCAGCCAAAGAGAGGTCCGCGCGAAGGGTGCCCGAAAAGACGTGTACCTCTTGGGTAACCATCGCTAATCGCGCCACGCGCTCAGTATCCGAAAGGGCAGACACCTCTACCCCATCAACCAAGACTTTCCCCTCCTCAGGGACACGCAATCCTGCCAATAGTGCAGCAACGGTGGTCTTTCCTGCGCCGGAGGCGCCTACTAAAGCCACCGTCTGCCCGGCTGGCAATTCGATGCTGACGTCTTGCACAGCCCAGCCACCATCGTCGTAGCTAAAGCTCACATCCCGCATCTCGGCCACGCCGCGTGGCGTTGGGGCTCCGCTGGCAGGCACCGCCCGAGGTGGATCGATGACGACTCCAATAATGCGCGACAGCGAGGCATAGCCGGACTGTACAGTGTCAATGACCCGCATCAAGCCCATAAGCGGGCCCCGCAATCGTATAAGTAGCAGCATCGCGGCAGTAACGGTGCCTACGCTAAGCGCTTGCGATCTTACGACCCAGTAGCTGACCACAAGCCCAATGATGAGCATTACCAGCTCGATGCCGGTCATCCACAGCTGCAAGACCATCATCGTTCTTCGCGCTGCGTATCCATTGTCTACTACCCCCTGGGAGGCGCGCTCGATCCGACCATGCATGTGCTCTTCCAAGCAGAAGGCCCGCACTGTTTTTCGCCCACGTATGGACTCAAGAAGCCGGCGTGCACGCTCTGCCATGGATGCACGCTCATCTGTATAGCGCTGTGGTGCACGATGTAGGTAGCGGCGGGCGGCAAAGAAATACAGCGGCGTAACAGCCGCTACGACCATTACATATTGCCAATTCAGGCTCACTAACGCTAGCCCAGTGGCCACGACAGCGAATAGCGACTTTGCCAGCACGGGTACGCTGTCAGTTACAGCCGCAGAAAGCTCTGCAACGTCATCGGTAGACCGTGACACCAGATCTCCGGTGCCAGCTTCTTCTACGCGGTGAGTGGGCAAGCGAAGGGCGGTAGCAACCATGTCCTCGCGCAGGTTGGCAATTACTCGCTCCGTAAGCCGGGAGAGAACATAAAACCCTGACGCGGAGAGCAACGCGGAGACTGCGGCCATAAGCACCAACGAGATCGCAACGGGCGCTATGGCGTCGCCAACGATGACCGTGTCAATTACCTTCCCCAACAAAATGGGTATGGCTACATTGGCGCATGCACCAGCAGTCAGCAAAGCTAACGCAACAAAAGCCTGAGACCGTGCACGCGGGGTGTAGGAAAGCTGCTGGCCTACCACCGTGCGCGTTTGGGACCAAGAAGCTGTGGGAAACCGCATTATATTCTGACCCCCACAGCGCTCCAAGCCGGTGAGGTGGTAAAGACGAGCGTTGTCTTGCTACCCCGGTATTCTGCTACCCGCTGGGCAATAGTGTACTCAGTTACCGAGTCCACGGCGGTAGTTGGATCTGCTAGAACCAAGACCTCTGGGTTTGCTGCAATTGCTCGCGCAAGTGCCACGCGCTGTTGTTGACCTCCAGACAGGTTCCGCCCGGCTTCTCCAACCTCGCGGTCGAGCCCGCCCGGTATATCCTCCCCAGCGGCAACATAGAGGGCGTTTTGCGCAACCCTGTCATCCGGATGGATATTGTCTCCCACGGAACCTTCAAAGAGAATTGTTTCATGCGGAGCAACAAGGAAGCGCTCGCGTGGTAGGAATTCTAAATCCGCAGGAGCAGGCTCACCTAGTACGTTCACGCCACCCGCTAGCGCTGGAAGCTGCGGCTCCTCCGCTTCCACCCCGGGGGCAGCAAGTACTGCCCTAATGCGCTCCGCACTCGCTTTCGCTGCCGCCCAACGCGAGGCGATATTGCGGCCGAGCATGGTCATCGGCGTGATGATGAACTGTGTCAGGCCAATCACGGTAATCAATTCGCCCACGCTGATTATGGAATGCAGCGCCATAAAACCCGCTCCGATGCCCACGGCAATAACGTAGACCGAGCCGAGAATCTCCGTTATAGCGTTAAGGCGAGCCTGGGCCGCATTGGCTGCAATGGTGCGTTTAAAGGCGGCGTCGGAAACCGCGGCATAGCGTTTGCTAACCGTAGTCACTGCGCCTAGCCCTTTTAAGATTCGCAAGCCCTGAACCACATCGGTGGCCATCGCACTGGCATTTGCTAACGCCGCCTGGCGAATACCCGAACGCGCGCGCAGTGTTTTCGCAGCCTGCAAAGAGCCCCACACCACTAATGGCCCGCCACAAAGAATGGCAGCGCCCAAGGCGAGGTTGACCCGGCTAGCCATTACCGCAACATAGACAATGGCGCTAATCTCTGCCACAGGAAGGACCGTCAGCATCACTGCATTTTGAATACGTTGTGCATCCGTAGAGGCAATAGCTAACAGCTCTCCAGCGCTACGGCGGCTGCCAGCAATACCACGTGGGTCTAGGATCCTGTCCGCAATGGCCATGCGTACATCGTGTCCAACCTCTAGCATGCCCCGCGAATTAAGCCCGCGCCCCCACCACGCCGCTATAGCATTAAGTCCAAAAGCGGCCACCAATACCGAAACCCAGAACCACAAGCGCCGTGGAGAACCTTGCGCCACCGCCTCATCGAGGGCATGCCCGACGATGACCGGTGTGGAACCATTTAGCAAGAACGATACTGCCATGCACATTGCCGCTGGCAAGGTCAGCCGGGGACGAGAGAAGACAGTTTTCAGCAACCACCGCGGATCTGATGGAGCGGGAAGTGTCGACATAGGCAGCAATTCTAATTCGAGGTAGGTTAGATGGGCTATGTCGACTCGCCACCCAGATCCCCGCGACTTCCCTAGATATCGCAGGGCCTCCACAAAGCAAGGACCTGCCTTCCGCGACGCCACGCAGCGCAAGACCTCCGCACGGGCCTTTCGCAGCGGTGCAAGCACCTACCACGACGTGCGCCCGGGCTATCCCGCCGAGGTGGCCGAGCTCATTGCAAATGCCCACACTGTTGCCGATATCGGCGCTGGCACTGGAAAACTAACCGAAGGCTTGACCAATGCCCGAGTCTTGGCGGTTGAGCCTTCCGCCAATATGGCCGGGCTCCTCGCCACCCACCTGCCTCTACCCGTCCTGCAAGCTACGGCCGAAAACACCGCGCTTGCCGACGCCTCCCTCAATGCCGCTTGCCTTGCCCAAACATGGCACTGGGTCGACGTGCCTGCCGCCTGCGCGGAGCTTGACCGGGTCCTCGCGCCGGGCGGGCAGATCCTCTTGGCGTGGAATACGCTCCATGTCAACGCTGACCCATGGCTCCTACGGCTCTCGCGCATAATGCACTCGGGCGACGTGCACAAACCGGGTTTTTACCCCACCTACACCGCACCGTGGGTTTTAAACCGTGAATTGCGCTTGACCTGGGAACACGAACTTACCCCCGAGCAGCTTCACCAGCTGATGCACACCCGCTCCTACTGGTTGCGCAATGGCGAAACCATCCACGAACGCATGACCCATAACCTGGACTGGTACCTCTACGAGCACCTAGGCTTTCACCCCGGGCAAAAACTTAAAATCCCGTACCGCACGGATGCCTTCGTGCTGGTACGGGAAGCGGATTAAAGCACTACCTGAGCCAGTAGCGAGCCCACCACGCAAGAGGTGAAGACCGAAATCGCTCCAGGCACAAGGAAGGAGTGATTGATGACGAACTTGCCAATGTGCGTCGTGCCCGTGCGGTCGAAGCCGATGCAGGCAAGGTCCGAGGGGTACGTCGGCAAAATGAAATAGCCATAGGCTGCGCCGTAGAATCCGATGATGGTCGCGGGATCGATACCCAACTGCAAACCGATAGGCGCGATCGCGACCAACGCTGCAGCTTGGGAGTTGACCAATTTGGAAACGATGACCAAGACCACGGCATAGGCCCAAGGAGCAGCCTCAACAACAGAACCCAAGTTGGACTCCAAAGCATCAATATGGGCTTCAAAGAAGGTATCTGCCATCCACGCGACACCGAAGACTGAGAACACGGCGGTCATACCAGCTTTGAATACGGGAGTAGAAGCGATCTTTTTGGGATCAGCCTTACAGCTCAACAAGATGATTGCGCCAGCAACCAACATGACCATCTGAATAAACAGGTTCATAGATAGCGGGCTCAACTCGCCATTCTCCCCTGGTACCAACGGGCGAAGGAACTCAAAGGCTCCCAAGGCCACGACGCTCGCAATCGCCAGGAGGAAGACAACCACCGCGCGCTTTGCCTCTGGCGAAAATTCCTCATCCATAAGCGATCCGGTGGACTGGTGGATGCTCTCGGCAAACTCCGGATCCTTCATTCGCTCTTGGAATGCCGGATCCTCATCCAAGTCCTTACCACGGCGCAGTGACCAGAGCGCAGCTAGAATGACGCCGGCTAGCGAGGCGGGCATAGCAACCATCAGGATTTGCGGAATGGAATAGGCGTGATCGATAGCGCCGGCATTTTCCGCGATGATAGATGCTAAGGAAACGGTTGCCACAGATACTGGCGAGGCCGTAATACCCGTCTGGGCCGATGTCGATGCCACCGCCATAGGACGTTCCGGGCGAATACCTTTCTTCAGCGCAATATCCTCAATGATAGGAAACATCGTATAGACCACGTGACCCGTACCGCACAATACCGTCAAGAACCACGTGGTCAGCGGGGCCAAATTGGTAATGCGTTCTGGATGCGCGCGAAGAAACTTCTCGGCAAATTGCATCATAACTTCTAGGCCGCGAGCCTGTTGCAAGGTTGCCGCACACCCGATAACCGCAATGATGGTCAGCATCACGGACACTGGCGGTTCACCTGGGGCAAGGCCGAAGACAAAGACCATGAGCATCCAGCCGATGCCGGAAATAAGGCCTAGCCCAATGCCGCCATAGCGGGTGCCCAATAGCAGGGCACTCAGGATAACGATGACCTGAAGGACAATGGGCAGAATTGAGTCTGGCGTAATTACGCTAGCTAACATGCTGCGACTTTCGTCACAAAGCGAACAAATAACTGGTTATATCCTATCTAGGCCCACATGAACGGGCATAAACGGAAAGGCGAGCGAATTCTCACACCGTGTCCGGTGCCAGATTCGCTCGCCTCAGTGCTATAATCCCAGCGTAACGGGCATACTGCTAGCGCTTTTTGCCGCGGCGCTCCCTTACTCGAACCGCGATGCGAATAGGCGTCCCATGGAAGCCAAAGCGCTCGCGGAACTTGCGCTCGAGATAGCGGCGATACGCCGCATCCAAAAAGCCCGTCGTGAACAAAACAATGGTCGGCGGCTGCGTAGATGCCTGGGTGGCAAACAACACTCGCGGCAGGCGATTGTTCTTCATTGGCGGTGGATTAGCCGCAATAGCCTCACGCATCCAGTTATTCAGCTGGCCCGTGGAGACACGCTGATCCCAGCTCTCCAGCGCCTCTATCATAGCCGGTTCTAGCTTCTGTAGAGCGCGGCCAGTTTCTGCTGAAATATTAACGCGCGTTACCCACGGCAAGTGGCTCAGCTGCTGATCAATCTCGCGGTCCAGGTAGTAACGGCGGTCCTCATCCATGAGGTCCCACTTATTAAACGCAATCACCAGGGCCTTGCCCGCCTCGAGCACCATATTGAGCACGCGCTGGTCTTGCTCGGAAATCTCTTCAGAGGCGTCGATAAGCATGATGCAGACTTCGGCAGCATCGATGACGCCGCGAGTACGCAAGGAGGCGTAGTACTCATGCCCCTGGGCGTTCTTTACCTTTTTGCGCAGGCCCGCGGTATCGATAAACTTCCACAGTTGCTCATCCAATTGGACCAGCGAGTCCACCGGATCCACAGTGGTTCCCGCAACGTTATCCACCACGGAGCGCTCCTCGCTGGTGAGCTTATTCAGCAGCGAGGACTTGCCCACATTAGGCTTGCCCACCAGTGCTACTCGGCGTGGCCCCGAGGTAATCGCGGTTTGCCGGGGCTCTTCAGGGAAGACACGCAAAATCTCATCGAGCACGTCCGCACCGCCGCGACCATGCTGGGCGGATACGGGCCACGGATCCCCCAGGCCCAAGGCATAAAATTCCGCCATATCCGCGTACTGATTATCGGAATCGAACTTATTCGATACCAAAATCACGGGCACGGGGGACTTTTGCAGGCGGCGAGCCATGACCTCATCCGTCTCCGTGATGCCCACCTTGGTATCCACCACCATGACGATGACATCAGCGGTTTCCATCGCTACCTCTGCCTGGCGAGCGATTGCTGCATGGATGCCCTTCACGTTGGGATCCCAGCCGCCGGTGTCCTGCACCAAAAAGCGCTGACCGTTCCAGTCCGCAACGTAGGAAATTCGGTCACGAGTAACGCCAGGGTGGTCCTCTACCACCGCTTCGCGGCGGCCAAGGAAACGGTTAACCAAGGAGGACTTACCCACATTTGGGCGACCGACTACGGCCACCGTGCACAAAGCTTCTTCGGTGTGATCATCGGACTCCACACCGAAAGCGCGGGAGAGCTCCTCCCACTCCTCTTCACTCAGTGCGTCTTCGGTCTGTGCGACATCGCCATAATCAGCCTCACCAAATTCCGAGTCATCGAAGTCATAGTCGAATTCCTCGGTATTGAAATCATCGGCGGCCCAACCAGGAGCGGCTTCTACCACCTCATCATCGAACTTTCCGGCCGGGTAATGGAACTGAGTCTCCGACTCTTCCTGGGGATCGTGATTAGTCATTGACAGACTCCTTTACCACGTTAATCAGAGCTTCCAGCACATCCTCTGGGCTCATATTGGAGGTATCGACTAGGGTTGCGTCTTCCGCTGGGCGCAGAGGTGAGGCCTTGCGGGAAGAATCCGCAGCGTCCCGGCGCTGGACGTCTGCGAGTACCGTCTCGTAATCCGAAGCGATGCCCGACCTTTCATTTTGAGCTTGGCGGCGCTGAGCGCGGACCTCGGCAGAGGCAGTCATGAATGCCTTAGCGGGGGCGTCGGCAAGCACGACAGTGCCAATATCGCGGCCTTCTACAATCGCGCGGTGAGCCTCGCGGGCAAGCTTGCGCTGCAGCGCAACCAGGTTCTCGCGCACCTCCGGAATGGCGGATACTGCGGACACATTGCGAGTAACCTCATCTTCTCGAATAACGCGCGAGACGTCCTCGCCGCCGAGGAGAACCTCGGTGGAATCCGGGTCATCGGATACCTCCAGAGGCAGATCCGCGGTAGCTGCAATGACCGCGGCGGTGTCTGCAGGGTCCACGCCTTTGCGCAGCACGGCAAGCGTTGCCACACGATACATTGCACCGGTGTCGACGTATTTTGCCCCCAGCTGCTTGGCTAGGGCACGGCAAGTAGTCGATTTTCCAGTTCCAGAAGGGCCATCTACCGCTAGGATGAGGCCTTCGTTTGGCAAATTAGAAATCATTACATTTCCACCGCCTTGTACAAACTAGTCAACTCGCTGGAGTTGAGCGCACGCAGGCCACCAGGCTTCATATCGCCCAGCTGCACCGTATGCAGTTTGGTACGCACCAAACGCTGCACGGGGAATCCCGCCTCCTTCAACATGCGACGCACAATGTGCTTGCGCCCCTCATGGAGCTCAAGCCGCACTAAGGAATAGCCCTGGTTGGTATCAACGACCTGTGCAAAGTCGGCCTTTGCCACTCCGTCTTCCAACTCGATGCCTTCCTTGAGCTGTCGCACGAGCTTCCTATCGGCCTCGCCCAGAACGGTGGCGAGGTAAGTCTTGGTCACCTCGTACTTGGGGTGCATCAAGCGGTTGGCTAACTCGCCATCATTAGTGAGGATGAGCAGGCCTTCCGTATCGGCGTCGAGGCGGCCGACGTGAAAGAGTCGCTGGCCGGCTGCGACCTTTTCTGAAACCACATCGCCCACACACGGGCGGCCTAGGTCATCAGACATGGTCGACTGCATGCCGCGTGGCTTATTGAGCACGAAATATTCCTGCTCTTCATTGACGTTGACGCGTACACCGTCTACGCGGATAACATCAACAGATGGGTCTACCTTCACACCTTGCTTGGTGATTACCTTGCCATTAACCTCAACACGTTCGGCATCGATGAGGATTTCTGCGTGGCGACGAGAAGCGACGCCAGCCTTGGCGAGCACCTTCTGGAGGCGCTCTCCCTTGGGCTTGTCTCCATCTACCAGCCAATCGGCACCCAAATCGCGGGCTACGGATTCTGCGGTGGCCTTCTGCTTTTTCTTTGACACATGCTGGTGGCGGGCCGGTTTCGCATTGGAGACAATGATGTCACTGTCTCGCTGCTTCTTTTCCGGTGTGCCGTCACGGCGAGCGGGAGGAGTCACGTACGTGTCCTTTTCTCTCGAAGATATGAAATTACCTGGGCAATCCTACCCCACGTTAGTACTCTTCGTCGATCGCCTCCACGTCAGGAAGCAGTGGCGCTAGATCCGGCAGACGATCCAAGGAATCAATCCCCAAAAGCTCTAGGAACAATTCCGTCGTTTCATACCGGTGCGCCGCGCCTTCAAAATCATCCTGCGGCAGCTCCCGGACCAACCCGCGCAGGTTCAGAGTACGCATGACGCCATCGACGTTAACTCCACGAACCGCTGCCACTTGCTGGCGCGTTACGGGCTGGCGGTAAGCTACCACCGCTAGCGTCTCTAGGGCAGCGCGTGACAGCTTTGTCTGGGCACCATCCAAAAGAAATTCTTCAACCGCGCCGGCATTCTCGGTGCGCGTATAAAACCGCCACCCCTCTTGGGTCTCGCGCAGGTCAATACCAGAACCGCGACTATCCAACTCCCGCTGAATAGAACGCAAGCAATCACTGACGACGTCCCTTTCTGCCCCCAACGCACGCGCTAAAGACTCCACCGAAGCCGGAGAGTCGAGCACGAGCAGGATTGACTCAAGGCGGGAACGCAGCTGCGAGATGAGGGGAAGATCCATAGGAGACAAGCTTACTGCAGGAGAGAATGCTGACTGAATTTTCCCAGATCACTTTCGATCCGCTCTGTGACTCGGCTAACATATGACCATGGAAACTATCACACGCACCGACAGACTCATTCTCATCCCATTGTCCGCCGCCAATACCGAAGAGACCCACAAGGTCTACAGCGACGGACGAATTTGGAGCCACCGACCCAACGGGCGCTTCGCCGATATCCGCACCACGCGCGCACTCGCACAGGCGTCCTCCCAGTCGTGGGATGCTCACCACTTCGGCCCCTGGGCCGCCTACATGCGCCACAATCCTTCGGAATTCGTTGGCGTTGGCGGTGCCATCTTCGTCGAAGATGGAAGCTTCTGGGACATCAAATACCGCCTGCGCCCCATCCATTGGGGTTCAGGCTTTGCCACAGAGATCACCTCGGCGGCGTTAAAGAGTATCCGCCAAGTTGATCCCGACTCCCCCATCACGGCCCGCGTTACGACAAACCACCCGGCGTCGATCCGGGTCATCGAAAAGCAAGGGCTTCAGCAGGTATGGGAAGGGCGCCGCGTTGGCACCGAGGACAACCCAGAGGAGCCAGATGTACGCGTCTACTCTGACCGCGAGCTCTCCCCTGAGACGCTGGAGTTCATCCAGAAGCGCCCTTAATCCCAGTTCGCGGCAGCCACTACCGCTGGGTCAACATTGAGGCCCGTCCACGATAGGTCCAATTGGCCCAGCGCTTCTTCTTGCTGGGCATCCACTGCCTTGGCCTTGTACAGCTCTAATAGTGCAAGAAAGCGCCCAACTACCTGCATCGATACCGTGCAATCGCGGGTGAGCGCGCCAAAACTAGTCCATTGGCCGGCTCCTAGTAGCTTGAGAGTTTCTAAGATCTTGCCGGCCTGCTCTGGCACGGATACCGCCACGGTGTGCACGTGACCAGTAGCTACTTCCTCCGGCGGCTTCGGGCGGAAAACCCCCGCTGCAAGTTCGGCAAAACTAGCTGGCGTATGACCGAGCGAGACTGGTGGCAAGAGTTCTGCAAACTTCTCCTCGATTGCTACCGCACGCGGATAGCTGCGCTGCGCTTCCCGCTGCCATACCGCGAATTGGTCCGCCGCTTGCTTATAAGCCTTGTACTGCAAAAGCCGGGCAAAAAGGAGGTCTCTCGACTCCAGCAGCTCTAGATCTTCAATATCATCGACATCACCGCGCGGCAAAAGCCGTGCCGCCTTCAGATCCAAAAGCGTAGCTGCCACCAGCAAAAAATCAGTGGTCTCGTCTAGATCCGCGGATTCACCCAGTTGACGCGTATAAGCAACGAACTCATCCGTTACCTCTGATAGCGCAACGTCAGTTACGTCCATCTTTTTGGACTGGATAAGCTGCAAGAGCAGGTCAAAAGGGCCCTCAAAATTTCGCAGCGCAATGCGAAAGCCCGTAATCTCCGGCTGGGTCACGATGCCTTAGACGGTAGAGCGTTCAATGACCTCTTTGGCCAGATCACGATACTGCTGCGTAGCCGGGGAATTAGGCGCCCACGTGGTAATCGGCTCTCCAGCTACTGAAGTTTCAGGGAAACGTACCGTCCGAGTAATAACGGTGTCAAAGACCTTATCGCCAAAGTAGTCCACCACTCGGGACATAACTTCCCGGGCATGCTTTGTGCGGCGATCAAACATGGTCACCAAGATGCCCATAACCTCAAGGTCAAAATTGATGCGATCAGAAACCTTTTCCACGGTATCGGTCAACAACGCCAAACCGCGCAGAGAGAAGAACTCGCACTCCATGGGGATGATAACGCCCTGAGAGCAAGCTAGAGCGTTAACGGTAAGCAGCCCTAAGGACGGCTGGCAGTCAATGATGATGAAATCATAATCGCGGCGCACCGGGCGCAAGGCGCGGGCCAGGGTATGCTCGCGACCAACCTCATTGACCATCTGAATTTCCGCAGCGGAAAGGTCAATATTCGCCGGCACTAAATCCAACCCCGAAACGCCAGTGTGTTGGATAGCGGAGTGAATTGAGGTGTGACTATCGAGCATCACGTCATAGATCGTGTCCTCGATATCATCATGCGTGAGGCCGAGGCCCGCCGAAAGCGCCCCCTGAGGGTCAAGGTCAACCAAGAGGACTTTACGGCCATACTCGGCCAAGCAGGCGCCCATATTGATAGTAGAGGTGGTTTTACCGACGCCACCCTTTTGATTACACATCGAAATGATGGTCGCCGGTCCATGCTTTTCCAAGGGGGCGGGTTCTGGTAACTCGCGGATAGGACGGCCGGTCAGCCCCACCTCTACGTCAGAGGCGGAAAAGAGACCTTCTTCGCTCACAGTCACACCTGCTTCCTTGACGCCAAGTTCCGGACCATGACACTTGGCTTAGGGTTGATTACAACGTTGTCATTAAAGCGTACCCGCTACAGCTTAAAAGTACAGAGATTTAGTCTATATCAAGCTTTTGGCGTTGACTAGAACGACGTTTGAGCGCCACCGCTAGAGCTATGAGCGCAATCAGTACCGCCACGGCTGCTCCGCCAATAATCCAGCCCAAATGTGAATCCCCGTCCTCTTCTTCAGGGGCTTCTCGCTGCCGCTCGTCGAGGTCCTTCGCCGCAGATTTATAATTAGGATCTTGCAAAGTGACGATTAGCGCAGCACCAGAACCATCGTTGCGCAGCAACTGCATAATGAAGGGATTATCAGGCGCCTCTCCGTCCGGATAGGTCAAGGTGAGGGTCCGCGAGGACGCATCCACATCACGCTTTACGCCCTGGATAATATTGCCTTCGCCATCGAGGTAGCGCAGCTTGACGTCGTTTTCTTCCGTGCCCTTGAACTGCTGGTAGAGATCATAGGCCTGCTTGAGGCCCATCTTCGCGGTAATCGTATTGCCTTCGATATGGGACTCAAGGTTGACGTATTCCGCACCATGAAGATTGGCTTCCCCGGCCGGTTGGCGCTCAGGCTTATTCCCAGGGACTACCGGTAGGTTTCCCTTTTCCTGTGCTGGAGCAGGCTTCTCGTCCTCCTCCTCGGCGTCCTTGCCTGCTGTGGCATTTCCACCTTCAGCCGGCTGATTCGAATCCGGGGCTGGTGCTGGGCCGCCGTCCGCGCCGTCAATTTCTTCCTGAATGTCCTCCTGCGCTACTGAACCATCGGCGACGAGCGTGAGAGTTGCGTTCATACCTTCAGCAGACACAGGCACTGAGATTTGGCCGCCCTCTGCTGGGGCCGTAATGGTAGCGGAGGGACCAGAGGCTGAGACATTCCACCCATCGCCCGAGTAGTTAGCCTCAGCTGGCACAGGCAGGCTCACGGTCGTAGTCTGGCCTGCAGGAACCGAGATGGGAGAAGCAATAGCGGCTTCCACCTCGGGCGGCAACTGTGCGTGCGCCGCTGCTGGAAAAAGTAATGCGGTGGAAAGCACCGCACCGGCCAATCGAGTTGAATGCATATAGGTCCTTTCTTAGGCGCGAGGGTGCGCGGTACGCCAGACCTCACGCAAGGAATCGGCAGTGACGTGAGTATATATTTGCGTCGTCGTCACGGATGAATGCCCCAGCAATTCTTGCACGGTGCGCACATCTGCGCCGCCTTCCAGAAGGTGCGTCGCAAAAGAATGCCGGAGGGTGTGCGGAGAAATGGACTTGCCCAGCTCAACGCGCTGCGCAGCCGTCTTCAGCACTGCCCAAGCGCTTTGACGGGATAAAGCTCCGCCGCGAGTATTCAAAAATAGTGCCGGGGTCTTACCTTTATTGAGCGCCGGACGTGCCCGTACCAAATACGCATCGATAGCCTGGCGTGCGTGTGAGCCCATTGGCACAATCCGCTCTTTATTTCCCTTGCCTCGGAGGCGAATTACTTCTTGCGCGGAGGAAACGTCATCAACATTGAGAGAGATAACTTCTGAGATTCGCGCACCGGTACCGTAGAGCATCTCCAGCAGTGCACGGTCGCGCACATCCACTGGTGTTTCGGTGGGAGTCGCCTCGATAAGGCGGGACACCTCATCCACCGATAGTGTCTCTGGCAAATGCTGTCCGGTTGACGGAGGGGCTACCTCAGCCGCGACGTCTACGTCCACGACCCCCTCCGCCACGGCAAATTTATGCAGACCGCGCGCCACGATAAGCGCACGATTGGCTGAGGAGGCGGCCATTTTTGACCGCAAGTCTTTGAGATAGGCCTCCACCATTGGCCGCGTCACCGACTGCAGATCTACTACCCCGCTATCCTGCAACCAGCCAACGTAGCGGCGAACATCGCGGCGATAGTTGCTCAGCGTATTAGCAGAGACACCTCGCTCAACCGCGAGGTGATTGAGCCAAGTCTGCGCTATATCTTCGGCGGTCACTGCTTCTTCAGGTCCGCACCTGAGCGGCGGGAGCTCATCGACGTCGGCCGCAGCTCAAATGGCGCCTCCACGCTGCGAGTCGGTTTGCCGCCGCGAAGCACCGCGTAGGCAGCCAAGATGCCACTGCAGGCAATCGAATTCACGATTTCACCCCGCAGCACCTTATTGACGGCATCTTCCAGCGCTACCCAAGCCACCTCCATATCGGCTTCTTCGTCTCCTGTAGCATCCATCCGCGGAACCTCGGAAAGGTCCGAGGCAAGGAATACTCGCACCGCCTCTTCGCAGAATCCTGGAGAAGTCACCAAATCCGTCAGCACGGACCAAGTCTGTGCACTGAGCCCGGCTTCCTCCTGCAGTTCGCGCTGCGCACCGGTCAGCTCATCTTCTCCTCGCACATCGAGCAAACCTGCCGGCAGCTCCCACAGGCGCTTGCCCACGCTATGGCGATACTGATACACCATCGCAACACGTTCATCTGGGTCTATCGCCACTACGGCCACCGCACCCAGGTGCTCGACTACCTCGCGGGAAGCGGAAACGCCGCCGGGCATGAGAACTTCATCGCGGCGAAGAGCGAGAATGGGGGCGTCGACAAGCAGCTGCGAATCAAGCACCTTGAAGTCATGCGCCATGAGCTATTCCTTTCCGGGCAAGGCAGAATCTGCGGTCTCGGTGGAACCATAATTGCCTCGGCCACCATCGAGTTGTTCCTGGGTGGCCAGAATAACAGCGATACGCTCCACTGCCCGTTCAGTGCCGTCCACCGTAGACAGTTTCGCATCCTGGTCGCGCACTTGGGCTAGCGCCTTATCATCTTGAGTCTGCTTGGTGCGCCCGCTCAACACTACGGAGCCATTGACATCATCCAAGCCGGTGGCAAATTCCGCCAACGCGGTTGAAGGATAGCCGCGCAGACCATTGCCGGAGACCACGATGATGGCCTGGGCAGGAACGATGGTGCCGTCTTCGTAGTCAATGAAGCCCTTATCGCGCAGCTTATGGAGCAAATCCGCGCGTTCTTCTACCGATGCCAGCGACTTGGTGCTCTCCGGGTCCATAGCCAATGCAGTACCCAGTACCTCGCCGCTAAGGGCTCCTGCGGAATCTAGGTCCTTGGTATCTGCCTTCTTTGGCGCAGTGTCCTTCAAGATAGGCAGCAGCTCGTCTTTGGTTTCAGGGCGCAAGAAGTCCTTGGTCAGCTTAATTTCGCCAGCCTCGGTGGCATCAGAAGACTCCAAGAGCTTCTTAATCGTGTTCACGTCTCCACTGTTGGCATCATCGGTGGAGACGATGAGCACGGGGCGCTGCGACAAGGTGCCGTCCACCAATTCTGCCCCCACATCCCCAACGATCTTATCGCTAGCTTCATTTTGGGTCTGCAGTATCTTATTGTCTTGGACCACCTTGCGGTGCTCCTCACGGAGGGGATCGTCATCAGCCATACCGGTCGTCAAGTTGGGCGCGATCACCAGTGCACCTAACGCGACGCCTACCGCGGCACCGAAACCCAAGCCTGCTACAAGCTCAGCCTTTGCCATACCCTATGCGCCTCCAAAAAGGCTAGACCAGGTTTCGCTGAGGTTGCTAGCAAAGTCCTGGTTGCCGCCGAAACCGACAATGAGGATAACTACCGCAATAGCAACCAAGACTCCTAACAGCGCCCACAGCCAGCCAAGGTTGGAGGAGGGCGCACTGTAGAGATTGATCACCGCCTCCGCGTCGACCACCTTGGTGCCGGCCTTGAGCCGGGAAAGCACGGCCGAGGGGTTAGTGCGATCCGCGAAAATATCATCGAGGTCTACCCCACCGCCGGCCTGCACGATGAGATCCGCGCCGTGATAATCAGCAAAGAGCAGGCCCAAGTCAGTGCCGGAATGCGTTGCTGCGGGGAAGGTCATGGCGCCGATGCCAAGGTCCTGGATGCGATCAAGGCCTTCTACCCCACCTTCAGGATCGGCGGGCACGATAACGCGAGCGCCGCAACGCAGTGCTTCGTCGCTTACACTATTGGGATCGCCGATAATGAAATCTGGTTTATACCCTTGGGCCAGCAGCGAATCTGCCGCCGCTCCTACAGCGATAAGCAGTGGCTCATACTCGCGGATAAAATTCCGCATCTGCTTGAGCTGTTCGCGGTGCTTATCCGTCGGCGAAAACAGGACTACCTTGCGGCCGGCTATCTCGGACCCAGACGCGGGGACGCCGAGGCCGTCGATAAGCAAAGGGCCTTCCGAGTTAATAAAATCGATGGAATTGCCAAAGAAGGATTCCATGTGATCTATCAGTGCGCCCTGAGCCGCAGCAAAGTTCTTCTCTGCTCGTTCGCGGGTAACCATACGGCCGGTGCCAAGGGCCTTATCGCCGCTGAAGACGGTGCCGTCCTCCCCGATACGCGCCTTCTTTCCCTCCTTAAATTCGGAGACAAAGGACTGGCCAACGCCTTCAAGAAGGGTAATATCGGCGTCGAGAAGCATGTGCGGCCCGTAGTTAGGGATCGAACCGGTAGAAAACTCCGCCACATTAATTACGGCGGAAGGCTTGAGGTCTACGAGAGTCTGGGCCTCGTGGCGAGAGATATTGGCCGCATCAATTACAGCGACATCGCCTTCACTAAACTTTTTCATCCCCTTAGCGCCGGGAGTGCAATCACGCAGTGCACCAGGCTGCTCGGGGTTACGGGAAAACAGAGCCATGGGTTCTATTGTGGCGTGATTATCGTTTCGAGTGGGTGAGGCGCGCGGAAGCTTCTTCCTGTGCACGGTCAAAAAGCTCCTGCGCGTGCGCGCGGCCGGTTTCGGTATCGTCCAAACCTGCCAGCATCCGGGCCAGTTCCTCCACGCGTTCCTCCTGCGATAGCTCAGCCACGCCAGAGGTGAATTTCTCCTTTGACACGTGCAAATGCGCTTTAGCATAAGCCGCTACCTGCGGCAAGTGCGTCACCACAATCACCTGGTTGTGTACCGCCAAGCGAGCTAGGCGGCGACCAATCTCCACCGCCGCGCGCCCACCCACACCGGCATCTACCTCATCGAAGACCAAGGTGGTGCCGTCTTCGTCCGCCAGCACCACTTCTAGGGCCAGCATGACACGGGAAAGCTCGCCACCCGAGGCCGCTGACGCAATCGGCTTGCCATTCAGTTGCAGCTCGGCCGCGTCCGCGCCAGTTTTAGAATACTTGGCCTCCGTAAGCTCAACTGTCAACGTCGAATTTGGCATGGCCAGGCCATGAAGCTCCTGCGTTACCTGCTCTCCCAAAGCTTTCGCCGCTTTCCGACGCCCCTTTGTCAGCTCCCCCGCCCGCTCAATCATCACTGATTCCGCGTCCTTAACCTGCTTCTTCAGTTCCTCTAGGGCCTCTGTGGAGGTATCCATGGACTCGAGCTTTGCCGCCGCCTCATTGCGCCAGGCCACGACGCCATCAATATCTCCCGCGTACTTCCTGGTCAACGTACGCAATTCTTGCTGCCGCTGCAGGGACTTTTCCAATAGGTGTGGATCCGCCGGCAGCCCAGCCAGATATCCACCAAGCTCCCCGGAAATATCGCCCAGTTGCGAAGTGATCTCGCTGAGCCGCTCTCCCAAGGCCGCCAGTTTCTTGTCGGTGGAACCCGCCAATGCAGAAACCGCCCGGCC
Source organism: Corynebacterium sp. p3-SID1241 (assembly GCA_025144025.1). Lineage (GTDB taxonomy): Bacteria > Actinomycetota > Actinomycetes > Mycobacteriales > Mycobacteriaceae > Corynebacterium. The sequence goes on along the minus strand of JALXWS010000009.1, from coordinate 5,482 downwards.
CAGCAAGGCCGAGGCAGCCTCCTCCAGCTCCTCGGTGCCGTCGATGGCAGCCAACGCAATTTCCGCGGACTCTCGCAGCCCATCGACGTCCTGCAGCTTGCGAACCAGCTGCACTAGTTCCTCATCTTCGCCAGGTTCTGGGGCGATACCATCGATCTCATCGACTGCGAATTGCAGGCGGTCAACTTCTTGTGCGAGCTCACGGCGCTGCTCCGTGCGCCGCTTATATTCCTTGGCGAGGCTGCGCCACTCCTTGAAAGCCTCAGTATAGTGCTGGCGCACGCCCGCCAACTTAGGATCCGCACGATCAACCGCGCCCAGTTGCTCCTCGGGCGCTAGCAAACGCAGCTGATCATTTTGCCCATGCACCGTAATGAGCTCGCGCGCGAACTCGCCTAAGGTTGCCGCGGGGACCGCCCGGCCGCCCAAATAGGCTCTCGATCTTCCCGCGGCAGAAACTGTGCGGGAGACGATGTATTCTCCATTTTCGTCGGGCTCGCCACCTACCGACTCCACCAGCTCGCGGATGGAGTCCTTCGCCGAAGAAAAGTGCCCCTCCACCGCGGCCTTCTTTGCGCCGTCACGTACACGCGAAGCATCTGCGCGTCCGCCTGCTAAGAGTCGCAGTCCGGTAACCACCATGGTCTTACCTGCACCGGTCTCACCAGTAAGCACGGTCAACCCGGCGGATAGCTCCGCAGAGCTTTTGCTAATGACGCCCAGATCATTGATGGAAATATCGACGAGCACTACTTCTCCTTCGGCCCACGCCACCCTTCTACGGGCAGGCGCAGCTTCGACACTAAACGGTCAGTAAAAGGTTGGTCATCCAAGCGTACCCACCGCACTGGACGCTCGCCCCGCACTACCTCCACGCGTGCCCCTGGTGGCATCGCGAACTCACGGAAGCCGTCCAGAATCACCGCAGCTAGCGTTGTACGCATCGTTGATTCGACCGCCACCAAGGAGTTAGGCGAAACAACCAGTGGCTTGGTAAACAGCGCATGCGCATTATTCGGTACCACCAAAATCGCATCGAGCGACGGCCACAACACCGGCCCGCCTGCAGAAAACGCGTAGGCGGTTGAACCGGTAGGAGTAGAAATCAACACGCCATCGCAGCCGAAGGAGGACACCGGCCTGCGGTCAATTTCCAAGATTGCGTCCAATACGCCGGACCGGTTTTGGTTTTCTACCGAGGCTTCGTTCAACGCCCAGCTACGGTTCAGAAGGGTCCCTTCCTCATCGAAAATGGACACGTCGATGGTGAGACGGTCCTCGATGCGGTACCTCTTTTCGATGACCCGCACCAAGGCTTGATCGAGGGATTCAACCTCCCACTCGGCCAGAAAGCCCACGTGGCCTAGGTTGATGCCCAACACCGGAATATCCACGGCGCGCGCCATATCGGCTGCGCGGAGGAATGTTCCGTCGCCGCCCAATACCAGCACTAATTCGCAGCCCGCTGCCGCATTTTCGGTATGTGGAACGTGCTTGAGCCCTGGAAGAACCTTATCGTCGGCGCACACCCGAACGGTAATGCCGGCATCCTGCAAAAGCTCTGCCGCACGCGAGGTCGCCCGCAGATTCTCTTGGCGGTTGGCATGGGGAACCAATAGAATCTCACGTTTCATTGTGGGCCTTCCTCGACTGCGCGGTATATCATCTCTTCCACTTTAGACAGATCTGTGGGCTGACCGTCCTTTTTCAGCCACAGGAAGTACTCCACATTGCCGCTCGGCCCAGGCAGCGGGGACGCTACAGCTCCATGCATGCTCAAGCCCAAGGACAGGGCAAATTCCGCCACTTCTTTGGTTACTTCTTTGCGCAGTTCCGGTGAACGGACTACACCGCCGCTTCCGAGGCGCTCCTTGCCCACCTCAAATTGCGGCTTCACCATAGGCAACAACCAAGCACCGTCCTTCAGACAATCCACAATGGCCGGCAATACCAAGCGGAGGGAAATGAAGGACAAGTCGCCTACCATGCCGTCGCATGGGCCGTCGGTAAGCTCCAGCGTCAAGTTCCGGATATTGGTGCGGTCTAAGACTGTCACGCGGTCATCATTTTGCAGCCGCCAGAGCAGCTGCCCATAGCCCACGTCGACAGACAGCACTTCCTGCGCACCGTGTTCCAAGCACACGTCCGTAAAGCCACCGGTAGAAGCGCCGGCATCGAGGATGCGGCCATTCATGTCGACGTCGAATGCGGCCAAGGCGCCCAAAAGCTTGTGAGCGCCACGGGAAGCCCACTTGTCCTCTTCGGCTTCTTCTACCTTGATGGAAACCTCGGGCTCTACAATCGACGCCGGCTTTTGCGCCTTGAAACCACCGACCGTGACACGGCCGGACTTAATCATCTCTCGGGCCTGCTCACGAGAGCGCGCAATCTTTCGGCGCACCAGCTCCGCGTCTAACCTACGACGTTTTGGGGGCATTAGTTCTCCTGCAAAGCATCGCGCAACACATTGTGAGCGCGATCAAGCTGATCTACTTCAGCGGCCAAGTCCGCTGCGTCTTCTCCAAGGATCTCAGCTACCTCAACATCGATGGCTGCCGGTTCCTTGACTGCTCGAAAGTCATGGGGCTTTACCGCCATTGAGCCACTGCCTTTTCTGCATACTCACTGCGTGGCTGGATATAACGCGGCGGTTTCGGCATTGCCCACGCTACCTCCAGCACAGTACGCAGTGCCTGCACCGAAGTTGATTTTTCCTCGCCGCCCTCCAACAGGAGATCGTGACCATCACACCGCGCCGTAAACCCGCCCTGCGCTCCAGGACGGGCAACGGATACCGGTAAGGCCAGCTCGTGCATGCCCGCGCCAATAAAGTTAGGGCGAGCCTCTACAGGAGCCTCAATAAGCTCCAACTCGCCTGAAACGCCGGTGAGGACATGGAATGTATCCATTGCAGCGGTATTGCCACCCGCGATGTCAGTATCCAAACGGTCACCCACAGCAAGAGGCTTCTTCGCGCCGATCTGCTTCGCGGCAACAGTAAACATGGCGGGCTCCGGTTTCCCCGCGGACACCGGCTCTACGCCGGTTGCGGACTGGACTGCAGCCACCAAGGAACCATTACCCACAGCCAATCCCCGCTCAATCGGCAGAGAGGTATCTAGGTTCGACGCAAAGAACTTAGCCCCCTGGCGAATGGCCAAGGCCCCTTCCGTAAGCTGTTCCCAGCCAACAGTCCGATCAAAACCCTGCAAAACGGCAGCCGGTTTATCATCAGCACTGGAGACGACTTTGAAGCCCATCTCTCTAGCCAAATCACGAAAGGAATCTGCGCCAATAATAAGGAGCTTTGAGCCAGCTGGAACCTCTTCCGCCGCTAGTTGAAGTACCGCCTGAGCAGAGGTAACTATCTGCTCATTGCCGGCCTTTAGCCCAATGTCCGCCAGCATCTTCGCCACTGCTTCTGGGCTACGCGAAGCATTGTTGGTTACGTACACCGCCGGCACTCCGCAGGTATTGATAACGTCCACTACGTTAGAAAGGGGTCGGCCGCCTTCCCACACAGTCCCATCCAGATCAAGAAGAAGAGCGTCATGCTTGCTTAAAACCGTCACTATTTGCACTCCTCTAGACGTTCGCCAGCATCGGTCCAGTCGCCTTCATCAATCGAAACCGCGTGCTCAAACCACTCCCTGGCCTCATCCTTTCGGCCTGCTTCCAACAAAGCATTACCGTAGGCATAAGCGAGGCGACATGCGCTCACCCCGCGGGCATCACGATCCGGATTAGCACGCTGAATCGTGACAACTGCGGACTCAGCTTGTCCCATATCTAGACGGGCGCCGGCTAAAACAATAGCTAGCTCAATCTTGGATTCCTCGTCGAGATCTGCCGCTTCATCCGTGCGCCCCAGCTCAAGCGCCTTCTCGGGACGACCTAGGCCACGCTCGCAATCAGCCATCACCGCTAGCATTCCAGGCCCACCGGAAATGCGGCGCGCGGCACGCAGCTCAGCCAATGCTTCTTTCCACTCGCCGGCGCGATACGCAGCGATACCGTTGACTTCACGGGCGATAGCAACTCGGCCTGCCCGATCCTTGGCAGCGCGTGCGTGGCGCAGAGCCAGCTTCGGATCATCTTCCATCCACGTTGCGGCCATGATCATATGCTTAGCGACGGCCTCGGAGTTCTCCTTCGATAGCGACTTCAGGTCCTGCAGTACCATCGGGTCCAGGTCGTTGACATCTACCTCAGCCGGGACGTCTGGGTCACTCATGCGACGATTAATACGTTCCTCACGGTAACCGGAGCGCTGCGGCGAAAAGGACTTCCTCTTCCGGGAATCGCCCTTAAAATCACGGCCTTTGTTATTGCGTGGCTTGCGGTCACGTCCGCCTCGCCCATTGTGATTGCGCTCCGACATTCAGCCCTACCCTTTCTTGGTTGGAACTAGCACAGAAATACCAGCCCTATTCTACAACCCGCAGACAAAAGGCCGGAATTTAGATCTTGACGGGCTGCCGCAGCGTTAGCCAAACATTACTCATCACAACAACCCAGACGCTCACCGTGACGAAACGGCTGCTACCACTAGGAACAAGTAGCGCGCCTAGAATGCCGTAGACAACGAATAGCAGGCCCCACAGCGCTTGATGACGCCATGACTTCCTCAACGCAGCCCAACAGAGAAGCACCACCGCAAACGCAATCAAAACCACGCCTGTCGCAACGTCCCACCAGCCCTTACTGCCACCTTCACACGAAATAGACAAGAGCAAAGAGCCCGGCAGCGCAGCGCCGATACCGAATAAGACCCTAGTTCCAGAAGCATTTAGCGGTCTTCCAGAAGAGAAGCCAGACACCGCTAAATCTCCTTAAGTCGTTGCGAGAAATAATCACGGGCATCTTCTTGATTCTGAGCAAATTCCCTGAGCACGCCTGGCCAGGTCGGATACGTATCAATAAGGTTCTCTGCGACATTCAATAGTGGTGAGAATGCAATCTCACCCCATCTAACGCCAATGCCTACCCGTTCAGAGTATGCTGTACTGCTCAATGGGCCTAGTGCCCACTGGCTACCAGAAGCAGCATTCATCCATGTACCGCTGATAGCCAATATTCGAGAAACTTTGTCTTCGTAGCTGTGCTTGGAGTTTAAGACGTCTAGCACCGCGTCGAACGGAAATTCTTTGGCCCCCTGGGTGGCTTGTTCTTCCTGCTCCGGCGATAGCTCAGCGAGCATCGCGGGAATCGCAACCGCGTGAAACTCTTCCAGGCGTTTTCCAAATTGCTGATGATAACCATCGAACCACATGAGTTTCCTCCCAAACTATCGAGTGAGTAAATGTAGCGAAGATGGAACGAAAAAGTTTGCCCTTCGGGACATCATACTGAACTGACGTCCAGGGCAAACTGCCATTCAAGATAGTCTATCTATCATGTCCGATTAGGTCGGAATAGTCCTCAAGCTGACTTTCCAGACAACCGCGGCAAAACCACGAATGATGCCGTAGGAGACTGCTGC
>JALXWS010000008.1 GCA_025144025.1 Corynebacterium sp. p3-SID1241 | reverse complement strand
CAATAATAGAAATCAAGGCAAACGCCTAGGAACAAAACCCGGGGCACTTCAGCGTTTGGCAACACGCGCTCCTATTTACCTTCGTATCTCGCGAGACGCTGACGTGGATGGCCTCACCATCGACCGGCAGCGTCAGGACTGTGAAGCCATTGCAAAGCAGCGTGGCTTGGACGTTGGACATAGGACATAACTACGTCGATCAGTCCATTTCCGCGTCAAAGAAGAATGTGGCTCGCCCCGACTACGACGCCATGGTGGCATCCTTTGAACGCGGCGAAATCGACGCGATCATCTGCTGGGACCTCGAACTACCCGCCCCACGTCGGTGGGTAGTCCGATCAGTCGGACAAAACTACTCCCGCACCACAGCGTAATAAGGGGTGCACCTTAAAAACATCCGGAGGTGGGGGTAACTCCCCCTCGTTGCCCAGAGACAAAATACGCCAGTGGCGTCTGTACGACGAGCCGAAGGTAGGACAAATTCCAATCCAGAGAGGTCTTGCACTGTTGCGGTGCGGTTGTCTTCTTTCTCACCGTATTGGACCCTGCGAAATTAATTGGATACGATAGGCCCATGTTGATTTCAGGTTCCGTTTTCATGCGGCCGCTCACCAGCCGCTAAGGCGGTTTTCTCCCTCCCGCAGGTTAGAAACCGCTCCGGTCCTTTAGCCGGGCGGCTATTTGTCATGCCCGGCTCCGTTTCAACTCCAAGGAGCACACCTGATGTCTGCATACGGACACGGCCGTCACGAGCATGGCCAAAATTTTCTCACCAACCACAAGATCATCAACTCCATCATCGACCTTGTGAAACAAACCTCCGGCCCCATCATTGAGATCGGACCAGGAAGCGGTGCCCTCACTCACCCGATGGCCCACTTGGGGAGGGCGATAACGGCAGTTGAAGTGGACGCAAAACTAGCTGCCAAAATCACACAAGAAACCTCCTCGGCGGCGGTCGAAGTGGTCCATGATGATTTCCTTAACTTCCGGTTACCCGCCACTCCCTGCGTCATTGTGGGAAACATTCCCTTTCACCTCACCACTGCCATTCTTCGAAAGTTGCTGCATGCGCCAGCATGGACTGACGCTGTACTCCTCATGCAGTGGGAAGTCGCTCGCCGCCGGGCCGGGGTAGGCGCAAGCACGATGATGACGGCTCAGTGGTCCCCATGGTTCACATTTCACCTGGGTTCTCGGGTACCAAGGCCTGCTTTCCGGCCACAGCCAAACGTTGACGGGGGGATCTTAGTGATCCGCCGGGTGGGTGACCCGAAGATTCCGATAGAGCAGCGCAAAGCCTTTCAGGCGATGGTGCACACCGTTTTCACTGCCCGGGGACGCGGGATAGGGGAAATTCTCCGAAGGGCAGGGTTGTTTTCATCACGTTCAGAAACACAATCATGGTTGCGCTCGCGAGGAATCGACCCCGCGACCCTACCTCCCAGATTGCACACCAACGACTGGATCGATCTCTTCCAGGTGACTGGTTCCTCTCTACCTCACCATCGACCCATTTCACCATCGGGAAGTAGTCAACGACCTCCTCAACGGAAAAACCGAAGCCGGCGGCGTTAATCCCCACCAAAACCGAAATCCACCAGTAGTACTAAAAGGGCTCTTCCGGTTTTAGAGTGCATTGATTAGTTCGCCGGGGGTTCGGGCGTGGCACAAGATATTGGGGTCCTTGGCTTTGTAGGAAAAAGGTATCTAATCCATCCGTACAAAACTAAGGACCTACTGTGCAGCCTAACGGAAATGTCATCGTCGATACCATCTGCCGCACCGCAAAACTAGGAACTACTATCACCGGTGCCACAGAAAACGGTGACGTCACTGTTATTGAAGCCGAACCCGTCGAGCCGATCAATGAATGCCCTACCTGCGGGCAGCCTGGAGTATTCCGCGACCACGTCATCCGCAGCCTGGTCGATCTGCCCATCGTCGGCCACCCAACAACTTCATGTGCGCCTTCCACGCTACCGGTGCACCAACAAGCGTTGCTTGCAGAAGATCTTCCGTGCTGGCCTTGCCTGCGCGCCCGACAATTCAAAGACCACGGACCAGGTGACCCACTGGATCCTGCAACGACTCTGCCTAAATCGGATGAGCGTTGCCGCTGCACCCAAGTCATTAGGCCTGGGGTGGGATATGAAGTGTCCCAGGTTTTGTTCCGTTTGATGAAACCCGTTTTTGAAACAACGTACGGAGCACAACGCACGCCGATGCCAAAGCTTCCGCAACATCGACTACCTCATCAAACCCACGACAGTGGGATTCACACCCTCAATCCCCACGCGTGCAATCTTCGCACCTCAAAGATTGAAAAATGAAAGAAACCGGAGGTAACATACCCTTTCGAGTTTGTTACTTCCGGTGGTGCAGTTTGTTCAACTGCTCAAAAACTCACCGCGGGGGATTTCTCCCTTTTTCCAGAAGCCTCTTTCAGGCTCCAAAGATAACCTCGGAGAGTCGACCCTCTCTTTCATGCGAGTGATGGAGAACGCGAGCACCACGCTTGCAGAGCAACTTTTATTTCTTGAGTATTCTGCAAACGTGCAGGTAACACTACGTGACGGCGAACATACGCTATAACATATATCTAAACATATGTCCCGCCATATGGCAGGACTCGCGGACGTACAGAGGTGGGCGAACGACTACGCAGATTTCCGCCCATAGCAGAGAAAAGGTAGCTACGGCCCTAGTGTGGGAGTATTGCGAAACCTCCGCGCGCACATTAGCCTAAAACGTGACAGCACAGTTCATCCCTGAATTGCGGCTGCACAATAAAAAGGGCCCCAACCGACTGCTACTCGGTTGAGACCCTCGGGCCTAAAGACCCACGTGAAGCGTCACTGCGATGAGCCTCACGGTAGCGGTCACAACGTTGAGGACTCCGCTCACCAGGTTAAGGATTGCAGCTCCTTTGGTGGCGGGGTCTTTTCTCTTGTGACCGGGTGTATCCAATGAGTGCTTGCCCATTGTCTACCTCCCTTTGCGTCGTAGGGTTGTCCGCTCGCCTGAAAAAAGGGCGCGCGGGACAGCCCACGTCACGCGCGGGCCTTACCGCGCACCGACGAGGAAGTCACGCCCACACCCCACCACAAGTAGTGGGGCGTGATTGTGAACCGGAAATAACGTTAGCAGCCACACCTGACGGAACTGAATAAAGTGATTCCGCCCCTCCCCTTATAAAAGTCGCCCATGAGGGGGAACGCACACAGAGTCACTCGTAGCCGTACTTGGACTCATCAATCTCGTCATGTGGAGAATGCTTTCTCTAAATCGGATTGCGCAGGTTACTCGTAGGTTAAAGAACTGTGTGTAGTTAATAAATATGAAAAGCTTGATTTAAATGTATTGTTGCTAGATCTTCGCATGTCCATTTGTTACGTACCTAGGCAGGTGATTTTCGTGGCTGCACCGTTTTACAGAAAGGAAGAAAATGACAAGCTCGCTTGTCGCCGACGGAATAAAAATAATCCGTGGGAATAGAGTCATCATCAACAATTTTTCGTCAAAGCTGAGATCCAGTGACATCGTGGCAATGGTAGGGCGAAATGGGGCTGGAAAATCAACCATTATGTCAGCACTGACAGGCCACCTTATACCTACAGAAGGAAAGATTCACGTCCTGTCGGATAAAAAAGAGGAAAATGGCGATCTATCTTCTTCGGTTGCTTTCGTATCACAAGGTCGTCCGCTTTATTCAAGTATTACGGTAGAGCAGCATACTCGATTAGCCCGTGATATTAACGATTCTTTTAAGTATCAATGGGCGAAAGAGAAAATTGAGTCACTCGGAATATCCGGGAAATCCAAAGTATCTCAATTGTCTGGTGGGCAGCACACTCAAGTTGCGTTGATTATTTCTCTCGCTAGGAATAAGAAATTCATGATTCTCGATGAGCCCATGGCTGATCTAGATCCAGTAGTCAAAATCTGGGTTCGAGAACTCTTGGAACAGGCAGCGAAAGAAGACGGTGTTGGGATATTAGTATCGTCACACACCGTGTCTGATTTATCTGCAATACTTACCCACCTTTGGGTGATTGAAGAAGGGGATCTTCTTGCGTCTGTAGCGAGGGAAGAAATTGATTCGCAGAAAGATGGCGCCTTTGAAGAATTTGTGCTTGAACATCTGACTAGGAAAGGCCTCTAATGCTAAAAGTAGCTTTGCACTACTTCAAAATCGACCGACCCGCTTGGCTATCATGTGCGGCAATTCTTGTGCTACTGGCTTTATTGGCGGCATACGAAGTCAATTTCAAGCCTTATCTTGGCATGACAGAAATGCTGGCAGGCATTGTCCCCATGTTCGCTGGAATTGTGTGGGCAGTGGCTTTATTCTCTAAAGAATTTGAGACGAAGTCTGTTGTCTGGTCCTTAAGCCAAGATCTCTCTTCCTCCAAGTGGTTTTTCTGCCGTATTATTAGCCCTCTAATCTCAGCACTAATCTTTGGAGTTTGTGTATGGGGGATTGTGGAAGTCAGTCAGCTGCGCTCGGACGGGTTGAATCAAGGTAAAAACATGATGTCGTACTCGTACATCGCTGGCCATGCCCTCTACCCAGCTGTGGTGACGGTACTAATGGTGTCTGTTGCTTCGATTGCTGGCGTAGTTTTTAAAAAATCAATTCCCGCTGTGGCCGTAACTTTCGCATTAGGTTTATTGGTAGGAACGACAGGAGCTTCTTGGCTTAATCCTCTCCTTCCCGTTGAAAAGGGGGAATTTTCAGGACCGCACCCAGATCCAGCCCTTCTTCCAGTCCCCGGCGATATTCTTGAATCAGAGCCAATCGAAAACGGAAAATACTTGGTTGAGTTTTATCCAAATTCAGCGTTCTGGCAAACGCAGACGCTTTACACCTTAATGTGGCTCCTACTCTCACTAATCCTCTTGGTCTCCACGCTTTTTCTATTTAAATGGGCTTCCAAAAAGGCGGTTTAGTCCTCGTGCAGTTCTCTGCACGAAAGTAGTGATAGGAGCTACGACCCTGATTGCCACTCCAGCTTCCTTCCGGAAGTGGTTTCAGGGTCTTTTCCTTTATGGCTGAGTGTTCCCAATGAGTGCTTATCCATTGTCCGTCTCTCTTGCCCGACTGGACTCGCAATATAATGTCGCCTCCGACCCGTACCGCAGCTTTCCACGGTGGGAAACACGCACCGAGTTACTCGTAGCCGCACTCAAGTCCGTCGATTTCTCCGCCCAACGCCCTAACTAGACGTGCGAAAGCGCAGGTAGAACTACACAACATTGGACATATGGCAGGACTGACGGGTGCGCAGAAGCAGACACACGACTACACAGCTTTACTCCCGCAGTATGGCAACTTCGCTTTGACGCCTTCGACTACTTGCCTTTATGTTTGGCCTTCTTTTTAGCGGCACGGATCTGAAATTTCCGTTGCGCTTCTTCGCGCCGCGCGATCCGCGAAGCTTTCTTCTTGTTTGCGTTAGCTAATTCGAAATTTAACTTTGTTGCTTCTTGGGCCTTCGAGGACACCCCTGAGGTCTTGCGTTGCTCCTTATTGAATTTCCGCTGCAGGCGTTTGGGATTTCCTCGTTGTGGCTCTTCAATAGCGCCAGGTATAGGTATGGAACGATGGGCACGTTTGACTAGGGAAGAACCATTGACGAGTAACCACTCATAGAGTTCGGCATTATTAGGTTCTGGACCGAAAACTACTCGGACGGCGCGGAGTTGGTTGTTGCTGGAAGTCTCGTAGACTCCGCACCAAAATTGACCATCGTGGAAAAGGGTGAATTGAGCAGGCAAAGTTGTCTCCAGGTACGCTAAAGCGGACCTGACGACGCTGGATTCTTTAGCTCTCATGAGATTAAGAGCTAAAGCGACGGATAGCACTGGTTAGTGTTATCGCTCAGACTTCCTACTGAGACTGTGCGTTTTGCGCATCAGGATCTTACGGGAATAACGCTAACACACCCTGAGTGCAGAGAACGCAGCCAACTGATGTGGCAGGAATGAATACCTAAGCAGGAGAAGAGGCATGGGTACTCAGTGTGGGAGAGTATTGCGAAACCTTCGCGCGCACATTAGCCTAAGACATGACAGCACAGTTCACTTTTGAATTGCGGCTGCACAATAAAAAGGGCCCCAACGAGTGCCAGCTCGTTGAGACCCTCGGGCCTAAAGACCCACGTGAAGCATCACCGCAATGAGCTCCACTAAAGCGGTCATAAGAGCTACGACCTTGATTGCCAACTCCAGCTTCTTCCCGGAAGTGGCGTCAGGGTCTTTTTCTTTTGCGACCGGGTGTATCCAATGAGTGCTTACCCATTGTCTACCTCCCCTTGCGTCGTAGGGTTGTCCGCTCGCCTGAAAAAGGGCGCGCAGGACAGCCCACGTCACGCGCGGGCCTTACCGCGCACCGACGAGGAAGTCACGCCCACACCCCACCACAAGTAGCGGAGTGCGATTGTGAACCAGCACTAACGCTAGCAGCCGCCCCTGACGAGACCTAGGTGTACTGACCGGGCACGTTGATTGAGCCGTTGCCCTCGGATGTTATTGCGTCTACTCCAGGTTCGTGGAGCAGCGGGAGAGGGCGTTGCGAATGCCATGGATCTCTTCCTCGCTGAGTCCGGCCAACATCTGCCGCTCCACTTCGGCGATGGAGGCGCTTGCCCTCTCGAGCACCTCGCGACCCGTTCCGGTCAGCTGTGATGGCCTCGCGCGTCCTTGGTCGACCGACTCGGGTCGCTGCACCAATCCACGGTCTTGCAGCCCACGCAGCACGAGATTCATGGACTGGCGGGTGACAAACGCTCCACGCGCCAGGTCGGCATTGGACAGGCCTGGCTGCTGGCCCAGCAGCTCCAGGCACGCGTACTGCGGGACCGTCAGCCCAAGCGGGCGCAGAGCTTTGTCCATCCGTGTCCGCAGCAGCGCAGTCACCCTCTTGAGCTGGTAACCGATCGCTTCCGAGAGCGGGTTGTTCGTCGTCTCTTGCTTCATGTCAACATTATGACATACTGGATATGTCAACACCCAGACATAAGGAGTAGGATATGACCACCACTGGTATCGACTTCGTCGCCATCCAGGTCCGCGACATCGAGCGATCGGCTGCCTTCTACGAACAGCACCTGGCACTCGTCCGAGCACCCTATGGCCCAGAGCAGGCGATCGTCTTCGACACCCAGCCGATCCCCTTCGCCGTGCGCGAGCCCCTGCCCGGGGTCGATCTCGAGACGGCGACGCCGCGTCCCGGCGTCGGCATTGCCCTCTGGTTCCATGTGGACGATGTGGCCGGAGCGCACCAGTCCTTGGTTCAGGCGGGCGTCCCGATCGTGAGCGAACCCATGAATGGCCCGTTCGGGCTGACGTTCAGCTTCAGCGACCCCGACGGCTATGTCGTGACTGTTCACGACAAGGCCTGACCCACAGGACTCGAGCCTTGAGGGCCAGCGGTTCGATGCCGCTGGCCCTCACCTTTCCCCGAGGAGTCAGCCCATGTATCACGCAAATGCCGCGCTCACCCCGCGCCACCGCCTCAAAGTTGCGCGTCTATATCGTGGAGCTAAGTACACGACCGTGCAGGTGGCACTACATAAATAAGGACATATGCTACAGCATATGTTAAAGCGTATGCCTTGCCATATGCTTAGGCATATGGCAAGGCATACGGCAGGCACCGTGGGTGCGCAGATTTACCCTCACGCCGCCGACGTTTAGACGTTCTTCAGCGCCCGATACACCGTAGGGCGAGTGGCTCCGAACTCCCCCGCCAGTACGCGCTGTTTAATCTCTGCTACCTGTTGTGGGGTAAGGGCTGGTTTGCGGCCTTTGTACTTGCCGGCCCTTTTTAGCTAACGCGTCATATACTGTCAGACCTTTTTGTGGTAGGGGAAGAGCCAGTTAAAAGTTTAATTCAATTAAACTGATGAATATGATTACTGTCCATGAATACACCCACGGTATGGACAGAAACCATTGAAGCAACCCCGGCATACTATTTAGAGGTTACAGGCCCCTACGGGACCGCTCGACACAAAGAAGCAATGGAATATGTTAAAGCAATAGCCTTCCATAACTTTGAAGATGACGACTTCACGATTTACGGTCTTGCCCTTGACGATCCGCTTACAGTTGATGAGGAACTACTTCGCTACCGCGTTTGCCTGCTATGTAGCGAGCTGTCCCTTGAACAAGACAACCAGGGCGAGCTCGGGATGATGCGAATTCCATCGCATCATGTTTTGGTTGTAGAGGTGGACCACACGCGTGAGGCTATCGCGCAAATGTGGGAGAAGATGCCTTTGATACTTGCCGAGCAGGAAGTGTCTCAAACAGGTTTTGTCGCCGAGCGGTTTAGAAGGTCGAAAGTCGCTGCAGGGAAAAGTGAATTCCTTATACAGCTGCCTTAACCTCCATCGATTGGTAATCCTTTTCCTCTACGACATGCGGAAAGGTGCGATTTAACGCGGCAAACTTGTTAACCTCTGTTACTTTCCTTAAGCTTCAAGGCTGAACGAAAAAGATGCGGATACTGCCTTGAAGATGAAGTTTGAGTTCTTTTACCAATTTGTGGCGGCCTTTAATTTAGAAGCTACTATCAATGCAACAAGTGATAATGCGAATTATGAATCGGGAATAGCCGAGTTGGGAGCTAAAACCTGGCATGTCCGCACAGCACGCACCACGCCTTCTAAACCGGGAGCCTTTGTGGCATTCTGGCAACGCAACCATGAAGGGGAATCCGTGCCTTTTGAAGATTCCTCCTGCGGCGACGGTCTCCTAGTCTTTGTGACTCAAGGAGAGCACCGAGGTGTTTTTCAATTTAGCAATCAAGATTTGCAACGCCTTGGTATTACCTCCGGAGCAGCCCCAGGAAAGAGAGGTTTTAGGGTATATCCACCATGGTGTGAGGGGCTGAACTCCAACGCTTTAAAGACTCAAAAGCAGCAACTGACATCGTTTACAGAATTCTGAAGACCTGTAAACATGCAGCTGACACTGCATACAACAAGACATATGTTAAAGCGTATGCCTTGCCATATGCTTAGGCATATGTCCTGGCATACGGCAGGCACCGTGGGTGCGCAGATTTACCCTCACGCCGCCGACGCTTAGACGTTCTTCAACGCCCGATACACCGTAGGACGAGTGACCTCGAATTCTCGCGCCAAGGCTGCTTTCGACTCCCCCGTCAGCGCGCGCTGTTTAATCTCTGCTACCTGTTGTGGGGTAAGGGCTGGTTTGCGGCCTTTGTACTTGCCGGCCTTTTTGGCCAACGCAATCCCCTCCGCCTGGCGCTCGCGGATAATGGCCCGCTCAAACTCCGCAAACGAACCCAAAATGCCCAGCATTAAATCCGCGCGCGGATCGGACGTGTCTTTCGCAAACGCGAGATTCTCATGCAGGAAAGTAACAGTCACACCTTTGTTGGTGAGTTCATCAACAATGCCGCGTAAATCCGCCAGCGAGCGGGCCAAGCGGTCAATCGACGAGACGACGAGTTCGTCGCCGTCGCGCACATAGGCCATGCACTCGCCAAGCCCTGGGCGGGCAGTCTTAGTACGTCCGGAAATCTTATCCTCAAAGAACCGGTCAATCTTGCCAGAGTTGGCTAGTAGT
Organism: Corynebacterium sp. p3-SID1241; assembly: GCA_025144025.1. Taxonomy (GTDB): domain Bacteria; phylum Actinomycetota; class Actinomycetes; order Mycobacteriales; family Mycobacteriaceae; genus Corynebacterium. The sequence continues at coordinate 90,765 of JALXWS010000008.1, read as the reverse complement.
TCTTTCTGGCGCTGATTATTCTGCTCCACTGTCGAGACTCGGATATAGCCCACCCGCTGACCACGCGAACCAGAGTCGTTGGCCATTAGTCTTCGCCCCGCGAGGGTGTAAAGGCACCATTCTCTTGGGCGATGACCGCATCACGATACGACTCGATTGCATCCGAGAGGGCATAAAGCTGAATACCGTCGAGACCATCAGCGTCTGCAAGCAAGGAGTGCACAATCCTGCTCAACGCCTGCTGTCCCGACGACAACCCATCATGCAGATCTTTTACTCGCGCCAACGCGGGCACTTTGTCAATATGACTTTCAATATGGAAACCGTCAGACGATAACACCACACTCACCACTTTCTGTAAACATAAGGCCTAGACCCCACTAGACACGTGTAAAACAATGCTGGGAACGGCCCTATTTTACAGCAAACATTCTGCCACAAACCGGCGTAACAATAGGGTGTACGCATATTTACATTTATCATAGCCGGACGAAACCCTATTCCTTACGGGTAGTGTAAAGTTATGCACTCAAGTGAGCCTTCCATAGGTAAATATCATTACCCTGAATACTCAGAGTTTGATCAACGTCGAATTGAAGCCAATAACGCGATAGTCGGACTTCTGGCAGGATCACGGCTCGCAACAAATGCCCTCCAGCTTTCCCAAGGGTCACAGGTTCCCTTATCTGAAATGTTTCCAGCAGTAACGCATGTCGAGCGGTTCAATCTTGTCGTAGAGGATGCACGAAACATCCTTTTAGATGCAGAAAGGCATCTAGCTAATCTAGCGATTCCTTATGCACAATCTCTACAAGAAGATCATCTCCAAAGAACCATTAAGGTTCTACAGGATCACGGACTGAACCTTTCTCATCCTGAAGGCGCGCCAACTAACAGGCTCAACGCTTCCAACCTCCATGAGATTTTTTTCCACACCTGTGATGAGCACGTAGGGAGAGCTACCAGCGATGTAGACTCACGATCTTCAATGCTAGAAATTTTCCATCTTCTCAGGAAAATAAGAAACGCAAACACCCACAGTGGCGGACGAGTCAGCTCATCAATCCGAAATGATATTAATTCACTCAGTGAGGACGCTCTTTCTCATTGGAAAAAAATAAACCAAGGGAAAACCCCTCAGGATATCCAAGGGAATGACGGAAAAATCTCCCTCACTGCGGAACATATATTCACTGAATTCAGCGTCATTAAACAGTTAGGAAGATTAGCTCAAACATCCTTTATTGAAGTCATGCCCGCAGAGTACTTCGCAAAAGTATCTATAGAACACTTTGTTCGCTCCACAAGCAAACAAAAGAACAGCGACGGATGGAAGAGAAGCCTCGAGCGGCTAACGAAAAGACTTTTCCCCAAAGGATTAAATCAACTGGAAACAGTTGCTCGCGAAGAAGGCCACTGGACTAGAGCCCAGTGGTAGATATGAAAAAAAGGGCGCTTTACCGTTAAGCTACACCCCGTAAGGGGGCTGGGAATCGAACCCAGATCTCCTTTTTCCGTGAAAGCTCCCGGACATGAACCGGCTGGAGTCTCTATCTCTAGCTTCCTTTGATCTCCACAATACCTTAAACAAGCGAACAGTTCAATTCACCCCACAGACAGCAACATTTGCAACCAGTGGATTCAAAGGAAGGAGTACTCCTAGAACACCTTACTGCCAAAACAGGCAAGAGAGCTGTGTATTGCTTACGGCCTTAACCGCACTGCCCTAGTCACCATCTCCTCCAACGCTTCCGGTGACACCGGACATAGACTCGTCGCCTCCAAACTCACATTCACATTCTTGCGCCGAATCGCCACATCCGAATGCGTAAGCCCATGCATCGTGCACTCAAACCCCTCACGGACGGCCCACCGAGCCAGCTTGTCCGTCTGATGCGGATCAACCCACGAAGTGCTGTGTCTGCCCGTTTGTCAGAGGCCCAAGTCTGCACCAGCATAAAGATAAGACCCGCGACTATGGGCGCAAGGAGCGTCGTCCCAGGGTCGACGCACCATCGTCGAAATTTTGCCGAGAGTTTTTCCTTTTAAGCGGAGCCACGTCGAAATGCTCTGGAGAGGTGCTGTTTGTTCTTTTTGGGAAAGGCCTCTTGGTGCGCTTTCTTTGCTAGGTGTATTTTGCCGTAACCCATTCATAAAGAATATGTCTAATGTTGGAGTTAAGCACGCGTTGTCATTGGTCGTAGGCTAAGGGGGTAAAGCAATGGCTGGCATTGTGCATGAAGCCCAGGACACGCACCTGTGTGCCTTGTTTATCAAAGCCCACGGGGAAGGTGGAGACTACGAGTGCGCGCTAAGCGCCGCCAACAGTGCCGCCGAGCACCTGCAGGCAATACAAGCGGAGTTGCCTGCCACTTCCCCACTGGCCCGCGACGCCGGCATGCTCGCTAAGTTTGTGCGTGCAGCACAAAGAAATCTGTCTCAACAGAGGCCTGCAGATAATCCCGACGAACTTCTAGAATTAGCCACCTATCTCAAAGAAAGGCTGGAAGGGGCGGATATGCAACACCCCCGCTTCCCCTGCATGTCATGCATGCAGGCGAAGCGGGGGTTGCGTGCTAAAGAAACGATTTAGTTGGCTCGGCCGGTTTCCTTGCGGTACTTGCGGTAGTAGCGGCGGCCGTAGTGGACGGTGCCTACTGCAGCGATAGCCACAATTACTAGGGAAATGATGCCAATCATGGTGGTCAGGGTGTAGTCACCCTCGCCGGCGGTGCCCAGCGGGGTATCCCATACGCCAAGGCCCCAGATGATGATGCCGGCGGCCGGGAGGCAAGACAGAATCAGACCCATGCCCACCCAGGTGGAGGTGCGCAGAAGGGAAGAATGAGGAGCACCGAAGGATACCGGGTCGTAGCCCTCAATGTAGGTGTCCTGAATCTTGCCGGAGAACTCCGGGTAGGTCTCGCTGGTGTAGTCAGCGACTGCGTGGGTGTTATCGCTCATGGCGGAGTCTTTCTGTCTTTCTCTCGTTCCTAGTATTCCTACGGAATAACCTTAGCTTAGTCGTCCTTGCCACGGAAAGCAGCACGTGCACGTTCGCGGGTAACCGCAGAAACTGCGGTCAGCGGAACGCCTGCTGGGCAAACATCAGCGCACTCACCGTAGAGGGAGCAGTGGCCAAAGTTGGCTTCCAGGTCGTCGACCATGTTGCGGGCACGGCGGCCACGCTCTTCCTTGCCCAGCGGCATGAGGGAGAGGTGCACCAGTTTCGCACCGGTAAACAGGTGAGCCGCACCGTTCGGGCAGGCAGCAACGCAGGCACCGCAGCCAATGCAGGCAGCGTGGTCCAGCGAGTATTCGGAGGTCTCATGGTTGATGTGCATGGTATCCGCATCCGGAGCGGTACCAGCATCCATGGAGACGTAACCGCCCTGCTCCATCACGTGATCCAGGGCCGCGCGGTCCACGATCATGTCCTTGATAACCGGGTAGGCAGCGGAGCGGAAAGGCTCCAGCTTGATGGTCTGGCCGTCCGTGAAGTTGAACAGGCGTTGCTGGCAGGCCGGGGTGTTCTGGCCAGGGCCGTGCGGGCGGCCATTGACGGTCAGGCCACAGGTGCCACAGATGCCCTCACGGCAGTCGGAAGCGAAAGCGAAGGGCTCTTCGCCGCGCTCAATGTAGCCCTCGTTGACGTGGTCCAACAGCTCCAGGATGGACATCTGCTCAGAGGCATCATCCACCTGGACGGTCTCGAAGTGGCCTTCTTGGGTCGGTCCGGCTTGACGCCAGATCTCAAGTGTCAGTTTCATTACTTGTAGTTCCTTGTCATCAGCGGGATCGAATCAAAGTACAGCGGCTCGGCGTGACGGATGAACTCGTTCTTATTAGCACCTGGCTCCCAGGCGGAAACAAAGCACCAGTTCTCGTCGTCGCGTTCTGCCTCGCCGTCTTCGGTCAGGTGGTCCTCACGGAAGTGGGCGCCACAGGACTCATCGCGGTCCAAAGCGTCGACACACATGAGCTCGCCCAGATCCAGGTAGTCGGCAACGCGCAGGCCGTATTCCAGCACCTGGTTCATGTCGTTGGCCTCGCCCGGAATGCGGACATTAGCCCAGAAGTCCTCGCGCAGCTTACGGATCTTGGTGATGGCTTCCTTGAGGTCCTCGACGTTACGGGACACGCCACAACCGTGGTAGAGGATGTCGCCCAGCTGGCGGTGGTAGTAGGACGGACCGTGTGGGTTCTCACCGCGCACGCCCATGAGGCGGTCGATGCGCTCCTGGGACTGTGCCAGGGTTGCCTGTGCCTCTGGGGAATCCTCGGCCAGCTTCTCCTCATTGAGGTGGTCGGCCAGGTAGTTCGGGATGGTAAACGGCAGGGTGAACCAGCCGTCGACGGAAGCCGAAAGCAGGGAGTTAGCACCCAGGCGGTTAGCGCCGTGGTAGGTCCAGGAGCACTCACCGGCGGCAAAGAGGCCGTCGATGGAGGTCATCTCATTGAAGTCCGTCCACAGGCCACCCATGGTGAAGTGACAGGTCGGGGCGATGCGCATCGGGGTCTCATAAGCGGACTCGCCGATGGCCTCTTCGTACATCTCGATGAGGTTGGAGTAACGCTCGCGGATCTTGTCCTTGCCCAAGCGCTCGATGGCGTCGCGGAAGTCCAGGTACACCGAGTTGTGCAGCGGGCCAACGCCCAGGCCAGCGTTGATCTGCTGGGAGATGGCACGGGAAGCAACGTCGCGCGGAACCAGGTTGCCGAATGCCGGGTAGCGGCGCTCCAAGAAGTAGTCGCGCTCTTCTTCCGGAATGGTATTCGGGTCGCGGTCGTCGCCCTCCTTCTTCGGGGACCAAATGCGGCCGTCGTTACGCAGGGACTCCGACATCAGGATGGTCTTGGACTGCCAATCGGAGTTGACCGGCAGGCCCGTCGGGTGGAACTGCACGAAGGCCGGGGAGGCCAGGTAGGCACCGCTGTCGTACGCACGCATCATGGCGCTGGCATTGGAGTTCTTTGCCAGGGTGGACATGTGGTAGACGTTGCCGTAGCCGCCGGTACCCAATACAACTGCGTGGCCGGTGAAGGCCTTGAGCTCACCGGTAATCAGGTTGCGGGTAACGATGCCGCCGGCACGCTTCTTACCGTTGTCGTTGTAGACGATGATGTCCTGCAGGTCGTTGTGAGCGAAGAGCTCCACATTGCCCAGGCCAATCTGGCGGTAGAGCGCCGAAGTGGTGGACAGCTGCAGCTGCTGGCCTGTTTGGCCACGGGTGTAGTAGGTGCGGGAGACCTGCACACCGCCGAAGGAACGGGTAGCCAGGGTGCCGCCGTACTCGCGGGCGAATGGGGCGCCGATGGCGTTCATGTGGTCAATCACGCGCACGGACTCGTTGGCCAAGCGCCAGCAATCGGACTCGCGGCAGCGGTAGTCGCCGCCCTTCACGGTGTCCTTGGTGTGGCGGTAGGCGGAGTCATTGTCCACCTTCTTGGCACGGGAGGAGTTAACACCACCCTGTGCGGCGACAGAGTGCGCACGACGCGGGGAGTCATGGAAGGTGAAGACCTTCACCTTGTAGCCCAGCTCGCCCAGCGCGGCCGCAGCGGAGCCGGCGGATAGGCCGGTACCAACCACGAGGACTTCAAACTTGCGGCGGTTCAGCGGGGAAACCAGCTGCATGTGGTCCTTTTGGTGGGACCACATATCCTTCATCGGCACGCCGTGCGGCTCTTTAGATTCGAGGATCTTGCCGGCGGTGACGCCCGGAACAACGGACTGTGGGTGCGAGAAATTTGGGTGCTCGCGCTTGAGTTCAGTATTAGTCATTGGTCTCTAACTCCTTTAGCTGACCAAGCCCAGGGCAACGGACAAAGGCATAACGATGTTGCCGATGCAGACAACGGCCGGGATGACGTACGCCAGGATCAGGAAGGTCTGACGCCACTTCGCACCGGTGATACCCAGGTCAGAGGCGGCAAGGCGAATGCCGTGGGTGAGGTGCAGGAACAGGAAGCACATAGCGATCACGTACACGATGGTGACCGGCCAGCGGCTAAAGGTTGCGATCATATTGGCCTTCACCGCGCCCTCTGCAAAGTCGCCGGGGGCGAAAGGCTGCACGCCCATAGTCAGGTCCAGCAGGTGGAAGATGATGAACAGCAGCAAGACGATGCCGCTGACCAGCATGGACTTAGTGGCGAAGGAATCAAGGCCGCCCATCAGGTTGCTGCGGCGGAACTTGCCGCGGGACGCCTTGGAGCGGGCAGTCAAAGCGATCGCGCCGTAGATATGGGCGATGATGGCAACCAGCAGGACGGCGCGAATGATCCACAATGCGCCCTCATGCGGGAACAACGGCTCGCCCATGGAGCGCAGGAATGCACCGTATTCATCCAGCGCCTCTTCGCCGCCGTGCGCCGGCAAGTACAACTTCAGGTTGCCGGCCATGTGGCCAACAACGAAGAGGGCGAAAAGCAGGCCAGTGACGGCCATGATGAGCTTCAGAACCCAGGAGGGCACTCCCGGCTTCTGACGGATTGGTTCGTTAGTAATGTGGCCGTGAGCTACTGCCTCACGGTCGGGATTTCTTAAAGTCATGACACCTCCATTGTCGTCCTCACCTTAACCGGGCTTAACCGCTGGTTACCAGTCAATTCCGGCGGTGTTTCACCTAACGGTACGGCGGTACGGTTAAAGTCAGAATTCTTTTAGGCAAGGGTTGCCTTAAAAGCCTCGGGGCAAAACGTCACTACCTTGGCTGCTCGGAATTCCGCAATATTGACGTTGCGTAATTTCCTCCGCAATTGTGAACTTGGTCACCCGGTGTTACTGGAGTGACCGCCTTACCCCTTTATGCGTCAAACTTTCGCATGAAACCCACATGCAGCCCACAAGGAGGTGAACATTCTTTGCAAGATCTTTGCGATTAGGGTGCACACCCGCAGGCCAGCCAGTAACCTTGCCGGCATGAGTAAGACGTATGTGGGATCCCGCCTTCGCCAGCTTCGCCGTGAGCGCGATCTCAGTCAGGCTTCCCTTGCTGCGACGCTGGGGCTCTCTGCCAGCTACGTCAATCAGATCGAGCACGACGTCCGACCGCTCACCGTCCCAGTGCTCCTCCGCATCACGGAAGTCTTCGGCGTCGATGCCACCTTCTTCTCCCGTGACGATGACTCCCGCCTTCTTGCCGAGATCCAGGACGTCATCCAGGACAAGGAGCTCTGCCCCTCCCCTGTCGAGCTGCAGGAGCTCTCCGAGCTCGTCTATAACCACCCCACCGTGGCTCGCACGCTGGTAGACGTCCACCGCCGCTACCGCAATGTGCGCGATAAGCTCTCGCTGGCCACCGATGCCCGCCGCACCACCGAGGCCACCCAGGCCCTATCCATGCCGCACGACGAGGTGCGCGACTTCTTCTACGCTCGCCAAAACTACTTGGACGATTTGGACCACCATGCAGAGCAGCTTGCCGACGCCCTCTCGGTCACCCAATTCGGCATCCGCGACACCGAACACGCCCTGGCCCAGCGCCTGCGCGATCGCCACAATGTTGATATCCACATCACTTCACAAATGGATGGCACGTTGCACAGCTTTGACCGCGAGACCGGCGAGTTCCGGCTCGCCTCGCGCTTGAGCGAAGGCCAGCGCGCCTTCCGCATGGCCGCGGAGCTGAGCTTCCTTGAGGCCGGGGAGGACATCGCCGCCCTAGTGGAGGAGGAGCCGTTTACCTCGGACGCCTCGCGTAACCTGGCCCGACGCGGATTGGCCAGCTACTTCGCCGCCGCCACCGTAATGCCCTATGCACTGATGCATTCCGAAGCCGAGCGCTCGGGCTACGACGTAGAATACCTCTGCCAGGTCTTCGGCGTGGGCTATGAATCCGTCGCCTCCCGCCTGTCCACCCTGCAGCGCGATAACCTGCGCGGCATTCCTTTTACCTTTGTCCGCGTCGACCGCGCCGGAAACATGTCCAAGCGCCAATCCGCCACCGGCGTGCACTTTTCCAATAATGGCGGCACCTGCCCGCTGTGGAATGTCTACGAGACCTTCACCCAGCCCGGCATTATCTCCCGCCAGCTGGCCCAAATGCCCGATGGCCGCAACTACCTGTGGATTTCACGTGCCGTCCAGCACCACCAGGGGCGTTTTGGCGATACCAATAAGCTCTTCGCCATCGGGCTAGGCTGCGAAGCCCGCCACGCCGACCGCACCGTCTACGCCGAGGGGCTCGATCTCAGCGATCTCTCCTCGGCCACCCCCATCGGCTCCGGCTGCCGCACGTGCCCGCGCGAGAACTGCGCGCAACGCGCCTTCCCACCCATCAACGAGGTCATCAACGTCGATGCCCACCGCTCCGCCGTGGCACCGTACTAACGCTGCCACCCCGGTGGAATGCACATAAAAAAGCGGCACCGCGGCCCGCCTCCCTCCAACGAGGGGCGAACGGTGCGGTGCCGCTAACGTCGCACTCAAAGGCGACGTCGGCAAGCAGCCCTGCTTAGAGGTTAATCATGTGGCCGCCAATACCCTCGGCAGCTTCCTTCATGGCCTCAGAGAGGGTCGGGTGGGTGTGAACGTTGCGGCCGATTTCCTCAGCGGTGAGGTCGAAGCGCTGCGCCAGGGTCAGCTCTGGCAGCAGCTCGGAAACGTTGGAGCCCACCATGTGGCCGCCGATGAGCTCGCCGTACTCGCCGTCCGCGATGAGCTTGACAAAGCCCGCGGTCTCGTTCAGGCCGGCAGCCTTGCCATTAGCGGAGAACGGGAAGGTAGCGACCTTAATGTCGCGGTCCGCGAACTTCTCCTTGGCAGCCTCTTCGGTGTAGCCGAAGGAAGCGACCTGCGGGTTGCAGAAGGTAGCGCGCGGCATATTCATGTAGTCGCCCAAAAGCTGGGTCTCCACGCCGGCGATGGTCTCTGCAGCCACAACGCCCTGGGCCTCAGCAACGTGGGCGAGCTGCAGCTTCGCGGTGACGTCACCGATGGCGTAGATGTGGTCGACGTTGGTGCGCATGGTGTCATCGATGGCGATGGCGCCGCGCTCGGTGAGCTCAACGCCGGTGTTCTCTAGGCCAAAGCCCTCGGTGCGCGGGGCGAAGCCGATGGAAATCATGGCACGGTCCACGGTAAGGGTATCCTGCTTGGAGCCGTCCTTGGACTCGACCTCAACGGTGACGTCATCGCCATTGTCCTTCACGGAGGTGGTCTTGTAGCCGGTCAGCAGCTTGACCCCCAGCTTCTTGTATTCCTTGGCAATGGCCTTGGAAACATCCTTGTCCTCATTCGGCAGGACGCGGTCCATGAACTCCACGATGGTGACGTCCACGCCGTAGTTTGCCAGCACGTAGGCAAACTCCATGCCGATGGCGCCGGCACCGACGATAACCATGGACTTCGGGGCCTCATCGCTGAGGATCTGCTCCTCGTAGGAGACGATATTGCCGCCCAGCTCCACGCCCGGCAGGGACTTGACCACGGAGCCGGTAGCGATGATGCAGTCATCGAAAGTGACGGTCTTGCCCTTGTCACCGCCCTCGGTGATTTCGATGGTCTTATCGTCCTTGAAGGAGCCAAGGCCGTTGATCTCGGTGATCTTATTCTTCTTCATCAGGTAATGAACGCCCTTGACGATGCCCGCGGAAACCTTGCGGGAACGCTTGTGGGCAGCACCGAAGTCGAAGGAGACATCGCCGGAGATGCCAAAGTCCTTGGCCTCATGGTTAAAGGTGTGGGCAACCTCAGCGTTCTTCAGCAGCGACTTGGAAGGGATGCAACCTACGTTGAGGCAGACACCGCCCCAGTACTGCTTCTCGATTACGGCAACTTTCTTACCAAGCTGAGCTGCACGGATGGCGGCCACGTAGCCGCCAGGGCCCGCGCCGAGTACTACTACGTCATAATGTTCATTAGTCACGCCCTTTAGGATACGTAACTTTCCCCTCCATGTCGCGCATTGGGCCACACTCCCTTGCCCGAGTACCCCACGCTTCGGGGGTAAAACGCACAAAGGCCCTGCACGGTGGCGTCGGCAAGCGCGCGACGCACCCACGCAGGGCTATGGGCTCGGTGTTTTAGAACAGGCCCAGAGCCAGTGCGGCAGTGGAGGACATGGAGGAACCGGTGTGCAGGAACTGGCCCAGAACTTCGTTGATGGCCACGAGGATGGAATCGAAAACGTTCATTATGCTTCTTTCTGTGTTTTTACTTACCTAGAGCGAGGGATGGGCCCGCGGTTGGGGACCGCATTATTCACACGTTTAGTACTAGCGGAGATTGTAGCGCCACCGTTACATACTTACGCGCTGCGTTCAGAATTATGACACACAAACCACATGCGTCACAGGTTTTGCTACATTAAAAGGGCTATTAAGGCATAGGATCTTGCTAACACTCCCGCTTTGCGGAACGATACCTATTGAGAAGATTCTCTTAACTCGAGGAAGCTAGAAATATGCATACTTTGCGCTCTATCGGCTCCAGCGTCGCAGGCATCGCCATCGCGGCAGGAGCCCTCTCCGCCCCCATCGCCTCCGCCGTCGAGCCGGCCGAAATTCAGGGCGACGCTACCCTGTCCACCATCCGCGAGGTAAACCTCACCAACCCGGCGGATCCGGAAAACATCAATTACGCCATCACCACCGAAGGTGAAAACCGCGTGGTGGATATTGCCGAGCTGAAAGATAAGGACAAGTGGAAGGGCTATGCCTTCGGCCATAAAAGCAAGGCCGGCAACCACTACGGCGACCACGTCAAGGTCATGACCGCAACGTCTGACGCCATGGGCGGCCGCGAGGTCCCGCTTGCAGTCATCACCCCGGACGGCAACTTTGAAAAGAAGCGCCCCACCTTGTACCTGCTCAACGGCGCCGGTGGCGCTGAGCAGGGCATGGACTGGATCACTGCCACCGCGAAGAGCGACGTCAACCCCGAGCAAGAGGGCGTGCAGGACATGGTGGATTTCTACACGTCCAAGGACGTCAATGTAGTCATTCCCCAGGCCGGCGCCTTCTCCTACTACACCGACTGGGTAGACACCCCGAATAATGGCTACCTCAAGGGCCCGCAGAAGTGGGAAACCTTCCTCACTAAGGAACTGCCGGGCGCATTGGAATCTCAAATCGGCGGCAACGGCAAGCGCGGCATCGCCGGCATGTCCATGTCCGCGACCTCCTCCCTGCTACTAGCAGAGCACAACCCAGGCTTCTACAACGCCGTGGGCTCCTTCTCCGGCTGCGCCGCAACCTCCCGCCCACTGCCGCGCCTGTACACCCAGCTGACCGTCAATCGGGGTGGCGGCTCGGCCGATCAGATGTGGGGCGCTATGGGCAGCGACTACAACGTGTACAACGACGCTCTTGTCAACGCCACTCCGAAAAACTTGGGCCCATCCGAGACCTATGTCTCCGTGAACAGCGGCCTAGGCGGCGCCAATGACTGGGGTGTTCCGGGGTCTTCCACGCTGCTGGTTGAAGGCGGTGTCATCGAGGCCGCAATGAGCTCTTGCACCCATGACCTCAAGGCCAAGATGGATTCCCAGGGTATGAAGGCGGACTGGAACTTCCGCAATACCGGCACCCACTCCTGGCCGGGCTGGCGCGATGACATTTTCTCCTCGTGGAAGACCTTCGAGCGCGGCTTTGCCAAGGACGCTGCTGAGGCACCGGCCGCACCAGCGGTAGAGGCTAATGAGCTTTCCGTTGATGCTCCGCAGGCGGAGCAAGATGCGCAGGTCAAGGATGCCCCGAGTGCCGCTGAGCAGTCCCCGGATAAGGATTTTGTTGAGGACATGGGCGCTGAGGGTACCGAGGCTGCTGGAGCCCCAGAGGCCGTCGGCGCTGCGGAATAGGTAGCGCGGAAGTATAATCAGCGAGTTCATTAACTACAGGAAAGAAGCACTATGAAGCGTCTTAGCTCCATCCTTGCCGCCACCGTCGTGTGCGCAGGCCTAGCTTGCACCCCAATCGCGGGTGCCGCACAGCTCACCCCACAGCAGGTGGCAGGCAACGCCACCCAGTCCACCTTGGCCCCGCTGGAGGTCACCCCAGAACTGGAGCAGCAGACCTGGTACCAGAAGTACAAGGACGATCCGCGCGTCGAAAAGCTGCAGGCCACCTCCCCTGCCATGAACGGCCGCGAGATTCCGCTGGCCGTCATTCGCGCGACGGATGAGAACCGCCCGACCATCTACCTGCTCAATGGCGCAGGCGGCGCGGAGCAGGACATGGACTGGCTGAAGCTTTCCGATGCCGTTGATTTCTACCACTCCAAGAACGTCAACGTGGTTATCCCGCAGGCCGGTGCTTTCTCCTACTACACCGACTGGGTCTCCGAGCCGAACTCCAAGTACCTCAAGGGGCCACAGAAGTGGGAAACCTTCCTCACCAAGGAACTGCCGGGCGCCATCGAGGGCCATATCAAGGCCGATAATCACCGTGCCATCGCGGGCATGTCCATGTCCGCGACCTCCTCCCTGCTGCTGGCAGAGCACAACCAGGGCTTCTATGACGCCGTCGGTTCCTACGCCGGCTGCGCGGCCACCGCTTACCCGGTAGAGCACAAGGCCGTTGAGCTTACCGTCAACCGCGGCGGCGCTACCACGGAGCAGATGTGGGGCCCGTTCGGCTCTCCCACCAACCGCTATAACGATGCAATGATGAACCACGAAAAGCTGCGCGGCACGGAGCTGTACATCTCTTCCGGTTCCGGCCTGGCCGGCAAGGAGGATACTTTCTCCTATAACGTGGCTAAGGGCTATAACCCTGCTACCGCTGCTTTGGGCTCCGCTCAGTTACAGGTGGAGGGCGGCGCCATCGAGGCAGGTGTGAATTACTGCACCCACAATTTCAAGGCCAAGCTGGACCAGGCTGGCATCCCGGCCACCTACAACTTCCGCAATACCGGCACCCACTCTTGGCCGCACTGGATTGCGGACCTTAAGGACTCCTGGCCGGTCTTCGAGCGCGCTTTCAATAAATAAGCTCGTTTCTTTCCGCGGCTGAAAGGGCGGTAGGCTTGCAGCATTATGAAGTTGCTTCCTACCGCCCTTTCGCGTACTCACACTGACCCTTATACCGGCGTGGATTTTAACCTCGGTTTTGAGGTCTTGCACTACACGCTGGATCTGACCTATCGCGTGGAGCCCAACCTGCTCCAAGGCGAGGCTACTTTGACTATCCGGGCCGACGAAGATTTAACGTCCCTGACCCTAGACTTGGGCGGGGCAATGGTGGCCCGGCGCGTGACCGCAAAGAGCGCGCCGCGGGTGGCTAAGTTCCGCCAGTCTTCCGGCAAGCTGCGCCTGCGTTTTGCTGAGGAGATTGCCGCTGGTACGGAATTTGATCTGGTCATTCGCTATGGCGGCAGCCCGCGGCCGATCCGCACCACCTGGGGCGAGATTGGCTGGGAAGAAACCGAGTCCGGTTCGCTGGTGGCCAGCCAGCCCAATGGCGCGCCGAGCTGGTTCCCCTGCGACGATACGCCGTCTGAAAAGGCGCTCTATGACATCATCATCACGGCCGATGATCCCTTCATCGTGGTATCCAATGGTGACCTCCTCTCCCGCCGGGCGGGCGGCTCCACCACGCGGTGGCACTACCGCACCCGCGAGCCCATGGCTACCTATCTGGCGACGGTCCAGGTAGGCGAGTTCTCTAATTTTGCTTTGGGGCCTTCCACGCGCGCCTGGGCGCCAGCCGAGTTGCGCGAACGCGTGCTGGATGAGTTTGCCCAGCAGCAAGAAATGGTGGACTTCTTCGCCTCCATTTACGGCCCTTACCCGTTTGCGGATTACCAGGTGGTCATCACGGAAGATGAGCTGGAAATACCGCTGGAGGCGCAAGGCCTGTCCATTTTTGGCTCCAACCACATTAAGGGCGACCACGCCTTCGAGCGCCTTATCGCGCACGAGCTTTCCCACCAATGGTTTGGCAATTCCGTGGGCCTGGGCGAGTGGAAGGATATCTGGCTCAACGAGGGCTTTGCCTGCTACAGCGAGTGGCTATGGGCCGAGCACAAGGGTGAGACCACCGCGCACGAGGCGGCGCGTTCCCATTACCACGTCTTGGGACGCAAGGCACAGGACCTCACCGTTTCTGATCCAGGTGCGCGCGATATGTTCGATGACCGCTTGTATAAGCGCGGCGCCTTGGCTGTGCACGCCATTCACCGCCTGCTTGGCGATGCCTTCTTTACCACCCTCCGCAGCTACCTCACCGAACACCAGCATTCGGTGGTAGAGCCTGCCATGTTGTTGGATGCCTTCCGCGCCGCCGCTCCTGACGCCGCGCTTTTCGACGCCACCGTAGATACCTGGCTCAACCAGAAGGATCTCCCCTCCTTCCCGAGTTAGTGGTTTTGACCCCGTTTCGCGGGGTTTAATCTGCATTTGCTTGGGGAATGCCTAATCCATTGACCAATCCCTTCTTTCCTGTTGACGGGGTGTTTTATCTGGGTAGAATAGAACATGTAAACGAAAAGGAAGGGAGGGATCATGCAGACCACCAAGCATGCGGAGATAGACTCCGCCATCGCGCAGGTTGCCACTGGGCTAACCCAGCTGCGCAGCCTCATGCAAGATCCCTCCGATCTTTCCTTCGAGCTTCTTCACCCCCATTTCGAACACCTGGAGCGAGCACTAGGAAATAAGTCCACTATCGACGCCGCTTTTGCTTTCATTGCGGAGCGCGATGACGCCGGCCGCCGCGTAGGCTCTTCCAAGGCCAAGGACTACCTGACCACGCGCCTAGGTCTTACTGATGCCGAGGCCGCCGCCCGCCTGCGCAATGGCAAGAACCTCTTCGCGCCCATCCCTTATCCGGAGCCCACTCCCCCTGCGGACCCCGATGCCGATGCGGCTGCACGCGCGAAGACCGAAGAGGAAGCCCGCCGCCGCGCCGACCGCGAGCGCCGCGAGGAGGAAAAGCGCCGCAAGAAGCTTTTCGAAGAAGAGCCCATCCCCGAACGCATCCTCAACCTCATCGAGAACGAACTGCGTAGCCTCAGCAAGTACGCCATCCCCGGCCCGAGCGAGCTGCGCAACCAAGCCCTCGAGCAGGCCAAGCGTCGCTCCTTCGATTCCCTGCGCGAGTGGCTTCGCAAGGCCATCCGCAAGGCGAATAAGCACGCCCTCAACCCAGCTGGCGAGCCCGACCCACACGCCGCTACCCGCAAACGCCGCTTTAGCATCTCCCGCCAAGACGCCGACGGCGGCGTGCATATCTCCGGATACCTGGACGCATCTGCGGCCGCCATCCTCGCCAGCGCCTTTGCTCCCGCGAAAAATAAGGGCAGCGCAGATCTCAGCGCCGAGGATGATACCCGCACCTACGCCCAGCGCATGGCGGACCAATTAACCGCCGCCCTGTCGAGCTACCTTTCCGCCACCCAAAAGAACTCCGACGGCCTCGGTTCCTTCTTCGTTGCCACCACCTTGGAGGAACTGGAGGCAATGGGCGGCGATACCCGCTTCGCCACCAGCACCGGCATCGAGCTCACCCCGCTCGACCTCCTCCGCCTGGGCGGTGCACAGCACGATTTCTTCTGCGCCGTGGATGAGAAAGGCTTCCCACTCGAGCTTGGCCGCACCAAGCGCACCGCTTCCCTCTGGCAGAAGCTTGCCCTAGCGGCCTCCGAGCTCGTCTGCACCCACCCCGAGTGCCACCGCCCTTGGCAGGATTGCGACGTCCACCACCTCCAAGCCTGGTCCCACGGCGGTGCCACCGACCTCAAGAATCTCACGCTGTTGTGCCGCCGACACCACGTGGACAATAACGACTACCGCGATGGCCGCAACGGAATGGGACACGCCGAACGAGACCCCGACACGAGCCGGGTAGGATACCGAGCCGCCCACACCAGCGGGCTATCGCCCACCGTGGAGGTCAACGAACACCCCGCCGCGGAACAAGCCCCGGCCCGCAGGCTCACCGATCCGCCTTCGCCACCGCCGTCACCCCCGGGCGCGGCGTGACCGGGGCTCGCGGCCTGCCACAGCCGCGCACCCGACTGCCCTACACTGGATAACCATGCAAACGATGCTCGTTACTGGCGGCGCCGGTTTTATCGGCGCCAATTTCGTGCGCCTAATGTGCCAGGCGCGCCCCGATACCCGCGTTACGGTGCTGGACAAGCTCACTTACGCCGGAAACTGCGCCAACCTCGCCGGGCTGGATATCGACTTCGTGGAGGGCGATATCGCCGATCCCGCAACGGTGGAACCGCTCGTCGCCGCCGCCGATGCGGTCGTTCACTTCGCCGCCGAATCCCATAACGACAATTCTTTGCGGGATCCCTCGCCCTTTCTTTACACGAATGTCGTGGGCACATTCACTCTCCTAGAGGCCTGCCGGAAGCACGATACCCGCTTCCACCATGTCTCTACCGACGAGGTTTTCGGCGACCTCGAGATTGGGGCTGACACCAAATTTAGCGAGCACACCGCCTACGCTCCCTCCAGCCCGTATTCGGCAACCAAGGCGGGTTCTGACCACCTCGTGCGCGCATGGGTGCGTTCCTTCGGGCTACGCGCCACCATCTCGAACTGCTCCAATAATTACGGGCCATACCAGCACATTGAGAAGTTCATCCCCCGCCAGATCACCAATATTCTCTCCGGCCACACCCCCAAGCTTTATGGCACGGGCGAGCAGGTGCGCGATTGGATCCACGTCGATGACCACAACGACGCAGTGCTCGCCATCGTCGAGCGTGGCCAGATTGGTGAGACCTACAATATCGGGGCGGACCAGAAAGATATTAATAATAAGCAGGTCATCGAGCTTATCTGCGAGATCATGGGCCACACCCGCGATGGACACGCCCTCTATGAGCATGTTGCGGACCGACCCGGCCATGACCAGCGTTATGCCATGGACGCCGCCAAGCTGCGCCGCGAACTGGGATGGACCCCGCGGTTCACGGATATCCGCGCCGGTCTCGAAGACACCATCGCCTGGTACCGCGAAAACGAAGATTGGTGGAAACCCGAGAAGGAAGACGTAGAAACCCGCTATAAGCAGCAAGGACAGTAAATATGCACATAACTGAAACCGCCATCCCGGGACTGCTCATTATCGGCCTCGACGTACACGGGGACAACCGCGGCTGGTTCAAGGAGAATTGGCAGCGCGAAAAACTCACCGAGCTCGCGCCCGAACTCGCAAGCTTCCAGCCAGTGCAGAACAATATTTCTTATAACCACGCCGGAGCCACCCGCGGCCTGCACGCCGAGCCGTGGGACAAGCTGGTCTCGGTGGCGCAGGGCAAAATCTTCGGCGCGTGGTGCGATTTGCGCGAGGGCTCGGAGAGCTTTGGCGAGGTCGTCACCCACGAGGTGGGACCGGAGACTGCGGTGTTTGTGCCGCGGGGCGTCGCCAATGGCTTTCAGGCCCTGGAGGAAACCTCCTACTGCTACCTTGTCAATGAGCATTGGTCGGCCGAGGCGCTCTATTCCGCGGTGAACCTCAACATCATAGACTGGCCCCTAGAACCCACCGAGATTTCGAAGAAGGACAAGCAGCACCCCGCCCTCGAAGACGTGAGCCCGATGCCCGCCCGCCGCATCCTTGTCACGGGCGCGAATGGGCAGTTGGGGCGGGCGTTGAAGCGTCTGCTTGCCGACGCCGAATTTTGCACCCACGCCGAATTCGACATCACCAACCCACCCGCACGGAATTGGAAGCAGTACTCCGCCATCATTAACTGCGCGGCGTATAACGACGTCAACGGCGCCGAAAGCGACCGCGCCGCCGCTTGGGCTGTCAACGCGGAAGGGCCTGCAAAGCTGGCGCGCATCGCCGCGGAAAACCAGATCACGCTGGTACACGTCTCGAGCGACTATATCTTCGATGGAGCTAACGAGGTCCATACCGAGGAGGAGCTACCGTCGCCATTGAGTGCGTATGGGGCGTCGAAAGCCGCGGGCGATACCGCCGCGCAGACCGCGCCACAGCACTACGTCATCCGCACCTCGTGGGTATTTGGCGAGGGCGAGAATTTCATGTCCACCATGCGCCGCTTGGCCACTAGGGGCGTGGAGCCGAAGGTTATCCATGACCAGCGCGGGCGGCCCACGTTTGCCGAGGATCTTGCCAAAGGCATCGTGCACCTGCTCAAATCCGGAGCGGAGTACGGCGTGTATAACCTCTCAAACTCGGGCGATACCGTGGGCCGCGATGAGATTGCCATGGCCGTATTCATCGGACTCGGCCACGATCCGGCCGAGGTCACGCCGGTGAGCACCGAGCAGTACCGCGACATCGCGGGGCCCGAGGCGCCGCGCCCCAAGGAATCTACGTTCGCGCTGGATAAAATCGAAGCCACTGGGTTCAAGCCGCAGAATTGGCGCGCGGCGCTTGCCCTGTACCTGGCGCTGTACCCGGAGGATTAAATGAAAGGCATCATCCTGGCCGGCGGTTCCGGCACGCGGCTCTACCCGATTACCAAGGGCATCTCGAAGCAGCTCATGCCCATTTATGACAAGCCGATGATTTACTACCCGCTAACCACGCTCATCCAGGCGGGCATTCGGGAGATCCTCATCATCACTACCCCTGAAGATGCGGGCGCCTTCCAGCGCCTCTTTGGTGATGGCTCCCAGCTCGGGCTCATGATCGATTACGCGGTCCAGCCGCGACCGGAGGGACTCGCACAGGCCTTCTTGATTGGCGAGGATTTCATTGGCGATGACAGCGTCGCACTCGTGCTCGGCGATAATATCTTCCACGGCTTCGGCGGCGAGCTCGCCCACTGCCAGGATCCGGAGGGCGGCATCATTTTCGCCTACGAGGTCTCGGATCCGCAGCGCTACGGCGTGGTGGAATTCGACGCCGCAGGCCATGCGCTCAGCATCGAGGAAAAGCCGGAGGTCCCGCGGTCTAACCACGCTGTGGTGGGCTTGTACTTTTATGATAACTCCGTGGTGGAAATAGCCAAGGGCATCGAACCCAGCGGCCGCGGCGAACTGGAGATCACGGCGGTAAACGAGGAGTACCTGCACCGCGGCGAGCTGAATGTCCAGCGGCTGCACCGCGGCAGCGTGTGGCTCGATACGGGAACGGTGGACTCGATGAGCGAGGCCTCCGCCTACGTCGAGGTACTGCAAAAGCGCACCGGAATCGTTATCGGCTCGCCCGAGGTCGCCGCCTTCGAAGCCGGCTTCATCGACCGCGTCCAGCTAGAAGCACTCGCCGAGCCGCTGCTCAAGTCCGGCTACGGCGAGTACCTGCGGGCGTTTTAGAGGCTAGTAGCCGCGCTCGATATATTCGTCGATGCGCGCGGCCTCTGCGCCCACCGTGGTGGCATCGCCATGCCCTGGTAGGACCTTGGTGTCCTCCGGCAGGGTGAAGACGACGTTCTTCAGCGACTCGATGATCACATCGAAGTCGGAGTACTTGCGGCCGGTGGCGCCTGGGCCGCCGTTGAAGAGCGTATCGCCCGACAGCAGCGTCTCGCCCACATGCAGCACCACGCAGCCCGGCGAGTGTCCCGGAGTGTGGTAGACCGTAATCTTCTCGCCGCCGATATCGAATTGACCGCGATCCGCCAATGGCGTGTACGGAGCATCGCCATTGGACTCCTGCCACAGCATGTCATCGTCCGGGTGCAGGTAGACCTCGGTATCGAAGCGCTTGGCGGCCTCGGGGGCCAGCTCGCAGTGATCATTGTGCCCGTGGGTCAAAAGAATGCCCTCCACACGGCGATCGCCTACGAGCTCTGCTACCGCATCCAAATTATGAGAGGGGTCCACCACGTAGACGCTGGAGTCATCGCCCACGACGTAGACGTTATTGTCCACATCCCACTCGCCGCCATCGAGGCGGAACTTGCCAGAAGTAACCGTGCTATCGATACGCATTAGAACTCCACCACCGAACGTAGAACCTTGCCGGACTTCATGGTGGTGAAGGCCTGCTCGACGTCGTCAAGCGCAATACGCTCGGTGACGAACTTGTCCAGCGGGAAGTTGCCGGCCTTGGACAGCGCTACGTAAGCGGGGAAATCGCGCTCGGGGAGGCAATCGCCGTACCACGCAGGCTTGATGGAACCGCCGCGGCCGTAGAGGTCGATGGCCGGGATATCCACGTGGTCGGTGAGGTTCGGCACGCCCACCATGACCATGCGGCCAGCGTGGTCGCGGGAATAGAAGGCCTGGCGCCAGGTGGGCTGGATGCCCACGGCGTCGATGGAGACATCGGTGCCGAAGCCGCCGGTGAGCTCGCGCACGGCGTCAATAACCTCCTGCTCCGAGAGATCCTTAGAGCAGATGGTATCGGTTGCGCCGAATTCGCGGGCGGTCTCCAGCTTCCCTTCGTCGATGTCCACAGCAATGATCTTGGCCGCGCTCGCCAGCTTGGCGCCCGCAATGGCCGCCATGCCGACGCCGCCGCAGCCAAAGACGGCAACGGACTCGCCGAGCTGGATATCGCCGGTATTCACGGCAGCGCCGAGGCCCGCCATGATGCCGCAGCCCAGCAGGCCAGCGGCAGCCGGGTCGGTGTCTTCCACCTTGGTGCACTGGCCCTCGTGGACCAGGGTCTTCTCTGCAAAGGAACCGATGCCCAGGGCGGGGGTGAGCTCGGTGCCGTCCTCGAGGGTCATCTTCTTGGAGGCGTTGTGCGTATTAAAGCAGTACTTTGGCTCACCCTTCTTGCAGGCGCGGCACTCGCCGCACACGGCGCGCCAGTTCAAAATGACGAAGTCGCCCTCCTCCACGTGGGTAACCGCAGAACCTACGGTTTCTACCACGCCTGCGGCCTCGTGGCCGAGCAGGAAGGGGAAGGCGTCTTCAATATCGCCATCGCGGTAGGCAAGGTCGGTGTGGCAAACGCCGCAGGCCTGCACGCGCACGATGACGTCATTGGGGCCGGGGTCAGGAACGACAATATTGACGGTTTCGACTTCCGCGCCCTGGGAGCGGGCAATAACAGCTTTTACAGTCATGCGCCCGAGCGTACCGATATTTTCAAAACCGGCGCATTACTGAAAACCCTTTTTAGGAGCGGGCGATGACGTTGGCCGCATGCTCGTGGCCGCGCTGGTTCATGTGGATGGGCAGGTTGCCGTCGCCTGCGGTAAAGTCCACCAGACCAGCCCACATGCGCTGGTTTGCATCGGCGCACATGCCGTTATTTCGGGTGGAGGGCTTCATATCCAAGAACTGCACGCCGGTGCGTGCCGCCAGGTCCACCTGCATCCACTGGGCCTTATTCTCAAAGTCCTGGATTGGCGGTAGGAAGGTGGAATCGGCCGGACGCGGACCGAAGTGGAATAGGCAGTAGTACGGGCCGGAACCGATGGTGGGGTAGCCAACGATCTGAATGCGCGCATTCGGGGCGGCGCGCTTGATGCGCTCGATCTGCGGCGCAGTGCGATCCACAAACTGCTTGCGAATTTGCGGCAGGTTGAGATCGCGGTGATTGTAGGTGTCATTAAAGCCAGTGGTGATGACCACGCGGTTAGTGGCCGGGGTTAGCGCGCCAGTGCGCAGGGCCGCATCCACCTGCTGGAAAATCTGCGGACCATGGGACATGGACACGGCGCCGGAGCAGGAGAAGTCCCGTACGGGAAGGCGCAGCTTCGCGCCCGCGCGCTTGGCATAGTTATTGGAGGTCGGGCAGTCTACGCCAACGCCCTTGGAGCGGTCGTAGCGGTGGGCAAAATAGGAGCCAGCATCTGGATCCGCGAGGACGGAATCACCGAAGGCTACTAGGTTGCGCTCCGCGGCGGTGGCCTGCGGCGCGGCCACCGCACCCAGCACGGTCAGCGCGGAAGCCACCACGGAGAGAACTTTCAGCTGCAGAGATTTCATGAGATCCTTTTCTAGAAACACCAGTAACTTCAGATAACTGTAGTCACTTCTGTAACATAATTCGAGTTGGCGGCAACACCGCGCGCCTCTCTCACGATATCGTCCATGGTTACTTTTTGTTATCTTCGCCTATTTGGAGCTATCCCAACCGTGAATTTCTCTGATTTCAAATTCCATGCCGCAGCCCTCGGCCGGTTCGTTCCGGCGCTTCTAAATGCCGGAATCGTCAGTACCCAAGGGGGCGCGAAGGCCCAGCTCAGCATGCTGCCCAATCTGGCTCGCTACCGCTTCACCACCGCGCGCGAAATCGAGCAGGGCTACCTCACTTGCCCAGAGCGCCTAGCGCTTATCGACGACGACGGCACCCTCACCTACCGCCAGCTGCGCACCCACGCCCAAGGCTTTGCCCGCTACCTCCGCTCGCTGGACCTGCCCGAGATCCGCCTCGGCGTGATGGCGCGCAACGGCCGCGGCATCATCATTCCGCTCGGCGCCAAGGGCTATGCGGGTGCTTCTATTTACCTGCTCAACGTGGGTTCTTCGCCGGAACAGCTGGCCGGCTGCATCGAGGAAAATGGCATCAACGTGCTCGTTGTGGATGATGAGTTCATCGACCGCGTGGACACCGATATCCCGGTCATCATCGCGCACGATACTGGGGCAAGCGAGCTGCCGAAGCTGGACAAGATCGTGAAAAATCCACCGGCCGTGGAGCTGCCGCGTTTTCCCAAGCACGGCCCGATAGTCCTCATGTCCTCCGGTACCACGGGCATTCCGAAGGGCATTATGCGGCCGGAGCCGACCCTGCCGGTGGTGCTGGCCTCCATCGTGGATACGATTCCGTGGCGCGCGGACCAGCGCCTGCAGCTTACCGCGTCCATTTTTCACACCTGGGGCTGGGCCTGCATCAATATTGCCCTTGGCCTGCGCAATACCATCGTCACCCGCCGCGTATTCGATGCGGAGCAGGTGCTTGACGATGTCCAGCGCTACCGCCTCGATGGCATGATTTCCTCCCCCATCTTCTTTAAGCGCTTGGTGGAGCGCGACCCGGCCGGCGAGTTCGATACCTCGAGCCTGAAATTCATTGCCTCGGCCGGCAACGCACTGACCCCGGAGGTGGTCAAGGAAACCAATGAGCGCTTCGGCGCCATCCTCTGCAACGTGTACGGCTCCACCGAACTCGCACTGGCGACGACCGCGACTATGGATCAGGTGGCCGCCAACCCCACCATCGCCGGCCGCGTGGCCTCGGGCACGAAGCTGCGCATCCTAGATGAGGAGGGCCACCCGGTTCCGCGTGGCGAGGTGGGCGAGATTTACCTCACCAACTCCACCGCAATGACCGGCTATACCAACCCGAACCTGCGCCTGAATAAGGTGGACGGGCTCATTTCCATCGGCGATTTGGGCTACATCGACGAGCACGACTTCCTGCACGTGGTCGGCCGCGCCGATGACATGATCATCGTCGGCGGCGAAAACGTCCACCCGCAGTCCGTCACCGAGGTCCTCGAGGCCATGCCCGGCATCCACGAGGTTCATGCTGGCGGCGTAAAGGATAGCGAGACCTTCCAACGCATCGCCGTGTGGGCGGTGCCTACTGCCGACGCCGCCGGAAAGGCCCTCACCGCCGACGCCATCCGCGACTGGGTCCGCACCAAGCTCGCCGATCACTCCGTGCCGCGCGACGTGCACTTCCTGGCCAAGCTCCCGCGCAACGCCACCGGCAAGGTGGTGCCGCGCCTGTTGGGGGCGCAGGGCTAGTTCTTCCCTTCCTTCCCTGGCGCCCGCGGCTAGAGCACCCGATTCTGGTCCGCGAAAAGGTAGTATTCGCGGTCCTCGAGCCCGGCGGCCGCGGCCTCATCAACGATGACCGTGGCGCTGTGGTGTAGCTGCAGGATGGAGGCCGGGCATCGCGCCGAAAGCGGACCTTCAACCAGGGCCTTTACCGCGCTGGCCTTATTGGCGCCGGTGGCCAGCAACAGGAGGTGGCGGGCCTCGCTAATCGTGCCCAATCCTTGGGTGATTGCGTGGCGCGGCACATCCTGCTCTTTATCGAAAAAGCGCGCATTGTCCCGCACGGTTTGTGGGTGCAGCGTCGTCACGTGTGTGCGCGAGCGCAAGGAGCTAGAAGGTTCATTGAAGCCGATGTGCCCGTTTGCCCCGATCCCCAGCAGCTGGATATCCACTCCGCCGGCCTGCCGAATAGCCGCATCATAGGACTCGGCTGCACGGGCGGGATCCGCGGCGTCGCCGGCGGGGCTTTTTACCAGGGCATCGACAAAATCCACGTGGCTGGTGAACTCGCGCCGGATGTCCGAGTAATAGGACTGCTCGTGATCGGGGGCTAGGCCCAAGTACTCATCGAGGAGGAAGGCGCAGCTTTGGGCAAAGCTGACCTCGCCGCGCTCATAGCGGGCGATGAGTTCTTGATACATCGCTACCGGCGTCGAGCCCGTCGCTAGGCCCAGGGTGGCGCCGTCGTTGGCGTAGCGCGTAAAGATATCGGCGGCCGCGAGGGCGACCTCAGCAGGGGTGGATCGGATGAGGATATCCATGCAGGGAGATCCTTTCCTAGGGAAGAAACAAGACAGGACCAATAGTAGCTAGACCAACCCCCTGCAGTCATTATTATTGGCCGCAGGGGGTTGGTACTACGTGGAGCCGCCTGCGAGAATCGAACTCGCGACCTTTTCATTACGAGTGAAATGCTCTACCGACTGAGCTAAGGCGGCGCGCTGCTCGGCATGTGCCAGTGCAGCAAGAGAGAGTTTAACCTAGGGGCGCCGCGGAATAGAAATCGGGTCCCGACCGTGCGCGTCCCACCTAACCCCGCCTAGAGACACGCGCGGCGCAGGCGGCCCACCAGCCCATCGAAAGCAATCTGCGTGCCGACGTTTTGGGTCAGCTGCTCGCGGCACAGCGTGATGGCCGCTTGGCAGTCCAGCAGGCCTTCCTCGCTCACGCGCTGCGCGAGCTCACCAGAAAGACCGGCGAAGTCCGGGTGGGTCAAATCCACCTGCGCGCCCACCTTCTGCATGAGCGCATCGCGGTACACACCGGAGAGATCGATAAGCACCAAATCCAGGTTGTCGATAACCCGGCGCTTGGCTCTCTTCTTGTGCTGATCCTGTAAGTCTTTAATGACCGAGCGGGCGTCGCGCTGCGCCTTGGCGGCGCCCTTGCCCTTCGCGCCCACGCCGAGGGTTTGTTCCAACTTCGCCAGCTCAGCCTCTTCTTGTTCCTTGTGCGAGTCCTTCGCCTCCGCGTCCACCATCTTCAGCAACGAGGTCACCGCCTGGAAGCCCTGAGAACCGTGGAAGACCTCTTCTGCCAAATTGATGGCCACCGCGCGGCGCTTTTGCACGGCCGGATCGTTGACTAGGCGCCGCGCCCTGCCGACGTGGCGGAGGGAGGTGAGGGCGGCCAAGTGGGCGTCGTGATCCGAAGCGCCCTCGCTGACCAACTGGGAGGTAATGCTCTTTACCGACGGGGAGGGGATGTAGAGATGGCGGCAGCGCGAGCGGAGGGTTTGGGAGAAGTCCTCGGGGGCGTCGGAAGGAGCGCACATGATAATTACGGTGCGCGCCGGCGGCTCCTCTACCGTCTTCAGCAGGGCATTCGCACCGTTGTTGTTGAGTCGGTCGGCATTATTGAAGATCACCACGCGCCACGGCGCCACCGTGGGCAGGCTCGCGGCGCGGCCGATCACCTCGCGCACCGTATCCACGGGGATGATAACCTCCTGCGGATCCACGAGCACCAAATCGGTGTGCTGCTTGGTCTCCAGCACCGCGCGGCAAGCCTCGCAGCGGCCGCAGCCCGGCTCCTCGGGGTCCGTGCACATGAGCGCGGCCGCAAAATCGATCGCGGCCAGGGAACGTCCGGATCCCGGCGGGCCGGTAAATAGCCAGGAATGGCTCATCGCCCGCGGGTCTGCCCCTGGCATCCCCCGGGCCGCCCGAGCGGCGCCCAGGATGGTGCGGGCCACACCTGGGGTATCTGCCAATCTTTGCGCAACGCTTCCGGTATTCACTCGCCCTAGCCTACTGGTCTTACTAAAGTATTAAGGCATGAACAGACTACTGCGCGGCGCACGATGGCTCATGGGTACCCAATGGCCGGTCTACGCCGCCTTAGTCCTCGGCGCGAACCTCATCGGCGCCATAGCGATCATGACCTTTGTCCTTTATTTCCTGCCCATGCCGGAGATCAAGGACTTTGCCTCCGAACTGCCCAGCCTGATGGGCGTTGCCGCGGTGTACCTCATGTTTGCCGTGGTCATCGGCATCGCCGTGACCCTGCTGCTTTTCCGCCCAGTGCTGGACTGGCAGCGCAACCCAGACGAGCATGATCCGAATATGGTGCGCAACTTGGTGCTGCGCATCCCCGTCTACCAATCCGCGGTGGCGGCCGCGGTGTGGCTCATCGGCATCATCTTGGCCGTGGTGATTTCCGGGCAGGAATCCGGCCGCCTGGGGCTAGTCGTTGGCGTATCTGCCACCCTGGCCGGCCTAGTGGTGATCATTCTGACCTACTTGCAAGCCGAGCGCCTCGTCCGACCGGTTGCCGCCCAGGCGGTGGCGCGCCGCTTCGAGGATGCCACTTTGGAGCCGCCCATCAAGTACCGGCTGATTTCCACCTGGCTGATGACCTCCGGTGTGCCCCTGGTGGGCGTCTTATTAGTACTGATTGCCCAACGCACCGGCCTTTTTCCCGGCAACGCCGGTGACCTTGTACCCGCCATCACCGCCTTGGCGCTAACCGCCCTGGCCACCGGGTTTATCGGTACTAGCTTTGCGGTGATGAGCGTGGTGGACCCGATTGTGGAGCTGCAGGACGCCATCAATCGGGTGCGCCGCGGCGATACTAATGCAGAGGTCGATATCTATGATGGTTCCGAGCTAGGCGTGCTGCAGGCCGGCTTCAACGAAATGATGCGTGGCCTGCGCGAGCGCAATCGCGTGCGCGATATTTTCGGCCGCTACGTCGGTAGCGAGGTGGCCCAGCGCGCCTTGGAGGAGCGCCCCGAACTAGGCGGCGAGGACCGCAAGGTAGCGGTGCTTTTTATTGACGTCATCGGCTCTACCACCTTCGCCGTCAATCACTCCCCCGAGGAGGTAGTGGAGGAACTCAATAAGTTCTTCGAGCACGTCGTCAAGGTGGTGCACCGCAATAAAGGCATCATTAATAAGTTCCAAGGCGATGCCGCCCTCGCCGTTTTTGGCGCACCCCTGAATGTTTATGATTCCACCTCCATGGCGCTGCAGGCCGCCCGCGAGCTGCGCGGCGAGTTGCGCGGGCTGGAGCTGCAGGCCGGCATTGGCGTGGCGGCGGGGCACGTCGTCGCCGGGCACATAGGTGGCGCAGATCGCTTCGAGTACACCGTCATCGGTGATGCCGTAAACGAGACCGCGCGCCTGACCGAGCTGGCCAAGGACACCCCGGGCCAGGTGCTCACCAATGCCGCCACACTTAAGACCGCCAATGAGGCCGAGCAGGCCCGCTGGACTATGATGAAATCCATTGAGCTGCGTGGGCGTCACCGCATGACCCAGCTGGCTCGCCCTATCCGCGCTACCCTGGCAGAACGTTCCGAGGTATAACGAGGTTTTTAAGTGAGCTCAGCTTCTCGGCCCCGCATGATCGTGCCCGATGTGGCGCGCGGCATGGCCCTCCTAGGCATCGCCATGGCCAATATGACCACGGCGTGGATTATTACCACCGACCGGCCAGGCAGCTATTTCGGCGGCATCATCGACGGCAGCGCGTGGGATAAGGCGGCCGTCGTCTTCGGCGCCTTCTTTGTCCACAACCGCGGCCTGCCCATGTTCTCCACCCTGCTCGGCTTTGGCGTGGGGCTCATTGCGCTGAGCCTGTGGCGGCGTGGGTTTCCGGTGCAGGCGGCGCGCAGGGTCATCGCCAAGCGCTATGCCTTCTTAGCAGTGATGGGTGCGGTGCACATGACGCTGCTGTTTTGGGGCGACATCATGTTCTTCTATGGCGCGGCCGGAATCGTGATTGCATTCCTGCTGCGCAAGCGGGATTCTACCCTTATGCGCGTGGCCTATATTCTGTTCGCACTGTGCGCGCTGGGCGGGATCGTGGCCTTCATTTCCGGCGCTATGGATCCCCTCGGCGTGGTGGCTACGGAAGGCATCGGCACCATCGATTCCTACCCCGATTTGCTGCTCAGCCAGCTAGTCACCCTAGGCAGCCAGGCCTTGGCCACGCCGATCATTTTATTGATGTACCTGCCCGTCATGCTGGTGGGCTTTGTGTGGGCGCGCCAAGGCGTGCTTGCCGACGTCCCCTCTCACCGCCCCACCCTCCTGCGCTGGGTCGCCGTCGCGGTGGTCATTACCGTGGTTATCGGTACCTTGTGGTCTTTGAGCACGCTTGGGGTCATCGAGCAGCGCTGGGCGAATGCGGCCAATAATGCCAACTCCTTCATCGGCGTCTTTACCGGCCCCGGCATCCTGGCCGGGCTCGCGCTGGTGTTGCAGCCGGTACAGGAGCGGCTCTCGGCCGGTGCGCCGCTGCCCGCGGTGCTGTGGCCCTTTGCGGCGCTGGGTAAGCGCTCCATGAGCGGCTACGTGGGCCAGTGCCTCCTCTTTTTCTGCCTCGTGCACCCGTTTACGCTGAACTTCGGCCACGAACTGGGCGCCTTTGGCCAAGCCGCGCTGGCATTCGCGGTGTGGCTGGTCACGCTCATCTTCGCCTGCGTGCTGGAAGCCTTCGACCGCCGCGGACCTTTTGAGGCCGTGCACCGCCGCCTGTCCTACGGCCCGACGATGCAGCCGCAGTTATCGGGTGCGGCGCAGGCCATCGAGAAGCAGCAGATGGCCGACCGCTAGGGCACCCGCCTCGGCCGCGCCCACCAGACGCGCCCCTTGCTTTTTCACCGCGTGCTTCCGCGTTCCGCACTTTCGCTGGGCGAGCTCCGCGCGCAGGGCCGTCAGCCCCTCAGCCGCGACCAGCAAGTTAGCGCCGTGGCTGATGCCCTTGCCGGCGTCAGTGCGCAGCGCCGGATCCCCCGCCAACGCAGAGGTGCTGAGCACGGCCGCGCCGCCCACCGCCACGGCTGCGGCCGTCGGCTCCTTGCGAGTCGCGGCAACGCCCGCGCCCCATACGGCCGCGCGCAGGCCCCAGCCCAGGGCATCATTGCGCGCGCCGCGGCGATATAGGCTCCACGCATAGGCAGCGTGGTTCGCCGTTACGGCCGCCACGCCGTGCACCGAAGGACGGGTCAGGGTGCGTACCTTTTCCACCTGGCCAATAGCTGCGGCTAGGACTCCGGCGCCAACGGCGGGCTCTTCACGAACCGAGGCTAAAAGCTGCGGCCGCGCGCTGATATCGGTGGCGGCGCGGCACAGGGCCGAGGCGCCTTCCTGGGTGCGGGCAAGAAAATCGTTCATGCCCGCCACCTTACGCGGCTATTTCTTGCGCGAGCCGGCCTTCACCACGTTCTTCGTGCCGGGCGAAGGTTTCTTGGTCGCCTTCTTGCCAGCCTTCTTCGTGGACTTTTTGGTGGCCTTCTTGGTCGCCTTCTTCTTCGTCGTCTTTTTAGAGGACTTCTTGGTGGACTTCTTCTTGGTCTCGCCGGAAGCTTCCTTGGCGCGGCGCTCGGAAAGGAGCTCGTTCGCGCGGGCGTCGGTAAGCTGCTCTGGGTCATCGCCGCGGCGCAGGGAGGCATTGGTGGTGCCGTCGGTGACATAGGGGCCGAAGCGGCCGTCCTTGACGGTCATGGGCTTGCCGGAGACGTCGTTATCGCCCAGCTGCTTGATCGGCGGCTGAGCCGCGGCGCGGCCGCGACGCTTCGGTTCGGCATAGATGCGGCGGGCCTCGTCCAAGGTGACGGTGAAAATCTGCTCTTCCTTGACCAAGGAACGCGAGTCATTTCCCTTCTTCAGGTACGGGCCATAGCGGCCGTTCTGTGCGGTGATCATCACACCATCGTCCTCGCCCACCTCGCGCGGTAGGGAAAGCAATTTAAGGGCCTCTTCGAGGGTGACCGTAGAAGGCTCCATCGAGCTAAACAGCGAGGCCGTACCCGGCTTGAGTTTGTTTTCGATGTACTCCTTGACGCGCTTTTCCTTTTGCTTTGCGGCCGTCTTGGTTTCCCAATTCTTGGCGCGCTTGCCTTCCTCGGCGCGCTGCTTGTCTTCCTCGGCGCGCTCCTTGGCGACGACCTCCTCGGCCTCACCCTCGGCCTTCTCCCGCTCATCGTCGCGGACGATTTCGGTGACATACGGGCCGAAGCGGCCCTCCTTGGCCACGATCATGCGGCCGTTTTCCGGGTTCTCGCCCAGCTCGCGGCCGCCCTGCGGAGTGGCGAAGAGCTTTTCCGCCAGCTCCTCGTTCAGGCCGTCTGGGGTGACGGTTTCGGACAGGTTAGCGCGCTGATACTCGATGCTGCCGTCGTCGTTAGTGCCAACGGCGCGCTCGATATACGGGCCGTAGCGGCCTACGCGCACGAAGACATCGCGACCTTCGGCGTCGGTATAAAGCAGTAGCGAGTTGACCTTGCGGGCATCGATGGCCTCCAGGTTGACGTCGATAAGCGATTTCAAGCCACCATGGCGGGCAATGGAGGCCGCCTTCTGCTCGTTGGCCCCGGCGTTGCCAAAGTAAAAGCCATTGAGCCAAGCGGTGCCATCTTCGATACCGGTGGCAATCTGGTCTAGCTCGTCTTCCATGGAAGAGGTGAAGTCATAGTCCACCAGCTCGGTGAAGTTCTCCTCCAACAGGCCTACGACGGCGAAGGCAACCCAGGAGGGCACCAGCGCATTGCCGCGCGAGACCACATAACCGCGGTCCTGGATGGTCTTGATGATGGACGCGTAGGTGGACGGGCGGCCGATGCCTAGGTCCTCCATCTTCTTGACCAGGCTGGCTTCGGTATAGCGCGCCGGCGGGTTGGTGGAATGACCCTCGGCGGAAACCTCCTTGGCGGTCAGAGCGCGTCCCTCCTCCAAGTGCGGCAGGCGGGTACCGCCCTTCTTGTCACCCTTGGCATCGTCCGCGCCGTAGGCCTTCAAGAAACCGGGGAAGGTAATGGTGCGGCCGGTGGCGGAGAATTCCACGTCATAGCTGCCGTTATCCGTAGTGGCGTTGCCCGCCACGGTGACCTTCATGGAGGTTCCCTTGGCATCAGCCATCTGGGAGGCGACGGTGCGCTTCCAAATCAGGTCATAGAGCTTAAACTCCTCCGCATCCAACTGGCCGGAGAGCTGGCCTGGGGTGGCGAAGGACTCGCCGGCCGGGCGGATGGCCTCGTGAGCTTCTTGCGAGTTTTTGACCTTGCGGTCATACACGCGCGGGGAATCGGAAACGTATTCTGCGCCGTAGATGCTGGTGGCGGAGTTGCGCGCGGCGGCCAAGCCCTGCTTGGACAGCGAGGTCGAGTCCGTACGCATATAAGTAATGTGGCCGTTTTCGTACAAGCGCTGCGCAATGCGCATGGTGCGTTCGGAGGTAAAGTGCAGGCGGCGGCCGGCCTCCTGCTGCAGCGTGGAGGTCATAAACGGCGCATAGGGCTTGCGCGTATAGGGCTTGTGTTCCACCCCGGCGACTTCCATGCCCGCGCCTTGGAGCGCAGACTCCAAGGCCTTGGCCTGCGGCTCGGTAATGACAGTGACGTCTTTGCTCTTGACGTTTCCGCGATCATCAAAGTCGCGGCCCAAGGCCACGCGCTTGCTATTGACGGCCGTGAGGCGGGCGTCGAAAGTAGCGGGGTTATCCGCAAACGCAGCGCCGGTATCCAAGGTGGCGGCCAGATCCCAGTAGTCGGCCGGGATGAACGCCATGCGCTCGCGCTCGCGCTCGACGATGACGCGGGTGGCCACCGACTGCACGCGGCCGGCAGAAAGCCGCGGCATGACCTTCTTCCACAGCACCGGGGAAACCTCGTAGCCGTAGAGGCGGTCGAGGATGCGGCGGGTTTCCTGGGCGTCGATAAGGTTGTAATCCAGATCGCGGGTATTGTCCGCGGCCTCCAAGATGGCGGACTTGGTGATCTCATTGAACACCATGCGGCGCACCGGCACCTTGGGCTTTAGGACCTCCAGCAGGTGCCAGGCGATGGCCTCGCCCTCGCGGTCGGGGTCTGTTGCGAGGTAGAGCTGATCGCACTGCTTCAGCTTGGATTTTAGGTCTGCGACCTTTTTCTTCTTATCGGGGCTAACCACATACAGCGGGGCGAAGTCATCCTCCGGGTTCACGCCGAGGCGCGCCCAAGATTCCTTCTTATACTTAGCCGGCACGTCCGCAGCGCCGCGGGGAAGATCGCGGATATGGCCCACGGAGGCCTCCACGATGTAGTTATCTCCGAGGTAAGGCTGAATCTTCTTCGCCTTCGTCGCCGACTCGACGATCACCAAGGTCTTTCCCGGCCCGGCTGCTTCTGCCACTTCGACTTCATCCCTTTCGATGATGCGAACAATAAGGTATGCACGCTTTCAGCAATCGCCCCTAGCGTACACAGTTGATCTGCGTTTCCTTTCTCGCACCATATACGCGGTTCTGCCAAAAGGCCGTTTTCAGGGGCACTATGTACCCCCACGGAACGCGTCTATACTGGCCTACTTAGAACGCCCAGTAGCTGTGAAAGCATTGTGGGGCACGATAGCACACCCAAGACGACGCCCGGGGAGGATTCATGGTTGACACCATCACTATGTGGATCGA
This sequence comes from Corynebacterium sp. p3-SID1241, assembly GCA_025144025.1. Taxonomy (GTDB): domain Bacteria; phylum Actinomycetota; class Actinomycetes; order Mycobacteriales; family Mycobacteriaceae; genus Corynebacterium. Next base: position 58,309 of record JALXWS010000008.1, on the reverse strand, counting down.
AACCGTCATGTCCACAGAGTGGATCTACCCGCTGGTCGGCGTGCTGATCTTTGGTGACTGCTTCTTCCCCGTCCTGCCGTCTGAAATCCCGCTCAATATGGCCGGCGCTTGGTCCGGCTCCCAAGGCTTTCCCCACCTGCCCACCATGTTTTTCGTGGCGCTGATTGCCGCCATGATGGGCGATAATCTCTGCTTCCTGCTAGGCACACGGTTTATGCCCCTGCTCAAGCGCGTGCCTAAAGGTTCTAAAGCCTACGAGGGGCTGAACTGGGTAAGGCGCAATATGCGCCGCGGTGGCGGCGCGGCCATTATTATTGCCCGATTCATTCCTTCCGCGCGCCTGTTTATGACCATCCTGCTGGGATCAATGCGGTTCCCTTGGATCGTCTTTGTTTTCTTCGACACCATTGGTGTTGCGCTCTGGGCTGCCCAAGCGCTGGCCATTGGCTACCTCGGCGGCAAGGCCTTTTCCAATTCGCCGGTGCTCGCCGTGGTGGTCAGCATCATCGCCGCGGTCATCATCGGCGTGGGGCTGCAAAAGCTGCAGAATAAGTTCACCGAATGGTGGGATACCCGCCGCGGCTACGCAGAAACGCCTTAGCGAGGGAGCCGACCGCCTAGATTACGGACACGGACTGGGCCTGCTCGCCCTTCGGGCCGGATCCTACTTCGAAGGTGACCTGCTGGTTTTCTTCCAGAGTACGGAAGCCGCTGCCCTGAATCTCGGAGTAGTGGACGAAAATATCGCCCTCGCCGTCCGCGCGCTCGATAAAGCCGTAGCCCTTTTCAGAGTTAAACCACTTAACGGTTCCTTGTGCCATGGTGTGCAGTCCTTTTCTTGATTATCGGTGCGGCGATTCCGCACCAAGGGAGGTTTCGGTAAATGCGTCCTTTAGCAGTACCTTAAAGTGTAAACACCGCACCAAGACATCATTGGCCTCATATCAGTGTGACACGTTCCACGCCAAAGCGATAGACCAAACTCACGAGGGGGTAAAAATTGACTCACCCGGAAACGGATAATCCCCTGGGAGAAGAGCTCCTCGAGTTCATCCAGCGCCGCCTCGATGAGTCCACTCTCACATTTCAGACCACCCTGCCGCCGCAGCGTGCGCAGTATGCCGGGTGGCCCGAGTGGGTGCTGCCGCAGTTGCGGGAAAAGTTGGTCGAAGGGGGCGTCGGCAAGCTGTATAGCCACCAAGCGGAGCTGGCGCAGGCGGCCTGGGCCGGCGAGGATGCGGTGATTTCTACCGGTACGTCCTCAGGAAAGTCCCTGGGCTACCAGCTGCCCATTTTGAGCCGACTGGCGCAGGAGTCGACCGCCTGCGCGCTGTATCTCACCCCCACCAAGGCGCTGGGATCGGACCAGCTGCAGGCGGTGCTCGAGCTGTGCCGGGGCATTCCGGCGCTCAAGGGTGTGGTGCCCTCGCCCTATGACGGCGATACGCCGCAAGAATCCCGCGCGGGCGTGCGCGATCATTCGCGGTTCATTTTCTCCAATCCGGATATGGTGCATATGTCGCTGCTTGCGGCGCATGCGCGGTGGGCGAGACTGCTGCGGCACCTGGAGTTCATTGTCATCGATGAATGCCATTCCTACCGGGGCGTATTTGGCGCGAACGTGGCGCTGGTGCTGCGGCGCCTGCTGCGCTTGTGCGCGCACTATGGCTCGCGGCCGACGGTAATTTATGCCTCGGCCACTATGAAGGACCCGGGCCGGCATGCGCAGCGCCTTACCGGCCGGCGCGCCCGCGCGATTACGGAGGACACCGCCCCCACCGGCGCGCGCACCGTGGCGCTATGGGAACCGGGTTTTATCGAGGGGGCCGAGGGCGAGCACGGGGCTCCGGTGCGCCGCGCCGCCACCACCGAGGCGGCCGAGATGATGGCCTCCTTCATCGCCGAGGGCGCGCGCACCATGACCTTTGTGCGTTCGCGCCGCTCGGCCGAGGTCGTGGCCATGCGTGCGGCCGAGGTGCTCTCCGGTAGCCTTGGCCGGCCCGATTTTGCCCAGCGCATCGCCGCCTATCGCGCTGGTTACCTGGCCGAGGACCGCCGCAAGTTGGAGCGCGCGCTTGATGACGCCTCCTTGCTCGGTGTCGCCACCACCTCCGCCCTCGAGTTGGGCATCGACGTCGGAGGTCTCGATGCCGTGGTCACGGCCGGTTTCCCGGGGACCGTCGCAAGCTTTTGGCAGCAGGCAGGGCGCGCCGGCCGCCGCGGGCAGGGCTCGCTCGTAGTGCTCATCGCCCGCGACGAGCCGATGGATACCTACCTGGTGCACCACCCGGAGGCACTGCTGGGTCGGCCCGTGGAGGCCAGCGTATTCAACCCGGCCAATCCGTATATCCTCTTCGGCCATGTCTATTGCGCCGCGGTAGAAAAGCCGCTGGATGATGCCACGATTGCCGCCTGGGGCGCCCAGGATGTGGTTTACCAGCTGGCCGAGTCTGGCCTGCTGCGCCGCCGCGAGCGCGGCTGGTTCGCCGTGCCCATCCCTGCGCATTCGCCGGAGGAGCTCTCCCCGGAGACGGCACATACTGCGGTTTCGCTGCGCGGCGGGGCGGGCGAAGAAGTAATGATCGTGGATTCTTCCGACGGCCGACTGCTCGGCACCATCGATGCCACCCGCGCCACCAACCAGGTCCACCCCGGCGCGGTGTACCTGCACCAAGGCGAGAGTTTTGTCATTGAGGAGCTCATCCTCAGCGATTACCTGGCGCTGGCCCGCCCCGAGGCACCGGCTTATTCCACGACTCCGCGCTCCACCACGGATATCCGCGTCCTGCGCGAGGCCGATAACCTGGTCAATTACTCCCCGGGGCTGTGGGTAGCGGACGTGGAAGTAGAGGTCACCGACCGCGTCACCGGCTACCAGGTGCGGCTTGCCGACGGCACCATTGGCGACGATATCCCCCTCGATCTCCCCGAGCAACGCCTGGTCACCCGGGCAGTGGCCTATACCATCGACCCAATGGCGCTTTCCGCCATGGGTGTGACGGCCTCCGATACTCCTGGCACGCTGCACGCGGCCGAGCACGCCGCCATTGGCCTGCTGCCGCTTATCGCCACCTGTGACCGCTGGGATATCGGCGGCGTTTCCACCGCGCTGCACCCCGATACGCAATTGCCTACCGTCTTTGTCTACGACGGCCACCCCGGCGGCGCCGGTTTTGCCGAGGAGGGCTTTCGCCGCTTCCCCGAATGGATCGAGGCCACCTTCGAGGCGGTGCGCTCCTGCCCTTGTGAATCCGGGTGCCCGTCGTGCGTGCAATCGCCCAAGTGCGGTAACGGAAATAACCCGCTGAGCAAAGATGGCGCCATCAAACTACTCGGCGCACTGGTCACCATGACGCAGGGTTAGCCGCGACTTAAGCAATTTTTCCTTTTTCTTCTTTCGGGGCTGATTTGTCGAGCTCGCCCTCTTTAAACTCTGGGGCCAAATCCCACAGTGTGTTGATAAAGATCGATACACCACTGCACAATTTTCCACCATCTATCTTTTTCCCGCCTACGATCCGATTTGATTTCTTCCCGTACCTTTCGGCGATATTCCCGCCAAGCAATGAAGCCCGCCACAGCCGCCACTACGGTAGGAATAAGCCGCACCATTGCCTCCTGCCAGCTCAGACCGGACCGGCCTTCGCCTGAGTGGACCGGCCACGGACCGTGGCGGTGACGATGACGTCGCGGCCGGATTCGGCGCAGGTTTCTAAGGTGGCGCCGTTGAGCACGGCGGTATCGCTTGCAACAGTGCAGGCATCCTCGCCGGTGGCGAGGGCCCAGGCACCGGCCACCGCCGCGAGATCGGCCGCCACTTGGGCCTCGTGTCGCGCGGCCACGCGCGAGCCCACTGCCGCCACGATAAGCAGCAGGCTCACAATCGCGACGATGATGCCGGCCGCGGCAATGGTGGCATAGCCTTCCTCGCCAAGGCGCCTCGTCCTATTCATTTCCGCCCACCTCGGCTGGAAATACGGCCTCGGAGCGCATGGTGCCTATGGGGGCATCCACGCTTACCGACGCCCTCACCAGCCCACCATTTTCCTCCACGCTGACCTGGGTATCCTCGCGTGCTGGGTGGTATTCGACGCCGATGGCGTGCGAACGCGCGGCCGCGCCCGCCATGTCCACCGCGGCGATATAGGACGCCATCGTGGCAATGGCACCCGCTATTCCCGCCGCAACCAAGACCAGGGAGCTTAAAGCCAAGGCGGCCTCGATGGTCACGGAGCCATCGTCATCAAATACCCTGTGCATCATTCCTCCTTTCTGCCGGCAGGCTGGGCCCGCCGGCCGCGGTTAGAGAGCAGCGCTAGCTCGGGGTATTCGATAGGGCGTCGGTAATAATGCCCTCGATGGCATCGACCACCCCGCCGCCGTTGATGACCATGTAGAGCACCCCGGCAAGCGCGGCGGCCGCCAGAGAGCCCATAGCGTATTCAATGGTGCTCATCCCCTCGTCATTGCGGATGAGCTGGGAATACTTATTAAGTGCGTGCATGTTTATTGTCCTTTCTGATGATGTTTAAAGAAGTTGCGCGCCCAAACTGATGACTACGGGCGCAAGTCCTAGAACGATGAATGCTGGCAGGAAGCACACCGCCAGCGGGAGGGCAATGAATACTCCTGCGCGCTCCGCCTGCGCTGTGGCGTGAGCGGATGCTTCCGCGCGCAAAGAAGTACAGATTCGTTGGCATCCGGCCGCGATGGTGGCGCCGGATTGGCCCGACATGATGACAAGCTGCGCTAAATCCCCCAGCCCCGCGTGACCCTTCATGTGACCCCACGCGGAGTGCATGGGAACTCCCACGCCAAGCAGGGCGGAGACGGTCTCCCACAGGTCCTTAGTCTGGGTATCCGCGGTGCGGGCTACCGCGGAGGTAGCGCCGTGCACGGACAGCCCTGCGGCCAGGCACGCTGCGAAAAGTTCGACGTCGCCGGCTACTGCCAGTGGGTCCAGCGGTGCTGCGGGCTTGAGTTTGCTTATCAGTCCCCCGCGCGCGGTCGGGCCATCGCGCGGGGTCTTGGCGGTGGCCTCGGTGGTGTGCGCAGCGGCTAGCCGGCCAATGTGCGACGGAAGGCCAACAAGGGCGGCTAGGGCCACAAAAATGAGCGGGGTCATGCGGCCGCCTTCCGGATGATGACGCGCGACCAGGCGAACCCGCCGCAGGCCAGTGCCACGCCGACCACGAGGAGGAGGCCGCCCAGCCCGCCGCCGAAAAGGAAACCAAGCGAATTGGCTCCCATGGCCCCTCCCATTGCGATACCGGCTATGGGCAGGCACGCAAGCACCGTGGCGGTAGCTTGGGGGCCTTGCAGGGTAGCGGAGGTGGATTGCTGGTGGTGTCGGGAGGCATCGAGGCGGCTTTGGGCCTGGTCGAGCAAGCTGGCCACCGCAATGCCGTGGTAGGTGGAAAGCTCCAGCAAGTGGCCGAGGCGAAAGAGCTCTGGCAGAGCCTTATCACCCTCCGCATCCTTTAGCGCCATGTGTGGTGGTGCGCCACGCGCGGCTAGGGTGGCCGTGGATTCTAGTGCGGCGGATACCTCGCGCGGGGTGGTAGCTGGGAGGGATTCCACGCCGCGGGCAAGTGCCCCGGCTAGCGTTGCCCCAGCGCGCAAATCCGCAGTGACCACGCCCAGGTAGGCAGCCAGCCCATCGCGGCCGCGGCGCTCCGCCCGGGCGGCCAAAATATCCTTCGCGTACCAGGACACGCACCATGCGATAATGGCGGCGGCGATGGCAATGCTGATGCGCCCCACCGAGTAGAACACTAGGCTGCCGCAAAATACCGCGCCCAGGATGACCACCGAGCTGGCATGAACCCGGCGCGTGGCGGACGCCAGGCGGCCAGCGATTGAAGGCGCGGGCGCGAGTAGTGCGGCGGCGAGCAGGAGGAAGCTAAGCATGGCTAACCCCCTCGACGTGCTGGCCCAGTACCTGCGCGGAGAAGTCCGCAAACCCGTCTGTTGGGCCATGTTCGGCGCTCCAAATGATGCGCGGGGTCACCGGGTTTCCCTCCAGCAGGCCGATGTGGGCGAGGCGGCGGCCCTGCGAAGTGCGCTCCATCGTAAGAACCATGTGTACGGCTGCTGCCAATTGCGAGTGCAGCGCCGCGCGGTCCAAGCCGCCGAGGGCGGCGAGGGCTTCCATGCGGGCGGGGACCTCGAAGAGCGAATTGGCGTGTAGCGTACCGGCGCCGCCATCGTGGCCAGTATTGAGCGCGGCCAGGAGATCGACCACTTCGCTGCCGCGGATCTCGCCCACTACGATGCGGTCCGGCCGCATGCGCAGCGCTTGGCGCAAAAGCTGCGACATCGTCACTTCACCGCTGCCCTCGGCGTTGGCTCGGCGTGAGACCATACTGACGCAGTGCGGGTGGTGGGGTGCAAGCTCGGCGGTGTCCTCGATGACGAGGATGCGTTCGCGCTCAGAGACGGTTCCTAGCAGCGCGGATAGCAAGGTAGTTTTGCCGGAACCGGTGCCGCCGATAACCAAGAACGAGATGCGCTTGTCCACCACGGCGCGCAGCAGCGTCGCAATGTCTTCTGGGACCGTGCCGTTGTCCACTAGCTGGGGCAAGGTGGTCTGTGCTTGGCGCAGTACGCGCAGGCTCAGGCAGGTGCCTGCCACCGCTGGCGGGCTTAGCAGCGCGTGCACGCGCAGCACTGCACCATCGGGGCGGGTGACGCGACCATCGGCAAAAGGCTGTGCATCATCAAGTCGTGTCCCAGACGCGGCCACGAGCCTACTGGCCAGCTGGCGGACTTCGGCATCATCCCGGAAGGTGATGTCGGTTCGCTCCAAACCCTCGCCGCGGTCCATGAATACCGCATGCGGCCCGTTGACCACGACGTCGGTAACCCCCTCGCGCCCCAACAGCGCATCCAGTGGCCCCATCCCGGTGGCGTCCTGGCGCAGGCGGCGCAAGAGATCGAGCACCGCGACATCACTAATCACCCCAGCCTCCGCGCGGATGCGCCGCGCCAGTGCCGCGGCATCCTGCACCAAATCAGGCTCGGCGGCGATAATGCGCTGCATCTTTTCGAGTGTTTCCTGCGCTGCCACCTGCTCGCTCATGCGCCCACCTCCTGCAGGACCGCACTCGCAGCCTTGCGCAAGGGAGTGGGAAGGCGCTGTGGCAGACCACCGATTTCCACCGTGCGCGTCAGCCCCCGCACCGTTGGCAGCTCTGCCAGCACTGGGCTGTGGATGATGGTTTCTACTTCCGCCGCGCTTAGCGACGCCCACTGGCGTTGCCGCAGCACCACTACGTATCTGCACCGTGCAGCTTCCAGGCGCACAATAAGTTGCGCGGCCGACGCGGCCGACCGCACCTCCGCAGCCACGAGGATGACCACGTGGGTGCACGCATCCGGGATGGCATCTGGGGTGCAATCCACCACGCATAATCCTTCGCCCGTATCGGCCGCGCCCACCACCCGCGCGAGTAGATCCTTGTCTAGGCGGAACGGGTCCGCGACGGTGCTGCGCGCGGCCGAAAGTACCGCTACCCCGTCCCGTGTGCTCGGCAGCGCGCGGTAGAGGTCAGCGGCATCGATGCTGCCATCGCCCACGGTAAGCTCCGGCCAGCGTGCCCCCGGTTCCGCTTCTATGCCGAGCAGGAGGTCGAGGCCACCGGAGTACGGGGTGGCGTCGATAAGCAGGGCACGCCCATCGTCAGAACACTTGGTGCGCGCCAACGCGGCGGCAAAGGTAGAAGCCCCCACCCCGCCGCTGGTACCAACCACGGCGATGGTGGCGCTGCCGGGCCGCGCTTCCTGTGGGGTGCCCGCCGCGGCGATGCTCGCCAGCAGCTCCTTGACCTGGGCGGGGATTAGGAAGGCGCTGTCCGCGTGGCAGGCCAACGCCGCCTCGTAGTCAATCGGTCCGGGGTCCGCGGCGAGGAAGAGCACCGGCACGGGCGCCGTGTGGGTGCGCTGCGCGGCCGCCACTACGCGGGCCATGAGGGAATCAACCAGCACGGCATAAGCGCCCGGTAGGCTGCGCGGGATATCGCGGGGATCGGTTACGGTCAGCACATCGTGGCTGGTGGCGGCCGCGGCATGGACGGCCTCGGCGCGCAGCGCTTCATCACCAACGGCGACCACGATGGCGGCGGATTCAGGTTGTAGTGCGTTCATGCCTCATAGCCTGAAGCATCCGCGCAACCGCAGCGAGGGCTCTCTGGCAGTGCTGTGGATAACTCCCCCAAAGTCACCATGTGGACGCCGTTTGGTTGCCATTTCAACCAAAAATCTGTGGATAACCCGATAACCCATAACCGGCACCGCACGGCGGTAGATATAGGTGACGGCCCGCGCATCGGGGGGGTGTGCGCGCGAGCCGTCAGTAACCCGGCCTCGGGGGGGGTGAGCCGGGGCAGGCCGCTCGGTATATCGGGGCCTTGCACGCATCATTATGACACGTTCGCTACCCAATCACAACAGCTACTTGCAGATTTCCGCAGTCACCGCGCTGACCTGCACCGAATACGTGTTCACTAGATTAGACTCCCACACAGACACCTAATCCCGCATCATTGACGTACAAACCACCCTTAACGGCAGCCACTTCTACACCATTGGGCGCGCAAGACGGCTACACTCGGCAGCACATCATGACTGATTCCTGCGTGTCACTTGGCCCCCACCCCGCCGGCGCCTCCCGCCCTACCCGCGCCGGCGGCGACCAATCACGCACCGCGGCGTTTTTCGATCTCGATAAAACCATCATCGCTACCTCCTCGGCCTATGCTTTTGGCCGCGAATTCCTACACAATGGGCTCATCTCCCCGGCAGAGGCTCTCCAGCTCTCGTTGGCCAAGGCCAGCTATATGTTCTCTGGCCTCTCTAGCGAAGGCATGGACACTACCCGAGATCAGCTCACCGCGATGGTCACCGGCTGGTCTGTGGACGAGGTACGCAGCATTGCCCGAGAGACCATGCACCACGTGGTCACCCCCTCCATTTATGCCGAGGCCCGCGAGCTTATCCGTGCCCACCGCGCCGCTGGACACCACGTGGTCATCGTCTCTGCCTCGGCCGCCGTGTTGGTGGATATCATCGCGGAGGAACTCGGAGTCGAGCACGTCATCGCCACGGAATTAGCAGAAGAAGACGGGCGTTTTACCGGCGAGGTGCTCTTTTATTGCAAGGGCCAGAACAAAGCAGTCGCACTGGAGCGCACCGCGGCCGCAGAAGATATCGATTTGCGCACCAGCTACGCCTACTCGGATTCCGCTACGGATATCCCCATGCTGGAAAAGGTGAGCCACCCAGTAGCGGTCAACCCAGACCGGCAACTAAAGCGCCACGCCCTCGCCCACGAGTGGGAAATCCGCTCCTTTAAGGACCCCGTACCGCTCCTGCCTGCTCCCACCGCCAAGGAAATTGGGATCGGCGCCTCCGTCTTGGCAGGCACTGCGGCGGTAATCGGTGCCGGGCTGTGGCTAGCACAGCATCCGGGCCGCCCTGGCCCGCCTAAGCGGGGTCCACGGCGCGCGTCCTAGGCCGCTCGGGCGATCGCATCCGCCTCTTTGCCGCCAGCGGTCCAGGCGGCGAGGTGGGTTGCGAGGGTGTCGGCAAGCGCGGTGCGGTAATTGTCCACAGCGGCAGCGTACTCGGCGCGGTGGCGGGTGTAGTAGACCTCGGGGACGGCGAAACCACGCGGGTCAAAGCCCGTATGCACCGCAGTGAGGCGGGCAGCTACGCGGGCCACAAGGCCGCTGCGGGGTCCGAAGAACTGGCCGGCGGCTATTTCCGCATGAACCACGCTGGGCAATAAGAGATCGAAGGCGGGGCCACTGCCTTGCGCAATAAGTCGGGCAATTCCCTGCAGGCGCGCACTCTCGCCGGCAGGAATGCCGGTGCCTCCGGCAGCGACGTCGATGCGCGCCAGCACCTGCAGCGGTGCCCGGGCAAAGGAACGCACCGTGGCATCCAGGAGCTCCGGCGCGGCTACGGAATAGGCGCTGACGGCACTGGCAAGCGGGCCTTCTTCTATATCTTCCGGGCTCGGTTGCCGGGGAATGGCATGGCCGTCGAGGGCCACGCTGGCGCGAGCGCCGCGCATGAGGGACTCCGCGGAGATAACCTCATACTTGCGCAATCCTGCAGGTCGGCGGTGTGCCCGAGCGATGGTGGCGGCGGCGTTCTCTGCACTTTCTTTCACCCCCGGCAGGCGAAATAACGGGGATAACGCGTCATTTTCTGACATATCCATTAGGATAGCCGTGGAAGTCCCTAAGCATGCGTGGCACCATGGGATAATAATGATTCCATTATTATTGGGGACATTACAAGGTTTAGATAAACGCGAGGAGAAATATTCGTGAGCAACGATGGACTTTTTACTGACGGTACCGATCGATTCGCACCGAAAGTGAACTCAATTCCTTTGAGTGACGTGGATACATCCTCGTCCGAGACCTCGGTGGGCCAGCTGGTCTCTAATGCCACCGAGCAGATGTCCCAGCTCGTGCGCTCCGAGGTGGAGCTGGCAAAGACCGAGCTGGCAGAGTCCGCAAAGAAGGGCGGCATCGGTGCTGGCCTCTTTGGTGGCGCCGGCACCATCGCGCTGTATAGCTCCTTCTTCTTTTTCTTCTTCTTGGCAGAGCTCCTCGCCATCTGGCTGGACCGCTGGGCTGCGTTCCTGATCGTCTTCTTGATCATGATCGTCCTCGCCGGCATCTTGGCATTCGTGGGCTTGAAGAATGTCAAGCAGGTTAAGGCACCGCAGAAGACAATTGACTCCACCAAGGAGTTGAAGAACCTGGTTCCGGGCAAGGCACAGAAGTCCCTGAACCGGAAGAATACCCACGGCCTCTACACCTAAACCGGCATCTCGCCACACGCACGAACCACGCCACGCGGTCGTGTACCCTATCCCCGCCCTAGCTAGCCTGGGGCGGTTTTTCTGTACTTTATCCTTTTCTCTACCGTTTCGGCCCCGACTATAGAAAGGCGGCACCATGGCCTTTGCACCCCTGCCTCCCTCAACGGTGGAGCTGGAGGGCCCGTACGCGCATGAATTCGTTCACACTCGCGGCATCCGCTTGCACGTAGCCACGGCGGGCGATAGCTCGCGGCCGCTTGTTCTGCTCATTCACGGGGCCTTTGGCGGATGGTTCGATTTCCAGGACGTCATTGCGCCGCTCGCGCAGCGCGGTTTCCACGTCGCGGCGGTAGATATGCGCGGCTTTGGCATGTCCGATAAGCCGCCCATTGATGCAGGACAAGATATCCGCACCTTGGTGGGGGATATCAGCGGGCTCATCCAGGCTTTGGGCCACGACGATGCCTTTGTGGTGGGCGCCGATACCGGCGGCGCCGTGGCTTGGTGCTTGGCCGCCGAGCGCCCCGCTCGGGTGCGCGGCCTGGCTTCTATTTCCGCCGCCCACCCGGTAGATCTGCGCCGCGCAATTGCTGCCCGGCCGTGGGATTTTGGCTGGATCAACCTGCGCTCACTGCTGTGCCGGCTGCCGCGCGTCACCCGCGCACACAACCTTTTGCTCAGCCCGCGCGCCTACCGCAAGGAGCTGGAGCTAGATACGGGGCCTTCGCTTGGCGACGCCGCCCTAGACCGCATCCTCGACCTTCGCCTGCGCGCCTCCCAAATCGGCAGCGTGCGCCGCGGAATCTTGTGGAACCACCGCATGCGCACCGCCGTCGTTCCTTTTACCTGGGTGGAGCTAGCCGTGGAGCGGCCCGTGCTTTTCATACACGCCCAACAGCGCCTCTGGCACCCCGTTGTCCGCCGCGCCGCCCTGCGCGCCCGCCGCGGCTTTACCGCCACCACCATCCCCGGCGCGAAGAACCTCCCGCATCTGGAAGCCCCTAAGGAATTTGTCTCCGCGCTGGCAGCGTGGCTGCAGGAAAATAGTTAGTGGGCGACGCACTCGCCGGTATCAACCGGGTGGGTTAGCTGCGTGAGGTCTCCGATCTGGCCATTGACTTCATCGGCAGTTAGCGCATAACCGGTCTCGGCGTCATCCACGGAGGCACCAAAAACCACGCCTAAGACTTCGCCGGCGGTATTGACCAGCGGTCCGCCCGAATTTCCCTGCTGGATGCTGCCACGCACGGTATAGGAATCGCGTTCCACATGGCCATGAGAATAAATATCCGGCCCGGAAATGGTGATGCGGTCGCGCACGCGCGCCATCTCGGCGTCGAAAGGCCCGGAGTGCGGAAAGCCCATCACCATGGCGTCATCACCCGTCTGCGCTGGGTCTTGCGCCCACGGCAACGGATCAATGCCGAGGTCACGCGAATGCAGCACCGCCACATCCACATCGGGGTTGTAATAAACCACGGTGGCATCTTTTAGCCCCAGCTTGGTATCTAGGCGCACGGTCTGCGTGCCGGCTACCACGTGGGCATTGGTGATCACGTAGTCATCGGCTGCCACAAAGCCTGAGCCCATGAGGCGGCGGGAACACTCCTCGGCGTCGCCAAGCACGTGAATGATGGACGGCCGCATGCGCCGCACCAGCTCTGGATCCTGTACGTCCGGATCCGGCTCTTCTACTTCCTCGGTGCTGATGGAATTTTGCCATGGCGAGACCAGCGGCGGCAGGCCGGACTCATTGAGCATAGCTGCCACGCCATTGGGCAGCGACGCTACCTGCGCCGGCGCGGCCGAGTTGAGGTTGCTCAAGATGCGCGAATCACGCAGGCCTTGGCCAGCGGCTCCGCCCAGATTGGTGGCCACGGGGATGGAAATTAACCAGATCACCACTAGGGCGGCAAAGGCTTGGAATACCGCGCCCACCACGGAGTCGAGGCGCTGCGTCTTTCTCGCCTTCATGCGATCGCGCACACTGCCGCCCAGCGAGGAACCGATAAGCTGGCCGATGCCCACAAAAAGCACCAGGATTCCAACCAGCAGCAGCAAGCGCAATGAGGGCTGATCCACCAAGCGCAGCGCGGCCGGTGCCACAGCGATGCCCAAGACCACCCCGGCGCCCACGCCAATGGAAGCCAGTACCGCCGCGAGGGCGCCATTGCGCCACCCGCTCAGCAGCGCCAGCAGGACGGCAAGCACAATCAGGCCGTCAACAATGAGCGCAGGAGTCATGGGAGGGGGTTCTTTCTATTTGTGGTGAGTCGTACACGTACCGCGGTACAAGCGGTTAGGACATCTTCTCATTATTTCGGGAGTTTTTAAGGGAGTCACGCAGGTCCATGACCGAATTAGTATCCCACGGCACGCTCCACCCAGAATGCTGCAAGAGCGCTGAAAGCACCCCGGCGGTAAAGCCCCAGATGACGTAGCCATTGGCGTGAAACGCTGGCCCTTGCCATTTCCGAAAGCCCACCACAAAGCGATTGTGCGGATCGGCTAACTCCCGGATGGGAACGAAAAAGACATCATCGGTTTCATCGGGGCTGGCGGGATAGACCTCCCCTGGCTGGGTCCAATGCGCCAGAATTGGGCTTACGGGGTTGCCGGTGGCGCGAATATGCAACTGATCCCACTGCTCCAGCGGGGTGACCGAGTTGCGCTGTAGATCCGTTTCTTCCCAAGCTTCTCGCAGCGCAGTATCCACCAGCGAGGTATCCGCGGGGTCCCGCCTGCCGCCGGGGAAGGCAATCTGACCCGAATGCGAACGCATGGACGGCGAGCGGTGTGTAAGCAAAATGCTGCCGTCCTCTGAGCTCTTGCCGCTTAGGAGCATGAGCACGGCGGCCTCCCGCTTGACCGGTACCTGGATATTGGTGCCATTGAGGGACGAGGCTTGGCGGTTGCCAATGAGTTCTTGCACCTGGCTAGGGTCTACCCCCAGCGCCGGCTTGAGCCAGGCAGGCGCGCGCTCAGGAAGGAGTTGGCTCATGCCGTTAGCGCCTCCTCCACGGCATGCTCAATTTCCGCTGCGGAGCTAAATGGCTGCGCAAATTGCTTGTGTACCTCGCCGTCCTTGAGCACCACGGTTACCGGTACCACCCCCGGCAGGCCCAGTTCACCGGCAAAGCTATTATCCGGGTCTTGGAAGCTCGGCAAATCCACCCCCAAATCATTCAAGAAGGCCGCGCCGTTGCCCGCATTCTTATCCGCGTGCACGCCCACCACCTGCCACTGTGGGTGCTTGTCCGCCACGTGCTGCAGGTAGGGCAGCTCCGCGCGGCATGGCTCGCACCACCATGCCCAAACATTGACCACGGTCACGCCTTCATCAGCACGCTTTCCGGCGGCTTGCCCACCCAGGCAGTCCAACTCCACCCCCGCCACGGTGCCGGCTGGGCAGTCCGGACGCTGGGGGACTTCTTGCGGAGCAGCCTCGCTTGGCGACGCCTCCTTATCTGCGTCCCCACCCCGCAACTGCGAAACCCCCGCTACCGCAATAACGGCAATGAGGATCGCGGCAATCACCGTGCCAAGGACGTATTTCTTCATACCGTTAGCCTAGCGCCCACTAGCTGCTGGGCACATATCCCGCAGCACGCACGCACCACATGCCGGCGTGCGCGCATGGCATACCTGACGCCCATGAAAGATCACCCGGTGCGAAAACATCGTCCATTCTTCTTCCGGCAGCAGCTTAGCGATGTCCCGCTCAATCTTTACCGGCGTCTTCTCCCCCGTCAGGCCGAGTCGCTGCATGAGGCGGCCGAAGTGGGTGTCCACCGTCAGCCCGGGAATCCCGAAGGCATTACCTAGCACCACCAGCGCCGTCTTCCGGCCTACGCCGGGCAGGCTGGTGAGTTCCTTTACCGTGCGTGGGACCTCACCTTCAAAATCTGCCACCAGCTTCTCCCCGATGCCCAAGAGGTGCCCCGCTTTGGCGCGCTGAAAGCCCAGCGGCCGCAGGATGCCTTCCAGATCAGCCCGCTGCGCCGCTGCATAATCCGCAGCCTCTGGGTAGCGGGCGAAAAGCTCTGGGGTCACCGAATTCACGCGCTCATCCGTGCACTGGGCAGAAAGAACCGTGGCCACCAATAGCTGCAGCGGGGAATCATAGTCCAACGCGCAACGCGCATCCGGGTACTTCCGTGTCAAGCGCCGATTGATCTCCGGCGCCCTAAGCTCCGGCGCGCTGGCCGCTGACAGTGCTGAATTCATGGGCTTAAGCTTAGTAGACTAGGAAAACATGATTTCACTCGTGATTCTGGTACCGCTTGCCATCGCCCTTTTTGCCCTTTTGATGGAAAAGCTCGAAGCAGTCGTTTTTGCTGACTAGGCTGTAAACCCGCTGGCCAGACTCCTGCACTAGCACGATTTGAGTTTCTATAATGTGACCAAATTTTCACTGAAGTACCAAAAGTGACCAATTACACTGTAAGATGAAACGCGTTACACAGTGACCCTGCTTGTTCCGCATTGTCGAGTGCATGAAAGACCGCACCCAGATGTGGCGCAAGCTCATCTATGGACTTTCGTAGTCGACATCCAAGGAGTAAAACGTGGAAGGCGTACAGGACATTCTCTCCCGCGCCGGAATCTTCCAAGGCGTTGATCCCGTTGCAGTGCAGAACCTAATCGAACAGATGGAGACCGTGCGCTTCCCGCGCGGAACCACCATCTTTGATGAGGGCGAGCCTGGTGACCGCTTGTACATCATCACCTCGGGCAAGATTAAGCTCGCCCGCCACGCCCCGGATGGCCGCGAAAACCTCCTCACCGTCATGGGCCCGTCTGATATGTTCGGCGAACTGTCCATCTTCGATCCGGGCCCACGCACCTCCTCCGCAGTGTGCGTAACCGAGGTCCAGGCAGCCACCATGAACTCCGAGCTACTCAAGAAGTGGGTAGGCGACCACCCCGAAATCGCGCAACAGCTGCTGCGCGTGCTGGCCCGTCGCCTACGCCGCACCAATGCCAACCTGGCCGACCTCATCTTCACTGACGTGCCAGGCCGCGTGGCAAAGACCTTGCTGCAGCTGGCCAACCGCTTCGGCGTCCAGGAAGGCAGCGCCCTGCGTGTGAACCACGACCTCACCCAGGAAGAGATTGCCCAACTGGTCGGCGCTTCCCGCGAGACCGTCAACAAGGCGCTGGCTACCTTCGCCCACCGCGGTTGGATCCGCCTAGAGGGCAAGTCCGTGCTCATCGTGGATACCGAGCACCTCGCCCGCCGAGCTCGCTAACAACGCGCCAGCTCACGACCCCGCTTCGGCGGGGTTTCGCCGTTTTCGCACCCTCCCCTTGACCAGTGTCGGCTAAGGCCGGCCCCACGATCAATTATGGCCACGTTATGCGCCGTTTCCCTCCGATATCCGCCGAGAGTGTGGCCATAAGTTGCCCCTTCAGCCCAGCGGCAGCCCACACACAGCACTGCGCCTAAAAATTACGCCCCTCTTCCCGCGAAGAAAGAGGGGCAGATGGAGAAAAGCTTATTTAGCAGTGCCGTCCAAGTACTTTAGCGCGGTGCGTGTGGACTGCTCGGCCGCGTGACGCAGCACCGGATCCACATCGTCATACATCTCATTGACCAGCGTATTCAAATCTACATCCTCACCCAAGCGGGAGCGGATTTCCTTGATTTGGTTGAGACGATAGTGGCGGCGGTCAATATATTTGCGAGCCACCTGGGACGTATCATCCAAGTCTGGGCCGTGCCCTGGAAACAGCGCGATATCCTTACCGCGTTCCTCCAAGGTATCCAAGGTCTGCAAATAATCGGCCAAGTTGCCGTCCGTCTCCGAAAGGAGAACGGTGTGGCGGCCGGCGATGGTATCACCAGAGACAATGCCTTCGAGGCGGGAGTTTTCTACCTCACCGCTCCACACGAAAAAGCAGGTGGAATCCGCGGTATGGCCCGGCGTGTGCACGACCTCGAGGCGCGGGGTGATGCCATCGAGGGAAATATGCTCGCCGTCCTGCAGCGCTTCGGCGCCATTGCAGTAGCTCGGATCAAAGGCACGGATGGGGGCGCCGGTCATTTGCCGCAGGCGTTGCGCGCCCGACGCATGGTCATCGTGGCGGTGGGTAAGCAAAATCAAAGCCACCTCACCTGCGTTGCGGTGCACAACGTTGAGATGGCCTTCATCCTCAGGACCCGGATCCACGACGATGGCTCGTGAATCTTCAGCGGCGCGAATAATCCAGGTATTCGTGCCCTCCAGGGCGGTGTAGCTGGGATTATCACAAAGTACTACGCCAACGGATTGGCTAACGGGACGCAATTGACTATATGCGGGGTGCTCCATAGTTCCTAGCCTATCCGATCAAGCAGCGATTTCTACGATTAGTTCGATCTCTACCGGCGCGTTTTTAGGCAACGCGGCCACGCCCACAGCGGAGCGAGCATGCGTTCCGGCATCCCCAAAAACCTCACCGATGAAATCGGAAGCACCATTAATAACTACTGGCTGATCTTCATAGTCTGGGGCAGAGGCCACGAAACCCACGACCTTAACCACGCGGGCGACATTATCCAGACCTACTTCCTCATCAACGGCGGCCAGTGCATTGAGCGCTGCGATGCGGGCCTGCTCTTGGGCCTGGTCCGTTGTCAGATCAGCACCGACCTTGCCCGTCAGCGACAAAAACCCCTCCACGAGGGGAAGCTGGCCCGAGGTCCAAACTTGGTCACCCACACGTACGGCAGGCACATAGGAAGCTAGCGGCTTGGCGACGCCCGGCAGCTCGTATCCCAGCTCCCGCAAGCGAGCATGAAAGCCCATTTACTCTGCCACCTCACGCTTGAAGTAGGCCACGACGTTTTCCGGGTTTGGGCCCGGGGTGACAGAGACGAGTTCCCAGCCATCTTCTCCCCAGGAATCGAGGATCTGCTTGGTGGCGTGGGTAAGGACAGGTGCGGTTGCGTATTCCCATTTAGTCATGGGCCCATTCTAACTATTAAATACGCACTATGCCGTCGAAATATTTAAATGCCGACAAGCTCGCCGCCCTGGGCCAAGTAGTGGGCCCAGTTTGTGATGTGGGGGTTCTTACGCAGCAGGGCACGGCGCTGACGCTCGGTCAATCCGCCCCACACACCAAACTCGACGCGGTTATCTAGGGCGTCGGCGCGGCACTCGGTCAACACTGGGCAATGGCGGCAAATCACGGCCGCCTTGCGCTGCTCTGCGCCACGCACAAATAAGGCATCCGGGTCACCCTTGCGGCATTTAGCCTGGGTGACCCACTCACCACGCTCGGGATTTCGGGCTGTATTAGACATGCCAGCTGTCTTCACACGAACGGTCATGGGTGAGTGTGCTCCTTCCCAGACGGAATACTATGTAACACAGCCGAGTCTATTCACCGAGGTAGAATATTGTCTAACACGTCACACTTTAGGGGGTGCGAGTGATCTTCCGCCTAATAGGGGCAACCACGTAGGGTATGGGACGTGACTGTCATCAAATCTCTGGCCAAGATAGCCCTGTCTACGGTCTTGGTAGGCGCGCTCATCGCCCTAGCCCTTGCCCCCTTTGCGGGCATTTCTGGCGTGGCGATTGCCCGCACCAATGAAACCATGCAATCTGACCTGCAAGATCTGACTGCCGGCAATATCCCTGGCGTAACCACGATCAAGGATGCCAAGGGCAAAAATATAGCCTACGTCTTCAGCCAGCGCCGCCATCCGGTGGAGAGCAAGAAGATTTCGAATGCCATGAAAGACGCTATCGTCTCCATTGAGGATGAGCGCTTCTACGAGCACGAGGGCGTGGACTTCCAAGGCAATTTCCGTGCCCTGTGGACCAACCTAACCTCCGGCGGCGTCTCCCAAGGCGCTTCGACCATCGATCAGCAATACGTTAAAAACTACCTGCTGCTGGTTTCTGCCACCACGGATGAAGAGCGTGCCGCAGCCACCGAGCAATCCGTTGCCCGCAAACTGCGCGAGATGCGCATGGCTACCAAGATGAATGAGGAATTGGACAAAGATGACATCCTCACCAACTATCTCAACTTGGTCTCCTTTGGCAACCATGCCTACGGCGTCGAAGCGGCAGCTCGGACCTATTTTGGTACCCACGCCTCCGAACTGACGGTGCCGCAAGCAGCGATGCTCGCCGGCATGGTCCAGTCCTCCGAGCGCCTCAACCCCTATACCAACGCCGAGGAAGTAACCGACCGGCGCAACCTGGTCCTGCAATCCATGGCGGATAACGGCCATATCAGCCAGCAGGAAGCTGGTAAGTATAAGGGGGAGAAGCTGGGCGTCGGCAAGAAGCCTAAAACACTGGCCAATGGCTGCATCGGCGCAGGCGACCGCGGTTTCTTCTGCGATTATGTGCTCAAGTACCTAGATAAAAAGGGTATTAGCGAGGAACAGCTGGCCCGCGGCGGTTACACCATCAAGACTACTTTGGACCCGACCGTGCAGGATAAGGCCCTCCAGTCGGTGCAAGATCACACTAATCCGGACGCCCAAGGCGTGGCCGAGGTCATGGATGTCATCAAGCCCGGTAAATCGGACCGCAAGGTCCTAGCCATGGTCTCCTCCCGCGACTACGGCCTCGAGCTGGATAAAAATGAGACCATCCTGCCGCAGCCCTACTCCTTGGTGGGCAATGGCGCAGGGTCCGTCTTCAAGGTCTTTACGGCCGCGGCCGCGCTCGAGGCGGGCTACGGCATAAAAAATACCGTGGACGTACCCACCCGTTACGAGGCGGAAGGGCTCGGACATGGCGGTGCCGACGGCTGTCCGGCGGACCGCTACTGCGTGGAAAACGCCGGCTCCTATAAGGCCA
Organism: Corynebacterium sp. p3-SID1241; assembly: GCA_025144025.1. Classification (GTDB taxonomy): domain Bacteria; phylum Actinomycetota; class Actinomycetes; order Mycobacteriales; family Mycobacteriaceae; genus Corynebacterium. The sequence goes on along the minus strand of JALXWS010000008.1, from coordinate 38,662 downwards.
CAATGACCCTGCAGGAAGCGCTAGCGCACTCCCCGAATACTCCCTTTATCAAGCTCACCGAGCAGGTAGGCGTGGCTCCCATCGTCGATATGGCCGTGCGCTTAGGCCTGCGCTCCTACGATGACAAGGGCAGCTTTGATAAGGACACTTCCATTGCCCAGCACACCAAGGACGCTAACTCCGGCTCCTTTACCCTCGGCCCGGATCAGGTCAACCCGCTGGAGCTTTCCAATGTTGGTGCCACGCTAGCCTCCGATGGCAAATGGTGCGAGCCCAACCCCATCACCCAGGTCACGGACAAGGACGGCAACGAGGTCTACCTCAAGGAAACCCCGTGCGAGCAGGCGGTGGATAAGGACGTCGCCCGCGCGATGACCAATGCACTGTCCGAGGACGCCAAGCAGGGCACTGCCAAAAATGCCGCCCAGGCAGCCGGCTTTTCCAGCCCTATCGCGGCCAAGACCGGTACTACCGAGTCCAACCAGTCCTCTGCATTCTTGGGATTCAACAAGGGCATTTCCGCTGCGCCATATATTTATAATGACGGCACCTCCACCGTCCCGCTATGTACCGGTCCGGTGCGCCAGTGCGCGGGCTGGGGCAACCTCTATGGTGGTTTGGAACCGGCGCAGACATTTTTCAGCATGGCTTCGCAGCTGCCGATAGCTACCAAGGCCAGACTGCCAAATTACAATAAGAAGTACGATAACGGCACTACGTCCGATAGCACGCTCGACGGCCTGCGCGGCAAATCCGAGGCGGAAGCCCGCCAGGCATTGGAGTCGAAGGGCTACGTGGTCAAGACTTCCCGCGTCATCGGCGGCAACGTTCCCTATGGCCGTGTGGTGCGCGCCATTACCGGCAAGGACGGGAAGAAGAAGGGCGCGGAAATCACGCTGCAGCTTTCCGACGGCTCCGCGGCCTCCCAGTCCCCCTCCTCCGGCGTGGCCGATGCTAATTCCACCGGCGCACAAGATAGCACCGCCGGCGGAAATGCCGACGGTGCTGCTAGCCCGGGCCGCTCAACTGGCGGCACGGGTGGTACGGACACGGGCGGTGGCGGATTCAAGCCGGAAGACTTTGGTATCCGCCAAGAAGACATCGACAACTTTGCCAATGATGTCCGCAGCCTGCTCGGCCGCTAGGCCTTGCCTGTCGAGGACGCACTCAATCTAGCTGAGCTGCTCCTTGACCTCTGCGGACAGGCGCTTGCCGTCCGCCTGGCCGGCAGCCTTGGCATTGGCCACCTTCATTACTGCACCCATCTGCTTCATGGTGGGTGCTTCGCCGTTTTCAGCCTCGACCTCGGCAATGGATTCTTCTACCAAGGCCTTAAGCTCAGCCTCATCCAGCTGGCGGGGCTGGTAGGTCTCGAAAAAGGGGACGTCAGCAAGCTCTGCTTCTGCCAGCTCGGGACGGCCGTTTTCCTCATAAACCTCGGCGGACTCGCGGCGCTTTTTAATCTCGCGCGCAATTACCTTCAAGATGTCTGCGTCTTCCAGCTCATGCCGGGAACCATTGGTCTCTTCGGCCTGGATGGCCGCCAGCAAGGCACGGATAGCGCTGGTACGCTGCTTCTCCTTCGCCTTCATTGCGGTTTTCAGATCTGCACGAATGGTTTGCTTTAGCTCGCTCATGCCTATCAATGTACGCCAGGTAGTGTGGTAGCCGTGAAACTTCTACGTATTCTTGGCGGCCTCACCGCTGCCGGCCTGGGCGCCGCAGCATGGGGCTATAGCGAACTGACCGAATTCGAGCTCAAGGAATATACGCTTCCCCTCCTGCCTAAGGGCACGCTGCGCGGCAAGCCGGATTTTCGGCTGCTACACCTGTCCGACCTACACATGATCCCAGGACAGGAAACCAAGATCGCCTGGGTATCGGCCCTCGATGCCTTGGAGCCGGACCTCGTGGTCAACACCGGCGATAATCTCTCCGACCAGCAGGCCGTTCCCGATACGCTGCGCGCGCTCGGCCCGCTACTGGCCCGGCCCGGCCTCTTTGTTTTTGGCACCAACGACTACTGGGCGCCGCAGCCGGTCAATCCCTTCAAGTACCTGCTAGGGAAAAAGCGCGAACCTTCCTACGTGGATTTGCCATGGCGAGGTATGCGCGCCGCCTTTATGGAGCACGGCTGGCGCGATGCCAACCAGGCGCGACACGAGTTCAAGGTGGGAAACGTGCGCCTTGCCGCCGCCGGCGTGGACGACCCGCACCACGATCTAGATGACTATTCCGAAATCGCAGGCCCGCCCAACGAGGACGCGGATCTGTCGCTGGCCCTCCTCCACGCCCCCGAGCCCCGCGTGCTGGAGAAGTTCGCGGACGACGGCTACCAACTCTCGCTGTCTGGCCACACCCACGGCGGCCAAATCTGCCTGCCCGGTTCCCGCGCGCTGGTGACCAATTGCGGCATTGACCGCGAGCGCGTGCAGGGCCTTCATGACTTTGGTCCGATGAAGATGCACGTCTCCAACGGCTTGGGCACCTCCAAATTTGCCCCCGCGCGCATCTTCTGCCGGCCTTCCGCCACGCTGCTAAAAATCACCGAGGTGGACTAAACCCAGCCACCTGCCGTTTTGTTGAATGCACTCAGGTTGCGTTAAAGTATTCCAGTACCGCTTTTGAGGCGGAACGCCGGGATATGGCGCAGGTTGGTAGCGCGCTTCGTTCGGGACGAAGAGGTCGCAGGTTCAAATCCTGTTATCCCGACCATCAGCCCGCAGCTTCGCTGCGGGCCTTTTCGTTACTAACCCAGCATCCCAGTGAAGAGCGCTACGGCGACCAAGATGGCGGAGAAAATCCACGCAATCGGGAAAGCCAGTTTGAGGTACTTGCCCATCTGCCCCTCTGCCAGCCCCAACGCCAGCCATAATGCCGGCGAGAAGGGCGAGACGAAGGTACCCACCACGTTGCCAATAATGAGCGCGCAGGCCGCCCCCATGCCGCTGACCCCAAAGCTTTCAACGGTTCCCTGAACAATAGGAAGAACCGAGAAGTAATACGCATCCGTCGAGGTCAAAAGATCAAGCGGCACACCGAAGAAGCCCACAATCACGTGCAGGTGCGGGGCAACGCCCTCTGGCAGAACATTCACTAGTGTCAGGGCGATTTCCTCAAGCATTTTGGTTTCATTGAGGACGCCCAAGAACATTGCGGCTGCAAGAATAACGCCGGCCATAGCTAGTGCATTAGGCGCATGACGCCGCAGTGCCTCGCCCTGTTCCATCGATCCGCTGAAGTTAATGGCCAACGTAATAGTCGTAGCAATAAGGAAAGCCGGCGCGGGCGGGACAACACCCGACAGCAGGGCGGCTAGCACCGCTAGGGCAACTACAACATTAACCACGGTCACCCAGCGACCTGCGCGGAAGTGGTACCCCAGTTTTTGTTGTTCACGCACTTGTGCCGCGGAGAAATCATCGGCCAAAGCGTCAACATCTACTGCGGTGCCGCCCGTTAGCTCGCCGCTTTCGCGCAAGCCGGCTAGGCGGCGCTGTTCCTTCCACCCCAAAAGCGCGGCCAAGAGGAACACCAGCACAATCGCTACGCCTTGAATCGGCAATAGCTGCACCCAGATGGCGTTAGGTTCCTGCGTAACCACCGCCCCGGCGCGGCCGAGCGGACCACCCCAGGGAACCATATTCATCACTGAGGCAGCCATAGCCACAATGGTGATAAGAATATAACGCGACATGTGAAGCGCACGGTACAAAGGCAGCAAGGCGGGGATAGTAATCAGGAAGGTGGTAGAGCCCGATCCGTCAAGGTGTGCCACAATGCCGATCGCCGCCGTGCCCAAGGTTACGGCCATGACTTTGCCCCGAGTCGCCTTGATGAGTGCCCGAATAACCGGGGTAAAAAGGCCAACATCCTGCAATATGCCAAAGAAGATGATGGCAAAGATGAACATCACCACGACGTTGATGACGGAGGTTAATCCTTCGCTGAAAAAGTCAGAGATTTCACCTAGACCAAATCCGCAAATTAAGGCACCAACAACGGGCACCAGCGTCATAGGGATGATGGGATTGACGCGGCCACGGATCAGGATTCCCACCGTCACAAAGATGATGATGAGGCCCATGACCGTAAGCCCGAGCGGGGTCTGCATAATGCTCCTTCACAAGTCGACGGCACGCCATGCCCTAAGACATGAAGACAGGCGAGTGTGACTCAGATTAAACCCCGAGAAGGTGCAAAGTATACCACTACCCCCGAATTCCACACCGCTGCAAGCGGAACTGTGTAGAGGGAGCTAGCAAAAAGGAATGCGATGCCGGCCTCGCAATTCCACACGCGCTAAACAATTTCTCCTGAATGTTCCGCAAAAATTGCAGCTCAACACCCCACATATGGGGAAACGACGCGGTGCCCCTACAGCGCCGCGTCGTCCCTATTCCCTATCACTCACAACGGATTGGAGAAACCGTTCGCCTACCCCCTAAGTAGGCTTTGTGAGCAAGACCAACTGTAGCACTCGTAAAATGAAAACGGTAGCGCGCACCAAAATTCCCAGTTTCTACCAATAATTTTTCCTCTTAGGTGTGCTTTTTCAGATTTAATTAATGGGTTTCTCAGTTTTTGCTGCGGATGGGGCCCACCACCTTGCACTCAGCCCAATGAGAGTGACGGCGAGCAGTACCGCAATCCCAGCCCACAAGACACCTTGTTCGCCCTCGTTGCCCGCTACGGTAACAGCCGCGGTAGTCCAATTCAGCGGCAGCAGGTTAGCAACGACCTGCCACAGCTTAGAAACACCGGCGATGGCCGCGGATTTCCACAACCAGCCCACCAGCGCCGTCTGGCCGATGCCGAAAAGCACTGCGATGATGCTACCCGCGGTAGTGCCAAATGCTCCAAGCAAGCCGCGAGTAATGGCCGCCGCGGACAAGGCTCCTAAAAGCAGCGCCACCCCGGCCCAGACCGCCGCCGCGGGGGTGAGGCCAGTGGCGAGCATGAAGAGCAGGATCTCGCCGATGGCTACCGCGGCCACCGAACCGCCAAGAACCGTTAGCCAGGGGCGAAGCCGCAGGTGCCAGGCCACACCGGCCGCCGCGCCTGACAGCAGTACCAAGGCAGAAATCAACATCGCCACTATGGGGCTGAGCAGGTGCGCTGGCCCTTCGGAAGCGGCCTGCGCTGGGGGTAAGGCACGCTGAATATCACCCACATTGGTCTGGTTTTGGGCAGCCATGCTGGAGAGCCTTCCGGCGCCGTCGTCAAGCTTGTCCACGCCCTCCAGCGCCTCATCGACCCGCTGGTTGAGTTCCGCAATGCCTGCATTGAGTTCCTGTGCGCCAGAGACGGCTTGGTTCACGCCATCGTGGTAGGCGTAGCCATCTACCGCCAGCTGATTCGATAGATCGCGCGAACCATCTTTGAGCTTTTTGAGCTGGTCCGTCACCGAGTTATCTAGGCGAAAGTTATTCACCTGCGCGCGAAGATCCCCAAGCTGCGAGCGAATCTGCTTGGCTTCTTTGGACTTATTGCCTTCTAGATCGTGCATCGTGCCATCAATGGCCTGCAGAATTTGCCCTTGCACGGCGCCGAGCCCCACCACTTGGTCCACGGCACCGCCTACGCCATTGGCCAGCTCCGTTGCGCCGCCGCCAAGCGTATTGGTGCCGGATTGCAGCTGGTTAAGGCCGGCAACTAGCTCCTGGGAGCCATTCGCCAGCTTGCCGACGCCCCCTCCGAGCTCATCCGCCCCCTTGTTCAGCTCACCCGTGCCATCATCGAGCTGCTTGGCACCCGATTTGAGCATGCTTGCCTGCGCTTGGGCGCGGCTAGCCGCTTCGGCAGCTTCCTTCACCTCTGGGGACGCGGAGTTTTCCCGCGGGGCGCCAAAGGGCTGCGCGGCACTAGACCAAGCGTGGGCGGGTTCCCACTGGGAAAAGCCCGCCACCACGGCTCCGATAACCAGCGGCAGGGCAAGCAAAACAATCAGCAGGAAGCTGCGCCAACGAGAAGGGGGTGCAGCATCCGGAGAAGCAAGGCGTGAGGTCATGCTACTGAACCTATCGTTGCAGGTCACTCCCCCGTTGCAGGCGCGCCGAACACCATCGCAATGCCGCTTGCTCTACGATGTATGGCATGGCCCACAATTATTCCCTTTCCGCCTCCCGTGTCCTTACCGCCGCAGCCATCGCGCCGCTGTGTTTCAGCCTTATTGCCTGCTCCGATGATGCGGAGACTTCAGGAGAGCCTGAGTTCTCCGAGGCCGCCGCGGCCGCAGTAAGCTCCTCCACCGAAGAGACCTCTTCCGAAGAAATAACGAGCGAATCCGAAGCCTCGGAAGCAGAGAGCGATGCAGGCGAAGCTACGGAATCAGAGCCTACAAATAAAGAAGATTCCTCCACCGAAGCGCCCGCCGAATCAGGCGAGGAGAAAAGCAAAGACAACGCCGCCGCCTCTGCCGATTCCGGCCGCGGTGACTGTTCCCCAGAAGCACTGCAACCCGCAGCGCCAAGTATGACCAATATCCGGGTCAATGACTGCGATGGCCAATGGGCGCACTTTGGCAAGGACAGTACGGACTGGACGGTATGGGCGCGCTACGAGGACGGCCAGTGGGTAGCCATTGAGTCCATCGGCGAGGCTACCTCCGGCCTAACCGCCCCGTGCTACGACGTGGATAAGTGGGCCGCCGAGGGCGCTCCGGCTTTCCTAACCGAAAATATGCGCCGCTGCGACTAGCTGCGCAGAAGGAAACCGCCCCGTAACGCACCACAACGGTGTGCGAAACGGGGCGGGCTGATTACTGCGCAAGTGCGGCCGCGAAAGGGCTACTTCTTTTCGGTGTAGACCTCGCGTACGCGCTGGCCAAGGGCGGGATGAACGTTGGTCCAGTACTGGTACACGCGCTCCTCGGTCTCCTCGGATACGCCGGCCATCGCGTTGGTGATATTGGTGACCAAGCGCTCCTTGGCGGCATCATCGTAGACGTTCTCGTACAGGTCGCGAGCCTGGACAAAGTCATCGTCCTCGGCGTGGCGAACATACGGTGCACGTACCAAGTCGCTTCCGTGGGAGTTCGGGTTGATGTACAGCTCCGCGGCGGTGGTGGTCTCCAGCTGGGACCGGTCGTTTACGGCGGCGTCGTCAAGCACGCCCGTGCCCTTCTCATAGCGGTTGGGCGAATAGACCGGATCCTCCGGAGCGTTGAAGAGGTACTGCATCGGGCCCTCATGCTCATAAGTATTGACCTGGTCCACGTTCTGCGGCTGGTTGACCGGCAGGTGCTTATAGTTCGGTCCGATGCGGTAGCGCTGCTGGTCAGCATAAGCAAAGACGCGAGCCTGCAGCATCTTGTCTGGGGATAGGCCAACGCCCGGCACAATATTGGAAGGATCGAGCGCCACCTGCTCAATCTGGGCAAAGAAGTTGCGTGGATTGCGATTGAGGACGAAGTATCCCACATCATGCAGCGGGTAGTCCTTCTTGGACCAGACCTTGGTCAGGTCGAAGGGGTTAAAGCGGTAATTCTCCGCCTCATCCAGCGGCATGATCTGCACCTTCACGTCCCAGACCGGGTAGTTGCCCTCCTCGATGGCGTTATAAAGATCCTCGCGGTGGCAATCCGGGTTCTGGCCAGCGGTGGTGGTGGCCTCTTCATCGGTGAAGTTCTCTACGCCCTGGCGGGTCTTGAAGTGGTACTTCACCCAGAAGGCCTCGCCCTGTTCATTAACCCACTGGAAGGTGTGGGACCCATAGCCATTCTGGTGGCGGGTGGACTTCGGGGTACCGCGATCGCCCATGAGGTAGGTGACCTGGTGGGCGGATTCCGGGTTACGAGTCCAGAAATCCCACTGCATATCGGCATCGCGCAGACCATTGGTACCCAAGCGCTTCTGGGAGTGAATGAAGTCTGGGAACTTCAGACCATCGCGGACAAAGAAGACCGGGGTGTTATTGCCCACGATGTCGAGATTGCCATCTTCGGTATAAAAGCGCAGAGCAAAGCCGTGCACATCGCGCCAAGTGTCCGGAGAGCCCTGCTCGCCGGCGACGGTAGAAAAACGGCCCATCATCGGGGTAACGGTGCCCTTTTGGAAGACCTTAGCCTTGGTATATGCAGAAACGTCTTCAGTGATGTGCAGCTCACCAAAGGCGCCGTGACCCTTAGCGTGCGGGGTGCGCTCTGGCACGCGCTCACGGTTAAAATGCGCGAGCTTTTCAATAAGGTGGATGTCATTGAGCGCCACTGGCCCCTGCTGGCCAGCGGTTACCGAGGTGTTCTCGGACGGCACCGGCTGGCCGGACGGGCGGGTGGTATTTCCCTTGCCAGCGGGGCGCTGGCCCTTGTTCAGGATGTCATCAGCGGTAAATTCACTCATATTTGCCTCCTGGCATTGTGCGGTTAGATAGCACCAGTGTGGCAAAACTTCGCACGGTTGTCAGGGCTCGCAAAGGAGTGTAAGGGGTGCTGGTAGATTCATTCAGGTGACCCACCACTCCGCAGCAGACGACGCCCGCGTCACCGATCTAGCCCTGAGGGCCGGGCGCGGCGACCGCGCGGCGCTGACGGAGTTTATCAAGGCCACCCAGGATGATGTGTGGCGTTTGCTGGCTCATTTGGGCGGTCCGGAAGGCGCCGATGATCTCACCCAGGAGACCTATCTCCGCGTCATTAGCGCCCTGCCCCGCTTCGCGGCTCGCGCCTCGGCGCGCACGTGGTTGCTGTCCCTAGCCCGGCGCGTGTGGGTGGATAATATTCGCCACGATATGGCGCGGCCGCGCAAATCCGCGACGGAGTATGAGGACGCGATGGACGCGGCACCGGAAGACTCTGCGGCGTGGAGCGACTGGATCGACGCCCGTACGCTTATCGATGCCCTCCCGGCCGACCGCCGCGAAGCGCTCATCCTTACCCAAGTGCTGGGCTATACCTATGAAGAGGCGGCCAAGATCGCCGGCGTACGAGTAGGAACGATTCGCTCCCGCGTGGCCCGCGCCCGCAAGGATCTCATCGCGGGGACAAGTTAGCACCCCCATATCGCCCCCTTTGGCTGAGTAAATAATTTCACGCTGAAATTGTTACGCTCTGGTTACCTTGCGCCCCAAGTGCCCCAAATTTTGCCACTAAGCTGCCATTTTTGCACCTCACGTGGGGTGAACGAGGCCACAATTGGGGTATTTCTTACCCGAAATATCTGGCACATGTGTGGTTGTATTAGATGTGTACACACGTGATAAATCGACCGTCGATCCGGGCCCGCGCGATACCAATGCCGGGCCCGGCGCGTGTGAGTAAGAGAGTTTCTCCCTTTCATGTTAAAACGCGCAATCGGAATTTCCATGGCGTTTATCGGCGTCGTCGTGGGCGCAGGCTTTGCCTCTGGCCAAGAAGCTATGCAGTTCTTCGTAGCCTTTGGCAAGTGGGGTCTGTGGGGCATCGCCCTAGCCGCTGGCTTGATGATGATCACCGGCGTGTCCATCCTGCAGCTCGGCTCGTATTTCCAGGCCGAGGAGCATACCGCTGTCTACGACAAGGTCGCGTCACCATTTACCGCCAAGATTTTGGACTGGTCAACGCTAGTTACTTTGTTTTCCATCGGCTTCGTCATGTTTGCCGGCGGCGGCTCTAATATCAATCAGCAGTTCCCCTCCGTTCCGGTATGGGTGGGCGCTACCGCGATGCTGATTTTGGTGCTGCTCGTTGGCCTCATGGACGTCGACCGCGTAACAGCGGTGATCGGTACCATCACGCCATTCATCATTATCTTTGTGGTCACTGCCACCGGCTACACCATTCTCAACGCAGATGTTGATTTTTCTTCCCTCAATGACTGGGCAGTAGCTAACGTCGATACCTCGCTGCCCAACTGGTGGCTGTCCGCGTTAAACTACACCGGCCTGAACGTTATGACGGCTGTGTCCATGTCCATCGTCATTGGCGGTAACTTCCTGGATAACCGCGCAGTCGGCATCGGTGGCCTCATTGGTGGCCTCCTTTACCTGATCCTGTTGGCCCTGCTGGTCTTTGCCCTCTTCTTCGAAGCTGAGACCGTCAACGGCGAGGATCTGCCGGTGCTGGCATTAATAACCGATATTCACCCAGTACTCGGCGCGCTCATGACCTTCATCATCTACGGCATGGTCTTCAATACCGCTATCGGTATGTTCTACGCCTTGGGTAAGCGCTTGACCCGCAACAATCCTAAGCGCTTCTACCCTGTCTACGCTGTTTGCTGCATCGTCGGCTTCATCCTGTCCTTCGTGGGATTCCAGACGCTGGTAAGCAATATTTACCCAATCCTGGGTTACCTGGGTCTGCTGATGATCGTTGTGATGGTCTTCAACCGCATCAAGAACGGCAGCAAGCTCTCGGATGAGTCCGACCGCCGCATGCGCGCACACGAACTGGTCTCTCGCCGGCTGGATCCGCGCAAGCGCTTCACCAAGAAGAATGAGCGTGAGCTGCGCAAGCTGGCTGCGGCGTCCAATATGGAAACCACCGAGTTCGTCACCAATATCGCAGAAGAGATCCACGAGGAGCTCGAAAACGACGACGATATTGAGTACGACCGCGAGGATCCAGAACCGTCCGTGACCTACGTGCAGCACACCAAGCCGGAGGTCCCTTCCGTGGATAGCGACCTCGACTTTGGCAAGAAGGATTCCTCAGCTGGTAGCGCCAAGGGTACTGGTAACGGCACCGGAACTGCTAAGCCGGTCTCTGAGGACTAGCTCCTCTGCCCGTAGCGCAAAAGCTCGGCGGAGCACCGGTGTGGACTTAGACGAGCAGCTCCGCGATCTGGATAGTGTTCAGCGCTGCACCCTTGCGCAGGTTATCGCCGGCAACGACGAGCACGAGGCCCTTATTGTCATCCACCGTCTGGTCTTGGCGGATGCGGCCCACCAAGGAATCGTCGATGCCGGTGGCGGCGAGCGGAGTGGGGACGTCGGCAAGCGTGACGCCCGGGGCGCCGCCCAGCAGATCGTTAGCCTGCTCAGGGGTGATCGGCTTATCAAATTCTGCATGGATGGTCAGGGTGTGGCCGGTAAAGACCGGAATGCGCACGCAGGTACCCGCAACCTTAAGCTCCGGAATGTCCAGGATCTTGCGGGACTCATTGCGCAGCTTTTGTTCCTCATCGGTCTCCAAGGAGCCATCATCAACAAGGTTGCCGGCCAGCGGCAGCGCGTTATAAGCGATGGGAGCGACGTACGGGCCGAAGTCCTCTTCATTGAGCGCGGAGCCATCGTGGACCAAGCCGACGTTATGCTCGCCTACGGAATAAACCTGTGCGGCCAAAGTCTGCACACCAGCCAGACCGGAGCCGGAGACCGCCTGGTAGGAAGACACGTGCAGCTTATTCAGGCCAGCGGCATCGTGAAGGACCTTGAGCACCGGCATGGCGGCCATGGTGGTGCAGTTCGGGTTCGCAATGATGCCCTTCGGGGTGTTCTTGGCTGCCTCGGCGTTTACCTCGGAGACAACGAGGGGAACCTCAGGGTCCTTACGGTAGGCCGAAGAGTTATCCACCACGGTCGCACCTGCGGCGGCAAATACTGGGGCCCACTGCTTTGAAGTGGAACCGCCGGCAGAAAATAGCGCGATATCAACATCAGCAACGGACTGTTCGGTGACCTCGGCGAGGTCCTCTACGGTTACCTTCTCGCCGCGGAATTCCAGCTCGGTGCCGGCGGAACGGGAGGAGGCGAAAAAGCGCACCTTATCCGCCGGGAAATTGCGTTCTTCCAAAATGGAGCGCATAACGCGGCCGACCTGGCCGGTAGCGCCTACGACTGCAACAGTGGTCATGACTGTAAATCCTCTGTAGTTGCTTTGGGTATTTAACGTCCGGTTCCAGCATAAACCGTGGCTTCTTCTTCGCCACCAAGCTGGAACTTATCGTGCAGCGCACGGGCGGCCTTATCCAAGTCCGCCTCGCGGGTAAGCACGGAGATGCGGATCTCCGAGGTGGAGATGAGCTCCATATTCACGTCCACATCGCGCAGGGCTTCGGTGAACTCCGCGGTAACGCCCGGGTGGGACTTCATGCCGGCACCGACGAGGGAAACCTTGCCCACCTGGTCGTCGTAAAGCACATTGGCCCAGCCGCCCTCAGACTTCAGCTTGGTCAACAGCTCCATGGCGCGCGGGCCGTCTGCTCGCGGGCAGGTGAAGGTGATATCGGTGGTGCCGTCCTCCAAGGAGGAAACGTTTTGCAGGACCATGTCAATATTGATCTCTGCATCCGCGATGACGCGGAAGACCTTCGCGGCCTCCCCCGGGCGGTCCGGAATTCCCAGGACGGTGACCTTAGCCTCGGACTTATCGGTTGCTACACCAGTTAGTACTGCTTCTTCCACGGGGATATCCTCCATCGATCCGGTCACTAGGGTGCCGGGGTCATTTGAATAAGACGAGCGAACTCGCAAGGGTACATTGAACGCGCGGGCATATTCCACGCTGCGCAGAACCAAAATCTTGGAACCTACCGCGGCCATCTCCAGCATCTCCTCGAAGGAGAGCTTCCCTAGCTTCTGCGCGTCTGGGACGATGCGCGGGTCTGCGGTATACACGCCATCGACATCGGAATAAATCTCGCACACATCCGCATTCAGCGCTGCCGCCAGGGCCACAGCGGTGGTATCGGAGCCGCCGCGACCCAGCGTGGTGACATCGCGCGATTCCTTATTTACGCCTTGGAAACCGGCGACGATGCAAATCTTGCCCTCATCCAATGCTTCGGTCAGGCGGCCCGGGGTGACGTCCACAATCCGGGCGTTGCCGTGGCGCTCGGTGGTAAGCACGCCGGCCTGAGAGCCGGTAAAGGACTGGGCCTGGGCGCCGAGTGATTCCACTGCCATAGCCACGAGGGCGTTAGAGATGCGCTCGCCGGCGGTAAGCAGCATATCCATCTCCCGCTGCGGCGGGACGGGGTTGACCTGGGCGGCAAGGTCAAGCAGATTATCGGTGGTATCGCCCATGGCGGAGCACACCACAACAACGTCATTGCCCTGCTTTTTGGTGGCCACAATGCGTTCCGCAACAGCGCGGATGCGGTCTGCCGATTCGAGGGATGAGCCGCCATATTTTTGCACGATCAGGGCCACGGTGTGGATGCCGCCTTTCGTCTTTCCAGGCATTTCCGGAGTGTGCGTTTGCGCGCGTCCAGAAATATCTGTCGGTCATTAGTCAAATACCCATGCTACCCCGCAGGGGCCTAGCCCTCATCATAATTCCCAGACAATGCTTGCTTTTTATTCACACGCCCCTGACCTTAGGCACTCCACGCGCAGCCCACGCTTCCGGATAAAACACGCGCCATGCAGCGGAGAATATGCAATGAATGGGAATTTTTACTAGCGTTGAGCGGGTGTTAAGCAACCTCCTCGCCATCTTTTTCGCGCTCGCATCCGCGCTGACGGTTGCTTGGGGCACGGTCATCCGCCACCGTATCGCCCTCGACGCCGATGATTCGGTCATGCGCGCCGCCATGTCCAACCCCTTGTGGTGGGTGGGCACCGCGGCCGCCATTGGCGCCTACAGCCTGCAGGTCATCGCGCTTGGCTTTGGCACCTTGCTGGTGGTTCAGCCCATCTTGGTGCTGTCCTTGATGTTTACCCTGCCACTCTCGGCGTGGTACTCCGACCGCAAGATGCCCTTCCACGAGGTCTTTTGGTCTGTCGCATTGACCATCGCGGTGGGCATCATGGTGGTCTACGGTCGGCCGGTCGCCGGCAACCCCCGCCCAGAGTGGAGCGACTGGTGGCCCGCGCTGCTCGTGGGAGTGCTCACCCTCGCGGCGCTGGGAGCGGTGGCCACCAAGCTGCCGGAGCACCGCCCCTTGGCCTTGGGCACGGCCTGCGGCGTTATCTATGGCTTCGTCGCCCTGCTTTCTAAGGCCGTGGTGGATATTTTCACCCACGAAAGCCTCACGACTTTGCTGGCGAGCTGGCAACTCTATGGCCTCATCGGCCTCGCGCTCACCGGCACAGTGGTGCAGCAGTATTCCTTCAATGCCGGCCCGCTGGCGCATTCCCTACCAGCCATGACCATCTTTGAGCCCATCGTGGCCTTTGGCTTGGGCTATATGGTACTGGGGGAGAAATTCCTTATTGATACCGCCGTAGGCTGGGCAATCATGCTCATTGCGCTTGCCGTTATGGTGCTTTCCACCATCGTTCTCTCCCGCAGCCCAATTAGCCAACGCGGCTAGATGGCCCACTCAAATACGCCGAGCATATAAGCCGAAAACCACGCGCCGAATACCGCCCAGGCAAGTGCCGCCGCGCTTGCCGACGCCCCCTTTTTCACCCACGGCAACAACACAATCACCGCCGGCAGAAGCAACCGGGGTCGCGAGTGCATGATGCCATCAGACAACAAGACGTTGGCCATGAGCACGGCGGAAAATAGCCAGGCCGCCAACGGTAGCCGGCGCCAGGCCAGCACTAGGAATACCGGGGCAGCGATCATTACCCCGGCGCTGAGCAGATAGCCACCGTTGGTAGCACCACTGAGTGTCTCCCACAGCCAGACAGCACTGGCTTTGCCGCCATCGAAGCCGGAGTTCCAATGCTCCTTCTGAATCCCGAAGTAGCCACCGGCTTCCTTTAAGTGGCTGCTCGACCACCACAAGTATCCCGCCAACGGCACAGTGGAAAACACCACCGCAGCCCAGGCCCGCCAATTCCTGCGGGCTCGCAGCAGCACCATCAAGGCAAAGACCGCCACGAGATCCACCGCGGTGAGGCGCACGAGTCCGGCTAGAAAGACAAATGCCGCAGCGGCCCACCATCTCTCATCCACGAGCGCCACCACCGCCCAGATGGCAAGGGCCCCAAAGAGCGACTCGGTATACGGCATAGTGAACACAATGGACATCGGCGCACCGGTTACCACCACGGCACTGAGCACCTGTGCGCGCTTTCCCTTACCCATCCGCGCGGCCAATGCCATTACGCCGGCGGCCAATGCGACGCTAAATAGCACGTTGAGCACAATGGCCGTTCCGGCCACCCCGGTCCCCAGCAGGCTGCTGAATATACGGACCAGAAACGGAAAGCCCGGGAAGAAAGCCATCGTGGTCTCGTGGACCGGACCATCAGTGGAAATATCGGCGCCAAAATATCCGCCGCGAGCGATTTCTACATAATGCTTGGCATCCCACTTATTAAGCAGGCCCCACAGGCTATCGTCCTGCGCCACGGCCACTGCCGCGAGCACGCCTACGCGCAGGGCGGCCCCAAGGAGCGCAACGAGCGCGGCAGGCGCCCACAAAGAGCGCAAAGGAGACGGTGAGGTGGATGCAAAATGGCGGGCGGTAGACACGGAAGGCATCGTACCGCACCGGCGCCGTGTCTCATTGAATGAAATCTCTTGTCACATAGTGAGAAAGCCTGTAGTGTGACCGATATGACACAGCGGAATGACCTACTCCTTATCTGCCGCGGCGGGATTTCGGCCTAACACTGGCCAGCGCCCCGTCGCGGAGCCCGGCTATCCAAGCCCAGCTGGCCGTCTCCCACAGACACCGCAGAAAAGGAAACCGCACTTCATGTCCCCCACTGATTCTTTCATCAGCGCCCCGCGCGACATCACCACCCCCAACGGCCCACGCCGCGAAGGCCAGCCCGCGTGGAATAAGCAACGCGGCTCCGCCATGCCTCACGAGCGCTACCAGCCCTTTGCCGTAGAGGTAGAAGACATTGACTTGCCAGACCGCACGTGGCCCAGCAAGAAAATCACCCACGCTCCCCAGTGGTGTGCGGTGGATCTACGCGACGGCAACCAAGCGCTCATTAATCCCATGAGCCCAGAGCGCAAGCACCGCATGTTCGACCTGCTGGTCAAGATGGGCTACAAAGAAATCGAGGTCGGCTTCCCGTCTGCCTCCCAAACGGACTATAACTTCGTCCGCGAAATCATTGAGGGCAATAGAATTCCCGATGATGTGACCATCCAGGTGCTCGTCCAAGCCCGCGAGCATCTCATCCGCCGCACCTTTGAGGCCTGCGAAGGCGCCAAGAACGTCATCGTCCACTTCTATAATTCCACCTCGAAACTGCAGCGCCGCGTGGTCTTTCGCAAGGACAAGCCCGCCATTAAAAAGCTGGCCACCGATGCCGCCGAACTCATCAAATCCATTGCGGCCGACTACCCCAATACCAATTGGCGCTGGGAATACTCCCCCGAGTCCTTCACCGGGACCGAGCTGGACTTCGCCCGCGAGGTCTGCGATGACGTCGTGGCCATCATGGACCCCACCCCGGATAACCCGATGATCATCAACCTGCCGTCCACCGTGGAGATGATTTCGCCCAATATTTATGCCGATTCCATCGAGTGGATGCACCGCAACCTGGCCCGCCGCGAGGACATCCTGTTGTCCCTGCACCCGCACAATGACCGCGGCGAAGGAATCGCCGCCGCCGAGCTGGGCTTTATGGCCGGCGCGGACCGCATCGAAGGCTGCCTTTTTGGCAACGGCGAGCGCACCGGCAACGTTGACCTCATTACCCTGGGCCTGAATATGCTCACCCAGGGCGTGGACCCACAGATCGATTTTTCCGATCTGCCGCAGATTCGTGAGACCGTCGAATACTGCAACCAGCTGCGTGTGCCGGAGCGCCACCCCTACGGCGGCGAATTGGTCTTCACCGCCTTCTCTGGCTCCCACCAAGACGCCATTAACAAAGGCCTTGACGCACTGGCGGCCACCATTCGCCCCGGCGCGAAAAATACCGAGGTCTCCTGGGAAGAACTGCGCGAAGCCATTTGGGAGGTTCCCTACCTGCCCATCGATCCAAAGGACGTGGGCCGCGACTACCAGGCGGTCATCCGCGTCAATTCCCAGTCCGGCAAGGGTGGCGTTGCCTACATCATGAAGACTGACCACGGCATCAATATGCCGCGCGCCATGCAAGCGGAATTTTCCACCGTGGTGCAGGAAATCACCGACTCCGAAGGCGGCGAGGTCAATTCCAAAAACATGTGGGATATCTTTGCCACCGAGTTCTTGGACCGGGAGACTCCGCTGGCCCTAGAGTCCTTCCATATGGACAATGCCCCAACGGATGAGGAGGACGCTGCCGTGACCGCCACCGTGACATTCAATGGTGAAAAGTCCACCGTTTCCGGCACCGGCAACGGCCCTATTGCTGCTTATGCCAACGCCTTGGAGTCCCTGGGCATCGACTTCGAAGTCATGGAATATTCCCAGCAATCCCGCTCCGCCGGCGACGACGCCGAGGCCGCCTGTTATATCGCCGCGGACGTAAACCAGAACAAGGTATGGGGTGCAGGCATCGCTGGGTCCACCACGCGGGCTTCCATCAACGCAATTAACTCCGCCGTCAACCGCGCCCTAGCCTAAGGCTGCACGTCGGCGCCGGGCCGCGGCGTGGTAGAAGGGTGGGTATGCCTTCTTCTACCTACCTCATCCCCCACCGTGGCTTAGGCGCCGTGCAGGCACTGCCCATCTACGGGGCACAGACGAAGGAAAACCGGGAGTTCACCGTCACCTTGGCACCTCGTAAGGACGGCGGCTTGCAGGTGCGCACCGACTCCCCCATCGGACACATCACCAGCGCCGACCGCGCCGAGTACCCCGAGATTGATCTGCTTTTTCGCGCCGGGCTTACTCCTGCGGCCACCGCGGCACCGCAGTCCGATGGCGCCCTCTCGCTGCTCCTTCCCCGGCCGGGGCTCTGTTTGCCGGCCAATAACCCGCCGGCGGGCCCGTGGACGATGTTGGGCTACGCCCCTCCCATCGACATCACCGATCTCCCCGCTGATCTAGACATCCCTGCCCAGGCCCGCATGCACGTACTGGTCACCCTCACCCCTAGCGCCGCCGGTACCGGCGCCGATGCTTATTTGGGCCCGCGGCTGGTGGGGCGGTTGGATGAGGTGGACGTCGCCAAGC
This sequence comes from Corynebacterium sp. p3-SID1241, assembly GCA_025144025.1. Classification (GTDB taxonomy): domain Bacteria; phylum Actinomycetota; class Actinomycetes; order Mycobacteriales; family Mycobacteriaceae; genus Corynebacterium. Next base: position 20,777 of record JALXWS010000008.1, on the reverse strand, counting down.
AGGGCACAACCCTGGCCCATGCCTACCATGCCCCGCGCAGCACCGGCCGCGTGCTCAGCATTTACGCGGGCCCGCCACTGCCGGAATCGCTGGAAGCCTCGCTTGCCGACGCCACCCCAACCTCCCCCGCCGCTACCGAGACCTTCGAAACCACGAGCTTCCGCGCCGTCAACGTCGATGACTCCGCACCGCGCCGCCAACAGTGGTGGCCCACCCTCATTGCCCTGCTGGTAATTGCAGCGCTTATCGCCGTACTTATTTTTATTCTGTAGAAACTTTTGGGGCAGGATAACACCCCTTTCTCGCCGGGTTGGGAAATTGGAAATCGCCCCTAGCGGTGCTTAAAATGCGAAGTAACTACTGTTTCTCATGGAAAGACCCCAATGATTTCGCTGGATTCCGCCACCTACGTGGTCCCTGACCACGGTTTTGGCGTGATCCATAACCTGCCCATTGCGGATGTGTCGCCGGAGATTTTCAGCGACTTGCTCGAATCCACCGCCGCGAAAAACGGTTATCTTTCCGCGAAGCTCGGTCCCCGCACCGCCGAGGAAGGCTTCGCGGTTCGGATCGATGACTCGCTTGTGGGCCACCTCAGCGCCGCCGACTCCCAGGCCTACGCCCTCTTTGACTGGATTCTCAGCGCCGGCCTACGCCCACGCGCCACCGCCCACGTGAGCATGACAGATGCCTCCGGCGAAGAATGACCCACGCTCAACCTGCTCCTGCCGGCGCCACACCTGTGCATCCCCGCCAATAACCCGCCGGCGCAGCGCTGGACCATGCTGCCCGGCGAGACCACCGCCACGATGACGGAGTTTTCCAAGGACGTCACCGGCTTTCCGCAAACCGACGAGCACTACCTCGTCTCTTTGCGCACCCGTGGTTTCCTGCGTCAAAAAGCCGTTGATGTCTATGTCAATAGCACCTTCTTAGGCTCCCTTCCCCGGGACGCCGCCCGCGAGATTGCCCCCGCCGTCCTCGACTGCACCAAGACCGGCCGACTCGCTATTGCCCACGGATACTTCCACTACAACGCCGATGACCGCCCCGCGCTCACCATCTACGCGCACAACGCCACCAATAAGCACCACGCCGGCCTAGTTTTGGGCGTCGTCGCCGGTGGCACCGCCATCATGTCCGCTGCCACCGCAGCCCGCGCACAGGCCGCATCCGCTGTTCCCGGCGGCACTACTGCCGGTGCCACTACCGCCGACGTCTCCGCGACCAGCGGTTTCAGCGTCACCTCTGCTGCCGGTACTGCTGGCGCTTCCGGTACTGTAACCTCGAACCTGCTAGCCGCAGCCGGCGTCGCCGTGCTCGTTGGTGGCGGTACCACCGTGACAACCGACCTGCTGAGCGACGACGAAGCCCTTTCGGACACCAACGCGCATTCCACCGCGCCCGCTCCGGAAGACAGCCATTCCTCCCTCGATTCTTCCCACTTCGACGGCAATGGCCCCAAGCGCCCCGCGCACCCCGCCACGCCGCGCATCCACGATGCCGGCCCCACCAGCGGTACCTCGGCCCAGCCCCCGCTTGCCGACGCCCCCTCCTCTCCAACACCGCACCACCACACCTCCCCTTCGCAGACCCCGAAAAAGCCCAGCGCGACGCACTCTTCTCACGCTGACCGTGCCCAGACCCACACCCCTGCCTCCGACAACCGACGTGGCCACCACGGCGAGGATTCCCAGGCAATTTCCCGCGCCGCCTCCGCCGAGGGTGCTGCCGCCATGGCCGCAGCCAATGACGTCGCCTCGGCCCCAGCCCCGGCACCGGCACCGTCTCGGACCACGCCTGCCTCGACGCCATCCTCCAGCTCGGAACCCGCACCCCAGGTAGCGGCGGCCAAGACGCCGACCGCAACCTCCTCGTCCTCCCAGTCTGCAGAGCCTTCCCAGACCACGGAGTCCACGAAGAGCACGACATCTGCGGAGCCGTCCTCTGAGGTATCCTCGCCTGCCGAGCCGTCCGATCTGCCGACCTCAAACACGTCTACCTCGGAAAAGACAACTTCCGAGAAAACGACGACTGAAACCACCACCGCAGCCTCGACGGAAAAACAGACCGCAGAGCCTTCCAGCTCCGCCAACAGTTCTGCCACGAGCGAGCCAACGTCTGAGCCGACCCAGGCTGCAGACCCGTCTACGCCTACCTCGGAGTCGACCGCGCCTACGACAACGTCTCCGTTGCTGACCTCGGAGTCCGAGCCTGAGCCGGTGCCGGATACCACTATCCCAAGTTCCGAGCTCGAGCCAACGCCAGAGCCGGAGACTACTGCTCCTACGACGACGATCCCTGGCTCAGAAATCGACCCCACCCCCGAACCAGAGATCACCGTAGAGCTCGAACCGGCACTGCCTACGACGTACCGCAGCGCACCGGATGGACCGGAGGTGCCGCTGGTACCGTCCGAGCCGGAGGAACCCGGGCGACCTGAGGAGCCCGAGGAGTCAACGACCCCGCCGAAGGTCATTGTCATCGTTGTGGAAGATTAAGCGGCGCGCCCTGTCCCCCTGCGCGAAATTTGGGATACTACACTGAGCTTAATGAACAACACACCTGGCCCTACCCCGCAGCCCGCGCCGGCGCCTTCGCCCGCGACGGTGGCTTCGCGCCACGCGGCCAGGTCCGCAGCGCCCAAGCCGGGCATGGAACGGCGCACTAGACCGCGCCGCGCGGTGCGGCCGTCCGGCGAACCGGATGCCGCGAAGCCCAAGCCGAAACCGAAGCCGCACCCACCTGCCCGCCACGAGCGACCGGCCGCACCGGAAGCGGCTAACAAGAAGCCACAGCAGCCGCAGCAATCCAATGCACACGCAGATGCGGCCGAATATCCCTACGTGGCGCTGACCCTGCAGACCACCGGCATCCATCCCACGACGGGGCGCATCGTGACTATCGACGCCATTGCATTCAACGACGCCGGCGAACACGGTCAGCTCTTCCACGCCGTCCTCAAGCCCGATGTCGATGCCGGCCCGCGCCACCTGCACGGTCTGAGCACCACCGATATTGAGCAGGCACCCGCCTTTGGCAAAATCCTTAAATCGCTGGACAAGCTTATTGATGGCCGCACGCTCATCGTCCACGATCTCCCCTATACCTGGGGCTTTATCGTCGCAGAGGCCCGTCGCGCCATGATGGCCGCCGCCCGCCAAAATCGCGGCCGCAACAAGGGCCGCCGACGCCGCCAAAAGGTCGGGCATGTGCCCACACCAGTTCGCATTATCGATACCCTGGCCACCTCCTATGCGCAGCAGGTGCGGTCAAATGATGTGCGTTTAGGGGGCGTCGCCAAGCAGAGCGGCCTAAACGCCACGCCGGAGGCCTCGATGGAGCGCGCCGGCCGGCCCGAAGCGGAGACCTCCCGCGAGCAAACCGAGCTGCTCATCGCGCTCTACCGCAAGCAAGAAGGCGGCAAGGTGCGCAGCTATACGCCGGAGGACGTGCGCGCCGATCGCTTCGGCCTGCAACGCTCCCACGTGCGCGTCGACGCCGCCGAAGCCCCCGTCCAACACCACAACCCCGGCAAATACGAGCCGGGCAAGGAACTGCGCCGCGGCATGGAAATCGTCGTCGCCCCGGAAATCATCGAGGACCCGGACACCATCATCGCCGCGCTCATGCGCGAGGAGCTCAATTACTCCGAGAAGCTCACCCGCGAGTCCTCGCTGGCGGTCTGCAATGTCACCACGGACTTGGTGGGAAAACCCATGCACGCCCACCGCAAAGGCATCCCGCTGATGTCGGACGCCGCCTTTCTTGATGCCCTCACCCGCATAGAAGACGCCGAGCCCGAACCCGAATCCACCAAGCCCAGACCGCGGCCCCAACGCTCGCCCCAGAACAACAAAAAGGGCGGCGGCAAGAACCAGAAACGCCGCCGACGCCGCGGCGGCCGCGGTGGCCGTGGCAGAGGCCGACGAAATTCTGGCGGCTCGGCGGGGAAAAAGAACGACTAGCCCGCCCGCCCGACTACCCTAGGGGACATGAGTTTTAGAGTCCCGGGTGCGTTAAAGAAGTTGCGCACCACCACCGCCACCACCGCCGCGAAGCTGGCCACCACCGCTTCCCGCGCCACCGGCCGTGGCGCCGGCGGAATGATCGGTGGCCTAATCGCCAATGCCATTGACCCTTCCATCATGAACAACCTGGCCGGTGGGCGCCCAGCCGTGCTGGTTACCGGCACCAACGGCAAGTCCACCACCACCCGCATGCTGGCCGCCGCGGTCCGCGCCGAGCACACCGTAGCCACCAACGACGGCGGCGACAACATGGATGCCGGCATCATCTCCGCGCTCATGGCCGGCAAAGACGCCTCCCACCTCGTGCTCGAAGTAGACGAACTCCACGTGCCCCACGTGGCCGATAGCCTCAACCCGCAGGTCCTGGTACTGCTTAATCTCACCCGCGACCAGCTGGACCGCGTGGGAGAAATCAACAAGATCGAGCGCGCCCTGCGCGGCGCCGTGGAGGCCCACCCGGACATGCTCGTCATCGCCAACTGCGACGATGTGCTCATGACCTCCGTGGCCTACGACGCCAAGAACGTCATTTGGGTCTCGGCCGGTGCCGGTTGGCTCGGCGATTCCGTCACCTGCCCGCGCACCGGCGGGCACGTCGTGCGCACCGAGGATGACTGGTACGCCGTTAAGCCGCTTGCCGACGGCCGCGAATTCCGCCGGCCGCAGCCTACCTGGGGCGTCGATAAGCATGGCATTATCACCCCCACCGCCAAGCGCCCGCTGAACCTTGCGCTGCCCGGCCGCGCCAATCGTGGCAACGCCGCCCAGGCCATCGCCGCGGCCGTAGCCGGCTTCGGCGTGGACCTGGATAAGACCATTGCGGCCGCCGAGAGCATCGACGATGTCGCCGGCCGCTACTCCACCATCCACTGGAAAGGCCGCGAGATTCGCCTGCTGCTGGCCAAGAACCCGGCCGGCTGGCAAGAAGCGCTGTCCATGGTGGACCGCAACGCCGATGGCCTGGTTATCGCCACCAACGGCCAGGTGGCCGATGGCATCGACATGTCCTGGCTCTGGGACGTGAAATTCGAAGGCTTCAATGGCTTAAGCGTCAAGGCCGCCGGCGAGCGCGGCACCGACTTGGCGGTGCGCTTGGTTTACGCCGATATTTCCCACGAGCTCATCCCGGACCCGATGGACGCGCTCGCCGCCTGCCCGGAGGGCCGCATCGAGGTCCTCGCCAACTACACCGCCTTCCGCGATTTGAAGAAGGCGCTTTCCAAGGAGGGCACCAATGCTTAATATCGGCCTAGTGCTTCCCGACGTCCTCGGTACCTACGGCGACGACGGCAACGCCCTCGTCCTGCGACAGCGCGCCCGCATGCGCGGCTTCGAGGCGGAGATTCACCCCATCCGCTTGGGCGAGCCCGTGCCCGAAACGCTGGATATCTACACCCTCGGCGGCGGCGAAGATACCGCGCAGATTCTAGCTGCGGACCACCTGATTTCCGATGGCGGCCTCACCCGCGCCGCTAACGCTGGCCGCCCCGTCTTTGCCATTTGCGCCGGCCTGCAGGTCCTCGGCGAATCCTTCCGCGCCTCTGGCCGCATTATCGACGGCGTCGGGCTGCTCGACGCCACCACGGCCGGCATGCAGGATCGCACCATCGGCGAGGTGGCCTCCGACCCCACCCGCGCCGGTATTACCGCGGACCTCACCGAGCCGCTGACCGGTTTTGAAAACCACCTAGGCGCCACCATCCTCGGCCCCTCCGCGCAGCCGCTCGGAACGCTCACCCGCGGCAATGGCAATGCCGACCAAGCCGCCACCGCCGATCTCAGCGACGGCTCCGCCCAGCGCACCTACGAAGGCGCCGTCCAGGGAAGCGTCATTGCCACCTATATGCACGGCCCGGCGCTGGCCCGTAACCCGCAGCTGGCCGATCTCCTCCTCGCCCAGGCGATGGGCGTGGCCCTCGCGGACCTCGAGCCGATTGAGATTGCGGCCGTCGAGCGCCTGCGCGTCGAACGTTTCAACGCCTCCGAGCCCCCACGCTCCCAAAGATAGGCCCAAACCTGTGGATAACTTCGCCCGGCGGCCGTGAAACCCCCAAGTTATCCACAGGCCCGGCCGTTACCCCTTGTAGCCGCCTGCCCCCGCCCATAGGCTGCGGGGCATGACGTTATTGGAGCAGCTGGGCGACATCGCTAAGCGCGGCGTGGACCTTCTCGAAGAGGCCCACGCCGCCTCCAGCCTGCCCCTGCCCGCGGACCAAGCACGCACCCTGCGCCGCACCGCCGCGGCCTTCCTCTCACCCACCAGCCACTCGCGCTACCAATCCCGCGCCCTGGCCGCCGCGCGCCGCAACCAGCACAGCCTGGAAACCCTCGCGCTCATCGTCCGCCGCTCGCGCGGCATTTCTGACCCCACCAAGCGCTGGCAATTTCGCGAGAAGCTATGCGCCACCGTCGGCACCACCGCGCAGGTCTCGCGCGCGGCGACTCGGCTGCTGCGCGAAATCAACCCGCCGCCCAAGCTCGAAGACGGCGGCCGCCGCATCATGCATGGCGAGAAAACCACCCTAAGTTTCACCGGCCCCGCCGCGCAGATGGCCGATATCTGGGCCGCCGCTAAAACCGACCCGCTGGCCTGGCTCACCGGTTCGCGCGCCGCCGCGCCCGCGACCGTGACCACTAATGTCATCATCGAGCTGCCGGATTACTTGAAAATCCTGGCTGACGACGGCGACGAAATCCGCCTCGCCCTCACCAACGGCGCTACCATCACCGGCGCCGAGTTGATCCGCCGCACCCTAGCCGGCGCCGGCCTCTTCACACTCATCCACCCCGAGCGCGGCCCGGTCAACCTCTACCGCACCCGGCAGGCCTCCGCGAAGCAACGTCGCATGCTCGAGGCCGAAGGCGCTCACTGCGCCTGGCCCGCTTGCCGACGCCCCGCCGCCGAATGCCAAGCCCACCACCTCATCGAATACTCCCGCGGCGGCCTGACCCACCCCGAGAACATGACGCTATTGTGCCCGTATCACAACTCCATCAATGGGCTGCCGGGCCGCGGCCGGATGGCGCGCATTCGCGGTCGAATCGCCTGGCTCCCGCCCGCCAGCCGGCACAACGCTACGCCAAGCAGCCCGCATAGCAGCATGCATAGTGGTCACAGCGGTGTACACAGCAAAGTGGATAGCGGGGTGGCCAGCAAGGCGCACGGCCCGCCGGTGTTCACCGGCCGTGCGCGAACCGGGCCCACGGCCGCCGCACCTTAGTCCGCGCCCACCCGCGCACGCACGCGTGCCACTGGCCCGGGCGCTCAACGTGCTAAATGGTCAGGCGGCCAGAGAGCGCGCGGGACAAGGTGAGCTCGTCCACGAACTCCAAATCGCCTCCGAGCGGCATGCCAGAGGCCAATCTGGTGATCTTCAAATCAGGGAAGTCGCGCAGCAACCGCACCAGATACGCAGCGGTGGCCTCGCCTTCCGTATTGGGGTCGGTGGCGAGGATGACTTCGTGGATGGTGGGGGTGGCGTCGTAAAGCGGGGCTTCAGGGGTGGAATCTGCCAGCTCACGGTCCGGCAGCACGCCACCGAGGCGCTGCAGCAGCGTGGAAATATTCAAATCGCGCGGGCCCACATTCGCGAGCGGATCCAGCGCACCACCCAAGACGTGATAGCGGCCCTCATACTCGCCGGTGCGCTCGATGACCTGGATATCCTTCGGCTCCTCCACCACACAGATAGTAGAGGCGTCGCGCTGCGAGTTAATGCAGATGCGGCAGACATCCTCGCGGGAAATATTGCAGCAGATGCGGCAGAAGGTCACGCCATCGCGCACCGCGCCCAGCGCGTTTTGTAGCCGCTCGATGTCCTCGGGCTCCATGTGCAAAACGTGAAACGCGATGCGCTGCGCCGATTTCGGGCCGATGCCCGGCAGGCGCGAAAACTCGTCGATGAGGTCTTGCAGAGGTCCTTCAAACATCAATTACTCCCAAAATCAGCAAAAGGCCGCGGCCCCACCCGGGGCAACGGCCTTTTATCGTATCGCGCGGGCTACTGGTTGCCGCCGAAGACATCCTCAAAAGACGGGCCACCTTGGCCGCCCATGCCCTGGGACAGCGGGCCAATCTTTTCCTGCGCTAGGCGGCCGGCCGCAGCGTGGGCCTCCTTGAACGCGCCCATGACCAGATCCTGCAGGGTGTCGACGTCCTCTGGATCCACGACCGACTTATCGATCTGCAGGTCCACGAGCTCGGCGCCGCCGGTCATGGTCACCTTAACCAGGCCGTTGCCTGCCTGGCCCTCGACGTTGGTGGCGAGGATTTCTTCCTGCGCCTTCTGCAGGTCCGCCTGCACCTGCGCCGCCTGCGCGATGAGGTCGTTCATGTCATTTGCCTGCTGCATTGGGTCTTGGTCAGCCATGTTGTTTCCTTTCTAAATCAACCGTAAATTTCGCTACCGCCCGAGTGTACCGTGCTCGCTGGGTCAGGCACGCCGCGCGCCCAGCTCGCGCTCCAGCAGCTCCATAGCTACCTCAGTAGCGCTGCGATGATCCATCTCGCCGGTGGACTGCGCGGCCTCCATCATGTCGCGCTCTTCGTCATCGCGGGTATAGGCCGGCGGCTCCTCGGGCGGCGCGTCATACACATCTGGTTCGGGTTCGGGTGGCAGCGGTACGCCGTTGCTAAACTGCGATTCATCGCGTTGCTTGGCGGCCTGCGTCGCCCGTGCGATGCGCGAGCGCCAGCCCGGCGTGTTTTCCTGCTTACTCTCCGCCTCCTGGTCGTCGGCAGACTCTCGCGCAGGCTGATTCGGCGTCCACGCTTCCTTGCGCTGCGGCGGCCGCGGCGCATCGAAACCGGCGGCCTTCGGGTCGGTGCCGACCACGCAGTTCACGGCCACATCGCGCTGGAACTCTTCCTTGAGCACCTCCACGATGACGGCATTATTGGCGGGCGCATTGATGCGCTCGGCCAGCGCGCCGGTGGTGTGCCCCAGCGTGAGGGTGCCATCGCGGAAGCCAAGTACGCGGGCTTCGGCCAGCATGATTTCGGCCACCTTATTCCGCTTTCCGACGCTCCCTCTCAACGCCACCCATTTCTCCCTCACGGCCTCCGCGAAGTCGCCTTCCGGCTCCTTCGCTGCCTGCGGTTGCGCCGTTTCCGACGCCTTCTCTGCACCAGGCTCCGCCCCAGATTCCGGCTTGGTTTCCTCGACAGATTCCTCTGCACCGGCCGGCACGGGCTTCTCCAACGGTTCGTGAGGATTCGCCTGGGCCGGCGTTGACTGCGGCGCCTCACTCTGCGCCGACTGCGGGATTTGCCGCTCACGCTGCCATGGGTCCCCGGCCTCTTGCTTCTGCGCGGCTGCGGGCTCCTGCTGCTCCTGCCGCTCTTGCTGCGTCGGTTTATCAGCCGCGGCTGGTTCTTCCCGCTGCGGTTGCGGCTGCGGTTGCTGTTGCGGCTGTCGCTCCTGGTTCTGTGGTTTCTGCGGGCTTTGCGGCTCGGCGGCCGGCGCAGAGGAAGGGGCAGAAGCCTGCTGCTCCTGGGACTTGGCGCGGCGGCGAGCGATGATGGCAGCAGCGGCGGACTGGGGGTCTTGAGCACCGGCGACGGCAGAGTTGGCCGCGGGAGCACCGCCCGGGGTCGCAGGGCCAGCCGGCGCGGGCGAGACCGCGGCAGCATTGGCAGCAGGGGCGGGGGCGGGAGCTGCTGCGGATGCAGGCGCGGCAGCAGCCGGACCGGTGGATCCGATAAGCAGATGCGCGCACATGATTTCCAGCAGTAGCCGCGGTGAAGTCGCACCGGTGAGGTCGCTGATGCGGTCGTTGACCGTGGAAGCCAGGTAGGTCAGCTGCGGACCGGAAAAGCGCTGCGCCTGGGCGGTGAGCACGGAGGCGCGGTCGGTGGGCGCGGAGACGAGACCAGCATCGATGGCGCCGGGCACAGCCTGCAGGATCATCAAATCGCGCAAACGGTCGAGCAAATCGACGGCGAAGCGGCGCGGGTCGTGGCCGGCCTCGATAACGTGGTCCACCATCGCGAAAAGGCCGGGTTTGTCTTGGTTGGCGAGGGTTTCGATGGCGTCGTCAAGCAGCGAGACATCGGTGACACCCAAAAGCGGCCGGGCAAGGTCATAGGTCAGGCCATCGGGCCCAGCGCCGGCCAGCAGCTGGTCCAGCAGAGACAAAGTATCGCGCGGGGAGCCACCGCCCGCTTCAATGACCATGGGGTACACGGCGTCTTCGACATGTACGCCCTCGGCCGCAACGGTGCGCTGCAGCAGGCCCTTCATCGCCGGCGGGGTCAGCAGGCGGAAGGGGTAGTGGTGAGTACGCGAGCGAATGGTGCCGATGATCTTCTCCGGCTCCGTAGTCGCAAAGATGAAGATGACGTGCTCAGGCGGCTCCTCCACCACCTTGAGCAGCGCGTTCGCACCGGAGGGCGAAATCATATGCGCCTCGTCAATGATGAAGATACGGTAGCGCGATTCGGCCGGCGCGTAGTAGGCGCGGTCACGCAGCTCGCGCATGTCTTCCACGCCGTTGTGCGAGGCGGCGTCGAGCTCCGTCACGTCCAGGTTGCCGGGGCCTCCGGGGGCGAGGGAGACGCAGGAATCGCACTTGCCGCACGGCGTCGAGGTGGGCCCGTGTTCGCAGTTGAGCGAGCGGGCCATAATTCGCGCCGAGGAGGTCTTGCCGCAGCCGCGCGGGCCGGAAAAGAGATAGGCGTGGTTGATGCGCCCCGCATCAAGGGCGGCGGATAGCGGCGTGGTGACCTGCTCTTGGCCCACGACCTCCGCGAACGTTGCTGGACGATATTTCCGGTATAAAGCCACGGTTAGCCATTTTACCGGCTAACCCTCGCGCGACCAGTCCAGCAGGTCAATGCCCTGCTCGGCCACCGCCGCCTGCAGCTTGCCGACGCCCTCTTCTACCCCAAACGCATATTCCGAATCCGTCAGCATGACTAGCTGCAGGATGAGGGTCAGGCGGCCTTCCTCGCGAAACTGCGGGGTCTGCCCGCCCCACAGGTACGGCGCGATGAAGAGCCCATGGTGCACGGTAACGCCTGGGACATCGAGAATGGACGGAAGCATCACGCCCGGCTGCGCCGGAAGCAGGCCGCCGGCCTTTTCGAAGGTGTCGGCGGCGGCGTTGATGGCGGCGGCCACCTCGGGCTGCCCGGTGCGCGCCACCGTCAACAGCTCGCAGCGCACGTCGGTGCCGTCGTCCTGCCTCTGCAGGCCGGTGTCGGTGGCGTTGAAGGTGGTGGTGAGGGCGAGCGATTGGGCGTCGGCAAGCAAGGCAAGGCCTAGCCGGCGCTCATCGACGTAGCGGAACTCCAGCGGCGCCGGGATAATCTCGCTCAGCCACAGGGCAGACTCGTCGGCGTTGATGTTAGGCCCCCAGCTTCTCCACGGCGGCAAGCAGCACACAGGTAGCGACGCCGTCCATCGCCGCCTCAACCTCTTCCTGCGGCGGCAGGGTTGGGGCGAGGCGAATATTGCGGTCGTTATCGTCCTCGCCATAAGGGAAGGCCGAGCCAGCTTGGGTGAGCAGGATGCCGGCATCGCGCGCCAGCTCCCACACACGGTTGGCGGTGCCGTCGACAACGTCGAGGGAGATGAAGTAGCCGCCCTTCGGGTTGGTCCACTGCGCCACCTCGTACTCGCCGAGGCGCTTTTCTAAGATGCGCAGCACGGCGTCGAACTTGGGCTTAATCAGCGCTGCGTGACGACGCATCACCGCGCGCACGCCCTCGGCGGAACCGAAGAACTCGTGGTGCGCCAGCTGGTTAATCTTATTGGGGCCGATGCCGCGGATGCCGGCGTGTTCCAGGTACCACTCGAGGTTGTCCTTGGAAGAGCCGAAAAAGCCTATGCCCGAACCGGCGAAGGTGATCTTCGAGGTAGAAGACATAGCCCAGAAGCGATTCGGGTTGCCTTCCTCCGCGGCGATGTCCAGAATCGGCAAGATTTCCGGGAATTCCTCGGTTAAGGTGTGCACGGCGTAGGCGTTATCCCACACGATGCGGAAATCCGGCGCGCCGGCCTCCATGCGGGCGAGGCGGCGGGCCTTGTCTTCAGAAATCACGGCGCCGGTGGGGTTAGCGAACATCGGCACTACCCACATGCCCTTGACTGCCGGATCCTGCACCAGCTTTTCGACGGCCTCTACATCCGGCCCGTCTTCCTCCATCGGCACCGGTACCAACTCGAAGTCGAATTGCTCCGTGATAGCGAAGTGGCGGTCATAGCCTGGCACTGGGCAGATCCACTTGAGCTTTTCTTCCTTGCCCCATGGGCGCTCGGAGTCGTTGGTGCCGAAGATATAGGCCCAGGAGATGAGGTCGAACATGATATTCAGCGAAGAGGAATCCCCGGCTACGAGCAGCTCAGGGTCCATGTTGATCAGCTCGCCCCAAATATCGCGCAGGTCCTTGATGCCCTTTTGGTTGCCGTAATTGCGCAGGTCGTTTCCGGCCGCGTCGGTGTAGCGCCCCAGCCCCGGCAGGGCGAGGAGATCATTGGAGAGATCCAGCTGCGCCTTCGCTGGCTTGCCGCGAGTCAGGTCCAGATTTAGACCCTGTGCCTTGAGGTCCTCATAATCCTTGCGGACCTGGGCGGCGAGCTCGTTTAGTTCGGACGATTCCAAAGTAAGAAGCGACATGTGTATGTCTACCTTCCATCTATAGGGCGACTTTTAGCCCCCAATAGTAACGCACGCCATACAAAAAGGGGACCCCGCGCACCCGCCAGAGCCTCCTGACCCTTGCTGCATTCCTGCCCTGGGGGAGTTCAGAGGATGGACGCCACGCGGAATCCTGTCTCATACTTTAACGCCCGCGCGCCGGTTTAGCCAAATGGGCTACCGGCACCTCCACGCTTTCGGCCGCGCTTCCCCGGCACCAACGGCACCCGGACCCCGTTGCGGGTTAAACAATCCTTGAAAACCGTCGAAAACCCTGATTGACCTGGCGATTGGTAAAATAATTGCCACGGCTGCTAATGTTTCTTCTCGGAGGATTCGACTAGCGGCCTATGTCACACGCCTGGAACGCGTGCGGGGTTCACGCCCCTCGTGGGTTCAAATCCCACATCCTCCGCCAGAGGAAATCCCGGCTCCTGCTTCATAGCAACGGAGCCGGGATTTTGTAATGCCCGGGAACCCGGCCGCGCTAGCCGACGCCGCACTTGCCGCTAATCAATAGCCGGCGGCTCGTAACCATCCGCCTTCAGCCAAGCGACATGCGGCGGAGTATTCATTGCCCACTCGGTGCGCGCCCAGAGGAAAGCTTGGGAGACTTCGGCCTCGGAATAGCCCCCATCGCGCAGGTATTGCCGGAATCCGTTCGGGCCTGGGTCTTTGATCCAGAGCCAGACATAGTCGTCGAGGGAGTCGTCGGCAAGCAAGCCCTCCAGCCCGTCCGGAACGTACTCGCGCTCTGTTCGCACGCGCTCCACCAGGTCCTGGTCGAGGAAGTCGTAAAGGTAATCCAGCGCGTCCTCGAGCTGGGCATAATCAAAGGGATCCATGCCGCCCAGCCTAATGGCGCTTGGTACCCAAGACCATGCGGTCGATCTCTTCAAGCACCTCATCCACGATGGCCGGATTATAGGCCCGGTAGCCGCGCATGCGCAGCAGCTCCTCCTGTGCGGCCGTCAGGGCGGTCCGGCGAGCCTCCAGAGCCACGTGGCGGGCCTGCCAGGCGCGTTGCTTGCGGGAGTCTTCGGACACATCCTCGCCGTCACCAATTCGGTCTTCCAGCCACTGGATAACGTTGGCGGAAATTTCCGGATCAACCTTTTCGGCGTCGGGTGCGATATGCCCGTCGGGCCTAAAGTGCGACAGGGCATCGATGCTGGCCGCACGCGCGCGGGCCACCACGGCGGCGCGCATCTTATCGCTGGCGATTTGGGAGGCCTCTGTCAGGTCAAGGCGCTCCATCAGCCACGGCAAGAGCAGGCCTGGAACCACCATCGTGACCAGCAGCACGGTCAGCGCGATGACTGCGAGCTCGTGGTGGAAACTGAATACACCGGCCGGGATAGACAGCACCAACGCCAGAGTGACCAGGCCGCGCATGCCGGACCACGTCATCAGCAACACTTCTTGCAGGCGCAGCGGCGCCACCCGCGGGCGGCCGCGCGAGACGTTGATGCGGTAATAGATGTACATCCACACCAATCGGACGACAAAAGCCACAAGGGACAGGATGACGCCCACGACCACCGAGTGCCACAAATCCGAGCCCACCTCCGCGATGGCGGTATTAACCGTCAGCCCGATAAGGCCGAAGGCGACACCGGTAAACAGCAGCTCCATGGTCTCCCAAAAAGACTGGCCGGAAAGCCGGTCCTCGGCCTGGATATCGGCGCGCGAGTTGAGCTCGACGGCAGCGATGACCACGGCGATAACGCCAGAGGCCTCCAGCTCCTCGGCCACGAGGAAGGTGGCAAAAGGAACCACCCAAGTCAGGGCGTTGCGCGCGACCACATCGTGGACGTGGGTAATAAACAGCGCCGTCAGCCGCCCGATGAGCCAACCAATGGCAAGTGCGACGACAGACGAATAGAGGAAGCTCAGCACGCCGCTGCCAAAGGAAATATCGCCGCCCTGGGTCACGGCGGCGAGCGCGAGGTGGAAGGCGACGATGGAGGCGGCATCGTTAAACAGGCCCTCGGTCTGCAAGGTGGTGATGATGCGGCGTGGGATGCCTGCAGGCTCGGCCACGGCGTCGACGGCGACGGGGTCCGGCGGGGCGATGGCCGCGCCGATGAGGATGGCGGCGGCCAGGCTAATGCCCGGCAGGAAGGCGTAAGCCGTAGCGCCGACGGCCAGCGTGGTGGCGACAACCAGTAGCACGGACAGGCTCAAAATGGTTACCCATTGCTCGCGGATTACTCCCCACGAGGTGCGCCGGGCGAGCGCCCATAGCAGCGGCGGCAGGAAGATAGGCAGGATGAGCTCGGTTGGCGGCTCGAACTGGGGCAGGCCGGGCACGAAGACCGCGCAGGCGGTAATGATCGTCAGCAGGGCCGGCCACGGCAGCCCAATTTTGTCACCGATGGCGACGACGAACACGGTCAGCAGCATGAGCCCAATGAGCACCAGAAGAACTTCCATGGGCTGAGATTTTACCCGCGCCAGGTATAGGGCTCAGGGCTTAACCGGTCGGGTTCGAATTGCGCGAGCAGCTCGGTGGCACTGGCGGCCTTGTACCCCAGCGAGGCCGCCAGCTGCTTGACGACGTCCCCCTCATCCCCCATCTCCCGCAGCGTCACCGCGCCATCGCGCTTGGCCAGGCGCTCGCCGGATTCATTGAGTACGAGCGGGACATGGATATACTCCGGCGGTTCGATGCCAAGCAGCGAGGCGAGGTAGGCCTGCCGCGGCGCGGAGGAGAGCAGGTCATCGCCGCGGACCACTTGGTCGATGTCTTGGTAGGCATCGTCGACGACGACGGCCAAGTTATAGGCCCATCCAGCATCCTGGCCGCCGCGGCGCAGGATAAAGTCGTCCACGTCGCCCGTATAGGTGCCGTGGAGGGCGTCGTGGATGGTGAAAGTGGGGACGTCGGCAAGCAGGCGAAGGGCGGGCTTGCGGTTGTGGGCCGCAAGCTCGGCACGCTTGGCCGCGCGCTGCTCTTCGGTGAGGTTGCGGCAGGTACCCGGGTACTGACCGGGAATGGCATGTGGGGCGCGGGAGGCCTCACGGATATCCTTGCGGGAGCAATAGCATTCGTAAGTGGGCAATTGGGCCAAGGCCTGTTCATAGGCGGCGTCGCGATCGTGCTGGTAGATGACCTCGCCGTCCCAGTCCAGACCGAGCGCGCGCAGGTCCGCGAGCTGACGCTCGGCCGCTACTTGGGAGGAGCGCTGCTTATCGATGTCCTCCACGCGCACCACAAAGCGCCTCCCCGTCGATCGGGCACAAAGCCACGCCAGAAGCGCCGTGCGGAGGTTGCCAAAGTGCAGATCACCCGAGGGGCTCGGCGCGTATCGGCCGGCGCCGGTGGTCGCGAAATTCATGCCCACAGTCTACGGGCTGGCACAATGGCGGGCATGGAAAAATCGAACGGCGCTGAGGTGCGCTTCATTCCCGTCCGCTCCACCCTCTATCCCTGGCTGGTCACCGTGTTCGTGGTGACCTTCCTGATTTCTAATATCAACGCCACCAAGGGCGTCCAGCTCGGCCCGCTGGTCACCGACGGCGCGTTCTTCCTCTTCCCGCTGGCCTATATCGTCGGCGATGTGCTCTCGGAGTGCTATGGCTTCAAATCCACCAGGCGCGCGGTCTATATCGGCTTTGCGATGGCCATCCTGGCGGCCATGTGCTTCTACATCGCTATCTGGCTACCGGCTGCCGATTTCTACGAGGGCCAGGAGGCCTTCGCCGCCACGCTTGGTCTGGTGCCGCAGATTCTGGCCGCATCGCTGGCCGGCTACCTGGTGGGTCAGCTGCTCAACGCCTGGACGCTGACCGCGATGAAGAAGCGCTCGGGCGAAAAGGGCCTCTTCGCGCGGCTTATCGCCTCCACTGTGGTGGGCGAGTTCGGCGATACTCTGCTGTTTTGCGCCATCGCCGCGCCGGTTATCGGCGTGGATACCTTGGGCGGGTTCTTCAACTACGTCATCGTGGGCTTCGTGTGGAAGACCCTGATGGAGGCCGTCATGCTGCCGGTGACGGCCGCGGTCATTAAGTGGGTGAAGAAGCGCGAGGACTACTTGCCGGCGTAATAGCGGCCGAGGAATTCATCGCGGTAGGCCTCGTAGTAGCCGCCGTCGATGGCGGCGCGGATATTATCCACCAAACGAATCATGAACTCCACGTTGTGAATGGTGCACAGCGTGCCGGCGAGGAATTCCTTCGCCTTGAGCAGGTGGTGCAGGTAGGCGCGGGAGTAATTTTCGGATACGTGGCCGCCGAATTCCTCGTCGACGCCGGCGAAATCGCGCTTGAAGCGCGCATTGGTGAGGTTCATGCGGCCGTCGAGGGTGTAGACGCCGCCGCGGCGCGCCAGGCGGGTGGGTGCCACGCAGTCGAAGGTATCGGCGCCGGCCTCGACAGCGGTGAAGATATCGTCCGGTTCGGAGATACCGAGCAGGTGGCGCGGCTTGTCCTCAGGTAGCTCATCGCACACCCAGCCGACGATGGTGCCCAAGTTTTCCTTTTCCAGCGCGCCGCCGATGCCGAAGCCGCCGAAGCCGCGCTTGCCTTCCTCGCGTGCGGCGCGGTCAAGGTCGAGCAGGCCGCGGGTGGCTTGGCGGCGCAGGTCCTCATACTGCGCGCCTTGGACAACGCCCCACAATGACTGCTTCGGGCGGTGGGTGCGCTCACGAGTGAGGCGGTCGTGCTCATCCAGGCAGCGCTTAGCCCAGCGGTGGGTGCGGGCGACGGATTCTTCCTGGTAGGTGCGCGTATCAACCAGCGTGGTCAGCTCGTCGAAGGCGAACATGATATCCGCGCCCAGCCCGTGCTGGATCTGCATGGACTTCTCGGGCGTGAAGCGGTGCTTGGAGCCATCGATGACGGATTTAAAATCCACGCCGTCCTCGTCCACCTGCGCCATGCGTTCCTTCTTGGCGGCGCGAATGTCCTTATCGCTGAGATCCGCGATATCCATCGCGAGGACTTTCTTGAAGCCCACGCCCAACGACATCACTTGAAATCCGCCGGAGTCGGTGTAGGTCGGTCCGTGCCAGTTTTCAAACTTGGCCACGCCGCCGGCCTCATCTACGATGTCGTGGCCCGGCTGCAGGTAGAGGTGGTATGCATTCGACAAGATGGCCTGTGCTCCGGTGGAGCGAATCTGCTCCGGGGTCAGCGTCTTTACCGTCGCTTTGGTGGCCACCGGGATGAAAGCCGGGGTGCGAATATCACCGTGTGGGGTGTGGATGACACCGCTGCGGCCGTGCTTGCCGGGGCCTTCGGGCAGGCGCTTGCCGACGTCGAAGCTCAAGTCCATGTCTATTCTTCTTCCTCATCTGCGGGGATAGGGGCTGGGGTGGCGTGTTTTGCTTCCCATTCTTCTTCGAGGGCGGTGCCTTCAATGTCTAGAGTGGGCAAGATCTTGGCCAGCCACTTAGGCATCCACCATGTCGCGCGGCCCATGAGGAACATGGTCGCGGGGACGAGGGTCATGCGGATAAAGAAGGCGTCGAAAAGCACGCCGGCGGCCAAGGCAAAGCCAAAGATCTGGATGAAGGGCAGCGGCTGGTTAATAAACGCCACAAAGACCGAAATCATAATGATGGCCGCGGCCGTAACGACGCGGGCGCCTTGGGTAAAGCCGGTGATGGTGGCTTCATCGACGGCGCTATACCGGCCGCCGGTGCCCTCCGGATGCCGCGAGATATGCTCGCGCATGCGGGTGACCAAAAAGACCTGGTAGTCCATCGCGAGGCCAAAGGTCACGCCGATGAGGAAAATCGGCATGAAGGAAATCAGCGGGCCCGGCGCAGGGACTAGGTTCCACAGGCCTTCCTGCCACACCAGCACGGTCAGGCCGAAGGCGCCGCCGACGGACAGCAGGAAGCCCAGGCCGGCAACCAGCGGGACCAGGATGGAGCGGAAGACCAAAAGCAGCAGCACGATGGCTAGGCCTACGACGATGGCCAGGTACGGCGCCATGGCTTCCTCGAGGCGCTCGGTGATATCGAGCTGTACCGCGGTCAGGCCGGTGAGGCCGATTTCGGTGCCGGTGGCATCCTCGATCTCGCCAGTAGCCGAGCGCAGCGCGTGGGCAACGTTGACCGTAGCGGCGTCCGTGGGCGAAGTCTCCGGCGTGACCATAATCTGTGCCGCGCGCTGGTCCTCGCTGAGGCCGACGATCTGCGCGTGCTTAACGCCGCCCAGGCCCTTGAGCTGATTTGCGGTATAGAGGAAGGACGCGAGTGCGGCCTTGTCCTCTGGCGAGGCATTATCCGCATCGCCTTCCGCGGTATCTACAACCTCAGCGGCCGGGGCGATCTCCGGCTCGGCCGCGGGTTGATCCTGCTGCGGTTGCGCAGGGGCTACGTCTTCCGGTGCAACGTCCTCTGGTGCAGCGTCCTCAGGCGCGGCTTTCTCTGGCGCTGGGGACTCAGCGGCAGGCTCCGCGTCCGGCTCCGGTGCCCGCTCTGGTTCGGGCTGGGATTGGGCGTCGACAAGCGGGGCGAGGGCGCCGGCCTCCGCGTTGACCGTGTGGGCATCGACCACGGCGAGGAAGGGGCCGTTGACGCCGGGGCCGAAGCCCTCGGACATGATGTCGGCGGCCTTGCGCTGGGTGGTATCGGGATTGGAGGTGGTATCGGCCGGAAGGGCGAGTTCCATGTCGAGCACCGGCGCGGTCATCGCGCCCAGGGAGAGGACAACCAGCGCCATGGCCAGGCCGGGAACCTTCTGGACCAGGCGCACCCAGCGGTTGCCCATGGTGGGGCCGCGGCGGCGCTTGCCCTTGCGGGTCGGGTTGCCGGCCACACCGGGGATGCGGCCGTTGAAAGCCTTATCGCCCAGCAGGCCAAGCATCGCGGGGATGAGCGTGAGGGAGACCAATACGGCGATGGCCACGGTGCCGGCGGCGGCCAAGCCCATTGCCGTCAGGAAGCCGATGCGCGCAATGAGGAGTGCAAAAAGCGCAGTAAAGACGGTCGCGCCAGCAAAGACCACGGAGGAGCCAGCCGTGCCAACCGCCATGCCTGCGGCATCGGGCCCGTCCATGCGGCGGCGCTCGGCGCGGTAGCGCGACAGGATGAACAGCGCGTAGTCGATGCCCACGGCCAAACCAATCATGATGGCTAGAACCGGGGTCATATTGTTGAGCTCAATCCAGTGGGTGGCAATGAGCATACCCAGCGCGCCGAGTCCCACGCCGATGACGGCGGACACCAAAGGCATACCCGAGGCCACCAGGGAGCCGAAGGTAAAGATGAGCACGATAAAGGCAACGCCGAGGCCGATGATCTCGGAGGTGGAATTGACCGCTATTTCATCGCCGAAGCCGGCACCATTGCCTTCTACCGTAAGGCCGCGGTCGCGGGCGATGTTCATCGCCTCGGTGACGGTGTCTTTATCTTCCTGCTCCACGCTATAGGGCGATTCGGCATCAAAATTGAAGGTGGTATACGCGATGGTCTCATCATCATTGACCATGGCGAGGTTATCGGCATCCGCGCGGGCGGATGCTTCCGGCAGTCCCATATCCGTGAACTGGTGGATAACCTGATCCTGCAGGCGGGGCGAGACCTCAAGCGGATTGCCAAAGCGCGTGGTATCGCCCATTTCCAGGTTGTCCTCGAGGTAGGAAATGGTGGCGTCGATGGCCTCGCGGTTAGCGGGATCAGAAAGCTTCTGGCCATCGGGCGCCTTAAAGACCACGTTGACCGAGGGCGAGTTGGCAGGGTTGCCGCCCTCTGGGAAGAGGTCCATGGTCTTGTAGGTGGCGTCGATGGACGGGGTTCCCTTGATGGAGAACTCGCTCGTCATCGGTTTCATCAGCAGGGCGGCGGCACCGCCGACGGCGGCGAGCAGCAGCAGCCATGCCACGATGACCTTCCACTTATGGAGGAAAGACCAGCGCCCAAGACGATAAAGCAGTTTAGCCACGGGTAGATGTACCTTCGCATTCGCGTGGGGGACGGGTTGAACTTTGCCCTAGTGTAGTGGCCATACCCTCTAATCCCCTATCGCGAAGCCACCTGCGTCCCAGTTTTCACAGCTGACGGCCAGCCAGCCCGGGGCCGGAGCCTGCCGCATAATAGGGAAAACAAAATCCCGACCTGCGCAAACAGGCCGGGATCTCGGCGCGGTGGCGGC
>JALXWS010000072.1 GCA_025144025.1 Corynebacterium sp. p3-SID1241 | reverse complement strand
TACCGAAGCTTTGGGCCGGTGCGAGTACGCCATGCTCACCAGTAAGCAGTACGCCGCCGTCCTGGTCGTTGACGTTGATCAGATTGGAACAGCCGGCGGCGACCCCGCAGACTTAAACCCCTATGTACGTAGCGTGGTGCGTTCACTTATCGCTCACAACATCGGCCCAGCGTGGGTGGGAATCAACCCGACTAATGGGAAAGCTCAGTTCATT
>JALXWS010000071.1 GCA_025144025.1 Corynebacterium sp. p3-SID1241 | reverse complement strand
GATGAACTGGGCTTTGCCGTTAGTTGGGTTAATACCCACCCATGCCGGCCCGACGCTATGAGTAATCAGTGAGCGCACCACACTGCGGACGTACGGGTTTAAGTCTGCGGGGTCACCGCCTGCGGTACCTACTTGATCAACGTCAACGACCAGGACGGCGGCATACTGCTTGGTGGTGAGCATGGCGTACTCGCACCGTCCTAAAGCATCAGTC
>JALXWS010000070.1 GCA_025144025.1 Corynebacterium sp. p3-SID1241 | reverse complement strand
GGCGTGCAGAGGAGGAACTAAAAGCCTGGCTTATGCAGAGTAATTAGTGCACATTGCATGGAAGATGGACTTCTTTGGAGATACCAATGTCATGATGCTTTCCTGCAAAAATCTCTCCATCAATTCGATAATCATGCCCTGAAGTAGTTGGGTCACAGATCGCTTCTCCACGAACAAATCCGTAGCCACCCTCAGTAAGATTCTTAGAGGTTTCATCT
>JALXWS010000007.1 GCA_025144025.1 Corynebacterium sp. p3-SID1241 | reverse complement strand
CTTGTGCGCCATCAGGGAATCGAACCCCGAACCCACTGATTAAGAGTCAGTTGCTCTGCCAATTGAGCTAATGGCGCATTGTTGACTTTCTGCCGAGTGGCTCTCTGTGCAACGAGTAGATACTCTAGCAGCCATTCTTTAAAAGTGTAAAATCGCCTGGTTGATACGGGTTTTAGGGGGTCTATAACAAATTGGTTAATGCCTGAAGTGGCTTCTGGTATTTGGCGGATGGAAACGCTAATCTAGGTTGGTCTTTGAAAGCTGTATTTACGTGTCTAAGGGCAACTCAGTGAAAAATTCCCTCCCTATTGCGCGCCGTCTCCTTGCGGCCGCAGGCGTAGCGTGCGTTTCCCTAGCCGCCGCCTCCTGCTCTTCTAGTTCCTCGGCTGAGAACCAGGCCACCGAACAAGAATCCACCGCCCCCGCGAGCGCGAGCGGCGCGAAGGATGGTGGCAAAGAGTCCGAAAAGAAAAAGGATGGCCTGAAGGTTTCCGTAAAGGACAGGGCGCAAAATGTAGACCCGTCGAAGCCGGTAACGGTGGAGACCAACGGGAGGCTAAAGAGCGTCACCATGACCAATGAGATGGGCGTGGAAGTAGAAGAAAAGCTCTCCAAGGACGCTAAGAAGTGGTCTACCGCGGAGGACTTGGGCTATAACCACACCTATTCGATTGTCGCCTCTGACGTGGATGGCAACAAGAAGAACCTAAGCTTTTCCACCCCGCAGGCAGCAGGCGTGGCCGAAGCCTCGCTAACCCCGATCCCGGATTCTGAGGTGGGCGTAGGCCAGGTCATTGGCGTTAATTTTGGCGTTCCAATTACGGACCGCAAGGCGGCCGAGAAGACTATTACTGTCACCACCAAACCGGAGGTGGAAGGCGCATTCTACTGGGTTAATAACCAGGAAGTGCGCTGGCGGCCAAAGGACTACTGGGAGCCAGGCACCAAGGTAGAGGTCAAGGTAAACCAGTACGGCAAGGATTTAGGCGGTGGAATCTATGGCGGTGAAAATGCCTCTACGAATTTCACTATTGGTGACCGCACCGTAGCACTTATCGATAACGCCACCAAGACCATGAAGGTATTCAAGAATAAGAAGTTCTTGCGCGCCATCCCGGTCTCATTGGGCCGCGATTATCAGTACGATACGCCGAATGGCCGTTACGTCATTGGTGATGAACACCCGCAGCTGTTGATGGATTCGGAGACCTTTGGTTTGGCCCACGAGGCCGGCGGTTATCGCACGACTGTGGACTGGGCTACGCAGATGTCTTATTCCGGTATTTATGTCCACTCCGCTCCATGGTCCGTGTGGGCGCAGGGCAATACCAATACCTCCCACGGTTGCATCAACGTGACGCCGGAGGCTGCGGAGTGGTTCCAAGAGACGATGAAGCGCGGCGACGTGGTGCGCGTATTTAATACCTATGGCGAAACGCTCAATGCGATGGATGGCCTGGGTGATTGGAATATGTCCTGGGACGAGTGGTCCAAGGGTAACGCGGGCGCAAACCAGTAGCGTCCGGCGTCGGCGCGAGGGAGGAGCGCATGGCTACAGTGGTGGCCATGCGCTTTTCTGGTTTAGATCGCGGTGCCGCCGGCCCGCTAAGCCAGGTGGCCGAGCATGCGCGGCACGTGGAGCGGCTGGGGTTTCGGCGCTTCCTGGTGGCAGAGCATCATGGCGTGCCGGGCATTCCGGCGGGGCAGCCCGGGATGTTGGCGGCCTACGTGGCGGCGAGGACGCACAGAATTCGGGTGGGTACGGCCGGAATTATGTTGCTTAATCATGCGCCGTTTCTGGTGGCTGAGCAGCTTAACCTCCTCGAGGCGCTTTATCCCGGCCGCATTGATATAGGCATCGGCTCCTCGGTGGGATTTACTGCGCCGGTGCGGCAGGCGCTGCGCCAGGGTGAGCCTACCGAGCTCAAACAGCGCTTCGAGGCGGAACTAGCAACGCTGATGCGCTACCTGCGTGGTGAGGAAGCTGTGACGGTGCGTCCGGAGTATGCAGGTACGCCGCTGTATGTTTTGGCGGGCTTTCGCTCGGCCGCGGTGGCGGCCAAGCTGGGGTTGGGCGTCATCTTGGGTGGGCCGGTAGCAACCCAGGAGGCGGCCGCGCGAGTATATCGAGAGCATGCGCTTGCCGACGCCCCACCTATCATCTCCTCGCTTAATATCGCCGCCGCCGATACCGCCGCGGCCGCCCGCGATTTATTGTTGCCGGAGGCCTATGCCAAGGTACGCGCACAATCCACTGGTGAGTTTGCGACCCTGCGGCCAGCCGGCGAGCTAGATATGGATGCGCTGACGGGGCAGCAACGGCGGCGAATCGAGGAAGCGTTGGCCCACGATGTCTGGGGGACGGTGGAAGGAGTGGGGGAGAAGCTAAGGGGCGTCGGCAAGCGCTTAGGCATAAGTGAGTTTGTGGTGACCGGAGATATGCCGGATGTGGCTGGTCGAGCACGCTCGGAGGAACTGCTGGCAAGCCTGCAGGGCGAAAACTGAAAAAGCCCGAGCGCAAGGCTCGGGCATTTGGGGTGGCTGACGGGGCTCGAACCCGCGACACCCAGGATCACAACCTGGTGCTCTACCAGCTGAACTACAGCCACCATCGCTGCGTGAAAGCAACGAATTACAGGTTAACTCACGCCGCCTAAATTACAAAAACGCCTGGTAATCTGCCGTAGTTTCCGCCTTGATCTGCTCCGCCTCGGGGGAAGTGGGGCCCTCATCGGTGCGGAAGACGCTGCGGCGGTAGAAGTCAAGCTCGCGGATGGACTCGATAATGTCTTGCAGCGCGCGGTGGGCCATGCCCTTATCCGGCTGATTGAAATAAGCGCGCGGATGCCACCGGCGGGCTAGCTCCTTGATGGTCGATACATCGATCATTCGGTAGTGCAGGGCGCTATCGAGTCGCGGCATATAGGTGCGGATGAAGGTGCGATCGGTAGCGATGGAATTGCCGGCTAAGGGAGCGGGGTGCTCCGGATCGCAGTGCTCATTGATAAGCGTTAGCACGGCATCTTCGGCCTCACCGATGGAGGTAGAAGACTCGCGGATTTCTTCATCCAGTCCAGACTTGGCGTGCATCTCGGTGACAAAGGAATCCATCTGGGTTAGTTCTTCCTCGGTGGCGTGGACGACGAGGTCGATACCTTCACCCAGGATATTGAGGTTGCCATCGGTGATAACGGCGGCGACCTCAACGATGACGTGGCGCTCCGGATCGAGGCCGGTCATTTCCAAATCGATCCAGACGAGGCGGTCGTGCTTTGCGGCAATATCGGAATGTGGCATGCAGACCATTCTACGCTCGCACTTCATTACCCCTGTATGGGGTGCTGGTAGGAGTTCTGGGTGAGTGAATCGCTACAGGGCACAGTAGCGTTTCGTGAGTGTGGTGTGTATCTACATTATGATTTCCAATGATTTGACTCACCTTTAAGTGTGATTTGCGGCATACTTTGTGTTATCGCTCTTCACTCGGGAGGTGCGACAGATTTAGGAGAGACCAGATGGCAGACTTTCTTGAAGCCCTCAATTCCGTAATTTGGTCCCCTGTCTTGGTGTTTTTATGCCTCGGCGCGGGCATCTATTTCACTGTGGTGACGCGCGGCCTCCAGGTGCGCTGCATCCCAGACATGCTCAAGCAGATCGCCAACGGAGAGAAATCAGCGGATGGTGTATCTTCCTTCCAATCCTTGATGGTCTCGCTATCCGGCCGCGTAGGCGTGGGCAACATCGCCGGTGTGGCAACGGCCATCGCCTTTGGCGGCCCAGGAGCGGTGTTTTGGATGTGGGCGGTGGCGATGTTGGGCTCGTCTACTTCGTTTATCGAGTGTACTTTGGCCCAGATATACAAGGAGAAAGACCAGGATACCGGAGAGTATCGCGGCGGCCCAGCGTACTACATCGAAAAGGCCTACAAGCACACCAAGGCCGCACCGTTCATGGTGGTTTATGGCATCGTATTCGCCATCGCCATGATTTTGGCCACTAGCTACTTCTTGCCGGCGATTCAGGCCAACGCGGTGGCTGCCGCGGCTGATACCGCGTGGGGTATTAACTCCACGTGGGCTGCCGTCGTGCTGGCAGGCATCCTGGCCATCATCATTATCGGCGGCGTAAAGCGCATCGCGAACTTTGCCACCATCGTCGTGCCATTTATGGCGGTTATCTACATCGCGATTTCCGTGGTGTTCATGTGCATGAACTTCTCGCAGATTCCAGAGGTCTTTGGTCTTATCTTCAAGTCCGCCTTCAATATGGAAGCCGGCTTTTCCGGTATGCTGGGCGCGGCCATCATGTGGGGCGTAAAGCGCGGAATTTATTCCAACGAGGCCGGCCAGGGCACCGGCCCGCAATCCGCAGCGGCCGCCGAGGTCTCCCACCCAGCGAAGCAGGGATTTGTGCAGTCCTTTGCGGTCTACGTTGATACGCTCCTTGTCTGCTCGGCTACCGCGTTCATGATCATTTCCACCGATATGTACACCGTCTTTCGCGGTAGCTCCGAGGACGGCGAGGTGGTCTACAACGGTTCGCTGCCGGAAGGCATTGAGGCTGGTCCTGGCTACGTGCAATCCGGCCTGGATAGCGTCTTTGCTGGTTGGGGCCCGACGTTTATTGCGGTTTCCATCGCCTTCTTCGCCTTTACGACGGTTCTGGCGTACTACTACATGTCCGAGGTCAATTTGACCTACTTCAACCGTTGGGTACGCTCCCGGGCTGCCCGTCGGGGCCTGATTTGGGTGCTGCGCGCGCTGATTATCGTCTCCGTCATCGTGGGAGCTACCACCACTCCAGGAGCGGCTTGGGCATTGGGTGATATTGGTGTTGGCACCACGGCATGGCTCAATATCATCGCCATCCTTTTCCTTCAGGTGCCTGCCCTCAAGGCTCTCAAGGACTACGAGAAACAGAAGAAGGCTGGAAAGGACCCACAATTCGACCCAGAAGCCCTAGGTATTAAGAATGCGGACTTCTGGGTGGCGCGCAAACGAGCACGCGGCGAAGGCGGCGTGCTCAAAGGAAACGACCTAGAGGGTGCGGGAGCCTAGCCCATCTTGGCGTAGAAGCTGCCTACCAGCGGTGCAATCACCGGGGTGGGCAGCACTTGGCTGATGGTATTCATGGCCTTCGAAAGGGGACCCGGTACTACGCGGCGCTGGTTGCGGCGCATAGCCGCAATGGTCTCTTGGGAGCAAGATTCGTAGGTGGTCCACAAGAAATCCGGGACCACCTTATCCACGATGGACTGGTCTTCTTCCGCGATGGTGGCCTCGCGCACCGGTCCAGGGGCAAGGAGGGTGCACGATACTCCGGAGCCTTTGAGCTCGTAGTGTAGGGCCTCCGTAAACGCATTGACGCCGGCCTTAGTGAAGACATAGGTGGCGTTATTGGGAATGGGGATATTGCCCGCGGCTGAACCAACATTGCAAATGGCACCGCTGCGGCGCGGCAGCATGTGCTCCAAAGCGGCGCGGGTGAGGCGGTGAACCGCAGTGCCGTTGAGATCAAATTGGGTTGATTCGTACTTCCAGTCTTGGTCCATGAAGGGGCCGAAGCTGGCAATACCGGCGGAATTTACCAAAATGGATACCTCGTGGGAGGCTGTGGTTTCTACTACACGGGCGATGTCGTCAGCCACTGCGAGGTCCGCAGGCAGAGCTATGGCCTCGACATTGTGGCGCCGCTCGAGTTCGGCGGCAATGGACTCTAGTACCTCGCGGCGCCGCGCCACAAGGATGACGTTATGTCCCAGCGCTGCGAAATCCTGCGCCATGGCTTTGCCAATTCCTTGGCTAGCGCCGGTGACGAGGGCGTAGGACGTGCGAGAGGGGGCGGGAAGTGACATGGTTAAGCCTTTCCGGGTTGGGCATTGTGAGTCCTAGCGTAAACAAAAAGCCCTGAAGCGGCGAGAAACTCGGCGCCTCAAGGCTTTCGGGTGGTGCCCCCAGCAGTGTCTGAGTTCATGACATATTTGACAGTCTGTGCCTGAGGGAATCGTCGTGATGCTTGACAGGTGAGCCGCGACATATTTGACGCTTAGGGCTACCTTACCGTGTCGGGTGATGCTTGACTGGTGAGTCGGGACATGTTTGACACTATGAACAGTCCTAACCGCAATATGGCCATCGTCAAAGCTGTACGCCAATCCGGTGGCGTCGAAATAGAGTGCGGCCATTCAGGGCCTAAGGCACCTTCTAGAGCCCAAGAGGGAAAGGGCTCCGCCCGTCAGACGTAGGTGTTCTTACGGCGTCTTGGTACTGCTGCTTGGAACGATGCGCCCTGGCACTGCTCGCCTGATCGAAGAAACCGGCACCCCAGAACAAAAAGCAACTGGAATGCCGGTTTGTTAACGATGTCGCGACTCATCTGTCAAACATGTCGCGACTCATGACAGTGGTGCCCCCAGCAGGATTCGAACCCGCGACACATGGGGTAGAAACCCACTGCTCTAATCCACTGAGCTATGGGGGCTTACAACGCACTCATAGTAGCCCACAAGGACGGGGAAACCTAAGCCAGGGTGCGCTGTGGGGCACGCAGGATATCCACCAGCTCCTGCGCTGCGACGGTCAGATCGCGATCTGCTCGGTAGGCGACAATGGCGTAATAGGGTGGCAGGTCGTCTGCAATCGGGCGGCTGAGGATGCCATGCGGCTGTACGGCGGGCGCACAGTCGGGCACGATGCTCACACCAAGTCCACTGGATACGAGCGGGATAGCACTATTGAGGCTGGCTACTTCTTGGGTCTTGTCCGGCTTGAGGCCAGGGCGAGTATTCCACAGCTCACTATAGAACTCTGCTAGTTCCGGCAGCTCGCGGCTGCGCGGTGGGATAAGCCAATTCTCTCCGCGCAGGTCCGCCAGGGAAATGGGCGCCTCTAGCTCCGCGAGGCGCTGTGGGAGGGCGACGGAATAATCAAACGTGGCCACCTGGTGGACGGTAAGTTCGGGGGAGTAGCGGCGAATAAAGGCCTTGGGATCGGACGTCGGCAAGAGTGCCAAATCCACCTGGCCATCCAGCAGGTGCTTGATGGCGGTAGCCGGTTCGGCATCATCTAGCGTGATGGTGGCAGTAGGGTAAATCTTTTTGAGCTCGGCTAATACGGAAGGGGTAAATTCCCAGTTCAATATCGGGCCAGAGGCGAGCGAGACGGTGCTGGCCTTGTCACCGGTGATTTCGCTGATATGTCGGTGGGTTTCATTCAGCAGCGCATCAACTTTCACGGCTGTTTCATACACATAATCCCCGGCCTCGGTGGTGGAGACGCCGGAACGGCCGCGCGAGAGCAGCTGGGCGTTGAGCTCCTTTTCTAGCTTCCGGATGGAAAGGCTCAGGGAAGGCTGAGTCATGTCGAGGGATTCGGCAGCGTGCGTGAAGGAGCCATTGTCTACAACGGCGCGGAAATAAAGAAGTTGACGGGTGTCCATAAGCCCCATAATGACACATGTAAAGACAAAATGTGTGTTATGTGAGAAACTAGGTCGCGCTATACAATGCCCACTATGGCAAATGAGCAGGTTGACAGTGTGAATACGGCGGGGAGGAAGCCCCGCACTTCCTGGGGAATGTATATCGCAGCGATGCTGATTGCCGGCCTGATTGCCGGTTTCATTTCCCTGTTCCTCCTGGCTGATTCCCTGGCGGCCCTAGGAATTCCGGATCCCGGCCGCATTACCACTTTTGGCCTGCCGGTTTTCCGCGGGTTGGCGTGGATTCTCATGGCCTTGTCCGTGGGGTCTTTCTTGACTTCATCCTTTCTCATCGCTCCGCGCGGGGATAATGCTGCGCTTATCGATGCCCCCTTATCCGTAGACGGCCACATTGCCGCGCGTACCGGCACCTGGGCTTCCTTTGGTGTGGCGGCCGTGGGGTTGGTGGAAATCCCGCTCATCATGTCCGATCTCACCGGAGCGCCATTTTCTCAAGTATTTGAGCCTTCCATTATGAAGATGGCACTCACGGAAATTTCCACCACCATTGTCTGGGGAATTTCCGTGCTCATTGCCCTTGTCGTAGGCATTCTCGGGCTTCTTGGTCGCAGCTGGTCCATGCAGCCGGTGTTACTTTTCTTCTCCGTCTTGCAGGTGGTACCCATTGGCCTAGAAGGCCACTCCGCGGCCGGCGGTGACCACGATTACGGCACCAATTCGCTGCTGTGGCACTTGGTCTTTGTCATGCTTTGGGTAGGCGGGCTAATGGCGCTTATCGCCCATGGGCGGCGCCTTGGCCCCAACCTTGCTTTTGCAGTGAAGCGCTACTCTGGCATCGCCTTCATGGCCATTGTGGTGCTGGCGGTATCAGGCTTGATCAACACGCTTATCCGCATGAATATCTCCGATCTAGTGGATTCTGCCTACGGCATTATCTTGATAACTAAGTTCGTGCTGACGATCCTGCTGGGAATTTTTGGCCTAGCTCACCGCGAGCTGACTATCCCGCAGTTGGACAAAAACCCCCGCCTGTTTATTCGCATTGCCGTAGCGGAGGTGGCGGTCATGGCCGGCACCATCGGTGTGGCCATCACTTTGGGTCGTACCGTGCCCCCGTCACCGCGGGATCCCAACCTCAACTCGATGCAGATTTTGATGGGTTATGAGCTCTTTGAAAAGCCCACGGTGCTCAACGTGTGGACCATGTTCCGCTTTGACATCATGTTTGGAACCCTCGGCCTACTTTTGGCCGCGGCCTATGGCTATTGCGTCTACCGCGTACACAAGCGCGGCCTGACGTGGAGCAAGGGACGTACCGCGTGGTTTATGTGTGGTGCGCTGGGCATGACCCTCGTGATGTCCACTGGCCTGGGGCTTTATATGCCGGCGATGTATTCCATGCACATGCTGGTCCACATGATTTTGTCCATGGCAGTGCCCCTCCTGCTCGTTCTAGGCGCACCATTGACCCTAATCATGGAGGCCTTCGAGGCTGGGCCGAAGGGGCAGCCGAGCCTGCATGATTATGCATTGGCAGCGACCCAATCCAAGATCGTTGGGTTCCTGACCAACCCGTTTGTCAATCTGCTGCAATACTTATTTTTCCTGTACGTGCTCTACCTTTTCCCGAGCCTGTATCAATTTGCCATCTCGGAGCATGCTGGACACCTCATCATGAACTTCACGTTCATCATTTCTGGCTGCTTCTATTTTTGGGAAATTATCGGCCCAGATCCGCTACCCAAGCGCCGCTCCACCCCCTTCCGTTTGGCCGTGCTCTTCCTTTCCATGCCGTTCCACCTTTTCGCCGGCGTATACCTGATGCAGATGCAAAGTGTATTGGGCGCGGACTTCTACCAGTATTTGGAGTTACCATGGGATCCAGATTTGCTCCAAGATCAGCGCGTGGGCGGCGGCATTGCGTGGGGATTTGGCCAGTTCCCGCTGGTCATCGTCTTTGGCAAGCTCTTCCTGGATTGGTTGGCCGATGACCGGGCCACTGCCCGCCGCCATGATGTGCAGGCGGATGCGGACGATGATGCCGAGCTGGAACGCTATAACGCGATGTTGCAGGACATAAACCAAGGCGATGAATCGAGCTTCCGGGGGCGCTAGCCTGTGGATAACTTGTCAAAGGTCACCCTAAAACGCGCCTTTTGTTGACGAGAGCAACAAGTTATCCACAGGGTGGGGCTGGTGCCCATGGTGCGGCGTCCGCAAGGGCATCAGGATGTACAGGCGAGCGAGGAAAATCGAACTCGCCAACCCAACATCCAGCAAAGGATTTTCTAGCACCATGTCCCAATATCCAATTACCTTGACCGGACGCCTTACTCGTGACCCAATCCTGACCAAAACCTCTACTGGGGCCTATAAGGCCAAGCTGCGTATCGCCTCCTCGCGCCGAATTCCGGACCGCCAGGCGGATACTGGCGTCAATGATCCGGAAGGACAAACCGCCAAGGCCCCGCAATGGCGCGACGTGGACCACCTTTATATCGACGTCGAAATGTGGAATCAATTCGCCATCAACGTACGTAAATCCCTGGCCAAAGGCATGCCACTGGTGATTGTTGGCTCCTTGGTTACAGAGCAATGGAGCGATGATCAAGGAACCGACCACTTCCGCACGTTTATTAAGGCGCAGTACGTGGGGTTGGACTTGAACCGCCACGTCATTGGCACAAAGCGCCTCGTCCCGCAGTACAACCAAGAAAATATTGCGGTCCCAGAATTGGGGGACAACGCCATCGAACCAGACGTGGACCACAGCGTGCCGCAGCAACCAGCGGAACGGGGCGACACCGCTGCGGATACTGCGGCTGACCGCTATTTAGCGGAACGAGCTGCAGCAGCGCGTAGTGGAGAAGAGGAACCCTATGATGCCGAAGCGGAGGAGGCTGCCGAGGCGGAATCCGCCACCGTGAATGCTTAAGCCTTTCGGCCTTGCCTTGATTGCCTCGGGTGTACCTGCCCCGAGGCACTTGGGCTGTGGTTCTGATGTAGTGTTTGTGTAGATAAATACGTCTCCCAAATTTTTGCAAAGGGGTAAAAGTGGGCGAATTCATCTACACGATGAAAAACGTGCGCAAGGCAATTGGCGATAAAGTCATCCTTGATGATGTAACAATGGCGTTCTACCCAGGCGCCAAGATTGGTGTGGTCGGCCCTAATGGCGCCGGTAAGTCCTCCATTCTGAAGATTATGGCCGGCCTGGACCAGCCTTCCAACGGCGAGGCTTTCCTAGATCCGGGAGCCACCGTGGGCATCTTGCAACAGGAGCCACCTCTCAATGACGAGAAGACCGTGCGCGGCAACGTCGAAGAGGGCTTGGGCGATATCTTTGAAAAGAAGCAACGCTTCGAGCAGATCGCCGAGGAAATGGCCACCAACTACAGCGATGAGCTCATGGAAGAGATGGGCAAGCTGCAGGAGGAACTGGATGCCGCCGATGCCTGGGAGGTTGACTCCAAGATCGAGCAGGCAATGGAGGCTTTGCGTTGCCCGCCTTCTGACGCCCCAGTGACCAACCTTTCCGGTGGCGAGCGTCGCCGCGTAGCGCTGGCTAAGCTTCTGCTGACGGAGCCGGACCTGCTGCTGCTCGACGAGCCTACTAACCACCTGGACGCCGAGTCCGTGCAGTGGCTGGAGAAGCACTTGGCCGATTACCCGGGTGCTGTCTTGGCCGTGACCCACGACCGCTACTTCCTCGACCACGTCGCGGGCTGGATCTGTGAGGTTGACCGCGGCAAGCTCTATCCATACGAGGGCAACTACTCCACCTACCTGGATAAGAAGCAGGAGCGCTTGGAGGTTGCCGGCAAGAAGGATGCGAAGCTGCGCAAGCGCTTGAAGGACGAGTTGGAGTGGGTTCGCTCCGGTGCAAAGGCCCGCCAGGCCAAGAACAAGGCCCGTCTGGAGCGCTACGAGGAGATGGCAGCCGAGGCCGAGAAATACAAGAAGCTCGACTTCGAAGAAATCCAGATTCCTACCCCGCCGCGCTTGGGTAATAAGGTTGTGGAGGTCAAGGATCTGCAGAAGGGCTTTGATGATCGCGTTCTGATTAAGGACCTTTCCTTCACCCTGCCGCGCAACGGCATCGTGGGTGTTATCGGCCCGAACGGTGTTGGTAAGACCACCCTGTTTAAGACCATTGTGGGTCTGGAGCAGCCGGACGCCGGTTCCGTTGAGGTGGGAGATACCGTCAAGCTGTCCTACGTAGACCAGAACCGCGAGAATATCGACCCCGAGGCAACCGTTTGGGAGGTTGTCTCCGGCGGCTTGGACTACATTCATGTGGGCCAGAATGAGATGCCGTCGCGTGCTTACCTGTCCGCTTTCGGCTTCAAGGGCCCAGATCAGCAAAAGCCATCCAAGGTGCTTTCTGGTGGTGAGCGCAACCGTCTGAATCTGGCGCTGACCCTGAAGGAGGGCGGCAACCTGATCCTCCTTGACGAGCCGACCAACGACTTGGACGTGGAAACCCTTGGCTCGCTGGAAAACGCGCTGGAGAAGTTCCCAGGCTGCGCCGTGGTCATTTCCCACGACCGCTGGTTCCTGGACCGTACTTGTACCCACATTCTGGCCTGGGAGGGCAATGTGGAAGAAGGCCAGTGGTTCTGGTTCGAGGGCAACTTCGGTGACTATGAGAAGAACAAGGTCGACCGCCTTGGTGAAGAGGCAGCCCGTCCTTCTCGCGTAACTCACCGCAAGCTGACCCGCTAACTGGCTGACGCCTTAACTGAGGAGAATGATGGCAACCCCAAGCGTGCATACGTACCGTATTCAAACCCGCTGGTCGGACTTTGATATGTACGGCCACATGATGAACGCAAACTACATCGAGCTTGCCCAAGAAGCACGCTTGGCCTTTGCGAAGGAACACATTTATTCCAAAGGCCTCGATTTCATTGCGTTCGTGCGCCACCTCGATGTGGATTTCCTGCGCCCAATGGAGTTTAAGGAAACTACTACAGTGGAGGTAGAGACCACTATCTCGCAGATTGGGACCACCTCTTTTACCACCGCTCAGAAGGTTAAAAACGCCCAGGGCGAGGTAGCAGCAACCGTGGAATGCGTGCAGGTAGTCGTCGACCGCCAGCAGCAGACCCCGCGCCCGCTGACGGAACAGGAAAAGGATATTCTGCAAAATACCGCAGCCAACTAACTGCGGCGCAGAGCAAAGAAAAGAAAGGCAGGGCCCGAAGGCATGGTCACCGAGACTCTAGAAATTGGAAGCGGTGGACCTGGCCTTCGGGCCCTTGTCACGCGCGCAGTCGGCTTGGACGCGAGCGCTTCGGTGCGTTTGCGCCAGCTGACTGGCGACGTCGTCGATGTCTTTGTCACCACTCCCTTTGAGGTAGTTGCATCCCGCCGCGTGGAGGGCGTCGCCTCCCGCGATGGGGCGGTGGTTTCTGCCGCCACGCTCGCCGAGCAACTCAAGGAACATGAGTCAACCGGGACTCTCGATTTGGGCCCCGCCCGTGATCCGTCATGGCCGGGAGCCCTGCCGCCGGCCACTGGTTATAGCGTGGTCGATACATTGCCGGTCACTGTGGTGCGCGAGCTCTCCGATAAAGGCCAACAACTGACGCGACAATTTTCTGGGCCCATGGGCCCGCCGTCCAGCCTCTTGAATCAAACCGTCGTTACCGTAGAAGGCGATGGCGCCACGGTGGAAATCCCTATGCGCATGATCTTTGCGTGCACCAACTTGGGCCTTATCCCTGGATTTTCCGCCCCGATGGATGTGCCGCGCCACTTGCGCGTGGCTCAGCTGGGCCGCTGGGTGCGTCTCGATGCCCCCTTCGGCAGCATTTATCGGTCCACCCGTCTCTCGCTGTTTTAAGCCCATCCATCTACCGCAAGACTCGGTGAGGGCTTCCTCCGCGGAGAACGTGGACCCCCAAAAGCGGTCCACCTTTGGGAGAGCAAGGAGTGGTGCTTATCTCGCAAAACCCTCGTCTAGCAGGACAATAACGGTAGTCATATAGGTTCCTGCTTTTTCGGCTTGTGTGAGTTTCAGATTAGACACCCAGGTAAACGTGTGCTGCGTTACTCTAGAAATGTAAAAGTAATTTCCTGCACCTACAAGGAGACGGTGTAATGCGTATTGCGGTACCAAAAGAAATCATGAATAACGAGAACCGCGTGGCTCTCACCCCTATGGGAGCGCAAACCCTCGTTGCTGATGGCCATGAAGTGTTCATTGAAACCGGTGCCGGTGAAGGCGCATCCTTCCCCGATTCTGCCTACGAGGATGCCGGTGCCACAATTGTGGACTCAGCGGAAGAGACGTGGTCACAAGCGGAACTGCTACTCAAGGTCAAGGAGCCACTCGAGTCCGAGTACAAGTACCTGCGCTCGGACCTTACCGTCTTTACCTACCTTCACCTCGCTGCGGACCGCCCGCTGGCGGAGGCGCTGGTGGAGGCCAATACCGCCTCGATTGCCTATGAAACGGTCACCGACCGCCACGGTACTTTGCCGCTGCTGACTCCAATGTCCCAGGTGGCTGGCCGCCTTGCCGTTATCGAAGGCACCCACCACCTGCTGTCCACCCAGGGCGGCCGCGGTTTGCTGGTCTCTGGCGTTCCGGGCACCCAGCCGGCACGCGTCGTCGTGATCGGCGGCGGCCAAGTTGGTTCCTCCGCCGTTGCGATGGCCCACGGCCTGCGCGCCGAAGTCACCGTGCTGGACCTCGATCCACACGTCTTGCAGCGCTTCGATGACCAGTACGCCGGTGGCGTGCGCACTCTGATCTCGGATCCGGCCACCATCGAAAAGGAGCTGCAGGAAGCCGACCTTGTCATCGGTGCCGTGCTCATTCCAGGTTCCGCTGCGCCGAAACTGGTGCGCGAGGAGACCGTGAAGAAGATGAAGAAGGGCGCTGTTCTCGTGGACGTGGCCATCGACCAGGGTGGTTGCTTCGAAAACTCGAAGAAGACCTCCCACGATGATCCCACCTTTAAGGTGTACGACACCTTGTTCTACTGCGTGGCTAATATGCCAGGCGCAGTGGCTAATACCTCGACCCGCGCGCTATCGTCTGCGACGCTGCCGTACATCCGCGCGGTAGCCAAGGACAACTTGGATGCCGCCATCGAGCGCTTCCCAGGCCTAGAAGGCGGCGTGATGACCCGAGGCGGTCGTCTGGTGTCCGAGCCTGTGCGTAAGGCTTTTGACTGGGACGACTAAGCACCGCGTTGCATCCCGCGCGCTAGATAAACCATGAGCCCGGCTCTCCGTCAAAGGGGGCCGGGCTCATGTTGTGCGCGGGCGTCAATAGGCGGCTAGGGCGCTTTGTTGATCATCATGGCGGCCACGCGCTGCATATGATCCCAGATCATCTCGCGGTAGGCCGGCGGGATGGTTTCCTCGTCGATCTTGGCGAGGGAGTTACCCATAAGCTCTAACCAGCGGTCATGCGCGGTGATATCGATGGGGTAAGGGGCGTGGCGCATGCGCAGGCGCGGGTGGCCGCGGTTTTCAGAGAAGAGCTGCGGACCACCCCAATACTGTGCCAAGAACCAGGTAAGGCGCTGCTCGGCGCCCTCCCAGTCGTTCTCGGGGTACATGGGGCCGATGACGTCGTCCTCTTTGACCTGGGAATAAAAGCCGTGGACGAGACGCTCAAAGGTCTCCATGCCGCCGACGGCCTCGTAAACAGAATCCATTTACTCTTCTTCTTCCTTGCGGGGATCGGCAATGCCGATGCCGTGCGGGTAGGGAGTCGTAATACCTTTAGTGTGCATGACATTGAGCACGCGGGACTGCAAGAAACGCTGAACGTCCCACTGCTTGCCCGGCAGGGTCTTGGTCGATACGCGGAAGGAAACATAGTCTGGTTCGAAGCCAGACATGCCGTCCACGCGGGGCGTGCTGAGAATGAGCTTGCGCACTTTGTCATCTTGTGCGGCTTCCTTGACGGCGTTCTCAATGACATCACCGGCAACCTCTGGGTCATTAGAAAGACCCACTGGGATCTGGATGCGGGCAACCGAGTACTCATCCGAATGGTTGGCCACCTGGAGGATTTCGCCATTGCGCACGTACCACAGGGCGCCATCGATATCGCGGACCGTGGTGATGCGCAGGGAGATGGACTCGACATCGCCAAAGACGCCATTGCCCAAATCAACCACGTCACCAATGCCGTACTGGTCCTCAATGAGCATGAAGATGCCGGAAAGGAAGTCCTTCACCAGCGCCTGTGCGCCAAAGCCGAGGGCAACGCCGATGACACCGGCGGAGGCGATAAGCGGTGCTACGTTGACCTCTAACTCATCCAGGATGGCGATAATGGCCCACACCCAGACGAAGATGGCGGCGGCAGAACGGGCTACGCCGGCAAGTGTCTTGATGCGGGAGGCGCGCCGGGTCTCGCGGGTTTGGCGCATGGCCTCTTCTTGTTGGCTGAGCTCGGCACGGTTAGCGCGGCTCTTGAATTTCCCGCGGAGGCGCTGCTTATCCAGTCCGGAGGATTTAATGCTATTTTCGGCCACTTTGTTGATAACTCGACGGAGGAGCCAGTGGGCGATAATGGCCAGGATAAGGATGATGGCGATGCGAGTCGGGCGCTCGATAAGCCAGCTTTGCACCTTCTCGTCATTCCAAAAACTGGACACGGACTCGATGGCCGAGTCCTTGGTGGAAGCTGCGGAGGCTAAGAATTGCGTATTCATCATTCTTTCTTAGTCGTGGACAATATGAACCGCGCCCATTGTAAGGGGTGTGCCTGAATGCGCGATGAGTTCCAGGGTAGGGACTGTGAAAATAAATACCCATCTCTCCGTAGGAAATGAACAGCTTAGTCTAGACTGTGGTGCTATGACTGAACGCAGCACGCAGAACCTGGCCGAAGGCTTTACGTCCCGTTCCATCTATGGCGGCTACCACCCAGACCCGCACATGGGCTCCATTAATGTACCGATCTATGCATCGACCACGTTCGCACAAGATGGCTTGGCACAGCTGCGCGGCGGCTTTGAATACGGCCGCGTGGCCAACCCCACCGTGCGCTCGCTCGAGCGCACGCTTGCCGCGCTTGAAGGTGCCAAATACGCCCGCGTGTTTTCTTCCGGCATGGCCGCTGCCGATACCTTGATTCGCATCCTGGTGCGCCCGGGAGATCACGTCATTTTAGGCAATGATGCCTACGGCGGGTCCTACCGCCTGCTTAATGATTTCACCGAGTGGGGCGTGGAGATGTCCATCGTCAACACCAGCGATACCGCCGCGGTTGCAGACGCGGTCAAAGACAATACCAAGCTCATTTGGCTGGAAACACCCACCAATCCGGCGCTAAATATCACCGATATTGCCGCGGTGGCCAAGATTAAGGGAAACGCGCAGGTGCTGGTAGACAATACTTTTGCCACGCCTTACCTGCAAAACCCGCTGGAACTTGGCGCGGACCATGTGCTGCACTCGACCACCAAGTACTTAGGCGGTCATTCCGATGTGCTCGGTGGTGCGGTGGTTACTAATGACGCCCACGTGGACGAGCGCCTGCTCTACTTCCAGGGCAATGTGGGCGCGGTGAGCTCGCCTTTCGACGCCTACCTTACCGCCCGCGGCATCAAGACTTTGTCGGTGCGCATGGACCGCCACTGCGCCAATGCACAGAAGGTAGCAGAATTTTTGCAAGGCCGCCCCGAGGTTAAGCAGGTGCTCTACCCCGGGCTCAAGGACCATCCGGGCCATGAGCTGGCAGCACAGCAGATGCGTGGCTTTGGCGGCATGATGTCCGTTCGCTTCCATAGCGTGGAGCATGCCAAGCAGATCTGTCTCAATACGCGGCTAATCTGTCTAGCGGAATCGTTGGGTGGGGTGGAATCGCTCATCGAGCACCCAAAAAATATGACTCACGTATCCGCGGAAGGGTCCGAGCTGGTGCCGCCGGAGGATATGGTGCGCATCTCCATCGGCATTGAAGACATCGATGACCTGCTCGCAGACTTGGAGCAGGCCCTCGACGTGCTATAGGCCTCGGCCCTTGGCCCATAGCGCAGGTGGTGGCTAGGAGCGCACCACGGCGAGGAGGGAACCGGCGGTCTTGTCGGTTTCCTGCAACATGAGTGGGTCGGTTCCCGGCATGGGGGAAATGGTGGTATCCGGCCACTGGGAATAGGTGGGTATGCCCACGATGTGCAGGCGTGCATCCAGCTCGCCGTTCGGGTGAACGGTGCGGCGGGTAGCCCCATCGGTCTCTGGGGAGCCGGTGGGTCGGCCGTGATCGGGGAAGGGGCGCACGCGGGCGGAATCCACCAAGCAGCGCGTCATGGCATCGCCGGCGGTACGGATATCGGGGCGATGCATAAAGGCGTCGACAAGCGTGGGCGCAGAAGCGGAGCGCGGGCCGGAGATCAGAGTGAAGTGATCGGCCTCGATGGACACGGTGGGGTGATCGCCTAGGAAGTGGGCCAAGCCGGAGTCGACAAGCGCGAGCAACTGGCGCACGCGGAAGAGTGGTGGGCCGGAGCCGATCATCTGGCCAAAGGACATGACCTGACTGTAGCGGCCGGTGCGGGACTCGCGGGTGTAGCGGCCCTCTGCGCCAAGGATGGAGGCCGGCTTGCGCGATTGCGATAGCGACCAAAGCGCGGCCTTGATGGGAGAGTCATGGCCGGCGGCGGCCTCCCGGATATCACCTTCCATGGACTGGGCAATGTGCTCGGTGAGCTCATCGATGTCCCCGGTAAACCCGGCAATCTGGTACATGAGATCGTTCATGTCCCATGGCTCGGTGACCATGGGTGCAATGGCCGCGCCCAGCCCTTCCGGGGCGGTGGCATCGATGGTCTCGAGGATTTCCGCGCGCGGGCGCAGGAGGGAATCCGGGCGCACGCGCTCCAAGGTGGTGATATAAGCCTCGTAGCTATCGCGCGCGATGGCGGGCCAAACCTGGGCGTCAAAGTCGATGTCCTGGGCGCCACTGAGCTCCGCAATGACCTTCTTCAGGCGGCGGCGCGGCATGGTAGGCGGCAACTCGCCATACTCGGACTTGGGGTGGTAGGGGTAGCCGCGGCCAGAGGAAATGATGAAATTGGGCTCCTGCCCGCAAGGCTCATAGCGTAGGCCGGAGCGCGCGGAAGGATCCTCCACGAATTTGCCACCGCGCTCGATGGTGGTCAGCGCCATGATGTCATAAAAGCCCATGCCTAGCCCGCGCACCAGCACGTCCTCGCCGCCGGGAATGGCCGCATAGTCTTGCTCTACCGGGTTATTAGGGGTGATCCAGTTCAAACCGGAAGCGGCCAACTGCTTTTCTTGCTCGTTATATTCCGGAATCATCCAGCCATAGGCCAGTACCGTGGCATCGGCGCGCACCTCGGAGCCATCGGCTAGGTGGAGGACGTCTTGGTGACCGTCCTCTTTGATGGTCTCCAACCGGCTGAAGTGATTCACGGTGGAAATACTCTTAGGCAGACGTGCAATGACCACGTCATAAACCCAGCGCAGGTACTCGCCATACAGTGCGCGGGAAGGATTTGACTCCGGGCGGGTGGCGACAAGCTCCTCGCGGTAGTCCTCCGCAATATGTGCGGCCGGAGGATGCTGCTCAAAAAGCTCGCGCTTGGCCGCGGGGACAGTATCGCCATCGCCGCGCAGGAGCTTAATCCACTCGTACTGAATGGGGCCTTCGAGCACGGGGGCATCCACGGTGGAGTCGGGCTCGGTAAAGAGGGTGACCGCGCCGGCGCGAGTATTCATGCATAAGGTCTTGGTTTGATCCGTTTCCCAAATGCGGCCGGCGCCATGCTGGGCGTCATCAATGAGGTGGACGGCAATGGGGTTGCTGGAATCGTCCATGCGGGCGGAGAGGCGTTCCAGAATGGAAATGCCGCGCGGGCCCATACCGACGATCGCGATAGCTGGAGTAGGCATGCTTCCTATCGTGCCACATTCAGGCTTTTTCAGGATCATCGGACCCGGTAGTAAGAATAAAATAGACCAGGAGGTCTATCAGGGGATTTATGAACTATTGTTTTGCCAGGTAAAAAGGTAGACCGTCCGGTCTTGTATTTGGGGGAAGGAGTGTGGTCTAATGGGCAAGTACTACTTTAGACTTAAAGGAACTCGAGCTTTTATGAAGCAACTTTCTCGGCTCCTGCGGCCTGCGGCCGCGGTCCTGGCCAGCAGCGCGCTAGCTTTCTCGCTAACCTCGTGCGCTACTACTACCCACGCCGCGGAAGATGGCATGGTCACCTATGTCGAGCCCAATATGTTCAACAACCTCTATCCGCCCTCCGGCGGTTATTACCCCAATGGTGGTGTGCTCAATAACATCACGGACCGTCTGCTTTGGCAGGACCCGGATACCCTCGGGCTGCACCCGTGGATTGCAGAGGAGTTGCCCAAGGCAAATAAAGATAACACCGAGTTCACCTTCAAGATTCGCAAAGGCGTGACCTACTCCGATGGCTCCCGCCTAGATGCCGCGAACGTGAAGAAGAACTATGACCTCTACGCCTTAGGCGATGAGGGCCGCATGCTCACTCCATCGGAGCAGCTGCCCAACTATGAAAAGTCTGAGGTCATCGATGACTACACGGTGAAGTTCTACTTCAGCGAGCCTTCCCCAGGCTTCCCGCAGTCCACCTCCGTGATGAACCAGGGCCTGCTTTCTAATGCCACCCTGGATTTGGATGACACCGGCTTCGCGCCGGGCAACGCGACCGCGATTTCCGGTTCGGGCCCCTTCGTCATTGAGGAAGAAGAGCTGGGCACCAAGCTGGTGCTCAAGAAGCGCGAGGATTATGACTGGGCGCCCCCTGCCCGCAAGGACCACCAGGGCCCAGCCGATATTGAGGGTATCAATATCGTGCTCGCAGCCGAAGATTCCGTGCGCGTGGGCTCGCTTGTAGCCGGCCAGTCCGATATCGCGCGCCAGATCGAAGCTCCCGATGAGAAGCACCTGAAGGATCAAAACCTGCAGATTTTCGCAGCGCCCACCCGAGGCGTGAATAATAGCTTCCACTTCCACTTCCGCCACCCGCTCTTGGCGGATAAGCGTGTGCGCCAAGCCATCATTCACGCCATCGACCGGGATAATATCCTGGATACCCTCTTTTCTGATTCCTACCCCAAGGGCACGTCGATCCTGGCCAAGACGGCTATTGGTTATAAGGAGCAGTCCGCGAACTATGCCTTCGATCCAGAAGAATCTAAGCGCCTGCTCGATGAGGCCGGCTGGCGCCCAGGCGAAGATGGCATTCGCGAAAAGGACGGCAAGCGCCTTTCTGTCACCTTCAATGAGGCCGTCCCACAGCCGCGCTCTAAAGAAATGTTCACCAAGGCTCAGGAGATGTTGAAGAACGTCGGCATCGAGGCCAACCTCAACCCAGGTGACCGCTCCGCGCAGCAGAAGGCCATGAAAGACCAAGACACCGTGCAGGTACGCCACACCATGACTGGCCGTGCCAACGTGGATACCTTGGCCACGTGGCTGGATGGCAGCGGGCGCAATTCTTTCCTCAACTATGACGAGGCGACCGATAGCTTTGGTGATGAGAAACTGCAGAAGCTGGTGGAGGACTATTTCAACCTCAGCAGTGAAAAAGAGCGCTTGGCCATGACTGGCCGCATGCAGGACTACTTGTCCGAACAGGCCTATATCTTGCCCATGTTTGAAGAGCCGCAGGTCTATGGTTTCCAGCCTTATATCGAGGGCTTTAGTACCGAGGCCATCGGCCGCCCGTCGTTTTATGCGGTAGATATCAACCCCGCGGAAGGGGAGGACTAAACCATGAGCCTGAAAACTATTGCCCTGCGCATCGGCCAAGCCGTGCTCGTCATCTGGGCAACCTTCACCCTTTCTTTCATCCTTTTGGCGGCACTGCCTGGTGACGCCGTCGCGACCCGTTATGACAACCCCAACTTGGGGCTCAACGCCGAGCAGCTGGCCGCTATCCGCGAGGTTTATGGCGCCGATGAGCCACTCCTGAGCCGCTACTTCAGCGCGCTCGGCGGGTTCCTCACCGGTGATTTCGGCTTTTCCGTTGCCACCGGTACGGCCGTATCGGAGATGCTGGCAGATGCCCTGCCCTCAACGCTGGCGCTGGCCGTCCTTGCGTTCCTCGTAGGCGTGGCCCTAGCTTTCCTCGTAGCAATTGTCTCTACCTTTGGTCCATTTTCCTGGTTGCGCAGTTTCTTCCGCAGCCTGCCTTCCGTGATGGTTTCCCTGCCTACCTTCTGGATCGGCATCATCTTGATCCAGATCTTTTCCTTTGGCTTGGGGTGGGTCCCGGTTATTGGCGCGAGCGACGCCCAGAACCTCATCCTGCCGGTAATCACCCTCGCTATTTTTGTAGCCGCGCCGTTGGCGCAGGTGCTGCTGCGTTCCATCGATGAGGTAATGGGTATGTCCTTCGTGCAGGTGGTGCGTGCCAAAGGTGCTAGCGGTGCCTGGTTGTTGTGGCGCAACGTCCTGCGCAACGCGCTGCTGCCGGCGCTGACCATGGCCGGCCTTACCTTTGGTGAGCTCGTTGGCGGCTCCGTGGTTACGGAAGCAGTTTTTGCTCGCCACGGCATCGGCGCGCTGACCGTAGATGCGGTGGCCAACCGTGATACCTCAGTGCTGCTGGCCATTGTGGTGCTGGCCGCCACCGTCTTTGTTCTCATAAATCTCATTGTGGACCTGCTCTACCCAGTGCTCGACGTGCGCCTGCGCGAGCACGACACTGCATCTGGCAGCTCCGCTGCCACCACCACCGACACCCATGCAACGCACGAGAAGAAGGTCCAAGCATGAAGCTCAAATCCACACAGCTGAAGCTCACCCCGGGCACCATACTCTCGCTTATTGTGCTGGGCATGGCGGTGCTTTGCGCGCTGTTCCCGCAACTGTTTACCTCCCAAGATCCGAACCAGGGCGGTGACACCACGGCGCTGCTCCAACCTAGCTTTCAGCATTGGTTCGGCACCGATGCTGTCGGCCGCGATCTCTATACCCGTGTGGTCTACGGCGCGCGTCAATCCCTACTCGGCGCGCTGCTGGCCGTACTTTTCGGCCTCATCGTCGGCACCATCTTGGGCATTATCGCCGGAGTGCGCCGCGGCTGGGTCGATGCCGTCATCATGCGCATCGTGGACGTGCTGCTGTCCATTCCCGGCCTGTTGCTCTCGCTGTCGGTCATCATTGTGCTCGGACACGGCATCTTCAATGCCGCCATCGCGGTTGGTATTACCTCCGTGGCCACCTTCGCGCGCCTCGCGCGTTCCCAGGTGCTCAGTGTCGCCGGCTCCGATTTCGTTGAGGCCGCCTATGGCTCCGGCGGTTCTTCCTTCCAGGTGCTGGTGCGCCATATTCTTCCCAATTCACTCACCGCGGTTTTCGCCGTAGCCGCCCTGCAATTCGGCCTGGCCATTTTGCAGCTAGCCACCCTCGGCTTCCTAGGCTATGGCGCTCCGCCCCCAACCCCGGAATGGGGCCTGCTCATCTCTGAATCGCGCGACTACATCGCCACGGCCGGCTGGCTAACCATCGCCCCTGGCATTGTCATCGTCGCCGTGGTCCTTGCGGCCAATCACCTCAGCCAGACACTGCGAAAGGCGGCCTAATGTCCCTGCTTAGCATTAGTGATCTATCCATTACGTACCGCACCGCCCGAGGCGAGGTGGAGGCGGTAAGCGGCATTGAGCTCGAGGTAAACCCCGGTGAAATGACCGCCATCGTTGGCGAATCCGGTTCCGGCAAGTCCACCTCCGCCATGGCCGCCATTGGCTTGCTGCCAGATAATGCCTCGATTGTTTCTGGCAGCATTACTTTCGATGGCCGCGACGTCACTCAGTATTCCCAAAAGCAGTGGCGGGAGCTGCGTGGCCGCCGCATTGGTTTGATCCCGCAGGATCCGAATAATTCGCTCAACCCGCTCAAGACCATCGGCGCCGCCGTGGAAGAGGGCATGGCCATCCACACGCAGGGTGATAAAGCCTCCCGCAAGAAGCGAGCCTTGGAGCTCTTGGAGCGCGTGGGCATCGATGATCCGCAGCGCCGCTATCACCAATACCCGCATGAGCTTTCCGGCGGAATGAAGCAACGCGTGCTTATCGCCGCAGCTGTGGCTTTGGAGCCGGAGCTCATCATCGCCGATGAACCCACGTCTGCGCTCGATG
Organism: Corynebacterium sp. p3-SID1241; assembly: GCA_025144025.1. GTDB lineage: Bacteria > Actinomycetota > Actinomycetes > Mycobacteriales > Mycobacteriaceae > Corynebacterium. Next base: position 77,379 of record JALXWS010000007.1, on the reverse strand, counting down.
TCACCGTGCAGAAGATCATCTTGGATCTCCTTGATGAGATGCGCGAGGAGCTGACCATGGGCATCCTCTTTATCACCCATGATTTGGCCGTGGCGGGCGACCGCGCGAATAACATCGTGGTGATGGAAAAGGGCACCGTCCGCGAGTCTGGCGTTGCTGCCCGCGTCCTCACCGATCCCCAGCATGCCTACTCCAAGCGCCTGCTTGCCGACGCCCCCTCGCTCACCGCCCCTACCCCCTCACAGGCCGCCTCTCCGGTGCGGGCCGCCGCGACAGCACAGCATGAAACCTTGCTTGAAGTGGAAGGGCTAAGTCAACGCTTCGGGGATTTTACTGCCGTGGATGACATCAGCTTTTCCGTCGCCCGTGGCACCACCCACGCCTTGGTAGGCGAGTCCGGCTCCGGTAAGACCACGACTGGGCGTGCCATCTCCTTGTTAAGTACGCCGACCTCCGGCAGCATTCGCTTGGCCGGTGAAGACATCAGCACTGCCCGAGGTAAACGCCGCCGCGAGCTGCGCCGCTCCATCCAGATGGTCTACCAAAATCCCTTTGGCTCGCTCGACCCGCGCTTTAGCATCGGCGATACCATCGCCGAGCCGGTGCGCAATTTCACCAGCGCTTCCAAACGCGGCGCCCGCGCGAAGGCACGGGAATTCCTCGATTTGGTGGCCCTAGATTCCTCGATGGCATCCCGCCGCCCCACCGAGCTCTCCGGCGGTCAGCGACAGCGTGTGGCCATTGCCCGCGCCATGATCATTGAGCCCGAACTTGTGGTTCTCGATGAGGCCGTGTCCGCGCTCGATGTCACCGTGCAGGCACAGATCCTGCGCCTGCTTGATGAGCTGCAGCGCGAGCTGGAGCTTACCTACATCTTCATCTCGCACGACCTCGCGGTAGTCAACCAGATCTCCGATACCGTCTCCGTGCTTTCCCGCGGCAAACAAGTGGAATCCGGGCCGACAGCCCAAGTCTTTGCACAGCCGGAAACCGATTACACCCGCCAGCTGATAGATGCCATCCCCGGCTCCCGCTACCGTGCCGGGGACCTAAACTTGGGGCTATAAACCCCGCCCCAGAAAGGTTGGATTGAGAATATGACCGATATTATTAATGAGCTCTCCCACGCCAGCGCCGAGGTGCAACAGCTGCGCCGTGCTCGCCACGATGCGCAGGAAAATGCGCAGCTGAGTTTTAGCGCTTTGCTCGAGCCTGCAGAACCAGGCGAGTTCTCCTATACGGAGCGCTATGCCGTAGCGGCCTTTACCGCCGCGATTTATCAGACCGGCGAGGCTGCGGACTTCTATTTCGATCTACTCAGCGATGAAGCCGATGCGGACCTCGTCGCTGCCGTGCGTACCGCTAGCCAGCGCGGCGTGTCCACCGGCCCGTATTACCAGGGCAACTTCCTTATCTTTGGCGATACCGCTGCAGAGAGCGTATTGGGTGAGCGCTTGGCCGCCGCCCTCGATTGGGCCCACCTTTTGGCCTTCCACCCGAAGGATGCCTCGCCGGAGGCGATTGGGCACCTGGATTCCGCCGGATGGTCCGCTACGGATATCGTCAGCCTGTCTCAGCTGGTGGCCTTTCTGGCCTTCCAGCTTCGCGTGGTCCACGGCCTGCGCGTACTGTCTGGCGAGGACTCTGCGGCCCGCCCCGCAGCCGAGCGCGCCGCTGGTGTAGCCGACCCAGGCTGGGAGGCTACCGCGAATACTCTGCAGCCCGATACCGTGTTGCCAGACCACTTTGTCAACCACTCCCTGGGGTGGAAGCCCTGGGTGGAGGCACTGGCGAGTAAAGACTTCACCGCCGCGCATACCGATGCCCTCATCAAACCAGAACGCATCGACTCCGAGTACTTCCGCCTACTCGCCCGCGATCCTGCGGCCTTGAAGGCGCGTACGTTGACTGACCTGGACATTTTCTATAACACCGAAGGCGGTCTTTCCCGCGCTGACCGCGAACTCGCCGCCACCGTGGCTTCGCGCTACAACGGTTGCGAGTACTGTGCTTCTGTACACCAGGCACGGTGCGTCCAGGAAGGCGGCGATCGTGAGATCGTAGACCGCCTCTTGGACGAAGGCATCGAAGCGGACCTCGGATCCGAAAAGTGGGACCTTATCCGCCGCGCGGCCGTAGCGCTGACCGAAACCCCCTTTGCCTTCGACGCACAACTATGCGCGGATTTGCGCACGGCCGGATTCGATGACCAGTCCATCCTGGACCTCATTTACGCCTCGTCCTTCTTCAACTGGGCCAATCGCTTGATGCTTACTCTGGGCCAGCCGGATGTGCCCAAGCGGTTCCGTTAGCCGTTGATAGCCGGGCAGCGGTAACGAGGAGGAAGGTTCCCTATGATGGGGTGGCATGACTGATTCTTCGAATGTTACCGCACAAGCTAGCCCGGATACCGAAGCTCCGCAGAAGGTCGCCGTTGTCACCGGCGCCACCGGCGGCATGGGCCGGGAAATTATTGCCGATTTGGCACGCGATCACCACGTCTACGCTTTGGGCCGAAGCGCGGCGGATCTGCCCGAATCGCCCTCCATTACGTCGGTAGCCATTGACTTGGTAGCCGGACTTGATGAAGGCATGGCGCTGCCGGAATTGGATCGGGTGGACGTACTAGTGCACGCAGCTGCGCGGGCCACCAAGTATTCCGTGGAAGAAGCCACCCCAGAAAACTGGCGCGCGCACATGGATCTCAATGTGCACACTCCTGCTGAGGTGACCCGCGCCCTGCTTCCACAGCTGCGCAAGGCCGAAGGCACCGTAGTATTTATCAATTCTGGTGCCGGCCGTCATAGCTATGGCGATAACGTAGTTTATGCGGCCACGAAGCACGCGCTCTATGCATTGGCAGACGGATTACGTATCTCTGAGCCGGGCATTCGCGTCTCTTCCGTAGCGCCAGGGCCTACCGATACTCCGATGCTGCAGGGGCTGCAGGACTACGATCCCTCACAAGTTATTGCACCAGCCGAGGTGGCCCGTGCCATTCGTACCGTGGTGGACGCAGGGCCCACTACGCAGCTGACGGAAATCCAGGTCAGGCCGCGAATTGAACTTAATCTGCGCAAATAGCAGTGCCAGTTTAAGTAACGCACATCACACATTAATGGGGTTGAGGCTCAGTTTGTCCACTACACTCGAGGGCTGTGACTTCCCAAAGCCCTAAACGGCCCGCCTATCTCCTTATCTCCGATTCCCTGCGCGAAAAGATTGCCCGCCATGAACTAGCGCCCGGTCAGCGTTTGCCTACTGAACGCGAATTGGTCCAAGAATTTCATGTCGCGCGCATGACCGTGCGCCATGCCTTAGACATCTTGGAAGTAGAAGGCCTCATTGATCGCCGCCGCGGGCGCAGCGGCGGCACCTACGTTCGCACGGTTGCCCCTACGCTGAGCCTAACCAGCAAAGAGGGGATCATCGCCCAGCTGCGCGAACAAGGACACGACACCATCGTTCAAGTGGTATCGGTAAACAAGGAGCCTGTGGCCAAAGGTGCGGCCGCGGTGCTGGCGGTAGACGATTCCACCTTGACATGGGAAATCAAGCGATTATATTTTGTTGATGACGCACCCGTGGCTCTTTCGCGCTATACCATTCCAGCCGCTATGGTTCCCGATCTCGACCAGCGTGACCTGCACGAATCCATTATGGAAGTACTGGCTGGCTATAACTTGAAGCCCGCTTTCACACGCGAAAATCCTAGCGCCGCCACCGCTCGCATGGAGGAACAGAAACTACTGCAGGTGAGCCGTTCGCACCCACTGCTTCGGTTCGTGCGGCTGCTAAAAGATGAGACAGGGAGGGCCATTGCCTATATAGAGGCGTCATTGCGCTCGGATATCGTCAACGTAGAAGTGATAATGGGGGATGAACCCGCGCCGGAGCCGAGCACGAGCCGCGGCGCGGGAGAAAATACTTAACCAGCGTCTACTTGGCGGTTGCGCAGCGCGCGGGCCACCCGGTCGCGCTGCTCGGTTACCGTGCGGCGCAGCCCTCCGGGCAGGTCCTTATCCAAGAAGGAATCAGCACGGTCCAGGCCTTTCTGGGTGATATCCCAAGAAGGGAAGAGGCCCGTCACGGTGGTCAGCGCCACCTCAGACGATTGGGAAGCCCACACCTTTTCCGCAATATCGAAGAACTCAGCGGTGGGAAGGAACTTATCGGCATGCGGATAGAGCAAACCTTCTAGTTTGGAGGTCAGCTCGCGGTTGGTGAGGTTACCCGCCACGATGTCCTCCCATACTGTGCGCTTGTTCTCCGCGGTTGCTACCGCGGCACGGGCGCGCAGGGAAGAGTAATAGCCGGTAGCGGAATTATCGCGCTCAAGTTGCGCATTCGCGGCGGCTGGGACGTCGTCTACCGCGCCATCGGCGGCGAGTGCTGCCAGTGCGGACCAGCGCAGCCCCGCATCCTCAGAAGATTCCAGTACGCCGCGCAGGTAGTCGCGCGCGCTATCGTGCAGACGAATCTTCGCCAGCGCCTGGGTGCAGATGATGGAGCGTTGGGCATCGGTGCTGCGGGCGCCGTCGAGGAGGGCGTCGGCAAGTAGGGTGCTTTGGGCGGTCCACTGTGGATCGGCGTAGTTCTTCAGTGCGCTAGAGGCCTGCAGGACAATGCGCTCGAGGACTGCAAGCTCGGTTTCGGCTTGCATGCCGCGGGCTACCAGCTGGATGAAATCGCGGGCGCGCATATTTCCGGCGCGGGTCATTTCCCACGCGGTGGACCAGCACAGGGTGCGGGCCATGGGATCTGCAAACTTATCGATGTTATCCAGCAGGAACTGCAGGGAACCCGGATCCAGCTCGATAAGGCAGTAAGTCAGGTCATCGTCATTGGGCAGCAAGAAATCGATATCGGCTAATGGGCGGCCAATGAGCTCAGGAATCTCGGCGGAGGTGCCATCGATATCCATCTCGATGCGTTCGGTGCGCACCACCTGGCCTTCCTGCAGGTTGTAAAGGCCCACCGCTACGCGGTGGGTGCGCAAAGTATCGCCGCTTTGGGTGAGGTAGGCATGAGTGATGTTGCCGGATTCATCCGCGTTGAGCGCTACGCTGAGCGTATTGATGCCGGAGGTCTTCAGCCACTGCTGCGCCCAGAAGGAAAGGTCGCGGCCGGAGGCTTCTTCGAGGTGGCCCAGCAGATCATCAAAGGTGGCATTGCCCCACGCATGGGCGGCAAAGTGGCGGCGCACTCCGGCGAGGAAGTTTTCGCGGCCGACATAGGCCTGCAGCTGTTTGAGCACGGAAGCCCCCTTGGCATAGGTGATGCCGTCGAAGTTCTGCTCCACGGTCTCGATATCGCTGGCATCGGTGGAAATCGGGTGGGTGGTTGGCAGCTGATCCTGCTGATACGCCCAGGACTTCTCCACATTGGCAAAGGTAACCCACGCAGTATCGTATTCGGTTTCTTCCGCCTGGGAGATGGCGGCGGACCAAGTGGCGAAGGACTCGTTGAGCCACAAATCATCCCACCACTGCATCGTGACGAGGTCACCGAACCACATATGCGCCAGTTCGTGCAGGATGGTGTCTGCGCGGCGCTCGTACTTATAGTGCGTGGCCTGTGAGGTAAAGACATACTCATCGCGGATGGTGACGCACCCGGCATTTTCCATCGCGCCGGCATTGAACTCCGGCACGAAAATCTGGTCGTATTTGCCAAAGGGGTAGGGGAAACCAAAATTGCGGTGGTAGAAATCAAAGCCCTGCTTAGTCTCAGTAAATAGGCGCTCGGCATCCAGCGCGTGGGCGAGCGAAGAGCGGCAGTAAATGCCAAGTGGCACCTCGAGCTGCTGGGCCGGCTTGCCCTCTGGGTGCGCGGTCAGCTCACCGCGCCAGGTATCGGTGACCTCGTGGTATGGGCCGGCGCACAGGGCCACCAGGTAGGTAGATAGTGGATAGTCAATAGCCGTGCTGGCTACGTCGCCTTCCCAGCTCATCGGGCCATTGCTGATGATGGTCCACTCTTCGGGCGCCTTGAAGTGCAGCGCGTAGGTGGCCTTCATATCGGGCTGATCAAAGCAGGCGAATACGCGCTTGGCGTCGGCGGTTTCAAACTGGGTATAAAGGTAGACCTTGTCATCGGCGGGGTCGACAAAGCGGTGCAGGCCTTCGCCGGTGCGGGAATACGGGATCTTCGTGGTGACTTCTAGCGTGTAGTCGGCCACTTGGAGGCCGGAGAGCGGAATGCCGTAGGTGGGGTTATAAGAATTCGTGGGCAGCGGGTTTCCGTTGAGGCGCACCTCGTGCACTTCTTCGGCGCGCAGATCTATGAAGGTGGAGCCGATCTCTCGCGAGGTAAAGCTCACCTTCGTGGTGGACAGGAAGTGGGTATCTGAATACTTGAGGTCTAAAGTGACATCATAGTGGTGCACCTCGATCATTCGGGAGCGCTGATCTGCTTCCTCGCGAGTCAGGTTTATAGAGGTCATGGCCTATATTCTCCTTCTAAGCCGAAAATAGTTCTGCATCCACAGTAGTCCCGTGCCTAGGCTGGTGGGGCAAACTTTTTCAATCCAAGGAGTATTGATGGCTGATGCAGTAAAGTTCTGGTTCGATGTCTCCTGCCCCTTCGCTTGGGCTACCTCTCGCTGGATTAAAGAGGTAGAAAAGGTCCGCGATATTGAGGTCGAGTTCGAGCCGATGTCTTTGTCCGTGCTCAATGACGTCCGCGATCTTGACCCCACCTACATGGACATGATGAAGGCCAACTGGGGCCCAGCCCGCGTGTTTGCCAAGGTCAAGGCCGAGCGTCCAGAGAAGGTAGACGAGCTCTACACTGCGATGGGCACCTTGGTCCACGCCAAGGGCAATGGCGGGCGCACCGGCTTTGGCGGTTACGACGACATCATCGCGCAGGCCTTAGCCGAGGTGGATCTATCTGCCGAGTTTGCTGAGGTAGCCAATACTGAAGACTATGACGAAAAGCTGCGCGAATACCACCACAACGGTATCTCTTCCGTGGGCGACGAGGTAGGAACCCCAGTTATCAAGCTGGGCGAGACCGCTTTTTTCGGCCCAGTCATTACCCGCATTCCTACCGGGGAAGAAGCAGGCGAGCTTTTTGACGCCTCCCTCCGCCTAGCCCGCTACCCATACTTCTTCGAGCTCAAGCGCTCCCGCACCGAGATGCCGCAGGTGGAAGAGGGCTAAGCGCTCTTTTCGCGCCGGCGCAGCTGAATTGCGGCCCCCATGTACAGTGCGATGGTCAGTGGGGTCAAGATGAATGCCGGCAGACCTGCGATATTGATAGAGGGAAGTTCCGTGCCGGCCTGAAAGTTGTCCCACGCGACGAGCACCCAGGAGGCCCACGAGGCTCCAGCGAGAAGCGCGATAATGCCGGCCGCTATTGCGCCTCCATTGGCCCGCGGATTACCGCGCGCCTTCTGCGCAGTCCACCATGCGCCCAAGCCCACGTGGGCCAACGTCGCTAGGATGCTGGTGATAAGCGGCAAAAGGAAGCCTCCGCCGCCGGAAATCTGGATAACTAACAGGATGATGCAGGCAAGTAGGCCGCCGCCGTAACACACGAGGACTGGTCTGGTTATAGGAATAGCTTTCCTCCCTTATTGTGTCGCCATGTGCTCACGAGCTTATCAGGAATATGTAATGCGAAACAGGGTGGGCACTTAGCCTCCTCAACGCGCGCTGGGCCGGTAGGATGTGGGCCATGCGCGTATATCTAGGAGCAGACCACGCAGGTTTCGAAACCAAGAACCTGATTGCTGAACACCTGACCAAGCAGGGCCACGAGGTTATTGATTGTGGCGCCCACACCTACGATGCCGAGGATGATTACCCGGCATATTGCATTGAGGCTGCACAACGCACCGTCAATGATCCAGGTTCCCTGGGCATCGTGCTCGGCGGTTCTGGCAACGGCGAGCAGATTGCTGCCAATAAGGTCAAGAGTGCTCGTTGTGCCCTGGCTTGGTCCGCAGAGACCGCCCGTTTGGCCCGTGAACACAATAACGCCCAGCTCATCGGCATTGGTGGCCGCATGCACACCGAGGAGCAAGCGCTGGAAATAGTCGATGCCTTCCTAGAGCAGGAATGGTCCCGCGCCGAGCGCCACCAGCGCCGCATCGATATTTTGGCGGAATACGAGCGCACCGGCATCGCCCCAGAGCTTCCAGAGGCCTAAGCCCGGCATAATAAACGCCGCGGACCCTACAGGGATCCGCGGCGTTTATTTGTGCACTTCGGCTAGTTCGGCCGACACGGCCGTGGCACTAAGCCTTAGGAGTCATTCATATCATTCGGGTGGGGGCCGCCGCGTCCCTCTTCGCCCTCATCCAAGGCGGTGATGGCGGCCATCTCTTCCTCGGTTAGCTCAAAGCCGAAGACGTCGAAGTTCTCCGCGATGCGCGAGGGGGTAGCTGACTTGGGGAAGAGGATCACGCCGTTTTGCAAGTGCCAGCGAATGATGACCTGTGCCGGGCTGACATCGTGCGCAGCAGCGGCGTCGGTGACCTCGGGGGCCTCCAAGAAATCGCTCTTTCCCTGGCCCAGCGGGCCCCACGCCTCGATGGAGACGGTATGGGCGCGGCAGGCATCCAGCTCGCGCCAGCGCTGCAAATAAGGGTGAAGCTCAACCTGATTCACCGCAGGCTTGACGTCGGTCTTTAGCTCCAATTGCTCCAAATGCTCCAGCTCGAAGTTGGACACACCAATGGACTTTGCCCTGCCCTGCTTTTGCAACTCAATGAGTTGCTTCCACGCCTCGACGTACGTGCCCTTTGCAGGCGTAGGCCAGTGGATGAGGTAAAGATCCACATAATCCAAGCCGAGTTTTTCCAAGGACTCATCGAGCGCCGCGGCAGCATCGGTCTGGCGGTCATTCCACAGCTTGGTGGTAACAAAAAGCTCCTCGCGCGGTATGCCGGAGTTGGCAATAGCCTTTCCTACTCCTTCTTCATTGCCATAGATTGCGGCGGTATCGATATGGCGATAGCCCACGCGCAGGGCCTCAGCTACCAGCTCCTCGGTCTTGTTCGGATCCATTTGGAAGACGCCGAAGCCCAGCTGTGGGATGGTATTGCCATCATTAAGGGTGATGTTAGGTACGCTCATGCGTACCAGACTACCTATCTACTGCAGCGGGCCGAGCGTGATGAATTTATTCCACGTCTCCCACTCATCCTGCAGGCGGGCGCGCTCATGGGGTGGGGTAGCGGTGCCGTCGATAAGCGAGGCATCAATCATTCGCACGCCATTATCAAAGAACAGTGCGGCATGCCCCGAGGCACCATGGCGCAGCACTGGCACCAGGTTCAATCCATCGAAGGACAGGCGAGCATTGGGCCGTACATCGAGCCCAGCAATAGCGGCGAGCGTAGGAGCCAAGTCAATAGGGGAGACGAGCTCATTATTCTCCCCGCTTTCTGCCACGCCCGGCCACAGCACCGACATCGGTGCATTTCCGCCCAGCAAAGAGCAGACGGCAATAACGTCTTTAACCTGGTCGAGCTCCTCTACGCTGGGCTGCTCTAGCAAGCGAAAGACATCCGCGCCGGCAGGCTGCGTATCCTCGCGCACCTCATAGCCCACGCCGGCAAAGACCTCGCTGATGCGCGTAGTGGCCCGGCGCTGCGGGTACTGGCCGGTGAGCGTACCGCGGCGCGAATCCGCATACTTTTCCGAAGGCGCCCACGCATTCTTAAAGCGCACGCCGCGCAGTGCGGACTCGGGGGCATGGTCAAAGGTCGCAAGAGTGATATCCATGGCCATAATTCTAGGCTTGCCGACGCCCCCCTTCGGCGACCTTCTCTTATTTACTTCCGCCCCGGGCCGTTTGTTGAGCTAAATCGGTAAAAGGAGGTGTCTGGTAGGGCTGGACTCCTAATCGAGGTCCAGGCCCTCGATACCGTGAATCGTTACGGTATCCGATAGCGGCGCGCGGCCCGGAGCCGTGTTGAAGACTGGGCTAGATTCATCGGCAGTGCCAAAGGTGATGGCGGTGACTAGCTTGTAGTCCTCGTCCACGCCGAGGAATTCACGTGCGGTTGGCGCAATCAAGGAGATCATGCCCTGTGGGATGCCGTGATATCCGTGTGCTTCCAAGGAAAGCAGGAAGTTTTGGGTGTAGGTTCCCTGGTCAAAGGCGGCGCGGATGCGGTCGCCCATCGGCGGGATAAAAAGAAGCGCCGCATGGGGTGCGCCAAAGAAGCGCAGGTTTTCGCGGACGAACTCCATGCGGCCTTCTTTATCCTCGCGCTTAATACCAAGCAGCCCGTACATTTTGGCGGCCAGCTCCTGGGATCGCTGGGGATGGACACCCTCACCATAATCGGTGGTGAAATCCGGGCTGAGTCCGTTGGTATCGAATTCCTCAATAAGGGCGACGCTTAGTTCTTTGAGTCTTTCCCCGCCTACGAGGTGAACATTCCACGGCTGGGTATTGGAGTTAGACGGGGCGGACTGGGCGTCTTCCAGAACCTGCTTGATGTCTTCTACCGGCATGGGCTCCGGTAAGAAGGCGCGGGGAGAATGGCGATTGCGGATGAATTCAGAATACTTAATGGTTGAAGTCATGTGTGCCACCCTACACATCGCCGCATAATTCTGCCTTAAAACAAGTGTGGCCAGCTGGGAATGGGGGCTCAAGACGGAATGAGCGGGTCCGGGGTAGGTAGAAAACGAAAAATCGCCCACCTGAAAGATGAGCGAAAGTGGAGGGAATGACGGGAATCGAACCCGCGTCTTCAGCTTGGAAGGCTGAGGTATTAGCCACTATACGACATTCCCACAGAGCGCTATTGAAACGCTGCGCCATACTTTAGCGCACACAGGGTCAAAAAATAAAATGAGCAAGGCATAGGGAACTGAATGGCTGCGTCAACCGTTGGTTTAGCGAGACTAAACCTCGTTAAAGAAAGCGATGATTTCTGTGAACTTTCTTCTTGTGGCAATCGTGCTCGGCGGTGGAGCTTGGCTAATTTCCTCGCCTACCTCCAAAAAGAAGCGCGAGGAGCGTGAAGCAACGCAGCTTGCGGACGCCCAGGCTGATGCCCGCCGGTGGATAGAGCGTCTCGGCGGCCAGGTAATGCAGATTTCTGGCACGGATACTGCTTCTCAGCAAGCGATGGCGGACGCCTCGGAGCGCTTTACCGCGGCGAATTCCGCAATTGCGCAGGCGACGACCGTTAAACAGGCCAATCTGGCCCGTGAATCTGCATTGGAGGGAATGCATTACGTTAATGCCGCTCGCGAAATTATGGGTATTAACCCGGGTCCGGAACTTCCTCCGCTGGAAGGGCAGCGCGCGGCTGGCAAGGTCACTGAAAAACGCACGGTGGAAGCGAATGGTCAGCAGATTACTGCCTCTCCATATGCTTCGGCGGATACCCCGAACTACTACCCAGGTGGCACCGTGGCGGGGCGTCCGGTTCCCGCTGGTTGGTATTCCCGTCCGTGGTGGGCAGATGCTTTGCAAACCGGTGTGTGGATGATGGGCTACTCCATGATGTTTAATGCCCTCTTTTCTGGCATGTCCGGCGTCGGTTATTCCGCGGCAGCCGCGGAGAGCGGCGCTTGGGGCGGTCCCGATGAAATGGGCGGTGGAGACTTCGGTGCCGACGGCGGCGATGCAGGCGACGCTGGCGATATGGGTGGCGGTGATGACGGTGGCGGTTTCTTTGACGGCCTGACGGATGGTGATGGTGACGGCTTCTTTGATGGAATGTTTGATTTCGATTTTTAGTCGGAAACCTGTCAAAAATGCTCGCTAGGCTGCGGAGATACCGTTTAATGGGGGTCCGTTTAGGAGATTTAAAACGGACACGGTACACTGTCTCAGGTATGCAACGCAGCCAAGGCAACTTGGTGGCCTACATACGGGGCGTGGCGCAGTTTGGTAGCGCACCTGCTTTGGGAGCAGGGGGTCGCAGGTTCAAATCCTGTCGCCCCGACGTATGGGGGTCTGGAAATGCCCTAATAAGGATTTCCGGACCCCCTTTAAGTTTATGTACGTAAAACAATGAAGCCAGGGAGATTCACTCGTGAAGACCACCGTAGACAAGCTGAGCGATACCCGCGTTAAGCTCACCGTCAACGTTCCGTTTGCGGAGCTGGACCAGGAAATCGATCAGGCTTACGCGGCAATCGCACAGCAGGTTTCTATTCCAGGTTTCCGTAAGGGCAAGGCACCGCGCCAGCTTATTGACGCTCGCTTCGGCCGCGGCCCCATCCTGGAGCAGGTTGTCAATGACATGCTGCCTTCCCGCTACGAGCAGGCAGTGAAGGAAAACGATCTGAAGGTCATCGGCCAGCCGGACGTTGATATCTCCAAGATCGAGGACAAGGACTTTGTGGAATTTACCGCAGAGGTTGATATCCGCCCAGAGTTCGAGGTTCCGGACTTTTCCAAGATCTCCGTTACCGTTCCGGCCCTGAAGGCTGACGAAGAGGACGTCGATAAGGCTCTGGAGGAGCTGGCTGAACGCTTTGGTGAGCTTAAGGACACCAAGCGCAAGATGAAGACCGGTGACTACGCCATTATCGATATCACTGCTGAGATTGACGGCGAGAAGATCGAGGACGCCTCTACCGAGGGTCTGTCCTACCGCATCGGTGACGATGACCTCATCAAGGGCTTGGATACCGCCTTGCGCGGCATGAAGACCGGTGAGGACAACGAGTTCACCTCCACCATTCAGTCTGGCGAGCACAAGGACGAAGAGGCCACCATCAAGGTCCACGTTCAGCAGTCCAAGGAGCGCAAGCTGCCAGCTATGGACGATGAGTTTGCTCAGATGGCTTCCGAGTTCGACACCATGGACGAGCTGCGCGAATCCACCAAGACTCAGGTGGAGGAGACCAAGAAGGCCGAGCAGGCGGCACAAATCCGCGATGAGGTTCTGAAGTCTGCACTGTCTGAGGTTGAGTTCGAGCTGCCGCAGTCCGTTGTAGATGAGCAGGCTCACTCCCAGCTGCACCAGATCTTGGGCCAGCTGGCTCACGACGAGAAGGCTTTGGCTCAGCTGCTCGAGGCACAGGGAACTTCCCGTGAAGAGTTTGATAAGCAGACCCGCGAGCAGGCGGAAGAGTCCGTCCGCACCCAGCTATTCCTCGACGCCGTGGCGGAGCAGGAAGAGCCGGAAGTCTCCCAGCAGGAGCTGACCGACCACATCCTGTTTACCGCACAGTCCTACGGCATGGATCCGAACCAGTTCATCCAACAGCTGCAGTCCAACGGACAGATTGCCAACCTCTTCTCTGACGTGCGCCGTGGCAAGGCACTGGCTGCCGCTATCTGCCGCACCACCGTTAAGGATGAAGAGGGCAACGACGTGGACGTTGACCAGTACTTCGGTGAAATCGAAGAAGAGGACGCTGCAGAAGCTTCCGAGGAGAAGTAATCTCCCGCTTGTAACGCGCTGCTGCCACATGTGTGGTGGCGAGCGCGCATGAAACCCCGGATTCAGGTAACTCAAGGATGAGCCTGAATCCGGGGTTTGTGTCATTGTGAACGCCCTCTAGGAGTCTTTGAGTACTTCGAAGAGGGCGTGATGTGTGTTGGCTGGGGATACCGCTAGCCGTTCTTGGCTCTAAAGGCCTCGTCGGTCAACTGCAGGAAGCGCATAACGTAATCCTTGACAAAGTCTGCGGTACGTTGATTGAGATGTCCGGACTCTTCGAAAAGGGTGGGGGATTGGCCCAGAAATACTTCGGGCTGACCAGGGAGCGGCATGTCGAAGTAGGACAGAGCGAGGCGAAGGTTCTTCTGTGAACTGTAGCCGCCCATGCGGCCTACAGAGTGGCTAATGATACCTACGGGAAGGTTCTTCCACGCCACATCTGAGTTGGGTTTAGAGCCGATGTCCACTGCGTTTTTGAGGCAGGCAGGGATAGTGCGGTTGTTCTCTGGCGTAATGAAGAGGATCCCGCTCGAGTTCTTGATGGTCTCGCGAAAGGTGGTGTACTCAGCCGGAGTGGGCTTGTCCGTGACGGCGGGGTCATCGTAGTCGAAGTCATAGAGCGGCAAGTCACGGATTTCCACGATGTTTGCCTCGTAGCCTTCAGGGATCATCGTGAGCACCTCGTGTGCAATCTTGCGTGCAAATGACTCTCGGCGCAGGCTGCCGACGATAACGCTGATACGTGGGGTGGTCATGGTAAACCTTCTTTCTTAGTTGGGTGTAGGGAGACGTGGTCAAGGGAGAAAAGGCTTGCAGCCAAAGGCCGGTGGTGGGCCGGCAGCGTGGGCGGCGGTGAGGAAGCCATCTACTTTGTCTCCTTCTTCATGGCGGAAGTACAGTTCGATGAGTCCTAGAAGCCCCCCCCGAGGACGGCCTCTCGTGCGGCGGATGTATTCAACAGCCGCATGGCTGCGGGTTGGTTTCCTTCGCGGATGGCTTCAAACAGCGCGATGGTCTCAAGCCAGCTTCCTTGGTCCGGTCGCGGAAAAGGTTTAGAAATCCCAGTCATCATCACTCGTTTCTTCAGCAGTACCAATGACATAGGAGGAACCAGATCCGGAGAAGAAGTCATGGTTCTCATCTGCTCCGGGGGCTAGGGCCGCGAGGATTTCTGGGTTCACTTCCGTTTCTTCGGGCGGGAAATAATCCGGGTAGCCCAAATTCATGAGTGCCTTATTGGCGTTATAGCGAACGAACACGGCTACATCATCCATGAGTCCCAAAGGCTCATATAGCTCGCCGGAATAGTCCAGCTCTAGTGCATAAAGCTCTTCGAGCAAAGAAATGGTGAAATCATGCATCTCCTTCTGCCGTAGCGGGGTCGTGGATTCCAGACCGCGCTGATATTTGTAACCCGAGTAGTAGCCGTGCACTGCCTTGTCACGCAGAATGAGGCGGATCATGTCTGCCGTATTTGTCAGGGTGGCGTGGACAGAAAAGTGCAAGGGAAGATAGAAACCCGCGTAGAGAAGCAGCGAGGAAAGCAACGTCGATGACACCTTGCGTTTGAGTGGATCCGGCCCAAAATAGTGCGCGAGAACTTTCTTGGCGCGTGCCTGGAGAAGGTCGTTATTCACCGCCCAGCGGTATGCTTCATCAATTTCCTTTGTACTGCTCAGGGTAGAAAACACTGAAGAGTATGAACGGGCATGGACTGACTGCATGAAGGCGATGTTGGTATACACGGCCTCCTCGTGTTCGGTGCGGGCATCTTGAATCTGACAGATTTCACCCACGGTGGCCTGGACAGTATCCAGGGTGGTGAGTCCCGTGAACACCCGCATGGTGAGGTTGCGTTCCTCGGGTGTCATCTTCTGCCACGCCGGGAGATCATTAGAAAGCGGGACCTTCTCTGGCAACCAAAAGTTGGCGGTTAGACGGTTCCACACTTCAAGATCCTTGTCATCGCTCACCCGGTTCCAATTGATGGCGCGGATGCGGGCTGAAGGATCATGCCGGTAGCTCGGCGGAGTAACTGAAATGCTGGTTAGTTCAGCACTATTCGATGTTGACGACATAGCTTCTTTCTTTCTGAGTGAATGGTTGTGGACAAGGGGGAGGACCGTGCTCCTACAAAGCACAGGAGACGCAGCCTTCGACCTCGGTTCCTTGGAGCGCGGATTGGCGTAAACGGATGTAGTAGAGGGTCTTGATTCCGGCTTTCCAGGCATAGATTTGTGCCTTGTTGATGTCCCGCGTGGTGGTATCAGCGGTAAAGAACAAGGTCAGGGAAAGCCCTTGGTCCACGTGTTGGGTGGCCATGGCGTAGGTGTCGATGATTTTTTCGTATCCCACGGCGTAGGAGTCATCGAAATACTCCAGGTTGTCGTTGGTCATTTCCGGCGCGGGGTAGTACACGCGCCCCAAGCGGCCTTCCTTGCGTATTTCAATTTTGGAGGCAATTGGGTGGATGGACGCGGTGGAGTCATTGATGTAGGAAATTGATCCAGTGGGTGGAACTGCCTGCAAGTAGGCGTTGTAGATGCCGTCTTGCATCACTTGATTCTTGAGCCGTAGCCAATCCTCGCGTTGAGGGATCTGCACGCCTGCTTCGTGGAAGAGCTGTTTTACGTGTTCAGTGGCTGGCGCCCAGTCTTGGTCGATGTATTTGTCAAAGTAGGCGCCAGTGGCATAGGTGGATTCTTCGAAGCCTGTGAATCGTTGACCTTTTTCAACCGCGAGTGCATGGGATGCGCGGAGCGCATGGTAGGTCACCGTGAGGAAATAGATATTTGTAAAGTCCAGTGCCTCGGCGCAGCCATAAGGAATACGCTGTGAAGCAAGGAAGCCGTGGAGATTCATTTGGCCCAGACCAATGGCATGCATGGAAGCATTTCCGTGAGCGATGGAGGGAACAGCTTCGATATTCGTCAGGTCTGAAACCTTCGTGAGGGCACGCACTGCGGTTTCGACGGTCTCCCCGAAGTCCGGCGATTCAAAAGCCTTCGCAATGTTGAGCGACCCTAGATTGCAGGAAATATCCTGGCCAACGGTGGTGTAGTCACCCGAAGCTCCGTAGGTCGATGGCGTGTTGACCTGGAGGATTTCGCTACACAGGTTGGACATATTGATATGTCCTTTGAGGGGATTAGCGCGGTTGACCGTATCCTCAAAGAGGATGTAGGGGTATCCGGATTCAAACTGAAGCTCAGCCAGCGTGGTGAAAAACTCGCGGGCCTTAATGGTCGTGTGAGAGATTCGCGGATTGGCAACCAGCTCGTCGTAGTACTCGGTGATGGACATGTCAGACATGGCTACGCCGTACTCGCGAGCGATGTCATACGGGCTAAAAAGATGCATATCCTTGTTCTCTTTGGCCAGACGGAAGGTTATATCTGGAATAACAACCCCCAGCGAAAGAGTCTTGATGCGGACTTTCTCATCGGCATTTTCCCGCTTGGTATCCAGGAAGCGAAGAATATCTGGATGGTGCGCATGCAGGTAGACGGCTCCAGCGCCCTGCCGGGAGCCCAATTGGTTGGCATAGCTGAAGCTATCTTCGAGAATCTTCATGACTGGGACTACGCCGGAAGCCTGGTTCTCAATCTTTTTGATCGGGGCTCCGGATTCGCGCAGATTGCTCAGCAACAGGGCCACTCCACCACCGCGCTTTGATAGTTGCAGTGCAGAGTTCACGCAGCGGCCAATGCTCTCCAAATTGTCTTCGATTCGCAGGAGGAAGCAGGAGACCATTTCGCCGCGCTGGGCTTTGCCTGCGTTGAGAAAAGTAGGGGTGGCGGGCTGGAAGCGTCCGGTCATGATGTCATCCACCAGCTTTTCTGCGAGCTCTTCGTCGCCCTGTGCAAGGTATAAAGCTGTGGTGGCGACGCGTTCTTCGTAGCCTTCTAGGAATCGGGAGCCATCAAAGGTTTTCAGTGCATATGAAGTGAAGAACTTAAATGCGCCGAGGAAGGTGCGGAACTGATGCTTAACTCGATGTGCTCTGTCGTACGTGGCGCACAGAAAGGCGTCATCATAAAGCTCAAGGAAATCCCGCTCGTAGTACTCGTTATCAACCAACCATTCCAAGCGTTGCTTGGTGGAATCGAACTGATGCATGCGGGGAGCGACATGGTGCGTGACATAGTCTTGTGCTGCCTGAATGTCCTTGTCAAACTGGATTTTTCCAGAAGCGTCGAACAAGTTCAGCTGCGCGTTGAGTGCGTGGTAGCTCTTGCGCTTGCCGACACCGCCGGCATTGTCTGCTGAAGCGGTGCGGGGCGTAGCGCCAATAGTCTGTGTGGGGCTGGCATCAAGAGGCCACATTGTGTTTTCCAATCTGTGTGATGCGGATGTGTTCTTCATCTTGTGGGGGATTAATGGGGTGTCATCGTTAGCTGCTTTTGCTGCTCCCAAAACTTCTGAAGGCCCTGCTTTACGGCGGCGATGTCCTTCTGGGTGCCGAGAAGCTCGAAGTGATACAGCTCCGGTACGTGGCACTTGGCGGAAATGATGCGTCCGGCGACGCAGTAAGCACTTCCGAAGTTGGTATTCCCTGAGGTAATAACGCCCCGGATAAAGGAGCGGTTGATTGGGTCATTGAGGAAGTCGATGACCTGTTTGGGGACGGCGCGTTTGAGCGAGCCGCCGCCGTAGGTGGGAACGATGAGTACGTACGGGTGTGAAACCTGGATCATCCCGGTTTTCTTGGGGCGCAGTGGAATGCGCACCGCGGGTCTATCTAAGCGTTCGACGAATCTTTTCGTGTTCTCTGAAACGCTGGAAAAGTACACCAAATCTGGTGAGTCTGACATGGCAATCCTGCTCATCCTGGCCTTAGCCATAAGTGGGGTAGGTGATATTCGAAAAGACTAACTACGCAATGCCGTAGTTGCAACTACGGTCTAACGTAGTTTTGAAAAGGGCAGGTGAGAGCAGGATTAATGCAAAGGGGAATGTCTAAAGGTTGTGGTGTGCTACAAACACTGCGTCGGTAGCTGGGCGTCCAAGTACTACCCACTGAGTGCCGCCGGCCACCTGTATTTCGAGAGAATCTGAAAAGGGCGCTCCCTCGCGCGTGCTAAGAACAGCCCCAGTGACAATGCCGCGCTCTTCAAGGAACTTCAGCAGTTGTGGGTCGGAATCAGAAATGCGTTCCACGGTCACCTGCGATTGTGCACCGCTGTCGGTGAGGCGATGCGCACTGGGGATGGTGATCTGTCCATCAACCGTAGGGATAGGATCGCCGTGCGGATCCCTAGTGGGGTAATCAAGGAACTTATCCACACGTTCTATGAGCATGTCAGACACCGCGTGTTCGAGATTTTCGGCTTCATTATGGACTTCGTCCCAGGTGTAGCCCAATGCTTGAACCAAAAAAGACTCAAGCAATCGGTGACGGCGCACCATGACCAATGCGTACTGCCTGCCAAGTTCGGTTAACTCCACAGAGCCATAGGGCGTGTGTGACACGAGCCCTTGCTTCGCCATTTTGCGCACTGCATCGGAAACCGAGGAGAGCTTGAGTCCCAGCTGTTTCGCTATAAGCGTGGCGGTAACGGGCTCGGATGACCATTCCTTTAGCCCCCAGATAGCTTTCAAATAGTTCTGGGTACTGGTGGACAGCTCGGAAACAGACATGAGTAAATGTTAACCCAGCTTCCGTGTGCGCCTTTGGGGCTGTGGCCCAACGCTCATAGCGAACAGAGGCCAAGTTTGAGAGGAATGCCGGTAAGGTGGGGCCAGTTAAAGCATTCTTCACTTGAAGGAGAACCACTAATGTCTGAGAAGATTTCAATGAACTCGTCGTCTACGGGTATGAATCTGAGCGATAGCGTGTACGAGCGCCTGTTGCGCGAGCGCATTATCTTCCTGGGAACCCAGGTCGATGATGAGATTGCGAACAAGCTGTGCGCCCAGATCCTCCTGCTGTCCGCCGAGGACCCCACTCGCGACATTTCGCTCTACATCAACTCCCCGGGTGGCTCAGTTACGGCCGGCATGGCCATCTACGACACCATGAAGTACTCGCCTTGCGATATCGCTACCTATGGCATGGGCTTGGCAGCTTCCATGGGTCAGTTCCTGCTTTCCGGCGGAACTAAAGGCAAGCGCTTCGCACTGCCGCACGCACGCATTATGATGCACCAGCCTTCTGCTGGTGTTGGCGGTACTGCTGCAGACATCGCTATCCAGGCTGAGCAGTTTGCACAAACAAAGCGTGAGATGGCCGAGCTTATTGCGGAGCACACTGGCCAGACCTTTGAGCAGATCACTAAGGACTCTGACCGTGACCGTTGGATGACTGCACAGCAGGCTAAAGAATACGGCATTGTTGACCACGTCATCGAGTCCGTTAACGGCCCTCTGAGCAACTAGGGAATAAGGAGAAAATCACTATGAATCAACCTCAGATGCCAAATTCCCGCTACGTTCTGCCGTCCTTCATTGAGCAGTCCGCACAGGGCACCAAGGAAACCAACCCATATTCCAAGCTCTTTGAAGAGCGCATCATCTTCTTGGGCACCCAGGTGGATGACACCTCTGCTAATGACATCATGGCGCAGCTGCTGGTCCTAGAAAGCCAGGATCCGGACCGCGATATCACCATGTACATCAATTCGCCGGGTGGTTCTTTTACCGCGTTGATGGCTATCTATGACACCATGCGCTACGTGCGTCCTGACGTTCAGACCGTGTGCTTGGGTCAGGCCGCTTCTGCAGCAGCCGTGCTTTTGGCTGCGGGTGCACCGGGCAAGCGCGCAGCGCTGCCTAACTCCCGTGTGCTCATCCACCAGCCAGCAACCCAAGGCACTCAGGGCCAGGTTTCTGACTTGGAGATTCAGGCCGCTGAGATTGAGCGTATGCGCAAGCTGATGGAGACTACGTTGTCGGAGCACACCGGCCGTACCGCAGAGCAGATCCGCATCGATACCGATCGCGATAAGATTCTGACTGCTGAGGAAGCCGTTGAATACGGCATCATCGATACGGTCTTTGGGTACCGCAAACTCAACGCTTAGGACGGGATAGAACGTCCCATAAAGCCCTGCCCTGCAGCCAAACTTGAGCTGCGGGCAGGGCCCTTTGCGTTTTCTGCTGCTTGGAGGGCTTTCTCCCTGCATCCGAATGGGGTGAAGCTCGAAGAGAAATTTCTGCAGGTCGTTAGGTTTATTTCTATCGTGCGACACTAAACCTATAGCGTCGGATTTGTGATTTAGAACTCCGAATGGTCAGATAATCTTATGGAGAAACACACATCTGACGTGGCAGCACAGGCCGCCGCGCCCACCCCGCAGAGCGGCGAACGCACATTCTTTGGCCACCCTTGGGGCTTGGCCAATCTCTTTGGCGTGGAAATGTGGGAGCGCTTTAGCTTCTACGGCATGCAAGCACTTGTCTTGCTGTATATGTACTACGCCACCACTGATGGTGGACTTGGCTTGGATCGGGCTGATGCTACGTCGATCGTGGGTGCCTACGGCGGCTTGGTGTACATGGCCTGCTTGTTAGCTTCTCTTGTCGCTGACCGTGTTTTGGGGGCCGAGCGCACGCTGTTCTATTCGGCCGTTCTGGTCATGGTCGGCCACCTCGCCCTGGCATTTATCCCTGCGGTAACTGGACTGGCCATCGGCCTAGTCCTGATTGCTGTCGGCTCTGGCGGCGTTAAGACCACTGCCCAGGTCGTGCTCGGCTCCATGTACACCCGCGATGACCCGCGTCGCGATGGTGGCTTCTCCATCTTCTATATGGGCGTCAATATCGGTGGTCTATTTGGTCCGCTAATTACCACTGCGCTGTGGGGCTGGAAGGGCTTCCACTGGGGCTTCGGAATCGCGGCAATTGGTATGGCGCTCGGCTTGATCCAATATTCCCTTATGCGCAAAACCACCATTAAGGATGCGGGGCACGAGGTGCCCAACCCGGCTAGCTCGAAGCAGCTGCTCATGGGCGGGGTGGTAGTTGCGGCCATTATCGTGGTTATGGTTGTGGCGCTGGCCACCGGCGCTATTCAGGTGGATTGGCTGTCCAATATCGTTACCGCGGTTGCTCTTGCTGCAGCAATCTATCTGTGGGCGCAGATGTATACCTCGAATCTGGTCACCCGCGAGGAAAAGAACCGCCTGTTGGGCTTTATTCCGATGTTTATTTCCGGTGTTTTGTTCTTCGGCATCTTCCAGCAGCAGTTTACAGTGATGACGATTTATTCGGATGTGCGATTGGATCGCCATGTCTTTGGCTGGGAAGTTCCGCCATCACTGGTGCAATCCATTAACCCGATCTTCATTGTCATTTTCTCTGCTGTCTTTGCAACGATGTGGACAAAGCTTGGGGATAGGCAGTGGTCCACCCCAGTGAAGTTCGGCGTAGCCAATATCGTCATCGGCATCTCCTTGTTCTTCTTCCTGCCGTACTCGGGTGCGGCAGCGAACTCCACGCCGATGTATGTCATTATCCTCATTCTGTTCCTATTCACTATGGCGGGGCTCCTCCTGTCGCCGGTGGGTAACGCACTTGCTACGAAGGTGGCACCGGTGGTATTCCCGTCCCGCATGATGGCTGTATGGATGATGGCGGTTGCCATGGGTACGTCGTTGGCAGGTTCTCTAGCTAGCTTCTACAACCCGGATGATGCAGGCGCGGAGAATGCCTTCTTTATCTCCCTTGGCGTTGTATCCATTGTGTTGGGTGTGATCCTGCTTGTTCTGAGCCGCTGGGTGGTAAAGAAGTTCTCCACCTTCCGCTAGATGCTGTAAAACACCCTTAAATGGGAGGTATGTCGGCTTGATGGTGGCATACCTCCCTTAGTGGTTTTTATCACTCAAACTGGGCGAGGGGGCTGGGAATTTAAATGCCATTAGCTGGGGAAATCTTTCATTGGAAAACTGGGAGAGCCGATTCCACACCTCGGTAGGTTAACTAAAGGTTAACCAAAGGAAACGTTAAAGAAAAACAATTGTCTGTGGTTCTTGGCAGGAGTATTGTGCATTTCGTCCGCGACGCGTCAAGGCGCCGTAGATGCGTATCGTGTTCATCATCTTTTCTTTCCAAGGGGCCAACGCTGTGACAGCGACTCTGATTATCCTCGGTATTGTGGTGGTTACCGCTCTCGCCTTTGATTTTACGAACGGATTTCATGACACTGCCAACGCGATGGCCACGTCCATTGCCACTGGTGCCTTGAAACCTTTTACTGCGGTAGCAATCTCCGCAGTCCTCAACCTTGTCGGTGCCTTCCTTTCGGTCAACGTTGCTGCGACCGTGGCAAAAGGCATTGTGAACCTTGATTCCTATGACCTTTCCGGTGCGGCCGCGGACACCGACGGCCAAGCACTGCTGATGGTGGTCTTCACCGGCCTTATCGGTGGCATTATTTGGAACCTATTTACCTGGCTGCTGGGCATGCCCTCCAGTTCCTCTCACGCTTTGTTCGGCGGTCTCATCGGTGCTGCGTTCGCCGCTATGGGTTCGGCTGGTGTGGAGTGGTCCTCTATTGCCGGCAAGATTATTATCCCGGCTGTTGCCTCCCCAATTATCGCCGCGTTGGTATCTGCGTGCGCTACCTTCCTTATCTACTGGGTTACCAACACCATTCCGAATAAGGCTAAGAATGAACACTTCCGCCATGGCCAGATTGTCACCGCCTGCCTGGTGTCCCTGGCTCACGGCGCTGGTGATGCGCAGAAGACCATGGGTGTTATCTTCCTAGCGCTGGTTGCTTCTGGGCATGCGGTTGCCGACGCCCGCATTCCCACCTGGGTCATTATCTCCTGTGCCGTCGCCATTGCGGCCGGTACCTTGTCTGGCGGCTGGCGCGTTATCCGCACCCTGGGCAAAGGCCTGGTGGAGATCGAGTCCCCGCAGGGCATGGCCGCCGAGGCTACCTCCGCAGCGATTATCCTCACCTCTGCGACCGGTGGTATGGCACTGTCTACCACTCACGTGTCCACCGGTTCCATCCTGGGTACCGGCTTGGGTCGGCGGGGCGCCGAGGTTCGCTGGGGTGTGGCAATGCGCATGGTTTCCGCCTGGCTTATCACCCTGCCGTGCGCAGCTTTTGTAGGCTTTGCTACCTGGTGGCTGGCACACGGTGTCTCCTCCTTCACTAATGTGGCAACTGGTGCCATTGTGGATTTCGTCTTGTTGCTGGCCCTGGCCGGACTCATCGTCGTTCGTTCCCGCATGAGCCCAGTGGATGCCTCTAACGTGAATAACGATTGGGACCCGAATTCTGAGTCCGTGGATTCCTCCATGGGTGCCGGTGCCGGTTCTGACCGCAAGGAGCCAGTCGCTGCTGGTGCCGCTCCAGGTGCTGCTACTTATGCGGAGGAAGCTTCCGCGCCGTCTACTGCTCAAGAGGAGCGCTAAATCATGACCGCTGCAGAAATCTTTCAGTCCCTCGTTCAGGTTGCCGGCCTAGCATTGGTCTTTGGTGCTGGCATCCCGCTCCTTTTCTCCTTAGGCATGCGGTGCATGACTGGTGACCCTATTCGCGATGATAACGGCGTTGTCGTAGGCGATACCCCGGCAAGCACTCAGATGAAGGTGCTCGGCTGGACCGTCTACGCCGTATTGGCTGTCGTTATCCTCGTGGCCATTATGTGGATTGCCCGCGATACGCTGGACCACTACTTCGGCTTTACGCCGTTCGGTGACCTCTAGGCCCCACTGTTCGCTCGGGAGAAAACTTCTTCTGTGGTGCGCGGCACACTTTCCGTAAGTTAACAAAAGGTTAACTTTAAGCAACCTAAGGGTTGCTTAGTGGTGGTGTGCCGCGTATATTCTTCCCTATCAAACAGAGATGAGCCACATGGAGTGTGAGTAATGAACAAGATGCGTTCTTTGATGGACGGCATCGCTGATGCGTTCAAGGGCTCCACCACTGGCACCGGCTTGGACACCGTTTCGAAAGCTCCGGTTCGTGCTTTGGTGGCAGAAACCCTGCTTGACGCTGATAAGACCCCTGCTACGACTAAGGACGTTGCAGAGGCACTAGAAGCCGTCACTGGTCATGCACCGGATGAACACGAGATGCTCGACGCAGAACTTTTCCTGCTCGACTTCGACTGGCTGCAATAAGTAGCCACTGAATGAAATCCTCACAAGGCCCCTTGTCGCGAAAGTGCGACAAGGGGCCTTGTGTTGTGTTGGCTGAGTAGAAGGGGGGGTGTCCCTATGTTTTTGTCAAGTGCCAGACCGATGTTGACGAGCACAGTCTTGGGAGTAGTTTCTTAGGCGTGCCTAGGAGCCGGCCAGCGTGTGCTGGTCGGCTTCGTCTTTGGGGCTTTATGCGGCGACGGGGCGTGGCGGGATTTCGCGGAAGAACTCCTTGTTTTTCAGCATCGCGTAGATGACATTGCATCGGCGTCGTGCCAGGCAGATGACTGCTGCGTTGTGGCGTTTTCCTTCAGCGCGTTTGCGTTCGTAATACCGCCGTGACGGTTCGTGGCTGCGGATAACTGCGAATGCGGAGTAGAACAAGGCGTTTTTCAGTCGTTTATTGCCTGACCGTGCCGGGAATTCACCTCTGATCGACGAACCGGATCGTCTAGTCACGGGTGCTATTCCAGCATAAGCAGCTAAGTGGCCAGCACTAGCGAAGTCGGAGCCATCACCGATCGCAAGAAGGATCTGCGCTGCGGTCTTGATGCCGACTCCGGGCATACTCATCAAGACCTCACAAAGAGGGAAATCAGCGAGCATCTCTTCAACCTGCTCAGCAATGGTGTTTCGTTGCTCTTTGAGGGCCTGGATGTTTGCAGCCAGTTGAGGAATTACTAACTCGGCGGCATCGCTTCCAGGCACGGTGACTGTTTGAGCTTTCAGCGCTGTAAAAATGTCGTCTACCAGCGGGGTGGGGTCTTTACGTGTGCGCTTGATCATCCAGTTCAACACTCGTTGGTATCCGGCTCTTTTTAGCCCCTGCGGTCCCTTGTAATGGATCAATAATTCCAGGATCGGCGTGCGAGTCAGGGTGCTACCAGCAAAAACTCGTTCCAGGCTGGGGTAGATCTGGGTGAGGACACTGCGAAGCCGATTGACAGTGCGAGTGCAATCGCGGGCGATGTCATCATCGAAGCCGGACAGCATCTTTAGGGCGGAGAGTACCTCATCATTGCGGTCGACGGCACGTAGCGTGTGGGGCATTGTGCGGGCGGTGTCGGCGATGATGAATGCGTCGCGTTTGTCTGTTTTTGCACGTCCCGGATAGAGATCTGCAGCTTTGCGCATCGCAAGACCTGGCAGGTATCCGACTTCGCAACCGCAGTCCCGGGCTACAGCAATCGGTAGTGCGCCGATGGTGTTGGGTTGGTCGACGATCACGAGCACGGTGCCAAGCTTCTGAAGCTGGTGAAAAACGCCTGCTAGTTCGGATTCGAGTTGAGGCAACGGTTTGTCGAAGACCTTGTTGCCATCACGGTCTAAGGCGCAGGCGTGGTGTTCAGATTTGCCGACGTCTAACCCAAGGAATATGTCGATGGAATGCTCCGGAGACATGATGAGCTCCTAGAAAACGAGATGGGTATGGCGTTGTTCCAGTCGCTGGTGTCATGACCTTCGTTGCAAGCACCCACGTTACAAAGAGACCTAGTTTAAAACTGGCCGTGTCCCTATCAGCTGTCATCGAAAGTCCTGGCACCCGGCGGCAACACCCCCCGGATTATGGAAACTACAGGGCAGGTAAGCCATACCGGGACCAGCGACTATCCCCATTATCGGGGACACTCACAAGGTAACGGGAATGCGACCGGGGAAGCCCAACGCATGTGGGCCTCGAGCATTCGCGTTTTAGCGCTTCAGCCCCGCGATCATGGTCTTCAAGTTGCTGCGCAGGAAATCCTCGTAGGTTCCCGCGACCGTGCCCGGCTTGCCGAGCTCATCGGAGTGCAGTGGCTCGTCGAAGATCGGAATCCCGGCCTCCTTCGAGACGGTCTTCATGGGGCGCGTATCCACGTTCGACTCCACGAACAGGTGCTTCGGGCGCTTGTCCTTCAGCTGGCGCACGAGGTGTCCGATCTGCGCGGGGGAGCCGTTTTCATCCGTGTCGATCTGCCAGATATACAGCTGCTCCATGCCGTAGGTGTCGACCATGTATTGGAAGGCATGTTCACTGGCCACGAGCACACGATCCTCCTTCGGCAGCGCACCGATCTGCTCGCGGTAGTCGGCGTCGATGCTCTCCAGCATGGCCTTGTACTCCGCCCCCTTCTCCTCGATGTGCTCGGCACGCTCGGGCAGGGCCTCGGCCAGCGCCGCGGTCACGTTCTCGGCCATCGCGATGCCGACGGTCGGGTCCAGGAAGGCGTGCGGGTTGATCTCCTGATTGCCCTTTTCGTCCTTGAGGTACTTCGGTTCCACGCCCTTGGTGGCCTCGACCATCTGGGAATCGTCCAGGCCCGCGGTGTTTTTCAGTTTCGCGAGCCAGCCGTGCTCACCGCCCTCGAGGTTCAGCCCGTTGTAGAACAGCAGGTCGGCGTCGCTCGTCGCATCCAGGTCCGCGGGCAGGGGGTCGTAGTCGTGCGGGTCCGTGCCGGTCGGCACGAGGTTATGGACGTCCACCGCCTCGCCGCCGATCTCCTCCACCAGGTCCGCCAGCAGCGTGAAGGTGGTGACGACGTTCAGCTGCTCACCGTCTGCCTTCTCCTCCGTCGAGAAGGTCACGGCCCCGAACACGAGGGCACCGCCCACCAGGAGGGCCAACAGCGCGGCCAGTGGCTTATTGCCCAGCGAGCGAGCAATCAGTCCCTTGCCTGGCGCGAAGAGGAAAGCCAGCAGGAACAGCGCGCTGGCGGTCAGCACGATCGTCACGCCGGAGGACACGTTGTAGCTATAGCTCAGGAACAGCCCCACTACGGAGCTGAGCGCCGAGATCGCCACTGAAAGCCCGATCATCACTCCCAGCCGGTTCGTCAGCAGGTACGCCGCCGACGCCGGAGTAATCAGCAGGGAGACCACCAGGATCACGCCCACCGTCTGCAGGGAAATGACCGTCACCAGCGTGAGCACCACCATCAGCCCGTAGTGGATTGCCCGCACGGGCACGCCAGCCGACTGCGCCATGACGGGGTCGAAGGTGCTGAGCTTGAGCTCCTTGTAAAAGACCAGCGTGAGAATCAGCACGGCAGCGGCAATACCGATCGAGAGGTTGCGGTCGGCGTCCTGAACGGTCAGGACGTTGCCGAAGAGGATCTCCGTCAGATCCGTCGCCGTCTGCGCTTTCGCCATGAGCAGCACGCCGATCGCGAAGAAGGTGGAAAAGACGATGCCGATCGCCGAATCGTTCTTCACAGTGGAGCGTTCGCTGATCAGCCCGATCGCCAGTGTGGCGAGTAGACCCGCGACCACCGCCCCGAGGAAGAGGTTCGTGCCGAGCAGGTAGGAGGCCGCGACCCCCGGTAGTACGGCGTGCGAGATGGCGTCGCCGATCAGGGCCATGCCGCGCAGCACGATGAAGCTGCCGACGATGCCGCAGGCCACGCCCACGATCACCGAGGTGATCAGCGCTTTTTGCAGGTAGCCGTGGCTGAGTAGTGAGTCGAGGAACTCCGCGATCATGCTGTCTCCTCCTGGAGGGCTGCCTGCCGTGGCGTGGGGTGGGCTGGTGCTGACGGCTCGCGGATGACGAGCGCGCCGAAGGCCTTCTGCAGCACGTCGGGGACGAAGACCTCCTCGGTGGGACCCGCCGCGACGAGCTCGCCGTTGAGGACGATGAGGTCGTTGTAGTAGCCGCGCACCGTGTTCATGTCGTGGTGCACGACGACGACGTGCTTGCCCGCGTCCGCCATCTGCCGCAGCAGGGTCACGATCGTCTTCTCGCTGGGGACGTCGATGCCGACGAAGGGCTCGTCCAGGAAGATGTACTCCGCGTCCTGGACGATGGCGCGGGCAAAGAGGACGCGCTGGAACTGTCCGCCCGAGAGTTCGCTGATGTGGCGGTGGCGAAAGTCCCACATGTCGACGTCCTTGAGAGCCTGGGTGGCTGCTTCGCGTTCGGCCTTGCCGGGGCGGTGGAAAAGACCCAGGCGCGGGTAAGTGCCCATCAGGACGGTGTCGAAGACGCTGGTGGGGAAGTTGCGGTCGAGGTCAGAGCGCTGCTCGATATAAGCGATTGCGCGGCGCTGCTCGGCGGGGGCCTTGCCGTCGAGGGTGACGGGGTAGCCGGCAGGGGCGCCGGTGGGGCCTGTGCCGTGGACGTTGTGTTTGTCCAGGATCTGGAGCATCGCCTTCATGAGGGTGGATTTGCCTGAGCCGTTGGGGCCGATGATGCCGTGCATGCCGGGGGAGTCGAGGGTGAAGCTGATGTTCCGAATCGCGGTGTTCGCGCCGTAGCTCACGCTCAAGTTCTGGACGCTAATACTCATGGCAGCCAAGAATAGTGTTCAGTTCAATGAATCACCAAATTCAATGTATGGAACTTTGGGGTGGGGTGGTGTTGGGGGGTGTCCCTATGTTTTTGTCAAGTGCCAGACCGATGTTGACGAGCACAGTCTTGGGAGTAGTTTCTTAGGCGTGCCTAGGAGCCGGCCAGCGTGTGCTGGTCGGCTTCGTCTTTGGGGCTTTATGCGGCGACGGGGCGTGGCGGGATTTCGCGGAAGAACTCCTTGTTTTTCAGCATCGCGTAGATGACATTGCATCGGCGTCGTGCCAGGCAGATGACTGCTGCGTTGTGGCGTTTTCCTTCAGCGCGTTTGCGTTCGTAATACCGCCGTGACGGTTCGTGGCTGCGGATAACTGCGAATGCGGAGTAGAACAAGGCGTTTTTCAGTCGTTTATTGCCTGACCGTGCCGGGAATTCACCTCTGATCGACGAACCGGATCGTCTAGTCACGGGTGCTATTCCAGCATAAGCAGCTAAGTGGCCAGCACTAGCGAAGTCGGAGCCATCACCGATCGCAAGAAGGATCTGCGCTGCGGTCTTGATGCCGACTCCGGGCATACTCATCAAGACCTCACAAAGAGGGAAATCAGCGAGCATCTCTTCAACCTGCTCAGCAATGGTGTTTCGTTGCTCTTTGAGGGCCTGGATGTTTGCAGCCAGTTGAGGAATTACTAACTCGGCGGCATCGCTTCCAGGCACGGTGACTGTTTGAGCTTTCAGCGCTGTAAAAATGTCGTCTACCAGCGGGGTGGGGTCTTTACGTGTGCGCTTGATCATCCAGTTCAACACTCGTTGGTATCCGGCTCTTTTTAGCCCCTGCGGTCCCTTGTAATGGATCAATAATTCCAGGATCGGCGTGCGAGTCAGGGTGCTACCAGCAAAAACTCGTTCCAGGCTGGGGTAGATCTGGGTGAGGACACTGCGAAGCCGATTGACAGTGCGAGTGCAATCGCGGGCGATGTCATCATCGAAGCCGGACAGCATCTTTAGGGCGGAGAGTACCTCATCATTGCGGTCGACGGCACGTAGCGTGTGGGGCATTGTGCGGGCGGTGTCGGCGATGATGAATGCGTCGCGTTTGTCTGTTTTTGCACGTCCCGGATAGAGATCTGCAGCTTTGCGCATCGCAAGACCTGGCAGGTATCCGACTTCGCAACCGCAGTCCCGGGCTACAGCAATCGGTAGTGCGCCGATGGTGTTGGGTTGGTCGACGATCACGAGCACGGTGCCAAGCTTCTGAAGCTGGTGAAAAACGCCTGCTAGTTCGGATTCGAGTTGAGGCAACGGTTTGTCGAAGACCTTGTTGCCATCACGGTCTAAGGCGCAGGCGTGGTGTTCAGATTTGCCGACGTCTAACCCAAGGAATATGTCGATGGAATGCTCCGGAGACATGATGAGCTCCTAGAAAACGAGATGGGTATGGCGTTGTTCCAGTCGCTGGTGTCATGACCTTCGTTGCAAGCACCCACGTTACAAAGAGACCTAGTTTAAAACTGGCCGTGTCCCTATCAGCTGTCATCGAAAGTCCTGGCACCCGGCGGCAACACCCCCCGGATTATGGAAACTACAGGGCAGGTAAGCCATACCGGGACCAGCGACTATCCCCATTATCGGGGACACTCACAAGGTAACGGGCGTCGGCAAGCAGAGCTAGTCGCGCGGTGGCAAGATGGCTTCGGGGGTTTCGGGAAGGAGCTGGCCGCCGTCAATAATGAGGGTTTGGCCGGTGATGTAGCCTGCCTCCTTCGAAGCAAGGAAGGCCGCTGCGTTGCCGATATCGCGCGGGGTGCCAAGGCGGTGCAAGGGCACCGAACGTGTCATCTGGTCGAGGTACTCTTGGCCTTGGGCTTCGAGGCCCTCGGTAAGGATATTGCCGGGAAGGACGCCGTTGATGGTGATCCCATCGCGGGCGACTTCGAGCGCGGCCGAGCGCATAAATCCCTGCTGGGCGGCTTTGGATGCGCCATAGTGGGCCCAGCCGGGAAAGCCCGTGTGCGAGCCGGTAATAGACGTGGTAATCACGATGCGACCATAGCGGCGTTCCTGCAGGTAGGGGAGTGCTTCTTGGACCACCTTAAAGGTGCCGTGGGTATTGATGGCAAACATGGCCTCCCACTGCTCATCGGTCATCTCTGCCAGCGGGCAATTGGGGAAGACGCCGGCATTGGAACAGACGATATCGAACCCGCCGTGCTCAGAAACGACCTGGCGGTACATGTCTTTGACCGAAGCGCGGTCGGTTACATCCACACGCACGGCGCTGGCGCCTAGCTCCTTGGCAGTGGCGGTGGCGTGGTCGAGGTTGATATCGGCGATGATGACGGTGGCGCCGGCCTCTCGCAGCGAGGCGACGATGCCGCGGCCAATGCCGGAAGCACCGCCGGTGACAATGGCTACGCGGTCTGTGAGATCGAACATGATGCTCCTGTTCTTGAGAGGGTGAAATGCGGGTCTCACCTCCCAGTCTAGCCTTCACGGGGGCGGAAAACACCGGGAAATTCGCCACGCGGAAGGGAATGAATGAAGGGCCTGTCGGATTGATTTACTAAGGTAGAAACAGATGAAGTTGGAGCCGCTCGGAAGGGTAGAATCGTCTTTCCGTATATGAGTAGCGGTAACGAAAAGCGAGTGTGAAAGAACTTAATGGCACGTATGCAAGAAAGCGCTGACCTGCTCAAGTGTTC
Organism: Corynebacterium sp. p3-SID1241; assembly: GCA_025144025.1. GTDB lineage: Bacteria > Actinomycetota > Actinomycetes > Mycobacteriales > Mycobacteriaceae > Corynebacterium. The sequence goes on along the minus strand of JALXWS010000007.1, from coordinate 45,944 downwards.
CTTTTGTGGCAAGAGTCAGAAACAGGTGAAAAAGCTCATCGCCGGCGGCGGTGTCTACATCTGTGATGAGTGCATCGAGCTATGCAATGAGATCATCGAAGAGGAACTGGGCCAAGAACAGGCACAGGAATCCTCCGATGCGGAGGTGCGCCTGCCTCGGCCCTCGCAGATTTCCGCCTTTCTGGATAAGTACGTCATTGGCCAGGACAAGGCCAAGCGCGTGCTGTCCGTGGCGGTCTACAACCACTACAAGCGCATCAAGGCGGAGGAGTCCGCTGCGCTAGACGCCCGCCGCAAGAAAGCCGAGGGCGATGAGGTGGAGATCTCCAAATCCAATATCTTGATGTTGGGACCTACCGGTTCCGGTAAGACTTACTTGGCGCAGACCTTGGCCCGGCTTCTCGACGTGCCCTTTGCCATCGCTGATGCCACCAGCCTCACCGAGGCCGGCTACGTGGGCGAAGACGTGGAAAATATCCTGTTGAAACTGCTGCAGGCCGCGGACTTTGACGTGGAGCGCGCACAGCGCGGCATCATCTACGTCGACGAGGTGGACAAGATTTCCCGCAAGTCAGAGAACCCGTCCATTACCCGCGACGTGTCCGGCGAGGGCGTGCAGCAGGCCCTGCTGAAGATCCTGGAAGGCACCGTGGCGGCCATCCCGCCACAAGGCGGGCGCAAGCACCCGAACCAGGAGTTTATCCAGCTGGATACCTCCAATATTTTGTTCATCGTCGCCGGTGCTTTCGCAGGCCTGGACCAGGTCATTGCGGATCGCGTGGGCAAGAAGGGGGTAGGCTTTGGCGCCAACTTGGATACCAAGGACGAGCGCGAAAAGGTCGACCTCTTCTCCCAGGTGCGCCCAGAAGACCTAGTGAAGTTCGGGCTCATCCCAGAATTCATCGGCCGCCTTCCTGTCGTGGCCACGGTAGATAACCTGGACCGTGAATCCCTGGTCAAGGTGCTCACCGAGCCAAAGAATTCCCTGGTCAAGCAGTACAGCCGTCTCTTTGAGATGGATGACTGCGAACTAGAAATCGAGCCGGCGGCATTAGATGCTATTGCGGAGCTTGCCTTGGAGCGCAAGACGGGTGCACGTGGTTTGCGCGCCATTATGGAAGAGCTGCTGGTCCCAGTCATGTACGATCTGCCGGATCGCGAGGATATCGCCACGGTGCACATCACCCCAGAGTGCGTGACCGAGGGCGCAGAGCCGCAGTTTAGCTATACGGACGAGGCCAAGGAATCCGCCTAAGCCCGCGCCGGCTACTCCTCGCTGTAGATATCCTGCGGCGAGGCCTCGTCGCCCTCCTTTGTATCGAAAGAGGAAGACGTGAGGTAGGACTCGTAGCCTGAGTCCGGAATATTGGCGGTCAAAAACGCCAGCACAGCATCGACGGTGAGCCTATGCATGCCGTCGATATTTTCTTGGGTATTGAAGTTTACCCCCAGCATGTTTTCCACCATCACCTGGTTGGTCACGCGGTATACGGTCAACGAGGAAATGAGGGTAAAGATGTCATTGGCAGAAATACCCGGGCGGAAGGCGCCGGCGTCCTGGCCTAGGAGCAGCAGGCGGTCGAGATGGAGGGCGACCCCGGCGACGTCGGCAACCGCTTGCTGAGCTGGGTCCACAATCTGCTGGTTGGTCTCCCACACCAACATGCGGATGGCCTCCGGGTTGGCTACGCGTTCGCGGAAGAGCCAATCCACCAGTTTGCGCACGCCCTCGACCGGAACCGTGGTATCGATTTCCAGGGCATCCTCGGGCGGGTTAAGGCGCTGCGCGGCGGTGCTCAGCGCACGCAGGTATAGGCCCTTCTTATCGCCAAAGTGATAATGAATCATGCGCTTGGACATGCCGGATTCCTGGGCGATGGAATCCAGCTTGGTTTCTGCAAAACCGCAGCGGGAAAACTGCTTGATCGCAACGTCCACCACGGAGTCAATGCTGACGGATTCCGCGTGGGCAGCGTGAGGAGAATCCGCCTGGCCTGCAGTCTGCAGTGGGTCAGTATTCTCAGTGCTCATTGCGTATGTCCTTAATCCTTGCGGCGCGGCGGTGGCGCGGTGAACTGATATCTAACGATGCGGAAGTGGGAGGTCCCCTATGCAATTTGGGTGTGTGGAGTGGGGGAGTGCCCCGCTTTTCCTTTTCCTATCATGCCCGATTACTCACCCCGTGCGGGAGTTTCTGGTCCATTGGGGGCGTTAATTTGGAGGTAAATGGGGGTAATTTAACGCAAGTTCACTGTCTTTTCCCTCCAAAAGAGGGGTCTAAATTCACAGCGCGCGAGCCGGCGGTGGGGCTAAGCTCGGTAGTGGATACATCCAGTGGTGGCGCAAGCAGTAAAGCTCGCGTGCACCGCCCCCGTTGCAGCCATTGAGGAGGCTTAAAAACATGACACAGCCCGTCAAAGTCACTGTTACCGGTGCCGCCGGCAATATTGCATACTCGCTGCTGTGGCGCATCGCCGCCGGCGATGTCTATGGCAAGGACACCCCGGTAGATCTAGCGCTGCTGGAAATTCCGGCAGCAGTAGGCAAGGCCCAGGGAGTAGCTATGGAGCTCAATGACTCCGCCCTGCCGCTGGTTAACTCCATTACGGTTACCGATGATCTAAAGGAGGCCTTCGAAAACACCTCCGCCGCCTTCCTCGTCGGCGCTCGCCCACGCAGCAAGGGAATGGAGCGCGCCGACCTGCTGGAAGCCAATGGCGCCATCTTCACCAAGCAAGGCAAGGCTATTAATGACTACGCCGCGCGCGATGTCCGCGTGCTCGTGGTGGGCAACCCGGCAAATACCAATGCGCTCATCGCGGCGAATAATGCACCGGATTTGGATGATTCCCAGTTCACTGCCCTCATGCGCTTGGATCACAACCGCGCCCTGAGTCAGCTAGCGCTAAAGACCGGCAAATCCACTACTGATTTCACTAAGGTCGCGGTCTGGGGTAACCATTCTGCTAGCCAGTTCCCGGATATTACCTATTCCAACGCTGAGGTGGACCAGGAGTGGTACCGGCAGGACATGATCCCCAAGGTGGCCAAGCGCGGCGCTGAAATCATTGAGGTGCGCGGCAGCTCCTCGGCCGCATCGGCCGCGTCGGCAGCCGTGGATCACATGCACGATTGGATTCATGGAACGGAAGATTGGCGCACTGCGGCGGTGCCTTCGGACGGTTCCTACGGCGTCGATAAGGGCCTTATTTGCGGTTTCCCCACCATTAGCCGCAACGGTAAGTGGGAGATTGTGCAGGGACTTGAGCTCAATGAGTTTCAAAAGGAGCGCATTGAGGCCTCCGTAGCTGAGCTGCGTGAAGAGCGCGAGGCCGTAGCAGACCTGCTCTAAAACACACCCGGTGCGCGCTTTAGCCACGGCGCGCACCCTGCCTGGCTGAGCCGGTTGACGTGCAAGGTAGAATCGGCCAGGTGACTGAGCAAAATAATGAGCAATTAGTTGGTACCAACCGCGCCGATGCGCTGCCCAAGTCTTGGCAGCCGCAGGCCGTAGAGAAGGACCTCTATGAGGGCTGGGTAGAAAAGGGCTACTTCACCCCGGATGCGAATTCGGAGGCCGAGCCTTATTCCATCGTGCTACCGCCGCCGAACGTGACCGGCCAGCTGCACATGGGCCACGCCTTGGACCACACGCTGATTGATTCCATTATCCGCCGCAAGCGCATGCAGGGCTACGCCACCCTGTGGCTGCCCGGTGCCGATCATGCCGGCATTGCTACTCAGACCAAGGTCGAGGCCAAGCTCAAGGAGACCGAGGGCAAGAAGCGCTGGGACTATGAGCGTGAAGAATTCATTGACAAGGTCTGGGAATGGAAGGAGCAGTACGGCGGCACCATCCAGAACCAGATGCGCGCCATCGGTGACTCCGTGGACTGGTCCCGCGAGCGCTTCACCTTGGATGATGGCCTCTCCCGCGCCGTACAGACCATCTTTAAGAACCTCTACGATGAGGGCATGATCTACCAGGCCAACCGCTTGGTGAACTGGTCTCCGGTGCTCGAGACCGCCGTCTCCGATATCGAGGTCGTCTACAAAGACGTCGAGGGCGAGCTGGTGTCCATCCGCTATGGCTCGCTCAATGACGATGAACCGCACCTCATCGTGGCCACCACCCGTGTGGAGACCATGCTGGGTGACGTCGCCATTGCCGTCCACCCAGACGATGAGCGCTACGCCGACTTGGTAGGCAAGGAGCTGCCGCACCCATTCCGTGATGACCTAAAACTTAAGATCATCGCCGATGATTACGTGGACATGGAATTCGGTACCGGCGCGGTGAAGATCACCCCGGCCCACGATCCGAATGACTACGCAATGGGCACCCGCTACAACTTGGAGATGCCTACCGTTATCGATACCACCGGCCACATTGCCAATACTGGCACCCGCTTCGACGGACTGACCCGCGAGGAAGCACGCGTGGAGATCCGCGAGGCGCTGCGCGAGCAGGGCCGCATTGTCAAGGAAATCCGCCCGTACGTCCACTCCGTGGGCCACTCGGAGCGCTCCGGCGAGCCTATCGAGCCGCGCCTGTCCTTGCAGTGGTTCGTGGACGTGGCCAAGATGGCCAAGGCCTCTGGCGACGCCGTGCGTGAGGGCGATACCACCTTGCACCCGCAGTCGCTCGAGCCCCGTTACTTTGAGTGGGTCGATGACATGCACGATTGGTGCATTTCTCGCCAGCTGTGGTGGGGCCACCGCATTCCTATCTGGTACGGGCCGGAGGGCGAGGATGGCCAGCGAGACATCGTCTGTGTCGGCCCTGATGAGGAGCCGCCGGCAGGATACGAGCAGGATCCGGACGTGCTGGATACTTGGTTCTCCTCCGCGCTGTGGCCATTTTCTACTCTGGGCTGGCCGGAAAAGACCCCGGATCTAGAGAAGTTCTATCCCACCAACGTGCTGGTTACGGCCTATGACATCTTATTCTTCTGGGTGGCCCGCATGATGATGTTCGGTACCTTTGCCGGCACCCACACCCCAGAGCTTTTGGGTGAGGGCGCAGAGGGCCGTCCGCAGGTGCCGTTCAAGGATCTCTATCTGCACGGCTTGGTGCGCGATGAGCAGGGCCGCAAGATGTCCAAGTCCTTGGGCAATGGTATTGACCCGATGGATTGGGTACGCGATTACGGCGCGGACGCACTGCGCTTTACCCTGGCGCGCGGCGCCAACCCGGGCGTCGATTTGCCGTTGGGATCCGACGCTGCTGCTGCCGCCCGCAACTTTGCCACCAAGTTGTTCAACGCCACCAAGTTCGCGCTCATGAATGGCGCGGGTGTGGCTGCGCTGCCGAACCGCGAGGAGCTTAGCGACGCCGACCGCTGGATCCTCGACCGCGCCGAAGAGGTTCGCGCCAAGGTGGATGCCTACCTGGATGACTACCAATTTGCCAAGGCCAACGAGCTGCTCTACCACTTCACCTGGGACGAGCTATGTGACTGGTACTTGGAGATTGCCAAGACACAGATCCCGCGCGATGGTATGAGCGAGCAGGGCCGCAATACCCAGATTGTGCTGGGCCGCGTGCTAGACGTCGTATTGCGCCTGCTGCACCCGACCATGCCTTTCGTCACCGAGGTGCTCTGGAAGGCCTTGACCGGCGGCGAGTCCATCGTCGTGGCACCGTGGCCTACCGTTGCCGATACCAATGGTGGCGCCACCAAGGACGAGGTGGCCGCCCGCCGCATTGAAGATGCCGATAAACTCATCACCGAGCTGCGCCGCTTCCGCTCTGACCAGGGTGTAAAGCCTTCCCAAAAGGTACCGGGCCGCCTCGACTTCGCCGCAGCGGATCTAGCCGGCCAAGAGGAACTGGTGCGCAACCTGGCTAATACCACCGCCCCAGGTGAGGATTTCGATCCTTCCGCCTCCATCGAGGTGCGCCTTTCCCAGGCCACCGTCGAAGTCACCCTGGATACCCACGGTGCCGTGGACGTAGAAGCCGAACGCAAACGCCTAGAAAAGGACTTGGCCAAGGCCAATAAGGAACTAGAGCAGACCGGCAAGAAGCTGGGCAATGAAAACTTCTTGTCCAAGGCGCCGGAAGAAGTGGTCAATAAGATCAAGGATCGCCAGCAGGTCGCCCGCGAAGAGGTCGAGCGCATCACCAGCCGTTTGGAGGGGCTGAAGTAGTGGCGGACAAGGACAAGGCGACAGAGGACTTCGAAATCGTCGATGCCCTCAAAGAAGGCACCGATGGTGGCCCCGTGGAAATCACCGAGTCCGGCCTGACTCTCAACTTGGGCCTGGGCAGCGAGGACGAGTACAACGAGGCCGCCCCGCAGGAGGTCTCCGCTGTGGAGCTACGCGCCCTTGCGGAAGTCGAGGAAGAACTCAACGAGCGTTGGCCCGAAACCAAAATTGAGCCTTCCCTCGATCGCATCGAAATGCTCATGGATCTGCTCGGCCACCCAGAGCGTTCCTTCGATGTCATCCACATCGCCGGCACCAATGGCAAGTCCTCTACCGCGCGCATGGTGGATTCGCTCCTGCGCGCATTCCACCGCCGCGTCGGCCTAGTGACGAGCCCGCACCTGCAGCGCGTCACCGAGCGCATCGGCATCGATGGCCAGCCCATTCACCCGCGCGACTACGTGCGCATCTGGCATGAGATTAAACCATTTGTAGAAATGGTCGATGCCCAGTCGGACGTTCCCATGTCCAAGTTCGAGGTCCTCGTCGGTTTGTCCTATGCCGCGTTTGCCGACGCCCCCGTGGACGTCGCCGTAGTAGAAGTCGGCCTTGGCGGACGTTGGGACGCTACCAATGTGGTCAATGCGGACGTCTCCGTCGTTACCCCGGTGGGCATGGACCACACGGATTACTTGGGCGATACGATCACCGAGATCGCCGGTGAGAAGGCCGGCATTATTAAGCCACGCGAGGACGCCGATGATCCGCTGACCCCGAATGAAAACATTGTGGTTATCGCTGAGCAGGACCCAGAAGCTATGTGCGTCATCTTGCAGCAGGCCGTGGACGTCGAGGCAGGCGTGGCCCGCTCCGGTTCCGAGTTCGCCGCGCTCGAATCCCGCATTGCCGTCGGTGGTCAGCAAGTTAATATCCAAGGCCTCGGCGGCCTGTATGAGGACATCTTCTTGCCCCTGCACGGCGAGCACCAAGCCAAGAATGCCGCCGTCGCCCTTGCTGCGGTGGAAGCTTTCTTCGGCGCCTCAGCCGGCCACCCGCTGGACGTCGCGACCGTGCGCAATGGTTTTGCCCAAGCGATTTCGCCCGGCCGCCTCGAGCGCGTGCGCACCTCGCCTACGACTTTTATTGACGCCGCCCATAACCCCCACGGTGCCAAGGCGCTCGGCGCGGCGCTGGACCGCGATTTCGACTTCGCCCGCCTCATCGGTGTGCTGTCCATCTTCGCAGATAAGGACGCACCCGGCATTCTCACCGCGTTGGAGCCGTATCTGACCGAGGTAGTCATCACCCAAAACTCCTCGCCGCGTGCCCTCGATGCCTACGACTTGGCAGAGACCGCCCGCGATATCTTTGGCGAGGAACGCGTCCACGTTGCCGATAATCTGCCGGGTGCCTATGCCCAGGCTGTGGAGCTTGCCGAGGACGCCGAGGTCCAGTCCGGCTCCGGCATCATCATCACCGGCTCGGTCGTCACCGCTGGTGATGCCCGCGCGATGTTTGGAAAGGAACCTGCATGAGCCGCGACAATCACCACCCAGGCGGAGAGCGCCAACCCCGCCCGCCCCGCAGCAGCCGTGCCCGCGGCCGCGAGGAACTTATCCCTGAAAGCGAGATCGGACCTCTCGGCATGGGCCAAGCCCCAGTCAAGGACCCGCTAAAGAGCTTCAACGGCATGGTCATTGCTAGCTCCCTAACCATGGAGGCGCTCGCCCTATCCTTCGCACTGCCGATGCTGTACAAGCTGTATGACGGTACCTTGTGGACCCCCTTCAACTACGGGTTTGTCATCGCCGCAGTGGTATTCCACCTAGTGATGATCGCGTTCATGAATAAGAAGTGGGCGCTGTCTGTCATCGTATGGGCGCAGCTTTTGTGCGTCATTGTGGGCTTTATGGTCCACTGGGCTGTGGCCGCCATCTTCATTATCTTCGGTTTGGAGTGGCTATTGGCCGTCTACCTGCGCAGCAACCTCATCGCCCGCATGAAACGCGGTTACCTCACCACGCAGCACCTCAACGAGAAATAGCCGTGATGTCTTTAGCGGGTGGGGAAGACGCTATAGACTAACGGCCATGCGCACTCTCTATCTCGTCCTTGCCGCACTCGCCTGCGTCGCCGCGGTGGTAGCCCGCGCCGCTACGGGAACGCCGTGGCTACCGCTAGTCGCCCTCATCATTGGCGGTGTTTTTCTGGTTTTGGCGCTGCGGAGCAACTTCGAGCCGGCCAAAGAAGCCACCTTCGAGGATTTGGATAAGGAAAAGCGCGCGGAGCTGCAACGCCTGCTGGCCAATGGCCAGTTTGGCGCCGCAGTAGGCCAAGTGCGCCTGTGGTTTCGGGGCACCTCGCAGGAGCGTGCCGAAGAGATAGTTAAACAACTCGCATAGCCCTGGACCCCCATACTTTTACCCCAAAGTAATACCCCAGCGCGCGACGCATGCGTGCGGTTTCGGTACAGTGTGGGGCATGACTGAACGTACACTGATTCTCATCAAGCCGGACGGCGTAAAGAACGGCCACGTAGGCGAAATCATTTCCCGCATCGAGCGCAAGGGCCTGAAGCTGGCCGAGCTCGACCTGCGCGTTGCGGACCGCGAGACCGCGGAGAAGCACTACGAGGAGCACAAGGATAAGCCATTCTTCGGTGACCTCGTCGAGTTCATCACCTCCGCACCGCTTATCGCTGGTGTTGTCGAGGGCGAGCGTGCCATCGAGGCATGGCGTCAGCTGGCTGGCGGCACTGACCCAGTATCTAAGGCAACCCCGGGCACCATCCGCGGCGACTTCGCTCTGACCGTTGGCGAGAACATCGTGCACGGCTCTGACTCCCCAGAGTCCGCAGAGCGCGAAATCGCTATCTGGTTCCCGAACCTTTAAAGCCTTTATAGCGTTTCGTACGCACTTAAGTCCGAGCCACCGGCTCGGGCTTTATTCATAGCGTCACCCGGTCCTTCGTTATATGGGCAGCGAGCAGGAGCACAACACGCCTACACTGGTGCGGCTAAGAACTATTTTCAACAGGACGTAGGGAGGCGCATATGCGTGGCTACGCGGTCGTAGACATTGAGACCACCGGATTTTCCTATAAGCACGGGCACCGCATCGTTGAAATTGGCGTCGTGGAGCTATCGCCGGAAGGAGCAGTGCAGGATTCCTGGGAAACACTCATTAACCCGCAACGCCATATGGCGGCCACGGAAATTCATGGCATTTCCGCCTCTGATGTTCTAGGCGCGCCCACCTTTGTGCAAGTAGCGGACAAGCTGGCTTATTCTCTTGAGGACCGCATATTCGTTGCTCACAATGCGGGATTTGATCGGACCTTTGTTCAGTCCGAGCTGCTGGCTTGTCGAGCCTGTTCTGAAGAGGCGTTGCCGACGATCGATACGGCCGTATTGGCACGCAGGTATCTTGGTCTTCCCAAGGTGAAGCTGGGGGATTGCTGCGCCCATCTGGGAATTCATAATGAGTTGGCACACTCCGCATTGGCGGATGCGATGGCCACGGCCCAACTATTCCAGCATTTCCTAGCCAATACCCCGGCAGCCCAAGAGGACTATATGAGTGAGCGCTTGGCTGAGCAACAGCTGTATCGCAGCCTGGCACCCCACCCGGGATGGGCGGAGCCGGCACTTCTCAGCCGCGCAGCCGCGGAATCCGCCAAGCAAGCGGCACAGTACGGCGGCTGGTTCGCCGGGCTCGTCGCACAACGTGAGACGCCATCGAATACGGCTGCGGAAGACTATTTCAAGCTTCTCGATGCCGCCTTGCTCGACCGCCGCCTCTCCGCTACCGAGCAAACCCAATTGCTGGCCTTTGCTCAAGCACATGGGCTCGATGAACATGGTCTGCGCGAGCTGCATGAAGCCTATATCACGCTGCTGATTGAAGAAGCCTGGGCTGATGGTGTTGTCACGGCTGAGGAACGCGCCATCCTGGCTTCTGCCGGCCGCGCCTTGGGGATCCCGGCTGCTGATATCGAGGCTGCCGTAGACCCCGATACCGCTCCACAGGCAGAAGGTCGGCATGGTGCCTCTAGCGAAGAGGCGCCGCAAGGTTTTGAAGAGGACGGCAGTGTTGGCGGACTCGCCTGCATGGGCGGCATTGTGGTGAGCGCTGGCGAGCGAGTAACCATTACCGGCGCTAAGGCCTACTCGACTGCGGAATGGGAAGAGTATTTTGCCGCGCACGGCGTGGAAATTGGCGGCCTAGCCAAAAAGACCAAGGTGCTCATCGCCGGTGACCCGGACTCGCAATCGGGCAAAGCCAAGAAAGCGAAGCAGTATGGCATTCCCATCGTTGCGGAAGACGTCGCCCGTGAGGTCATTCGCTTTGCTGATTAGCTCCAGCGTTGTCTTAGTCAAATGAGAGGAGCTGGCGCAATTCAGTGAAGGCCTGTTTTTGCACTCGGTGAGTAACTGTTCGGCCGCACTGTTGCTTGATTAAAAGCCCGGATTCTCGCATGCGAGCAAGGTGATGCGAGACCGTCGGTTGGCTAAGGCCGGAAAGCGCGGTCAACTCCGTAACACTCATCGGGCCGCAGCCCTCGTCGCACAAAATGGATAACAGGCTCAGGCGGGCTGGGTCAGCAAGGACCTTAAATTGCTGGGAAAAGCGCAGGGAGTCGCTCTGGCTGAGCGGCCCACTGCTCAGTGAGCAGCACTCCGCGTCGGGGGTGTTATCGGCATTGCTAGGGGAGGAGTCCATGCACACAGTATAAGGACTCTGCTTCTCAATCCGTTATATTGACGAGTATCAATATGGGTGATTAAAGTACTGCCTTGAAAGTTGAATTCCTCGTCGCACAAGGAGAGCCATGGCTGTTCCGCAACGCCCGCAGTTGTCATTTCTCGATAGATTCCTTCCCGTGTGGATTATCATCGCCATGGCCGTGGGGCTATTGATTGGGCACTTCCTGCCAGGTATTGGAAAGGCCCTATCTGCTTTAGAGGTAGGCGGTATTTCCCTTCCAATCGCGCTGGGCCTGCTAGTTATGATGTATCCGCCCCTGGCTAAAGTCCGCTACGAAAAGACTCGGGATATCGCCGCTGATGGCCGCTTGATGGTGGTTTCCATCGTACTGAACTGGCTGGTGGGCCCCGCATTGATGTTCACCCTGGCGTGGATATTTCTGGCCGATCAACCCGAGCTGCGAACCGGCTTGATTATCGTCGGATTGGCACGCTGTATCGCAATGGTCTTAGTCTGGTCCGACCTCTCCTGCGCCGACCGAGAGGCCACCGCCGTTCTCGTGGCCATTAATTCTATATTCCAGGTAGCTATGTTCGGAGTGCTGGGATGGTTTTATTTGCAGATTCTGCCTGGGTGGTTGGGGCTTGATACCACCTCTGCGGATTTCTCTTTCTGGTCTATTGTTACCGCGGTCCTCGTATTTTTGGGAGTGCCCCTGTTGCTAGGTGTGCTCTCACGGGTCTGGGGAGAAAAGGCCAAAGGCCGCCAATGGTATGAAAACCGCTTCCTTTCGGCAGTTTCTCCCTTGGCGATGATCGGCTTGCTCTACACCATTGTGTTGTTGTTCTCCCTTCAAGGGGAACAATTGGTAGCGCAGCCCACGGCGGTGGTCAAGGTTGCGATCCCGTTGGTCATTTACTTCGTTGGAATGTTTTTCTTGGCTCTGGGCGTCGCAAAGTTGGTGGGAATGAACTACGCGCAATCCGCTTCTGTAGCATTTACCGCGGCAGGTAATAACTTCGAATTAGCCATTGCGGTTTCCATCGGCACTTTTGGCGCTGCTTCCGCGCAGGCACTAGCCGGCACCATCGGACCGCTCATTGAGATTCCGGTGCTTGTGGGACTCGTGTACGTGATGCTCTGGATAGGACCGAAGCTATTTCCGGGAGACACAACCTTGCCGCGTTAACGCTTGCCCAATTGGTAGAGGCAACGAACCCCGGTTGGTGTGACGGTGTTTTTCCAGTCCTTGGGGGCAGAGCGCAAGGCGATGCGGTCAAGTTTTACTAGGCCCGCCTGTGCCAATTCATCAAGGTGCTCGCATACTAGGTCGAGATCAACCTGCATGAACTTGGACAGGGCCCTAGCGGAGATGGTATTTCCCTGCACCGCGCCGCCGGCTATGAGGGCGGTGAGGATGTCCGAGTGGGCGTCGGCAAGCTGCAGGCGAGCCTGCGTTACTCCTTCGAGCGGATCTTTTTCCAGGATCTTGTTAATGCGCCGCCGGCCAATCCGAAAGGACTGGGAAAACATCGCCCACAGCCCCAAAGGCAAACCAAATGCCCACCACGCCCCGGATAGGACACCGGCAATGGGCGGGGCAAGTTCTACCTCTGGCACCAGCCCGGCTGCACTCAGTGGCGCCATGACCAGCGGCGCAGCGATCGGGATAAACGGGGCGATATAGGCAATCGTGGGATAGTCTCCCTCGCGGTACTCCTCCTGCGCGGCGTTAATGCCGCGTGGGTAGTTGCGGATGAGATGCACAAACCCCAGCACCGCAAAGATAGCGAAAATACCGGCTCCCACCAGCATATAATTCACTCCAGTTTGGGCGAATCCAATGGCAAAGCCGGCAGGTACGCCGAAGTAAAGTGCCGAGCGTGCGGGAATTTCATTGCGCTGCCGATACTGCGCCAGCTCGCGGGCGGGGAGTCGTGCTAGTTCTGCCACCCTGTCAACATAACACCGCCTGCCAGCCTGGCTGTGTTTCTGTGACACAATGGGGGATAGCGCGTACGAGACGCCAAAACTTCATACCCACAAACTTTTATAGCGCGCAGAATGCCTCGCGCGGCGGCGGTACAGTCCAAGGCTGTGCCTGCGCCCGAGGCCGCGCCAGATACGAACGATGTACAGGAGTAAGCCCGAACATGGTGGCACAGAACTCTCAAGAAACAACTGAAAATCTCAAGGCGGCGGCGTCTTTGGCCAAGAACCTAGACCGCGGCCAGCTCAAGGACAAGACCCGCGTCTATGCCCTGGCCAAGCAGCTGGGGCTTTCCTCGCGCGAACTGGTGGCACAGCTTAAGGACATGGGCCTGAAAAAGAGCGCGCAGAGCTCCCTCACCCGCGAGGAAGCAGGCCAAGTACTGGATGCTGTGGCGAATGCCGCCGCGCTTGCCGACGCCCCCTCGGCCCAACCCTCCACCTCCCACACCGCCGACTCCACTGCGGAACCGGCCGAAGAGCCAGCCAAGAAGCCCGCGAAAAAGCGCGCCAAGCGCGCCCGCAAGGCCACGCGCAAGTCCGCTGCCGCAGCGCCAAAGAAGGCTGCAGATGTCCCTGAGACAGCAGAGCAGTCCGCGGAAGAGGAAGAATACCTGCGCCATCGCGTGCGCAAAAACGTGGACAATGAGATCTCGCAGATCGAAGACAAGGTAGAAGCTTCGCTCGCCCACGCTGCGGCCGAAACCGCTGATTCCACAGATGAACAGGAAGAAAAGGTAGAGGAGGCACAGGCCGGCACGCTGGATACCGGCACGGTCGATGCGGCAAAGCTGCACGAGGCGCTTGCAGAGGCAGGCGAGGATTTCGAGGATGACTACTATGCTCCGCACATCGTCCCGCGCGCTGAGTCCGAAGAAGACTCTGGTCACTATGACTTTGCGCCCATCTTCCTAGCCCCGCAGCAGGATGACACGGCCGTCTCCGGAGGTGCGGTTGAAGAAGTAGAGGAAGATTCCTCTGATGGCGATGACAATGACAGCAGCGATACGGAGAACGACCACGCACATGGCCACTCCACGGCCAGCCGCGGTTCTAGAAAGTTCGAAGGTCGCCGCCGTGGCCGCCGCGGAGCGTCCCGCGGACGCGGGGCCGACTCCAACCAGGGCGAGCACGTGGGTGAGCCCGAGCACATCGAAGAACCCAAAGCCATTCGTGGTTCCACGCGAATTGAAGCCCAGAAGCGCCGCCGCGCAGAACTGCGCGAAAAGGGCCGCAACCGCCAGCACATTGTCTCCCAAGCGGAGTTCCTTGCCCGCCGCGAAGCCGTGGAACGCACCATGGTGGTGCGCGATAAAGAGCGCGAGGATGGCGCTGGCATCATCACCCAGGTGGGCGTGCTAGAAGATGATCTGCTAGTAGAGCACTTCGTGACCACCGAGTCCCAGGCCTCGCTCATTGGCAATATCTACTTGGGTCGCGTCCAAAATGTGCTCCCGTCTATGGAGGCGGCCTTCGTGGACATCGGACAGGGCCGAAACGGCGTGCTCTATGCCGGTGAAATCGATTGGCGCAAGACCAAGCTGCACGGACGCGCCCGCAAGGTAGAAAACGCCTTGAAGTCCGGCGATCAGGTGCTAGTGCAAGTGGCCAAAGATCCCATCGGCCACAAGGGCGCGCGCCTGACCACCCAGATTTCCCTTGCCGGACGCTACCTGGTCTACGTCCCCGACGGCCGCAGCGCCGGCATTTCCCGCAAACTGCCCGCCCCGGAGCGCAAGCGCTTGAAGGATATCCTCGGCCGGGTAGTGCCGGGCGATGGCGGCGCGATTATCCGCACCGCTGCCGAAAATGTTCCGGAAGAGGCCATTGCTACCGATGTCAACCGCCTGCACAGCCGGTGGGAAGACATCATTGCCCACGCCAAGAAGGAAAAGTCTTCCAAAGGCGCCAAGCCGGTGACCCTGTATGAAGAGCCAAACATGCTCATCAAGGTGGTGCGCGATCTCTTCAACGAGGATTTCACCGAGCTCATCGTCGATGGCAAGCGTTCTTTCAATACCGTGCGCGCCTACGTCGATTCCATGGCGCCGGACCTTGCGGACCGTGTGGTGCGCTACCGTGCCAAGGACCACGGCGGGCAGGACGCCTTCGAGGCTTACCGCATAGATGAGCAGCTGCATAAGGCGCTCTCGCGCAAGGTGTGGTTGCCCTCCGGCGGCACGTTGGTCATCGACCGCACCGAGGCCATGACCGTCATTGACGTCAATACCGGAAAATTCACCGGCTCTGGCGGCAACCTGGAAGAAACGGTAACCCGCAATAACCTGGAGGCGGCCGAAGAAATCGTGCGCCAGATGCGCCTGCGCGATCTCGGCGGCATGATCGTGGTGGACTTTATCGATATGGTCCTGCCGGAAAATCAGGACTTGGTCCTGCGCCGCCTGAAGGAGGCTTTGGGCCGCGATCGCACCCGCCACCAAGTATCCGAGGTTACCTCCCTGGGCCTAGTTCAGATGACCCGCAAGCGCTTGGGCACCGGCCTGGTGGAGACATTTTCCACCGAGTGCGAGTGCTGCAATGGCCGCGGCATCATCATTCACCAGTACCCGGTGGATGAGGCCGAGGAGGATCAGCGTTCTAAGCACTCTGGCCGCAAGTCGAAGCAACACAAGAAGCCGCACCACGATCCCCAGCAGCACCCGGCTGCGGTGGCGCTGCATAAACATGAACTTGACGACACCCCAGGTTCCTCCAAACCCAAGCGATTCAAGAAGACCGAGACGCCGGTCTATGGCACTGAGCGCGAAGACTCTGCTCGGGAATCTGCGCAGGCCGCAAAGACCTCGCTGGAAGATCTCGTAGCCAACGTTGTCGTGGATGAGCGTGACACGGACGAATCGGACTTCGGCGCGCAGGCACAGAAACGAGACGAGGATCGCGGCAAGGAGCGCGGACGCGGCCGAGGCCGCCGCCGCGCACACAAGAAGAGCCAGGCTGAAGTATCCGATATCGAGGCCATCGCGTATGCTGCGGCGGATAATGCCGCTGAAAACGATGAGGACCAAGAGTTCAATTCCTACGTCCCCGACGCGGATACGGACGCAGATTCGGGTGCCATCGCAAAGGCCCACCCTGACGCTGGGTCGGGATCCAAACGCGGCAAGAAGCCGCGCCGGGCGACGCGCCGTTCCAAGGCCACGCGCACTGCCGCAAGCAGCGACCAGAGCGCATCGGAGCAGGCTCCAGAAAAGTTAACTGAACAGACCTATGAAAAAGCCGTGGCCGAGTTTGAGGCTTCCCCGCGCCGCAAGCGCCGTACCCGCGGCAATTCGCGCTCCGATAGGCGCCCGCAGCCGCAGGACTTCGCAATCTACGGTGGGCAGGAGTCTGGCGTTCGCAAGTCCTCCCAAAATGTGCCTGCCGGAGACGACGGTAGCGCCAACGACAGAGAGCCCCAGCAGGGGCAGACCGGCTCGCGCGAAGATCGCAAAGGTCGCGCTCGTGGCCGCCGTCGGTCGGTCCGCACCCAGCAGACCAAGCGCCGTACCACTTCGCGCGTGCCGCACCAGGTGAAGGAGAAGGCACAGGAATACGAGCGTGAGCAGGCGGGCGGATCTGCCGAGCAGCGGCATGCAAAGGCTGCTGGTGCCGCGCGTGCGGGGCGTACTGGCGGTAGAGGCCGCGGACGTCGTCGCGCGGTGCGCCGGTCTGCCCTCAAGAAGGCGGTAGCAGAGAACCCGAAGGCAAAGAAATCCGTTCAGACGCATGCTCCGCAACAGGAAAGGTCGCTGAAAAGCCCTGGTTCGGGTCAGCAGGCGGCTGCGGGCGAAACCAAGGTGCTGCGCCGTGGAAAGAAGCGGGCGGTGCGTAAAAAGGGGACGTCGGCAAGAGCAAGAGCCCCAAAGGTGCAGGATAACGGCGCCCAAAAGCAGCCTGCCGCGACCGGCGCCAACCAGGATAAGGCGCACGCTAAGTCAGGACGCGGCCGGCGCCGTGTAGCACGGCGAAGCACGTCTTAGGGCTACGCCACGCGGGCACAAATAGCGTGGTTTGTATTTTGTGCCCGCTACGGGGTAGTCTTTGACAGTCGCTGTTTAGTACTCACGGCGCTGGATCAGTCCGACACTCACTAAGTGAGCTGTGCGGGCATGTTCGCGCGGGAACTAAACGCAATATGTAAGTGTCCATTCGGAATGTGGCCTCCCCGGTTGCTTCCGAGCGAGTTTAGATAAGGGGTAACCCTCTATGTACGCGATCGTCAAGACCGGCGGCAAGCAGTACAAGGTTGCTGAAGGTGACCTCGTCAAGGTCGAGAAGATCGAGGGTGAGCCAGGCTCTGCCGTAGCTCTCACCCCGGTTCTGCTCGTCGATGGCGCCGATGTTAAGTCCAAGGCATCCGACTTGGAGAAGGTTTCTGTTTCTGCAGAGATCGTTGAGCAGGGTAAGGGCCCGAAGGTCGATATCCTGAAGTACAAGAACAAGACTGGTTACAAGAGGCGTCTGGGCCACCGTCAGCCTGTGACCACCTTGAAGATCACCGGTATCAAGTAAGCCTTAACCGGCTGTAATTATCCCTAAAGGAGGGAAACCACATGGCACACAAGAAGGGTGCTTCCAGCTCCAGCAACGGTCGCGATTCCGAGTCCAAGCGTCTCGGTGTCAAGCGCTTCGGTGGTCAGCAGGTTAATGCCGGCGAGATCATCGTGCGTCAGCGCGGTACCAAGTTCCACCCAGGTGAGAACGTAGGCCGCGGCGGCGACGATACTCTGTTCGCGCTTGCAGCTGGCTCCGTTGAGTTCGGTATCAAGCGCGGCCGTCGTATGGTCAACATCGTTCCGGCTGAAGAGGTTGCTGCAGAGGCGACTGCTTAACTTCAGGCCGATGAGGCTAATCCTCGATCTGCCCCGGTGAGGGTGGATCGAGGATTTTCTTGTTTTAAGGGGCTCCTTGTTTCCAAACTAGAAAGTGGTTATATTTTAAGAAACTATCACGATGGGGGAGAGCCATGGAGTCGAGTCGATTCAGTACGAAGGTAAAGGCAAATAGTACCAAGCGGCCAGAAGGGGTGTCCCGCCGCGAAGGAATGTGGCTGTTCTTATTCGCTGTGCTCATTGTGTTGTTTGTGTGGGTTCGACTACTGGCCAAGGATGGGCAGTCGTGGAGTTCGGCGACTATATATTTCCTAGTTCCGCTGCTGTTTGTTGGGCTTGCTATAGGGGTAGCGGTACGTATTGTGTCTAATCGCGGTGTACAACCGCGCGGTTGGCGGATCCGTTATGTCGTTGTCACCATTTTTTCGATGCTGTTTGCCGCCATCGCTGAATTCTTTTGGCCATACTTGAGTGGTGGCGGGGGCTTCGATGTAGTTTTGGCTGCACTGTTGGCTGGTGCAGCCGGACTTCCCTTGGCTTTTCTTGCTGCCTGGAAAATTCGGGTGGGAAGCTGATGGAATTTGTATCAGCCTTGCAGGGGTTGCTGTCCCTGGTGCATTCACCTAAACGCTTGGCCGTGATGGCCTGCCTTAATTCCGTGGATACAGCTAACTATCAAACCTTGAAGGCCTATATGGGCGTAGGCTATCCGGCCTTATCAAAGGCGGTAGGCGCGCTCGAAGAGGCTGGGCTGGTCAATGTATCAAAAGCCTTTGATGGCAAAACCCCAATCACCGATCTTTCCTTATCAAGAAAAGGGCGAAAGGTATATGCCGAATATCTGGAGTGCCTCGATAGGATAGTCGTAGGATTTGGCTCGTAGACTCAGTGAAGTACGACTGTAGCTGTAGTAGTTCTCTCAGGGCTGTGCTTAAGAAGTTGGAGCGGAAAATATCCTATTCGCAAAGTGGAGGGTATGTGCCAAGGGTTTTGTGCGGGTCGGCATATTGTCACAGTAAAGCCCTGGTTAAAAGTTTTTAATTCTGTATGTTTGGTTAGAGCACTCAAAATGCGAATAACTTACTTCCTATAGTGTTGCCAGCGTACAGAAAGAAATGTACGATTAATACGAATCGCTGTGAGGGCGTTAAGATATCGCCTTAGTTTCCATGACATGGAAGATAGGAACCCCATGAATAAAGTTTCCACCCGTCTTGCTGCGGTAATCGCGGTTGGCACTCTCTCCGTCTTTGGCACTGGCTTCGCCGCACCTGCATTTGCTCAAAACACCACAGCCCCTGAAGCTGGGGTGGAGACGGCCCCCGCCCCGGTCACCCCAAGCAATACTGCAGTTATCGACGCTAACGCCGATGTTAAACTCACCATTACTAAATACTTGGGTGATCCGGGGGATACGAGTACACCGCTAAGCGGCACCCAATTCAAAATCGAGCGCGTGGACGTGGACCTAACCACTCAAGAAGGGTGGAAGAAGCTGGCCGGTTACACCGCGGAGAACGCTCCAATTGATGGCGACTTCACCGAGAAGACCAAGAAGACCGGAGACGATGGCAAGGTCACCTTCGATTCTGAGCAGGACGGCCTGAAAGTCGGCGCCTACAAGGTCACCGAAATTAGCCGAAATGGTTACACCACTGCACCGCCATTCCTTGTAACGTTGCCGCATGATGAGAATGGAGAATGGGTCTACACGCAAGATGTAAAACCCAAGAACCAGAATATCGTACCTTCCAAGCAGGTTAAAGATGCCGATGCCACCATCGGCAAGCAGCTGACCTACACCGTTAACGCCCCAGTACCGGCCGAAACACTCAGCCGCTTCATCATTCAAGATCCTCTCAACTCAGCATTGTCTGTAAAGCCTGAGGATGTGAAGGTGTCTCTTGAGGGGGCTACCAATGGCGCAACGCTGGCCTCGGGCGATTACAACATCACCTTGGATGATGCCACCAATACTCTGCAGGTGGAGTTCACTAAGGATGGCTTGTCCAAGCTGCAGGAAGCCCGCAAGTCGGCTCCGGGACTGAAGGTTCTCGTTGAGTTCCCGGCAACCATTACTAAGGCTCCGGAAAGCGGTGAAATCACTAACACCGCGAAGATCCTTCTTCCCAACGGTGCTGAGGTAGATACCAACGGTGATGACCCAGCAACGCCGGATGAAGAAGAAGATAACCCGACCAAGACCATCTTCGGTAACTTGACTATCACGAAGACTTCTGGCAATGCCAAAGAAGGCGATTCGCTCGATGGCGCTGAGTTTGAGCTCTACCAGTGTAAGCAGGAGGACGACAACTGGCAGCTACTCGGTTCCCCACTGAACATGGCTACCACCGCTGAAGGAACCCCGGGAACCACCATTAAGACTGGTGACTCCACGGGTACCGCCCCGAACCTAGAGGCTAAAGCGGCGGGTTATGCCATTCCGATCCAGTCTTTCGCAGCTGAGACCGGCGTCAAGTCCAAGGACTACTGCGTACTTGAGACAAAGGCACCGAAAAACTTCGTCCGCAACGAGGTTCCGCAGCACGTTACCGTCGACCCAGCTGCAAAGACCTTGGCCGTCACGGTGGACAACCAGCGTAACTCGGTCCTAGGACAGCTTCCGGCAACCGGTGCGTGGGGCATAATTTTGGTCTTCCTCGTTGGTCTCGCGCTGCTGGCTCGCGGTATCTATACCTCCTATAAGGATTCCCGTTCTGCTGCATAAAAGAAAGAGGTAAGAGACGGCCTCATCAGTAGCTTTGGGGCCGGAAGGGAAGTGGGCATGGCTCGTGTGAAGCAACCAGAAGGGCAGCGCGTTTCCAAACGGCGGTTTCGCTCGATTGTTTACTTGGTCTTAGCACTTGTCGTGTTCCTCTCCCCAGTAGTGCTTACTTACTACAAAAACCTCGAACAGCAGCGCATCGCGGATAAGTACTCTGCGGAAGTTGCCGCGTTACCCAGCGAACAAAAGTACGCTGAGTTTGCTCGAGCCCGGGCGTATAACGAGACACTGCCCGAGGTCGGGGCTCCTGATCCCTGGCTCAATGGGCCGGATACTGACTCGCCGCAGTACAAGGAGTACGAAAGCATTCTCAGCTTAATGCTGCCAATGGCACGCGTCCGAGCGCCCTCGGTAGGTATCGACCTGCCGGTTTATCACGGGACGTCGACAAGCGTGTTGTCTCATGGAGTGGGCCACTTGTACGGAACTGCGTTGCCCGTAGGCGGCGAGGGCTCTCACTCTGTATTGACAGGGCATGCGGGCTTAGCCACCTTAACGATGTTTGACAACCTCACACACATGAAAAATGGGGACGTTTTCACCGTTGAGGTTATGGGTAAGCCTTTGGCGTATAAGGTCACTTCAATTGAGAAAGTTCTTCCTTCAGAAATAGACAGGATTGAACCCGTAGAAGGAAAGGATTTACTCACGCTTGTTACCTGTACTCCTTATGGCATTAACAGTCACCGACTCCTCGTACACGGTGAAAGAACAGAGCTGCCGAGTAACTACGATGATCACATCAACTCACCGTGGCAATTGTGGATGACCATAGCGATCATTCTGGCACTTCTTATCATCTTTTACTTGCTGTGGTGGCTGTGGCGGCAGCGCAAAAAGCGCAAAGAAAACTCTAAATTCGAAGCGGAAAATTAGGCAATAGGAACTTTCATGGGCATGACTGGGAAAAAGAGCGCAATTGCGGGCCTTATGCTGGCGTGCCTATACCTATTTGTTTTTCTAATGGTTCGGCCAGCCTCAGCGGATGCTACAGAATTTGGTGCACTTGAGGTTACAAAGCCCGCGAGCGAGCTATTTAATCCGGCAGAGGATTCTGCCGTCCTTCAAGCGCGAAAAATTGAAGGCATCACCGAAAACAATAATTCCAAGCTCGGAGAGCTGGCGGTAGCGGATCCGTCGTTGTTGACGACAGATGCCGATCATCCTCTAGGGACTCCTCGTTCCGCAACTACAGACCCAGCTGGAGTTGCTCATTTTGATGGACTTGATGTTGGGGTTTATCAAATCTCTGAAGCCAGTCGACACGTTGGAAACCAAGCGGTAACGCATATTCAGCCATTCCTTGTGTACATCTATCGAGGGCAAACAACGCGAGTGCAGGCAAAGACTCAGGCGCCTAGTATCTTGAAGAGTGCTTCGGTGACTCAAGCTTCGCCAGGGCAAGAGGTTCGTTTCAAAATCTCGACAGACCTGCCACCCACAGACAAATCTGGGAAGCTGTATCAGTATTCGGTCTTTGACTCTTTGGATGGGCGCTTGGAGTTTCGAGAGATCGAATTCGCTGAGATTCGAAACGCAACTGGACAGTTCGCGCTTTCGGAAGATGACTTTCACATATCGCAGCACGGAAATACCGTAGTATTTTCTCTGACTCGAGCCGGCTTGCAGAAAATCTCGAAGCTCCGGAAAGGGCACCCAGAGGCTTCACTATCCTTTGAGCTCAAGACCTTCGTACGCGAAAGCGCGGACATTTCGTCCCCGATATATAACTCTGCAAAGTTTTCACCCGATGGATACTGCTTACCCAGCTTTTCCAAGGAGAGTTCTGAGCCCTCGGAAGAGGGATGTGACGGTCTGCCTGGACCTCTTGAATCAGAAAAGGTGTCGGTGTTCCTCAGGAACGGCAATGTCCCCCATACTCCGTCGCCAGGAGACAACAAAGGCAAGAATAATAGCAACCGCGGATGGCTCGGCAACTTTTTCCCTCGTCCGGACTCTTCTGACGAAAATAGCGACCAATCAGAAGCGCCAGGTAGACAAGCACAAAATACTCAACAATCCGATCACTCCGGCGGGGAACAAAGTAGCGGCTTTTTGGGTGGACTGGCTGAAACCGGCGCTAATATAATCGGCCTGTTTGGATTGGCTGTCCTAGCTATTTTCATCGGCATTCTGTTATTACGCCGTAGAGAGAGTGACGGTGAAGAGAATGAATAATCTTGCACTTTCTCGTTTCCGCGACAATTTTCACTCTAATTCCAGCACGACGTCTTTAGGAGCAGGTATGCAAGCAAAAGCAAATATTCAAGGTGGTTTCGCCGCGTGGATGGTTGCTGTGATCACCCTTGTTCTTACAGTTTTTCCTATAGGTCCTTTTTCCGAGCAGATTACCCCTTCGGCCGAGGCGCAAACGGGCACTACTTCCCCTAGCGCTACGCCCCAAAATAAGGGCTGGTCAACAAATGAGAGTGTTTACAATAAGTGTTCTTTTCGGCGTGGCTCAGGGCCTGCTGAAGCCTACGCTAACCAGCTTTGTTGGATCGACCTCAGCGGGATTATAGAGAAGATTAGCAGCCAGACTCAGAAACTTCCCGGTAGTCCAGATGGCTATACCTCTACGGTTCCAAGACGTATTACAAAAGACTTGGGCCGGTATGAGCTAAGTTTCGACATTAGCCAGCGGAATGAGAATCCTAATAGGAATGACCGGTCCGTATGGAACAGAGATAAAGACCTGTTAAATATTCAGCGTGATCGAATCGCCGATTCAGTTTTTGGCGGCTCTATTGACGGAAATGATTACTTTACGAGGACTGCGAATGACAATTTAAACTCCCCTGGGCTGTCATTTAAAGGTGCTGGAATCACCGACACGAGCCAAATGACGAAGTTTGAATTTCGCAATATCGCTCTAAAAGATAAACAAACGCAGAAAACCGTTTCCAACTACCGCCTGAACGTCATGGACGCTGCGCAAACGCATGACACCGGCAGCGCTGTTACACGTGGCGAAGGGCTAAGCGTAGATACACCAAATGATCCGTCAAAGGTTTCATTGTTTACGCGTTTTACCCCAAACGGCTACGTGAAGGCCTGCGATCCAAATGATCGCGGAGGCAGCCGACCAAACCGGTTTGGGCCAGCGATAGAGGACTATTATGGCGAGGCTGATATTACCCAAAAGGACTTCTTTTGCTTCGATAACACCAATTGGAAAAATGCAGGCTCGTATCTGCTTGGTGGTGATGGGATTTCCAATTTAGATGTAGGCCTTTTTACGCGTAAGGAATTTCAGGCGTTCGCGCTTGCTATCAACATCGGACGTATGACGGGTGGGGTAGAGCCGACTGATACTTCGATGGAGCAGGCGGCTACGGGGCAGGCGACGAGCTTTGATTTCGGCATGGCCATCCGTGATAACGGTCAAGAGACCGCCGTGCCGTACCAGGGTGATGGAATATATACCCAGCAAGTGCGTCGGATGGACGCTTCGGATAGCCAAGGAACTAAGGCTGCTGATCAGATGGTCTTTGAGTCTACTGCCTCAGGGAAAGAAAAAGATAAAGCATTTGCTCGCTATTCACCAGAGTGGAAGTGTACGCTCACTGACTCGAGTAGCGGTAGCTTTACCATCACTGAAAACCAAGCTCCTGCTGGCTTTACGCTCGAAAATGATGCAAGCTCAGGCACCTCTAAACTTGTTTATAACAATGAAAGGTCTATACCGGTTTCATGTAAAGTGACGTGGAAACCGCGTTTCAAGGCAGCATCGCTAGCTCTTCAAAAGACGGTTGATGGCACTGCCCAGGGTTTTTCTGACGTTCAAAACCGTCGGTTCAGGATTGAATATAGTTGCAAGGAACCGGCTGGTTTCAGTAAAGCTTTTCCTGCAATTAAGTTGAATGATGGGGTAGATCTTACTGCTGGCCAAACCAATACTGTGCAAGGTTTGCCAGCGGGATCTACCTGCGACGTTACAGAGAAGTTCGTCGACCAAGAGCCAGCTTTTTCAGGTGAATCGCTAAAAGTGACAGTAAATGGGGACGAGGTTCCCGTTAGCAACAAGGAAGCGAAGAAAACTCTTACCTTAAAGGAGGGAACAAACGGTACTGCTGGCTCTTCTAGAGCTGATATAAACAACAAGTACGACTATAGAACCGGCACCATAAACGTGTCCAAGCACATTGCGGGCGACCCCGTAAGCGAACTGGGAAGCCCAAGAGATTACCGCTTCGAGTTGCGCTGCCAGGGAACTGACTACAGCAAGACTCTCGTCTTAAATGCACAGGGATCTAATGACGAGCTCAATGGGTCCGTTCGCTTCGAGGGTGTGCCGGTAGAGCGTGATTGTTTTCTGCGTCCTCTATCTGGCTTGAATGAAGAAGAGGCCAAGACTATTAGCTTCGATGGCCGTACCGTAACCGAAGCTGACGGAAAAGAAATTGGCGTCCGAGACGATGGTTCTTACCTGCTGCGATTGCCGGATTACACCGACGGTTCTGCACCGAGCCAATCTGATACGCATATCGAGGCGCGTTATTCGTATAAATCCCGGGACGTCAGTGTCATCAAACAAGTCACGGGACCCGCGGCGGCGCTGATCGGCCAAGATGACACTTTTCCAGTTCACTACAGGTGTGAGGTCCCTGGAGACAGCTCCAGCAAAAAAGAGGGAGACCTCGAAATCGCAGCTGGTGAGGAGAATGCTGGAAAAATCAAGGATGTACGGATCAATTCGGATTGCGTGGTCTTTGAAAAGCCCGTTAATGAGCAGTCTGCAGCGAATCTGGATTCGACTACCGTAAGGTCATCCGATTCTTCTGACAATGTCAAGAATTTGGAAAACGAAGAAGCTAAAAGCTCTCCTGTTCTTAAAGTTAATGCTGCAGAAGGAGCACTTCAGAACCGAGTCATTGTATCGAACCACTACGTAAATAAGTTGGGCACGGTAGATGTAGCTAAGGCCATTTCGCCCGATAATGAAATAGATTTAAGCCGCTTGCCTGCAAACTACCAGCTGGGCTTTAGGTGTGGCGTCCGCACGGTAGAAACCTCCCCTGGGGAATTCCAAAACGTCGATCTGAC
Source organism: Corynebacterium sp. p3-SID1241 (assembly GCA_025144025.1). Classification (GTDB taxonomy): domain Bacteria; phylum Actinomycetota; class Actinomycetes; order Mycobacteriales; family Mycobacteriaceae; genus Corynebacterium. Next base: position 20,432 of record JALXWS010000007.1, on the reverse strand, counting down.
CGGAACTGTGACGCTGGCCGATGGCGAAAATCAGAAGCTGAAAGCCGACATTACAGATCCCAAACTAGCCGCTTTGGTAAATGATCAGGGTGGTTACATGGGAGTCCCGTATGGAAATTCCTGTACTTTTAGTGAGAAAACCCCGAAAACTGGATCCGGCATTCTATGGTCCACCGATGCAGCCGAGCAAACACTGGATGTGGACAAAGAAGAGAATTCTGTTCAGATCACGAATAGTTTTGCCGCAGCTGGTGATGGCATCACCATCTCACAAAATCAGCTTGGGCGCTCCACCATGTCCGAAGACGTCACCTACAACTTGAAGTGTGAAGATAATGGAAGCCCCGTGGACCTGGGGCAGTTTGGAAGCTTTACTCTAGGAAAAGATAAGCAATCAATTACTATTCCGAGCACTATCGCCACACAAGGCTTGACGTGCAGTCTGCAGGAAGCAACTAAGGATCCGGGTACTCGAACCAAGGATGGCAAGAGCTTTGAGATCGATCGCGATTCAACGGTGTCCGTGGATGGAAACCAAGAAGCTTTCGAGGATGAGGCCCAAATAGATTCTGGCAGCTTTGAAGTGGGCGACCAGACTGTCGTCACGGTCTCTCATGACTACAACTATGTACCGCGAAAGGTGAGCGCTACTAAGAATGTCGAATTCGATACAAATACTGGTGACTACATTTCCGAGGTGCGTAAGAACGTTAAGTACAACCGACTATTTGATGTTCAGCTAACCTGTACGCCGCCCGATGGTGGCTCGCAGATATCAGTTTCAGGAAAGGTCAGTTCACAGCATTCCAACGATACTGGCTCACAAAACATCTCTGTGGATCAGATCCCAGATGGATCTGAATGCACGGTGGCTGAAGGGCCAACCTCAGCAGCAGAAGGCATTGACTTTAAGCAAGAAGTAGAAGCTGACGGCAATAGAAGAGAAAGGTCTGTAGATTTCACCGTGACCGGTGATACGCCAGTCACCCTCATAAATACCTATTCCCGTCGCCTAGCCAAGGTGGATCTCACGAAGATCGCAAATACACCAATCGATATCGAGGCAACGTTCCCCGGGAGAGATAAATCCGAAATTTATTACACGCATACCTTCAATATGACGTGCAAGGATCCGGAGGGGACTGAACAAGAATCCGGAGAACTTCCACCTATCGCGGCACGAACCATCACTGGGCCAGGTGAGACCGAGTTTGCTGAGGTGCCAGTTGGTGCTAGTTGTCAGATAACTGGTGATAAGTTCGGTCAACTGGACCTAGAGAAGGATGATGCTGACGGTACCAAGCTGCAGACGCACTTGAGGCCTGAAAAAGTGGAGTGGCAGCTTCGCCGTGAAGATCAAACTTCAAAGACAGACACAGATCTTGACGATGGCGAGACTACTTCGGAGTCGTTTACGGTAAAGGATGACGAGGACAATGGCGGTCCAGGTAATGACATCGATCTGACCAACTACTATCAGTTCGTCAAGTCAAAGATGAAGATGAGCAAAAAGATCGAGGCGCAGCCGGCAGATCTGGCTCTACTCCGTAAAGAAAAGCCTGACTTTAACTTCAGGTACCAATGTAAGGGCGCTGGCTACTCTCGTTCTGATCTTGGTTTGCCTGCTCGCCTAAATGCTGGTGACACTGAGAAGTTTGCGGACGGTAGTCTTCACTTTATAAGCGACGAAGTGGAGGTACCTTCTGGTGCATGGTGCACCGTTACGGAGGTCGAACCTAGCTCTACCCCGTCTGCGCTGGAGTGGAGTGCTGATTCGTCGACGGTTGCCAAGCGCGTGAATGGCGAGAATGAGCCTGCCGCGTCTTATGATTTTGTAAACCGTTACAAGCGGCGTACAGCGCCGGTGCGCTTGGCCGCACTACAGGAGGGCTATGCCCGTGGTATCGAATCCGCTTCTTATTCCATGAATGTTGTGTGTAAGCCGCAAGACGAGGGGGATTCGGAGTTTACAAAGAATGTGGAGATCCCAGTGGCTCGAACCAACTCTCTCGATACTGTCGCTGGCGAGAAGGAGCCTACTGCGGGCGAGGTCGTTGATCTTCCTGTGGGATATGACTGCACCTTGGACATGAATAATTCTTCTGCGCTTAAGCCACGCCCTCAGCTGGAAGTCACGCAAGGACAACGCAGTCCCTACGTTGAATTTGGTACGTGGTTCAATGGCCAGCCCTCAGAGTCCAATCCCGACCGAAAGATTGCAACAGTTGGCGCCGATGAAGTCACACCAGAGATGAAGAAAAACACCTATGATTTTTCTATTCCGGACGATGTGCGTTCCGTTTCCGGTGCCCCAGTTATGACTGTGGCAAGCGAAGCGATGAATTTGCGCGCGAAGGTCGATGTGTCCTTTAAGAAGGTTACGCGCGGTGCTGCTGGCAAGGATCGTAAATTTGATTTCGTGACGTCGTGTGGCGATAGCTTCCAGCTAAGCGATGGACAGACTCATCAGATTAAGAGCGTAGACGTAGACCGCGAATGTGAGATCTACGAAAACGAGAGTGAGGACGGGACAACTCCGATCATTAGCTACGAAGACCTGCCTAGTGACACGCGTTTGCTCAACGTTCACGCTGTCAACGGTATAAAGAGTGAGGGACAGGCTTCGGGCAGCTATTGGGGCTTTAACGTGGCGCCAGTTGCGGACGCGGCAGATACTTCTACTAGCGGACCAAAGTGGGCACTGACTGCTGTTAACCTCTACCCGGGAGTGAAGCTTAAGAAGACCATTGATGGTGCGCCGATCAGTTCGGTCACTGGTGCTGTAGCTGACACTGCGGTGTTGGCAGATGATGCGGAAACCATGCGTTTCCACTACTCGGTCACCAACGATGGTGCTTTCCCAATCAAGGAGCTTGGGATCCAAGAGCCCGAGCTCGCTGGGTATACGTTGATTGCTGGCGATGGCCAAGAATACAAGGTGGATCAAGAAGGCCGAATACCAAGGGAAGTATGTTCCTTTGGGGACTCGGCATTGCCGGTGGACGGCACGAGAGAGTGTTCGTTCGACGTGAAAATCGATGCTAGCAAGGAGGAAACTTATACGTACCGGGGAACCGCTACGCTGACCGGTATGACGGCTGGCGCAGATATGAAGGTCACCGCAGAAGATGGCTATGGAGCTATCCGGTTGAGTAAGTCGCTGGGATTCCTTCTGCCGGATACAGGCATGCAAACCCTTGTCTGGGCTCTCTTGCTCGGCCTAATTCTTCTTGCTGTGGGTCTGTGGTATTACCTGCGGAACCGGGATGAAGATGAGGAAGAATAAGGCGACCACTGAAAAGGCGGCGCGCAAAAGGCGCCGCTCTTTCTGGCTCATCGTGGCTGGGATTCTGATCCTCCTATACCCCATATTCGCTACTCAATACAACGACTATCAGCTGCACAAGAAGGCAGAGAGTTACAGGGATTCAGTTGAGAAAATTGATCCTCCTGCGGAGAAAGAAAGGATCCTTCGGGATGCGCATGCTTATAACGATTGGTTAGCTAAGCAGGGCCATCACGCCTACCCACCCCGTGAGGATTCCCCTGGATTTGCGCGTTATATGGAGTCGCTGAATCCACCTGAAACGGGAGGTGTCATGGCCCGGTTGCGCATTCCGGCCATTGATGTGGATTTGCCGGTGTATCACACCACCGATTCGAAGGTCCTCTATGATGGCGCAGGCCATATGTTTGGTTCCTCCCTGCCTGTCGGTGGACTAGGAAATAACAGTGTTTTTTCTGCGCATACCGGTATGGTTAACGCCTCCATGTTTGATAACTTGCCACGCCTCAAAGATGGGGAAATTGTCTCTGTTGAGGTTATGGGTGAGGTGTTGCATTACAAGGTCGTGGGAAGGGAAGTAGTAAAACCTGAAGATTATAAGGCCGTTACCTATGAAGCTGACAAGGATAAGCTGACCTTAATCACGTGTACTCCCTATGGAATTAACACGGATCGGCTTCTCGTCCATGCCGAGCGCACTGATATAGCTGCAGAAGATGATCAAGGCTGGCGCCCTAAGCTTTCGTGGTGGATGCTCTTGGCGTTGTTTCTCATTGGATTAGTGCTGCTTATTGTGTGGTGGAACGAACGGCGTCGTAAGAAGCGGAAAGAAGAACTAGAGTCTAGGGACTCTGAGGATGAGAATTCGGACTGATAGACTTTTGGTCTCAACAAAAATCGAGGAGAGAGCAGTTCATGGCACGTTTTATTGACCGCGTTGTCCTGCACCTGCAAGCAGGCGACGGTGGACACGGCTGTGTGTCTGTCCACCGCGAGAAGTTTAAGCCCTTGGGTGGCCCGGATGGCGGCAATGGTGGGCACGGCGGTGACATCATCCTCGAGGTCTCTGAACAAATTCATACGCTTATGGATTTTCACTACCGCCCGCATATTAAGGCGCAACGCGGCGGCAATGGCGCCGGCGATATGCGCAATGGTGCTCGCGGTGAAGACTTGATTTTGGAGGTTCCGGCGGGCACGGTGGTCCGCACTGAAAAGGGCGACACCTTGGCGGACCTTACCGTTCCGGGAACGCGGTTTGTGGCCGCAGAAGGCGGGTTTGGCGGTTTGGGCAATGCCGCGTTGGCCTCGAAGAACCGCAAGGCACCGGGTTTTGCTCTACAAGGTGAGCCGGGCCAGGAGCATGATCTGATCCTCGAGCTGAAGTCTATGGCGGATGTAGGGCTGGTGGGCTTTCCATCGGCTGGTAAGTCCTCGCTTATCTCGGTTTTATCGGCCGCGAAACCCAAGATCGGTGATTACCCCTTTACTACGTTGCAGCCGAACCTTGGCGTGGTGGATATGGGAGATAGCTCCTTTACTATCGCGGACGTGCCGGGGCTTATCCCGGGCGCAGCCGATGGCAAGGGCCTCGGTCTAGACTTTTTGCGCCATATTGAACGCACGGCGGTGCTTGCCCATGTGGTGGATACAGCCACCATTGAGCCCGGCCGTGATCCGGTCTCTGATATTGAGGCGATGGAAAATGAGTTGGCAAAGTACCAGGAAGCTTTGCAGGAAGATACTGGTTTAGGGGATCTGCGTGAGCGCCCGCGCGTCATCATCTTGAATAAGGCAGATGTGCCTGAGGCCGAAGAGCTGGCGGAATTTGTCAAGGATGATCTGGAAGAGAAGTTTGGCTGGCCTGTCTTTATTATTTCGGCCGTCGCTCGCAAGGGGCTGGATCCGCTGAAGTTCCGGCTCATGGATATGGTGACCGAACACCGCAATGCCCAGCCGTTGCCAAAGAAGGATAAGAACCATACCGTTATCCACCCCAAGGCGCAGAGCCATAAGAAGCATACCGGCGCGTTTGCTGATTTCACTGTGAAGGCCGATCCTGAGGTCAAAGGTGGCTTCATTGTTGAGGGCAAGAAGATTGATCGCTGGATTACCCAGACTGACTTTGAAAATGATGAGGCAGTGGGCTTCTTGGCGGACCGTTTGGCCAAGGCCGGCGTGGAGGATGAGCTGCGCGAGCAGGGCGCTGTAGAAGGCTGCCCGGTGACTATCGGCGGCATTACCTTTGAGTGGGAGCCGATGACCGGCGGTGATCCCACAATGGCTAGCCGCGGCGAGGATGCCCGTCTTAAGGGAACCGCCCGTGCTTCTGCAGCGGAGCGCAAGCGTGCCTCGCAGGCGCGCCGTGGCCTTATTGATGAATACGATTATGGCAATGATGAAGAGGTCACCCGCGAGGGCGCTAACCGCGATAGGTGGCAGGGCTAGTCCCAGAGCCCCCTATTCTTGGGGTGTGCTGGAAGGTGGGCTTTGTAGACTCGGTTGGCATGTCTTCTGATGAACAGAAAGAACCCATCCTTCCGCTTCCGGTAGAACCTTTTGCCGGTCCTACCGCTGATACCCCTTTCCCGGAACCTCGTGTTGAAAACCCTACTGCTTCGGGGTTTGAGTCGGATCTCCGCCATGAAATCGCTCAGGCTAAGCGCGTCGTGGTAAAGATTGGTTCCTCTTCTCTCACGGATGAGAACTTCCGTGTCTCCCAGGAAAAGATTGATCACATCGTCGATGCCGTCCATGCGCGTATGGGCCGCTCCGATGTCATCATCGTCTCCTCCGGTGCGGTTGCTGCCGGTATGGGCCCGCTCGGCCTGCACCAGCGCCCGACCGATTTGGCTACCAAGCAGGCTTCCGCGTCCGTCGGCCAGGTGCATCTGGCCTATGTGTGGGGCCAGTCCTTTGCGCGTTATAAGCGCACCATCGGCCAGGTTTTGTTGACCGCCTCCGATACTGGACACCGCGATCGCGCCCGCAACGCGCAGCGCACCATCGATCGTCTGCGCCAGCTGCGCACCATCCCCATCGTGAATGAGAACGATGCGGTGGCGACGTCGGAAATGCACTTTGGCGATAACGATCGCCTTTCCGCGCTGGTGGCAAACCTGGTGGGCGCGGACGCGCTCTTCCTATTTTCTGACGTGCCTGGTTTGTACGATAAGAACCCTGCCGAGCCGGATGCCAAGTTCATCGATGAGGTGCGCACCGGCAAGGACTTGAAGGGCGTTGTGGCCGGTGATGGCGGCAAGGTGGGCACCGGCGGCATGGCCACCAAGGTTTCCGCGGCCCGCCTGGCTACCCGCGGCGGCATTCCAGTGCTGTTGACCTCCACGGATAATATTGGCCCCGCGCTTGCCGACGCCTCCGTGGGCACCGTCTTCCACACTCGCGAGGAACGCCAGCTTTCTGCCTGGAAGTTCTGGGCGCTCTACTGCGCCGATACCGGCGGAGCCGTCCGCCTCGATGAAGGTGCCAAGGAGGCCGTCACCAAGGGCGGCACCTCGCTGCTCGCCGTCGGCATTACCGACGTGCAGGGCGAGTTCACCAAGGGTGAAATCATCGACATCCTGGGCCCGAATGGTGAGGTCATCGGCCGCGGTGAAGTCCGCTTCGATTCCGAGGAGCTGCACGCCATTAAGGGCAAGAAGATGGAAGAGCTTCCTGAGGAGCAGCGCCGTTCCGTCGTCCACGCGGACTACCTCTCCAACTTTGCCTCCCGGATCTAAACCCGAGTCCGAGACTCCCCGTATGGTTGGGGCATGAAGTATTTCATGGGACCGGAAACCTGGCAGCCGATGGTAGAAGATATCGAAGCTGCCGGGCACCAACGCGTAAGCAGCATTGAGGATGCCGAGGTCTACATCAACAATGCCCCCAACCCACGCCGCATCCCCGAGATACCGGAGAATATCGGTTGGGTGCAGCATTGTTTTACTGGCGTTAATCAGCTAATTGACGCCGGGGTGATCACCCCAGACGGCGTGCCGTGGTGCAATTCCGCCGGTGCTTTTGCCCAGCCGGTGGCCGAGTCCGCACTGGGCCTGGCGCTTTCCCAAGCGCATCATCACAAGGCCTTCGCCCAGGCCTCCTCGTGGTCGGTGGCGCAGCAACTCGATGAATCCCAGGCCTGGCTCTATAACCAGCAAGGGTCGAAGAAAGTGGCGATCTTTGGCGCAGGGGGCATCGGCAAGCAGCTAATTAAGCTCCTGAAGCCGTTCGGCGTGCACATTACCGCGGTCAATCGGTCTGGCCGTGCGGTCGAAGGCGCCGATGAGGTGGTGCCCATGGATAAAGCCCAGCACGTGTGGGGCGAGGCGGATTTTATTTTCTGCATCCTCCCGGCGACCAAAGACACGGAGGGACTTATCGATGCCGCCACTTTCCGCGCCATGAAACCCTCCGCCATCTTTATCAACGTCGGCCGCGGCAGCACCGTGGTCACCGATGACCTTGTGGAAGCCTTGCGCAGCGGCGAAATCGCCGGCGCCGGCTTGGAGGTCATGGATCCCGAGCCGCTGCCCGATGGCCATCCGCTTTATGACCTGCCCAATTGCACCATGACGCCCCACATGGCCGCTTCCGCACACGTAGCGCAGTACCACTTAGGTTCCATTTTCAACGCCAATGCCGCGGCGTGGGAGAGGGGAGAGGCTATGCCCACCCGCGTCGATGTGGAGGCCGGATACTAATGAAGTACGCGATGCTGCCCACCCCGTGGGAGGAAACCCTGCAGACCCTCGATGCCGCCGGGCACGAACGCGCCCCACTGGAGGAGGCCGAGGCCCTCATCTTCAACGGTGGCCCGGATGATTTCCCGCAGCCCCTGCCGCCTAGCGTGGGCCTAGTCCAAGTCCCGTTTGCTGGTGTGGATCACCTGCTCGATGTCATGCGAAATACCTCTGCCCGCTGGTCTAATGCTGCAGGGCTATATGACGCCACCGTGGCCGAATCCACCATTGCACTCCTGCTCGCCCAGCTGCATGCGCATAAGCGCGTGGGAACGAGCTGGGATAACCGCGATGAGGTCGAGGCCCACACCAGCTTCCTTTTTGAGGATAAGACCGTGGCGGTGGTGGGTGCCGGGGGCATCGGCAAGCGGCTCATCCGCATGCTAGAAGGCTTCGGCCCACGCATCATTGCGGTCAATCGCTCCGGTAACCCGGTTGAAGGTGCCGATGAAACCTATGCCACCTCCGATATCGAGCGCGTGTGGCCAGCCGCCGATTATTTCGTGGCGCTCGCTCCGCTAACGGAACAGACCCGCCAGCTTTTTGGCGCCGCCGCTTTCCGCGCCATGCCGAACCACGCTGTGGTCATTAACGTTGGGCGCGGCCCGCTAGTGGATACCGATGTGCTGGTCGACGCCCTGCGCGCCGGCCAGATCGCCGGCGCCGGCCTCGACGTCACCAATCCAGAACCGTTGCCTGATGGCCACCCGCTATGGGAGATGCCCAACGTGGTCATTACCCCGCACCTTGCCAATCCGCCGTATTCGGTGCGCCACCGCATCGGTGCGCATGCAGCAATGGTCATGGAGCGCTTTGCCGCCGGTGAGGCAATCCCCACGGAAGTAGATATTGAAGCCGGCTACTGATGGATAGCCCAGGTAACCGCGCGGACGATGGCTAGCTCAACCCCACCGCGGCTGAGATCGCTGAAATGCGCGTGGCCTTTCGTTAGGCTGGTATGGCATGAGCAACACTGAACGCGAAGAAGTTCTGTCCAAAGCCCGTGCTGCCAAGGATGTTGCGCCCGTCGTGGCGCAGCTATCCACGCCGCGCAAGAATGAAATCTTGCAGCGCGCAGCCGAAAACCTCATTGCCCACACCGAGGATATCCTCGCTGCTAATAAGCAAGATATCGAAGCTGGCCGCGAGCGCGGCATGTCCGAGTCCCTTATTGACCGCCTGTCCCTCGACGCCGCTCGCGTGGAGGGCATCGCTGGCGGCCTGCGCCAGGTTGCCAGTCTGCAGGACCCAGTAGGGGAGATCCTGCAGGGCCGCACCATGGACAATGGCATCCAGATGAAGCAGGTGCGCGTCCCGCTCGGTGTGATGGGCATGGTCTATGAGGCCCGCCCGAACGTCACGGTGGACGCCTTTGGGTTGGCGATCAAGTCCGGCAACGTGCCGCTTTTACGCGGCTCTAAATCTGCCCGCAATTCCAATACCAAGCTGGTAGAAATCCTGCAGGATACCCTCGCCGAGTTTGACCTTCCGCGCGAGGGCGTGCAGCTTCTGCCGTGCGAGACCCACGATTCCGTCCAGGACCTCATCACCGCTCGCGGCCTAGTGGACCTTGTTATCCCGCGCGGCGGTGCGAAGCTCATTGAAGCCGTGATCACCGGCGCTACCGTCCCGGCCATTGAGACCGGCACCGGCAACTGCCATTTCTACGTGGACGCCTCAGCTGACTTGGACAAGGCCATCGACATGGTCATCAACGGCAAGACCCGTCGCACCTCCGTATGCAACTCCACGGAGTGCGTGCTTATCGACGCCGCTTTGGACGACTCCGCCAAGCTGCGCATCATCACCGCGCTGCAGGAGGCGGGCGTGACCATCCACGGCGACGTCGCTGAGCTGGAGGCCTTCGGCGTCAAGGATGCCGTGCAGGCCACCGATGAAGACTGGCGCGAGGAGTCGCTGTCCATGGATATCTGCGCCAAGGTGGTCGACGGTGTCGATGGCGCCATCGCTCATATCGCCGAGTTCACCACTGGCCACACCGAGGCCATCGCCGCGCAGGATGCCGACGTCCTAGTGAAGTTTGGCAACGAGGTGGATGCCGCCGCGGTCATGCTCAACGCCTCTACCGCCTTTACCGATGGCGAGGTCTACGGCATGGGCGCCGAAATCGGCATTTCCACTCAGAAGCTGCACGCCCGCGGCCCGATGGCACTTCCGGAGCTGACCTCTACCAAGTGGATCCTGCAGGGTACCGGTCAGACCCGCCCCTAGTAGTGCGGCTATAATCGCCATCCATGACTAGCCCACAGCGCATCGGTATCATGGGTGGCACCTTTGATCCCATCCACAACGGCCACTTGGTAGCGGCCAGCGAGGCCGCACACCGCTTTGCCCTCGATACCGTCATCTTTGTTCCCACCGGCCAGCCGTGGCAAAAGTCCCACCGCGACGTCACTGCAGCCGAGCACCGCTACTTGATGACGATGGTGGCCACGGCCTCCAATCCGCGATTTACCGTCTCGCGCGTAGACATTGACCGCGAGGGGCCCACATACACCATCGATACGCTGCGCGACCTGCGCGAACTCTTCCCAGATGCGGAGTTTTATTTCATTACCGGCGCCGATTCGCTGGCATCCATCATGAGCTGGCATAACTGGGAAGAGATGTTGGAGATGGCGCACTTTGTGGGCGTTACCCGCCCCGGCTATGAGTTAAGCGCCGATATGCTACCCGCCGATGCACAAGAGGATATTGATCTTATCGACATCCCCGCCATGGCCATCTCTTCTACCGCTTGCCGCGAGCGCGCCGCCCAAGGCCAGCCCGTGTGGTACCTCGTTCCGGATGGGGTGGTGCAGTACATCACCAAGAATAATCTCTACGGGCCAAACCCGGATAAGCCCCTGTAGAAACTTCCACAGGGGCGGTACAGATTTTTGGGCACGGGCCTGCTAAACGTGCAAGAATAGACTGTCACTAGAGATAGTTCATTCCGAATGTACTCAGACGCGAAAAGGGATTATTTACACATTGTCTACTTCTGATCTTGCCCGCCGCATGGCAGAAAGCGCGGCACACGCCGCGCAGGAAAAACTGGCCACTAATATCGCAGCGATTGATGTCTCCGATGTCCTCGCTATTACCGAGGTCTTCGTGCTAGCTTCTGCGGATAACGAGCGCCAGGTGGCCTCCATCGTGGATGAAGTCGAAGATGAGATGACCAAGCAAGGATTTGAGCCACAGCGCCGTGAGGGCAACCGCGAAAACCGCTGGGTGCTGCTGGATTATGGCAATATCGTTGTCCACGTTCAGCGCAATGACCAGCGCGAGTTCTATGGCCTGGACCGCCTGTACCACGATTGCCCGGCACTAGAGATTGAGGGCATCGAGGCCCCAGAGCGCCCCGGTGAATGGACCAATGGCGTCAACCCGCGCGAGGTCGATTCCATTGATGAGCTCCCGCTGGCAGATAAGGCCCCAGGCGAAGACGAGGAGCTTTAAACCCTCATGAGCCGCCGCCTGATCCTGATCCGTCACGGACAAACTACCTACAACGCCACCGGCCGCATGCAGGGCCACTTGGATACCGAGCTGTCCGAGCTGGGCTATGAGCAGGCCCGCGCCGCCGCGCGCCTGCTGCAGGATCAGGGCGTATCTAAAATTGTCGCCTCCGACCTCATCCGGGCGCGCGAAACCGCGCGCGTGGTCGCCGATGCCCTCGGCATGGATTTCACCACGGATGCCCGCCTGCGCGAGACCCACCTAGGCCGGTGGCAGGGCAGGACCTCCGCTGAAGTGGATGAGGAGTTCCCAGGCGCGCGCGCCATTTGGCGCCATGATCCCACCTGGGCGCCGCCGGAAGGCGAGTCCCGCGTGGATGTGGCCGAGCGCGCCCGCCCCGTCATCGATGAGCTCATGCAAGATTTCGCCGGCTGGGAAGCCGGCCCCGTGCTCATCGTGGCCCATGGCGGCGCTATCTCGGCGCTGACCTGCCACCTGCTGGGCCTTGATCATGCACAGTACGGAATCCTTTCCGGCCTGAAGAATACGCACTGGTCGCAGTTGACAGCCCGCCCTGATTTCAACCCGGACACGCCGCTGTCTTCCCTGGAATTTAATGCCCAGAACGTCGGTACCGCCAAGTGGTATTTCGACGGCTGGAATATGGGCGGAGAGGTCACCGGGGACGGCGGGGCGGATATCTAGTGGCCGTTCGCGTCATAACGGATTCCTCGGCGGGCCTGCCGCCGGAGTTGGCGGAGCAGCTATCCATCACCGTCATCGATCTCCACCTCATGGAAAGCCATGGCAAGGAGGGCCTAGAGCGTTCTACCTCCGGGCTAAGCGCACTGGAGCTGGCCGCTGCCTATGGTCGCGAGATGGAGCGCGCCCAAGACGAAGGTGTGGTGGCCATACATCTATCTAAAGAGCTATCTTCTACCTATTCCGCTGCGGTTTCTGCTTCGGGTGTTTTCCCGCACACGGTGCGGGTGATTGATTCCGGCTCGGCCGGCATGGCCATTGGCGCGGCCGCGATGTCTGCGGCTAAGTTGGCCTCCCGCGGCGCCAGCCTGGAGGAATGCTACGCCGCCGCCTTAGATACCCTCAAGCGTTCGGCCACGTGGGTGTATCTGCACTCCACGGAAGATCTGCGCCGCTCTGGTCGCCTTTCCCCGGCCACGGCCATGCTTTCCACGGCGCTGCTGGCCACCAAGCCGATTATGTCCATTACCCGCGGCAAACTGGAGCTCGTGGGCAAGACCCGCACCCAGACCAAGGCCTTTACCAAGTTGGTGGATCTCATCGCCTCCCGTGCGAACGGGGAGTCGGCCTTCGTCGCCATCCAGCACAATCACGCCGAAGCCGCGGCCGCCAAGCTGGAGGCGCTCCTTGAAGCGGCTCTGCCGCAGGGCTCGTCTTTCATCTGCACCCCGCTTAACGACGTCCTCTCGGTCCACGCCGGCCCCTCCGCCATCGGCGTATCTGCGGTGTTTAGCTCTGAGCCTCCTGCCGAACCAGCACATCCTCACACGCGTGGTCGACCCCGCGCCTTCTCACCACGCCGTTCTGTGGATAACTAGGCCTAGCGCGCCGGGTTCGTTGACGCCCACAACAAGTTATCCACAGCCCGTCTCCGCAGGAACTACCGCCTTGTGGCGCTCGCTTTTAGTCTCAGCGCCATGGCGGCACCCAAGATCAGCGAACGACTCCGCGAATTTACCCAACCCACCGGCGAGGAAGAACTCCTCTCCGTCGATTACCCGCGCCCGCGGCTGCGAATCCGCCCCTGGCAGGCCTGCGCCGTGGCTGTCCTTCTTGTCATCGGCGTGGTGGTCTGGCTCGGCATTAATGCGCGCTCCGATGACGCCTCCGGCATGCCGGACCCCGCAGCAATAAGCGCAACGCTCGGTGCTGCGCCGAGCGAGGAACCCAGTGAAATCATCGTCTCAGTCATCGGCGAAGTTGCCGCGCCCGGCCTGAAGACACTCGAGCCCGGCGCGCGCGTGGCCGATGCCCTCGATGCCGCCCATCCGCTTCCCGGCGCCGACACGATGGCGCTCAACCATGCCCAGCGGCTTTCCGACGGCCAACAGCTCCACATTCTTCCCTCCGGCGCCGCCCCACCTCCCGCACCTGGCGAACCCGCCCCTGCCGGCGCTAACCCCGGCGGCAGCGGTAGCGGAAGCAGCGGCGTGAGCCTCAATAACGCCACCGCCGAGGAACTGACGGAGCTCAAGGGCGTTGGCGAGGTTACCGCGCAAGCCATCGTGGCCTACCGCGAGGAGCACGGCGGCTTCAAGGACGTGGAAGAGCTCCTCGAGGTCTCCGGCATCGGGCCGGCGAAGCTGGCGCAGCTTAAAGACCAGGTCCAGCTTTAACCCGAGCTCGAGCGTGCGATGCGAGAACTGCGGCTCGTCCCTGGCGCGGCCACCGCCTGGCTGGCTGTCATCGCCGTGTTGCTCGCCGGCCGCGGCTGGGCTATCGCAGTCATCGCTGTGGCCGTCGCGCTGTGCCTGTGCACCCGTCAGTGGGGCCAAGCGCTTTTCTGCGGAACGGTCGCCTCTGCTGCAGCGCTCGTCGGAGCGGTGCGCCAGGCCCGCGCCGCCACTTTCGACTTCGGCACCGAAGTCACCGGCCGCCTGACCACCGCGCCGACACAAACCAGTACCGGCGGCTGGCTGCTGCGGCTCAGGGTTCCGGGATACCCCACGCAGCTGCCCGTCTTTAGCCCGGATCCGGTCCCGGCCGCCGCGGGTGCCGAAATTACGGCGAGGGTGAGGGTAGGGGAGTCGGATAGGGCGGGCGTCGGAAAGCTCAGTGCAAATGCCACCGACGTGCAGGTAACCGGTGAGCCCGAAGGCCTGGCCGGTTGGGCGGCTGAGGTGGCCGAGAATTTTCGCGCGCTGGTTTTGGATGCCGTCGGGCCCTCCAGCCAGGGCCTTATTCCCGGCATGGTGCTCGGCGATACCGCGCTGCAAGATATCGCCGAGCGCGACCTGTATATCGCCACCGGGCTCTCACACTTAAGTGCTGTATCTGGCGCCAATGTGGCCATCGTCTGTTCTGCCGCGGCCGTGGTCTGCGCCGCCCTCGCGCTCGGGCCCCGCGCCCGCGTGGCCGCCTCCCTGTGCGCCCTTGCTACCTATGTTTTGCTTGTGGGCTTCGAACCTTCCGTCCAGCGCGCAGCCGTCGCTGGGGTGGTGGGGCTGCTCGCCGTGCTCAATTCCACACGCATGGAGCCCATCCATGCGCTTAGCCTGGGCATCATCGCCTTGCTATTTGTGGATTCCGACCTCGCCGTGCACTTTGGATTTGCCCTATCTTGCGCGGCGACACTCGGCATTGTGGCGCTGAGCCCGCTCATCTACAAGCTCTTGGCCGTGACCGGCTGGCCCGCCATCTTCCTGCGCGCGGTCGCGGTGGCCATCGCCGCCGATATCGTCACCCTCCCGCTGGTGGCACTCATGTCCGGCGAGGTCTCCGTGGTCTCCGTGCTGGCCAATATCCTCGTCGAGCCAGCCACCGTGCCGATTACCATCGTGGGGCTTATCGCCGCCATCTTCGCCCAGCTCGGCCCGCTCGACGTGCTGGGCGCCGGCTTGCTGCGCCTCATTGAGCCCTTCTCGTGGTGGATTAATACCATCGCGCACGGCGTGGCCCACCTGCCCGTGGTAACCATCCCCGCCAACCCGCTCTTTACGCTGCTTGCCTACGCCTGGATCATCGCCGGCCTCCTCTACCACCGCCCCTGGCTTACCCTGACGCTCACGCTAGCGGGCATCGCCTGGCTCGGCCTGGCCGCAGGCTAGAATGGCGGGCATGTCTCCAGTACACCTCATCCTCGGCGACGATGAATTCCTCACCGAACGCGCCCGCCTGCAGATCCAGCGCGCCGCGGCCGAGGAGAGCGGACCCACCGGTGCCCGCCCCGAGCTGACGAAGCTAAAAGCCTCCGAGGTCTCCGAGGGCGAAATCCTCGAGGCCACGAGCCCGTCGCTTTTCGGCGATAGCCGCGTTATCATCATCAGCGACTGCGAGCGCGCCGGTAAAGAGGTAGTCGATATCATCCTGCGCGCCTGCGCCAATCCCGCGCCGGGCATGACTATGGTCATCATCTACTCCGTGACGGCGAAGACGCTGAAGAAAAAGAAAAAGCAGCCCGAGCTCGTGGCCAAGCTGCGCAAGATTGCTGAGGTCCACGAGGTCTTTTCGCTTTACCCCAATGAGCTGGGCAAATGGGCCACCCGCGAATTCTCCCGCCACGGCGTGCGCCCGACCCCAGATGTCATCCACGCCGTGCTCGAAGGCGTGGGATCTGACCTGCGCGAGCTAGCTTCTGCCATCTCCCAGCTGGTTTCTGATACCGGCGGCAACGTTACCCGCGAGGCGGTGCAAGACTACTACGTCGGCGTGGCCGAGGTCGCCAACTGGGACATTGCCGACGCCGCCGTCGCCGGCCGCGTTGAAGCCGCCGTGTCCACCTGCCGCCGCGCCCTCCAGCTTGGCGCGAGCCCTGTAGCGATTGCCGCCGCGCTGGCCAATAAGGTCGGCGCCGTCGCCCGCCTCTACTCCGCGCGCGGGGACCAGTACTCGCTGGCTAGCCAAACCGGCCTAGCGCCCTACGTGGTCAAGATGACCCAGCCGGTGGCCCGCCGCTGGTCGGCCGATAACGTTACCAAGGCCGTCATCCTCGTCTCGGAGCTCGATGCCGCCGTCAAAGGCCAGGGAGGCGAGCCCGAATTCGCGATAGAGGCGGCCGTAAAACGAGTCGCGGAACTGGCGCGATAAGCTAGAAACTATGTCTGAAACGCAAGTGCAAGAATTCGCTGGTCGACTCTTTGACATGGCGCGTGAGGGCAACCTGGACCTCCTCGCCTATATCGATCACGGCGTGAATATTGACCTCGTCAACCACGAAGGCCAGTCCTTCCTCATGCTCGCGGCCTATCACGGCCACGCCGAGCTGGTTTCTGCACTTGCCCGCGCCGGCGCGGACGTCAACCTGCTCAATGACCGCGGCCAATCACCCTTGGCCGGCGCCATCTTCAAGAAGGAAGATGCGGTTATCGACGCCCTCCTTTCCGCCCACGCCGACCCCACCGCCGGCCAGCCCTCCGCCCTGGATTCTGCCCGCATGTTTGGCCGCGAAGACCTCGTCCCGCGCCTAGAAAGCGAGGCAGGGGAGTGACCTGGACGTCCTTTTTCACCCTCCTTCTAATGAACCTAGTGGGCGTGGCCTCGCCCGGACCGGACATCATTTTGGTGACGCGCTACGCCACCCGCTCGCGCCGCCATGCCATAGCCGCGGCCGCCGGCATCCAGATCGGCGTGCTCTTTTGGTGCGCCGCCACCGTTTTCGGAGCTGCCGCGCTGCTGACGGCCTTCCCGGAAATTTTGGGCGCGGTCCAGGCCGTCGGCGGCTGCTTCCTGGTATTTATGGGGTCGCGCGCGCTGCGCAGCGGCATCGCCCAGCGGGCCAACCCGCCCGTGGATTTAGAAGACGCCGCCGCCCAGCTCGGCCGCCTGCGCACCGCTTTCAAGGTGGGGCTAGCCACGAATATGTCCAACCCGAAAATCGTGCTCTTCCTCGCCGCGATGATCGCCCCGCTGCTTCCCGCCAGCCCGCCCGCATGGTTGGCCATCGCGCTCACGCTCTCATTATCGCTCTCGGCCTTTCTTTTCTTCCTCGTTGTCGCCACGGTGATTTCCACCAACGTGGTGCGCCGCAAGCTCATCGCCGCCGGCCCGTGGATCGACATCGGCTCGGGCCTGTTTTTCATCATCGCCGGCATCATCCTCATCATCTCCGGCGCGCAGAACCTACTGGCCTAAAATAGCCGCGGTGTTCCCTCGGCCACCGTATCGAGCACCCACTGGGTCCAGCGGGCAACGGTGGAGGCGCGCCTTTGGGACGTCGCCAAGCTCAGGCCCAACCCCTTCATCGCTGCAACGATCTCTGCGGTGCTGGCCACCGCGCCGCGGGCCAAGCTGAGCTCGAGCACCTCGCGGAAAACCCGCCGCGCGGCAAGCGACCGTATCAGTGCCGCATTCCGGGCGTCGCGTTGCGGCTGCTCAATGATGCGCCGCCCGCGCTCGGTTGGCTCCCAAGCCTCATCTGTCAGCCGCGCGAGCCCGAGGTAGCGCGCGGCGTTGGCATAATAGTCCGCCTGTCGCGGGTCGAAGTCATAGCGCTGGGTAATCTCCGCCTTGCTCAGTGGCTGCAGCGCGATGAGCTCCAATAGGTTGACCACCCGCTCAAAGCTATTGGCCTGCGGGAAGGGTATCGCCGGCTCGGCTTCCGGCTCCACCGCTCGAACGATTTCCAGCGCCGCCTGCGCATTGAGGTGCGAGGCCGACAGCGCGTAGCGGGCGCTATCGACCAGCGCAATGCTGCGAAAATCCGCCGGGTTCCGAAATTCATAGCGGTACAAATGGAAAATGCCATTGGAATACACGAGGTAGACCGGCACCACGTCCTTGGCAAGGCGCTGCTGGAAGCGCCGGTAGGGAAAATATAGCTGCCGGATATTGAAATCATCCGAAAGGTGATTCTTCGCCTCCACCAGCACCAAATGCTCGAGCGATTCAAAGCCGCCGTCGATTTCCATCTGTGCGCGGTCCACCGCCACATCCACGCCCAAGTCTGGCAGCCGCACCTGCAGCTCGCGCGTGGACATGCGCCCTGCCACCGTGGCCTGCAACGGCCCGCATTCCAGGAAGTCCTCAAGCATCCCGCTTGCCGACGCCCCATTTAACGCCACCGCCTCCGAGCTCACCCCCTCCACCGAGAGAGTATCCAGCCCCGCCGGTAGCTCCAGCGTGCGTACCTCACCGGGCTGCGCCTCTGGAAACCTCTCGTAGAGATTGAATCGCCCTACCAGGTATTCGCTGCGGCTGACCGGGACGATGCCGAGCCGCAGGCGCTGAAAGATCCACGGCCGGGAAGTGGAGAAATCATGCTTGGCCATCAGTCGCGGCTGCCTGCTTGAGATCTCTTCCAGCTCGCGGGCACCAATGAAAAAGTATCCGTGCTGTTCCAGCTCGTTGCCGTAGCCCGCGGCCAGGACGCGCAGCCAGCCCCAGTCATTGACTCCTAGCTTTACCGATTCCGGCACGCCAAATCGCGCCCGCAACTCTGGTTCTGCATGTGCCCGCGGACCGCTAGCCACGGTTTACCTCGTAGTTGCGCACCAGCACCTCTTCGACCTTGCCGCGCTTCGAACCGACGGAGTTTATTGCCCGCGTTGCCCCGACGATGCCCACCTCATAGTCCGCATAGAGATCCCGAATGAACTCGGTGGCCGAATTCGACAGCAGGAACTTCACCCCGCGATGATCCAACTCATCGCAGACCTCTTTGAGGCGCTCTTGCTCCGCGCGGTCAAAGCCGCCCTTTTGATAACCGGTAAACGAGCTCGTCACGTTTACCGGGTCATAGGGCGGATCGAAATAGACGAAATCGCCTTCACCTGCGTCTGCCACTGCTGCGGCGAAATCGCCTTGGGAAAAGCTCACATCATTATCCGCAAAATAGCGGTGGACAGCGCGCAGCGTCACCTCATCGCAAATGGTGGGGTTTTTATAGCGTCCAAAAGGCGCATTAAATTCCCCCGCCGCGTTCACGCGGTACAGGCCATTATAGCAGGTCCGGTTGAGATACAGCGTGCGGGCGGCGCGCTCGACAGGAGAGAGGGCGGCAAACTGCTGGGCATCCCGATCCACTGCCCGCAGCGCATAGAAAAACTCCGCCTCATTGGGATAGCCCGCGAGGACGCCAATGAGCTCATCGACGCCGCCGCGCACCACCTCATACAAGTTGATGAGCTCGCTATTGAGATCGTTGACCCGTGCGCTGGCTGGTTCGAGAGAGAAAAGGACCGCTCCGCCACCGATGAAAGGCTCATAAAAACGCCGCGGGGCATCCACCGGCAGTGCGGCGTGGATATGCGGCAAGAGCTGGCGCTTTCCGCCTGCCCATTTCACCAGTGGTTTAACGTTTTTCATCGTTGACTCATCTTAGCCGCCGCGCCGGACACGAGCACCATCGGGCTTTCGAACGCGCGAGCGTATTTATGCGATGCTCCGGTCCGAAGCTTACGCTCGCAGTTGTCTAACATCACAGTTGTGACAAATAGTGTCATGACGGGCGCAAACGCGCAGTCCCGCCGGCCGCGATTTTGTTCGGTGTACATAGCCGTTTCCCAAGTCGAATATAAGGTAATAAAATCACCGCAAAATCCCTTAGTTTGTAGGCAAAATAGAAATTTCACATAATGCCTTGGGGAGCTAGAAAACGTAACTGAAGCTTTTAGAGCGTCGGGACAGAAAGGGGCATTCATGCCGCGTATATCAAAGATTCGAGTCGCTGCGCTCAACCTCGTCATAGACAATGGGTATGACGGTTTTACTATGGAAGAGCTTGCCCAGAAGGTGGGCGTTTCTCGCCGCACCTTATTTAACTATATTAAGGACAAAGAATCGGCAGTTTTGGGCCCCGAATTTTCTGAAGAAGTGGAGTACCAGTTCCAGAACTTCGCTGCGGGACTGCCCACTGGGAGCCTGCGCGAGGATTCTGAAATTATGGCCAAGACCGAATTTAATCGCGCCGTAGGCAACAAGTTTTTCCCAGAAATCTCCCAACTCACCGCACGGGCGCTCGCCAAGGACGCCAAACTGCGCGGCAGGTACTACCAGCGCAATAGGCGGATTATCCAGCGCATCCGCCAAGCTGTGCAGGCGCGCGAGGGCTGGAAATCTTCCGATCCACGCCTAACGCCCACCGTCAATATCATCCACACCCAATTCCAAACCGCCATTGAGACCTTCGTTGAGTCCCGCGGCGGCACATCGCTTGCCGACGCCTACCACAACGCCGGCGCCATCTTCGAAGACTACTTTAACGACGAGCTAGCCTAAGCACCGCACGCTATCCAGCGGCC
>JALXWS010000069.1 GCA_025144025.1 Corynebacterium sp. p3-SID1241 | reverse complement strand
CGCATCAACTACAACCCGGATAACACCACCACACTATCGCTAACCTGCGATAGCGCCACCGCCACGATTATCGCCCGCCACATCGACGCCTACACCAACACAACCAAAACCACCGCAGCACAAGGCCTCATCGACCTAATCTTGGAAGACACCCACACCAGCGTCGCCATCAACACATTCACCACCAACGACAATGCCAACCTGGTCTTCCACCCCGGTGCCGGATGGATAAACCTCGACCATGCCCCCACAGACAACACCTTCATCCGCCGACT
>JALXWS010000068.1 GCA_025144025.1 Corynebacterium sp. p3-SID1241 | reverse complement strand
CAAATGTACAAAACGATGCCTCAATCGTGGGCCACGGAGCTCGCTGGGAAAGACATTTCCGGGAAAGATATGTCCAACTATGACCTGACGGATATCAATCTCGAAGGAAGCATATGCAAAGGATGCTCGTTTCGCGGCTCCATGGTGGCATGGGCTAACTTGAAATCGGCAGATTTCACCGACGCAGATTTTACGAACGCAATTCTTAGCGAGTCAGACCTTCGTGGAGCGACATTAACGCGCGCGAATTTTACGAACGCATATCTGGTACCTGTTACCGCCAGTCCAAGGCAATTCTCTGAATGTACAGGTT
>JALXWS010000067.1 GCA_025144025.1 Corynebacterium sp. p3-SID1241 | reverse complement strand
CATTAGGCGAGCACGCGCAGACGAGCACAAGGACGTGGCAATCACAGGGCAAGGAAGTCGCGGGGCGCGACTTCTGCGGTAGCACCAAACCTATAACTAGACCTACATATAACGGACTAATCGTCGCATTCGGTTTTTCAACAACTCATCACACTTGTTCGCGCATACCGAAAGGTTTATTGGCTAGCGACCTACTGCGGATGCTCTTCGCTATAACGCAGCAAAGTTTCCGCAACAATCTGGGCTCCAAGCAAAGCTTCGTCACGCAACTGTGCTTCGGAGTACTCAAGGTACTTAATGATTCGATGCTCAGCGTGGATAACACTCGCAGTCTGCTGGTC
>JALXWS010000066.1 GCA_025144025.1 Corynebacterium sp. p3-SID1241 | reverse complement strand
AGGGCAAAGAAAAAGCGGCGACATTAAGCGATTGCCTAATTCTCTGCCGAGTTTCCATAGTTGAATAAGTCGGCAGTTAACACACCTTATTTTCCGTAAACTGCCGACTATGGAAGAGAAAAACCTATCGTCATTAGTGTTCGGAAACGTCGTCCTTGAATCTCAGTTTTTGGGGACAACTCCTCGAATATATGCCGCTGACATGCGGTCTTATTCTTTACGCCCCAGTCCTTATGCCACTCTCTCTGCCCCCTTAAATGATTTAAGAGGGCAGCTTCAACCTGACCATGCTGAGGCTATCGCTAAGAAAATCTTTGACTCCGTGGCTGAAGAGCTGAACGAAAACTACCCAGGTGGTTGTG
>JALXWS010000065.1 GCA_025144025.1 Corynebacterium sp. p3-SID1241 | reverse complement strand
GACTGGGTCGTCACGGCTCTCCGCCTGAAGTTTGCAACAGCACCTTTACGTCTGGTGCACGCTGAAGCAATACTGGTTGGCGAAAAACAATCGCGAAGCCTACACCTTCAGCTGGGATATGATCGCCGATAGCTTTTCGACAAAAAATTGACTACTGCGGTAGAACGAAGAAACTTTCGCAATGAAATCAAGAAGGCGATTCATGACATTCTGTGCGTGTGGCCTAACGCTGGAATTACCGCCGACACCGACGGCGTCACCTTAACCAAGACAGCAACCTCAGTCCGACAGCAACCGCCTCGTCCAGAACTCGACTAAACCGAATGCGGAAGATTAGCGCCCTCTGGGGCGCTTTCTTTTTACC
>JALXWS010000064.1 GCA_025144025.1 Corynebacterium sp. p3-SID1241 | reverse complement strand
AGCCGCCACAGATAGCGACTACGACAACGACCAAGACAACTGGCTCGATGACACCCCGGAGAACGACAGCCCGGAACTGTAGAAAATTTCGCGCGCCCTTGTGGACTACGGACATATGGTAAACAATGTTTACGAAAGCAAATAACGCTCACGAGAAAAAGAGTAGGACTGCCAAAGACAGTGCGTAAACAATGTTTACGACAGGCAAAGGAAGGACTTACGTCAATGGTTCAAGGACCTCACCCCTCCGGGCGCGTGGTATCTGTACGCATGCCCGAAGAGATTATCGAGCGCCTAGACACACTGTGTACTCGCACCGGACGCAGTCGCGGTTTCTACCTCAAGATGGCAGTGACTGCGATGCTGCCCCAATTGGAGGAATACCACTGGGAACACGTT
>JALXWS010000063.1 GCA_025144025.1 Corynebacterium sp. p3-SID1241 | reverse complement strand
CGCCGCCGCAGATAGCGACTACGACAACGACCAAGACAACTGGTTGGATAACGCCCCAGAGAGCGAGGGGCCAGAGCTTTAACGAAAAAACTGCGTCCCCTCGTCGATGCCGAACCTATGGTAAACAATGTTTACAAAAGCAAATAACGCTCACGAGAAAAGAGTAGGACTGCCAAAGACAATACGTAAACAATGTTTACGACAGGCAGAGGAAGGACTTACGTCAATGGTTCAAGGACCCCACCCCTCCGGGCGCGTGGTATCTGTACGCATGCCCGAAGAGATTATCGAGCGCCTAGACACACTGTGTGCTCGCACCGGACGCAGTCGTGGTTTCTACCTCAAGATGGCAGTAACAGCCATGCTGCCCCAATTGGAGGAATACCACTGGGAACACGTC
>JALXWS010000062.1 GCA_025144025.1 Corynebacterium sp. p3-SID1241 | reverse complement strand
CCCAGGAAAAGCAGAATGAAAACCGGTAGCTTCTTTGAGCACCGTTGGACTTACCGCATTAATCCTCTGTCCGCGTGGAAGTTCAGTGCTAGCTGCGGTGACAAACGATTCAACACCACCATTAGCCATAGACGCTGCAGCACTGCCAGCAATAGGATGCTGAGACAAAATTCCAGTCGTAAGGGTAAACGATCCACCGTCGTTAAGATATGAAAGCCCTTCGGTAACCAAGCTAACTTGTCCTAATAGTTTTCCAGTTGCTGCAGCCGAAAAATCCTCACGAGAAAGATCTGTAAGGTGACTAAAGGGTGCAAACCCTGCGCAGACTACAATCGCGTCAAGCGGACCAGCCTCTTTGTAAAAGGCACGAATCGAGTCCACATCAGACATGTCTACTTGCGGAGTCGAGTGTCGAGAAACGCGAAGAACC
>JALXWS010000061.1 GCA_025144025.1 Corynebacterium sp. p3-SID1241 | reverse complement strand
ACCGCCGGTGGTCAGACCCTGGACTTTTACCTCTCTTCGAAGCGGAACGTGGCCGCAGCGAAGCGTTTGCTGGCCAAGGCCGTCAGATCCAATGCGTCAGCCGGGTATCCCAGAGTGATCAACACCGATAAAGCACCCTGCCTAGCCAGGGCAATCGCCGAGTTGAAGTCAGAGGGAATCTGCCCGCCAACAGTGGAACACCGGCAGGTGAAATACCTCAACAACATCCTGGAAGGCGACCATGGTCGGCTGAAGCGGATCCTCGGGCCGAAAGGCGCGTTTAAGAACCGGACATCTGCATATCGGACGTTGAAAGGGATGGAAGCGATGCACTCATTACGGAAAGGGCAAGGCGCGATGTTTGCCAACAGGCAACCGAACCCGGACGCGGTGATCGTCAACCGGGTGTTCGAGGCTGCCTGAGAACGCCGACCCGCAGCGAGCATCAGAGGATGAA
>JALXWS010000060.1 GCA_025144025.1 Corynebacterium sp. p3-SID1241 | reverse complement strand
GGCGACAGAACGGCGCAAGACTGCCCGGCTTGTCCGCCAGGACTGGCCGGTGGGCCAGCAACATATTTGGGTACATTCCGCCCGACCGCGCTTATCAGTCCTGCGGGGCGGTGTGGCGGCTTCTCGCGGCGCGCTGTGTGCCTGTCTAAGCCGTTGAAGACATAGCGGCGGTACCTAGGCTAGGGGCTTCTGTGCGATTGAGTACGCGAGGACTGAACCGGGGCAACCGAGCCGGACGGCTCGGGCGGCAGCTCGACGGCGAGCACCTGGAGCCGGACAACGCAGCGGTTGCGATATTCCTTTTCCGCACGACCGAAATACGGGACGTGCAAGGAGGAATCCATGAAAAGAACCCCACGCCCCCACACCAGTCTTAAGCGGTTCTCCGAGCTGCGCTCGCTCGCGCTAGGCGCTGCCTTGGGCGCGATTCTTGCCGACCCCATGGCCACGATCCACAGCTGAAACGAACTGCTCGACCTACTCGTCTTCTGGCCGTAGCGGCAACACACTATTGGCACTCTTAGGGTGCTGTTGCAAAGTTGGGCGGAGAGCCGTGACGACCCAGTTTCA
>JALXWS010000006.1 GCA_025144025.1 Corynebacterium sp. p3-SID1241 | reverse complement strand
CTTTCTACCGCCCCTTTCCTCCGCAATGCTGCGAGGGTAATTCGATGGAGCACTCTCTTTCACGGCCTTAACGAAAGCTAGAAGCAACTCTATTGGGCCGTGACGCTTAGATTTGAATGTGATAGTAGAAATAGTTTGATAATAAACGAAAAACTTTCAGAAAATCCTGCACAAGCTTCTGGGTATATTTAACATCAACTCCGTTCCTTTAATTTGAAATAACAAATAGACGCGAAGTGACAAAGTTTTGAGTTCAGAGAAAGAGAAAGTTACGGGACCGTCGCCCGATCAAAGCCAAGACCGCGACACGCTCCCAGACGATGCACTACCGTTCGCGTGTCCATGCAAAGAAGCAAAACTTTGCTCCGACTGCGGGAAGCTAGCATTTTCGCCAAACGTCGACCACGTTCCGATTTCATTCAGCTCCGCACTAAACAGAATCCAGGGTGGTTTCTGGGGCTACGCCATTTCAGCAGCAGTCATTATCCTCGTGGTTTCATTATTTTTCTCCGGCGTGCTCTCAAACATCGACGGCAAGGACCCAAAGGACCCCGGGAAGAATCCACTCGGACTCGACGTGATCACAGCGCTAATCACCTCATTCGTCGGTCTATATACATTCTTGAGCAGCCCAGCGTCGATGGAACGACTGCGCGAAAATACTCGTGAACCGATTCGTACCGCTTCTCTTGCTGGCTTATTTTTATCGCTTACAGTTGGCCTGGGCTTCGAGTGGTCAAGCGTCTTCACCTACAAGTTGTTTGACGACAACCCCTCATCGGTACCCGAATTTCACCGCGACCGTATCACTCGTGGAAACATCGTATATACCTTATCGGTTTTCCTCCTAGCGATGGCGGGCGCACTTGTGCACGGCGGCTTGAAGCGATGGGGCGCTGAGCGACTGCTGGCGCTGAAGAACGAGCCCAAAGCTTTCGCTGAATTGTTCGGTGTAAGCCGTAGACTGCAGGGCTCTTTCGGTCCGGCGGCAGACCTCGTCCAAAAAATTGTGAACAAGTCCCCAAGGAAATTCAGGAAGTGCCAGAAGGAACCTGTACCCTCCGAAGCTGTCCTCAAGAAGCTCAACTCTTCAAAACGATGGTCTATTGGGCGTGCCATTTTCTTTGAATTGATAATACTGGTCGCTGCGTGTGTTTGCCTGACGCTAGTGGCTAGTCCAGAACCAATCGGCATCAACTTACTGGCAGCTTTGGGAATTCTTTCTGCAGTGGTATTTGGAGCCTATTTTGCCGTGCGTACCACATTTGAAACAGCGTTTCTTCATTCCAAAGGGCAGCAGGATCGATCTACCACTTGGTTCTTAACGGGGATGTGTCTGCTTGTGGCAATTGCCTATTCACTTCTCTCAATCTCTCTGCTCGGAGTCACCTCACTCATCGGAATTCTCGTGCCGCTAGCCGCTTCTCTTGCCATATATTTCAAATCTACTCATTCTGCGTGGAAAGCGTGGAGAGCTTCTGGCAAAAAGAGGAAGACTCTCGAAACCAATAACGCTGCGGAACAATATTTCCCACAATCTGACTACATCGAATTGGCAACCATGGCTGCCAGGGATTGGAATGTTCCGGGGCACGTTGCTCCGGATTCTGTTAGGGAACTCGAAATTCTGGCCCTCTTGGATAATTTCCAGTATCCGTGGATAACTATTCGCAGTCACGGAGGGACCCGCCGGGCGTTTTGGGTAAGCCAGAATAAGCAAACAAAAACTTCTTTCTGGAACTTCCACAAGGGTCGCCTCGAAAAAATAGCTGCATGTTCAATGATGAGGCTCACGTACCACCTAGTAGGACGCATTAATGAAGACATCGAGCTTCGCGCGGTGGATTACAAAGATGAACAAAACACATCCAAAATGGCAAGACTAGTCATTGTGCAATTCACATCCAACTAACCAACCTTTTTCTATCGTCCGGCCCTCGACGTCCCTGACCTCAGCAACGAAACACCACAGATGACAGCCCAGCTCCTGCGCAGCATATGGAACTTGGGCACGCGCCCGGTGCCCAATCTTGTGCAGTTGTGTGAGTCGCGAGGGATCTCCGTCGCTGGTCTCGAGCTCGAGGACTTTTTGGAAGAAACTTACGAGCCCGTCGACACCGTTTCATTGTGGGATGACGATCGTCCCTACATCTTCACGGCGCGTCGCCGTAGCCTAGTGGCACAAGCTCTCCAAAACACTAACGCTAGAAATATCAGCCCTTAAGGAGGCCCCATGAAGACCGCACGCCCTCGCTGGACGGGCTGGGCCTCCCTCGCCGTCGTCGCCGGACTCTCGCCACTGCTCATCGTCGGGCTCATCTACGCCGTCATGAAGATGGTCTACGTCGTCACGGGCGGTACCTTCCCCGGACTGGAATGGCTGTAGCAGCGACTCCAACGCACGACAACGCAGTTCAGAGTGAGATGAAAGCTTCCTCATCCTGACTTCATCGCGGCTTCACTCCCCGGTTCTACCTTGAGTTCCATCACTTTTTAACTCAAGGAGAAACCGATGACTACCCTGCTTTCCCATCCGTCGTTCACGGCGGGCCCGGGGGACCAACACCGCGGGCCGGACGACGTAAGACCGACGCCCGCACAAGACCAGCCCACCAACCCCAAAAAGCTCTTCCGCCGCGCGCTCCAGACACTCGCCGCTCTCGCGGCCGCCGCCAGCGCATGGGCGGCGGTCACGCCGCTGGGCGGCAACGCCCCATTCGTCGCCACAGTCTTCGCACTCGCCGTGTGGGCGTGGATGGCCACGAAGATCAATGACACCTTCGTGGTGCTGGCCGCCACAGTAGCGCTCGTGGCCGGCGACGCGCTGACCGCCGAAGACTTTTTCGCCCCGCTCGGCGCCTCGCTCACGTGGCTGCTCATCGGCGCGTTCGTCCTTGCCGCGGCCGTCACGCAGACCGGCCTGGCGGTGCGCATTGCGGCACGTGCCTGCACCCACGCCGTCACTCCCCGTGTGCTCGTCCACACGGTCGCTGCCCTCGCCGCCGCCACGGCCTTCGCGGTGCCCGCCACGAGCGGACGCGCGGCACTCCTACTCCCCGTGTTCGGAGCACTGGCCACTACTGTGGCCCAAACGCAGCCGTGGCTGACCAAGGTCCTCGCGCTGCTCATCCCCACCACGGTCCAGGTGCTCACCACCAGCGGCGAAGACCCCATCACCTTCACGCAGTGGCTTATCTGGGGCGTGCCGTACGCCGCGATCATGACCGTCATGAGCGCCGAAGTCATCCTGTTCTCCTTCACCACGCCCGCGCAGCGTGCGCAACCACTGGAGCTTGACCTCGCAGAACACTTCAAGGGACTGGACTGCCAACCATGCGTTCTGCACAATGGAAGACGACGAGAAACGCTGATCGAGTTTCTTTGCTTTTGCTGGGTCACCCGAGAACTCCATGTGCGGGAAAGCCCCTTCTTCAATTGCTCAAGCATCTCCTGAAGTGTCGAAGCGGGTTCCACCTCTTCAACCTCGAACACTCCCGGTGGCGCATCATACGTTGCGAGTTGCTGTGCCAATTTGCTGCTGTATTTCCACAATCGGAATTCATTCCGCTGATATTAATCAAGTTCTTGAGTAAGAGTCTCCCAGTACTGTTGAGAATCCTCAGCTTCTCGGACCGCAGCCCCACGCTGCTCTTCGAGTTCGTTGGCATACTCCTTCAGACTCTTCACCTGCCCCTGAGCACGGTCTGCCACGTCAGTGATCGCGTAGACCAGATCTTCCGGTTCTTCAAATTCGCTTGTTTCAACACCCAAAAGGCTTGCCACCGTAACGAGCGTATCGAGCAAATCTGAAGCCGACTTCTCAGTTGAAGAAGCAGAATCTTCGGTAACTGAAGATCGCAGGCGCGAAGTCTCACTAAGTGAGTCGACTCCAACCTTGGTTCTTTCATGCGACTCTTGCTTAGAGTCTGTGAATCAGTATCTACCTGCTGAGGCTGGGATATCTTGAGCTTTTCTTCATGCTTCTTAGCCTGATCCAGCGGGGTGGGTGCGGTGGGCTTAGTCGGCTTGTCTAATTTCGAAAGCTCTTCTGGCGCAGCATCAAGCTTCGTATCTTTACGCGGTGAAACAGGCGTCGAGATAAGCCCCGTACGCTTTTCATTTACGCAAGAGCGAATCGGAGTGACTACGTCTTACTGTTCGAGTCGACGTGCGTGGACCTGTGCGTTTAGCGCTTTTTCTATCTCTAGAAGAGGTTCTGGAAGCGGGTTACGTAGCGCAGTTCGCCGCGCCTGGTGATAAATCCTTCGCTCGATGAGTCCAACCGGCTCCGCTTCCGGGCCGAATAGTGTTTTCCGAGGAACAAACCTATGGCGACGCCAATCACCGACAACTCGAGTATCTAGACCCGGCTGGAACACTCACATAGATGTAGGAAAGACTTTATATTCGTCTGGGACCAGGGAATTAAAATCTTCCGTTGCCTCTGTATCTTTAAGCAGCCACAAGGAAGCAGTACCTACTGTGCGCTTGTAAAAGCGTTCAAATGCGTCCTGCTTATCCCACTCACGCCGCCAGTCTCCGCCAGCAACGATCTCAGCCATGCCAAGGGATTCTGACTCAAGGACTTCATCGAGAAGCCATCCGGCCCTATCCCCCGAAATATAATTTTGCTGGCTGGCAATCTCGATATTCTGGTGTTTCCCATAAAGACGCGCATTCGCCGCTTCAGCCGCTTTTACTAGCTTGGGCGGCAACGCTGGCGCACCAGATCGAGACGTCATTAAAGGCGCGAGGACATCAAGCTGCGCCCAGCCATGCCCATCCAAATTAAGGAGCGTCAGCTGGCTCGAATACGTACTATCTTCACCAATAACCGCTTGAGAATAACGCTGTGCTTCTATCGTGGCCCGCTGAAAGGAATCTACCTCGCGGGTTGACCACCACCGACCTCAATATTCTTCCCCTTGGTACCGATTGGAATCGTCGAGTCAACGTTCTCCCTGGAATGAAGCCAATCTAAGAACGCCAACTCACCCGCCTCGAGCAAAGCATCGCCGCGATCAGTCTGGATCCAGGTCCTGTGCAAAAGTGCCATCAAGTGTCACTCCCTCTTGGAAATCCTTTGGTAGCCTGCTCGAGCTTTGAGCACCGCAACTGGGAATCAACTGAGAAATTCAAATATCTGCCCAATGGAAAAAGGACGATGCGCAGTCGTTTCGAAATAGGCCAGTATTAAAATTACCGGGCAAGATTGTCGATTTTTGACCTGTGATGATCCCTCATTAAGGGGCAAAAAGGTTCTGCCTACTCATCTTCTGGTCTCAAGATTATTCACCAAATAGTAGATTGAAACTCATGCCTGAATCGCCCTCCACCCTCTCCTTTTCCCCCGGCATGACCATCGAAGTCCGTGACGAAGAATGGCAGGTCACCAAGGCCACACGCTCTGTTGACGGCTGGAAACTCGATGTTCGCGGCCTGTCGGAATACGTCCGCGATGAGCGCGCCGTCTTCTACAGCAGTATCGACGAGGTCGTCCCCTTCGACCCCGCAGACGTCACCCCGGTCGTGGACGGCTCGGCGCACTACCGCCACGCCCGCCTGTGGCTGGAGACCCAGATGCGTCAGTCACCACTCCCGCTGTATCTCAAGGGACTGTCAGTGTCCTCGGACATGTTGATGGACCCGCTGGAGTATCAGTACGCAGCGGTGCGAAAGACACTCAGCGATGACAACCTGCGCCCGCGCGTGCTCATCGCCGACGCGGTAGGTCTGGGTAAGACGCTCGAGATGGGTATGATCC
Organism: Corynebacterium sp. p3-SID1241; assembly: GCA_025144025.1. Taxonomy (GTDB): domain Bacteria; phylum Actinomycetota; class Actinomycetes; order Mycobacteriales; family Mycobacteriaceae; genus Corynebacterium. Next base: position 100,841 of record JALXWS010000006.1, on the reverse strand, counting down.
TCGCCGAGCTCATCCGGCGCGGGCGCGGCGAGCGCATTCTTGTCGTCACGCCGAAGCACGTCATGGAACAGATGCAACAGGAGATGTGGACGCGGTTTGCCATCCCTCTCGTGCGCTTGGACTCGGTGGGCATCCAGAAGGTCCGTCAAAAGCTGCCGGCTTCCCGCAACCCGTTTACGTACTTCCCACGCGTGATTGTTTCCCTCGACACGCTCAAGTCCGCGAAGTACCGTGCCCACCTGGAAAAAGTCCACTGGGATGCCGTCGTCATCGACGAGATTCATAACGCCACCAACGTCGGTACGCAGAACAATCAATTGGCACGCGTTCTCGCGCCGACGACGGACGCGCTCATCCTTGCCTCGGCCACGCCGCACAACGGCGACCCCGAATCCTTCAAGGAGATTCTGCGTCTTCTCGACCCCACGAGTGTCATGCCGGACGGCACCATCGATCGCAAGGCCATCGCGCGACTCGTCATCCGCCGTCACCGCCACTCGCCCGAGGTCGCTAGCGTTGTCGGTGGCATGTGGGCCGAACGTGCCGAGCCCAAGAACATTCCGGTTGCGCCTTCGCTCGAGGAGCGTGCCATTGCCGAAGAACTCAACAGCATGTGGATTAACCCAGATATCCCCTGTCCCGGCGACAACCACCTTTTCGGCTGGACTCTCACCAAGGCGTTCCTTTCTTCACCAGCCGCGCTGGATCAGTCGATTCACAACCGCTTCGCGTCCGCCACAGTCACGCAAAAGGAACGCGAGGCCCTCGAACGACTCGCCGAGCTCAATGACAAGGTCACTGCGAACAACTCCCAGAAGTTCGCCGCCTTGGTCAAAGAGCTCAAAGCCATTGGCGTTGGCCCGCGTAGCACGACGCGCGCAGTTGTCTTCTCCGAGCGCATCGCCTCGCTTACCTGGCTACAAGAAAACCTCCAAAAGGATTTCAAGTTCAAGGAGGGGGCCGTCCAGATCCTCCACGGCGGCATGTCGGATCAAGAGCAGATGGCAGTCATCGACGAGTTCAAGCGGGAGGACACACCCATTCGAATCCTCGTCACCGGCGACGTCGCCTCGGAAGGCGTCAATCTCCACTCCCAGTGCCACAACCTCATCCACTACGACATCCCCTGGTCGCTCATCCGCATCCAGCAGCGCAACGGTCGCGTCGACCGCTACGGCCAGACGACCCCGCCGCAGATCACCACGCTCCTCCTCGACGATGAATCGCTGGCCTCCGAGGTCCACGTTCTCTCCCGACTCATGGACCGCGAGCACGAGGCACACGAGCAACTTGGCGATGCCGCCTCGCTTATGGGTCAGCACTCCGCCGCCCGCGAAGAAGACGCCATCCGCGACGTCCTGCGCGGCCAGCGCACATTCGAGGAAACCGTCGCGACAGTCGAAGAAGCTAAGGATCGCGCTCGGCACGCAGAGGAAGACCCAGACACTGATCCTTCACTCCTTCTGGACGCTCTCGACTTCGACTCACTCTTCGATGACCTCGACGATGACCCCAACGAAGCCAGCGGCGATCCCAACAGCGGCTCCATCAACAACCCCCAGACCACGGCCGCGAACACCACCCGCTCCCTCTACCGCGACGAGGAAAACTATCTCCTTGACGCGCTCTCAGAGGCCTACCTCGACGAGGCCGCAGCCCCTGTAGCCAAGGGCGGCGTGGAGCTCAAGCGTCACGCCAACGGCATCATCGAACTCACCCCGCCGCGCGACCTCAGCCGTGTGCTCGACCTCCTGCCGCAGGACTACCTCAAAGAACGCGGCGTCAAGGACCGCTTAAGTCTCACCACCACACGCGAGCAGGGCGAGTTCCTCCTCAAACAGGCGCGCACGGGCGACTCGCACACCACCTGGCCCACAGCGCACTTCTTAGGCCCCCTCCACCCTGTCACCGACTGGGCGGCGGATCGAGCGCTGTCGCGCATGAATCGTCGCGAGATCCCTGCGGTCACCGCCAACGTCGACGCGCCCACACTGTTGCTGCTCGGCACGCTCACCAACGAACACGGCCAGGTCATCTCCCGTAGTTTCGTCTCCATAGCCAACCGCCACGGCTTCGTCGCCGGCGACGCGCTCCCGGACGTCGTGGCGTGGCTCGAGGCCCACGGCTTCGACTCGAAGGCCCGCAACGCCGGTGATACCGAGCTACCGGACGACATCAAGGACTTCATCGCCCAGGCCGTCGAGACCGCACGCGGAACACTCAGCCAGATGGTTTACGCCCAAGCGCAGATCGCGCAGACCCGAATCACAGAGTGGCAGCAGCGCGCGCAGGACTGGCGCGATAACCGCGCCACCGTCCATGGCACGCGCAAGCTCAACCGCATCGGCACGCTCATCGAAGACGAGGAGAAGCTCGCGCACTCGCTCGCCCCCTCGCACGACATCCACATCCGTCCGCTCCTGCTGCTCATGCCGGCGCAGGCCACAAACGACACCCCCACGGAGGCCTAAACCATGACCATTTTTGACTCCATTATCAACGTCGACGAGTGGGTAAGCGACCACTACTTGGGCTCCGAGGAGAACAAGGAATCCTTCCTCAAGCGAGTCAAAGACCGCATAAAGGACTGGAACGAGGAAGACGGCAACCCGTGGGAGCGCCTGCAGTCCAACCGCCAAGCCCTCCAGAAGGCGCATGCAATCATCGACGCGGAGAACCCCGACTCCGTACGCGAGACCGCGCGCCTTCAGCAGGCCGCCTTCGGCTACGAGCCTTCTCAAAACGTCACGCTCCATACGGATGCCGACACCCTCACCTTCGACGGCTGGAGCGGCAACGCCGGCTCCGCTATCTGGTTCGCTGCGGAGGCCATTGACGGCCCCGAGGATCTCACGGACACCCATCCCCTCACCACCCCGGTGCTCAACGAGAAGGACACGCACCTGACGACTGCCGACTTCATCGGACGCATCTTCCTCACGGACACTCCGCCCAACTACGTGGTCGTCTCCGCGGGCCCGTGGATGGTGCTCGCCGAACGTGAGTCCTGGCCGCTCGGTCGTCTCCTCGTCGTGGACCTCGGCACCGTCGTCGAGCGCGGCGATAAGAAAGCCGGCGGCGAAATGCAGCACGCCGCTGTCATCTTCGCTCGCGAAAACGTCGAGCGCGCCGCCGACGGCACCACCTGGTGGACGGACACCCTTGAAGATTCCCGCGCCCACGCCGTGAAGGTCTCCGAGTCGCTGCGCGGCGCCATTAAGCGCTCCATTGAAATCATCGGCAACAACGTGCTTGACCGCCACCGCCGCCAGGGCAAGCCCATTGACGACATCGAAGGCCAAGAACTCGCGCGACAATCCCTGCGCTACCTCTACCGCGTCCTCTTCCTCCTATTCGCGGAGGCCTCCCCGGAGACCGAAATCCTCCCCGTCGGCGCGCCCGAATACACAGAAGGCTACGGGCTGACCCGCCTGCGCAACCTCATCCTTTCCGAGCCCGTGTCCACCCGCGCACAGCAGGGCACGCATCTCTACGAATCCATCGCAGAGCTCGTCCGCCTCGTCGACGAAGGCCACGATCCGCGCAAGGCTGAGGACTTCATGGAGGACGCCGCGGACGACGGCCTCTACTTCCGCAACCTCAAGGCCGACCTCTTCCTGCCGGAGAAGACCAGCTACATCGACGCGGTGAAACTCGACAACCTGGCCCTCCACAAGGTCCTCGTCAACCTCCTGCTCTCCGAAGAAAAGAAGGGTCAGGACCGCGGCTTCATCTCGTACGCCACCCTGGGTGTTACCGAACTCGGCCAGGTCTACGAGGGCCTGATGTCGTATACCGGCTTTATCGCCCAGCGCGATCTCTACGAGGTCGCTCCCAAGGGCGATGACTCCAAGGGCTCCTGGGTCGTCCCCGCAGACGAAGACCTGGGCCTGCCGGATGACTCCTACGTTATGGAAGACAAAGAACTATCTACAGGCGGCACCGAGCGCACCCGCAAGCTCCACCCCACCGGCTCCTTCGTTTACCGCCAGTCCTCCCGCGACCGCGAACGTTCTGCTTCCTTCTACTCCCCGCAGGTCATCACCGAATTCACCGTCGGCCAGGCCATCGACGTCCTCGAGGAAGAAGGCCGTATTGAGACAGCCAAAGACATCCTCGATCTGAAAATCTGCGAACCCGCCATGGGCTCCGGCGCCTTCGCCGTCGAGGCCGTGCGCCAGCTCGCGGAGAAGTACCTCGAGCTGCGCCAGTCCGAGCTCGACGAGCACATCGTCCCGGACCAGCGCGTCGCCGAGCTTCAGAAGGTCAAGGCCCAAATCGCCCTCCACCAGGTCTACGGCGTTGACCTCAACGCAACCGCCGTCGAGCTTGCCGAGATCTCCCTGTGGCTGTCCACCATGACCGGCGAGCTCAAAGCCCCCTGGTTCGGCCTCCACCTGCGCCACGGCAACTCCCTGATCGGCGCACGCCGCTCGACGTACTCCACCGGCGATCTCAAGAAAAAGGCCTGGCTGAAGCTCGAACCCCAGCATCATCCGCTCACCGGCCTTGCGGCCACCTTGGACAGCGAAGATGCCCAGCTTTCCGATGCCGCCGCTTCCGGACGCATCCATCACTTCCTCCTGCCCGCAGCGGGCTGGGGCGCTGCCGCCGACGCCAAGGACCTGAAAAAGATCTTCCCCGACGAGCAAAAGCAGCTAAAGTTGTGGCGCAAGAATGTCGCGGTCATACCGACCAGGGCACAGCAAAAGCTCCTTGTCGAACTCTCGCAACGCGTCGAAGAGCTCTGGAAGTTCGCCCTCCAACGCCTCCGCATCGCCGAGGAACAATCGAAGCGCGACATCAACTACTTTGGCCGCGAAGACAACTCCACAACGACGGTGGTCTCCCGCAAACAAATCGAAGAAGACCTGTTCAACAATGAAAACGGCGCTTACCGGCGCCTCCGTCTCGTCATGGATGCCTGGTGTGCACTCTGGTTCTGGCCGCTCACCGACGTTGACATCGCACCTGACTTTGAGGAATGGCTCGAAACGCTTGCTGCCATTCTCGGTCGTACCGGCAAGGGTAGTAAAAATGCTAACCAAATTGTCATGGGCAGCGAAACCGGCTGGTTTGAGCTCAATGACGCTGAGGACTCTGATATCCAATTCTCGGCAGCTCTCTCCATGGACCGGGTGCGGACAGCCCACCCATGGATCGAGAAGGTCACAGGAATCGCGGATCAACAAGCTTTTTTCCATTGGGACCTCGACTTCGGTGAGGTATTTGCAAATGGCGGTTTCGATCTCCAGATAGGTAATCCGCCTTGGGTGCGTCCACGTTCCGATGTAGACGCACTTTTATCCGAACATGACCCATGGTTCTCGCTGTCGCATAAGCCCGCTCAGACAGCAAAGAACGAACGGCGCGCGAAACTTTTAGACACATCTATGGATGCTTCCATAACGCTAGAAACAGGGATAAGCGAGCAATCTACGCTATCTGAGTTCCTCGGTGACGTAGCACAATACCCTCATCTCGTCGGTCAACAACCGGACCTCTACCGAGGCTTCATTGAGCGCACATTTCAAAACGCCTCTGTTTCAGGCGTCATTGGATTAATTCATCCAGAATCTCACTTGACTGAGCGGAAGGCCATAGCCCTTCGACGCGAGGCATACCTGCGTCTCCGTCGCCACTGGCAGTTCATTAACGAGCTAGTCTTGTTCGACATCAGCGACCTTGTGAAATATGGCATCCATATTTATGCTCAGGCTCAATCTAGCCCGTATTTCCTTCATGCAGTTTCCCTATATCATCCCCAAACCGTGATCGACTCATTTGCTCATGATGGTACTGGGGAGTTACCAGGTATTAAGGATGACAAGGACAACTGGGACTTACGTCCGCATAAAGACAGAATCATCACAGTAAATAATGAAACTCTCGGAATCTGGCACTCACTGTTGGAAGCCCCTGATTCATCACCTCTCGATTCCCGAATGGTATTCACAGTCAATACCGAAGCGGCTGGAGTTCTCGCTAAACTAGCCGAAACCTCACGCATTGGAGACCTCAAGTTGCAGCATTCAGCTGGATGGCATGAGACTTCCGATAGAAAACGAGGCTTCTTCGAATCCAGCTGGCAGCATCCCGATTCCTGGTCTGAAGTCATCCTCCAGGGTCCGCACATTGGAGTCTCGACGCCAATGATCAAACAGCCCAACCCATCCATGAAAAACAATCAGGATTGGTCTCCAGTAGATCTCGAGGCGACGCCTAAAAACTTTGTCCCCGCGACAGCATACTTGCCAACGCAAAATATAAATAATGTTGAATTGAGTTACGGAAAATGGTACCTCGGCAGCGCAGAAGTTTCGATCTCTTCAACATTTAGGGTCGCGTGGAGGGCAATGGCATCGACGACGGGCGTCCGTACCTTATATCCGGCGATCATTCCGCCTGGCGCAAAACACGTCAATGGCCTCGTCTCAGCTGGTCCAATCCAGTCCAGGAACGAAGTCGCGGCAATCGCGGGGACGTCGAGCCTGTTAACGGACTACCTTGTTCGTGCAACCGGAATAGCCAACCTATATGGGACCGTTTTCGATGGTTTACCTATTGGGGTTTCCGATGCACTTTCTCAGATAGCAGCAGAGACTTATTTGCGGCTCAATTGCCTGACAGAAGATTACATACAATTGTGGCAGTCAGTTACAGGAAAATCCTGGACTATCCATACCCCTCTCAGACTGGCTTGGGATCGTCAACAAGCACAGAATGAGATTGACGCCATAGTGGCGCTCTCGCTTGGTGTTACGGCGGACGAGCTGTGCATGATTTATCGGACGCAGTTCCCCGTCATGCGCAAGTACGACCAGCAAAATCTCTTTGATGCCAACGGACGATTGGTGCCGAAGGAGATTGTGAAAGCTGAGGAGAAGGCGGCATCGGGAAGCAAGGGCACACCGGGGTCCCTGTCTGAGGCTGAGCGGACCTGGACGCACCCGCAGTCGGGTGTCGAGTACGTCTTCGAGTACCCATTTAAGCCCATGGACCGCGAGGCGGAACTGCGCAAGGCGTATGCGAGGTACGAGGCGGTCTTGGCCGAATCCGAGAAGTAACTGCATGTCCTTGTTAACGTATATCCGTTACATACTTCCTTTTAAAGGAGACCTTCCATGGCGAACCTGCTGCCCGTTGAGGGCGCACGGCACATCGAAGACGGTATTTCCGAGTACCTGACCACGAGCTTCTCGCTGGCGGACTCGGCGACCGCGAATGCGCTGCGGGACTTCTTGCTCGATACCGAGCACGGGATGTTCCACGGACCATATGTGCGCACGCGTCTGCCGTATGCGCCGGCGACGAACTGGGAGGACATTCTGCCGTGGCTGCCATCGTGGTTTAAGCCGTATAAGCACCAGGCGGATGCGTTCCGGCGTTTGACGGGGGAATCGCCTGAGCCGACGCTGGTGGTCACGGGTACGGGGTCCGGTAAGACGGAGGCGTTCCTCTACCCCATCATCAACTACTGTCTGTCCCATGCCGAGGCGGGCAAGCCGGGTATCAAAGCGATTATCTTGTACCCGATGAACGCGCTGGCCAATGACCAGGCTTCGCGTTTGGCGAAGCTCATTACGGAGTCCTCGCTGCCGATTCGGGCGGGCAAGTACACCGGCGAGTCGGATTCGGAGGCCGCCGGTGCTGATACGGTCACGGAGCATCGACTTATCGAGTCGCGCACCGCGATGCAAGAGAATCCACCGGACATTCTGCTCACCAACTACAAGATGCTCGACGAGCTGCTGCTGCGCCCGGCCGAACAGGAGATGATGGCGAAGTCCGCGAATACGCTGCGGTATATGGTGCTCGATGAGTTCCACACGTATGACGGCGCGCAGGGCACGGACGTGGCGTTGCTGCTGCGGCGGTTGGGGTTGTTCCTCAAGTCGCATAGTACGTTGCCGTTGACCGAGTCTGAGTCGGGATATTCGCTGGGGCGCGTTGTGCCGGTGGCGACGTCGGCGACGCTGGGGTCCAAGGAGGACCCGAGCGCGATGCTCTCCTTCGCGGAGACGATCTTTGGCCGGCCGTTTGATGCCTCGGCGGTGGTCACCGAGTCCATGATGTCGCTGGACGAATGGCGTGAGGACATGGTGGCGCGGTACGGATCTGGTGCCTCTGGTTTTTCGTCCGCTGAGTTGCCGACCCTCGAGCAGATTGAGGATGTCAATTCGACGATTGCAGCGGAGTTCTTCCACCGCGGCGAGGAACATCCGGCGCGCGTCCACGAGGCGGTGTGCGACCAGATTTTGCATGTCAAGGACTCTGGTGACCTCGACGCAGTCATTGCGGCGATTGCGCAGCACCCGCTCTATCTCCGTGTTTTTGCCGAAGCTAGGACGGCGGTTCCGCTCTTCGACCGTGAGCTCGACGGTGTCTCTTCGCTCGTAGCGCGGATCTTCCCTACGTCGGCGCAGCGCAAGAACCTGCCCGCATTGGAGGAGTTCCTCACGCATGTGCTCAGCCATATCGCGTACGTGCGCTTCCAGTTAGGCAGCCGTAACGCGTTTGAGGGCAAGTCTTTTCCTGGCGTCGAGACGCACATGTGGGTTCGCGAGGTCTCCCGCGTCGACCGCGCGGCAGGCAAGCGCGAGTTCCGGTGGTCCGATGACGGCATGCTCGACGAATTGGAACTGGCCTCCGACCACCGGCCGTGGCTGCCGGCGTGCTACTGCCGTAACTGCGGGCGTTCGGGCTGGATGACGCAGCTGGAGCCCGGCACGGGCGTGCCGCTTTTTGAACCGCAGAAGATTCGTGAGGGCTCGTTTAACGATCCCACGCGGCAGCGTCCGCTCCTCGAGGCCGGCGCGGAGCTGGACTTGGCGGAGAGCATGGGCGTGGCGTTGGCGTCGGTGCGCGATCAGAACTCGGGCTCGGCCGTTCTGTGGCTCGACCTGCGTAACCGGACGCTGTCTGCGGCGCAACCCACCGACGAGGACATTGAGTCCCAGATAGCGGTGCCGGTGCTCACCCTAGCGGGCAAGGACGCGGAAAAGGATGCCGAGAACGAGACCTGCCCGTCCTGTGGTGCCTCGGACTCCATTCGCTACCTGGGTTCGTCTGTCGCGACGCTTCTATCGGTGGCGCTGTCCAACCTCTTTAGCATGCCGGAGCTCGACGACGGGGAGAAGAAGACGCTCGTCTTCGCCGACTCCGTCCAGGACGCGGCGCACCGCGCGGGCTTCGTACAGGCGCGCTCGCGCCGGTTTACGCTGCGCGCGTTCATTCGCCGCGCTGTCCACGAGCTCAGCGCTGAGGGGATGGTGCCGCTAACGAGCGTGGCGGCGAAACTCGACAAGCTCGCCGTGACGGCACGAGAGCGCTACGAGCTCTTGCCGCCGGAGCGTGCCGACGAGCAGCTCTACCGCGGCTACTGGGATACGAAGCAGCCGAAGAAAGCGGTCGACTTTGCGACAGCCGCGGCGCACAAGCGCCTGGCCTTCGACCTCATGATCGAGATGGGCCTGCAAAATAGCCTGGCGCGCTCCCTTTCGCTCACCGGCGCGGTGAGTGCGGAGGTCGGCGCGACGCGCTCCGAGTTACTCACGGCGGCGCGGGCCGCTCTGTCAAAACCGAACGTTCAGGGTGTGCTCCGCGGCGTGGATGGTGACGACGACCTGGAGCGCTGGGCGCGCGGCGTGGTGGAGATGATCCGTCTGCGCGGTGGCATCTATCACGAGTGGTTCGATGACTACCTCTACGATGAGGGCAATCCGTACAAGCTCAACTGGCGCCCGGCGCGCGCGAAGGGCGTGCCGGGATTCGCGCGAGGTGCGGCGCCGCAGTTCCCATGGGTCATTACACATGCGCGCAAGAACCTCGCCGAGGGCGTTATCAACGCAGTGGCCCCGCGTAACCGATTCGCGCAGTGGACGAGGAAGTGTCTGGGGGTCAGCTCCCACGATGCGAGCACGCTCATCGCGGCGTTGCTGTCCTCCCTGCACGGGCAGACCGTTCTGCGCAAGACCGAGGACCGCAACGGGGATGCCGTATATGCGCTCGAACCGTCACGAGTGCTTGCGGGCGTGGACGACTCGCCGTCGGTTGCGCAGTGCACGGTGTGCCATGCGCGCACGGGATGGCATCACCGCACGTGTGAGCTCATGGCGGGTGGGCCGTGTATGACACCAGGGTGCGAGGGTACCTTGGAGGTTGTCCCGCTGGAGCCGGACTACTATCGCCGTCTTTACGAAACGAATAACCCGCGCACCATCGTCGCGCGCGAGCACACGGGCATGTTGGAGAAGAACCAGCGCCTCATGCTCGAAGACGCGTTCCGTGCCAATGATCCGTCCCGTGCATATACTCCCAACGTGCTTGTGGCGACGCCGACGCTGGAGATGGGTATCGACATCGGTGATCTCTCCACCGTCATGCTCTCTTCCCTGCCGGTGTCCGTGTCCTCCTACGTCCAGCGCGTGGGTCGTGCGGGACGCCTAACCGGTAACTCGCTCGTCCTAGCGGTCGTCCAGGGCCGTGGCATCGCGCTGCCGAAACTCAACGAACCGTTGTCCGTCATCTCCGGTGCGGTCACTCCCCCAGCGGCGTACCTATCCGCGGTCGATATCCTGCGCCGCCAGTTCATTGCACACCTGCTCGAGGTCCTTACCGACCGCAAGCGCCGCAACAACGAGGAGTGGGTACTCTCCCAAAAGGAGAAGCCTCACTCGGACGATGTATTCCAGGAACACACGGGAATTATCAGCACACTACTCGACTCACTCGACGACTTAGTACCAGAGACACTCGACGACTTCAGTGCGTCGGTGGCGGCGCAGCTCTCAGAGTCCGACCTGGCTCGCCTGCGCGAGTGGGCGCTGTCCCCCGACGGTTTGGCTGCGGCGCTGAGTGCCGCGCAGACACGGTGGGTCATGGAGAAGGCCACGTTGCTCGAGCGGAAGAACTACCTCGACGACGAGTTGGAGAAGCTCCAGAAGCGTGAGCTGACGTCCTCGGGCGACGAGCAGCTCAAAGAACAGGTGCGTGAGGTCACGGCGGCGCGCAAGGCTATTGGCCACCGCCTGCGCAACGAGATCTTTGGCGAACACTGGGTCTCCTCCATGGAGCGCTACGGACTGCTCCCCAACTTCTCCCTGCTCGATGACTCGGTGGAGCTGACCATCAACGTCTCCTCACAAAAGCCCGATAGCGTGGAGTTCGATACCGAGTCCCGGTCTTATCAACGCGGCGTGTCCTCGGCTCTCCATGAGCTCGCGCCCGGCGCGACGTTCTACGCGCAGGGGCTGGCCGTCAAGGTCGACTCCGTGGACTTGGGCAATGACTCGTCCAATATCGAGACCTGGCGCCTGTGCCCGGAGTGCTCGTATATGGAAGAGGTCGTCGGCGAGTCGAAGACCCCGCACGCCTGCCCCGAGTGCGGCGCGTCCGGCTTTACGGATATGGGACAGCGCCTGCCCGTCGTGCGCATGCGTCGCGTCTCCGCCGACGTGGATAAGTCGCGTGCGACGATCTCCGATAACCGAGACAGCCGCACGCAGATGCAGTTCCGCAGCGTCATGACGTGTGTGGCGCCCAAGGACCAACGCGATCCCGCGTGGTTTACCGCCTCGACGGGCTTTGGCGCGCAGTACCTGCCGCGACTGCAGCTGCGGTGGCTCAACCTGGGCCGCGGCCAGGGCGAGACGCGTTACCTGGGTGGCCGCGAGGTCATGGTCCCGCTGTTCCGCGTGTGTTCGAAGTGTGGACACATCGACTCAACGGCGGGTAGCAACTCGCGCTTTGACCACCGTCCGTGGTGTTCGGTGCGCAATGAGCCGGAGGAAGACTCCTCTCTGCTGGCACTAGGCCGCGTGCTCGATACCCAGGGCGTGTTCCTTTTCCTGCCGGAACTGCTCAGCGGCAGCGACTCGCTCGCCATCCCGAGCCTAACTGCAGCCATTCGCATGGGCTTTAAGGAGCGCCTGGGCGGCGACCCCGACCACCTGTCCGTGGCCAACGCCCGGGTTGAGGTACAGGGCGCCCGGCGCGACGTACTCGTCCTGCATGACCAGGTGCCGGGCGGTACCGGCTACCTCACGCAATTTAGCGAGCCGGAGCCCGTGCGCGAGCTTCTCCTCGCCGCGTGGAAGAAGATCTCCTCCTGCGATTGCCATGACGGCGCACGCCAGTGCTGCCCCAACTGTCTGCTTCCCTATACCCAGGGACTCAAGCTGCCCGATGTCTCGCGCCAAGCGGCGGAGTCCGCGTTGCTCAAACTCCTCGCAGATAGCCTGCACCCAGACGAGGAGACGCAGCCCCTGGACTCCTGGTCGACGCAAACGCAGGCGCCGCGCACGTCAAGCGAGTCGGAGCTTGAGCTCAAGTTCCGCAAGCTCATCCGTGCATATGCCGAGAAGAAGGACAAGAACGTTCGGGAGACTGCGGACTCCACGCACTCGTCGACGCTGACGTTCCGTACCTCGCCGGATACGGCCCCGTGGACCATGCGTCCGCAGCAGTTCATGTATGGCACCATCCCTGACTTCTATTTCGAGCGTGCCGATACCGCCGACAACGCGGTGGCGGTCTACCTAGACGGCTACACTTACCACGCCTCGGAGCGCAATAACCGAGTCGCAGACGATCATGCCAAGCGCCAGCGCCTGCGCGACGAGGGCATCACCGTGTGGTCGCTCACGTGGGACGACTTGGAGGCCTACGAAGCGGAGCAAGAGTCCACGGCCCTACGCGCTCCGAACTGGTATCTCGCGGGCATTCAAGACAAGCTCATTGCGCTCATCCACCGCAACGATGACAGCCTGTCCATCGACTCAACAATGGCAACGCTACTGCAGCGTTCCCCCATGACGCAGATGCTTACCTTCCTGGAAAACCCCTCCCGGAAATACTGGCGAAACGTCTCAGCTCTCACGTCCTTTATGGCCAAGGCGGCACACCGCCGTATGCGCGGCCGCTTTAGCCAGCTGCTTACCTTGGGCGGCAGCGTGGATAGGCCCATCCTCTCGCTAGGAGATCTGGACACTATGCCGACCGCCGAGGCCCGCAAGCGCGAGTGGGCGCTCTTCCTCCAACTGTCGTCGCTTATGGGTGCTGGCGCGAAGCTAGGCGTAACCATCGAAGGCATGTCGATGTCCCTCTTCGACGAGCTGGACGAGGACCTGACGGACACCCCGGCAGATGCTCCAACACCAGAGCCTGACCCGGAGGCGTCTCCTGCGGGTGAAACTCTGTCCGCCCCTCCGTCTGCGTCTGGCAGCACCGCGTCCGTTCCTGCCGACCCGGATGCCGCGGCGTGGGACGAACTTGCCGAAGCGCTCGACGGCGACGACGAGGCACTGCCTGTCGTGGCCATCCTGCACGCCGCCGCCGTGCGAACCGACTTCGACCCTGACGGCAACGAGATCGAAGGCATCGCCCCTATCGTGGCGTGGCCCTCGGCCAAGGTGGCCGTCTGTTACGACGAGGATGACGCCGCCACGCTCCGCGACGCGGGGTGGACGGCACTCGCTGCCGCGGACGTGTCCGCCGATACCCTGCCCACCGAACTAACTGCACGCGACTAAGACCGAAAGAAGCTCATGGCGATTATCATCTACAAGGCCCAGACCCTGGGGCCGGATAGCAAGATCCGCGTCAAGACCGACGCGTTCCTAGAAAAGCTGCAAAAGGACGACACGACGAGCGGTCTGCACATCGAGCCGATTAACAACTCTCTCGATCCGCGCTTCCGCACCGCACGCGTCGATAAGAAGTACCGGGCTTGCTTGTTCAAGCTGCACGCGCCAGGTCTGCCGACGACGTACGTCTACACCGGAACGTTCAATCATGATGAAGCCATCGCCATGGCACGCACCCAACGCCTTGAATACGACCCCGTCATCGGTGTCACTAATGTCTTAACCGAGAGCCAAGCGAATATCGACGCCGCGCGTGCCGCCGACAAGCCCAACTCTCTGACTAAGGCCGAACAGGCCGCAGAAGCCGCCGCCGAGCAGGCAGCCTCCCAATCCCAGCCACAGACGCTGGGTGACCTTCTCGAGTCTCGCGGCTACACGCAGGATTACCTCGCCGAGGAGTTGCGCCTCAACCGCACCGTGCTTGAGCTGTTCTGGCCGCTCGTTAACGAGAACGACATTGCGGGCACTCTCGGTGGTCAACCGAAGTGGATGATCGATGCTCTCGAAGCCCTCGTCGCCGAGATGCCCATCCCAGACATTAAGGCGGAGCTGGGTCTGACCAACGACGAGCCTTCGTATGACGCCGTCGCCGAGGGGACGGCGACGGTCGAGACAATGGCGAAGCCCACGGGTAAGGAAACCCCGCAGGCACCCACTGCGGAGGGCGAGGACACCGCCACCGACTACGCCAACCTGCTCGCCGGCTTCAACCACCCAGCCGCGCAGATGGAGTTCAAGATCATCGCGGAGGACGAGCCGCTCCAGGAGGTCCTCAATACCTCCACGTTCGACGAATGGAAGATCTGGCTCCATCCGACGCAGAAGGTCTTCGTCGACCGCAACTACACCGGCTCCGGCAAGGTCACTGGCGGCGCAGGCACGGGCAAGACCGTTGTCCTCATCCACCGTGCGGACCGACTTCTCACCGAGGAGAAACCGACGCCGCCGATGCTGCTCACGACCTACACGCGTGCGCTCGCCGAAGCGCTCAAGCAGCAGATGAACCTCAAGAACCCGTACTACGAGGAGGCCGCCGATCCGGGTGAGCCAGGATTGTGGATCGCGGGCATCGACTCTGTGGTCACCTCGGTGCTTAAGAATGCCTCTGCAGCCGAGGAGCGCGCCGCCGTAGCCCGCGTGCTCGGCGCCGAGGGCTCCATACGCAACTCCACCGTGGGCGACCAGGAGCTCGCCGAGCGCTGGCGTATGGCCATCCTCGCCGACGACGGTCAGCTCAAGCCGGAGATCGCCAACCCCACATTCCTCAACGATGAGTTCGAACAAGTCGTGCTCACCTCCGGTATCAACTCGCTCGCCGAATACCGCAAGGTCGCACGCCCCGGCCGTAGCACCCCGCTTAACCGCGGCGAGCGCGCCCGCGTGTGGAAGGTCATCGAGGCCTTCCGCCGTGCCTGCCTCCTGGAGAAGTCCGTGTCCTTCGCCGGCCGCGCCGCCGTCGCCGCTGAGATTGTCGAGGCCTCCGGCGAGCCCCTGTTCACACACACCCTCGTCGACGAGGCTCAGGACTTCCACGCCGGCCACTGGCGTTTCCTGCGCGCCGCGACTACCGCGGGCCCCAACGACATCTTCCTGGCCGAAGATGCCCACCAGCGCATCTATCGCAACCCTGTAGTCCTCTCGCATTACGGCATCAACACCCGTGGCAAGGCCAGCCGCAAGCTAACTAAGAACTACCGCACGACGCGTGAGAATCTCCACTTCGCGCTGCGCAGCCTCGAAGGCACGAACTGGGTCGACTCCGACGCGGCGAACGACAGCGAAGCATTCCAGCGCTCTTCTACAACCGGTCCGGAGCCGCAGGTTCTCAACTTCGATGACACGAGTTCCCAACTCGATGCCGCCGCTGCCGCGATCAAGGCTTGGCAGAAGCGCGCCGAGGAAGCCGAGCAATCCCGCCCTGTCATTGGCGTCCTCACGCGCACTGGCCGTGCCGTCGACCAGGCCGTGACGGGACTCAATGAACGCGGGGTCGAGGCGTCCTCCAGCCGCCAGACTAACAACGCCGACGTGCGCGTGCTCACCATGCACAACGCCAAGGGCATGGAGTTCAACGACGTCATCCTGTTCAATGTGGACAAGAAGGCACTGCCGCTGTCCTATGTGACCAACGGTCTCGGCGAGGCCGACCGCGAGGCCGCCATCCAGCGCGAGCGTGCGCTCCTCTATGTCGCGTCGTCGCGTGCGCGTGAGGAGCTAGTGATTACGACAGGACCGGAACCGTCGGAATTGCTACCATGTGTAAATTAACCAAACGTCAATTCGATTCACCCGAAATCTAAAATCTCCCCTGCAAACACTCTCACAGCCCTTTGTAATTTAGGCAACAATATGTCCGACAAAATTCCGATGTCTGTCTTTTTAATGCACGCTGAAAGACAGAAGCCAAAGCGAACAGCGAGCCGTACAGAAAGCGAGAATCTTGGCATCGATTTTTACTCGCTCTTTAACAAAAAGCGAATTCATGAAAAATGCAAGCAATGGCCGCTTTTGGAACCAGGTAGAAGCCTAGATGTATTAGATCCCTACTTCGATAGCACACAACCACCCGAAAGTCCACGCCGAACGTTTGTTTTTTATGGAGACATCAAGGTTGACAAAGCTCCAAAATGGGCGCTCGGCCTCCAGGAATATGCGAATTCAGCACGCCGAAACAGAATTTCAACCAAAAGAACACGCCCAGTTGGCTTTCTACTTCTAGAAGCAAAATTTACGAGTTCAAAGAAAGAAGAGCCTTTTGCTTGGGCTATCTGCTTTGGAAACGCATCCCAATTCTTAAAGAAAGGGCTAATCGTAAAAAACTTCGGGCGAGACCTAACCAGTCAGATGCTAGAAGAAAACAACATTGTTTCTATTTCAACATCTTCCCTCTCTCTTCACCCGAGGAATACCCGGATTACTTACCCGAACGCCGCCAACGTCTGGGACTACAAGGTTGGTACAATCGCGGACCAAGTACGGTCTTTCAGTGGAAATATAGAGTTAATTTCAGGAAAAGAGTATCAGCGGGTTTCAGGTTCAAATCAGCTTCGTCTGTCCTCCCAATTGTCCGAATCAGAACTGGCTCAGTTCATCCACGCACTCGAGAACATCAAAGGAAACGACAAACGAGTCGACAACCCTACGCTGACTTCGTGGTTGAATCGATTTAGCCGCGTAGATGAATCAGAAGTCCCAGCACTAAACGTTGAATTCGCGCAGGCAATCGCACCGAGCATTAACAATGCCAGTACCACAGCTAAGAACAACGAAGACGAACCAGATTCTCCGACCCGAGAAAAAGTCCTCTTGGACTTCCCTTTCGAAGCTGATGGCATCCTTCACGAGAACATTCGATTCAAGTTCCAATCGCCTACGGACCCAACCACGTCGCGCCTAGACGAAAACAATCAATCAACAAAGTCGAATCTCACCATTGAGGACTGCTTCGAGCACATTGACAAAAGAATTACAGGAATTAATTGGGAGAATTTCGAAACCGATTCCGCCGAACTCGAAGCTGAGAGAGAAGACGAGGCCGGCAACCTCCTCAGCCAGTTGAGGCAAGAGAGGATTCAGCTCATCGACGATAATGATGAGCTAATAAGATCCATCCCTCTCCTAGACTTCATGTCATTCGAAGCCAATGTGCATCCGCACGGCAATTCACCCCAAAAGCGTATTCTCCATAACGGAGAATGGTTCACGATAAATGCGGACTTTTTAGCTGAGATTGATTCGATGCTAGCTGAATCCTATGTACCATTCGACGAGATATTCAGCCAGCTTGACTCCAAAGAAGTCGCCGGAATCAAGTGGGAATATTCTGACCCGACTTCCGACACTTCGCAAAAAAATGACACAAGCCAATCGTCTTCCGAAGAGAAACAATCCAAACATATCAAAAAAGACGAAGGTTATTTCAATAGCCAGCTTGATGCAGAATTCAATGCAGAATTCGATAAGTTTTCTTTGCTATTGGACAAGAAGACGATTGGGGGGATTATAAACAATGACGATCCAGCCCAAAATACCGACTTGCTGAGTAGCGACCAATTCGAACCTGCAGATCTTATTCTAAAAGACGGTACTTTTATCCACACAAAGCATTTCAGCCGCAGCCCAGCAATTAGCCACTTGTGTGCTCAGGCACTGCACTCAACAACAATGCTCCTTCACGATCAGTCCGCGCAGGAAAATTTTATAACTAAAGTGGAAGAAGAAGAATCAAAAGCGGCCAACAAGCCACCAAGCCATACCCCAGCCACGGACTCAGCCGCTTCGGTTGATGAATATACAAACGAAGATGAACCCCGAGCAGAACACAACGTCAAGTTCATAAGAGGAAATCGTATTAAGATTTCGCGCGTCTGCCTAATTATCGGTCTCAAAGAGTCGAATTTTAACGATGGCGGGATTCCTAAGCTGCCCCTTTTGTCAGCACTGTCGCTATTAAATCTTCTGACTCGACTTCGCGCCGAGGGGCTTGAACTTAAAGTCACTACCTTCCTGATTGCCCCACGATCATAGACACCTCTCTGTTCAAGGCAAGAACAACGTCTTGTGAGGTTAGCCTAGGAGACTGCTGAAGAATTGGTTGTGATGGGTCTTGTTCCGGCATTTGTTCGGGACAAGGCCCGTTTCGGGTTGAGGGTCTTCTGTTCGGGTTAGGGATATCGCATCCGGGCTGGGGCGTGGGTTATGCCTGTTGGTTGCCCCTTTTTTGCCGGGCTCGGGCTGAACTTGTGGCTTTAGTGAGCCGATTATGGGTTTAGTGCCCAACCCCGTTCTGGGTGCGGGTGAGTCCTAAGACCAGGAGCCAGTTGAGGTTTAGCGCGGTGGCTCTCAGATGAAGCCACGCATCGTTTTGACGGTGACGATGTAGCGCAAACGCCTCACTCCGCGAGTTAGCCATGCGATGAAGCGTTCAACCATAGGGCGGTGTGTGCGATAGATCTGCTGGAACCAACCCGGTCAAGTCCGCGTAGGTGGTGTATGAATTCTTTCGAATCGTCGGTGATCTGTTAGCAGGGATCGCGTCCGGCACGGGCCTGGGTGTGGTTGGTCATTAGGCTGCAATCTCCTTGCCTGCCGGGGTGGTGGTGTCGGCGTCGATGACTTTAGCTGTGATCAACGCCTTGGTCTGCTCTAGGCGGCAACGATATGTAACGTTTCTGCTGAATCCACTCATCAGACACTCTCGTAGAGCGCGCGGTCACACAAATCACCCCTGAGGGGCTGCAATGGCTCAAAGAGAACCCATATCCGCTCAGTCGTGAACAGCAGAGAGAATTCGTGAAGCTGCACGACCGAGTGCTCGAGGCGAAAGAGACGATAGCAGGGCCTGACTCAGCTTCGCGTTCCTAGCGTTGTACTTTCAGGCACCGTCCCTCTCGTGAAATCCGTGGTGCGTGAGCGCAAGACGCCAGGCTTCACGCAACTTTCCTTCCTCTTCCACGCCGTCTGCGCCATCGCTTTTCCGCAATAGTCGTAGCATTGCTGACCACGCAATTCGTCAACATCTTCACCGCCCCAGGGTTTAGTGCCTCCGGCCATCACATCATCTGGCAGGCAGCACTGATGAAACTAACTCTCATCGTGATGGTTACTTTGTGGTGAGCGCCGCGGTCTCGTTATTGAGGCACGGGGCCTATTGCATCGACAATGAGCGCAATATCATCCTCGGAGTAGTCGGCATGAGCCGTAAGTCTTAGCAATGCCTGTCCGAGCGGTACCGACGGATAGCGGATCGGAGAAACAATTACTCCCCTTTCAGCCGCCTGTGCCGCACACTCCATAGCTGCGTTCTCAGCGCCTACCGGCAAGACGATAATAGGCGCGGGCGAGTCCACCACTTTCCATCCGTTCGCCCGCAGACGCTGCCGAAGGTTGTGCACGACGCGGGCAAGCCGTTGCACTCGCGAAGGAACGAGAGCTAACCCCGCACTAAGAGCAGCCGCCTGCGATGGCGGCATGGACGTTGAGAAGACATAGCTGCGGCAGCGTTGGCGGCATAGCTCGATAAGTGGCTCACTGCCCGAAACGAAAGCGCCCGCCACCCCTAAGGCTTTGCTCGTGGTACCGATATAGATATCCGGCAAGGGCAAATCAAAATGCTCACAAACGCCGCGTCCATTTCTGCCAAGTGTGCCGATCCCGTGCGCATCATCGATCATCAACCAGGCGTTGTAATCCTGAGCAAGTTCCTGAAGCGCATGGAGATTCGCAAGCTCGCCAGACATGGAAAATACGCCGTCACTCACAATCAATCGGCGCTCCGATGCATCGGCAGCAAGCTGCTCTTCTAAGGTTTTCACGTCGAGGTGCGAATAAACAGATGATCGGACCCCTTGATAGCTCGACTTGGCCAGCCGGATGCCGTCGATGATGCTCGCATGATTATCAGCGTCAGAGAAAATAGAAAGCCTCTCGCCACAATCTCGCGCAGCTGCAGCAAGCGCAGGGATTACTCCCATGTTGGCGTGGTAACCCGAACCGAACACGAGCGCTGCCGGCGCACCGACAAACCCAGCCACATCACGCTCGAGCGCGACGTGATAGTCACTCGTGCCCGTAGTCAGACGCGATCCTCCCGACCCCACCCCGGCGCGCAGCGTTGCTTCGTGGGCCGCGTTGGCAAGCGCGCGATTCGTCCCGAGCCCCAGGTAGTCAGACGATCCCGCAAGCAGCACTTCACGTCCATCGGCCACGGTGCGCGGACTTTGACTACCGCTAATGACCCTTTCGGTTCTTTCCAGACCACGCTCACACCACGAAGCATTAGAACTGAATGCCCAGTCTTCCAGGCTCATTGCCAAGAACCTTCCACAAGGACAGGCTTTTCACGCAGCCACTGCTCTGCCTCCGGAAGTGCACTAAGTGCGCCTGAATAGAACAAGACACGTCCACCCTGTTTCCCGCCTTCAGCCTTGACGTTGCGCAAAGCCGTGTAGGAACCTTCGACCGCAACATAACCCGTGGTGTAGCTCGGGTCATCGGAAATACAGACTTCCGCGACAATGCCCGGCGCAGCAAGAGCCTTGGATGCTAAAGCAACGGCATCAGCCCGATGGTTCTTCAACTCGGCACAAAGGGAATCAGCCCAATCAAATGTTCCCACCCGAACGCCTCGTTGCCCATGAGTGTCTAGACGCTCACCGGTTTCAGCGCAGACGATACTGGCACCGCGCATATCGCGGGCGCGATACAGAAGCTCGATACCTCGGCGGGCTGCGCTCTCGGAAACATGGTTGTCCTTAGCGAGCACGGCCATCATCGCTGTTTGTGCAGACTCCGGGTTCTCGCAGTCCCGAGTACCGACATTCAAGGCGTTGACATAAATAATGTTGCTTGGTGCAACCGCCTTCGTAGCGATATTGATGGAATCCGGCACGCCCTTCTCATGCCGCAACGCCCGGGTTGCAAGCTCAGAACTCACGCTAGGAACAAGGTGTGGTTCCACGATGCGTTCAGCGCCCGAGATATGCCTACCTTCAAGGCTTGCACGCATCTTAATACTCATCAGCACAGTCGAGGTTTCTGCCATGCAGGTATCGTAGCCCAGCATCTTGAACACCGTGCAATAATTATCGAAACAAGGTTAATCCCCTCTCCTAGTTCCGCTCGGAAACGCACTTACCGACGCCAAGTGACAGTGCGACTTCCACGAGACATTAAGACCCCCACATGCCTTCCAACCACGTATGTGGTCGGGGCTCGTGGGGGTTGCTTAATGTAGTTTGTGGGTATTTCCTTTACTGCTGTGATGTGGTGCCCAGGGTGTCCTCCATGCAGGCCTGTTGCTGGGCAGGGTCCTTCATCTCCAGGCACTTGTCGGCACCGGTGTCACCGAGGAGCTTGACGCCGAAGGCCATGACGGCGATGGTGCCTGCGAGAGCCAGGATGGAAGTAATCAGGCCGACGATGGACATCCAGGTGCGGCGCAGCTCCTTCGGGCGCTTGCGGCCGACGACCAGCGCGATGATGGAGACAATGATGCCGATTGGGCCAAGCAGCAGCGGCGGAACAATCAGCAGCAGGGACAGCAGCGCGATGATGCCTATAACCATCGCCCAGATAGCAACTGCGTTCTTCTTTGCCGGCTGGCTGTCGGCACCAGCGTAGGCCGGGTAGCCGGCGCCCGCGGCGGTTGCGTTCGTGCCGTAAGCATCGTGGGAGGCGTGGTCGTGAGCGGTGTTGTCTACGCCGTAGTTGTTTGCGTCGTGGGTGTGCTCCTCGTTGGCCTTGGAGGTTGCCTCACCGTAGGAGGGCAGCTTGCCGGTGCTGTCGCTGCTAAATGGGTTCTTCGCGTTGTCCGGGTTCTCTGGGTTGTTCGGGGTGGTCATCTGGTTGGCCTCCTTGGGGCAGCCCTAGTTGCGTGCTCTTTATCGAATATGTGCGTTTAATTACTTATGCATTTGCAATCGCTTCCGGCCACGTTACTGACGGAACCTGTGAAATCACTGGCAACTACCGAGTGGCCGAGTTTGTTCGGCTCAAGCTGTGGCAAGCCTTACGCACTTCCACATGGATGGTGCCATGGGCGGGCAGATGCAATATTCGGCGTTTGGGAAACGCCTAGTTTTGAGTAGAACCGTTCAAGGAATCTTCCATGCAGGCTTGCTTTTGCGCTGGGTCATCGATGGTCGTGCACATTTCAGGGTCAGGCGTCATCGTCCAACCAATGTGCGTATACAAGTAGATCAAGAAAGCAACGGACAAGATTAAAGCGATAATTGAGGTAATCAAGCCGGCGATGGACATCTAGGCGCGGCGCAGCTCTTTTGGTCGCTTCTTGCCTTTGAGCAATGCGATGATGGAGACGATGATGCCAATCGGCCCTAGCAGCAGCGGTGGAACAACTAGGAGCAAAGACACCAGCGCAATGATGCCGATAATGAGAGCCGACACCGCAATCACGCTTTTCTTTTCGGCCGGGGAATAACCGTCACCGCCACCGGCAAAGGCCGGGTATACCGCGCCTTCGGTACTGTCGGAATTCTTTCCGTTGCCCGGGGTGTGAGGGGCGTTCGGTGTGGTCATACGATAAGCCTCCTTGAGTGCAGCCCAAAAGCCTTAATCGTGTTATTGCTAATCGTTCTATTGCTTTTAATTACGTTACCCACGCTGGCTGCGCATTGTACGGCGATCGCTTTCTGGTAGAGCGCAGAAAAGGCCGGGCTGGGTGCACTCCGCGCTAGGAGCGCACTGGGCTGGGAATGCACTGCGCTAGAAGTGCACCGCACGAAAGGTCCTGGAGTACTGTCCCAATCCGGCCTTGGTTGACCTTGACTTTGACCATGACCGCCTACCGCGTCGCGTCACCTACCATTTGCGCAGGTATTCTATGCGCTCGCGTAGCTGGTCGGCGTTGCACAGCGCGGTGGGCGGTCCACCGCAGGCCTTACGGACTTCGGTGTGAATCGCACCGTGCGGGCGCCCAGAGCGCTGCGCGGCAATAGAAACCACCGTGTTGAGCTCCTTGCGCAGCTGGCCTAGCTCATCGACGACCCCGGAATCGCTTGACTCAGTCTCTGCAGCCTTCTTCCGCGAATCTGGGGCATACTCCATGCCATAAAGCTTGCGACGGTGAGCTTCCTCGGCCTCAGCCGCGCGACGAGCCTTTTCTTCCGCCTCACGGCGGTCCATTTCCTCAGATTGTTTCTTGCGCAGCAGATCCTTGACTTGGTCCGCATCGAGCAGCCCGGGAATACCAAGGAAGTCGGCTTCTTCGTCCGTGGTCATGTCCCCAGTGTTGAACTGAGAACCGTTATACAGCAGGCCCGAGAACTCTGCCTCGGCACCAAGCGACTCATAAGACTTCTCCAGCATGTCTGGTTCGGTCTTTTTCTGATTCGCCTGCTCTAGCAGATCGTCATCCCAACCGTCCTTGTCGGGCTTTTCCTCACCCAAGACGTGGTCGCGGGACTTTTCCATATTTTCGGCCAAGCCCAGTAGGACAGGAACCGAAGGAAGGAAAACCGATGCCGTCTCGCCTGGCATACGCGAGCGCACAAAACGGCCGATGGCCTGGGCGAAAAACAGCGGGGTCGAAGCGGACGTCGCATACACGCCCACCGCTAGGCGCGGGACGTCTACGCCTTCGGACACCATGCGGACCGCCACCATCCACTCATCGGTGGACTCAGAAAACTCCTGAATGCGGTCCGAGGAGCCGGGATCATCAGACAAAATCACCGACACTGGCGTATTAGAAAGCTGCTTGAGGATCTTGGCATAGGCGCGTGCGGTCGTCGTATCCGAAGCCAGCACCAGGCCGCCGGCATCCGGCATATTGCGTCGCATTTGCATCAGGCGGGTATGCGCCGCCTGCAGCACCGCAGGGATCCACTCGCCCTTGGGGTCCAAGGCGGTGCGCCACGCTCGGGCGGTTTGCTCCGCATTCATAATGTCGCCCAAGCGCGCTGCATGTTCCTCGCCGGCCGAATCGCGCCAGCGGGCTTCGCCGGAGTAAGAAAGAAAGACAACGGGGCGCACGACGCCGTCGGCAAGCGCATCGCCATAGCCATAGGTATGGTCCGAGCGGGATACCTTGTGCCCCTCCCCATCGTCTACGTACTGAACGAATGGAATGGGCGAGTCATCGGAGCGGAAAGGCGTACCGGTCAAAGCCAAGCGGTGATTGACATCATCATAGGCTTCCTTGACGCCATCGCCCCAGCTCTTGGCGTCGCCTGCATGGTGAATCTCATCAAGGATCACCAAAGTGCGCCGAGCAGAGGCCACCGCGCGGTGCTTGAAGGGGTGCATACCCACCTGCGCATAGGTCACCACAATGCCGTCCATGGAGGGATTAACGGCAGAGGAATTGCTAAAAGCAGGATCTAACGCTAACCCCACACGCGCAGCGGCTGCAGACCACTGGGTCTTAAGGTGCTCGGTAGGCACCACCACGATGACGCGCTCGACCGTGCGGTCTTCCATGAGCTCGGTGGCAATGCGCAGTGCGAAGGTAGTCTTTCCGGCACCCGGGGTCGCCACCGCCATGAAGTCCTGCGGCTTAGTGGCGAGGAATTTATCGAGGGCGGATTGCTGCCAAGCGCGAAGGTTAGTCTTTTTAAAAGTCCTCACTTGCGGCGCAGACCCTTATACACGCGCTCACAATCGGGGCAAACCGGAGAACCCGGCTTTGCCTGCTTGGTCACCGGGAACGTCTCGCCGCATAGAGCAACGACGTATTTGCCGTTCACAGCGGAATCGAGGATGTGATCCTTTTTGACGTAGTGGAAGAACTTCGGCGTGTCATTATCCGTCGTCGAAGTATCTTCACGAATATCTGGCCGTTCAATTGTCTTCGTAGTCGTAGTCACGCCGTCCATTTTGCCGCATCGGCATCGAACTTTGC
Organism: Corynebacterium sp. p3-SID1241; assembly: GCA_025144025.1. Taxonomy (GTDB): domain Bacteria; phylum Actinomycetota; class Actinomycetes; order Mycobacteriales; family Mycobacteriaceae; genus Corynebacterium. The sequence goes on along the minus strand of JALXWS010000006.1, from coordinate 75,833 downwards.
GAGTCATACGTCTACCCTTGGAGAACATGTACACGTCACGCACGCCAGCCGCCGCGCTCTTCTCCCCTTATCGAGGGAATCTCGCGATATCCGAGGGGAGCCGAATCTAGGGTGTTTGGCCGAAAAGAACGCTATCTCATCACAGACGCCAAGCTTACGCCTGGCCAGGACCGCAAACGGCGTGAAATCCAATACGGCATCTTTCAGTTTTTGCGCGTTCCCTCGCTACTTATTGCAGGACTATGCCTCTACCTTCACTGGTGGCTCGTGGCCGCCATCATTGTGGGTGTGACGTTTCCGCTGCCATGGATCGCCGTAATTATTGGCAATGGCCGCGGGGAAAAGAAGGATAAGCGGGAGAAAAACGTGTACAAACCGGCCATGAACCGGCGGCTTTATACCCAGACCGATGCCCCACGGCTCTCCGGTGGCACGGCCCACCCTATAGAGGCTTCGCACGACATCATCGACCACGAAGAAGAGTAAGGATTCCCACCCACCATGACGACTGCCTTTGGACCCGATTTCGATGCCGCGAAACTTGCCAAATTGGCCCCAGAACTAGCGGATGTCTTTACCGCCGCTGGCTTTAGTACCGATGGGATGGCCGGGTATTTAGGACCAGAAGTAACTGAAGCTCTTTTTCGCGGCGAACCAGCGCCCGTAGCGCTGGCCGCCCACGGAGAAACACAAATGGAGCTCCTAATCCGGTTTTTCCTCCTTCATGAGCATCTGCCGGCCACGCTTTTGGCCGAGGCAGTAGGAGCGCGCTTGGCCACTCAGCTGCTGGATGCCAAAGTTGCGCTTGCCGACGCCCACGGCAAGGCCTACATTGCCATCGACGTCCGCCCCCACACCATCGTCGGCGCCAACCGGCTCATCTTTTCCGACGTTGACGCTTCCTTGGTCGCCCACGTACCCGGGCCTGACCACGTGCTCGGGGTAGGCGCAGCAAGCCTGTCCCTATTACAATCTACGCCAGTGAGTCCGGTAAGCAGCGTTCTCGATTTGGGAACCGGCTCCGGGGTCCAATTATTGGGGCAGTTGGAGTGCGCGGACAAGGTGACCGCCACCGATGTACACGGCCGTGCGTTGGATCTAGCCCAAGCAACGATTGCCGCTTCCGGAGAAAGCAAGAAGGTGGAACTTCTCCAAGGATCTTGGTTCGATCCGGTTGCCGGCCGCCGGTTCGACCGCCTCGTAGCTAACCCACCTTTTGTTGTGGGCTTGCCCGAAGTCGGTCACGTATATCGCGATTCCGGTTTAAACCTCGATGGTGCAAGCGAGTTGGTCGTTTCCCAGGCCACCGATCACCTGACGCCAGGCGGCACTGCTCACCTTCTAGCAGCCTGGATTCACACCAGTGGCCAAACCTGGCAACAGCGCGTTGCCTCTTGGCTTCCTGACAAGGGAGTAGCTGCTTGGATTATTCAGCGCGATGTGGCGGATCCCGCGCTCTATGTTTCCACCTGGCTCAAAGATGAATCTCTAGATGTGCGGTCTGTGGAAGGACAGGAGCGCTCCCGCGCCTGGTTGGAGCACTTCCACGACCACGAGGTCAATGGCATTGGTTTCGGTTTCGTTGCCATTCAACGCATCGGCGACGATGAACCCGCTGATATTTTGGCTGAAGAAATGCCGCAAACCTTTAGCGATCCCCTCGGCCCTGAAGTAGAGGAATACTTCGCCCGCGTAGCCTGGCTGCGCGACCTTGTGCCAGGCGAGCTACAAGGAAAGCACTTCCAGGTACGGCCCGGCCTGGCTCGAGAAGACATCAGTACCCCGGACGAAGAAACTCAGCAAGGCTTTACTCGTGCCGCCCTTCGCATTACCCGCACAGACGGACCACGCTGGAGTCATGAGGTTGACGAGCACCTCGCTGCCATCGTCGCTGGTCTCAATCCGCAAGGCCTCAACTTGGAAGAAACGATTGGCCTGTATGCGGCGGCGCATGGGTTCGACGAAGAAGAAATTACCGCTGCCGCCCTTCCCGCTGTCATTGATATGGTTCGCCACGGGCTACTTATCCCAGCAGACCTTCTTCTGGACGCCGATTCTGCGGACCTCACCTAGACCAGATTTTCAGCTCACCTAACACGAATGAGGAGAAACCAGGCATGCGCGCAGTACTTACTCGAGTTTCCGAAGCAAAGGTAACCGTTGATGGCGAAACCGTAGGGGCCATTGACTGCCCTGACACCGGGGGATTGCTCGCCCTAGTGGGAGTCTCGCGCGAGGATATGGATAATTGGCAGCCGCGGGCTGAGAAAATGGCGCGCAAAATTGCGGAGCTACGCATTCTTGAAGGTGAAGTTTCCGTCGCGGATGCCGGTGCGCCGGTTTTAGTGGTGAGCCAATTTACTTTGTACGGTCGCACTGCAAAAGGACGACGCCCATCGTGGGCGGATGCGGCACCTGGATCCGACGCCGAGCAAGTCATTGCAGCGATTATCGCAAGCCTTCAGGAACGAGGCGTGTCGGTAGAAACAGGCCAATTCGGGGCTAAAATGCGCGTTTCTTCTGTGAACGAGGGGCCCTTTACCGTCTTGGTCGAGACCTAGTAGGCGCCGCCTTTTGTCGAGCCGCACTGGTAAGGAAACGCGTTCAGCAGGCCACTTTACAATCGTTTTCGTAACCTATAACACCCTAAAAGGCATCGTGTAAGACAAACCATAAGTTTCTACGGATTGCAAATTTCCAGAGCGTGATAAATGTCCTACCCGTAAGGCGATAAATTATCATCACGTTGCAAATTTTTGTCCTATACTGAAGTCACAGCGAAGCAAAAGGGCTGGATATGCAGGATGCGAGAAGTTTTCTCAAATTCCTACTAGCACTCAGTTGAATGAGAATTTGTTTCTCACTCACGGTTGCAGAAGCCCCACCGCTTCGGCCGACCAACTAGATGTAGGAAAGAAAATGTCCCACTCACTCAAGCGGCGCAACGAGGCCCGGCACCCAGAAGACGGGGCCGCGATGCCCGAAGACCTCAAGACCTCCAAAGCATCACCTGCCGCAAAAGAATCTTCACCCGCACCCGGCATTGACACGCCATTCGATGGCCAGAAGGGCGCCCCGAAGTGGAATAAGGAAGACACCGTATGGATGCTCTCCTTGTTCGGCACCGCAATCGGCGCTGGTGTCCTCTTCCTTCCCATTAACGCCGGCATCGGTGGCATCATCCCGCTTATCATCATGACGGTCTTAGCACTGCCTATGACCTACTGGGCTCACCGCGGAATGACCCGCTTGGTACTGTCCAGTTCCAAGCCAGACGGTGACCTCACGGACGTCGTGGAAGAGCACTTTGGCAAGAAGGCTGGTGTGCTCATGAACATCCTGTACTTCCTGTCGGTCTACCCCATCCTGCTGGTCTACTCGGTCACCATCACCAACACGGTCAACTCCTTCTTAGAGCACCAGCTCGGAATTACTCCTCCGGACCGCTGGCTTACCTCCCTCTTGCTGGTAGGCGGCCTCATCCTGATCGTGCGCATGGGCAAGGACGTCGTGGTTCACGTCATGTCCTATTTGGTATACCCATTCATCGGCATCTTGGTTCTGCTTTCCCTCTACCTGATCCCGAAGTGGAATACCGCGCTCTTTGATTCCTTCGACCTCAACGTCGCTCGCGAGGCTTCTGGCCACAGCATGGGCGTTACCCTGATGCTGCTGGTTCCGGTTATGGTCTTCTCCTTCAACCACTCCCCGATGATTTCCTCCTTCGCCGTTGACCGCCGCCAGACCTACGGCAAGTTCGCTGAGGCCAAGTCCCGCAAGACCTTGCTCCGCGCAGAAATCCTCATGGTCGTCGTGGTCATGTTCTTCGTCTTCTCTTGTGCCCTCAGCCTCTCCCCGGCTGACATGGCTGATGCCAAGGCGCAAAACATCACCATCTTGTCCTACTTGGCCAACCACTTCGATAACCCACTTATCCAGTGGATTGCCCCAGTCATCGCCATGATTGCAGTTGCTAAGTCCTTCCTCGGCCACTACCTCGGCGCAGCCGAAGGCTTCGAAGGTCTCGTCGTCAAGGGCAGCAAGAACGCAAGCAAGGACGACGCAGAGTCCGCCCACAAGCTCGATACCATCACCCTCATCTTCATGCTGGTCACCGCTTGGCTCGTCGCCTGGGCTGACCCATCCATCCTGGGCATGATTGAAACCCTGTGTGGCCCGACGATTGCCATCATGCTCTTCATCATCCCAATGGTCGCCATCCACAAGGTCCCAGCACTGAAGCGCTACAAGGGCAAGGCTTCCAACTACTTCGTCTTCTTCATGGGCCTCGTCGCCCTAGCAACCATCATCTACTCCATCGTCCAGGCTTTCTAAGCACCGCCGCAGACGAGAAAATCGCAGAGGATTCAAGGAAAGAACAATGTTCATCAGCATCTTCGATATGTTCAAGATTGGCATCGGCCCCTCAAGCTCACACACCCTTGGCCCAATGAAAGCCGGCAAGGCTTTCGTGGACGAGCTCAAGGAAAAGGACCTCTTAGACAAGGTCACTCGAGTTCAGGCAAATGTCTACGGCTCCCTCTCCCTCACGGGCATCGGCCACTCCACCGACAAGGCCATCCTCCTCGGCCTCGCTGGTGAAGAGCCAGAGACGGTTGATATCGACGGCATCTCCGAATTCATGAAGAATGTCCGCAGCAGCGAGAAGCTCATGCTGGGCGGCACCCGTGAGGTGGAATTCCCCAAGGACGGCGGCTTCTTCTTCCACGACGAGTACCTGCCAATGCACGAAAACGGAATGTGTCTTATCGCCTTCGCCGGCGAAGAAGACATCCTGCACAAGACCTACTACTCGGTCGGCGGTGGTTTCATTGTCAAGCAGGAAGACTTTGCCAAGCGCACGGACGCCAAGGTTGATATCCCCTTCCCGTACGCCAGCGCCGCAGAAATGCTCGAGCTGTGCGAGAAGAACAACATGACCCTCCCGGAGCTAGGCCTTGCCAACGAGTTGGCACTTCGTTCCGAAGAAGAGGTCAATGAGCACCTGCGCAAGGTTCGCGATGTCATGTACACCGGCATCAAGCGCGGCTCCGCTACCGACGGCCCGCTCCCAGGCTCCCTCCTTGTCCCCCGCCGCGCCGCTGCCCTCAGGCGCCGCCTGGAGCAGTCCGAACCGCACGATGGTCTAAACATCCTCAGCTGGGTCAATATGTTCGCACTGGCTATCTCTGAAGAGAATGCATCCTGCGGCCGCGTTGTCACCGCACCTACAAACGGCGCCTGCGGCGTTGTCCCGGCAGTACTGGCTTACTACGACAAGTTCGTTGAGCCCGTTACCACCGAGATGTTTGCTGATTACATCTTCGCCTGCAACCAGATTGCTTCCTTGTACAAGATGAACGCTTCCATCTCTGGCGCTGAGGTCGGCTGCCAAGGTGAAGTTGGTGTAGCGTGCTCCATGGCTGCCGGCGGCCTCGCCCAGCTCATGGGCGCTACCCCAGAGCAGGTATGTATCGCCGCAGAGATCGGCATGGAGCACAAACTTGGGCTAACCTGTGACCCGGTCTTGGGACAGGTTCAGGTACCCTGCATCGAGCGCAACGCCGTTGCCGCTGTTGACTCGATTACCAGCGCCCGCATGGCACTCGAACGTGAGAGCAAGCCGTGTGTCTCTCTCGATGAGGTCATCTGGACGATGTACAAAACTGGTAAGGACATGAACGCCAAATACAGGGAGACTTCACAAGGTGGCTTGGCCATCGCCGTTCATCCACCAGTACCGGTGTGTGGATAGAGTCCACCCTGTAAGGAAGCGATGAGCCGGGTGAGCACAGCGCTAAGCCGCTTGTGTTCACCCGGCCTACTTGCCGCTAATCCTCTCCTTCCACCGAATCGCTTCCGTGTGGTACATTCTCTATAACCTGACAGGAATTAAAGGACATGCTTCAGCTAATGAATTTCCCTAGCGGTCATGCCTCCGATGAAAATTTCCTCGAGCAATATATTCCCCTCGTCGAATTCCTCGGTAAGGCAATGGGCCCCAACACAGAAGTCGTACTCCACGATCTCGACGTCCCCGATAAATCCATCATGGCCATCGCAAATGGCCACATCTCTGGCCGGCAACTTGGCGGCCCGGTGACCGACTTCGCACTGTGGTTCATGAAACAGGGTGATGCAGCAGCAATTCCTATGATGACCGGCTACCGCGCCGTCAATGCAGAGGGTAAAATTTGCCGTTCTTCCAGTTACTTCATTCGTGACGATTCTGGGCATATGCGCGGCATGCTGTGCATCAATGTTGATGTCTCCGAATTAGTTCACATCCGCGATGCAGCCGCTGCGCTCATTGGCAACGCCGACGATCCTGCCTTTGATAAATCAAAGGCATTCGGCGGCTACCCAGGAGAAGACGAGCAGCCACAACGGCCCGTCGCCGTGCCAGACCCGTCTCCAGGCGATGCAGCGGCAGTAGAAGAGGCACCAAATGAGGAAGTGAGCGAATCACTGCGCTCCAACGTCGAAAACCTTGTGGACTCCATGCTGGATTCAGCTATTTCTAAGCAAAGCACACCGGTTAATCGCATGCAGCGCGATGAACGCCTCGAAGTCGTTTCAGAGCTCGAGAACACGGGTTTTTTCCTCCTCAAAGGCGGAATTGCGGCAGCAGCGGAGCGCCTCGGCGTCTCAGAACCCACTATCTACCGCTATCTAGTAAAGGTGCGCGGCTAATAGTTCCGCGGCACTGGTCAACTACGGTCCAAATTTGTTCCCCATGACGCATCTCCCCCGAAAAGGTGGGATTGTGACACGGGGAACGTCTCGTTTTAGCGATTCTTTCAGGATTGGGAACTAAAGCTTCAAAGCTTCCGTTGTACTTTGTGAAACCGGCGACAAATTCAGGAGGCTTCACCATGACGAAGACATCTGCCAACACCGCCAAGGGCAATTCAACTGCCACTACTGATGAAGAACTGGAAGTAGATCGCGGATCTCGCCGCAACCAAACTAATGACAACCCCTCCGCCGACCTCGTTCGCGTTTACCTCAATGGCATCGGCAAAACTGCTCTATTGAGCGCTGAGGATGAGGTAGAACTCGCTCAGGCCATCGAGGTTGGCCTGTATGCAGAATACAAGCTCAATAATGCGGGAAAACTCACTCGAGCAGAAAAGCGCGATCTCAAGATCCTTGCGCGCGAAGGCAAGAAGGCTCGTTCGCATCTGCTGGAGGCCAACCTGCGCCTTGTAGTATCGCTGGCAAAGCGCTACACCGGCCGCGGTATGCCGTTGCTAGATCTCATCCAAGAAGGCAACCTCGGACTCATTCGCGCAATGGAGAAGTTCGATTACGCTAAGGGCTTTAAGTTCTCCACTTACGCCACTTGGTGGATCCGCCAGGCCATCACCCGAGGCATGGCTGACCAGTCTCGTACCATTCGCCTCCCCGTCCACCTAGTGGAGCAGGTCAATAAGCTTTCTCGCATTAAGCGGGAGATGTACCAGTCTCTGGGACGCGAAGCTACTAACGAAGAGCTTTCGGAAGAATCCGGCATCGATGAGAACAAGATTGAGATGCTGCTACGTCAATCCCGTGACCCCGTCTCGCTCGATATGCCAGTAGGCACTGATGAAGAAGCTCCACTGGGTGACTTCATTGAAGATGCAGAGGCTACTGACGCCGAGACTGCGGTCGTTGCATCCATGCGCCATTCCGATATCCAGGGTGTGATCGACACCTTGGAGAAGCGCGAACAGGACGTCATCCGCCTACGCTACGGCCTCGATGATGGTGTGCCGCGCACCTTGGATCAGATCGGCCGCCGCTTTGGTCTCTCGCGCGAGCGGGTACGCCAAATCGAGCGCGAAGTTATGGCCAAGCTCCGCGATGGCAACCGCGCTGACCGCCTGCGCGAGTACGCTCTTTAAACTACGCTAACCACTATCGGTGATTACAGCCTTCCCCGAGCTCTCTGGTATTTATTGCCATGACAAGCTCGGGGTTCGGCGTTGATACGCCTTCGGCCAGACTCTAAGCGGCAAGCTTGGCCTTAATTACGCTAGTCTGGACGGCAGAGTCTAGAAAGCGCTTCCCCGCCCCAGCCGGGAAAGAAGCGCCACATAAGTGTATTCACACAGAAAGGTATGCCCACGTGAGGGACCTAGTTGATACAACTGAGATGTACCTTCGGACCATCTATGAGCTAGAGGAAGAAGGTATCACTCCCCTGCGCGCTCGCATTGCCGAGCGTCTTGAGCAATCCGGGCCCACAGTTTCTCAAACTGTGGCGCGCATGGAGCGCGATGGGCTCCTGCACGTGCGCACTGACCGCAGTTTGGATCTAACGGAAAAAGGCCGCGACTTAGCTACAGCAGTCATGCGCAAGCACCGCTTGGCGGAGCGCTTGCTTACCGACGTCCTAGGGCTCGACATCGCCAAGGTCCACGACGAGGCCTGCCGGTGGGAGCATGTGATGAGCGAGGAAGTCGAAAAACGCATGGTTGCCGTACTTGATGATCCGACCCGCTCCCCGTTCGGTAATCCTATTCCTGCTCTTTCCGCATTAGGTTTCGATATTCCGCAGCCTGACCAAGGTACCCGCGCAGTGGACCTTCCCAATGGGCAGGAAGTGTCTGCCACCGTCATTCAAGTCAATGAAATCTTGCAGGTTGATGATGAAACCTTCAAAGAGCTAACCAATGCCGGCATCCAGGTAGGTGCCAAGGTATCGGTAGTCAACAACAGCGGCACAATTACCCTGTCAACGCCCGATGGTGGCAGCGTGGTGCTTTCCGATGACTTGGCGCACGCAGTGCGCCTGGAGGTATAACCATGAAGCTTCTCGTTACCGGTGGTGCCGGCTATGTAGGCAGCGTCTGCGCCGCCGTCCTAGTCGAGCAAGGCCATGACGTTACCATCATTGATAATTTCTCTACTGGCAATCGTGATGCTGTACCAGGGGAGGCGCGCATCATCGAAGGCGACGTGGCAGACAAGGCAGCCGAGATTTTGGGGGAAGGCGGCTTTGAAGGCGTCATTCATTTCGCGGCACGCTCCTTGGTAGGAGAATCCGTAGACAAGCCAGATGAATACTGGCAGCACAATGTAGTCACTACCCTGAATCTCCTCAATGCTATGCGTGAAAACGGGGTCAAGAACCTCGTCTTTTCCTCCACCGCTGCAACCTACGGTGAGCCGGAACAGATCCCGATTACGGAGGATATGCCAACCCAGCCGACCAATCCTTATGGAGCGACAAAGCTGGCTATTGACTACATGATTACCTCCTTTGCTCACGCCTATGGCTTGGGCGCTACCTCGCTGCGCTACTTCAATGTGGCCGGCGCCTACGGGAATATCGGTGAGAACCGCGAGGTAGAAACCCACCTGATTCCCATCGTGTTACAGGTAGCGCTAGGCCACCGAGATAAGATTTTCATGTTCGGTGATGACTGGGATACTGCAGACGGAACCCCGGTGCGTGACTATATCCATATTCGCGACCTTGCCGACGCCCACGTGCTTGCCCTTGAATCCAATGAATCAGGCAACCACCGCATCTATAACCTGGGTTCCGGCGACGGGTACTCGGTCAAGCAGGTAATCGATATGTGCCGCAAGGTGACCGGACACGACATTCCTGCAGAGGTGGCTCCACGCCGCGCCGGTGATCCAGCCACGCTCATTGCTTCCTCGGAAAAGATTAAGCGGGAGCTGGGGTGGAATCCTACCCGTACGGATTTGGAAACCATTGTCAGCGACGCGTGGAATTTCACCCGTCAACTTGGCGATAAAGCTCACTCCGCCAAGCGCTCCTAGGCGATCATGACTAGGCGGGGCTATCAATTCCGATCCCCGCTGCTTCGCGCGCTAGCTCGCACCCGTGGCACAGACTGGTAATCAACCGTCTTCCCATACCGCTGCGATATCCCTGTGCGATGAGGCGCCCCAAATTGTGGCGGGGCGCCTCTTCTACTACCACGGACAGGGCTGGTCCGGCATAAATTCCAAATTCTTGGGATACCTGGGTGGCAGCATACAAGGCCAGAGCGTTGTACCGGATTGTCCCGTGGAATGTACGCGCCACCGCTAGCAAGAGCGCACCGGCTTCTTGCGGCGCCGCCAAGAGGTCTTTGATGACGAGGTCACGAGTCCACGTTGTAGACATCCACATAGCTGCTACGCAAAGCAACTCCTCATTTTCAAGCGCCTCCTCTAACGAGTCGACCTCGCTGAGCACATAGTAGACGTCAGCGATAAGGTGCTCGACCACTTCCACTGGGTCTGTAGTCCCGTAGCCCTCCCCGGCGCGCATCTGCTGGGCCAGTTCTTCGGCACAACGCTCCATGGCACTGATTTCTTCCTCGGCAAAGTACGGATTCTGAGCTGTGAAGCGCTGGACTAAGTCACTGCGCGTTAGTTCTGGAAGAAGGCCATTGTCTACGCATGCTCGCATAGAGTGACTGGTAGAAATCGCAGGAATGGTTCCTTCCATCCAGTCTTGTAGCGGACCCTCACCGGATTCTGTGGCATGACCAAACGTGAGGTCATAAGCGGTATCTGTGGATAGTTCTTCGGCAAGCCAGCAGGCATCGATGCCTAAGCCAGAACGGTCTTCAAATCGGTAGAGCGAGTACAGAATATCCCAGAGTTCCGCTTCACGGCGTTGAGAAAGAACGAAACAAAAAATGATTTCAGGATTGCCGCAGTGAAATGCATCCATCACCTCCTGCAGGGCGCCAGGCACATCGCCTAAATTGAGACGGGCTACGGGCCCAATGCTGTATCCATGTGGGCTGGGCTGGATGGATATAAGGATGGCTGATTCGGCGGGAAAGAATCCAAGGATTCCAGGTATATTGGCAAGGATATCGCCAGGAGTACGGATGGGCTGAGTTGGTGTTGTGATGTTCATGGCCCCACCTTCGGCTACGAGTGCAAGCTTGTATAGTCCGGATCGCTCTACCCCGTGGCAATCTGTGGATAGGTGGGGTGAAGGGGGCGTCGCCAAGCAAATTGTCCACACCCCGCCTGGGTTTGCGCTGGCATTGCCCGGCGGTTTGAGGCACAATTGTTTATTTAACCTCGCAGTGCGCGCGGGAATAGTACGCACGCACGCGACGTTGGGGTAGGTGAGAAAGCAAGGAGGTAACACAACATGCACGAAGAAGATCGCCGCATGTATGAGCTGGAATATCCGGCTCCGGTGATTAGGGATGATTCCGGTGACGGACAAGGCCCCACCATGATTGTTGCCATGCACGGCTATGCTGACGCTGGCCAGGCCATTGAGGCAAGTGCTGACCACCTGAAGGCCGCTTTGGAAGGCCGTCAGCTGGCATCGTTTAACTCTGATGAGCTGATTGATTACCGCTCGCGCCGCCCAGCCATCACGATTGATAAGGATCGGGCGCTGGAAATCGAGTCCATGGATCTTGGTATTAAGGTCCTGCGCGATAATTCCGGCAAGACCTTCCTACTGCTGTCTGGCCCGGAGCCGGATATGCGCTGGGAGACGTTTACTACCGCCGTGGTGAAGCTGGTGGAAAAGTTCAATATTGAAGACACCATCATGCTCTATGCCGCGCCGATGCCGGTGCCGCATACCCGCCCTACGGTGGTTACAGCCCATGGCACCTCCTCCCACCTAACCGAGCACATGCTATCGATGGATTCGACCATGATGGTTCCTGGTTCTGCCGCACTGTATCTAGAAAAGGCCTTGGCGGATAAGCACCGGACAGTGGCTGGATATACCGTTCATGTGCCACACTACTTGGCAGCTTCACCCTATCCGCATGCTACGTTCCAATTGCTCGACTCAGTAGCAAGGGCAGCACGCCTCAATATTCCTTTGGGCAGCATTGAAGCGGATATCTCCCGAGTAGAAAACCAGCTAGAAGAACAGGTTGGGGGTTCGGAAGAAATCGAAGGTGTAGTACAGCAGCTCGAGCAGCAGTATGACGCCTACATGGAGCGCTACCGTAAGGAGCACCCACAGGCCATCATGCCCGGTGAGGAGCCCGTGCCCACAGGTGAGGAAATCAGCGAGGAATTCCAAGCTTTCTTGGCATCTTTGGATGAGGAAGAAAGCCAGCAGATTATCCACACCGAAATCGATGACCGCGAGGACGGCATTGAGGATGAGGGCTCACAAGCCGATGACGGCGAGGATGGCCCTGGCCCCGCGCAGGATGACGGTGACTTAGGTGATGATATCTAACTAACCCGCCCCCATCGCCGCTAAGGTGGTGGGGGTGAACTTATCTCAGCTGCTGCCAGATTTGACGGAAGTACCCGAGTCCCTCGTTGACGAGGCGATCTGGGATACCTTTACCTCGTGGACCACCAGCCGGGGTATTAATTTGTACCCGGCTCAGGAGGAAGCCTCGCTCGGCATTTTGGCCGGCGATAATGTTATCCTCGCTACCCCTACGGGCTCGGGAAAGTCCATGGTGGCTAATGCTGCGCACTTCATTGCCCTAACTCGTGGCCAGCGCAGTTTCTATACCGCACCGATCAAGGCCCTTGTGAGCGAGAAGTTCTTTGCCCTGTGCGATATTTTCGGCGCCGAGAATGTGGGCATGATGACTGGCGACGCCACCGTCAATGGCAATGCCCCCATCATCGCCGCCACCGCTGAGATTGTGGCCAATATCGCGCTTCGCGATGGCGCCGAGGCCAATATCGACCAGGTAGTGATGGACGAGTTCCACTATTACTCCGAGCCGGACCGCGGCTGGGCCTGGCAGGTGCCGCTCCTGGAATTGCCTAAGGCGCAGTTCCTGCTCATGTCCGCCACTTTGGGCAATACGACTTGGCTGGAGGAAGACCTCACCCGTCGCACCGGTCGTGCCACCGACCTTGTCGCCGGCACAACGCGGCCCGTACCGCTGGACTTTTCCTATGTCTTTAGCGCGGTGCACGAGACCATCGAGGAACTCTTGGCCGATAAGAAGGCCCCCATTTACGTAGTGCATTTCTCGCAGCGTGAAGCAGCCGAGCGCGCCCAAGCGCTCACCTCCCTTTCAAGAATCATCACTAAGGAAGAAAAGGAAGCCATTGCCCAGGAAATCGGTGGTTTCCGCTTTACCACCGCCTTTGGCAAGGATCTATCCAAGCTGCTGCGCAAGGGCATCGGAATCCACCACGCGGGCATGCTGCCCAAATACCGCCGCCTAGTGGAGCGCCTGGCACAAAAGGGCCTGCTTAAGGTCATTTGCGGCACCGATACCTTAGGAGTGGGTATTAACGTGCCCATCCGCACCGTGCTGATGACTGGGCTTGCCAAGTTCGATGGCCAACGCCAGCGCATTCTTAAATCGCGCGAATTCCACCAGATTGCCGGCCGCGCCGGCCGCGCCGGCTATGACACCGAGGGCACTGTGGTGGTCGAGGCTCCCGAGCACGAGATCGAAAATGCCAAGGAACGCCGCCGCATCGGCGACGACCCCAAACGCTTGAAGAAGCTCAAGAAAAAGTCCGCCCGAGAAGGCGAGGTGTCCTGGTCCGAAAAGACCTTCGCGCGCCTTACTGAGGCTGAGCCGGAACAGCTTAGCTCTCAGTTCCGCGTTTCTAATTCCATGCTGCTCAACGTCTTGGCGCGCCATGGCAATGGCTACGAGCACATACGCCACCTACTGCGAGACAATCACGATAATCGCAGCAAACAGAATAAGGACATTCTCACCGCCATCGATCTCTTCCGCGGACTAGTAGATTCCGGCGTGGTACAAAAATCCACCAAGGGTTTGGATATTTACGGCCGTCCCTACCATTTGGTGCGAGAGTTGCCGCGTGACTTTGCGCTCAACCAGCCGCTGGGCCCATTCGCCTTGGCAGCCCTCTCGCTGTTGGACCCGGAAGCGGAGACCTATAACCTGGACGTCATTTCCGTATTCGAGGCCATCCTAGATGACCCGCGCCAGGTGCTCATTGCCCAGCAGAAGCAGCGCCGCGGCGAAGAAATTGCCGCGCTAAAGGCGGACGGAGTGGACTATACCGACCGCATGAATATCGTGGAGGATATAACTTGGCCGAAGCCGCTCGAGGAGCTGTTGGAGCAGGCCTACGATACTTTCGCTGAGACCAATGCGTGGGTCAAGGAATTCGAGCTGCGCCCCAAGTCCGTGGTGCGCGACATGCTCGAGAATGCGATGACCTTTTCGGATCTGGTCGCAACCTATGGCCTGGCCCGCTCCGAGGGCGTGATTTTGCGCTACCTGACCGACGCCTGGCGCACCCTTAAGCAATCCATTCCGGACGAGTACAACACTCCGGAGCTCGAGGACATCGTTGTCTGGCTAGGTGAGCTTATCCGCCAGGTGGATTCCTCACTTGTCGACGAATGGGCGCAGATGGCCGGCGAAGACTCCCCCATCGACCAAGACACGGTGGACCGCGAGCTGGCCTTTGGTGTGGAGGACCCCACCGCGCTCACGGCCAATCGCCGCGCCTTTACCATCATGGTGCGCAATTACATGTTCCGCTTGGTGCAGCTCTTTGCATTGGAAAAGGAAGATCGTTTGGCGGAGCTGCTCGATTACTTGGACGAAGTGCCGGACTTCGGCGCTATCCTGGATGACTATTTCGATGAGTATGATGACATCGATTCCGGCCCCGAGGCCCGCGGCCCGGAGTTTTTCCGCCTAGGCGATACTGACTCGCGTGCGTGGTCCGTGCGCCAGATCATCAAGGACCCAGACGGCGACCACGCCTACCAGTTCGTCGCTACGGTAGATCTCGATGCCTCCGATGAGGCCGGCGAAGTCCGGCTGTCGGACCTGCGCGTGGAGTACTAGCCAGCGAAAACGACAAAGCCGCCCTGGCTGCCACGCCTCGAGTGAGGGGGGCGTCGGCAAGCGCGAGGGCGGCTAAAGGCCGGCTATTTTAGCGTGCGGCCTCAATCTGGATGGCCTGTGCCACAGCCTGGACAACGGCCGCAACCTTGACGGCCTCCCAGACCTGCTCCTTGCTCAGGCCAGCTTCATTGAGCTCGTGAGCGTGAGCGCCCAGGCAGTGCTCGCAGCCATTGATGGCGGAGACTGCGGTATTCCACAGCTCGAAGTTGGCCTTGTCCACGCCTGGCTTGGAGATGATGTTCATGCGCAGGCCGAACTTAACCTGTGCGTAGTCATCGCCCAACCAGCCCTTGGCACGGTAGGCAACATTGTTCATAGCCATAACGGTGGCTGCGCCGTAGGCTGCCTCGATAGCTTCCTCAGACAGGTGCTCTTTTGCTTCCTCCGCAATCTCAGACAGCACGGTGTCATTGCGGGTTGCGGCAGCCGATGCCAGCAGGCAGCCCCAGAGCTGCTCCTCGTCCAAGTCCTTGGAACGGGTCAGGGCGCCCAGGTTGAGCTTCTGGTCCTTGGCGTACTCCGGCAGGGAGGACTTCAGATTATCAATAGACATAGCTTTTCTCCTTTGAGGTTTTGATAGGAATTTGCTGTGCTGGATTTAAAAGGAAACCCCGCCACGAAAGCGGGGTGAACCTGCATCTCAGTGAGATTTAGAGTGCGGACTGAACGACGTCCATCTTGTTGATGTTCTTGGTTGGGTCGTTCTTCTCCCAGTTGCAAGCGCAGACCTCTTCGGACTGCAGGGCGTCGAGCACGCGCAGAACCTCGTCTACGTTACGGCCAACGGCATCCGGGGTAACGGAGACGAACTGGATAACACCATCCGGGTCGATGATGAAGGTGGCGCGGTCAGCAACACCATCAGCGTTTTCTACACCCAGTGCACGGATGAGGTCGTGGCGCACGTCAGAGAACATCGGGAAAGGAACTTCCTTCAGATCCGGGTGGGTTGCGCGCCAGTTGAAGTGAGCAAACTCATTATCGGTGGAGCCGCCCAGCACCTGGGTATCGCGGTCCTGGAATTCCTCGTCCAGCTTGCCAAAGGCAGCAATCTCGGTCGGGCAGACGAAGGTGAAGTCCTTCGGGTAGAAGAAGACGACCTTCCACTTGCCCTCGTACTTGTCCAGGGATACCTGCTCGAAGTAGTCCTCCGGCTGATTAGCGTTAACGTCGTGCAGGTCGCCACCGGTCAGGGCGGTGAGGTTGAACTCTGGGAACTTCTCGCCGACGGTCAAAATAGGCATAGTCTTCAACTCCTTTAGCAAAGGCTTTTCCTCTAAGTTTCCTGCCGCTTGGCGTACAAGCAGCGGGGCCGGACCGTGTCCGGCCCAACACGATCAGTTATACCATCTTTTCCGCTCGCGTCAATAGCAAATCCTATAGGTAAGTGTTAGAGTGATAGGCATGCATAATAAAGAGTATCGCCCTACACTTGCTCAGCTGCGTACCTTCGTCACCGTTGCGGAAAACAAGCACTTTGGTACCGCAGCCGCCAAACTCGAAATTTCCCAGCCCTCCCTCTCCCAGGGCCTCGTTGCCCTCGAGCAGGGTTTGGGCCTGCAGCTTATTGAGCGCTCCACCCGCAAGGTCATCGTCACCTCGGCTGGTGAGACCCTCCTCCCCTATGCCAAGGCAACGCTTGAAGCAGCCGATACCTTCCTCGCCCACGCTCGCGGCGCCAACGGCACCCTTGCCGGCCCGCTGACGATCGGCGTTATCCCCACCATCGCCCCCTACATCCTTCCCGATCTGCTCTCCATGCTGGCTGAGGCCTACCCGGACCTCGAGCCGCGCTTCGTCGAAGAGCAAACCCAGCACCTCATTACCCGCCTTCGCAACGGCAACCTGGACCTAGCCATCATGGCCCTTCCTTCCGAGGCCACCGGCATGGTCGATAGCCCGCTGTACACCGAGAAATTCTCCATTGTCTGCCCGCCCGATCACCCCATCGCCGGCCGTGAGGATGTCGAGCTTGCGGAACTCAAGGACCTGGATTTGCTGCTGCTTGACGACGGCCACTGCTTGCGCGACCAAGTAGTCGACCTTTGCCGCCACGCCAATATCAACCCGGCCGAGGCCACCAATTCCGTCACCCGTGCTTCCTCCCTGACCACCATCATGCAGCTGGTCATGGGCGGACTGGGCTGCACCCTCGTCCCCGAATCTGCACTGGCCACCGAGTGCCATGGCAAGGACGTCGCCATCGCCCACTTTGCCTCCGATGTCACCGCCGAGCGCGAGGTCGGCCTCGTGTTCCGTTCCTCTGCCGCCCGCGCCGAGGAATTCCGCGAATTCGGCACGCTCATCACCTCCGCCTATAACAAGGCGATTGAACGTTCCCGGCAGTAGCCGCAATCGGCAGTGGACACTGCCTCTAGTTGCCTCTGGGCGTCGCCAAGCACACCAAAGGCCACCGTCCCAAGCGGGAAACGGTGGCCTTTACCTATCTGGTGCTATGCCTGCGGGAGAGTATTGCGCCCCGCGCACTGGCGGTACATATGCGCCTGTGCCAAGAGGGTAACCGGATACGCCACGATGAGGCCGATGCCCAAAAGCAAGAAGCCACCGATGATGATGAAAAAGTTCAAAATCGCCAGTAGCAACATTTGGCCGTAGTTATTCTTACCTGCCTGAAAGCCCTTCTTCACAGCGTCACCAACGCTATCGCCATCGGCCGCGAACCACTGCATCAGCGAGAAGAATGGTTGGATAAAGAAGCTAATGAGCAAAAGCACGCCCATGATGCCCATGACGCTTAATACTGCCGCAACTGCTTCGTCCTCCGTCATATTCTCGACGTCGTTAAGCAACCCATAGACAGTTCCGCCTACTGCAGCGAATGCAATAAGGCTCGCCACTGCCCCGATGACGAGCATGATAACCAGCGGCTGCCACCAACGCACGTTCTTAAAAAGGTAATCCCAACCGGTGCGGGCATCATCGATCTGGAAGAGCGCTAGGCGCATAATTACCAGCGACAATACAAGGCTTAGGACAGTGGAAATGAGCTGAGAAACCCAAGAACCCGCGGTTGGATCACCCGTACCGGAGTAGCTCGCGGCATTGATGCCGCCTGCAACGGCTACAAAAACGATACTTAGAACAAAAAGCGCTACTGCTCCTAGAATCCACAGCTTCCAATTGCCAAAGACAGTCCTAAAAGCCCAAGAAACCGCATCTATTGCGGAGACCTTACCGGTAAACGGCCGCTGGCCTGCCTGGTAGCCGGCATAGCCTTGGGCACTACCCTCGTGGCTGCCACCATACGATGGAAGCTGGCCGTAGTCCGGCCGATCCTCGGGATGGTTGGTCGGCTCATAGCGAGGAAAATCGTCATTTTCACCCGAATACGGGTTCGTCATAGGCGGTGCTCCTCCTTCAGGAATGCACATAGAAAAATGGATAAGTATTTTAACTTTAACAACTTTTTCCTCATTTCAGGTGGACGGGTAAACTCGTTGCCTAGTCATGACTAAGAACGAATCCCCTTCTCGCGACGAGCTCTTCGCCGCACTCGAAAATGTCACTTTGGCCGAGGCGCGCTCCTTCCGCCGCCGCCTCAAGAAGGCCCGTGCGCCTAAAGCTCTGCAAGAAATCGGCGCTGAGATCCAGGCCGCGGCCGAGCGCGTCGCACTTACCGACGCCGCCGTTCCCACCATCTCCTACCCCGACGCCCTCCCCGTCACCGCCCGCAAGGACGATATCGCCGAGGCAATTCGGGACAACCAGGTCGTCATCATCGCTGGTGAGACCGGTTCTGGTAAGACCACCCAGATCCCGAAAATCTGTCTCGAGCTAGGCCGCGGCCGGCGCGGGTTCATCGGCCATACCCAGCCGCGCCGTATTGCAGCGCGCACCGTGGCCGAACGCATCGCCTCGGAACTGGACCAGAAAATCGGCGAGTCCGTCGGCTACGCCATCCGCTTCGATGACCGCGTCTCTGAGACCACCGCCGTCAAGCTGATGACCGACGGCATTCTGCTCGCCGAGATGCAACGCGACCGCTTCCTCAATAAGTACGACACCATCATCATCGATGAGGCCCACGAGCGCTCGCTCAATATCGACTTCCTCTTGGGCTACTTGAAGCGCCTATTGCCCAAGCGTCCCGACCTCAAGGTGATCATCACCTCCGCAACCATCGACCCTGAAAGCTTCGCCGCCCATTTTGCCGACGCCGACGGCAACCCCGCCCCCATTATCGAGGTCTCCGGACGCACCTACCCCGTAGAAATCCGCTACCGGCCACTCGAATTCGAGGCCGGCGGAAAGGTCGTGGACCAAGACCCGCTCGACGGCTTGACCGAGGCCATCGAAGAGCTCATACGCGAAGGCGACGGCGATATCCTGTGCTTCTTCCCTGGCGAGCGAGATATCCGCGATGCCATGGAGGCCATCGAAGGCAAAAAGTGGAAAAACGTCGAGGTCACTCCTCTCTTTGGCCGCCTATCTAACCAAGAGCAACACCGCGTATTTAGCGAGCACCGCGGCCGCCGCATCGTCTTGGCCACCAATATCGCCGAGACCTCGCTTACCGTGCCCGGCATCCGCTATGTCGTCGATACCGGCACCGCCCGCATCTCACGGTATTCCACGCGCACCAAGGTCCAGCGGTTGCCCATCGAGCCCATCTCGCAGGCCTCCGCCAACCAGCGCTCCGGCCGTTGCGGCCGCGTTGCCGACGGCATCGCCATCCGCCTCTACAGCGAACAGGATTTTGAAGGCCGTCCCGAGTTCACCGACCCGGAAATCCTGCGCACCAACCTCGCGAGTGTCATCCTGCAAATGGTTTCGCTCAAGCTCGGTGATATCGAACAATTCCCCTTCATCCAACCTCCCGAGCACAAGGCCATTCGCGATGGTCTCACCCTCCTCCACGAGCTCGGTGCCCTCCACGACAAGCAGGACAAGCCCTCGCTCACCACCATCGGCCGCGACCTTGCCCGCATCCCGCTGGATCCGCGCATGGCCCGCATGCTCATTGAGGCCAATACCAACGGCTGCCTCGATGATGTCATGGTCATCGTTGCCGCCATGACCATCCAAGATGTGCGCGAGCGCCCCCTCGACTTCCAAGCCCAGGCCGACCAAGCCCACGCCCGCTTCAAGGACAAGACCTCGGATTTCTTGTCCATGCTCAAGCTGTGGGATTACATCAAGCAAACCCGCAATGAGCAATCCGGCAATAAGTTCCGCAAGCGCATGAAGCAGGAATTCCTCCACTACATGCGCATCCGGGAGTGGTTTGACTTGGTGCGCCAGCTCAAGGACGTCGCCAAGCAGCTGGGCTGGACCTACCAGGAGGGCACCGAGCGCCGCTCCGATGACATCCACATGTCTCTCCTTTCGGGATTGCTATCCAATATCGGCGCCCGCAATGGCAATTCCAAGGAGTTCCAGGGCGCGCGCAACACCCGCTTCCTGGTATTCCCCGGCTCCGCCCTGGCTAAAAAGCCGCCGGAATTCCTCATGGCCGCCGAGCTGGTGGAAACTTCCCGCCTCTGGGCGCGCGATGTCGCCGCCATCGATCCCGCCTGGGTGGAAAATCTCGGTGCGGACCTGCTCAAACACAACTACTCCGAGCCCACCTGGTCTCGCAAGCGCGCCGCCGCCATCGCGCACCAAAATTCCACGCTCTACGGCGTGCCCATCGTGGCTGACCGCACCGTGCCCTACCACCGCGTCGATCCCGCCGCTGCCCGCGATATGTTCATCCGCAACGCCCTTATCGCCGGCGACTGGAACACCCACCACGCCTTTTTCAAGGCCAACGCCCAAGCGCTTGACGACGCCGCCGCATACGAAGAAAAGGCCCGCCGCCGCGGCCTCATCGTGGACGAAGACACACTCTTCGATTTCTATGACCAGCGCATTCCGGCAAAGGTAACCACGGGCCGCCACTTTGACTCGTGGTGGAAGGAAGAACGCCGTCGCACACCTGACCTGCTGGATTTCGATCCGGCTAAGCTCATCGATGACTCCCACGACGTCACCGAAGAGTCCTTCCCTGACCACTGGCGCAAGGGTTCTATCGATTACGAACTGACCTACAAGTTCGAGCCCGGCGATCCTCTCGACGGCGTCACCGTAATGGTTCCCATTCCTATGCTCGCTGGCTTGGATACCGAAGGCTTCGATTGGCTCGTTCCGGGTCTGCGCCTCGAGCTCGTCACCGAGCTCATCCGCAGCCTGCCCAAGGCCCTGCGCCGCACCATCGTACCCGCACCCGAGTTTGCCGAGCGCGCCATCGACCGCCTCATCCCTTATGAAGGACCAATCACCCAGCAGCTTGCCGACGTCCTCCGCGAACTCGGCGGTCAAGGAATCAACGCCACCGACTTCCAGGCCAGCAAGCTACCCGCCCACCTGCGGATGAACTACGGGGCGATTGACAAACGTGGCAAGATCGTCGACTCTGACCGCGACCTAGCGGTACTCATTCGTCGCCAGGCCGGGCACATCAAGTCCTCCGTGTCCCGTGTCTCTCGCACCGCCGAGTCCACCGCTGTTAGCGAATGGACCGACGATACTCTAGGCGCAATAGATGACACGGTCACTACCACCGTCGATGGCCACGAAGTTACGGCCTATCCCGCCCTAGTCGCCACCAAAGATGGCGTCGAGCTCAAGGTTCATCCCACCAAAGCCGCCGCAGACGCCGCGATGGTTACTACCACGCTGACCTTGCTCATGCGCGAAATTTCGGTAAATCCTCCGCAAATGGTCAAGGGCCTGCCGCTACAACAACGTGTTGCCGTTGACTCCTATCCGCACGGCGGTGCCGATGGCTTGGTCAACGACGCCCGCGTCGCTGCCATCCGCGACCTCATGCTAGAAGCCGGCGGACCGGTCCGTACTCCCACTGCTTTCCAGAAACTCAAAGACACCGTCAAACCACAGGTTTCCGGACGTGTGCGCCGAGCCGTAGTAGCAATAGCGCCTGGACTCGCCGAATATTCCAATCTGCGAGCGGAACTCGCCCACTGGGATGGTCCTGCAATCGATGACATGCGTGAGCAACTAGACTTCCTCCTACCGCGTAACGCCATCACAGTCCATGGCATGGCGCACCTACGCCACCTGCCTCGCTATATCCAAGCTATGCGAATACGCCTAGAGGATATGAACCTTGACCCAGACCGCGATGCAGACCGCCAGGCCGAAATCGACAATGCCAAGGCCTACTTGTCCAACCGCCTGCGCAACCTACCGGCCGGCCGCGAAAAGACGCGGGAGGTCAAGGACGTACGCTGGATGATAGAGGAACTTCGGGTTTCCCTTTTTGCCCAACGCCTCGGCACAGCCCATGCGGTTTCGCTCCGCCGCATCCAGAAGGCGGTGGACAAACTGCGCTAGAAATCCTCGCGGTCGCGCCTCCGCATGAGCCGGATCTCGGATTCAAAGTCATCAGCGCTTTCAAAAGACTTATACACGGAAGCAAAGCGCAGATAAGCCACCTCATCAAGGTCACGTAATGGCTCCAAGATGGCCAGGCCAATCTCATTCGCGTTTACCTGCGAGGAGCCATGGCCACGGACGGTCTCCTCCACTTCTTGAGCCAGTTTCTTCAGGGCATCGTCGCTAACATCTCGCCCCTGGCAGGCGCGCCTCACGCCGCGAATCAACTTATCCCTGCTGAAAGGCTCTGCCAAGCCGTTCCGCTTCACCACGAGCAGTACGGCCTTCTCAACCGTGGTAAAACGCCCCTTGCACGAAGCACACTCGCGCCGGCGGCGAATCGAGGTTCCAGCATCGACCACACGCGAGTCGATGACGCGGGACTGCTCATTATGGCAAAAGGGGCAATACACAGTGGTCCTTTCGCTGACGTTGTTACGCCAGTAGTTTACTCACTTCCACGTCTGTACGGCCACTGGGCTTCGCTCCCACTGCTTCTCTTAACGCGATACTGCAGCTTCAACTTGCTGCACTTCAGAAGCCGGCGGTTGTGGTGCACTACTGCCTTCCGCTCCAGCTAATCCACCTACCAACGTGCCCACAAAGACCGCGACACCAAACACCGCCCCCAATATGTAATTACCTGTGTTCGACCTCCCCGCGCTGCTTCCGCGCCTTTCCGATATCTTTTCGAAGCCTCCAACAGTCATACAATTCGAACGATATGTCGTTCGATTTTCCACTCGGAGAGTTCGAATATGTCGCGAATTAGCACCGCCACCCACACTCCGACCGTCGTGACGAGCCACATCCCATACAGACGCAGAGGGAACCACTACAGATCCTACAGAGTTACAGGTTTGCAGGTCATTACGAGAATTGGTAAGCAGAGACATGATTTTCCTTTCGACGACTATGCCCACCGTAGGAATCCGACACGACACACGCCGGTAAACAGTCGCCATAATGTTCGATTTAGTTGGTGCGTTCGATTTATAGCACTGCTTCGAACGCTTGTCCACCCCTGCGCGCAAATCTCGAACATCTGTACTTTTCGTGCTACAAATGACATGTGGCAATTTTCAACGCCGACAGCTAGCAGACCGCCGATAAAGCCATCCAAACCCTTCCTAGGAGCCAGCAATGGGCCGCAAGCCAAAGAAGACCACCGAAAAGACCGATTACGCTTCCCTATCCGATCGCCAACGACGCATCCTCAATGTCATTAGTGATGCCGTTATGCTGCGCGGCTATCCACCAAGCATTCGCGAAATTGGTGATGCCGCAGGACTACAGTCCACATCCTCGGTTGCCTACCAGCTAAAGCAACTGGAAGAAAAGGGATTCCTACGTCGCGATCCGAATAAGCCGCGTGCGGTTGATGTCCGCCACCTCAATACCGACGATGGTGCAAAGAAGCCCGGACGCAAGCCTGCCAAGGCAGAACAGCCAATACCAGAAGACGCAAGCGCCGTATCCTATATTCCTGTCGTCGGACGCATTGCGGCCGGTGCCCCCATTACTGCCGAGGAAAACGTCGACGCCTACTTCCCCATGCCGGACGAGGTAGTCGGCGGGGGCGACCTGTATATGTTGCAGGTAGTCGGCGACTCCATGCAGGACGCCGGCATTCTCGACGGCGACTGGGTTATCATTCGCTCCCAGTCAGTAGCCGAGGAAGGCGAATTCGTCGCGGCCCTGCTGGATGGCTCTGAAGCCACCGTTAAGGAGTTCCACCGCGACTCTTCCGGTGTATGGCTACTTCCCCACAATGATGCATACGCGCCAATCAACGGCGATGACGCCGAAATTATGGGCAAGGTCGTCTCCGTCTTCCGCAAGCTATAAAGGGAATATCAAGTCCACTATTTTTATACCCCGCAGGCCGTCTTTAATGAGGTCTGCGGGGCCTATTTTTGCCTAGCCTCCACGCGAAAGCGACCTTCATTTATTCACCCCCATTTTGGCACCTAATTGGACTCGGACACCAAAAGAGACGAAAATCCCAATTTCCCACTCCTGCTTTTGAACAGGTGTTTTGGCGCCAACTATCAAAAACATAGCTGTGCAAATTTTTGCTTTAGTCCGTTTATTACCGATTTTTGAGACAATGGTTTAAGCAAAACAACATCGCCAGATTTTCATTTCCGCTAAACGCGGTGGCGATTCACCCCCGCGCCACGCAACGATGTTTTAGGTCCAAGGAGGAATCATGTACGCAGAAGAGCGGCGCCGCCAAATCGCTTCCCTCACCGCGGTGGAAGGCCGTGTCAACGTCACCGAGCTTTCAGAACGCTTTGAAGTCACGGCCGAGACCATTCGACGCGACCTTGCTGTGCTAGACCGCGAGGGCGTTGTCCATCGCGTGCACGGCGGCGCGGTAGCCTCCCAGTCATTCCAAACTGCGGAGCTTACCCTAGATACCCGCCAGCGTTCTGCCTCTGGGGCCAAGGCCGCCATTGCCCGAGCGGCCCTTGATTTTCTGCCCCGCGGCGGCGGAAGCATTTTCCTTGATGCAGGCACCACCATCAATGCGTTCGCCGAGCTCATTGGACAGCAGTACCCTCAAGCTCAGTTTAATATTGTCTCCAATAGCTTGCCCATCGCTTTATCTTTGGCGGGCAACGGTGTACCGGACGTCCAACTGCTTGGCGGTACCGTCCGCGCTATCACCCAGGCCGTCGTCGGCGATACGGCACTGCGCACGATGGCTCTTATGCGCGCCGACGTCGCCTTCATCGGCACTAATGCCCTAACGCTGGATCACGGCTTGTCGACGGCCGACTCGCAAGAGGCCGCCATCAAGTCCGCATTTGTCACCAACGCCCACAAGGTCGTGGTGATGTGCGATTCCAGCAAGCTGGGCAATGATTATTTGGTCAGCTTCGCCGCCATCGCGGACATCGACGTCGTCATTACTGACGCCGCCGCCCCCGATTCCTTTGTAGAGGCGCTGCGCGAGCGCGAAATTGAAGTCGTGCTCGCCAGCGAATAGCACCCTACCGCCCAGTTAGGCGAAGGACTCCATGCGCTCCACCACTGCGGTGCGGGCAGCATCTGGGCTCTCGGCGTCCAGCGCTACCTCAGCAACCTGCTGGCACTGTTCCAGGGAAACTTCTGCCAACTGAGCACCAACGCCTGCCACTGCAGTCGAAGCAGCAGATAGCGAATTTACGCCCAGACCGGTTAGGACGCACGCTAGCATCGGGTCCGCTGCCGCTTCGCCGCATACACCCACCGCGACGTTATTAGCCTGGCCCACGATGCAAGTGTGCTGGATAAGGCGAAGCACGGCCGGCTGCCATGGGTCGGTGAGGTAAGCAAGCTGCGGAGACAGGCGGTCCGCCGCCATCGTGTACTGGGTAAGGTCATTGGTACCAATGGACACGAAGTCAAGGTGCGGCATAATTTTATCCGCCATGAGCGCCGCGGCCGGCACTTCAATCATGGCACCGGCGGTCAGTCCGCGCTCTCGGCATAGGTTGGCAAACCACTGCGCTTCGGTGGAGGTCGCCACCATCGGAGCCATAACCCAGGTAGAGGCGTTTTCGTCGCGGGCCTCGGCCGCCTGCGCAATCGCGTCAAGCTGGCGGGTTAGCAGAGCCTCATTATCGCGCGCGATACGCAATCCCCGCACGCCCAAGGCTGGGTTCTCCTCAGAGGTCAGCGTGGCATAAGAGATTGGCTTATCGGAGCCAGCATCCAAAGTACGCACAACAACCTTGGATTCGGGGAAAGCGTTGAATACTTTGCCATAAATCTTGGCTTGGTCTTCTACGCTGGGCTCCTCGCTAGCAGATAGGAAGGACAACTCCGTTCGGTATAGACCGATGCCCTCCGCTTGAGACTCGGAAGCGATGCGGGCGGCGTTGCCATCGGCAACGTTGGCAAGCAACTGCACGCGGTGGCCATCCTTGGTTTCAGCAGGTCCACGCCACTGGGCAACGCGTGCTGCGCGCTCGCGGTACTCGGCCACTGCCTTAGAAGAAGCCTCTTCGTCGGCACCACAGGTCACGGTGCCAACCGCGCCATCTACGAATACCAGCGTGCCGCTTTCAATATCGGTCAACGCAGAGCCGACCGCTACGATGCAAGGAATATCCAGCTGGCGAGCGATGATAGCCGTGTGGCTCGTGGGGCCGCCCAGCTCGGTGACAAGGGCCTTGATGTGTTTGGTATCCAGCGTCGCAGTATCGGCCGGGGCCAAGTCATCAGCGAAGAGCACGGCCTCGCCCTCTACCAACGGCAGCCCTGGCTCATCCTCGCCGCGCAGTTCTGCAATGACGCGGTCGCGCACATCCTTCAGGTCGGTAGTGCGCTCGGCCATCACGCCGCCGGCAGCCTCGAACATGGTGACAAACTTATCGGTGGCGCCGACAGTAGCGAACTCCGCATTCCTTCCGGTGCGGATATTCTTGCGTACAGCCTTATGCCAGCCACGGTCCTTGACCATGCCGGCCGTTGCGGTCAGAACTTCCGCAGCCTGGCCTTCTGCGGCAGCAGCTCGCTGCTCCAAACGACCAGCGACAGTATCTACGGCCGCAAGGAAGCGGTCGTATTCAACATCACTCGCTTGCTCTGGGTCGATGCTTCCCTCGGTAGGCAGGGCGGGGCGAGGGCGGACCCACACGGCTTCGGCGTAGGCGACTCCGGCAACGACACCGGTTCCTTTGATTGTGGACTCAGACGCGTTTTCCATGAGCGTACTTCCTTCGAAGATAGCGGTTTATTAACTTCCAGAACACCACAAATCGGATAGAAAAGCAATGTATACCACAGGAATTCTGTTGACTTTCGGACACAATCGGACAAGAATCAACATTAAGGGCGGGCCATGCCCGTACGGTCCTCTCCCACGGCGTTCGGCCCCCAATATACAACCTGCGAAAGGGACGACTTGATTCTCACGCTGACCCCCAATCCCAGTATCGACGCCACCCTTGTGCTCAGTGAGCCATTGACTTCCGGTGATGTCCACCGCGCCAGCGAGGTCACACAGGTTGCTGGCGGCAAGGGTGTAAACGTCACCCATGCCGTGCACTTGGCCGGCGAGCAATCCTTGGCTCTTTTCCCGGCCCACGACTCCGATTCTTTCCTGAATCTCATCCACTCGGCTGGGCTGCCTTCCTCTGCTATCCCCATGGACGGCGCAGTTCGCGTCAATACCACCATCACTGAGCCTGATGGCACCACCACCAAGGTCAACGGTCCAGGCCCTGCGCTTTCCGACGCCGACTCCCGCGCCATTACCTCCGAGCTCACCGCCCGCGCCCTTGCCTCTGACTGGGTGGTTCTAGCCGGCTCGCTGCCGCGTGGCGTAGATACCGATTGGTATTGCGACCTCATCTCCGCGGTTCGCGCGGCCGCACCACAGGCCCGCATTGCCGTCGATACGTCCGATGCCCCAATGCAGGCCATTGGGGAAAGCCTCAATTCTGCTGCGCCGGATCTCATTAAGCCGAACGGCCTAGAACTCGGCCAGCTCACCGGAACCGACGGCCGCGAACTGGAAGACCAGGCCGCGCACGGCGAGTACTCAGGGGTTGTTCGGGCGGCCCGAGACGTCGTCAAGCAGGGCATCGCAGAAGTACTCGTCACTCTTGGCAGTGCCGGCGCGGTGCTGGTTACCGCGGATGGCGCTTGGGCTGCAACTCCCCCGCCCGCCACGGTGAAATCCACCGTAGGCGCCGGTGACGCCGCACTCGCCGGATACCTTCTTGGCCGCACCGCCGGTAAGTCGCCGGCCGATAGCCTCGCGCAGTCGGTTGCCTACGGAACTGCGGCTGCATCCAAACAGGGCACCCAATTCCCTCGCCCAGAAGAACTCGATATCGCACATACCCCCGTAAACTCGCTAGCCTAAGGAGTGCCTAAACATGGCTTCCGACCTTATCACTACCGACCTAGTCGCGCTCGACGCCGACTTCGGCGACAGCGTTGACTCCGTCATCACCAACCTGGCCACGCTGGTCCATGACACCGGCCGAGCCACCGACATCGCCGGTTTGGCACAGCCCGCCATCGACCGCGAGGCTAAAGCCGGAACCGGCGTGCCCGGTGGCGTTGCCATCCCGCACTGCCGCTCCGAGGCCGTGACAGAACCCACACTCGCGTTCGCCCGCTTAAGCCGCGGCGTGGATTTCTCCGGCCCTGACGGTGACGCCCAGCTCGTCTTCCTTATCGCGGCCCCGGCCGGTGGCGGCAAGGCCCACCTGAAGATTTTGTCCAAGTTAGCCCGCGCTCTAGTGCGGAAGGACTTCCTCGAGTCCCTGCGCAACGCGCCCACCAAGGAAGAAATCGTCCGTCTCGTACTGGACGTAGTCAACGCAGAAAAGCCAATAAAAAAGCCGAACTCTGAATCGACAGCAACCGCCGCTGCCACCGCCGGGGCTGGTACCGGCGCTGCAGCAGCCGACGATGCTTCCCCGACCGCAACCCCAGCTAGCGCCGAATCTTCGGCCGATGTCACCCGCATCGTGGCCATCACCGCCTGCCCCACCGGCATCGCCCACACCTATATGGCCGCCGACGCGCTGACCCAGACCGCGGCCGAGCGTGACGACGTCTCGCTGACCGTAGAGACCCAAGGCTCGTCAAATAATGAGTCTGTCTCTCAAGCCACCATCGACGCGGCCGATGCAGTTATCTTCGCCACGGACGTCGGCGTGCGCGATCGCGAGCGCTTCGCTGGCAAGCCGGTTATCGAATCTGGCGTCAAACGCGCCATCAATGAACCTGGCACGATGCTCGACGAGGCGATCGCAGCCGCGCACAACCCCCACGCGCATAAGGTCTCCGGCACCGCTACCCGTGCCGATGCGGAAGAAGAAGGCAAGTCTCTTGGTTGGGGCAAGCGCATCCAGCAAGCCATTATGACCGGCGTGTCTTATATGGTCCCGTTCGTCGCGGCCGGTGGTCTGCTGCTCGCCCTCGGCTTCCTTTTCGGTGGTGCCGATATGGCAAATGGTTGGCAAGCACTATCGACGGACTTTTCGCTCGGCAACCTCCCCGGCCATGACGTGACCGTTGACGGCGAACTCATGCACTTCGAGCGCTCCGGATTCTTGCTCTATCTCGGCGCTGTTCTCTTCGCTGTCGGCCAAGCGGCTATGGGCTTTATCGTCGCCGCGCTGTCGGGCTATATCGCCTACGCGCTCGCCGGCCGTCCGGGCATCGCCCCGGGCTTCGCGGGCGGCGCGATCGCAGTCACCTTGGGCGCTGGCTTCATCGGTGGCCTGGTAACTGGTCTTCTGGCGGGCTTTATCGCCATGTGGATTGGCAGTTGGAAAGTGCCACGCTGGCTAGGCTCGCTCATGCCGGTCGTCATTATCCCGCTGCTTACCTCGCTAGTCGTCGGCCTTGCAATGTACCTGCTGCTGGGTGCACCGTTGGCAGCCATCATGGACGGCCTGCAAAATTGGCTATCGTCTATGTCCGGCTCCTCGGCCGTGCTCCTTGGTATCATCCTCGGCTTGATGATGTGCTTCGACCTGGGCGGCCCAGTCAATAAGGCTGCCTACCTCTTCGCGACGGCCGGGCTTTCCACCGGTGACGAATCCTCCATGCAGATCATGGCCGCCGTCATGGCTTCCGGCATGGTCGCACCGATTGCACTGTCGCTAGCCACGTTCATCCGCAAGTCGCTGTTTACCCCTGCCGAACAGGAAAACGGCAAGTCTGCTTGGCTCCTGGGCTTGTCCTTCGTTTCCGAAGGAGCCATTCCGTTCGCAGCGGCCGACCCGTTCCGCGTCATCCCTTCGATGATGGCCGGCGGCGCGGTAACTGGCGCGATTTCGATGGCTCTGTCGGTCGGTTCCCGTGCTCCGCACGGTGGCGTGTTCGTCTTCTTCGCCATCGACCCGTTCTGGGGTTACCTCGTTGCCATTGCGGCCGGCGTGGTTGTCTCGACCGCAGCGGTGCTGGCGATGAAGCAGTTCTGGCCCAATAAGGCCTTCGAAGAAGCCGCCCAGAACGTGGCAGCATAAACCAAACACTCGTACACTGGATTGTAAAAATCCCCGTAAGAAAGGATATTTCCATGGCTTCCAAGACTGTAAAGGTTGGCTCCTCCGTAGGCCTGCACGCACGTCCCGCATCCATTATCGCAGACGCTGCTGGCGAGTTCGATGAGGATATCTTCCTTAACCTGGTTGGTGACGATGATGAGGATGAGACCGACGCTGCCTCTTCCCTGATGATCATGGCTCTTGGTGCAGAACAGGGCGATGAGGTGACCGTTACCTCTGATAACGAAGAAGCAGTGGAAAAGATTGCTGCTCTCATCGAGAAGGACTTGGATGCTTCCTAAGCTCTAAAACGGTTCGACTTTAGGCTCCCCACCCGTGCGGTGGGGAGCTTTTCGCTTACCGACGCCACCTATCCCCACGGTGGCACCCATTTCACCTGCCCGCTCACCCGGGCAAGCCGGCCTCGGCTAGGCGGAGCGTTAGGGTCATCGTCGTTAACGCCGTTGTGGTAGGGACAGCACGTCGTGAGGTTCGCAGCGTTAGTCTCGCCGCCGTCCTTCCAGGCTCTTAGGTGGTGAATTTGGCATTTATCAGCGGGAAAGTTGCAGCTATCCCAGGGGCAGACAGGATTGACCGCAGCCGCCATCAGCCGTTGTTTGTCATTGGCTAGCCGCGAGGTTCGGTAGAGGTTTACCGGCCCCTCGTGCGGGTGTACGAGGGTGACATAGCCGTGGTCGCTCAGTGTGCGTGCCACCAGCTCTGCGCCTGTCATTCGAGCGCCGTTGGTGAGTTGGAGAGTGATTTCCTCGCCCCCACCGTCAACTATGCAGTCGAGCTCCTCAAGGGTGAGAACCACCTGTGTCGTCACCGTTGTGCGCGACGCATCCGCCTTGCCAAAGAAGAGGTCTTTGGCAGATTGCAGGGGCTTATTGGCATCCAATGCAGCGTGCATATCCGCCACATCGGCCGAATCCCCGGTAATCGTCAGCGACCACGGGCCACCGGAACGACGGGTAATGCGCACGCCCTTTTCTGGTGCGCGGCGCGGGCGCAGTTCACGCACCAACGTCCGAGCTCGCTTTTCCAGCGCCGTGGCGCTACCGCGAAAGGCACACAGTTCGGAGCGCAGGGTCCAGGCGTCGCGCTGCGTCGGCAAGCGCACGGCATATTTTTCAATGAGCAGCAGCACGTCGAGGGAATGCTTTGTTTGCCGCGCCGCCCGTTGTTTGGCAGAAAAGCCGCACCGGCCAAAGTAGGTATCGCACAAACGCAGCAAGTCTCGCGCGGCTATATCGGAGGCACCTCGCGCAATGAGCTGACGATCGCTAAGGCCTTGAGCGGCGGCGACGATGTCCATGCCGGTGCTCACGGCGTTTAAGTATGCGTCCAATGCGGTCATGCCGCTGAGTTAAACAGCCCCCGCAAGCCTGCGCGAGCCACGCACCGGCGCGGTGTGGATAACCCGCGTTGGCCCATCAACAACAATGCCCGCCGCGGCCGCGCGACGGGCAGTTATCCACAGCTGGGAAATTAGTACTTGGCGCTATGGCCCTCGCCGACGGAATCGTACAGCTTCTTCATAATCGGATAAGCCACGATGATACCCACCGAACCCCAAGCAATGCCCTCGAGGGAGACCCCGCCAACAGTTAAGGTCAGGTTGCCAATGCCGGCAATGAGTGCCACTGCGGCCGCAGTCAGATTGACCGGATTATTGAAATTGACCTTATTGTCCATCCAGATGCGCACGCCCAGCATGCCGATGAGTCCGTAAAGAACGATGCAGGCGCCACCGAGAACGCCGGTCGGGATAGTAAAAATCAGCGCTCCAAACTTCGGCACGAAAGCTAAAAGGATGGCGGTAAAGGCTGCTACCCAGTACGCGGCCGTGGAATAAACGCGGGTGGCAGCCATCACGCCAATGTTTTCGGCGTAAGTCGTGGTACCCGAGCCACCGAAGCCGCCGGCAAGGGTGGACGCGAGACCATCGGCAATCAGAGCGTCACCGGCTAGGTCATCGAGGTCGCGCTTGGTCATCTCGGAGACCGCTTTGACGTGGCCGACGTTTTCCGCGACGAGCACCACCAGCACGGGAAGCGCCACGGCGATGGCGGAAATGTTGAAGGAAGGCGCGTGGAATTCCGGCAGGCCCACCCACGGGGCGGCATCGATGGCCGCGACGGCGTCATCGCCTAGGTTGCCGGTAAGCGCAGCGAAGACCCAGCCAGCGACCACACCGAGCAGGATAGATAGGCGCGAGACCATGCCGCGCCCGGCGACGGTAGCCAGCAGGATGACGAGCAGCGTCACCGCCGCCACGAGCGGCTGGGAGGCAAAGTTCTCGGCTGCATTCGGTGCCAAGTTCAGGCCGATGAGCGCCACAATCGCCCCGGTCACGGCCGGCGGCATGACGGAATCGAGCACGCGGCGGCCGGCGATCTTTACGGCCACACCCACCGCGGCCAAGACGAGGCCAGTAACCAAAATGGAGCCTGCCTGCGCGGCGATACCGTACTGCTGCGAAGCCGACAGCGGCGCGATAAACGCAAAGGAAGAGCCGAGGTAAGACGGCAACCGGTTGCGGGTGATAAGCAGGAACAAAATGGTTCCGAGGCCGGAAAAGAGCAGCGTCGTATTGACGGGGAATCCGGTCAGGGTAGGAACCAACAGCGTGGCACCGAACATGGCTACCACGTGCTGCATGCCGATGCCGATGGTACGGCCCCAACTAAGTCGTTCTTCCGGCGCTACGACCGCGCCCGGTGCAATCTTTTTACCGTCTCCGTGGACAGTCCAACCTTTTAAGCTCACGAGCCTTAATTATGGATCACCGGAGCCGGTTTTAAGAAACTTCCTACACGATGAATTCGGCGAGTTCGCGGGCGGTGGGGGCGGGAAGGCGGACGTCGACAAGCGTGCCATCGGCCGTATATTCCTCGTGGCGCACCGTGCCCTCGGCGTGTACGCGCGCCACAATATCGCCGCGGGTGAAGGGAACCTGCAGTTTAACGTGGCTATCGCGGGAGTTGAGGAAAAGCTCTACGCGCGCGGTCAGCTCATCGATTCCCTCGCCCGTGCGCGCGGATACGTAGACAACATCCTCGTGGTCGAGAACGTGGCGCAACTCAGCAAGTACCAGCGGATCGGCTTGGTCGATCTTATTGATCACAATAATTTCGGGAGGTGCTTGCTCGCCTGTTGCAGAGACGATGTCATAAATTACCTGGTTTACCGCCTCGATCTGCTTGAGCGGGAATGGGTCAGAGCCGTCGACCACGTGCAACATAATATCGGCGGCCAGCACCTCCTCGAGGGTGGATTTGAAGGCCTCGACTAGCTGCGTGGGCAGGTGGCGGACAAAACCGACAGTATCGGTAAAGACGACTTGGCGGCCGTCGGCAAGCGAGGCACGGCGGGTGGTGGGATCCAAGGTGGCAAAAAGCGCGTCCTCCACCAGCACGCCGGCGCCGGTCATGGCATTAATCAGCGAGGACTTTCCGGCGTTGGTATAACCGGCAATCGCAATCTGAGCGATGGTGGAGCGCTGCCGCTTGGAGCGTTTGACCTCACGCGCGGTCTTCATTGCGCGCAGTTCTTTGCGCAGGCGGGCCATCTCCGTACGGATGCGACGCCGGTCGGTCTCAATCTTGGTCTCACCAGGACCACGCAGGCCCACGCCGCCATTGGAGCCAGCACGGCCGCCAGCCTGACGCGAAAGGTTGCCGCCCCAACCGCGGGTATGGGTATAGAGGTATTCCAGCTGCGCCAAGGACACTTGGGCCTTGCCTTCTTTGGACTTGGCGTGCTGAGCGAAGATATCAAGGATGAGCATCGTGCGGTCAATGACCTTGGTATTGAGAGCACGTTCGAGTGCGGTGAGCTGACCGGGGTTGAGCTCGCCATCGCAAACCACGGTATCGGCGCCGGTGGCCTCGACGATGTCGCGCAGCTCCTGAACCTTGCCGGAACCGATAAAGGTACCAGAGTCAGGTTTGTCGCGCTTTTGGTAGATCATCTCTACGACTTCGGCACCGGCGGTTTCGGTCAGCGCCGCCAGCTCGTCCATGGTGGCTTCCACCTCGGCTACGGTGCCCTCAGTCCACACTCCAACCAAAATGACGCGCTCAAGGCGTAGCTTGCGGTACTCCACCTCATAGCCGTCGGTGGTGTCCTCGGCGCGGATGGTGGTCTCACGGGTGACGCGGCGGAAGGCGTTGCGTTCTGCTAGGTCAAGGTCACCGGTGGTGGGCGTCGCCTCTGACGCGGCCGGAGCGTCGTTATCGCGGAACGCGCGGGCGAGGAGATCGTCGTTATTGTGCTGGGAAAATTCGGTCATACTACTCTTCATTTTGGCACGTTGCGGCCGAAAGCGGGAATTGCGGATTCTGGGCTGGGCTTACAAGGCGATACAATGGCGGGCATGAACGTTAAGGACACTGGGGTGAAGCAGAATACCGAGATGCAGGCCATTGGCCTCAATTTCGAGCGCTGGCAGGATGCCGTCGAGGCCGCTATCGCCAGCGACCGCTTGGCCGTAACCGGTGAGGTACGCGGTGGCCAGCTGATTCAATTCACCGATCCATCGGGCGCGCAGCTCAACATCCTCGCTGTGGAACCTTTTGCCACCTTCATTGGCTTCAATGCCGTTACCCAGGGGTTTGCCCACGTGGAAATGGTCAACGATGTGCTCGCACTGCTGGAAATTATCGATCCCTTTGGCACCACCATTGCCCAGGCCACTGCAAACTTGGCGCAGGGGCCTTTGCTTGCCGACGACCCCTTGCAGCAATGGCAACAAATTTCCCTGACCGCCATGGGTCTTGATGTGCGCACCTACGAGTCGGCCGATGCCTATGAGGCGGCCGAGGGCGAGTTCCCAGCGCTCTTCGAGTCCGCGGGGGCAAAGGTGATTTCCTCCGGTTCCGGTGCGGAAGTGCCCACCCCAGCTGCAACCTTTGCGGCGCGCGTCATGGAATCTGAGTGGCGTACCAATGAGCTGACCGGCGAGAAATTCGCCCACCTCGTCATGGATGGACTTTTCCCCTTCGACCTATGCCTGCCAGCGGGAGGCGGCGAGCTGCCCGCGAAGGACTCTGTTGTGGCCGGCACCGCCATGCTTACGGCCTCCATTGAACTGCCCTCCGGTGGGTGCGGCGACGGCGCTGGCTGTGGTTGCGGCTCCGGTGGCTGTGGCTGTGGCGGGCACTAAGGACAACGCGAAGGACGAGTGGAATAGCTGTGTGGATGCCCTCCCCTGAAAATGCGAGGAACCGCCGCGTGCTGGTTCTCGTGCTGATCCTTTTGGGATCAGTGGCGGTTGTGGCGACCCTAAAAATCCCCGGGGTTTTCATCGCGGCGCTGCTTATTGCCG
This sequence comes from Corynebacterium sp. p3-SID1241, assembly GCA_025144025.1. Lineage (GTDB taxonomy): Bacteria > Actinomycetota > Actinomycetes > Mycobacteriales > Mycobacteriaceae > Corynebacterium. The sequence continues at coordinate 40,275 of JALXWS010000006.1, read as the reverse complement.
CAGCGCTACTCATGCTCCATACTCGGCCGGACGCCTCGGAGCAGGCGGCACTGCGCAGCTCTATTCGGCTCTCGGCCGAAGACATCGAAGACGTCATGGCGGAATACGAGGAGTTCCAATCCTCCGAGGCGGCGGAAAAAATTGCAGACCGCACGCTCTACCGGCCGGCGCTATTGGATTTGGATTGCTCCGATCCCACAATCGAGGCCTTCCATTACGAAATTTCCGGCGCACGGCGCTTCCTTCGCCGACTCAACCTGCGCGTTTGCGCGGAAAAAATCAGCACCAACGAGCTGGAATCGCTGCTCAAGGTTACCGATGAGCGCGCTCGCGAGCTCAAAGAAACGTGGTTGTCCGCTCGCCGTGCTGCCTTCACACTCGGGCCGAAGTACGAAAAGAATGAAGTGAAAAATCGTGCGCTGCGCCGCCAAGCCCTCGAAGAACAAGCATTCGAGGAAGGCGAAGGACGCAGCGCCTAAGTACTAACCACGCAAGCTGCGGTCTAAAGCGCGGTCTCGCCGGTGGCGACGATGGCGGACGGGCCGGTCAAGCGGGAGCCGCCCTCATAGATTTCCACGGTGACTTCACCGCCGTGCACGTGCACGTGCACGGGGCCGTGGGGGGTGGTGGTGTGGTCTACGGCGGCGTCGGCAAGCGCGGCGGTTGCGGCCGCCACGGTGCCGGTGCCGCAAGAGCGCGTCTCTCCCACCCCGCGTTCGAAGACGCGCATGTGTACGTGGCCATCGCGCAGTGGGGTTACCAGCTCCACGTTCACGCCAGCTGGAAAGAAATCCGCATCGATGACCGGCTGCTCCAAGGTCTTGGCCGCAAGGCCCTCGGCGTCCAGCCCGGGCACCACGGCCGCGAGGTGCGGGTTTCCCATATCGACGCCCAGACCAGCGTAACTCTCACCGGCCATAGACGCAGTGGATACGCCAGTTACTTCGGCCGGCCCCATCTCCACGGTGACCTCGGCCGCATGCTCATCACACGAATGCACCGTAACTTGCCTGGCGCCAGCGCGGGTGCCGATGGTGAACTCGTCCTCCTCCACAAGGCCGCGCGAGCGCAGCCAATGGGCGAAGACGCGAGTGCCATTGCCGCACATCTCCGCCACGGAGCCATCGGCGTTGCGATAATCCATAAACCAGTCATCGGGCGCAATGCCCTCGGCTAATTGCTCGATCTCCCCGGCCGCCTGCAAGGCGTCAGCGCGCACGACGCGCAGCAACCCATCGCCGCCAATACCGGCACGGCGATCGCACAGCGCCGCTACGCGCTCGGGTGCAAGCGGCGTGGCGGCCGCGTGGTCCTCGACGATGACGAAGTCGTTCTCAGTTCCATGGCCCTTGGCAAATTTCATGCCCCTACCCTAGCGCGCGCAACGCCTGAGCGGTCGTATCGCCTGCAGCATCCAACCACTTAATGCGCTTATCGCGTCTAAACCAGGAGCGTTGGCGGCGCACGTAGCGCCGGGTGCCCGTGATGGTGCGCTCGACGGCCTCGTCCCAGCTTAGTTCGCCGCGTTGGGCCTGGAATACCTGCGCATAGCCGATGGCGCGGCCGGCGGTGGAATCGGCCACCAAGCCTTGGGATTGGAGGCGCTCGACTTCCTCAATGAGCCCGCGCTCAAACATCTGGCGCGTGCGCAGCTCGATGCGCGGGTTAAGCCAGTCTGCAGTGGTGCGAAGGCCGAGCAGGCGGGTACCCCACCGCGGCGGAGCATCCTTCGGCGGCTGGCTGGCCTTATAGGGCTTGCCGGTTAGTTCAATGACCTCAAGTGCGCGGACCGTGCGGCGCGGGTCCTTATCCTCAATGATGGTGGCCGCGGCCGGGTCCACCTGCGCCAGCTCCTCGTGCAGGGCATCGGTACCGATTTCTACGCGCCGGGCCTCATACTTGGCGCGGACGGCGGGGTTGGTGGGTGGGAACTGCCAGGCGTCGACAAGCGCTTGGGCATAGAGCATGGAGCCGCCGACCAGGATTGGCATCTTGCCGCGGGCCATGATGTCTTCCACGTCCGCGATAGCATCGCGCTGGTAGCGCGCCACGGATGCGGTTTCGCTCACATCCCAGACATCGAGCTGGTGGTGCGGGATTCCCTCGCGCTCGGCCGGGGTCAGCTTGGCGGTGCCAATATCCATGCCGCGGTAGAGCTGCATGGAATCGACGTTGACCACCTCACCGTCTAGTTCATGCGCAAGTGCGAGCCCCAGTGCGGATTTGCCAGACGCGGTGGGTCCAAAGACGGCAATTGGACGCATTAGACCTCCCAGCCTGCAACGTAGCGACCAACGCCCAAGGTGGCGTCGGTGGCGAACAACTGCTTCTTCTTAGCGTCTAGGCCCGCCAATTCCTCCCATAGTATCGGCTCCTCTACTCCGCGCTGGGAAAGCCACTCGCCTGCCTTGCTTGCCGACGCCCCCATTAGCACCTCCTCGCACCACTCGTGCGCTTCCTGGGCTTCCGGAACGAGCGCCAAGGGGGCGCGCTCAGTCAGGCCCGCGCTGCCATCTGCTACGACCACGGTTAGCGCTTCTGGGTCAGGTTTGCCGATGCGCTCCCGGCTTGCCCGTGTGCGCAACTGCGGCACGCTATGCAGTACGTACCGGGCCATTATCTCGGGCAGAAAATTACCACCGCCAAGATCTGTAGCCGCACCCCACGCCTTTAAGCTGCCGGTGTGGGCGGTGTACCAGCGCTTATCCTGGTTTCCCACAATATCCACGGCCTTTATGCCTGCCACCGCAGCCTCCACCGCGAGGGTGCGGGCAGCGGCAAGCAGCGCGCGCGAGGCGGCGTCATGAGCAGAAAGCTCCACTGCCAGCGCCGGAGAGGCTGGCATTACCATGAGATTGAACATTATTCCTCCATACTAACTACCCAAGTGGAGGTAATTAAATAGAATCTGGGCGCGCGCGAGATATTCGCGGTAATGTATCCAGTGATTTTATCCGGCAGCCGTGACGCGCGGCGATCTATGCATAGGAGGGCTTGTCATGTCTCCCATCCCTACCCCAGGTTCCATGCCCAAGAAGGGCCCTCGCCCCACCGCAAAGCCTGTTCCAGTGCAGGCGCCACGCAAGAATGACCCGGCCAAGTGGGGACGAGTCGACGCGGATGGTTCCGTCTTCGTTTCTGCTCCGGAGGGCGAACGCAAGATCGGTGAGTGGCAGGCCGGCACCCCCGAGGAGGGTCTCCAGCACTACGGCGCGCGCTATGATGATCTCTCCACCGAAATTGAACTGCTAGAGGCTCGCCTGCGCGCCAACCCTAGCGAGGCCGCCGGCATTAAAAAGACAGCAGCGCAGTTGCGCGAAAACCTGCCCACTGCTGCCGTAATCGGCGATGTCGCAGCCCTGGACCAACGCCTTAGCGCCGTCATCGATCACTCGGTAGAAGCCGGCGAGCAAGCCCAAGCCGATAAGGAGCGCCGCCGCGCGGAAGCCATCGCCGCCAAGGAAAAGCTGGCGGCTGAGGCAGAAGGGATTGCCGAAAACTCCACCGAATGGAAGGCCGCCGGTGACCGCATCCGCGCCATCTTAGAAGAGTGGAAGCAGATCAAGGGCATTGACCGCAAGACCGATGATGCCCTGTGGAAGCGCTACTCCCGCGCCCGCGATTCCTTCAACCGCCGCCGCGGTTCCCACTTTGCCGAGTTAGATCGCGCCCGTGCGGCCGCTCGCAAGAAGAAGGAAGAACTGGTCGAGCGCGCCGAAGCCATCCAAGATTCTACCGATTGGGGTCCTACCGCCCGTGCCTACCGCGATCTTATGACCGAGTGGAAGGCCGCCGGCCGTGCCCCGCGCGAGGTTGACGATAAACTCTGGGCTCGCTTCCGCGCCGCTCAAGACAAGTTCTTCGATGCACGCAACGCCGTAAATGATGAGCGCGACCGCGAGTTTGCGGAGAATGCAAAGGCCAAGGACGCGCTTATCGCCGAATATGACAACCAGATTGATCCCTCCAAGGGCATCGAGGGAGCTAAGGCGAAGCTGCGCGAGTTGCAGGAAAAGTGGGAGGAGATTGGCTTCGTTCCACGTAAGCAAGTGCGCGAATACGAATCCAAGATTGAGGCACTCGAGCAGCGCGTTAGTGAGGCGGAGAAGTCCGAATGGCGCCGAACTGACCCAGAAGCACAGGCACGCGTAGCGCAGTTCCAGGCCAAGGTGGATGAATTTAAATCCCAGGCTGAGGCCGCTGAGACTAAAGGCAATGCCAAAAAGGCCGCGGATCTGCGCGCACAGGCCGAGCAGTGGCAGGCTTTTGCCGACGCAGCCGCTAACGCCGTCAATGACAAGTAGTGCACCTCGTCCACATTGCGCGGCCGCCGCGGCCGCCGCACTCAGCTACCGTTGACGCTCGGCCGACAGAACCTGCAGATTGCATCCGCAGCTTCGTATTCTGGGCTAACCTTGCTGCTCAAGAGGCCAGCGGCGATGCTGCCGCCTCAACGTCGCCGGGCCGCGTGGTGCAGCGCCTGCAAGGTTCTAGCGAATCTCAGACCTATCTCTTTGCCGTAGTGGACGGCAACTCCACGCTCGGTGAAGTTTCCGAGCTTGGGCTGCCGCTCATTCCGGCAGTAGAGCCGAGCCCGGAACTGGATTACCTGGGATTCATCCACATCAGCTTGCCTCTCCTGGAAGAGCGCGACGGCGCAGAAATTGAATGCGTGCTGTGCGATTTGCCTCTCCCCGGAGAACCACTCGATGGGAAAGGGCAGAAAGTAGCCGAGTGGATGGGGACGAAGGCACTGGAGCTCGCTCGGCAGCTCGGCCGTACTGTAGCCCACGTGGGTCTTTTGCATCCTCCGGGCACGGATCCAGACTATGACGCCATGGGAAGCACCTACCGCGAGCTCGGCTTCACGCAAAAGCATGCGGAGCACCAGTTGGTGATGGACATACCGGAAAGCCCCGTGGCAGCACTGCTCCCGGCGGGAATTACCGCTCGAGTGTGGCCCGATTATGATATCCCGGAAGACTTCATCAATGAGGTCATGCGGCTGCTTAGCCTAGCGTCCAAAGACGCTGAGACCGGGGACCTTACGGTGGAGCCCATCGTGTGGACACGAACCCGACTCCGTGAAGCCCACAGCCGCCTGCGTTCGCGCCGCGGCCATACGCTCCTCGTCGCGCTCACGGCCGAGGAGGGCAATATCCTCACACTGGCAGAAATGGCTCGGCACGAGGACGCGAATCCTGAGGTTTGCGAGTGGACTCTGACTGTCACCGATCGCCCACATCGCCGCCGCGGACTCGCGCAATTGGCCAAGCTCACAGCGCTGCATGAAGTTGCCCGCTATTGGCCTCAGGCGCGACGCTGCTACTGTTCCGTGGCCGCTAAGGATGAGGCGATGAACGCCATCTACCGCGACCTGGGTGCCCGAGAACTCTCCCGTTCTTCCGCGTGGGAGTTATTCCTTAGAGACTAGTCGTTTAAAGCGCGCCGAATATTAATGGACGGCGCGCCTACTCGCCGTGCTGGGCGCGATGGCGCTCAGCGGCCTGTTTGCGGCGATTATCCGCAAAAGCCGCCTGCCGTGGTGCGGTGTCGATGCTGGATTGTAATTCGCCCACCTCATCCAGTTGACCAGCAGTGGCGCGTACCTGCGCCTCGGCCGTCTTTTGCTCGGGGCTGCGGCGCAGCGCCACCATGCAATAGGCCAGAAACGCCAGCAATGTGGCCAACGCTCCTATCCACATGCCTATAGACGCCCCATCAGCAGTCGAGCCGCGGAACCAAAAGCTCCACAGGTTGGCAAAGAAAGACACCGTTACTAGCATCCAAGCAATAAGTCCCGGAGTAGCTCGGCGGGTGAACAGCGTCGCCGGAGTAAGAATGCCCAGACCAATGACTGCAAGCCAGGCGGAGACAGTTTCCATAATCGAAATTTTCACACCACTAGACGTGGTGCCGAAGGTCAACGCGTCCCAGCCGTGGGATGCGCCAGCGTAGGGCAAAACCAGGTAGAGGATATAGGCCACCACCGCAATCCACAACGTGACCCTGTGCCCGCCAAGGTCCATCGTCTGGGCCGCGCGGCGCTCGGCTCTAGCTGCTTTCTGTGCTGCGGTGGTGGATTTTGCCTCAGTCATGGCTCCCTAGCCTACTCCCCCGCTAGCAACCGCAAGAATCGCCGGATTCGGCGGCAGCGGGCTTACCAATGGACGGTAGTCCCAGGCCCACGCCGATGGGCGCGGTGGTAGGGGTCTCCCCTGCAGCGGACATGTCGCCGGCCTTGGTGCGCGTGTGGGAGGTAACGGCGGCGTCGGCAAGCAAGAAGAAAGAGCCCGCACCGGTGACCTGAGTATGGACCACATCGCCCGGGCGAATCTCGGCAGAAATATCCGAGCCTTCAGAGTCAACCGGGGTGAAGTGCACTAGGCGGCCATCGCGCGCGCGGCCGGTTATACGGTGGGTCTCATCGTTCTTGCGCCCGCCCTCGGCCTGCACCAAAAGCTCCACATCCGTGCCGATAAGCTTCTGATTTTCCTCGGCCTGGATGCTATCTTGCAGGGCAACGAGGCGCTCGAAGCGGTCTTGGACAACCTCCTTGGGGATCTGATCCTCCATCTCCGCAGCCGGGGTTCCCGGGCGCGGCGAATACTGGAAGGTAAAGGCCGAGGCAAAGCGAGCGCGGCGCACCAATTCCATAGTGTCTTGGAAGTCTTCCTCGGTCTCGCCTGGGAAACCCACGATGATATCGGTGGTGATCGCGGCGTGCGGAATCTTCTCACGAACCTCGTCCAAAATCCGCAGGAACTTCTTGGTGCGATAAGAACGGCGCATGTCCTTGAGGACCTTGTCCGAGCCAGATTGCAGCGGCATGTGCAACTGCGGGCACACGGATGGGGTTTCCGCCATGGCATCGATGACGTCGGAAGTAAATTCCGCCGGGTGCGGAGAGGTAAACCGCAGACGCTCAAGACCCTCGATCTTCCCTACCTCACGCAGCAGTTTGGAAAAGGCGAAGCGATCTCGTGGCAGATCTGGATCGGCGAAATTGACGCCATAGGCATTTACGTTTTGGCCGAGCAAGGTGACTTCGGATACGCCTTGGTCCACCAAGGCTTTGACTTCGGCCAAAATGTCACCGGGCCGACGGTCTTCTTCCTTGCCGCGCAGGGACGGCACAATGCAAAAAGTGCAGGTGTTATTGCAGCCCACAGAAACTGAAACCCAGCCGGCATAGGCAGACTCACGCTTGGCCGGCAATACGGATGGAAACGCCTCCAGCGAATCAACGATCTCCACCTGTGCTTCATCATTGTGGCGGGCGCGCTCCAGCAAGGTCGGAAGGGCCGCCATGTTGTGGGTGCCGAAGACGGCATCAACCCACGGGGCATTGTCAAGGACGGTGTCCTTATCCTTCTGCGCCAAGCAGCCGCCCACGGCGATCTGCATACCTGGGCGGCTTTCTTTGGTTTTCTTGAGGGCGCCTAAGGTGCCGTAGAGCCGCTTATCGGCGTTTTCGCGCACGGCGCAGGTATTAAAGACGATGAGATCGGGCTCTACTCCCTCGCCGGCGGCCGAGTATCCGGCTTCCTCCAAGAGGCCAGAGATACGCTCGGAATCGTGCACGTTCATCTGGCAGCCGAAGGTTCGGACTTCATAGGTACGGTTATCTGCGATTGTCTGCTCCACGTCGGCATAGTTTAGCCATGAAGCTAGGCATCTCATAACCGCCGCAGCGTCGCCACGACGGCGCAATCGCGCGCCGCAGCGCTATTCCTGCGCACGCAATTCTGCGCACCGAGCATCGAGCGCCGAGATCGCTATCTGCAATGACATCCCTTCATTGAAGCCACGGCGGGCAAGCACACCCACGATTCGACGAAGCGCCTTATCGCGTTCCTTGCGGTCCGAAGGAACGCACTTAATGGAGCGGGCTTTCTTTTCCGCAAGGGTCTGTGCCATCGCTTCTTCATCGGCAGGATCGATCTGCTCGAGGGCCTCCGCGCGATCGGCCTCGCCTACGCCCTTTTCGCGCAGTTCCCTATTAAGCGCCGAAGCAGACTTTCCTCGGCGCTTATGACGCTGACTTACCCATTCATGAGCAAAAGCGGCGTCATTCACTAGCCCAGCGTGGGTTAAATCATCCAGTACATCTTCAATGACATCCGGTTCGAATTCTGCTTTGACTAGGCGATCATACAGCTCTTGCCGGGACCTTGAACGTTGGTCTAAAAGCCCCAACGCTCGGGAGCGGACTTTGGCCTTGGCTTCTTCTGCTTCTCGGTCAAAAAGCCCGCCCCCAGCCGCGCCACTCTCATAGGCCTCGAGGGCTTGACGGAGTCGGGCGAGCTTTTCGGGGGCGGGCTGATTCATGAGGCAGTCTTAATCGGAATGGGGGCAGTGTCGGTGTGGCGTTAAACCAATTTAGTCATCATCGAAGTCGACGTTTGGGACAAGGTCCACGGACTCATCGGTCAAGGGATCATCAGAGCCGGGAACGTCCATTGCTGCGGCCTCTTCGCCTTCGGCGGCTACCTCGCCGATACCAAGCTTCTGGAAAATCTTCTGCTCGATTTCATTGGCCAAGTCCGGATTATCCTTGAGGAAGTTACGCGCCTTCTCCTTACCTTGACCCAGCTGATCGCCTTCATAGGTAAACCAGGAGCCGGACTTACGGATGAAGCCGTTTTCCACACCGAGGTCAATAATGGAGGACTCGCGGGAGATGCCTTCGCCGTACATAATGTCGAACTCGGCAATCTTAAATGGTGGGGAGACCTTGTTCTTTACCACCTTAAGCTTAGTGCGGTTACCGATGGCATCCTGGCCATCCTTCAGGGTTTGAATACGGCGGATATCACAGCGTACGGAAGAGTAGAACTTCAGCGCCTTACCACCAGTGGTGGTCTCTGGAGAGCCGAACATCACGCCGATCTTCTCGCGTAGCTGGTTAATGAAGATAGCGGTCGTGCCGGAGTTATACAAAGCACCGGTCATTTTACGCAGCGCCTGCGACATCAGGCGGGCCTGGAGACCAACGTGGCTATCGCCCATCTCGCCTTCGATTTCCGCCTTCGGGGTAAGGGCGGCCACAGAGTCCACCACGATAATGTCAATGGCACCCGAGCGCACCAGCATATCGGCAATCTCCAAGGCTTGCTCGCCTGTATCCGGCTGGGATACCAGTAGGTTATCGGTATCTACGCCGAGCAGGCGAGCATACTGAGGATCGAGCGCATGCTCGGCGTCAATAAACGCGGCAATGCCGCCGTCCTTTTGTGCAGATGCGATAGCGTGCAGCGCGACGGTGGTCTTACCAGAGGACTCCGGTCCATATATCTCTACGATGCGACCGCGCGGGAAGCCGCCGATGCCCAGGGCGACATCGATTGCGGTATTACCGGAAGAAATGGCCTTAATCGGCGGCCGATTATCATCGCCCAAGCGCATGACAGCGCCCTTGCCATAATCCTTTTCAATCATGGCCATGGCGGCATCGAGCGCCTTTTCGCGGTCATCTCCCTTAGACGCAGCAGTAGAAGACTTCTTTTTGGTTGCCATTAATATTCATCCTTATCTTAAACGACGATGCACTAACGCATAATTAGACTGTCGTGGAACCCAATCGGTTCCCTCCGTCAACGCCATCCCACTGTAGACGACTACATCGACACTTCCGCCATATTACATACATCTGTTCGAATTTTTAAAGTAGACACGCCAATTTTTCAGATCTCACTCCCCTACAGACTTGGGTAATCCACACCCAACCAGCGCTCTTGAGGGACATCAAAGTCATCGCACAGGCTAAGCCAAACGCGACGGGGATCGACGCCGCGTTCGATAAGCTCATCCGGCGTTGCCCCGAGGTCAGACAAGACATGCGAGTGGCTTATCCACTTGCCTTTAGACTCGCCAAATTCATCCACAATCAGCTGGTGATACTCGGTCAATCGCATGCGCGCCATCCTACTCAGCGTTCCGGTTGAGGCGCCAGCACGCCGACAGATGACAACGAACCAACCTTGCACACCTGTACAACCAAGCTTCCTGGAGCGCGCATGAACGCCGTTCAAAAACCGGAATTTCCTGCATTTTTCCCGCAGTGCTAACCTCTTGAACATGAAAAAGAACTCTCTGGCAACCACCATTGCCTACGTTGCCGTCTTTACCGCCCTCGTCATCGTGCTCGCCTTTGTATCCATTCCAGTGGGTTCTGCTGGCGTTCCGATCGTGCTGCAAAACGCCGCGCTCATCCTCTCTGGTTTGATTTTGGGTAGCAAGCGCGGCGGATACGTAGGGCTGCTTTTCTTGTTCCTTGGTCTTGCACTACCTGTGCTGGCCGGTGGCGGCACCACGTTGCGCGCACTGGCAGGTCCTACCGCCGGATACATCATTGGCTACGTTCTTTCACCAGCCGTAGCCGGTGCAATCGCCTACCGCTCCCCTAAGAACAAAGGCGGCATGGCCGTCGTACTTGCCATCGCTGCCATCGTGGGCCTTGCCGTCCAGTACATCTGCGGCGCCTTTGGCTTGATGATCCGCTCCGGCTTGGAGATTGGACCGGCTTTCGCGGCGCAATTACCTTTCATTCCCGTCGATGCCGGCAAGCTTGTGGTAGCCGTCATTATCGCCCTCGGCGTGCATGCGGCCTTCCCTGATCTGATGGGACGGAAGGCCGCCTAGTGCCGACCATTGATTTTTCCTCGGTCACGGTGGCTTTTGATGACACCGTGGTCCTCGAGGACATCAACCTCACCCTCACTGAACAGCGCATTGGCATTATCGGCCAAAACGGTGGTGGCAAGTCCACCTTGACCAGGCTCATTAATGGCTTGGGTGGGCCCAGTAAGGGAACGGTGACGGTGGACCAGATGGACGTCGCCAAGCAGGGCAAAAAGGTGCGCGAAAAGGTAGGTTTCGTGTTTTCTGATGCCGAAAACCAAATTGTCATGCCCAATGTGCGCGATGATGTGGCCTTTTCGCTACGCCGCTTTAAGCTACCTAAGCACGAGCGCACCGCCCGAGTAGATGCCGCCCTCGAACGCTTTGGGCTCGCCGAGTGTGGTGAACGCTCGCCGCACACGCTGTCCGGCGGGCAAAAGCAGCTCCTTGCCCTGGCCGCCGTCATAGTCATTGACCCGATTCTCATCATCGCTGATGAGCCCACTACCCTATTGGACTTGCGTAACCGCGATCGGATCAAAAGAGAATTCGCGCGACTGGAACAGCAACTGATTGTGGTCACGCACGATCTGGACTTCCTGCGCGATTTTGATCGGGTCATTTGCATCGATGACCATCGCATCGCCGCAGATGGCCGGCCGGCGGAGGTCATAGAGTTCTATCAAGACCTAATGGCCCGGCGGCTACTGTAGGGAGAATAGTTTTGCAACGACGCACGAATCTCCCGCTCTCCGTCTATGTCGACGGCACTAGCTTTGTTCACCGAATCAAGCCCAGTTGGAAAATCGCATTCCTATTAATCTTTATCCTGGTCACCAGCATCTTTTTCAAGTCCATTCCGTGGGCAGCAAGCGGGGTTATCTTCGTTGTCATCCTCTATGCCTGTGCCCGGATTCCACTGCGCATTGCCTGGAGTCAGATCTGGCCGCCACTCCTCTTCCTAGTCCCCCTGGCCAGCTTCCAATGGTGGGCTAAAGATTTCGACTATGCGGCGGTGATGTTCCTCAATGTCTTCGCTGCCATGATGGCCGCGTTCCTGCTCACACTTACCTCCACGGTAGATGCGATCATGGAGTCTTTGGAAGAGTCGCTTCAGCCGCTGGCTCGTCTGGGCGTGCCTGTTGACAACATCAGCTTGGCGATGTCACTGACTATTCGGCTTATTCCTCTCATGTTTGAAACCGTCTTTGAGGTGCTTGATGCCCGCAAAGCGCGCGGAGCCGGCATGTCCCCACTGGCTTTTGGCACCCCGGTGATCATTCGCTCCATCCGGCGTGCCCGCGCGATGGGTGAGGCTCTGCAGGCCCGCGGTGTTGGCGACTAACGGAAAAAATTATCGCCTCCCTTGAACCACCAGATTATGGTCAAGGGAGGCGAAAAGTATTTAAAAGGCAGCCGGAGTCTTACTCGCCACGCAGCTCACGCAAGCGGGCCTGCACGGCATCGTCGTTGGCAGTGCCAGGCTGGGCAGCGTTGTCGGCAGCTGAGCCTGACGCCTTGTTGCCCTCAATGGCCTGAGCCTTATTGCCTTCAACGGACTTGGAGGAGTTCATTTCATTGCGAATCTGCTCTAAGCGGGAGTGGCCGGCCATCTGAATACCGGCCTGTTGTACCTCGGCCATACGGTTTTCCACGGAGTTCTCGGCAAGCTCAGCCTGTCCCAGCGCCTTGGAATAACGGCGTTCAATCTTATCGCGTACGGCATCTAGGGACGGCGTATTGCCGTTAGCGGTCAGCTCGTTCATGGAGTTCAAAGACTCGGAAACCTTTTCCTGCATCTTTGCCTGCTCCAGCTGGGAAAGCAGCTTAGAGCGCTCATTGACCTTTTCACGCAGCGCGGCATTATTGCGCTGAACCGCATTCTTTGCCTTCTCTGCCTGCTGCAGTGCTTGGTCGTGCAGTTTCTTGGTATCTTCCACGGACTCTTCTGCGGTGACCAGCTGGGCGGCGAAAGCCTCGGCCGCGTTTTCGTACTCCACGGCCTTATTTTCATCACCCTTGGCACGGGCCTGGTCAGCCAATTCCAGGGCCTGGCGGGCATTGCCCTGCAGCTTTTCCACCTCGGCCAGGCGGCGGTTGAGCTGCATTTCCAGCTGACGCTGGTTACCAATCACGGCGGCCGCCTGCTGCGACAGTTCCTGGTGCTGGCGCTGAGCGTCCTCAATAGCCTGCTCGATCTGCACCTTGGGATCGGCGTTTTCCTCGATCTTGTTATCGAAGAGGGCCATCAGGTACTTCCAGCCCTTAACAAATGGGTTCGCCATGGTGTGCTTCAACCTTCCTAGGTTAAAAATATGTGCATATTGTTCTGCTGTTTATACTAGCGAAGCGCTGTTTCCATCGCTTGCACTCCCCGCGGTCGCGGACGCTTGCCGACGTCCCTATAACCGACACAGCCGACCTTTCTCGCAAGAGAAAAGGCCGGCTGTCGACATAGGCCGCTGTGACTTAAAGCTCTGATGCGGCAGGAGCGGTATGGGCAAGCTCCTCATCCATGGATGGCAGAGCCATGTAGCCGGCGGCTTCAATCAGCACATCAGACACCGAGCAATCCAGCGCGTGGCACACAGACGCAAGAAGTTCAGACGAGACTTCTTTGCGGCCGCGTTCGAGCTCCGAAAGGTAGCCCGGCGAAACGCGGGCCACTCCGGCTAATTCGCGCAGGGTCACTCCTTTGTCCGCGCGGAAGGCGCGCAGCGTCAACCCAAGAGCTTCACGCAAAAGCGGCTCGGGGGTACGAGCAATGGTGGGCGTCGCTGGTGCTGCGGCGCCGTTTACCGGGTGTTCGAGGACTGCAGTAGAAGTGTTCATCACTATGGTCAACGCGCCTCGTCCCGTTATTGTTCCCGCAGTACCGGATTTTCTTCCAAAGTTGAGCCCAGTAGCCGCAAGGCGGCTACGACCGTGGCTTCCCTGATTTCGTTTCGCTCTTTGCCCAACCCGGTTAGCAACTGGGAACAGGCAACTCCGTTGGGGGAATAGATTCCGATATAGACGGTGCCCGCCGGCTTGCCTTCTTGCCGGTCTGGCCCTGCTACTCCTGTAAGGCCTATCCCCCAGTCCGCATCAGTTTCTGCCACTGCGGCACGCGCCATAGCAAGGGCAGTATCCCCAGAAACAACACCGGCAGCTTCGATATCGGCCACAGGCTGGCGCAAAAAGTGCGATTTCACCTCGGTGGCATACGTTATGAGACCACCGCGCAACACAGCCGATGCTCCAGGGACAGATGCCACAGTGGCGCTGGCCAACCCAGCAGTGAGTGACTCACAGAATGACAATGTCTCCCCGCGCTGGGTGAGCTCGGATACAAGGTTGGTCGCCGCAGCACTCATGGTCTAGCTAGCTATTCTGCTTTTTGCCATCGATGAGGTACTGCACACCGGTAAACACCGTGACCACTGCTGCCAAGAGCATGACTAAGAAAGTGGGGATATTCATCCAGTCTGGCAGCGGCCACAAGTACAGCCCTACAGCCACAGATTGCAAAACGGTCTTCAACTTGCCGCCCTTAGAAGCAGGCACTACCTTTCCGCGGCGCAGCAAAACCATTCGCCAGATTGTAATGCCAAATTCACGGATGAGAATCACTACGGTTATCCACACCGGCAGCACCCCAATGATATTGAGGCATACCAGTGCGGTGGTCATAAGCGCTTTATCCGCAATGGGATCGGCGATTTTTCCGAAGTTAGTGATAAGGCCGCGGGCGCGAGCAATGTCACCGTCGAGCTTATCCGTCAGCATTAAGGCTGCAAATAGGCCAAAGGCCCACCATTCGTGGTCTGCAATGACCAGCCATGCAAATACCGGAATGAAAAGAATGCGCAGGCTGGTGAGGATATTTGGCAGGTTCCAATTGGACACCTGCGGATTCACATCCGAGGATTGCGCTGACTGTGTTCCGGGTTGATTCACGCTATACATACTACCTGTTAGCGCTAAGGGCCTGCGCTTGGAGGCCTCGGCAATTTAAAATGCGAATCATGAAGTATTTTGCAGTTAGCTATGACTACAACCCCAAAAGCCCAGAGATTGCCAAGGCCCGCCCAGCGCACCGCGAATTTACTGCGCAGCTTTTTGAGGAGGGCACCATCATTGCCACCGGCCCATTGACGGATTCCAAGGGAGGAGCGCTTATCATCGTGGGGCTTGGCGACGACGCCGTGGTCGCCGATGCCATTGCCCTCATGGACAATGACCCCTTCTACCAGGCCGGCTGCATCACCGGCCGTAGCTTCCGCGAATGGAATCCGGTCAACGCCCGCTTTTAGTGCGGCAACTCTTTCTTGGGTAGGTCTTCGGCCTTGCCCAAGTAGTCGCCTTTCTTATTGCGGACGATCTTATTTCCTTCCTCGTCCCAATCAAAGTGATTGTGCGATACCGGTACTCCGCCTTGGTTCTCATCGCGCTTATTCTTAATAATCGAGGCGATAACCGTAATAACCAGTACGCCCACAATCACGATGAGAGAGGTGATGGTGGAAAATTCTGGGATGGACTCCACGTTCTCGCCGCCGTTAACAAATGACAGGTTATTCTCATGCAGCGCGTGGAACATTAGCTTTACACCAATAAAGCCCAAGATAATGCCCAAGCCATAGGGCAGGTACACCAAACGATCCAGCAGACCATCAAGCAGGAAGTACATCTGGCGCAATCCCATCAGGGAGAAGGCATTGGTGGTAAAGACCAAGAACGCTTCTGACGTAATGCCGTAGATGGCCGGAATGGAGTCGAAGGCAAACATCACGTCGATGAGACCAATAGACACCAAGGCTATAAACAGCGGGGTGAACGCGAATTTACGCTTGCCCGAGGAATCTTCCACGCGGTGAGTAAGCCTATCGCCGTGGTAGCGCGGGGTGACGTGGACTACCTTGCGGATCAGCTTGATAATGCCCATGTCATTGGGATCGGTTTCGGGGGCGTCCCGAATCTCATCCACGATGAGCTTAATAGCCGTGTAGATGAGGAATATCGCGAAAAGGTAGAAGATATCGGACCACGCAGCGATGACCGCAGCACCCAAAAGGATGAATACTAGGCGGCATGCCAAGGCAATGACGATACCGATGAGCAATACCTTTTGTTGGTACTTGCGCGGGATTTTGAAGGCGCCCATGATGAGCGCAAAGACAAAGAGGTTATCTACGGATAGCGCTTTTTCTGTTACGTAACCCGTGAGGTATTGGATGCCGTGTTCGTGGTCCCAAATGGCCCACACGCCGGCACCAAAAAGTAGGGCGATGCCAACGTAGAATAGCGTCCAGAACCCTGATTCTTTTAGCGTGGGTTCGTGCGGGGTGCGCACGTGGGAGAAGAAATCAAAAACAAAAAATCCGAGAATGATGACGATGGAAATCGCCCAGATCCACAATGGCACATGCATTGGTACATCCCTCCGGTCGAAGATACAACAAAGTGACCGGAGGTCTCCCCCGCCCAGCTGCTGGAATGTAGCCGGGCCGGCACGACCGGGAGCGTAACGCTTCCGTGCTGACGATCAATGCCGAAGGATGGGGTACTCCCCTCCAAGACCCGTCCAACTCTACACGATCTTAGAAGGCACCTGCCGAAGGGTTATACGTTGCCTGGACGGTACGGGTGTCCCCGGCGTCGCCCTGCGGGGAAGAATCGGAGCTTGCAGAAGAGTCGGCATCGGAAGTAGCGGCGGCATCATCCTGCTCCTGCTGTTGCATCTCCTCCTGAATTTCCTTCGGCGCCTCGGCAGGATCAGCGCCCTTGATCATCCAAATGATCGTATCCAGCTCTTCTGGCTTTACCAGTACCTCACGGGCCTTGGAGCCTTCTGATGGGCCGACGACGCCGCGGGATTCCATGAGGTCCATGAGGCGACCGGCCTTGGCAAAGCCGATACGGAGCTTGCGCTGGAGCATCGAAGTCGAGCCCAGCTGAGCGGTGACAACTAGCTCGACCGCTTCGAGGAGATCATCCATATCCTTGCCGATTTCCTCGTCAATTTCCTTCTTGGCCTCAGTCTGCTTTTCCTCGGTCACGCCCTCGGTATAGTTTGGTGCAGCTTGCGACTTGGCGGCATCGACGACAGCCATAACCTCGTCATCGGAGACAAAGGCACCTTGCATTCGCACTGGACGCTTGCCCTGCGGGATAAAGAGACCATCACCCATACCGATGAGCTTTTCAGCGCCACCTTGGTCCAAGATAACGCGCGAGTCGGTCAATGAGGACGTAGCGAAGGCAAGGCGGGATGGAACGTTGGTCTTGATCAGGCCGGTCACAACGTCGACCGATGGGCGCTGGGTCGCCAGAACGAGGTGAATACCGGCCGCACGCGCCTTTTGGGTAATGCGGACGATGGAGTCCTCGATTTCCTTCGGCGCGGTCATCATCAGATCCGCCAGCTCGTCGACGACGCACACGATGTACGGGTACGGGCGAACCTCACGCTCGGAGCCTGCTGGCGCCTGGTATTCGCCAGAGACGACCTTGCGGTTATAGTCCTCGATCTTGCGTACGCGAGCAGCCTTCATATCCATGTAGCGCTGCTCCATCTCCTCCACCAGCCACTGCAGGGCTGCTGCCGCCTTCTTGGGCTGGGTGATGATAGGAGTAATCAGATGTGGAATACCCTCGTACGGGGTAAGCTCCACCATCTTCGGGTCCACCAGGATAAGACGTACTTGCTCTGGAGTGGCGCGGGTAAGCAGCGAGACCAACATGGAATTCACAAAAGCGGACTTACCAGAACCGGTGGCACCGGCGACCAGCAGGTGCGGCATCTTCTGCACCGAGAAAGAGGTGTATTCGCCTTCAATGTCCTTGCCCAAGCCAATAAGCATGGGATCCGGGGAACTGGTCATGCTCGGTGCGTCAAGCACCTCACGTAGGTGAACCATCTCGCGGTCCGGGTTGGGTACCTCAATACCTACTGCGGACTTGCCTGGAATCGGCGTCAACAAGCGGAGGTTATCCGTTGCGACAGCATAGGCAAGGTTCGACTGCAGGTTCGTAATCTTGGATACCTTAACGCCAGGCCCCAACTCGATCTCGTAACGGGTGACCGTGGGACCGCGGCTAAAGCCGGTTACCTGGGCATCTACCTTGAACTCTTCAAAGACATCAGTAATGGCCTCGATAATGCGGTCATTAATCTCGGTGCGTTCCTTGGCGGGAGTACCCGGGGTAAGCAGGTCTGTTGTGGGAACCGCGTAGTTCTCATTACCGAACTGGGCAGCAGGAGCCGGAGCTGCGGAAGACTCCGAAGCTGCGGCTGAATCGCCCACTGACTCGGCCGCGTCCACCTGTGCGCCGGTCGTGGCGTCGCGCCCAGAGCGCTCACGGAAGAGTTGGCGCGCCTTTTCGTGGGCAGACGAGACCGCGTCAGCTCCATTTTCTACTGCGGAACCTGCAGCACCGGTTGCTGCACCGGCTGCCGCCGCACCTGCCGCACCTGCGGCTCCTATGGAGGCAGATTTCGCTGCGCCACTTGCTGCACCCGCAGCACCAGCGGCGCCGGCTGCAGCACCAGCGGCCGAGCCCATGACGGAGCCGCTGGCCGTGTCTGCTGCAGTATTCGAGTGAGCAGCGCCAGCGTTAGGGCGGCGGGTAGTGCCCAAAGCTCGGGTCGGCTCTGGTTCCGCAGCAGATGGTTGCGCCGGAGCAGAAGCGGAGTCATTTACCACGGGAATCTCATCGGTATCGCCGATGTCGCGAGCGCTGGAGTCCTCGGCGGCAGAGGGAATAGCCTGATACCCAGCACGGGTGGGTGCGGTAAATGCTCGAGTTGCATTCTCTTGTTCATCCGTGGCTGGGGACTCCACTGGATAGGAGGAACCGCGTGGAGCGGCATCTTCATTGCGGCGTCGGAAAGCGCTGCGGCTCCCGCTCCCATCCCGGCCGGAAGAGCGACGCTTGGTAGCAGGACGGGCTGGGCGCTCGCTACGCTCGCGCCCTTCCGCAATATTATCAATATCGCCGGTGACGTGGCCGTAAAGGTCATCGTCTCCGTCCTCATAATAATCCTCATCGGAGCCACCAAACCGGGAGAAGGCAGCACGGATAGCCCCAGCTACCAACTCATAGGCCTCGCGGATAGTAATACCCGTAACTAGCAAAGCGCCATAGATAATGACGAGGAAAAGCAGCGGTACCGCAACGAAGGAAGTAAAAGCCGTTTCCAAAAGGCCGCCGATGGCGTAGCCGATGACGCCACCGGCACCACCAGCACTATCCGGGGTAAAGCCCAACTCCGGAGTTCCGGCAAAAATGTGAATCAGGCTGAGCATTGCTAGGACAATGATGCTGGTTCCGCCTACGATGCGTGGTTTAAAGTGCCCCGCTGGCCCAGAAATATCCATCATCAGGGCGATCGCTAGAGCTACCAGCGCCACGGGGAGTACCCAGGCGCCCGCACCAATTACGTAGCGAACAAGATTGCCCACCCAGGCGCCTACTTGGCCGGCAACGCCAAACCATACAGTTGCTGCAAGCACGATGGAAATGCCAATAAGCACGAGAGCAACCGCGTCAGGGTTTTTCACCTGGATTCCACGCGATTCTGACTCGCCGACTGCCATGGCAGAAACGTCCTCTTCCGCAGCTACATCGCGAGCGCGAGTAACCTTGCTCTTTTTCTTCTTCTCCCCGCGTGCAGAAATTTCTTCTGGCTCCCTCGTCGTCTCGTACTGCTCAGTGTCATATGCATCTTCGCTTGGCTTGAGGCCCGCAACACCATGGCTTACGCCGCGAGCCATATTGCCCATGCCGCGCGCCGTGGCACCAAACACGGCCCCCAAGCCCTTGCCGACGGCCCGGAACGCACTGCCCGTACGCTCCTGCGAGGTCGCCGCAGCGCGCCGATGCGAGGACGTCATAGCCAAGGTTTCCGGCATGCCAGCACCAGACTGGCTACGGCCGGATGGCCGTGAACGGTTCGACTTTCGGCGCGTTCCGCGCGAAGAGGCATTTTTGACAGACATGCCTCTACTTTAACCCGGCAGCCTCCTAATTCACATTAGCCACACGCGTTCCCCGATGCGTCTGGAGCCGCTTTCCGGCGGCAGTCCTCCCCAGAGGGGCTAACAATCGTCAGCCAACGCATAAATCAACCCTAGACGGTTGACTTTGCGATTGCTGCTACATCTCCCTCAAGGGAAATTTCGGCAGCATCGCGCCCGAAGCACCAGAGGAGAAGTTCCCCAACCTCTCCGGCAACGCGGACCACAGCATCGCCCTTTTCTGCTACCCCGTGTTTATCCGCTGCCACAATTCGCGGCAGTCCTTCCGGTTGCAGTATCACTGGACGATCAGACTTGCGCAACGTCGCTTTAGCCAAGAGTTTTAGGTAGCCATGCATCTGCTGTCGAATCCGCGCCGAAAAGTTACGCGGCCCCATGCCATTAGCGCGGCGAATGTCTTCATGGTGGACAAAGTGCTCCACAAAGTTCTGCTGTGCATCTACGAACCGGACCGGGTTATAAGAGGCCGGTCCCCTCCCCCAGTCATCTACAAGCTCATCGAAATCTCGCGCGGCGATCTTTCGCGATTGCTTTTCGAGGTGGCCGGAAAGTCCGTTCAAGAAGATTCCGGCGGCCGCATCCGGGCGATTTTCCCGCACCCACAGATGTACGGCAAGGTCACGAGTAGTCCAGCCCTCACACAAGGTTGGGGCGTCGGGGCCAAGCTTATGAAATAGCGCTACCATCTTGGCGCGCTCAGCCGAAGAAAAAGACATAAGCCCCAGCATACCGATTTAGCAGGCATGCTGGGGCTTAGTCACGCTTAGCGTGAGGCTACCTCGCTAGCTACAGGGACTCACGAGAGGCATCAACGTCCTCATCATCGGTGACCAAAGGTCCGGAGTTGGTCGGCACAATGGTCGGCAGGATGACTGGTTCGCGCTTGTACTTCGTGTCCATGAGCTTGGCGACCTTGCGGCGCAGCTTCTGCACCATGCGGTAGGTATCGTTCTCGCCCTCTGCGGCTAGATCGTTCATGGTGTTTTCCACCATCTCCGCAACCTCCGGCACGATGCCGCGGTCATCATCGGAGAAGCCCGTGGTAGATACCGTGGGGTGCTCTAGCAGGCGCGAGGTGCGGTTATCAATCACACAGGTAATAGATACTACGCCGCCGGTTCCCAGGTTGGTGCGGTCAGCCAAGGTATCCGCATCCACATCGCCCATAGAAACGCCATCAACGTACAGGTTGCCCACCTGCATCTGACCAACAACCTCGGCGCGACCCTTGCGCAGGTCTACAACAACGCCATTTTGTGCCAGCACAGTACGGTCGCGGTCCACACCGGTGGAGATGGCCAATTCCTTATTGGCGCGTAGGTGACGCCATTCGCCGTGGACAGGCATGGCGTTGCGCGGACGTGCGGCGTTGTACAGGAAGAGCAGCTCGCCGGCATAACCGTGGCCGGAAGCGTGCACCTTTACGTCCTGGTTAGTAATGACGTTGGCACCGATCTGGGACAGCATATTGATGACACCGTAGACGGCTTCCTCGTTGCCCGGAATGAGCGAGGAGGAGAAGATAATGGTATCTCCATCGCGCACTGTGATCTGACGATGTTCACGGCGCGCCATGCGGGACAAGGCGGCCATCGGCTCACCCTGTGTACCGGTGGTAATCAGCATTGTCTTGTGCGGAGCCATCTTGGCAGCCTCATCAATGGGGATGATCGTGCCGCGTGGGACCTTCAAGAAGCCCATCTTTTCCGCGATTTCCATGTTGCGCATCATCGAGCGGCCATTAAAAGCCACCTTGCGACCGTTTGCCACGGCAGCGTCGATGGCGGCCTGAACGCGGTAAACGTTGGAGGCGAAAGAAGCTAAGATTACGCGCTGTTTAGCGCCAGATACAAGGCGCTTGAAGTTGGCCGGAATGTCGCCTTCGGAGGCAGAGACACCAGGCACAGTGGCATTCGTGGAATCGCACAGCATGAGGTCAACGCCCTCGTCGCCATAACGGGACAATGCCGGCAAATCCGTCGGCCGGTTATCCAGCGGGGTCTGATCCAGCTTGATATCACCAGTATGGATGATATGGCCGGCAGGCGTGCCCAACATGATGCCCAAAGCATCCGGCACCGAGTGGTTTACTGCCCAGAAGCGAACGCGGAACGGGCCGTATGTTACGTCGGACTTTTCATTAACCTCGACAAACTTCGGCTTTTGGCGGTGCTCCTTACACTTCGCAGCGATCAGTGCGATGGTGAAACGAGAAGCAACGATCGGGATATCCGGGCGCAGCTTGAGCAGCCACGGGATTGCACCAATGTGATCCTCGTGCGCGTGGGTAACGACGAGGGCCTTGACCTTGTGGATCTTCTTCTCAATGGGACCGAAGTCAGGCAGGATGAGGTCCACGCCTGGCTCACCAGAGGATGGGAAAAGCACGCCACAGTCAATGATGATGAGGTCGTCGCCGTACTCGAAGACCGTCATATTTCGGCCGATCTCCGAGATACCGCCCAAAGCATAGATGCGCAAGGCATCCTTCGGCTGCTTTGGTGGTTCTGGCAGGCGCTTGGTCAGATCCGCGCCCTGCATGGATTTGGGCACATTGCGGCGTGCACGATTATTACGGCCGCGGCCCTTGCCGTTGCCATTCTTATTATTTCCACCGTGGTGATTGTTCCCACCGTGATTGTTGCCATTGCCATTTCCACCACGGCCACGGCCTCGGCTGCCACGGGAACGGGAGCGGCGGTTATTGCCGCCACCATCGTTGTGGTTATCGGAAGAGTTCTTCTTGCCAGAGTTGTCCTTTTCGCCTTGTGCGGAATTATCCGAGGTCGAATTGCCAGCATCGCTCGCTGGTGCTTGGAAAACTGGCGAAGCCGCCTCGTTGGAGGCGGTTTCGTTTTCCGCCGGTGGGCCCGCCTTGCGGGTCACCTTGCGGGAACGGTTACGGGGTTCATTCATTCTTAGAGGACTCCAGATTGTTCCAGATCACGGCGAAGTACCTCGCGTTCCTCTTCGCTCGCGGCGGTTACGGGAAGACGGGTATCGCCAACTTCGATGCCCTGCAGGCGCAGGGCTTCCTTTGCAAATGTCGCTCCGCCTAACCGAGCTTGTGCATGGGTCAGCGGAAGGAGCGTAGTGACATTGATTTCTCGGGCGCGGGCTATATCGCCCGCGTCGAAAGCTTCATAAAGTTCTGCCAAGGCACGCGGTGCAACATGGCCGATGACGGAGATGAAACCAGAAGCGCCGAGGGAAAGCCACGGCAGGTTAATCGGATCATCACCGGAATACCAGGCCAAACCGGTTTCTTGGATGAGTTCTGCGGCCGCAGGAAGGTCGCCCTTAGCGTCCTTTACGGCTTGGATGGTCGGCAAATCCGCAAAGCGGCGGAGAGTATCCGCCGCTACTGGGATGCCCGAGCGGCCAGGGATGTCATAGACACAGATCGGTAGATCCGTGGCCTGAGCAATCGCTGCAAAGTGCTCGTAAACGCCCTTCTGAGAAGGCTTGGAGTAGTACGGAGTAACCACCAAAAGACTATCGGCGCCCGCCTCAGCGGTAGCCTTAGCCAATTTAATGGAGGCAGCGGTGTCATTCGTTCCGGCACCGGCACAAAGCTTTGCACGGTCTCCTACTTCTTCCTTTACGGCTTTGAGCAGCTCCAGCTTCTCTTCTACCGACGTTGTCGGTGACTCGCCCGTGGTTCCACCAAGGATGAGCGAATCAACGCCATTGTCAACGAGATGAGCTGCTAGGCGACGACCTGCGGCAACGTCCAGTGCACCGTCACGATCAAAAGGGGTGACCATGGCGACACCGATGCGCCCAAAGGTGTCGACGCCAGTCTTTGCTGTCATACCTGTGCTCATAGCCGTCAAGATTACCCTTTTGGCTACCTTTTAGCCGCATCGGGGTACCGCGCGTGTTAGGCGTAGGGGCTTGCTGCCATCTGCGTGCCGTCGGCAAGCGTGGTGATATTAAAGTCATCAAAGAGCACGGGGGCGGTACCTTGCAGCAATTTTAGGCACTCCACTGCTACGTGGCGCAGCTCTTCGTCGGCCTGCTCAGCCGCACGCGCACCGATAAAGTGCCGCCACGCGCGATAGTTGCCAGTAACAACGACGCGGGTCTCTGTTGCATTGGGAAGCACCGCACGAGCCGCCTGACGGGCCTGCTTTTTACGCAGGAGCGCGTTCGGCTCATCTAGTTTCTCCTCGAGCGCATCGAGCAGCTCATCGTAAACAAAACGCGTCTCATCGACGGCCTGCATTACCAGTCGGCTGAGCTGTTCGTCCTCCGCCACCAGTTTGGGAAGAACCACTTCAGTTTCATCTGGGTGGACAAAACGCTGTGAGAGCTGTGAGAAAGAAAAATGCCGGTGCCGCACGAGCTCATGGCTAGCCGAGCGTGAAAGGCCTTTGATGTACATCGTGGCTGTGGCATGTTCTAGCAGCGCGGTGTGGCCTACCTCCATGATGTGATGCAAGTAGGCTTCATTCGTTGCTGTGCGTGGGTTCGGTTTATCAAAAGATTCGTAGCACGCCCTTCCCGCAAACTCGACGAGCGCTTCCCCATCGGAAGCCGAGCCATCCGCGCGCCAGTCCACGCCCTTGGGAGCATGAAACTGTGTTGCGGCAATGAGCTGAATATCTAGCTCACTTGCTTTAGCCATAGCTTAGAGCCCCAGGTATTTGTCTAGGCCTACGACCAGACCCGGGTGATCCGCGATCTGGCGCACGCCCACGAGTACGCCGGGGGTAAAAGACGCACGGTCATAGGAATCCTGGCGGATGGTCAGTGACTGACCTTGGGCACCAAAGATAACTTCTTCGTGTGCCACCATGCCACGGGTACGTACCGCGTGTACCGGAATGCCGTCGACAGTGGCACCGCGCGCACCGTCGAGCTGCTTCTCCGTAGCATCAGGCATTTCACCTAAGCCAGCCTCCTTGCGCGCAGCGGCAATACCTTCTGCGGTATGGATAGCCGTGCCGGACGGGGCATCCAACTTGGTCGGGTGATGGAATTCGATTACCTCTGCGGTTTCGAAGAACTTAGCGGCCTGCTTGG
The DNA here is from genome assembly GCA_025144025.1 of Corynebacterium sp. p3-SID1241. Taxonomy (GTDB): domain Bacteria; phylum Actinomycetota; class Actinomycetes; order Mycobacteriales; family Mycobacteriaceae; genus Corynebacterium. Next base: position 15,601 of record JALXWS010000006.1, on the reverse strand, counting down.
CCAGCACCATCGTGAGTACGGCGGAGATGGCGAAATTCGGAGCAATAAGCACGTTGCCGGCTCCATCTTGCTTGGTCCACTCCTCCACCTGTGCTAGGCGTTCCTTATCAAAGCCGGTAGTACCCACGACGCAGTGGATGCCATTGGCAATGCAGAACTCGAGGTTGCCCATGACGGAATCCGGCTGGGTAAAGTCCACAATGACTTCCGCGTGGGCGTCGACAATCTGCTGCAGTTCATCACCTCGGTCAATTTCTGCTACCAGCTCGAGATCGTCTTCTGCGTTAACGCCTTCAACAATTGCCTGGCCTACGCGTCCATGTGCCCCTAATACGCCAACCTTAATAGCCATGGTGGATTCTCCTTCTTCCGCGACATCAGTAGTGCTTTTCTCCCCATCCTAACGCGCATAGGAACCACACAACTCCTAGCCTGCCGAAAAGCAGCTACGGTCTTCGACGGTGCGCTGTATTCTCACTAGGATGTCGAGTATGCAGATTTATATCGCTTCCGTTCCCGTCGATGATGTTGCACGCGCCCACGATTTTTACGTCGACACCCTCGGTTTTCGCGTCAAAGACGACGTAACCAATGGTGATTTCCGCTGGCTCACCGTCACTAATGCCGAAGGTGGAGGAAATACCGAACTCCTCTTGGAACCTAAGGGCCATCCCGCCGCAAAAGACTATGCTGCAGCTCTAAAAGCCGATGGGATTCCCGCCACCCAATTCCTTTCTACCGACGTAGAAAAAGAGTATAAGGAGCTTATCGACAAGGGCGTGCGCTTTACTATGGAGCCTACCGATGTTGGCCCCTCTATCATTGCGGTCTTCGACGACACCGTGGGAAACCTCATTCAACTCGTCCAACTGAAAAAGTAGCTACATCCTCACCGCGAGAGATACTGCACCCCATCAGTTAACAATTGCATCACTTCTTCATCCGCGTCCCATCCACCCCAGTAGAATGGGGTTACAACGCGGTAGCAACCAAGGAAGTGATGAATATGTCTCGCTCTAACATTTCTCGCATAATTGCCGTGGTCACCAGCACAGGATGCGCACTAGCACTCGCAGCTTGTGCCAATGAGGATAGTGAACAGGAAGATGCCCCTGCATTTGATGCAGCGCAGTCCACTACCGAGCACCCGGCTGCTCTGACAAGCTCTGCTGCACCGACAACTTCCTCTTCCGACCCGCAGAGCACTTCAGCTGCCCACGAAAAGCAGCAGAAATTTCCACATAACCCGGCCCCAGCCGCCTTTGCCGGTATGGGCACCGCCTCTCTGGAGGATCAGCAGCACATTCCGCAAGGGGGAGGAACCCTCGTCCCTACTGGTGTGCGAGTAGGCGCTCATGATGGGTTTACCCGAGTCGTTATCGACTTGGAGGGAGAGGGCGCACCGGGGTGGTTTACCTCCTTTACCGATAGACCTGTGCAGCAGGCTTCCGGCAAGCCAGCCGAGGTTCAAGGAAATGCCTTCCTCAACCTGGGTATCGAAGGTACCCCGTGGCCTTCTACCCCTGAACTAAAAGAAAAATACATGGCGCCAGGGGCCACGCCTGGCGCCGGGGTGGTAAGCGAAGTCAATTACACCACAACTTTTGAAGCACAAACGCAGCTCATCATCGGATTAGAGAAAAAGACTCCCTACTCTGTGACCTACCTCCAAGAACCCTCACGCTTGGTAATCGATTTCCAAAACTAAACCTCTCGGAAGCTCTCCTTAAATTGCGTGAGCGCTAAAAAGGGCCTTGCTTGCCAGCAGCGGAGCTGGCGAGCAAGGCCCTCTTCTTGGGGGCGCCTAAGATTTAGTCGTCGACCGGAACCAGGGAGATCTTGCCGCGGTTATCAATATCCGCGATTTCTACTTGGACCTTGTCGCCCACGTTGATGACATCTTCCACCTTTTCGATGCGCTCATCCCCACCCAAGTTGGAGATGTGGATCAGACCGTCGCGGCCTGGGGTAAGGGACACAAACGCGCCGAATGGGACGGTCTTTACCACAGTGCCCAGGAAGCGCTCTCCAACCTTCGGCAGCTGTGGGTTTGCAATGGAGTTCACCTTATCGATGGCAGCATCCGCAGCCTCACCGGTAGCAGCGGAAACGTAGACGGTTCCGTCATCCTCGATGGAGACATCGGCGCCGGTTTCCTCGGTGATCTGGTTGATGGTCTTGCCCTTTGGTCCGATAAGCTCGCCGATCTTATTAACCGGGATCTTGACGGAGGTAATCTTCGGAGCAAGGCCGGACATCTCATCCGGGGTATCGATGACCTCAGCCATGGTTTCCAGGATGGTAGAGCGGGCATCGCGAGCCTGCTCCAGGGCCTGGGCCAGGACCTTAGACGGGATGCCATCCAACTTGGTGTCCAGTTGCAGGGCGGTGATGTACTCAGAGGTACCGGCGACCTTAAAGTCCATATCGCCAAAGGCGTCCTCGGCACCGAGGATATCCGTCAGGGCGACGAACTTTTCCTTGCCATTTACCTCGCCAGAGACCAGGCCCATAGCGATGCCAGCTACCGGAGCCTTCAGCGGAACACCGGCATTGTAGAGGGACAAGGTGGAGGCACACACAGAGCCCATAGAGGTCGAGCCATTGGAGCCCAAGGCCTCAGAGACCTGGCGGATGGCGTACGGGAAGTCCTCGCGGGATGGGATGACCGGAAGCAGAGCGCGCTCGGCCAATGCACCGTGGCCGATCTCGCGGCGCTTCGGGGAGCCTACGCGGCCGGTCTCACCGGTGGAGAACGGTGGGAAGTTGTAGTGGTGCATGTAGCGCTTGGATTCCACTGGGGTCAGTGAATCGATCTGCTGCTCCATCTTGAGCATGTCCAGGGTGGTAACACCCAGAATCTGGGTCTCACCGCGCTCGAACAGGGAGGAACCGTGAGCACGCGGAACCAGGTCCACCTCAACGGAGAGGTCACGGATATCGGTAACGCCGCGGCCATCGATACGGAAGCCCTCGGAGAGGATCTTCTGGCGTACGATCTGCTTCATCAAAGCGTTATAAGCGCCACGAATCTGCTTAGACGCATCGGCCTCTTCCAAGTCCTCGAACTGGTCCAAGAGCTTTTCTTCGACCTGCTCCATGTATTCATTGGTGGCATCGTCACGTTCCTGCTTGCCCGGAATGGTCAGCAGCTTCTCTAGCTTCTTGGTAGCAGCCTTTTCCACTGCCGCGAAGACATCATCGCCGTATGCCGGGAAGAGTGGGAACTCCTGAGTTTCCTTGGCGGCACGTTCCGCGAGACCGTTCTGGGCTTCGCACAAGGTCTTAATGAATGGCTTTGCTGCTTCCAAGCCTTCAGCAACGGTCGCTTCCTGCGGTGCAGGAGCGCCGTCGGCAATGCGCTCAGCAACGTTGGTGCCGGCACCGGCCTCGACCATCATGATGGCTACGTCGTCCTTACGGCCCTTTTTGACAATGCGGCCGGCAACGACCATCTCAAAGAGAGCGCGCTCGTGCTGCTCGTGGTTCGGGAAGGCCACCCACTGGCCCTCGGGGTGCTTATCATCAGCGATCAGTGCCATGCGGACACCGCCGACAGCGCCGGAAACGGGCAAGCCGGACAGCTGGGTGGCGGCGGAAGCGCCGTTGATAGCAACGACGTCGTAGTACTCTTCCGGATCCTGGGACATCACGGTGACTACGACCTGGACCTCGTTGCGCAGGCCCTTGACAAAGGTTGGGCGCAGCGGGCGGTCGATAAGGCGGCATGCCAGGATAGCTTCAGAAGAAGGACGTCCCTCACGGCGGAAAAAGGAGCCTGGAATCTTGCCGGCCGCGTACATGCGCTCTTCTACGTCCACAGTCAGCGGAAAGAAATCGAATCCCTCGCGCGGCTGGTTGGACGCGGTGGTCGTGGCCAACAACATGGTGTCATCGTCCAAGTAGGTGGTCACGGAGCCGTCTGCCTGCCGGGCCAGCTGACCGGTTTCAAAGCGCAGGGTGCGGGCGCCAAAGTCACCATTGTCTAGCGTGGCAATGGCCTCGGTAATGCCAAAGTCCTCGTCAATATTGAACTCGACGGAGTTCTGAACGCTCATTAAAAATTGTCTCCTTGAGTGGTTTAGGCGATCGTCGATGCCGCCTGGTCGATTTTGTCTATGACAACGCTGTCAAATTCTAACAGAAAAACCACAAAAGCCCCGCCAAAGGGCGGGGCGAGGTGGCCAAAGCTGGGCCGAGTTTAACGGCGCAGACCCAGGCGAGAGATCAGATCACGGTAGCGATCGACGTTGTTCTCAGCCAGGTACTTCAGCAGGCCACGACGGCGACCTACCATCAGCAGCAGACCACGGCGGGAGTGGTGATCGTGCTTATGGAACTTCAGGTGCTCGGTCAAAGTATTGATGCGGGAGGTCAGCAGAGCAACCTGCGCCTCAGGGGAACCGGTATCGGTTTCGTGCAGGCCGTACTCCTTGAGGATTTCGGCCTTCTTCTCAGTGGTCAATGCCATGAGTATTTCTCCTTTATTTCAGTCCACATTATCGTGACGCTTAAGCCTGCGCTGGGCGCAGTACTTATGCGTGCCGCAACTGCTGTGAACCGCAGTCGCTAAGCCAAACAAACACCTTACAGCGCCCAGGCAGAAAAATCAAAACCACATGGCTTCTAGGCTGTGCTTTTAGAGCTCGCTGAAGAGCTTCTCAAGGCGTTCGACAAACTCTCGCACAAAGCGCTCACTATCCACACCCACAGCCACCCGGGCGGTGGGCGGCGCATCCAATCGCGTTTCATCCGTGATTGTCCGTCCACGGGTAGGGCCGGCGGTGTCAGTCTTGAGGTTTATCGAAAGGACGTCGACAAGCGAGGCATCTGCCGCCACCGCAACGGCCAATGGATCGTGCAGGCCGCACCCGCCCAAGTGGGGCGATGTGGTGGCGTAGGCGCGGATATAATAGTCCACCATATCCGCAAAGATGCGGCCGGCGCGGGTACCGGTAGCTCGCCAACGAGCGGACTCCGCCGTGGTCAAAAGCGTGCGCAAGGTAACATCCAAACCAACCATGATGGTATCGCTAGTGTGGCGGAAGAGGTAATCGGTAGCTTCCGGATCCTGGGAGATATTGGCCTCAGACCACGGCGTGACGTTGCCAGGAACGGTAAGAGCCCCACCCATCATCACCAGGTGTGCGGCCGCGGCAAAGGAAGGGTCCTGCTGCATAGCGGCAGCAATCGTGGTGGACGGGCCGGTCGGAATTATAACCAAGTCATCGCCGTGCTCATGCACGGCTTGGATAAGGAACTCGGTCGCGGGTTGTGGCTGCGCCTGGGTGGTTGCCGGCGGAAGAAGGACCTCCCCCACGCCGTTGTGACCGTGGATAAAAGAAGAAATCTCGCTTGGCCGAAAACCATCCGGGCTAGGCCCGGCAAAGACTGGAATATCGTCTTGGCCCAGCAGCTCTAGAAGGGCCAGTGTATTGCGCACGGCTAAGGGCACGGTCACGTTGCCGTACGTGCAGGTCACGCCGATTAGGTCCAGGTCTGGATGGGCGATGGCGTACGCCAGCGCTAGGGCATCATCAATGCCGGTATCAAGATCGAGAATCGCCTTCATTTATTTCTCCCGCAGGAAGTAGTCTTTCGCGGTCCAGCCCTGCGCCTTAGCATCGGCAGCGAGCACCTGACGGGCCTTGGCTACGTCATTGGCCATCGCTTCTAGCAGCTCGTCTACGGAATTGAACTTCACCATATCGCGGAGGTGGCCCACAAAGTGCACCGTGGCCTCGTAGCCGTACAGGTCAGCGTCGCGGTCGAGCACAAAGGACTCGATAGAGCGCTCCTCATCGCCGAAGGTGGGATTGGTGCCGACGGAAATAGCGGCCGCATAGGCCACGCCAGGGCGCATGTCGCCGTCTATGGAAGAGTCAGAGTGGACAATAAACCACCCTGCGTAAACGCCATCGGCCGGGATGGCCACCGTATCCGGGAAATACTGATTGGCAGTGGGGAATCCCAGCTCCTTGCCACCACGTCCTGCGCCGCGCACTACGGGGCCGGTCACGGTGAAATGGCGACCGAGAGTCCAGTTTGCGGATTCGATGTCCCCCTGCGCAAGGCACTCACGGATGTGGGTGGAGCAAATGCGCACGCCCTCATCATCCAGCAGTGGGACGATTTCGACACTAAAGCCGAACTCGGCACCAAAGTCCTGCATAGACTGGGCGGTTCCGGTGGCGCCGGCGCCAAAGGTGAAGTTCTCGCCTACCACGATGTGCTGTGCTGCGAGCTTTCCTACCAATAAATCCTCTACGTAGGGCCGTGGCTCCACCCCAGCAAGGTCTCGGGTGAAGTCAATAACGAGTACGGCTGCAATGCCCATCTCTTCGGCCAATTCCAGTCGGCGTTCAAAGCTCAGCACCGCCAAGGGCGCACGCTCTGGGAGGAATACCGACACCGGGTGCGGGTCAAAGGTCACCATGACAGGGCGCTCACCATGAGCGCGTGCATGCTCCACGCAGGCGGAGATGAGCTGCTGATGGCCCCGGTGCAGGCCGTCAAAGACGCCGATGGTTACTGACGTTGGGCCCATTTCCGCGGGGATGTCATCGATTCCATACCAAATATCCACGCAGACCATCGTAGAGCATAGACTTAGAGGCTATGACTGATGCGCTCGCAAACTCCGGACTCGTCATCGTAGACAAACCCGCCGGCATGACCTCCCACGATGTTGTCGGCCGCCTACGCAGGTACTTTCACACCAAGAAGGTAGGCCACGCCGGCACTCTTGACCCCATGGCCACCGGCGTGCTTGTCCTTGGCTTGGAGCGTGGCACCAAGTTCTTGGCCCACATGGTTGCCTCCACTAAGTCCTACGACGCCACCATTCGCCTCGGCGCCGCCACCACAACCGATGACGCCGAAGGAGAACACTGCTGGGGCGCTAGCGCTGCGGCCATTGACCGCACCGCAATCGAGGCAGAGATTGCCAAACTCACCGGCGATATTATGCAAAAGCCCGCGGCCGTATCCGCTATTAAAATTAACGGCCGCCGCGCCCATGAGCTAGTACGCGAGGGCCAGGAGGTAGACATTCCCGCCCGCCCAGTAACGGTAGATAAGTTTGACGTTCTGGCAGAGCGCCACGAGGGCGACTACATCGATCTTGACGTCACGGTGGATTGCTCTTCCGGCACCTATATTCGCTCCCTGGCCCGCGATCTGGGCGAGGCCCTGCAGGTGGGCGGGCACCTGACCGCCTTGCGTCGCACTAAGGTGGGCCCTTTTGCGCTTGCCGACGCCCTCTCGCTCGACGCCCTTGCCGATTCCCCTCGCCTTTCCCTCAGCTTGGATGAGGCCTTGGCTCGCTGCTTCCCCGTCCTTTCCGTCACGGAGGAGGAGGCAGCCGCCCTCGCCATGGGCAAGTGGCTTGAGCCCCGCGGACTCAAGGGCGTCCACGCTGCTGTGGCCCCTAATGGCCAAGCCGTGGCGCTCATTAAAGAAAAAGGCAAGCGCCTAGCCACCGTATTTGTGGCACGGCCCTCTACCCTTTAGTGGCTAAAGTCTAAAGCCGGAACCGAGGTGGAGACGATAACGTAGCCATCTCGAATTACCCAGCGCCCAGTGATAAAAGGCACCGGTGTGGGCCTAGCTAAAATATAGGAAATAAGCGTGCCATCCTCGCGCAGGTCAATTTCTGCTTGGTCAAAGTCCAGCCAGCGAAAGGTCATGGGAAACCACGACTTATATGTGGCCTCCTTGGCACAAAAAAGCAATCGGTCCGGGCAGGTAATCCCCGCCTCACGAAGCCGCAAAAGCTGCGGCATCTCCCCCGCTCGGGCAATCATGGTGAGCACATGATCCGGCAGCGGTTCGGCGGGTTCTGCATCCAGGCCTACGGATTTTAAGGCTGAGGTAGGGGCAACCACCGCAGCCCGCATGCCCTCGGTATGCGTCATCGAGCCTACAAAACCCTCGGGCCACAGCGGCATGCCGCGCTCGCCGCGCAGAATCGGCGTCGCCGGGCTGGCCCCCAATTCCTGCAAGGCTCGGTGCGCACACCACCGAGCATCTCCGAACTCGGCCTTGCGTACATCAACTGCCTGGGAAACCAGAGACTTTTCTTCGGCCGCGAGTTCTTCAAAATTGGCCAAATCCGTATAGCTCGAGTCCGTGCGCACGTAGCAATAGCGCGCACTTTCTGGAAATAGCTCTGGATACATCATCATGTCCCCTCCTCTACAAAGGAACGCAGTACCGGATAGGGCCACGCCTGGGCGCTCTCACGCCCCTGCCATTCACGCGGATACCCCAACGACGTTTCGATGTGGTCAACGCCGTCCACATTCATGCGAGACGGCATATGCAGGTGCCCATAGATTACGGACTGCGCGTTATAGCGCCCCGGCCACGACCGCGTATGCCTGGTTCCGCACCACAAGGCAATTTCAGGAAAGCGCAATAACATTGTCGGCTCTTGGACCAACGGCCAATGGTTAACCAACACGGTAGGACCATGTACTCGGGAAAGGCGCTTGATGGAATAGGCCAACCTGTCCCAACACCACGCCCGCACGTCTGCGAAGGGGGCGATGGCGAACTCATCGGTCATCATCAGTTGTTTTGCGCGCGCCGCGTCAATAGCTTCGTCCACGCTAAGGCCATGCGGACGGAAACTGTAATCATACAAAGTAAATAGCGGAACGATGGTGGTCCCGTGGAATACCGGATACGGGTCTTCAGGAGTAATAACACCAATTTCCCTGCACCTTTCCACCAGGTGCGCATACTTTTCTCGGCCTTGATACCGGTCCAGGGAGCGGGAGAATAGCTCATGGTTACCCGGCACCCAGATGACCCTGGCATAGCGATCATTGAGCTGGCGCAAAATACGAATAATGAGATCGGTGCGTTCTGCAACGTCCCCGGCCACGATGAGCCAATCTGCGGGATCGGGCGGGGTGAGCTGATCAATGCGCTCGCTATTGGTTTTGACCGCTCCATGCAGGTCAGAAACCGCCCACACTGTTGGCATAGGTTTCTCACCCGCCTTCCTAGGATCTGCGCGCTGCACGGAGCCGAGCACCGCGCGAGAGTATGAACACGCCCACTTTAGCGCAGCTAGCGCTCCTGTACTACGGCCCATTTCATCGAACGGAACCGGTAGACCACACCCACCATGCGGAAAGCAATGAAAGCGGCGAGGCCACACCACACGCCGGTTAAGCCTGTACCCATGAAGTGCGCCAAGATTACGCCCGGCAAAAATCCCACCAGGACCGAAGAAATGGTCAGCGTGCGCAGGAACGCAGCATCGCCCGCGCCCAGCAAGACACCATCGAAGGCGAAGACCACGCCACCGCCGATAACCATGGCTACCAGGATCCACCATGGCTGGGAGATGGCATCGAGCACTTCCGGAGAGGAGGTGAAGATGCGCGGAATAATCCCTGCACCAGCAGCAAATACGACAGCCAAGAGGCCAGAGAAAATCGTAGAGTACAACGCCACCTTGCTGCCCACACTGCGTGCGTGCCGCGCAGAGCCAGCACCTAGTGCAGCACCAGTCAATGATTGCGCGGCAATGGCCAACGAATCCAAGATGAGGGACATGAAGTTCCACAGCTGCATCATGATCTGGTGACCGGCCAAAGAAGCGGTACCAACGCGGGAAACCACAGCCGTGGCGGTAAGAAAGGCCACCTGGAAGCTGGCTGAACGCAAAATAAGATCGCGGCCTAAGATGAGCTGTTCGCGTACCACATACCATTGAAATTGCCAGGAGCCGGTATGTTCCTTATGCAATTCGCGGACGAATAGCGCAGCAATAATGCTCATGCCTAATACCGTGGCAATGGCCGAGCCTGCCAGCCCCCAAAAATGGACGAAAATAGGCACCGCAATAGCGCCGGGAATCATGCCAGACAAAGTAAAGTACAGTGGCTTCTTCGTATCTTGGACACCGCGCATCCAGCCGTTTCCGGCCATCTCCACCAGAGTAATGGGAATAGCCAGAGCTGCGATACGCAGCCACAAGGCCGTCCCGGCGGCTGTAGTGGGATCACCAGTGAGAGCACGGGCAAATACTCCGCCGAAAATCCACATGATTACCGCGAGCAGCCCGCCTACTCCTAGAGCCACATAGGTGGCTTGCACGCCTTCAGCAACCGCAGCTTCGCGCTTGCCGGAGCCAAAGAGCCGAGCAGAGCGAGCGGTCGTGCCGTAGGACAAGAAAGTCAACTGCGTCGTCACCACGGAGTGAATTGTGGTGGCTGCAGCCAGCGAGGCGAGCTCTTGGGCACCAAGACGACCAACAACCGCGGTATCTAGCAAAAGGTAGAGCGGCATGGCCGCAAGTACGCCAAGCGCGGGAAACGCGAGGCCAAAGACCTCGCGTGCGGTTACCGTGCCGGCGGTGGAGCGATCCTGAGCGTTCATTCCATCCGTCTGCCTATTTCTCATTGGATAGCGGCCACCAATTCCTTAATAATCTCTTCCGGAGCCCCATGGGCGGTATAGCCCGCGGCCGGTACATGCCCGCCGCCGCCGAAGGTTAGCGCCACCGAAGAACAATCAATGCGAGAAGAACGCAAAGAAACCGCCCAAACCTCCGGAGCTTGTTCCTTAAACACCACGCCGACGGTGGTTCCTTCAAGCGCGCGAACGAACTCCACTAGTGATTCGACAGCCGAATCAGAGTGTCCCTGGATATCTTCCAGCCGCGCGACGAGAATGCCTAGGGTGTGCTCCCCTGCTTCTTCGAGGCGCAAACCGGCCAATACCCTACCGATCATCTGAAGATCGTCCGGAGTGGTGGAATCTAAAAGGTCAGCTGCGATCTGCTTGGTATCCAGATCGTAGTGCATGAGGCGGGTGGCAATATCGTGCATAGCCGACCTACCCCAGCGGAAACTGCCAGTATCGGTCATCAAGCCGGCATATAAGCAGTGCGCAATATGCCGGTCAATCTGAATCTCCAGTGAATCCAGGATTCTCAGCAACACCACGGTGGTGGATTCACATTCAGTGTCCACCACATTGATAGCACCAAACCCTGGGTTAGAAGAATGATGGTCAATGCACAGAACTCGGCCCTGCTGAGCTAGCTGCTCAATCCGATCCGCAAAAAAGCCCGTCCGGTCCAAAGAACCGCAATCAACGGTGACATAGAGGTCATAGCCTTCCGGGAGCTCACGACTAGTGGTGACGTCATCGGCGGCAGGAATGGTGTAAAGATTACGGGAGATTTCCCGATCCTGCCCCACAACGGCGCACACGTCTTTGCCGCGCTGGCGCAGCGCGAGCAGCAACGCCGCAGCAGAGCCGATGGCATCGGCATCCGGCCGCAGGTGCGTCACAATGCAGATGCTATGAGCATCATGCAAAGCGGCAACTGCCGGCTGGTATTGCTTCTTAGTCACTTAAGCCTCGTCTTCATCGGAGGTCTTATACGGGTTCGCATCCCCTGCCGGCTGGGCGTTTTCCTTCAGCTTTGCCAGTTCTTCATCGCGGGCGCGAGCACGGGCGAGAAGCTCCTCCATATGAGCGGAAGCCTCCGGAACGGTATCGACCTCGAAGGTTAGCGTCGGGGTAAACCGCACCGAGAGTTGATCGCCCACAATCTTGCGCAGCTGACCTTTAGCGCGCTTGAGGGCTTCTTCTGCTTGTGCGAAGTCTGGCTCGGAGTCAATGTCTTTTCCGCGCACGGTATAAAAAACGGTGGCATCGTGCAGGTCGCCCGTCACTCGAGTATCTGTGATGGTCACCAACTCGAGGCGGCGATCCTTGATCTCGCGTTCTATGGCACTCGCCACGATTTCCTTAATACGCTTGGCCATTCGTGCAGCACGCGCGTGGTCAACCATGGTGCAACTCCCTCTCCGTCGAACTATCGATCTCTACCAAGATCTATAAATCTCTACCAAGATCTATAAAATTGTGTCCATCTTACATTACTCCGCATGCATGTCCTGTGGCAGAAAATTAACTGCACATGAAGGCAATTCTGAGGATCTCGAACATGCAATAAAACCATATATATATCTTATGGACCCCTTGAATTAAAACGTTTCCGAAACTATGGTCAAAAGTGTTTCACCCCACCACGAGCCTGAATGGAGAAACGTGAAACCTTATAAAATAGCCGCATCGATCACTACCGCCGCTTGTATCCTCGGCGGCTTTGCAGTCCCTCCAGCCTCTGCCACAAATGAAACGCTTAACGATCCCCCTTAATTCGTCATTCTCAATGTAGATTCTGACGGCGCCCCAAGCCTGCAACCATATTCCACAGGGGAAAGAAGCCCGGGAGATCCTGTTCCTGCTTGCATTCATTCTGAGAAGGAAAAGGGCGCAATTCAAGTCTATAACGATTGCGATTTTGATATGAACGTCAAAGTAATCGTTGCATTTGATTTCGACACACAATGCCTGTTGGTAAAAGCACATTCGCGGAGGAACTTTGAATGGTCTCCGACAAAGCGAATGGACGGTATTCAAGAATGCTAGATACACGCAGCAGAATGAGGACCCTAATCATCGCGATTGTATCAGCATTTTCCCTCCTTCTTTCCTCAAATATTGCCACCGCCGACATCGGAAACTTCCTTTATGACACAAAAGATCAGTGTGAAAGATCGCTGAAGGAGTTACGTAAAGACCCAGCGACAGCTAATTGGGCGAGAAGAGCAAGTTGCAATTACGAAAGCAACTGGGGAAACGGAGTATGGCATCTAAGGACCTAGGATTTGCAAGACCAAAACCAATCTAAGCCAGAAACAGCGAGCGTCACGCCCCAGCCTTTAAATGAGTTTCACGCCGATGCTCCGAACAAAGCAGCAAGCTCCCTCGAAAGGGCTAAACTCACGCAAGAGTGGCTAAACGATCAAGAACAGATTAGTGAAGTGGTACTGCACAGGTTGCTCACTTCCAGCACAAAAGCCGAAGAAGGAAGAATAGGAATCACCTACGTTTTGGGCCAATGGCTACTTTCGAAACGCACTGGAACGTGGTCGGACTTGGCCCACGGCGAGGCTACGGAAAATAGTATCGGCCTTCGGTTCAACGATGGCAACAAGGAAATGCTCCCACTTGAGGACTGGGTATTCGACCTGCTTGGTGAGCCCCAAATCAAGGCCGAAAAATTTCTTGCATTCCTCAACTTCTCTGCTAAACAAGGCACGCATTAGCAAACCCAACTTGTCGTAAACCTGTCTAGATAGTTTAAATACTAAAGTTCAGCAGAAGCTGCAAATAAAATCGCCAGGGCTTCCCCAATCGGGGAAACACCTGGCGATTTTATTTACGCCGCTTGCGGACTAGGTACGCGGAACCTCGACCTCTTCGTAGGCCTGGATGATGTCGCCTACCTGAATATCCGGGTAAGAGAGCACCATACCGCACTCGTAGCCGGCCTTGATTTCGGTTGCGTCATCTTTTTCATGGCGCAAGGATTCAATCTTGGCGTCGGCAGTGATGACGTTGTTATCGCGCAGCAGGCGAACCTTGCCGTTGCGGACAACCTTGCCCTCGGTAACCATGCAGCCGGCGATGGTACCCACCGCGGAGGACTTGAACAGGGCACGGATCTCGGCCGCACCGGTGTCGCGTTCCTCGTAAATCGGCTTGAGCATGCCCTTAAGCGCAGCTTCGACCTCTTCGATGGCCTTGTAGATGATCGTGTAGTAACGAATATCCACGCCCTCTTGGGTGGCCATCTCCGTCGCCTTGCCTTCCGCACGAGTGTTGAAGGCAATGATAACGGCGTCGGAAGCCGCTGCCAGGGAGACGTTGGTCTCGGTCACAGCGCCCACGCCACGGTCGATGATGTTGAGCTCGACTTCGTCCTCGGTCTTGATATCCAGCAGGGCGTCTTCCAGTGCCTCGACGGAACCGGCATTGTCGCCCTTGAGGATGAGGTTGAGGGTCGAAGTCTCCTGCAATACCTTGTCCAGATCCTCCAAGGAGACGCGCTTGCGCTGCTTTGCCTGTAGGGCAGAGCGCTTGCGAGCATCACGCTGGTTAGCAATCTGACGGGCAACGCGGTCATCTTCTACAACCAGCAGATTATCGCCGGCGCCCGGCACACCGGATAGACCCTGGACCTGAACCGGACGGGATGGACCGGCCTCTTCGACGTCGCTGCCGAACTCATCGAGCATGCGGCGGACGCGACCGTGCGCATCGCCGACGACGATGGAGTCCCCCACGTGCAGGGTACCGCGCTGGACGATGACCGTCGCAACCGGGCCACGGCCGCGGTCCAAGTGTGCCTCAATGGCCACGCCCTGTGCGTTCATGTCTGGGTTAGCGGTCAACTCCAGGGCGGCATCCGCGGTCAGGATGACGGACTCGAGCAGCTGGTCAATATTCTTGCCCTGCTTCGCGGAAATGTCCACGAACATGGTGTCGCCACCGTACTCCTCCGGAACCAGGCCGTACTCGGTGAGCTGGCCACGGATTTTATCCGGCTGAGCCTCCGGCTTATCCACCTTGTTCACAGCCACGACGACTGGAATATCGGCAGCCTTGGCATGGTTGATGGCCTCCACGGTCTGTGGCATGACGCCGTCATCGGCGGCAACCACGAGGATGGCCAGGTCGGTGGACTTAGCACCGCGGGCACGCATGGCCGTGAAGGCCTCGTGACCTGGGGTGTCCAGGAAGGTAATTGTGCGCTCGCCGTCCACGTCTACCGTGGTTTGGTATGCACCAATGCCCTGGGTAATACCACCTTCCTCCTGGGCACCTTCGTTGGTCTTACGGATGGCGTCCAACAGGCGAGTCTTACCGTGGTCAACGTGACCCATGACGGAGACGACTGGAGGACGATTCTCCAGTGCTTCCTCGTCGCCTTCATCCTCGCCGAACTTGAGATCGAAGGACTCAAGCAGCTCGCGGTCCTCATCCTCAGGGGAGACAACCTCGACGTTGTAGTTGATCTCGGAGCCGAGCAGCTGCAGCGTATCTTCCGATACTGATGCGGTTGCGGTCACCATCTCACCGAGGTTGAACAGTGCCTGCACCAATGATGCTGGATCCGCGCCGATCTTCTCGGCGAAGTCAGACAGCGAAGCACCGCGACGCAGGCGAACTGTTTGACCCTTGCCGTCTGGCAAGCGCACGCCGCCTACGACGTGCTTCTGCTGCTCCTCGTACTCATGGCGCTTCTGACGCTTGGACTTCTTGCCCTTGCGTGGAGCGCCACCGGGACGGCCGAAAGCACCGGCGGTGCCACCGCGACGTCCGCCGCGTCCGCCTCCGCGGAACCCGCCCGGACGGCCGCCACCTGGGCCACCGCGGCCCGGTCCGCCGTGGCCACCGCGACCGCGGCCGCCACGTCCACCGCCGTTCGGTGCCTTGGACGGCATCGATGCGGGGTTCGGGTGGGAAGGCATCATGGCCGGGGATGGACGGCGACCGCCGCCACCCTGGCTATTGCCACCCTGTCGGTTGTTTCCGCCCTCGTGCTGGCCTCCGCGCTTGCCGCGGTTATCGCCTGGCTTATTTCCGCCACGCTGGCCCTTGGAGCCACCCGGGCGTGGGCCCGGGCGGCTATCGCCACCACCCGTGGAGAACGGGTTATTAGCTACGCGGCGGGAGCCGCCTGGCTTTGGCATCGGGCGAGGCATGGAGTTGCCTGGGG
>JALXWS010000059.1 GCA_025144025.1 Corynebacterium sp. p3-SID1241 | reverse complement strand
GTGAGCTACCGCGATCTCGAAGAGATGATGACCGAGCGGGGTGTGCCAGTCGATCACACCACGATCTACCGCTGGGTGCAGAAATACGCCCCTGAGTTGGATAAGCACACTCGGTGGTACCGGCAGGTACCCGACTGGCAGGCCCGGTCCTGGCGGGTGGATGAGACCTATATTCGGGTCGGCGGCACGTGGTGCTATCTCTACCGGGCTATTACCGCCGGTGGTCAGACCCTGGACTTTTATCTCTCTCCGAAGCGCAATGTCGCGGCGGCCAAGCGTTTCCTGGCCAAGGCGCTGCGATCGAATACGACAGCCGGGTCCCCGCGGGTAATTAATACAGATAAGGCACCCTCCCTGGCCAAGGCGATCTCCGAGCTGAAGGCGGAGGGAATCTGCCCTCAGACGGTGGAGCACCGTCAGGTGAAATACCTGAACAACGTTCTCGAGGGAGATCATGGCCGGTTGAAACGAATCCTGGGACCGAAGGGGGCGTTCAAAAATCGGACGTCTGCCTACCGGACGTTGAAAGGGATGGAAGCGATGCATTCATTGCGGAAAGGTCAGGGCACGATGTTTGCTTATGGGCACCCCAATCCGGACGCGGTGATCGTCAACCGGGTCTTCGAGACGGCCTGAGAACGCCGGCACGCAGCGGCCATCAGGAAATG
>JALXWS010000058.1 GCA_025144025.1 Corynebacterium sp. p3-SID1241 | reverse complement strand
AGTAAAAAGAAAGCGCCCCGAAGGGCGCTATTTCTTTGTGGTTGGTCTAGTCGAGTTCGGGGCGGGGTGGTTTCTGTTGAACTGATGGGGCGGTTCTGGCGACGGTTACTCCGTCTGTGTTTGCTTCGATTCCTGCTTCTGGCCATACATTTAGGATGTCCGATATGGCGCTTTTGAAATTGCGTCGAAAGCTGGCGTCCAGATGTTGAGTATAATAAAACTGTTGTTGCTCTATGTAATCCATAGCGAGAAGGAGCGTATTCTTTGAATCGCGCACTATGGCCGGTACTGCTAGCAGGAATCTCAGGCCTAATTATGCTCTCTGCTGGAGGTTTTTTGTTTAGTGCGGGAATGTCTGCCAGTGACGCAGGCGCTGGGCAACAATCCGGTAACGGCGTCATTCCTTTACTTCTAGTGGGAACTGGAACTGTACTTTTGATTCTTGCCTTTATTTTCTCCGGTCCTCTATTCGAGAAGAAGACTCCAGTCGACGACCGCTAACCACTTGTTGTATTGACTTCCTTCATTCTCTGCTCTTCTGGATTTAGTACTGTTGCTCAGTAATGCTTCTAAGATGAGTGAGATGGACGCCGCCTACTATGTCCCCCAAAAAATAGCTTGGGGGACATAGTTTTATGGGAGCTATTGTTTGCCAATTACGAAAAGCTCATCTCACACCAGCCCTAGGAGGGCGTAATATGTCTTGCCATATGGCGGGACATATGTTTAGGCATATGTTAAAA
>JALXWS010000057.1 GCA_025144025.1 Corynebacterium sp. p3-SID1241 | reverse complement strand
TTGAGGACTTCTTAGGTCGCCTACAGCGAAAGTTTGCTGACTGCCCTGAAATTCGCAACCAGCTTGCCGACGCCGCCCAACCCTAAACCTTTGCTTTTACCCCCCGTTGCTGGTCGTGGCGCGACTCTGGGGATCCCTGCGGTTTTAGGGGAGCCTATTCGAACATAAACACCCCCACACAAGGTACATGTCCACCACCCGGGATACTATAAAGGCACTCGTTAGAAAACACATACGAACCCCGTTCTTCTCTGCTGGAGTGCCTCGTCCATGACTGCCACACTCACCCCACCCGAACCAGATACCACCCTCGACTACCCAGACACCCTCCTCATAGGTGACCACCCCGCAAACGCACACGACACAGATGCCGACCAAGACGTTCCTGAAGCGTTCTACACCACCAACGCACCCGGCAACCACATCGGCAAAGCCGGCACCTACACGCGCAAAACCACCTGGTTCCTCTACCGCGCCATCCTCCCCCAACTAGACGACGACGTCGACCTGAGCCTCACCAGCCTCGCCAAAGACCTCGGCATCTCCTACCACAAGCTCCTAGGCTTCCTCCGCGCCCACTTCCGCATGCGCCAACTACCCCTAGTCACCGAAGTCCAAGGCCACCACTGGATACTCGACCTAACCAAACTGCGCATCATCGACCGCGAACTCACCCGCCTAGACAACAACCCAGACCACCTCGAAGCCATCGACGCCGCACTCGCAGACTTCCTCACCCCCACCACACCCAACCAAACAGTACCCACCGACCCAGATCTGCGCCGCTTCATCCGCACCTTCATCGACACCCATCTGCGCCCCGAAGACAAAGAAGAACAACCCCAACCA
>JALXWS010000056.1 GCA_025144025.1 Corynebacterium sp. p3-SID1241 | reverse complement strand
GAGTGTAGGTTGGGGTTGTTCTTCTTTGTCTTCGGGGCGCAGATGGGTGTCGATGAAGGTGCGGATAAATCGGCGTAGGTCAGCATCGGTGGGTACTGTTTGGTTGGGCGTGGTGGGGGTGAGAAAGTCTGCGAGTGCGGCGTCGATGGCGTCGAGGTGGTCTGGGTTGTTGTCCAGCCTGTTGAGTTCGCGGTCGATGATGCGCAGCTTTGTCAGGTCGAGGATCCAGTGATGGCCTTGGACTTCGGTAACAAAGGGTAGTTGGCGCATGCGGAAATGAGCACGCAGGTAGCCTAGTAGTTTGGAGTAGGAAATACCGAGGTCTTTGGCAAGGCTGGTCAGGCTGAGGTCAACATCCTCGTCTAGTTGGGGGAGGATGGCGCGGTAGAGGAACCAGGAGGTTTTGCGCGTGTAGGTGCCGGCTTTGCCGATGTGGTTGCCGGGTGCGTTGGTGGTGTAAAACGCCTCCGGCATATCACCATCGTCCAGGGGATCAGTGTCGGGGTGGTCGCCGATGAGGAGGGTGTCTGGGTAGTCGAGGGAAACATCAGGCTCGGGCGGGGCGAGTGTGGCAGTCATGGACGGGGCACTCCAACAAGTTAGGCAAGATTCGTATGTGTTTTCTAACAAGTGCCCTTATAGTATCCCGAGTGCCGGACATGTGGCCTTGGTGGGGGTGTTTATGTTCGAATAGGACACCCTAAACCCGCAGGGATCCCCAGAGTCGTACCACACAAAGCAGCGGGGGTAAGAGGAATGGTTTAGGGTTCATCGATTACTACCCTCTTGCCAGCTGCCTGAAAGTCCACAACGAGTAAAGCCTATTAACGCGTTAGGTGCGACGAGGACATACTGTGAAAGAGAAGGCGCGGGTGTGGGCAGTGAAAACGAAAATGAAGCCGTAGGAGACTGCTGT
>JALXWS010000055.1 GCA_025144025.1 Corynebacterium sp. p3-SID1241 | reverse complement strand
TGAAGTGTCCCAGGTTTTGTTCCGTTTGAGTAGATGGGAAAATCTGGAATATGCCAAGAAAATTTGACCAGGATGCGAAGGATCGTGTGGTCCGTCTTGTAGAGGACCGCATCTTGGCGGAAAATATGTCGATGCAAGCCGCGTGCCAGGCAGTAGCCCCAAAGCTGGGGGTGTCATGGCACACAGCCCGTCAATGGACCCAACAGGCCCGCCGTGCGGGAAACATCCCAGAACCCGTGCCTGAAGATCTGGCCGCCGAAAACGCGAGGCTTCGCCGTGAAAATCAAGAGCTACGCGACACCAATGAACTTTTAAAGGCTGCCTCAGCTTTTTTCGCGTCGGAACTCGACCCAAAACGTCGGAAATGATCCGGTTCATCGATGAATACCGGAATCGTTTCTCTGTCGAGTTCATCTGTAAGACGTTGAAGAAAAACCGCGCTGGTGGGTTCATCACCTCGCGTGGGTATCGTCAGTCCAAGGCCCGTGGGGTAAGTGCTCGCGGCCTTCGTGATGCTGTGCTGGTTGAACGCATTAGTGCTATCCATCGGGATAATTACGGCATCTACGGTGTGCGGAAAATGTGGCATGCTCTTCATCGTGACGGAATCGATATCGGTCGTGAACAAACCGCGCGGCTGATGCGTCTAGCCGGTGTATCAGGCAAAGGCAAAGGCCGCTCGCCTATGACCACTCGCACACCTCAAAGGCCGGATTTGCGCCCGGACTTGGTGGAGCGAGAATTCAAAGCCGAAGGCCCGAACAAGCTGTGGGTGGCTGATATTACCTACGTGCGCACGAAGAAAGGCTTTGTGTATGCCGCGTTTGTCACCGATGTTTACTCCCGACGGATCGTTGGGTGGGCGTTATCAGATTCCATGCGCACCGAAGCGTTGCCGCTGCAAGCTCTCAACCAGGCGATCGCGTCTGCTGAGGAAACAACAGGTCTCATTCATCATTCGGATCACGGCTCGCAGTATGTCAGCGTTGTCTACAACGAGCGTCTTGCCCAGCACGGGATTGCCGCTTCCACCGGAACTGTTGGCGACTCCTATGACAATGCTCTGGCGGAAAACGTTAATGGTTCCTACAAAAACGAGCTGATCCATACTCGCAGGTGGGATGAGGTTGTCGAGGTGGAAATCGCGACGTTTGAGTGGGTGTCATGGTGGAACGAGACGAGGCTTCACCAAAGCTTGGGCTACCGCACGCCAGCTGAAGTGGAAACCGAATTTTGGGACCAGCACCCGCCGCAAG
>JALXWS010000054.1 GCA_025144025.1 Corynebacterium sp. p3-SID1241 | reverse complement strand
GGCTTAAGGGACATTTCGTGTGGGTTTGCGGCGTGTCGCGTTAAGGGACATTTCGTGTGGATTTAGGCGCGTCCGGCCCAGCCTTTTCTTATTCCTAAGCTGGGGTTCCATTCGCTGTCGATGTGGGTGTCATATGTGGCGGGTCGCCCGTCTGGGTGGCCGTGTCGTTTAAGTTCTTCTTTCGCCCAGGCTGCGCGTGCGGCTTTTTCTCCTTGGCGTCCGAAGTCTTGTTGCTTGGCTATATCCAGTGGCGGTACAGGGTCTTCGGTGTGGGTGAAAAGCCACCAGTCCATGGTGATGCGCTGATGCTCATCGAACATGCCGCGATGATTGCCTGCTAAGTCTTTGAGCTGTTTGTTGATGCCGCCTTCCAGGAGGTTCGTGGTGGATTTTAAGTCCTGGGTGACACCATCAGGCGGGGTAAGAAAGACAAATAGTTGTTTTGCGTGGATGAGTTTTTCTAACCGTTTGAGGGCCCTGCGGGCGTTGCGGTGGGTGTACCACCATTTCTGGTTGGGGCTGACCCATTTGGGTACTTGGCCTGGCGGTATGGTGCTGCGATAGGTTCGCTGTTTAAGTCAATCAGCAAAGGTGATGCGGGTGTGGTGGACTGCAGTGGTAAACCGTGCAGCATCTTCGGGACTGTGTACCTTAACGAGCATGCAGCCCAGTTTCCGGATTGCTTTATGTGCTGGATGAATCGGATTGCGGCTGATGTCGGCGAAGGTGTTGCGCTGGACGTGAACAAGACATCGCTGGATGGTCACGTCGGGCCATTTAGCCCGTAGTGCTTTTAAGGCTCCACCTGCTCCGTCGGTGGTGACTACGAGTGGTTGCGCGATTTTGTCGAGAAGTTTCAGGTACTCATACGAGCTTTCGCGCAGGCACCAATGCCAGGCGATGACGTGTGTTTGGGTGCAGGCTACAAGCAGGCATTTCTTGTGAAAGTAGGTGCCGTCGATAAAGACTTGGTCATACACACGATGGGAATCTGTTGCTGTTGGCACGGTGATAAACCACAGCAGTGTGAACCACCGGGTTAAAGTGCGCCGTGTTACCCCGAGACGTGTGGCGAGATGGTCTGCGGATTCGCCGGAAAGAATCCAGTCGATAAAGATTTTAAAGTGCCGAATCTCGCTGGTGTGCGCGCGAGTATTAATCGACGATGCTTGGCACTGCGGGCACAGCCAGCGTTGGGTTCCTGCAGCTGTCTTGCCGTTCTTTACCAGTCCGTGGCCGCACATGTCACACGACGGCCGGTTCCTATTAGCCATAGAAACTGGCTTTACCGCATCAGTAGCAGCTTTCTTACCACAG
>JALXWS010000053.1 GCA_025144025.1 Corynebacterium sp. p3-SID1241 | reverse complement strand
CAAACAACTCAATAATCCAGAAGAGAAGGAGACGGTAAACCACCGCCTCCTTCTTTCTATGCTTTGCTATTCTCCTCACCATGGACCAAAAGCAAATTTCTTATGTGGCGGACCAGGTCGAGCAAGGAATTCTTGGACTTGAAGGCGTCGATAAGCTCCTGGCTTCTTTGGATAGCTTGCATCCGGATGATTTGGTCGCCGTGGATTTCCTCGTTGACCGCATGTTTGAGGAGGAGCGTAACCAAATATGGGAGCTCACGGTAACGCTGAAGGAGTTTCTCGCGGATCTCAAGGAATGCCAGAAGTAGTGCAGACGCTTGACGAAGCAACCAACACCCTTGTAAACCCCTCAGGTTTGAATCTGACTGACCCCGAAGATTCACGGGCGTATGCCGACCAGGTGTGGCAGGCGGGTGTGCTTTTGAATGTGGCAATTGATGAGCCTCAACGCCTGACTAGCGAAGGCGTCAAGTCAATAGAGCCTTGCGATGTCTTCTCGGTCGCGCAACGGGCGCTAGAAGAGGTTCTGCTACAGTTGCCGCTGGTTAATGATCCAGTTAGGTCCGTGATCTGGTGCGCGGGGCGCTTGGCCCAGGAACTACCTCAGGCCGCCCAATTGGCCCAGGTTGACGGTCTGCGCTTGGCCGAGTGGCTTTTGGGCGTTCTCGAGTCGCCGTATGCGGAGCAGGTTTATATCGACCCCGTACAGTACGCGGAGGCTTTAGGACCTGAAGGCCTCAAAGAGCTGCGCGAGCGTGCGCAGGGTGAGTATGTCGGTCGTCGGTTAGCGGTGCTTTCCGGTTCTGTCGAGGAGGTATTTCGTACCCACACGGACGGATACGAGCAGCTCATTAGCGGGCTTTCGGAGATCGGCCGGTTCGACCTTGCTTACACGTACTCGGAAGAAGCGATGCTAATCCTTCCCGCTGAGGAAACGTTCAACATTGCTGGTGGTTGGGCCGCGATTACCGACGTCCACTTTCCTCACCGCAGCCCTTACGTCAATGAGCGAGTTTTCGACGCGTTTCCACGGATTTCGACAGCGAAAGGTCTTTTTGCGGCGGTGGGGGATAGCGCAGTGGAGCACATCGAGGCTCGGCTGCGCGATAAGCCCTGGGATCTTGCAATGTTTCAGTATCAGTGCCTGCGCGATCCGCAACGAGCATGGGCGACAGCCTCGGACGCCGGACTCCAACGCAATGTGGCAGAACTACTTCTTCCGCACCTGCCGGTCGAAACCATTCCCGTTCTTATGCAGCTTATCGAGGAGAAGCTGGAAACAGAAGATGCCTATGGTCGCGACCAAGCGTATGGGTTGCTCGGGAAAGTTCAGAAGGCAGCTGACCCGGCTTCATTTGAGGA
>JALXWS010000052.1 GCA_025144025.1 Corynebacterium sp. p3-SID1241 | reverse complement strand
GGTGTCTGGTTCCATGACATCGTTCCGCTCTGTCTCACGACATCCTTCCGCCCCGCAAGGCCCTGATGTGCCACAACATCGTTCCGCTGTTCCCACACAATCACCCCAACAGGGAAAATGAGGCCACACGCACCAACCCAGGATGTAGCGAGACATACTTCCGCTCAAAATGGAGCATGGGCAAGAAACACACTTCCAACAAAGTCATCGTCGAAACTATCCTCGCAACCGGCATGAGCCATAAAGATGCCGCCGCACTCTTTAGCGTCAGCACCCGCTGGATCCGCGAACTTATCCACCGCTATCGCAAAGGTGGCTACCAAGCACTAGAACCACGCTCCCGGCGCCCGCACTCCAATCCCAGACAAGTGCCAGAGAGCACAGTTAAAACCATCCTCGACATCCGACAACACCTAGAAAACACCGGCCAAGACAACGGCGCCCACACCATCCGCTGGCACCTTCAACAACAAAAAGTAACCCCACTACCAG
Source organism: Corynebacterium sp. p3-SID1241 (assembly GCA_025144025.1). Taxonomy (GTDB): domain Bacteria; phylum Actinomycetota; class Actinomycetes; order Mycobacteriales; family Mycobacteriaceae; genus Corynebacterium. The sequence continues at coordinate 934 of JALXWS010000052.1, read as the reverse complement.
CAGCATCGACTATCCACCGCATACTCAAACGCCACGGCTGGGTCATCGAACAACCTCACAAAAGGCCACGCAGTTCCTGGAAACGATTCCAAGCAGACCAACCAAACGAAACCTGGCAACTCGACTACAGCCACTGGTACCTCAACAACAATCAACGCGTAGCCATCCTGACCATCATCGACGACCACTCACGCTTTGCCATCGCTTGCAAAGCCGTCGAACACGAAACCGGCACCAACGTCATCAACACCTTCATATCCGCAGGTAACAAACATGGATTCCCCAAATCCACCCTCACCGACAACGGCAGCGTGTTCACCACGAAGCTCTACAGAAAAGCCGACACTCGCAACGGCTTCGAACAGCTACTGCTCCAAATGGGCATCCACCAAAAGAATGGAACTCCATACCATCCCCAAACCCAAGGAAAAGTCGAGCGCTTCCACCAAACACTCCAAAAAGCCCTGCACGCAAGGCCATTCGCCCACAACATCGGCGAGCTAAACCAACAACTCGATGACATCATCGACTACTACAACAACCACCGACCCCACCGAGCACTCAACAGACAAACGCCAGCACAGGCCTACAACCGACTGCCCAAAGCCCAACCACTCGATATCCCCATCGGCACCGACAACCGACTACGCCGAGACAAAGTCGACAACCACGGAAAAGTAACCCTCCGCTGGGCCGGCAAAATGCGCAAACTCTACGTCGGAAGAAAACACCGCACCAAAGAAATCATGCTCATCTGCATCAACAACGACATCACCGCCATTAACCCCCACACAGGCGAAATCTGGGGCCGATACCACCTAGACAAAACCAAAAAATACCACCGCAACCAACTCGGCGAAATCTAGAAAACGAACCCCCAAAACGAAGAAAGTCTCGAAACATCGAAATAGGAACGATGTCTCGAGACTTCACA
>JALXWS010000051.1 GCA_025144025.1 Corynebacterium sp. p3-SID1241 | reverse complement strand
AGAGAGTGTCCGATTCTTTGTGTGCGGAGGCTTGGTTTACAAGTAATCCGCGAATCGGTTGGGGTAAGCCACGGCTAGTTGGTTGATGGCTTGTTTCCACCCGGTGGCTTTCGCTCCTTCAATATAGCCGTTGCACTCAATGTTGCGCTTTGCTTTCTTCGCTCGCTGGGCGGCGCGCTTGTCTTCGATGTTGCAGATCATCAGCCACAGCGTCTTTAGTGCGGCTGCATCGTTCGGGAATTGGCCCCGGTTACGGGTAGCTTTACGCAGTTCGGCGTTGAGCGATTCGATCGAGTTGGTGGTGTAGAGCACCCGGCGTGCCGCCGGTGGGAACTGCAGAAACGGTACGAACCGCTCCCAGGCGTCGCGCCAGACTTTGACCGACTGGGGGTATTTCCGGCCAAGTTCACTGGCCTCGAAAGCATCCAGGCTGGCACGTGCGGTGTCCTCGTTAGTGGCTGTGTAGACCTCACGCAGCGCGCGGGAGACTGCTTTGCGGTCCTGGTAGGACACCCACCGGTTCGCAGCCCGAATCAGGTGCACGATACAGGTCTGCACCATGGAATTCGGCCAGGTTGCCTCCACGGCTTCCGGCAGGCCTTTGAGCCCGTCGCAGCACACGATGAACACGTCTTGGACACCGCGGTTGGCCAGATCCGCACACACCGATGCCCAGAATGCGGCGCCTTCATTGTCCGCGATCCACAATCCCAGGATGTGTTTGATGCCGTCCATGTCGACGCCAACCGCCATGTAGCAAGCCTTGTTGACCACGCGGTGGCCGTCACGGATCTTGACGCGTAGCGCGTCGAGGAAGATCACCGGGTAAAACTCGTCGAGCTGGCGGTTTTGCCAGATCATGACCTCGTCCAAGACCGCATCGGTAATGGTGCTGATCGTATCCGGACTCATATCCACCCCAAGGGTGGTTGCGAGATGGTGCTGAATATCGCGCACGGTCATCCCACCGGCGTAGAGCGAGATAATCATGTCGTCGAGCTCTGTGAGCCGACGTGCACCCTTGGGCACCATCCGGGGAGTAAACGTGCCGGCACGATCCCTAGGCACGGTCACCTCAACTGCGCCGTAGCCAGAATTGACGGTCTTGGTGTACGACCCGTTACGGTGATTATTCTCCTGTGTGGTTTCGACCTGGGATTTCGCTTTGCGGTCGCAATGGCCGTAGCCCAAGTGCGCATCCATCTCCGCCTTAAGACCAGCGTTGATCGATGCTTGCAGCAGGCCTTTGACCAGCTCGCTTGCATCATCAGCGGAGCTCGACAACTCGCTGATCAAGCTGGCGATTTCAGAATTTTCCATCAGCTTCTCGCTGATCTCGTTGACCCTCGCCGGGTCATGGCTTTTCTTCGGTGACACCGTAGTCATTATCGGTGAAACTCCTTCTAGATCAGAGCCTCACACACAAACTTCCTGACACCCTC
>JALXWS010000050.1 GCA_025144025.1 Corynebacterium sp. p3-SID1241 | reverse complement strand
GGTCAAGTCCTGGGTAGTGGTGTATCTGTTTTCGAATCTGGGGTTAGTTTCATGGCGGTGGTTTAGGGGCCATCTCGGGGATAAGGGGTGAGGGTATTCACGCGGCGATCTCCTGGTTGTTGTCGCGGTCCTCGTCGATGACCCCAGCGGCGATGATCTCTTTGGTCTGTGCCAGGCTGGTCAGTGACATATAACGCTTCTGTTGGATCCAGTCATCGTGCTGTTCGGCCAAAACCGCCCCAACAAGGCGCACAACAGCGTCTCGGTTTGGGAAGATTCCTACGACATCGGTACGCCGGCGGATCTCCCTATTGAGCCGTTCAGTGGGGTTATTCGACCAGATTTTGGTCCACACCGCTCTCGGCGCAGCGGTAAACGCCAACAGCTCGTCGAGACACTCCTCGAGGTAGGTGGCAACGTGAGGGAATTTCTGCTGGCAGAATTCAATAACCTCACGAGCTTGGGCCCACACACTAGCGGCATCGGGTTGCTGAAAGATTGTGTGAAACATCGCTGACAGAGTCGGCCATTGGGTTTTGGGAACCTGGGCCGAGAGGTTCTTCGCGAAGTGCGTTCGACACCGCTGCCAACTAGCCTGCGGCAGGCAGTCACCCACGGCTGCTTGAATACCAAGATGGGCATCACTAGTAACGAGGAATACCCCGGTCAGGCCACGGGCGATGAGGTCCCGAAAGAACCCGGTCCACGACGCGGTAGATTCCGCGGTGGCAACCTGCATGCCCAAAAGCTCTCGGTAGCCGTCAGCGTTGACACCTGTGGCCAGCAACACGCTGGTCTTTACGACACGTCCGCCTTCCCGCACCTTCATTGTCAGCGCGTCGCAGGAGACAAAGTGGTAGGGGCTTTGGTTAAGCCGGCGGGTGCGGAAGTCATCGACCATGTCATCGAGTTCTTTGGCCATCTGGCTGACCTGAGACTTCGACAAGTTGTTGATCCCAAGGGTGGCCACCAGGTCGTTCATCCTGCGAGTGGAGACTCCTTTCAGGTAACAGGTGGCGATGACTGTGGTCAGGGCACGCTCAGTGCGGCTGCGGCGCTCTAGCAGCCAGTCAGGGAAAAATGCGCCGGTGCGTAGCTTCGGGATTGCCACATCAATGCTGCCGACTCGGGTATCAAGTTGGCGATGACGGTAGCCATTACGTGTGTTGGTGCGCTCGGCTGACACGGTGGCGTAATCAGCCCCGCAGACGGTGTCTGCTTGGGCGGAAAGAATCTGGTTGATGAAGTCAGTGAGCATTTGGCGCATCAAATCTGGGGACGCTTGAGTCAGTAGCTCTTCGAGATACGCGGTCGGATCGATATGATGAGGGTCAGCGGCCATCGCAGGGTACTTCCTTTCGAGGATAGGTAAGAGTTGATTCGAAAGGTACCCGCGATGGTCGCCTTCATGCACACCGGCACAAGACTTACCGCGGGCTACAGATACACCACGTTAGGGGACGCAACC
>JALXWS010000005.1 GCA_025144025.1 Corynebacterium sp. p3-SID1241 | reverse complement strand
AAGCAGTGAGGATACGCGAAACCCCCTCCGCGCCGCGCCCGGATGGGGCGGCGGAGAGGGGGCATCGGCCAGCGCTGCGTGCGCTTCGGTGCACGAAACGGCTCGGGTTAGTCGAGGTAATCGCGCAGTACCTGGGAACGAGAGGGGTGGCGCAGCTTCGACATGGTCTTGGACTCGATCTGGCGGATGCGCTCGCGGGTGACGCCGTAGACTTGGCCGATTTCGTCTAAAGTGCGCGGCATGCCGTCGGTAAGGCCGAAGCGCAGGCGAACGACGCCGGCCTCACGCTCGGAGAGGGTGGTCAGCACGTCTTGGAGCTGGTCCTGCAGCAAGGTGAAGGAGACAGCATCGACCGCGATAACGGCTTCGGAGTCCTCGATGAAGTCACCTAACTGGGAGTCGCCTTCGTCGCCGATGGTCTGATCCAAGGAAATGGGCTCGCGGGCGTACTGCTGGATTTCGAGCACCTTTTCCTCGGTAATATCCATCTCCTTTGCCAGCTCCTGCGGGGTGGGCTCGCGGCCCAAGTCCTGCAGCAGCTCGCGCTGGATGCGGCCCAGCTTGTTGATGACTTCCACCATGTGCACCGGAATGCGGATGGTACGGGCCTGGTCAGCCATGGCGCGGGTAATAGCCTGGCGGATCCACCACGTGGCGTAGGTAGAGAACTTATAGCCCTTGGTGTAGTCAAACTTTTCTACTGCACGGATAAGGCCCAAGTTGCCTTCCTGAATAAGATCCAAGAAGGCCATGCCGCGGCCGGTATAGCGCTTGGCCAAGGAGACAACTAGTCGTAGGTTGGCCTCCAACAGGTGATTCTTAGCCTTGCGGCCATCACGGGCGATGCTGCGCAGGTCGCGCTTTTCCATGGGGGAGAGCTTGGCAGCCTTATCGCCTTCGGCGCGGGCCTTTTCCATCTCGTCCATGCGGTGTTGTGCGTAGAGACCGGCTTCGATGCGCTTGGCCAAGGAAACCTCTTGCTCGGCGTTGAGCAGAGCTACCTTACCAATCTGCTTCAGGTAGGCACGTACAGAGTCAGCAGAAGCTGTCAGTTGTGCATCCTTGCGCGCTTGGCGCAGCGCTGCCGACTCCTCTTCGTCCCAGACGGAAGAAGAGTCTTCCTCTTCGTCCTCATCGTCTTCGTCCAAGTTCTCTTCTGGGTCCTCGCCGGCTTCGAATTCATCATCGTCTTCGATGTCCGCATTGGTGGGATCGAAGTCGACGTCTTCATCGTGCTCGTCTTCTTCGAGCTCTTCGTCTACCTCCGGCTGCGCCTGCTTTTCGGACTCGGCTGGGGACTCTTGCTTTTTGGCCGCGGACTTACGGACCGTCTTTTTAGTGGCCTTCTTGGCGGACTTCTTCGCAGTCTTTTTGGCCGACTTCTTAGTGGTCTTTTTTGCGGTCTTCTTGGCTGTTTTCTTAGCGGTCTTTCTGGCCGTCTTTTTAGCCGTCTTCTTCGCGGTTTTCTTTGCCGGCTTCTTGGCGGTCTTCTTTGCAGGAGTAGATGCCTCAGCGGCGTTTTCGCCCTCGCCGAGTGCCTCGTCTGAAGATTCAGTGGCTGCCACGTACGCCCTTTCGACTAACTTCTTGGTTGAAACAGCTCAGTGCGCCCTAGTCGGGCGCTCGTGCATCAGTGTGATGTTAGCGCGTTGTGGCCTTATGCAGGCCAGACACGCCCTAGAGCTATTTAACTTAGGATCGACCGCCCAGTATAGAGGATCTTTCCATTCCGCCGGTGGATAGGGTCACCAGCAGTGCGTGAATATTATGGTTTCAAACCTTCTACCGCCGCCATCGCTGCTCCGACAATTCCTGCGCGATTGCGCAGTTGTGCAGGCATGACGGGGGTTTCAATATCAAGGTGTGGGCCCCACTTTTCAAACTTGCGGGAAATCCCACCCCCGATGAGGAAGGCCTGCGGGTTAAAGAGCTTTTCATATTCCGCGAGGACCTTGTTGAGCCGTTTAGTCCACTGCTTGTACTTGAGTTCCTCGCGGTCCTTTACGGCCGAGGACGCAATTTTCTCAGCCTCGTCATCGCCCACCGTGAGGTGCCCCAGTTCGGTATTGGGGAACAACTGGCCGTCCAGGAAGAAGGCCGAACCGATACCGGTGCCCAGGGTTAGGAAAATTACGGAGCTCTGCTTGGCGATGTCCTCTCCGTAGGCGACCTCGGCTATTCCCGCCGCGTCGGCGTCGTTAAGCACGGCAAAATCTGCATCCAGGTAGTCCGCAAAGAGTTCTGTGGCGTTGACCCCAATCCAGTCCTTGGAAATATTTGCCGCAGTCTCGACTTCTTGGTTGCGAACCACGGAAGGCAGGGTGATGCCAACGGGGCCGTCCCACTGTTTTTCCTGCACGATGTGGGCTACCACCTTGGCAACATCGTGCGGCGTAGATGGCTGTGGGGTGGCGATCTTCATGCGTTCACCCACGAATTCGCCGGTGGCAAGGTCCACCTCAGCGCCTTTAATGCCGGAGCCGCCGATATCGATGCCGAAGGAATGGCCAGAAAGAGTAGTCATGCCCGACAGTCTAGAAGAAGGCACAATAGTTGGCATGACTGAGCAGATCGATTTTCTCCAATTGCGGGATTTTGCCGTTTCTACCGCCGCGCGGGCTGCGGAGTTAATTACTGCGCGGCGCGCAGAACTCGTAGCAGGCGAGGGCATCGCGGCGCATACCCACACCAAGTCCAGCGACGTAGATCCAGTAACGGAGGTCGATACCGCGACAGAGGAGTTCATTGCCACCACCATCCGCACCCAGCACCCCGGGGACGGAATCTTTGGCGAAGAAGGCGCCAATGTGGAATCGACGAGTGGTGTTACCTGGATTGTCGATCCGATTGACGGCACCGTGAATTTCCTCTACGGAGTGCCGGACTACGCCGTATCCATTGGTGCAGAGTACCAAGGGCACCTCGTAGCTGGCGCAGTGGTCAACGTGGCGCGCGGGCGCACCTATGCTGCCGCAGCCGGCCAGGGTGCCACGGTAACCGGCCCAGACGGAATTGAGCACGCACTGCGGTGTGGCCAGACACAAGATCCTGCGTTGGCCTTGGTTGCCACCGGCTTTGGTTACGGAGCTGACCGGCGTGCGGCCCAAGCGGAGCTTCTTACCAAGCTTCTGCCTAATGTGCGTGATATTCGCCGCATCGGCGCTGCCGCGCTCGACCTATGCAGGGTGGCAGAGGGAACCGTTGATGCCTACTTTGAGCACGGCATCAACGCGTGGGACTTCGCTGCTGGGGCAATCATTGCCCGCGAGGCAGGTGCAGTGGTGCGCCATCCAGGTTTTGATAAAGGCTCCGCTGACGGTGAACTTACCTGGGCCGCGGGGGCAGATTTGGCCCCCGCATTCGAAAAGCTTTTAGCAGCGCACGGGGCCACGGACGCGCTGCGGGGGTAATAGTTTTCCACGCCGGCGAGCGGTGAGATGACATCGAGCCATTTGTGCTTTACTATGCGCGATCGATAAATACCCATTCCTTAAAGCAACTTGACCATTAGGGGCGTGCATTATGGCCACCGATTATGACGCACCGCGCCGGCGCGCGGAAGATGAACTCGAAACTGACTCCCTAGAAGGACTCAAAGCCGCTGAGAGCGATAACAACGGCATGGACGATGACGGAGAAATCGTCGAAGCATTCCAGCCGCCATCAGTAGACCTCACGGGCGAGGAGCTTAATGTTGAGGTAGTTCCACGTCAGGAAAATGAGTTTACTTGCGGTTCGTGTTTCCTAGTGCAGTCCAATAAGCGTTACTCCCACGAAGAGGACGGCCAGCCAATCTGCAAGGATTGCGCCTAAAGGAATACGCAGTAGAAACGAAACCCCGCACTCGGCAACTTTTCACCTGCCGAGTGCGGGGTTTGTTGTAGAAGCCACCACATTTTCTGTGGTGTGCTAAGTCAATAAAGATTAGTGCTGTTCCGGAACGAAAGCGTGGAGCAAAGCCTCCGGATCCTTCGAGGCGATGAGCCAATAAGGAGTATCGTCCTCTGGATCATTGAGCACCATCATGGCGTGCTCATCCACCCAAGCGTGGGAGACCAAAAACGCTGCGGGATCGAATTGTGGACCCAGCGCATTGCGCCGCGCAGATTTGGGAACGGTGATAGACCGCGACACGACGTCGTTGGGCAACTGGGCATCTTTGACCGTGAGCCAACGCGTTCCATCCGGGTCACGCTCTACCTTGATGACCGTATTGGACCAGGTAATAAGTACCCACACTGCGATAGCGCCAAGGAGGATCGCGGGAATAATGGTCCACCACATGGAGCGGTTAAGGCCGGCAGTAGCGGAAGTAAGTGCCACGATGGCGGCGGCGAATAGCCAAAAGTACCAAGGGACCCACTGGCGTTCGCGGTAGAGCACTTGAGAGTCCACCGTGCCCTGTGCCGAAGCGGCGCTTGACGGTGCCGGAGTTGCGGAAGTAGCAGATGTATCAGACACGTCTAGTCAGTCTAGTCCACACGCGCCGCAGAATGAACCTCTCAAGGCAGGTAGGATTGGCCAGGTGACTGACTCGATTCCGCATTCTCAATCAGAAAGCCCCTTTGGGGACATTAAAGTCAAGCGCCTGGATAAGGAGCTTCCACTGCCGCACCGCGCCCACCGTGGTGACGCCGGTGCGGACCTCTATGCAGCAGAATCTCTTACTCTGCAACCCGGCGAGCGCGCCCTCGTCGGCACCGGGATTGCCATTGCGCTGCCACTAGGAACAGTTGGTTTAATTCACCCGCGCTCCGGACTAGCCGCCAAGCAGGGGCTATCCATTGTCAATACCCCGGGCACGGTGGATGCCGATTACCGCGGGGAGATCAAGGTTTGCCTCATCAACCACGACCGGCACGCTCCCATTGAGATCGAACGCGGAATGCGCATCGCTCAGCTCGTGGTCCAGCGCGTAGAGCTGGTGGGGTTTGCTGAGGTTGAAGAGTTGGATGACACCGTCCGCGGAGCCGGCGGCTATGGCTCTACCGGTGTGTAGTTAAAGCAGTAGAGACTCAACGAGACTTTTAGAAAGGACGTAGCACCCATGGGAATCTGGCCCTTTGGCAAGAAGAAAGACGAAGAAAAGAAGGCTCAGGAAAAGCCTGCAGCACAAAGCGAAAAGCCGGCGGACCCCACGTCCGCGGATTCGGAGGCGCAGGAGACCTATGCTTCGGTAGGCGACACCGCAGCAGATGCCGCGGCGGCTTCTGGCAATGAACCCCGCGAATTTGCCCATGATGCCATCAATGGCCAGACCGGCCCCTTTGACGGCGACTCCGTCGATATCGAAACCTTCGACTTCAGCGACTTTTCCATTGGCGTATTAGATCTGGGTTCCCTGCGCATCCCACTGCCAAAGGAATCCCAGGTACAGGTGGAAATGGGCGAACAAGGCCCACGAATGCTGCACATCGTGACCAAGGTAGGCCGAATTACTCCAGTAGCCTTTGCTGCCCCACGTAAGCCGGGCCAGTGGGCCGAATCCGTGGAGGAAATCAAGGAGGGCATGAGCCGCGACGGACTTACCGTTACTACCGAGCCAGGCCCTTGGGGTGCTGAGGTCGTGGGCAAGAACGACAACGGTCAGGTCCGCGTTATCGGCGCAGATGGTCCGCGCTGGATGCTGCGCATGACCTTGGCCGCGCCGGCCGGTATGGAAGCAGACCTAGCAGACATGGCCCGCGAGGTTGCTGCCCGTACCTTCGTCTACCGCGGGGAAGACCCCATCCTAGCGGGAAATGCTTTGCCGGTCATCATGCCCGAGCAGCTCGTAGAGCAGGTCAAACAAGCCATGGACCAGCGCCAGCAAGAACAGCAGGCAGCGGCTAATGCTCAACACCACCCAGAAAACGGCGTGGGCGGCCCCAACCCTGCGGCAGAAGCAGAGGCGGAGCAACACTTGCGCGATTTGGGCGGTACCCCACAACAGGGTGAGAATGGATCGTCCCCGCAGAATCCCGATGAGGGCTCTGCACCTAATTCCAAGAACTAGGCAAGTAAACCACGTGACACATTCTTCCTCGCCGCAACATTCCCCGGACGCTAAGAAGCTGGACTCTGAGGAGTCTGCTGCCGAACCCACCTTGCTGGAGCAAATGGGAGGCTTGTCAGGGCTCATCTCGGCGACCTTGCCGGTCATTGTGCTGATTCCTGTCAATAACTTCTTTGGGCTGGGGCCAGCCTTAGCGGCAGCGCTCGGCGTGGCCGTTGTTATTGCACTCTGGAGGGTAATCCGTAAAGAGACCCTGCAGCCAGCCATATCGGGTCTGCTGGGAGTGGCTCTTTGCGCAGCCATCGCCTGGTTTACCGGTGATGCAAAAGGGTATTTCTTGTACGGCATCTGGATGTCGTTGGCGCTGTGCATTGCCGCGGTACTATCAATCCTTTTTCGGTGGCCCGCTGTGGGTGTCATCTGGAAGGGGATCAATGGCGAGGAAATGCAGTGGCAAAAGATTCCAGAGGCGCGCCGGGCTTATGCCATCGCTACTGGGGGGTGGGCGGTCATCTTCCTTGCCCGTTTTGTTGTTCAGCGCGCCATTTATGATGCGGATGCAACCACAGCCTTAGGGGTGACCCGAATCCTGATGGGGTGGCCATTGACGCTTCTAGTTACGGCGCTGACCGTGTGGATGGTGCGCCGCGCGGATGCAGCCGTTGACGCAGCGGCGGGCACAGGTGAGCACGCTAACGCAAAACGAGAACAAAAGTCTGAGGCAGAAAATGACTGAATCAACGATGAGCCGTGGCGATAGTCTTGAGGTCACCATTGACCGCATGGCGCACGGCGGGGAAGGAATTGGCCAGGCGCCGGATGGGCGAGTGGTATTCGTCCCTCACGCTTTTCCTGGCGACGTCGTAAAAGCTACGGCCGGCCGTGTAAAAAAGTCGTTCATTAAGGCCGAGCTGGAAAGCGTACTAAGCCCTGGGGCGTTTCGCGTTCCATCGTCATGTCCTGCGGCCGCGCAAGGAGCAGGCTGCTGTGATTTCGCCGAGCTGGATCCCGCGGCCGAAACCGGAATCAAGGCAGAGATCTTGTCGGAGCAGCTGCGCCGCAGCGGCGGTGTCACCGGCAAGGAACTGAAAATTGAGCAGCACACCCTAGAGCCGGTTCGGGGATGGCGCACGCGGGTGAGGTGGGGCGTCGACAAGCAAGGGCGCGCCGGAACCCGTCAGCGTCGGTCCAATGAGCTTGTTACGGGCGCTGCGTGTACGCAGCTGGCCCCGGGATTGGCAGAGGGGATCGTTGGAGAGGGCGCGCGCCGGTTTACCCCAGGTGCTGAGGTTATCGCCGTTTTCGATGGCGAGGGCAACCGCCACGTGGTAGAAACCCGCAAGGCCCCGCGCGGGCGCCGCGTGGAAACCATCCGTGAGGTGGTAGAAGGCAGCGGCAAGGTGCACGAGCATGTCGACGGACGGACGTTTAGCTTTCCTGCCACCGCCTTCTGGCAGGCCCACAGTCACGCACCGGCCGCGTATACCGATCTGATAGCGGAGTGGCTCGGGGACCGCGAGTACCAAGAGCACACCGCCTGGGATCTCTACGGTGGCGTCGGCCTCTTCGTTCCAGTATTGGCCCACGCCGTGCAGGGCAAGGTTATCTCCGTGGATTACTCACCGGCGGCTACGGCCGGGGAACAGGCCGGCCTGGCGGACTGCGATGTGGAAGTAAAGTCCGCGAAGGTCGAGCACGTCGCCGCACAGCTTCCCAAGCCTGGCGCTGTAGTCCTTGATCCGCCGCGCACCGGAGCCGGGGAGGACGTGATTCGTTCCGTGGCGGCCGCTGCACCCCAGGCGGTCGTTCACGTGGGATGTGACCCCGCCACCTTCGCGCGCGACTTGGGATACTGGAACCAGCACGGATACGGAATAGAAAAGATGGCACTCATTAACGCGTTCCCCGGAACGCACCACTTTGAAACGATTGCTCTCATTACTCCTGCCTAATGAGCCTTTATGGCTCCGAGGCGGGGTGCGGCACGTTGCCGCGCCGTTCTCGGAACATTGACCGATATAATATTCACCGCCCGCCGCGGGTACGGTAGAAAAGAAGAACTAAGCACAGAAGGAGTTGAAGGCCGCTCCATGACTATCTTGGATACCATTAACTCGCCGCAGGACCTCAAGGCATTGTCTGCAGACAAGCTTGAGAAGCTTGCGGCGGAGGTCCGGCAGCGCCTCATAGACAAGGTTTCCGTTACCGGCGGACATTTGGGGCCCAATTTGGGTGTAGTGGAACTAACCATCGCGTTACACCGCGTTTTTGATTCCCCACGCGAGCCCATTATTTTTGATACTTCGCACCAGTCCTACGTGCACAAGATGCTTACTGGGCGCACGGCCCAATTCGATGCCCTCCGCCAAAAGGACGGCCTTTCGGGCTATACAGACCGCGCCGAATCGGAGCATGATTGGACTGAATCTTCCCATGCGTCGGCTTCGCTGTCCACCGTGGATGGCTTGTCCAAGGCCTTCAAAATCCGTGGGGATGGCCATCGCAATGTCATCGGGGTTGTCGGTGATGGGGCCCTTACTGGCGGCATGTGCTGGGAGGCGCTGAACAATATTTCCGAGGACAAGGACCGCAATGCTGTCATCGTGGTCAACGACAATGGCCGCAGTTATTCGCCCACTATCGGCGGCATTTCTGAAAACCTTGGGCGTATCCGTTCTCAGCACGGCTATGACGAGCTCATGGAGCAAGGAAAGCGCCGCCTGAAGCAAATGGGCTGGGTAGGCGAGCGGGCCTTTGATGCCTTGCATGCCATGAAGGAGGGCGTTAAGTCCACAGTCTTGCCCACGGAGATATTCCCAGAACTAGGCATGAAATATATCGGCCCAATCAATGGCCACGATATTGATACCTTGGTGCACGCGCTGACGTATGCGCGCGATTATGAAGGTCCCATTATCGTGCACGTGGTCACCGAAAAAGGCCATGGCTTTGCTCCGGCCGTAAATGAGCCGAAGGATCAGATGCATTCCACTGGTGCCATTGACCCAGTCACCGGAGTGGCAAAGGGGACCAAACAGCCTGGCTGGACCGCAGCCTTCTCGGAAGAGCTTTTGGCCGCTGCTGAAAAGCGTGAGGATATCGTGGCCATTACCGCTGCCATGGCTGGGCCAACCGGCCTCGCGCCATTCCAGGAACGGTTCCCAGATCGTTTCTTTGATGTTGGAATTGCGGAGCAGCACGCAATGACCTCTGCTTCTGGCCTTGCGCTCGGCGGCATGCACCCTGTGGTGGCGGTATACTCCACCTTCTTGAATCGTGCAGTGGACCAAGTAATTATGGATATTGCGCTGCTCAAGCTGCCGGTGACCATAGTGCTGGATCGGTCCGGGGTCACCGGTTCCGATGGTGCGTCCCACAATGGTGTGTGGGATATGGCCCTTATGAGCATCGTGCCAGGCATGCATATCGCCGCGCCCCGCGATGGCGCGCGCCTGCGCGAGCTTTTCCGAGAGTCACTAGAAATTGAGTCCGGCCCCTCCATTGTCCGGTTCCCCAAGGGAAACCTGCTGCCAGATATGGAAGCGGTGGATACTTTGGGCGATGGCGTGGATATTTTGCACTATGGAGAATCCGATGCGGGCGAGGATACTCCAGAGGTACTTATTGTCTCGATCGGTGCCATGTCTGCGCGCAGCCTCGAAGCGGCAAAGCTACTAGGGGAGCAGGGCATTAATGTCACCGTCATCGATCCGCGCTGGGTAGCACCGGTGGCCGGCTCCGTGGTGGCCCTCGCCGCCGATCATGATCTGGTGGTTACGGCGGAGGACGGCCTTATTCGTGGGGGCATCGGATCCATGATCGCAGAAGCCCTAAGCGCGGCCGAGGTGGATACTCCCGTGCGCCGGTTAGGCGCACCAGGCTATTTCCCCAAGCATGGCTCGCGGGGAGAGGTTCTCGAGGAATTTGGTCTCACCCCGCAACTCATTGCGTCATCGATTGTTGAATGGGTAGAAAACCTCACCGCAGACGCCACCGCGCTGGATTAAAGACTAATTGAGGTAGGGAAACTCCTAGAAAAGGCCGTCCACGATAATCGGGGCGGTCATTTCTATTTGCCATTCCCTCGCGCCTTCCGCGCGGAGGAATGCGGCGACGTCATCTGGCTGGCGGATAGTGCCAGCCACGGAATTAGGCCCGCGGTGCCGCTTGCCGGCGCGCACGCCCACTTTCGCCCATACGGCAGCGCGTAGCGTAGCGGGACGTATGAGAAGCTCAGGGGCCATGCCAAGGTGTTTTGCAAGCTTTGCTATTTCGGTGCGAGTTTCTTGAAAAACCTCCCAGAGTTCTGGGTAGTCATTGGCCCAGATGGTTTTGGAAGGAACCGGTTTAGGGGCGCGTTGCACGCGCGGTTGCTTCTGCGGTGGAGTGGCACGCGCTTGGTTAAGCACGGCCATCCAGCGGGCGGCAGCCCCTTTGCGGCGGCGAGGAAAGCCCTTGATGCGGGCAAGTTCGCTGTGCGAAGTAGGAAGGCAACGAGCGATTTCCACCAGGGTCTTATTGGATAGAATCCTTCCTGGTGCAGTATCCGTGTGCTGGGCGATGGCATCGCGCTGGTGCCATAGCGCCCGCGCGGCGTTGAGCTGGCTGCCGTTGCGCAGGGTGGATAGTCCCTTGAGATCGCGCCACGTAGGTGATTGCGGGGCAGCGTCAAAGGCATGCTCACGAACGATGGCGGCAAACTCCTCTAGCGCCCAGTCCATCTTGTCTTGTTCAGCCAAGATATCGCGCAGCGTCTCCGCTAGTTCCAGTAGCAGTTCTACATCGAGTGCCGCATAAGCCCTGAGCTCCTCGCTAAGTTCTGGGGTGGACCAGTCGGCGTCGCCGTAGCCCTTTTCCAATTCGACGTCAAAAAGCTCTGCGACCATAGTGCCCAGATTGGGCCGCTCAAATCCCGCGAGCCGTGCTGCCAGCTCGGTGTCAAAGATTGATCCAGGAAAAAGCCCCAGCCACCCCAGGCAAGGCAAATCCGAATGGGCGGCGTGGATTATCCACTCCGTGCCGTTGAGCACTGGGGCAAGGGCAGTCGTGAGCTCCTCGCGGTGGCCTTCAGGGGCAAAAAGCATCGTTCCCGCGCCGCGGCGACGAATTTGCACTACGAAGGCGCGATCATCGTAGCGATAGCCGGAGGCGCGCTCGGTATCGATGGCAAAGGGGCCCGTACCCGCGGCTAGGCGGGCTGCGACAGCGGTGAATTCCTCCGGGGTGGCAAGAACCGGCGGGATGCCCTCGAGCGGCCGGCTGCGCAATTCTGGCATATTAGCGGCCGAGCTCGGTGACGCCCTCAGGGGGTAGTCCGGCAACGTTGGCTAATACCTGGGCAAAAGCCTGCACGTGGGGTGCGAGGTCGAGGCCTTCGGCAGTCCACGAAGCGCGCATTTCGATCTGGTAGGCGCGCGGAGGCCCGCCAATCTCGCCAAAACGCACGGACGCGGTGGAAGTGACGGTGCCGCCCAAATTGGTGTGGTCGGCTCCCTCCTGTTCCAAGCCTTCGTTGAGCCATTGCCAGGCCACATCGGGCAAGAGGGGATCGCCGGCTACTGCGTCGTCCATATCCGCCTGGATATAGGCCACAAGGCGCATGGCGCCCTCCCAAGCTTCCTCAGCGCCCGGATCGTGGAGCAGGATGAGGCGACCAAATGCGTCGCCTTCCGTATCCGTGGGTACTAGATCTGGCGTTTCTTCGCTTCCCACTTCTAGGCCTATCGCATGGCTAAACGGAGCGAGGCGCTGCGGTGGGCGAATGGACCCCAAGGTAATCTCAGGGCGCAGTTCCGCCGCATGCATGGACTCCACCGCTTGGCTGAAGTCCGCGGGGGTGGCTGGCTCGTGGCTTTCCGCCTGCCCGTGCAAAGGGGTGGGGGCGGTAGCCTCGGCGCTGCGTGGGGTGGTCGATTCGGAATTGCTCACGACGTTCAAGCTATAGTTTCGCGGGTTCTAGCTGGGGGAGGCGCGCCGATCCGCAAGTGTGTCGCCATTTGTGTGGGAGGGGAAGTGACAAGTTTCCATATCCAACTTATGATGGATATGTTCGTTAATCCAAAGGCTTCTGCAAAGGAGAACGCAATGGCGAAGCTTGACTACAAGGAACTCAACGCGGTTCAGCAATATTCCCAGCACGCGGTTTTTAAGGTGATTCCGGGCGCGCTCGGCACCGAGCGAGCGGAGATCATCGCCCAAGCGCAGGAGTTCTTTGCCAGCGTGGAAAAGGCCGGGAAGGTAACGGTGCGCGGCATTTATGACCTCACGGCTATGCGCGATTCCGCCGACTTCATGATCTGGTGGCACGCTGAGGAATTCTCTGACCTGCAGAAGGTCTTTGGGGACTTCCGCCGCGAGACCACCCTGGGACAAGTCAGCGAAGTGACCTGGGTGGGCAATTCGTTGCACCGTCCAGCAGAGTTCAATAAGTCCCACCTGCCATCCTTCATCATGGGTGAGGAGCCGAAGGAGTGGATCTCGGTATACCCCTTCGTGCGCTCTTATGACTGGTACACCATGGACGAAGAAAAGCGCCGCCGCATCCTTATGGAACACGGCATGCAAGCGCGTGACTACCCCGATGTGCGTGCAAATACCGTCCCAGCCTTTGCCCTGGGTGACTATGAGTGGATTTTGGCCTTCGAGGCGGATGAGCTCCACCGCATCGTCGACCTGATGTACCTGATGCGGTACACCGAGGCCCGCCACCACGTGCGGGAGGAGATTCCCTTCCACACCGGCCGCCGCGTCAAGGACGTAGCAGAGCTTATCGCAGTGCTGCCCTAAAAGAAGCGTCGCCCAGCAGTAGCCCTGCTTGGCGACGTCCCCTCTTAGCCGCGCCCGCCCCGTCACTAGCCTGCAAGTTAGGCTGCTGACGGGGCGCGCTTTCTTGTGCACGCCACCTTAGGCGGTGCCACCTTCTACCGGCTTTTCCTCCAAGTCCAGGCAGATGGAGTTGATGCAATAGCGCAAGTCGGTGGGGGTATCGTAGCCCTCGCCCTCAAAGACGTGCCCCAAGTGGGATTCGCAGTTGGCGCACAAAACCTCTACACGCCGCATACCTAGCGAGTTATCTTCACGCTCAATGATTTTGTCCCCTGCGAGTGGGGAGAAAAAGGAAGGCCAGCCGCAGTGGGACTCAAACTTTTCCGTAGAGCGGAAAAGCTCCGTTCCACACGCGCGGCAAGAATAGACCCCCTCGGTAGTGGTATTGGTGTACTCGCCTACGTGGGGCGGCTCGGTGCCGGCTTCGCGCAGGACGTAGTATTCCTCGGGGCTTAAGCGCTGGCGCCATTCGGTATCGGCAATGAGCTTGAAATCGGTCATGGGCCGAGTCTAAACCGTGCTGCGCGCGGCACGCCACCAGCCGGCGACCGTAGCGAAAATTGCGACGATAAGCAGCGCCCATCCCGCCGTGGCCGTGAAAAAATTCATCCACCGACCAGCATCCGGGTGCGCTGTAGACGCCCAGGAAACGGGGGCCAAATAGAGAAAGGCCGCCAACCACGCTCCTGCGGAATGAAATACTGAGCGTGGGAGTACCACAGTAAACATCAGCGGGAAAAGCCACATGGAATAGTACTGCTGGCCGAGGGAAGACAGGAAGAAGATACCCACCATGATCGCCCCGCTGGTCGTCAGTGCCCACAAGGTCGGGTCGGAGTTGCGCCAGCGTAAAAGCCCGAGAATCGCTGCGGCCGAAAGCGCGGCAAATATCAACCACACGGTCCAATACAGTCCCGCCCCAAAGTCAACGTAGGCGTGGAAGCCTGCCCAGGAAGAATTGGCATAGTCACGGGTTTCCGAGAGGTAGGGCAGGAGGTTATCCACAAAGCCGCTAGCGTCCGGCACGAGCGGCCACGCTAGTAGGTTGAGTACTACCGGTACGCTGATGCCGGTCGCGAGACTGCGCCATTGTAGCTTGACCAAGGGCAGGAAGAGCAACGGCGCAAATTGGGGCTTAATGACGATGGCCAGTCCAGTGGCCACGCCTGCCACCCAGCCCATCCATGGGGTGCGCTCGGCGCGCACGAAGGCCCACAAGAACACGGCCATGCACAGCAAGAGAATGCCGTTGATATTGGTAAATGCGAGCGTATTGGTCACCGATTCCGTGACAAAGGCCAAAGCGATGGATACTGGCCACACTGCCGAAGTAAGTGTGCGGCCCACGGCAAGGGTGAGCACCGCTAGCGCTGCCACGATTGCAGCCGCGTTGGCGACGATGAATAGTCCCCGTGCCAGCGAAAAATCGATGTGTGCTAGCGGCGCGAGCAGCAGCGTCGCCCCCGGGGTATACAGGTACAGCGGGTCAACGTGGTTATAAGTCTGCTCATAGACCGGATGGCCAGTGGACATGCGTGCCACAGCGTTATACACGGTGGTGAAATCATCCGTCGGCGTGCCATTGCGCGCGATGATGAACACGCGATGCACAACAAGCAGGATGGCCACGGGCCAGGCAGCGGCATTGATTCGGGAATTCACGGCCCCTTAGTCTACGGCCTAGCGGGCGCGGGAATACCGCAGAAACACCGTGCCATCGTGATCGGCCGCGACATTTTCTAACTGCATGCGGCGATGGGAATGCTCGCCCTGAAACGTCGCCATGGGAGTCTCCACGCCGGTAGATAGATGTGGGTCTAGGGTCAAATACATCTGGTCGATGGCATCGATGTCTACCAGCTGCCCTATCATTCCTGGCCCGCCCTCGCAGAGTACGCGCTTAAACCCGCGGTCCTTCAAGACGGATATGTAGTCCTGCACGGTTCCTTCGCCAGCATCGCAGACTTCCGCGCCTGCGGATTCGATGGTCGCGATGCGCTTTGCGAGCTCTTGATCGTCCCGGCTGCTATGGGGGACCAAGAGGATGGGAGGGGTAGTGAAATCCGTGAAGAAGTCCGAGGTGATATCGAAATCAAGGCTGCGGGAAGGCACCGCAATCGGAGCGGGACGTGAGCCATCCGTGACCGGAGCAACTCCTGAATAGTCCTCCGCACGCACCGTTTGCGCACCCACCAACACGACGTCTGCCCAGTTACGTAAAGCTGCGAAGAGCTGCCCGTCAGTATCATTTCCCATGTCTTTGGAAACGTGGTTCATGGTTGCCGAGCCGGTTAGCGTGCTGACCATATTTGTGCGGACGGTGAATACATCACCGGAATCCGGGCCCAATAGCGAAGAGATATCCATACCTTCCCAGCCTAGTCAAGGCGCCAGATGCCCACCAGAACGGTAAAGCGCAGGGCACACCCCAGACAGTGGGCCTACATCAAGCGGATGAGTATTACGCCAATCAAAATCACTGCAATGCCGGCTACCTGGCGCATTGCTACGGGGGCGCCCCGCAGACGATCGATAAGTACGGAGCCCACCATGGAACCAAGAAGGGTTGCCACCACAGTAAGCCCGGTACCAATCTGTGGAACCAAGGCCGCGTTGCCAAAGACAAACAAGGCGCCTAGGACGCCGCCAACCCACATCCACCATGGGTTAGCCTTACCCTCGGGACGCTCGATACGGGGGCGCCAGCGCAGGATAGTATTGAGAATAACGAGTGCAGAAACGCCAATCGTAAAAGACACTAAGGCCGCGCTGACGGGTGACCCGGTGATTTGGCCCAGATGACCATTGATGGCGGACTGGCTTGCGGTAAAGCAGCCAAAGACGAATCCGGCTAGGCGCCACAGCCACAAAGAAACAGCGGAGTCTTCGCTCTTCGGAGGCGCGCCGGGCCCAGCGACGATGGCGATTACCCCACCTAACACAACCACCGCCCCAGATGCGCGCACGATGATTAGTGGGGAAGCGGGGGAGTCAAAAAGCCCTAAGTGGTCAATGACGAGCCCCATCATGATCTGGCCTGCGATGGGAAGGACGACGGTCTGGACTGCGCCCAAGTGAGGAAACAGGAGGATGTTTCCAGTAAGAGCCACGACCCCAAGTAAGCCGCCAAGCCAAATCCACAGCGGTTCGCCGAATGCCCGGGAAATTCCGAAGTCACCGCCGGTGACTGCCGTTGCGATAATGAGCAAGGTCACCGTGCCCACGGCAAAGGAAATAAGCGAAGAAGAAAATGGGGTGCCAGTTGATGCGCGCAGGCGCGTATTAACCAGGGTCTGTATGGGGAGAACGAGTCCGGCGATAATGCCTAAAAGAATCCACAACACGTCGGGACACTTTACAGATATACAAAGAAACCCGCCCAGTGTCCTTTAGATTGAAGCTACGGGCGGGAAATGGTGGTCCTAACTGGGATTGAACCAGTGACCTTTCCGGTGTGAACGGAACGCTCTCCCACTGAGCTATAGGACCTTGCGGGGGCTAAATCTACACCTCTGTAATTTGAAATACCTAATTGGCTGGGTAGGTGGCGCCTTTGAGGGGTCATTTGATTGGCGATTTCCCTCGATGAATTACGCCGGTGTGTTTTTGAATGGACCGGAGGCGAAATTTCAGCGGCTAAAAGAATGCCGCTGGGCTGGGGATTTGGAAACTGGAGCGGAGCACGATAATGTTTCTTCTCGCACCGCAACGATACAAATTTTGCGGTGCAATGCGGATGTAGCGCAGTTGGTAGCGCATCACCTTGCCAAGGTGAGGGTCGCGAGTTCGAGTCTCGTCATCCGCTCCACGCTTTTCTAAGGGTGTTCCTGCGAAGAGTGATTCTAAATGAATAGCGCGCGATTAGCTCAGTGGGAGAGCGCTTCCCTGACACGGAAGAGGTCACTGGTTCAATCCCAGTATCGCGCACAAGGACTTTGTCCTAGAAACCGGGCCTGGTTTCGCATGCGGATGTAGCGCAGTTGGTAGCGCATCACCTTGCCAAGGTGAGGGTCGCGAGTTCGAGTCTCGTCATCCGCTCCAGCACTGTATTGTGTGAGGCGGTATCGCCACGGTGGAATGGCCGAGTGGTGAGGCAACGGTCTGCAAAACCGTGCACACGGGTTCGATTCCCGTTTCCACCTCAACTTCTTAATGCCTTCGGGCATTAAGCGCGATTAGCTCAGCGGGAGAGCGCTTCCCTGACACGGAAGAGGTCACTGGTTCAATCCCAGTATCGCGCACTAGAGTCCCCCTAGGGACTCGATGACAAACTCCGGTTTGTTGTGCGGATGTAGCGCAGTTGGTAGCGCATCACCTTGCCAAGGTGAGGGTCGCGAGTTCGAGTCTCGTCATCCGCTCCATGTAGCCGCCCCAGAGACGGGGCGGCTTTTTCTATGCTGATGTGTCACATGGGCGTCGTAGGCGAGGGAAAAGGATTAAATGGCGTGTCTGGATCGGCGTGTCGCATATCCAGATACATTGAGAATCCAGATATTCGGGCATGATCCGTAATGTTTAAAACAAACACGTATCCACTTACAATTGTGTGTCGTACGTACTCACATGCCGTCGGAGGTTCATGGGACACACTCGATCAAGAAGAGATCCCTCTCTGCCCTCTTGGCCCTTTCGATTTCCTTATACGGAGTGAACGTGGCAAATGCAGAGGAAACGCACGAAATCACTTACCAAGATCTCGTAACTGCCGAATCAGTTCTTGATCCAGAACTGGAAGAAGCGTTCTTCGATGTTGATGTCAAATATCGAATGGTTGGCCCCGCGCCTAGAGCGCTTCCTGCGGTAGCAGCTGCTGCAGTCGCCGTCGTCGGGTGGTGTGTTAAAGGGGCACTAACGTCTGTTTCCGCATCTGCGATACAGGATGCAGCTTCACGAGCTACCGATGAAGCCGTTGCGCCGCCAGACTATATGATGAATGCCATCTTTGGATGTGCTGGTGGGCCTTTAGTTGGCGCCCTCACCACCCAGGCAATGCGTGTAAAATTCGCAGGAGCGGTTTTAGCGTTCGTGATTAAGACAAGGAACTTTGTTTAATTGATATTCCCCGTTGTACTACTTTTCGGCACGGCGGTGCTTTCCCTATATCTGTCATATTCAACCTTTTATGGGAAAATATTCCAGCCATTTTCAAATGATAGAGATAGATTGAGCTCCGCACTTTATCTATCATCATCTATTTTTTACGCATTAGCGATTTATTCAATATTGAAATCGCATATTCCATACGGGATTTTTTCCTCGTTTTTGGGACTATTGATATTTTTCTCAGGATATGTTCGCCAGAACTATAGAAATGTGCCCTGAAATACCTTGAATAGCCTTATGGTAGTTATTATGCCACGTGACATGTAGTTACTGGTCACGGCACTGCCTGCCAAACCGTTGCACCCGAATCGGTGCGGCACCCCTACAACGCAGCCCCGCTACACCCCACGTACCGGTGTTGCGGGATATGCGACAAAAAAGGGGATGCGGAAAATCCTCCAAGATTTCGTCCGCATCCCCTTTTGATTCTTAACCCATAGGCGACAGCACCAAGAGGAGTTGGCGCAGGCGCATGAGCAAGCCACGCTGAAGCTGCGCACCCCCAGAGAGGAGGTAGCTGACGCGGCTCGCGTCGTCAGAGAGATGACTCGCGATCTCCGGATGGGGCGCGAGTTTCACGTCAGTGATGAGCACCAGGAGTTGGTGCTTGCGGTGCGTGAGTTTGCCGAGCTTATGGATAAAAATGCGCGCCGTTCTGCCGCTCCTGCCGGTTTGAATCGTGCCGCCCGCAGGGCAAAGAAAAAGCGCCGACGCTAGGAAATATTTCAGGACGTGCACACTTCGCTTATGGGATACAATTTTTTGCATGGGGAACGAGATAAACATCGAACAAATAATTGTCAGAACAAAAACTGCTATTGAGAGCCTAAAAAGCGTAGATAATTTTCTGGAAGAACTTGATTCTCTTGTAGGGAAAGAAGTTGAGGCATGGGACTATCTCAATCATCGGATGTTTCCTGAAGAAAGGAATTCTATTTTTGATTTGATAGAGGTCCTTGAAAACGAATTGCTTCCAGAAGCGGAAAGCCGCGCCCAGAACGTTCTTTAGGCGCGGCTTCTTAATTTAGAATCTACTGCTTATCCCAGTAGGGGTTGTATGTCCCGGAAGTTGTCCCTCTGACCGTGGCCGACCCAACGCCGCGACGAATACCTATAAGAAATCAAACCCACGCACAAACAACTTGACGTGCTCTATAGCTACGTTGGCTGCCGTCGATCCTCTTCAGTAAGCAATATCTAATTCAGGAATCAGACAACGGTAGAAGAATTCTTGAACGAACCAACTAGAAAGACAGAAATGGGACGAAGGTGCATAGCCGGTTGAGGTCATTCATTGGCCGATGACATTCGGCATTAGAGTCGACAACTCTATCGCTTCTGTGGCTGCTTTTTCAGTATTGAATTTTCTCCGGACATGAGATCTATTATTCCTGAGTTTATCGCGATGATACCTATCCAAGACCCTGTTATATAGATGAAAAGTGTGCCGAGGAGTATGAAGAAGCAGCTAACTGCCTTTAGCTGTTTCGTTCTTCTGTCATTGGATTCGTCAGGCTGATAGATCACGGCAACTATGAGATCAACGGCGGCAACGGCTAGAAAAATATACGAAATTTTTGTGTAACCGAGTAAAGCAAAGACGCCGGAAATCACAAGCACGGCAATCCCAGCAAAGCCAATCAAACGACTCATCAGAAAAGCACTCCAATACAAGGTTTGACTATAAGCGTTTCACTATTTCTATCTAGGTTAAGTAGCAAACGGCGATGCTGATCAGTGGGGGAGCATTGAAGTCAAGCATACTTGTGATTCCGGTTGAGCTGTTGTCGCACTAATGCTTTCTAGCAGAGTTGAACGCCCCCTCAGTCCAAGGAAGACAGCGACGAGAACGCTCGCAATTGAATTGCCATGCTTTAAATAGTGATAAATACCTCTTTTTATTTCGGAAGTGGAACTCGGTCCCAGTTCAAGCCGACAAATGTCTCGACGCCCTGCTTGTCGCGATTGCTGTTCTAGCAAACCCCGCGGCTAATATGTCTGACAATTCAACTTGTGCATTTCCAACAGCAAAGGAGCTATCTATGGGCTACCGCTTACCTTGGCTGCGCCGTACGGCCGCAGCAGTGGGCACCGCCGCACTGGTTTTGGGCGGGTCGATGCCGGCCGCCTTCGCGCACGATTCCGTTATTGGCGGTTCGGTCAAAGACGGCGACCAACTCGACGAGTTTCCTAAGGAAATCACCCTCGAGTTTTCTGGCATTCCCAAGGAAGATTTCAATACGTTCGCCGTGACCAACGCGGATACTGGTGAAAAACTCTTTAGCCAGGAACCAAAGCTCCATGAGCGGGATCTCACCATTGAGACCCCTGCGGATGTCCATCCTGGGCCGGGTAACTACCAGGTGGGCTTTCAGATCACGTCTTCGGATGGGCACGCTACCCGCGGCGGTGTGGAATTTTCCGTCAAAGGTGACGGGTCCGAAAACACCGAGGCCCCAGAGTCTGACACGGCAGACAAGGAAGAAAATGAAGGGCTGCCGATGCCGCTGAAAATCATTCTGGGTGTGGGCGGCGTTCTGGCAATTGCCGCAGTAGTTGCCCTATTTATTGCCAAGACTCGTCGCATTGATTCGGAAGGCGAAAAATAATGTCCAAGATTTCTCACATTGCCCTTGTGGGCTTGACAGTGGCCAGCCTCGCCCTGGCGGGTTGCTCTCCACAGAACGAAAATGACTCCACCGAGTCGAAGTCGGATGCCACCACCAGCGCTGCGGAGAAGTCCTCCTCCGCCGCAGAGGAGCTGACCTTCGAAGACGCTGTTGTGCGCGCTAACGAGGATAAAGACATGACCGCTATCTTTGGCACCTTGGTGAACCATACCGATAAGGACATTGCCATCACCGGTTTTTCCACCAGCCTTGACGCCAAGGTGAACCAGATCCATGAGACTGTCGATGGCAAGATGCAGGAAATGTCGAACCCATTGGTGGTTAAGGCCGGCGAGTCCCACGAATTGGCACCAGGTGGTGACCACTTCATGCTCATGGAAATGGAAAACCACATCGCCCCCGGTGAATCTCTCGACCTTAAAGTGAAACTAGAAAGCGGCGACGAGCTCGACTTGGGAGAGATCCAAACGCGCAGCATGGCTGCCGGTGATGAGGACTATGGCGATATGAAGGGCCACGATATGTCCCACATGGAGCACGGAGAAATGTCCCACAACAAGGAAGGCCACGACCACTAATCATGTCTGGGTTCAGCAGAAGGGGATTTCTCACTGGCGCTGCGGTATCGACCAGCGCCTTCGCGTTGGCAGGCTGCAATAACCAGGGCTCTTCCCCGGATGCTCAGGCGCAGGATAGGCCTGCGCTTGCCGACGCCCTCGTGGCTTTTGACGGCGAGCATCAAGCAGGCATCGCAACCGCGGAGCAAGCGTACCTGAACCTGGTTGGGTTTGATCTTAAAAGGGGCGTCGACAAGCGGGGGTTCGCCAGCCTGATGAAGCTGTGGACTGAGGACGCTCGTGCATTGTGTACGGGGGAGGCGCCGCTGGGCACGCTAGAGCCGGAAATGGTGCAGCAACCCGCCAACCTAACTATCACCTGCGGTCTAGGCGAAGAGGTCTTTAACCTGCTCGGAGTGGACAAGCCCCAGTGGCTGAAAGATGTGCGTTCCTTTAAACGCGATGCGCTGGAGCCTAAGTGGGGACAAAGCGATATCGTCTTGCAGATCTGCTGTGATGACCCACTGATGAATACCTATGCCCTGCGGCACATGGTGCGCGCAAGTGAGCACTATGCCAGCGTGAAGTGGTTGCAGCAGGGCTTTATTAACGCCTATGGCAGCCATGATAAGGGCGCTACCGCGCGCAATATGTTCGGGCAAAAGGACGGTACCGTCAATCCGCGCAGCGAGGAGGATTTTGCAGCCCAGGTATGGATCGATAAAGGGCCGAAGTGGGCACAAGGCGGAACGGCGATGGTAGTGCGTCGCATTCGCATGAACGTGGATACGTGGGAGAAACTAGATCGCTCCTCCCGCGAAAATGCGGTGGGCCGCAAGCTCGACACCGGCGCCCCGCTTACCGGTGAAAAAGAATTTGATGATGCAGATTTTGATGCGGTAGATGATTACGGACTGCCGGTGATTGATAAGAACTCGCACATGGCCGTTGCCGCCCCGCCGGCCGATCATCCAGAGCAGCGCATCCTGCGCCGGCCGTATAACTATGAGCTGGCTCCGGATGGCAAGGATGGGCAGCTTTCCAATATTGGCCAGGTTTTCATCTGCTTTCAGCAAGATCCCACCAAGCAATTCGAGCCTATCCAGGCCCGTTTGGATAAATCGGACCTGCTGAACGAGTGGTTGACTCATATTGGTTCGGCTATGTATTTCTGCCCGCCGGGCACCCGCGATGCCGATGGGCGCGAGTCTTGGTGGGCAAAATCGCTCTGCGAGCATGCAGGGTTGTAGAATAGCTATCCGTAAATTTAAATAGCGGACGCGGCCAGGTATGCCGCCGACGCACGAGCGCATAAAGGAGCGCGATTATGGCGGAACTCATCCCCGCAGTACCGGTCAATTACGATTCCTTCACCGTGCCCGCCGGCCAGGCCGTGGGCGCAGCAATGCGAGAGCTCAACCTTCCCAATAAGGGCCCGGAGGCTGTCGTAGTCGTTCGCGGTGAGGACGGCACTCTCTTTGATTTGTCGCACACCCCAGACACGGAGTCCGCCTTTACCCCGGTTGCCGCCAGCGAGGAAGACGGCCGCGCCGTAATCCGCCACTCCTGCGGGCACGTTATGGCCCAAGCCGTGCAGGCCGAGTTTCCCGGTACCAAGCTGGGCATCGGCCCTGCCATTGAGAATGGCTTCTACTTCGATTTCCAGACCGCCGAGCCTTTCACGCCGGAAGACCTCAAGGCGATTGAAAAGCGCATGAAGAAGATCATCAAGGGCGGCCAGCGCTTCGAGCGCCATGTCTATGAATCCGCGGAGGAAGCGGAAAAGGCCCTCGCCGAGGAGCCTTTCAAGCTCGAGCTGGTCCAAGACAAGGGCAACGTTGACCCTGACTCCGACGAGGCCGCAGAAGTCGGTTCCGGCGATCTCACCCACTATGACAACATCAATCCGCGCACCGGAGAAGTAGAGTGGTTTGATCTTTGCCGCGGACCGCACGTGCCGACCACCAAGTACATCCCGGCTTTCACGCTGACCCGTTCTTCAGCTGCCTACTGGCGCGGTGACCAGTCCAAGGCTGGCCTGCAGCGCATTTACGGCACCGCCTTTGAGTCCAAGGAGGCGCTGGAGGCCTACCAGACCATGGTGGAAGAGGCTGAAAAGCGCGACCACCGCCGCCTAGGCCAAGAACTGGACCTTTTCTCCTTCCCGGATGAGATTGGCTCCGGCTTCCCGGTATTCCATCCGAATGGTGCAACTGTGCGCATGGAGATGGAAAACCACTCTCGCAACCGCCACGTCCAGGCCGGCTACTCCTTTGTAAATACCCCGCATATCACCAAGGGCGACCTATTCAAGAAGTCTGGCCACCTGGACTTCTATGCCGATGGCATGTTCCCGCCGATGCTGCTCGATGGCGAGTATGACGAAGAAGGTAATACCGTCAAGGAGCCGCAGAACTACTACGCTAAGCCGATGAACTGCCCGATGCATAACCTGATTTTTGCATCCCGTGGTCGTTCCTACCGCGAGTTGCCGCTGCGTCTCTTTGAGTTCGGCACCGTCTACCGTTATGAAAAGTCCGGCGTGGTCCACGGCCTGACCCGCGCGCGTGGCTTTACCCAAGATGATGCGCACATCTACTGCACCGAGGAGCAACTGGAAGAAGAGCTGACTAAGGTCCTTGACTTCATCATCTCCTTGTTGAAAGACTACGGCCTGTCTGACTTCTACCTGGAGCTTTCTACCAAGGACCCGAATAAGTTCGTCGGTTCCGATGAGATTTGGGAGCGCTCGACCGCTATCTTGCAGTCGGTCGCCGAAAAGTCTGGCCTTGAATTGGTACCGGATCCAGCTGGTGCTGCCTTCTACGGCCCGAAGATTTCGGTCCAGGCCCGCGACGCCATCGGCCGCACCTGGCAGATGTCTACCGTTCAGTTGGACTTTAACCTCCCTGAGCGCTTCGAGCTGGAATACACCGCGTCCGATGGCACGAAGAAGCGCCCCATCATGATTCACCGCGCGCTCTTCGGCTCTATCGAGCGTTTCTTCGGCGTGCTGCTGGAGCACTACGCCGGTGCATTCCCGGCGTGGCTCGCACCGCACCAGGTGGTGGGCATTCCGGTGGCCGATGAATTCTCCCCGCACCTTGAGGAAGTTGCAGCGCAGCTGCGTAAGAAGGGTATCCGCGCTGATGTAGATACCTCTGATGACCGCATGCAGAAAAAGATTCGCAACCACACCACCGGCAAGGCGCCGTTCATGCTGGTAGCCGGTGCCCGCGACGTCGAGGCAGACGCCGTGTCCTTCCGCTTCCTGGATGGCACCCAGGTCAATGGTGTGCCGGTGAATGAGGCCGTGGAGCTCATCGCTGCATGGGTAGCAGAGCGCAATAACGAGCAGCCGACTGAAGAGTTCATCAGTGCCCGACGCTAAAGACACGCACGATACCGACAATGCCGCCGTCAATAACCATGACTCGGCGGCGGAGACCTTTGTAGATTCGGGCGCCGGTGATCCAGATCGCTTGAAACGACTGTGGGCGCCTTATCGCATGGCCTATATTGCCAAGCGCTCTAAGGACCCCTTCGTCGAAGCGCCACAGGGCAGCGATGAGGACGGGCTTATCATTGCTCGCGGCAAGACCGTTTATGCATTGCTGAATCTTTTTCCGTATAACGCCGGGCACTTGATGGTGGTGCCGTACCGTAAGGAATCCCAGCTGGAAAACCTTACGGAAGAGGAATCGCACGAGTTGATGGCGTTTGCGCAAAAAGCAGTCCAGGTACTCAAGAGAGTTTCGCACCCAGAAGCCATTAACGTAGGTCTGAACTTGGGTCGCGCTTCGGGCGGCTCGGTAGGAGACCACCTGCACCTGCATGTGGTGCCAAGGTGGCCCGGGGATAGTAACTTTATGACTGTCCTCGATGGGACTAAGGTATTACCGCAGCTTCTGCAGGATACGCGCCGCGTGCTGGCAGAAGGTTGGCGCGAGATGGAAGAGGAGGATTCGCGTGCTTAGCGTGCATGGGCGAAAGCCGGCCGCCGTGGTGGTGGAACCTATAGCCAAAACCTTTTTGAAGCTTGGCCTGACCCCCAACGTGGTCACGGTTGTGGGAACCATTGTCACCATTGCCATTTCGGTTATCCTTATTCCTACCGGTCATCTCTTTTCCGCGGCCGTCTTGTCCGGCCTTTTCGCCGCTTTCGATATGCTCGACGGCACAATGGCTCGCTTGACTGGCAAAGCCACCGCTTTCGGCGCGACCCTAGACGCCTCCTGCGATCGCATTACCGATGGCGCACTATTTAGCGCCATTGCATGGTGGTTGATTTATTCTGCGGATTCCTCCCGAATTACGGTTATAGCCTGCTTTGTTACCTTGGTATGCTCCCAGGTCATTTCCTATATCAAGGCTAGGGGAGAGGCATCTGGATTTAAGATGGTTGGCGGCCTTATCGAGCGTCCCGAGCGGCTCATCTTGGGCCTAGGCGGCATTGGTCTCGAGGGCCTGGGCGTTCCGCACGCCATTGAGGTAGCGCTGTGGATCCTTGCCGTAGGATCTATCTTCACTGTGTGCCAGCGAATGGTTATCGCCGCTCGCCAGGACCAGTCCTAGCTCGCACCACACCACCTAAAACCAGGAGGTTTAGTAACTATGTGGGATAGAGAAGACCTCGCCGCTGCGGGATACCTCGCGGGCTGGAAGGTGGTGCGCCGGCTGCCTGAACCGGTAGCGCGCACGCTTTTTCGCTGGGGTGCGGATTTGGCCAGTAACAATGGTCGCGGAATGGATGGCCTTCGCCAGAACCTTGCCAGAGTGGTCGGGCCGGAAAACGTAACTCGCGCCTTGGTGCGCGAGTCTATGCGGTCCTATATGCGCTATTGGATGGAGGCGTTCCGGCTGCCGGCGATTCATAGCGATGCAAGATTGCATGAGCGTCTGCTCAGCGGCCTAGAGGGCTTGGAGCACTTTGATGCCTCTGCTGAATCCGGGCGTGGGACTATTTTGGCTCTGCCGCACTCGGGTAATTGGGATATGGCCGGTGTCTTCCTCGTTGGTCATTACGGCCAGTTCACTACCGTTGCGGAGCGTTTAAAGCCTGCCGTGCTTTTCGACGCCTTTGTGGACTACCGCGAAACCCTCGGCTTTGAGGTTCTTCCCCTTACCGGCGGCGATGCCTCGCCCTTTAAGCGCCTCAAAGAGGTGCTAGAAGCCGGCGGCGTAGTTTGCCTGCTGGCCGAGCGTGACCTTACTCGAAGCGGCATCAGCGTCGACTTCATGGGCGAGGAGGCTAATATGGCCGCAGGGCCCGCACAGCTAGCCTTGGAAACGGGCGCTGCCCTCCACGTGGTGCACTCTTGGTTCGAGGGTGCGGGTTGGGGCCTATCGGTATCTCCCGAGATCGAGGTAACGGACCTACAAGAAACCACGCAGCGCATGGCCGATGGCTTCGCGGACAATATTCGCCGCCATCCAGAAGACTGGCACATGTTGCAGCCGCAGTGGAACGTCGATATTGAGAGGCGTCGCCAAGCGCGTGCCGCCCAGAAGGCCGGTGAGCCCCACCAAGCCGGGTCATCGCAGGGAGGGGATAACTAGTGCGCATCGGAATTGTGTGTCCCTACTCCTTCGATGAGCCTGGTGGAGTTCAAGCCCACATCCTTGATCTAGCCACGATGTTTATAGAGCAAGGGCACCATGTACAAGTCATTGGTCCGGCCTCGGAGGCCACACAACTGCCGGATTTCGTGGTTAAAGGCGGACCAGCTTTCCCCATCGCCTATAACGGCTCTGTGGCGCGCTTGTCCGTCGGTCCACATGTGACACGCAAGGTTAAACGCTTTATCAAAAACGGCGACTTTGATGTCCTACATATCCACGAGCCAAATTCCCCGAGTTTTTCCATGACTGCGCTGGCCGTGGCCCAAGGTCCTTTGGTAGCGACGTATCATGCTTCCGCATCGAGCTCGCTGGTATTGACCTTGGCCAAGCCTTTATTAGAGCCTTTTTTGGAAAAGATTCGGGGAGGAATCGCGGTATCCGATATGGCTCGGCGCTGGCAGGTAGAACAATTGGGAGGGGACCCAGTCCTGATTCCCAATGGTGTGGATACTTCCGTGTATGCGCAGGCTCGGCGTCGCAGCCCTGCAAAGGCTCCCAATGAACCACTAGAGGTAGTTTTCCTTGGGCGGTTGGATGAACCGCGCAAAGGCCTCGATATACTGCTGGCCGCGCTGCGCCAAGTACGCCAAGATATACGCGTGACCATTATGGGTGGTGGCCGTACCCGTGAGGCGGAAGGCGTTGATTTTGTTGGCCGGGTTAGCGATGCCGAAAAGGCTGAAATTCTCGGCCGCGCTGATGTATATGTCGCCCCCAATACCGGCGGTGAGAGCTTCGGCATTGTCTTGGTGGAAGCTATGGCGGCAGGTACAGCCGTTGTTGCTTCGGACTTGGAGGCCTTCCGCGCAGTGTGCGACGCCGATTCCGATGATATTGCCGGTGCGCTATTTCGCAATGAGGATAGTAATGACCTGGCTCGTGTTCTCAACGAGGTGCTCGAGGACGCCGAATATCGCGCCCGCTTAGTGCACAATGGAGTACAGCGAGCCAGCACCTATGACTGGGACCATGTAGCCGCCGCGGTAATGCAGGTTTATGAAACCGTTCAAGACGGCACCAAGGTGAGGGTGAAGCGCTAATGGCCATTGAGATAGCCCTTATCGTATTCATCTTGATCATCGTGGGTTCCTGGGCACTTTTTACCGCCCAACGGCTAAATTCTTTGCATATTCGCACGGATGCCTCACTGGCGCAGTTACAGGCGGCGCTTGATCGCAGGGCAGCTGTCACTGCGGCGGTGGCCCCGGACTTGGCGGCGTTAGCCCAGCGCGCCGAGTCCACCGAGCTTTATCAGGGTCACTTCGAACCGCGAATGATGGCCGAGCGCGAATTATCCGCCGCCATTGTGCGGGAATTTCCTGCAGATCGGCGCCCAGCAGCGCTTGCCGACGCCGAAGGACGCATCCAACTTGCGCATCGTTTCTACAATGAGGCTGTCAGTGATACCCGTGCGCTGCGCCTGCGTCCAGCTGTGCGTCTATTTCACTTGGGCGGCACTGCAAAGCTGCCGGAATACTTCGATTATATGCTGGCAGAGTAGCCTACCGGCCTCAGACGCCTAAGGCGTGGTGCGTGTAGGCTTTAGTCCGCCTAGGTCTTGGGCCACCGGCTGTGCGTGCGCCGGCGCGGCCGTATCGGCGGGCAAGGCGGACGGCGAGTCAGGCTGCTCTCCCTCTGCGCGTGCAAGCCTTTTGCTAAAGGCCACCTCGAGCCCCAGCCAGATGAGGCCAATGAGAACCATGACGAGGATGAGAATATTGCGGGCAGCCAAGACGTAAACGGGAAACATTTTCTCACCTACGTATTGCCAGATGTAGTCATAGTTGAACGGGTAGACCAAGGTACCGAGCCCGGCCGCAACGATGGTGCACACCGCTATTAGTCCTTGGAGCACTTTCAGCGAGGCAAAACCTCGGGGCAAGCGCTGGCGGATGACTACGGCCAGCAACGGGCCTAACCAGACGATGTATTGCGGAGAAAAGACCTTATTGGTGGCGATGAGCAGCAGGACCATGACGGTAAAGAATGCCATAGTGGTGCGGGTGGTCCACCCGCCGGCGAAAAGGCGGTAAAGCGCCCAACCAATGGCGAATACGAGCATCGCGGTCATGGCTATAGTGCTCCATAGCATTGCGGTATCTACGCCGGGGCCGGAAATTTCAAAACTCTTGGAAGGGGCATAGCCTAGGTGCCAGCGGCCGGGATGGTGGTGAGCCTGGATGAGTAGGAATGTAGCTGGGATGGACTCTAGCTGCAGCCCTCGCACGCCCTGGTAATTAAGCGGGGAAAGTAATCGATCGACGCCTGAGGTGGCGATTGTGACCCCGCAGAGCGCGAAGATGGTGCAGAAGAAGGCAAGCAATCGTTGCCAGGTTTTGGATTGATTGAATCGGCCCACCAAGCCTGCGGCGAGAACTCCAGGCCATAGTTTCATGGTGGTGGCAAAACCCAATAGTGCCGATGCAAAGAGCGGACGGGTAGCCAGTAGAGCAGCTGCTCCGGCCACGGCCACGGCGGGGAAAATATCGAGGCGCCAAACAAAGGTGTGCCCAGCAGCCGTGCCGAAAAAGACCCAAAACCATGCTGCTTGGAAAGCGCGCGGTTGGGTGGGGTGATGGCGCAGTAGGAGGGCTAAAAAGGCGGCGTCAACAAGCAAGGTTATGACGGTGAAGCCGATATAGAAGGTTGTGATATCTTCACCGGTTAACCAGCCCAAAAGCACCGTGGGCCATGTTCCTGCATGGGGATACTCGGTCATCTGCGTAGGGTCAGTGCCGTAGAGACCGGCAAAATAATAGGCGACATCGCCTCTGGGGCTATGGTCAATTTTGAGTAGGTAGATCAGAACCAAGCGGGCGACTACCCAACCGAGCCATACTGCAGGAACAGAAGCGATGCGTTTCACTCGAAAGACTTTAGTCAATGGAAGCGTGCATTGGGGCAGACATAGCTTCTTCCAGAAAATTCTGAAACCAAACTGCCCAGAAGTGGGGTACGCCCTACTGTGGAAGAGATCGACTCCGCCTCATTTAGTAATGTAGATAACAATATGCGATTCGTATGAGAAGCAATCTAAGGAGGGACGAGATGGCGACCATGCGCGAAATATTGGCTTTAGAGGAAACAGGTGGGGTAGATGAATTTCTCGGCCCTGCTGTTGAGTCTCGGATTGACCGTGCCTTTGGCGGTCATATCGCCTCTCAGGCAGTGGCTGCGGCTCAGCGCACTGTTGGCGGTAAACGTGTGCATTCCTTGCACGGATATTTTGTAGGACCTGGCGACGCCAAGCGCCCGATAGAGTTGCGGGTGGAGCGAATCCGCGACGGTCGTTCTTTTGCTCATCGTCAAGTGCGGGTCTGCCAAGATGGCGCATTGATCTTCATTCTCATGGCAAGCTTTCATCGCGAAGGAGATACAGGCCCGCGGCACCAAGACGCTCCGCCCGAGGTGCCGGGGCCGGCTGAAGTAGCACGATTGGGCGGCGGTGCGCCCTATTCCACTCGGATTATCCTCAAGGAATGGGAGGATTGGGATATCCGCCTCGTGCCGGAGGAAGGGCGCGATGCCGCCGCCGCAGAGAAAACCGGAGCGGGCTTTCGGCATATCTGGTTCCGCAATACTGGTGATGTTCCGGATGATGCCTGCTTTCACCGTGCGGCACTTACATATATGTCTGATATGACGCTGATTCGTTCTGCACTTATCCCGCATCAGGGAGATAGGGTGCAATTGGCGAGCCTAGACCACGCGCTGTGGTTCGTGCGGCCTTTCCGCGTGGATGAATGGCTGCTATATGAGCAGGTTTCACCCTCGGCGTCCGGTGGAAGGGCCATCGCCCGTGGCAAGCTATTTAACGAACAGGGCGAGTTGGTGGCCCTAGTTAATCAAGAGGGCCTTACTCGCTTTTTGGATGAAGATTTGGGTAGCGGTTCCGCCCACGGCAACTGGCAAAAAGTATAAATTCTTCCCGCTTATAAGGGGGTCGCTTTTACGCATTCGTGCAGCACACGTATAATTGCCACCAGTTTCAGCACCTGATTAGAAAGGGACTACATGGCAGGCCATTCGAAATGGGCAACTACCAAGCACAAGAAGGCTGCTAACGATGCCAAGCGTGGCAAGGAATTTGCCAAGCTGATCAAAAACATCGAAGTGGCGGCTCGTACCGGCGGTGGTGACCCAGCGGCTAACCCAACCCTTGATGACATGATCAAGAAGGCCAAAAAGGCCTCCGTCCCCAATGACAACATCGAGCGTGCGCGCAAACGTGGCTCCGGTGAGGAAGCTGGCGGCGCTGACTGGGAAACCGTCATGTATGAGGGCTACGGCCCCAATGGTGTGGCCATGCTTATTGAGTGCCTTACCGATAATCGCAACCGTGCGGCGACGGACGTGCGTACCGCGATGTCTAAGAACGGCGGAAACCTCGGTGAATCTGGCTCCGTGGCGTACATGTTCACCCGCACCGGTTACGTCCTAGTAGAAAAGGGTGAGCTTAGCGAGGACGACGTGTTGATGGCCGTGCTCGAGGCCGGCGCTGAAGAGGTTAAGGACCACGGCGAAAAGTTCGAGATCATCTGTGCACCTACCGATGTCCAGGCGGTCAAGGACGCCCTCAAAGAAGCTGATATTGAAGTCGATGATTCAGATAATGACTTCCGCGCTTCCGTGGATGTGCCACTTGAGGCTAATGACGCGAAGAAGATCTTCCGCCTTATCGATGCTTTGGAAGATTCCGACGATGTACAAAACGTCTATACCAATATGAACCTGTCCGATAAAGTTCTAGCAGAGCTAGATGAGGACTAAACGGTTTTCGCTTCAATAGCGGCTATTTTTGGCGCCGGTAGCGCTCCACGGGCACAGCTCGTCGGAGGCGTTGCCGGCGCTTCGCTATGTAGGTGAGACGTTGCGCTTGTAGAACGCGTGTGTGTAGTCCATAATGGTGCTAGTGGCAATAGGTGCGGTATAGAAATGAAAGCGGGGGAGAGATGAACCTAGAAGGAATGCGCGTAATGGGCATCGATCCCGGCTTGACGCGCTGCGGACTTTCTGTGGTTCAGGCTGGTCGCGGGCGAGGAATCCTCCCCGTTTCCGTGGGCGTGGTGCGCACGCCTAGCGATAAAGAGCTAACTGAGAGGCTTCTGCGGCTGTCTATCGCGGCTAAGGAATGGATGGATGACTACTCACCGGATGTCGTAGCGATCGAGCGCGTCTTCGAACGTGGGCAGGTTTCCACGGTCATGCAGACTGCCCACGTGGTAGGAGTGCTAGTGCTGGCTGCGGCTGAACGCGATATTCCGGTATACATGTACACCCCGTCTGAAGTGAAAAAGGCCATCTCTGGCAATGGGCGTGCCGATAAAAAGCAGATGACCACTATGATTACCCGTATCCTTGGGCTATCGGAACCGCCCAAGCCTGCCGACGCCGCCGATGCACTAGCCCTGGCCGTGTGTCACTGCTGGCGCGCTCCTGCCATTGTGCGCATGGACAATACCGGCCTAGGCCTGGGCGCCAAGACGAGCGGAGTGCGCGGACAAGGCAAGAAGCGCTAGGGAAGCAAAGAAAATAGAAGGATAGGAAAGCAATGATCGCTGCACTGCGTGGAGAAGTAATCCATATTGGTCTCGACCATGGGGTTATCGATTGTGCCGGCGTGGGATATAAATTTTTGGCTACGCCCTCAACTTTGGGCAGGTTGCGCCGCGGCGAGCAGGCTACGGTACTTACCAATTTGGTAGTCAAGGAAGATTCCCTCACACTGTACGGCTTTAGTGCGGATGAGGATCGTGAAATGTTCCAGGTGCTACAGTCCGTGTCTGGCTTGGGGCCAAAGCTTGCCTTGGCAGCGCTTTCGGTCATGGGGGCTGGGGAGCTTGCAGCAGCGATAACTGCGGAAGATGTAAAGGCGCTGCAGTCCATTCCGGGCGTCGGCAAGCGCATGGCCCAGCGCTTGGCTTTGGAACTAAAAGATAAGGTGGCGGCCTTTGCGCCAGGTGAGGACGCAGGCTCGGATGACTCTGTTACCGCTGTGTCTCCGGCTGGCGGTGCCGTGGTAGAAAGCGTTACCGAGGCTCTTATCGGCCTAGGCTTTACGGAGAAGGCAGCGCGCCCTGTAGTGGAGGCGGCCTACGCTGAAAACAGTGAGGCTGACACTTCGGCGCTTTTGCGCGCGGCGCTTGCGCAACTGGGTAAGAAGAAGTAGCGGCGGGTAGGAAGGCTGGATTTATGTCCGATATTGAGCGCACCGAGTTTAACCTCCCAGAAGGAGTCGATGCGGCGCATTCCTCCCAGCGCAATAGCAATGTAGAGGCAACTGCGCATGCGGAGGAACATGATATTGAGCGCTCTCTGCGCCCGAAGTCGCTCGATGAATTCATCGGCCAACCCAAGGTGCGAGCACAGCTTTCTCTCGTTCTCAAGGGCGCAAAAAATCGCGGAGTAACGCCAGACCACGTGCTGCTTTCTGGGCCTCCTGGTTTGGGCAAGACCACAATGGCCATGATTATCTCGCAGGAGTTGGGGACCTCGCTGCGCATGACCTCCGGACCGGCCTTGGAACGTGCGGGGGATTTGGCAGCCATGCTCTCTAACCTGATGGAAGGTGACGTCCTTTTTATTGATGAGATTCACCGCATCGCACGCCCAGCAGAAGAGATGCTGTATATGGCGATGGAGGACTTCCGCATTGACGTCATTGTGGGGAAGGGGCCAGGCGCGACTTCTATTCCACTTGAAATTCCGCCCTTTACTTTGGTGGGGGCTACAACCCGCGCCGGTATGCTTACCGGCCCGTTGCGTGACCGCTTCGGTTTTACCGCGCAGATGGAGTACTACGATACGGAAGACCTGACCCAAGTCATCAAGCGTGCCGCGCGCATACTCGATGTCGATATTGACCACGATGCTGCGGTAGAAATTGGTTCGCGTTCTCGCGGTACGCCGCGCATTGCTAACCGGTTGCTGCGCCGCGTTCGTGATTATGCCGAGGTCAACGGCGCGGGGCATATTGATCTGGGCGCAGCTCAGGGAGCGCTGGAAGTCTTTGACGTGGACGAGATGGGCTTGGATCGTTTGGACCGCGCGGTGCTCAATGCGCTCATTAAAGGCCATGGGGGCGGGCCTGTTGGTGTCAGCACCCTTGCCATTGCGGTAGGAGAGGAGCCATCCACAGTTGAGGAAGTGTGCGAACCCTATTTGGTGCGTGCTGGGATGGTCTCGCGCACAGGTCGTGGCCGCGTAGCCACGGCGGCTGCATGGCGCCACTTGGGGCTTACTCCACCGGAAGGTGCAGCCGGCCTGTTTTGATTTAGGTGGCTGGGTGCTTGGCGACGCACCCTGGGGTTTCTATGGCAAGGAGTGTCTGGCACACTAGAAAGCTATGGAAATCATCATTCTCATCATTATTGGCATCTTGTTCGTTATTCCATCCTTTATGGCCATGCGGAAGCAACGCCAGCGCCAAAATGAGATGCAATCCTTGCAAAACTCCTTGCAGCCGGGTGATTCCATCGTCACTGCCGGTGGCGTACACGGCGTCGTGCGCGGTACCGCTGAAAAGAGCGTGGACCTCGAAATCGCCCCAGGCGTCGTGGTGACCTTTGACAAGATGGCAGTGATCCGAACCGAACAAGAAGCCAATGGCCTAGAGCGTCCCGCGTCAGCAGGCGAGGCGAAACCTAACGAAGCACACAACCCGCGGGACGAGGAATACCCACCATTTGATGACGAGGGAAAGCATTAGCGCGAGGTTTATCTGAGAGTATCCTTAACAATTGCTTGGTGAATAGGGTCTTCATTGAGCGTAGACCCCATCACACTTTGGAACTTTTCCGGCCCCTGTTAAGGAAAACTCTGCCTCATGACGTACGATTGTGCGTTGTTGACGTGCCTGCGCCATTCGGCGGGGCCGTATTTAATGTTTAAACACCCTGTAATACGCAGCACAGGAGATTATCGTTGTCCGCATCATCCCGTGGCGCTATGAAAAATAGCAAACGCCAATGGCCAAAGCGCGCGCTTGCGCTCTTTGCCCTCATCGTGGTTGTTATCTATGCGCTCATCTTTTTTACTGGTAGCCGGCAAGGCACCCCAAAGCTCGGTATTGACCTACAGGGCGGTACCCGTGTAACGCTGGCGCCGCAGGGCGAAGAGCCCACACAAGACCAGCTAAAGCAGGCGCGCGCCATTTTGGAACAGCGCGTGAATGGTATGGGCGTTTCCGGCTCCGAGGTTGTTATCAATGGCAATACCCTGGTCATCACTGTGCCGGGTGAGGACGCCTCCCAGGCGCAGGCCGTGGGCCAGACCTCTCAGCTCTACTTCCGCCCCGTGGCGAAGCCCTCCATGCCGGATATGGCAAAGCTGAACAAGGAATTGGAGGACATGGCTAATCGCTGGGTCAAGTACGATGTCCTTAGCGCAGACGATGCCAATAAGCAGATGGAGCAGGTTACCAAGGCCGTCGCCGACCAAGAAGCGCAAATGACCGGCAAAAAGCCAAAGGAGCAGAAAGCTCCAAAGGTTAGCGCTAAGCCCATGGAAGAGCCCGGCAACTCCATTGAGCAGGCCGAGCGCCGCGACGAGGTAACGGAGATGCTTCTCAAGGACCGGCAGTCCGAGGATCCGACCACCCAGGCGGCAGCCTCTGCGCTGATGACTTGCCAGGGCAATACCGATCCTTTGGCCGGCGCGGATGATCCTTCCAAGCCGTTCGTTACCTGTGATTACTCCAATGGTAATCCGTACGTGCTGGAACCGGCTCCGCTTCTCAATGGCATCAAGGACGAAAACGGTACCCGCCTGACCGGTAACGAGATTGATACCAACTCGCCGATCGAGGGTGGTCTCAATGGCCAGTCCGGCCAGATGGAGATTAACTTCTCCTTCAAGACTGGAAATGGCCCGAATGGTTCGCAGACGTGGGCGGACCTTACGAAGGAACACCTCAAGGACCAAATTGCCATCACTCTTGACTCCGCGGTTATCTCGGCACCGGTAATTCAGGGGGCTACTCCGGTTGGCTCCGCTACCTCTATTACTGGTGACTTTAGCCAAGAAGAGGCAAAGAGCTTGGCAAATAACCTTAAATACGGCGCATTGCCGCTATCTTTTGCCGGTGAAAACGGCGAACCCGGCGGCACCGTAGAATCCATCCCTCCTACACTGGGTAAAGCCGCACTGCAGGCAGGCCTCATTGCAGGTCTGGTTGGCCTCATCCTCGTGATGGCGTACTCCCTGTATTACTTCCGCGCCCTTGCGGGAGTCTCCCTAATTTTCCTTATTGCTTCTGGCCTCCTTACCTATGGAGCGCTGGTTCTGCTTGGTCGTTGGATCGGCTACTCGTTGGACCTTTCCGGTATCGCCGGTTTGGTAATTGGCGTGGGCGCAACGGCTGACTCCTTCGTGGTTTACTACGAGCGCATTAAGGATGAGCTGCTCGAGGGGCGCACCTTCCGTTCCGCTACGCAAAAGGCGTGGGAGCGTGCTCGTGCCACCATTGTGACCGGTAACGCGGTGACCCTGATCGGCTCAGTGGTTGTCTACTTCCTTGCGATCGGTGAGGTTAAGGGCTTTGCCTTCACCATGGGTCTGACCACGGTCTTCGACCTAGTCGTCTCCTTCCTGGTGATGGCACCGCTGATGCAGATGGTTGGTCGCCGTCCGGCTGCAGCCAAGCCTTCCATGAACGGTCTCGGTGGTATCTACGCCTTGGTAGAAGAGCGCCGTGAACGCGGATATTACGGTTCTAGCCGCCGCCGAGCAGGCTCCGCCGAGCGTTCTACTGACAGGGAGGCATCCACTGAGGAACCGGCAGGAAGCTCTACTGCAGGAACCGCCCGCCCTTCAGACGCTGCGGAAGATGAGGAGAAATAAGCATGGCTGTTTCGACTAAACACAAAATTTCCCGGATGGATCGCCTCTATGAGGACGAGCGCGGTTATGACTTCATTGGTCGCACCAAGCTGTGGTACGGCATAACAGCTGCGTTGGTTGTGGCTGCCGTTGCTGCGATCCTCATCCGTGGATTCTCCCTCTCGATAGACTTCGAAGGCGGCACTTCTTTGTCAATGCCAGCCGGAGACCTGAAGGAAGACGAGGTAAGCCAAGTCTTCGAAGACTCCACCGGTGTAGAACCGGAGCAGGTGCACATCGTCGGCGCCGGTGACTCCGAGACGTTGGAGATTGTCTCCGAGCGCCTCAGCCAAGAGGACGTGGACGCTGCCCGTACAGCAATCTACGAAAATTTTGAGCCAAAGGATGAAAACGGCAAGGCAACGCCTGATGCCGTCGGTTCCTCCACAGTGTCTGAATCTTGGGGCTCTTCCATCACCCAGCGCATGCTCATCGCCATGCTGGTCTTTTTGGTGGCTGCCACCATCTATGTGGCTATCCGCCTGCAAAAGACCATGGCGCTTGCCGCCATCATCGCGCTCATCGCGGATGGCGTAATCCTCGCTGGTATTTATGCGCTCTTTGGTTTTGACGTTTCCCCAGCCGTAATCATTGGTTTGCTTACGGTGCTCACCTTCTCCATGTATGACTCGGTCATTGTCTTTGACAAGATCAACGAGAATACGGAAGGCCTTGAAGGTCAACGGAAAAAGACCTTTGCTGAGCTGACAAACTTGGCGATCAACCAGACGGTAATGCGCTCGATTTCCACCTCGGTGATTTCCGCACTGCCTATCATCGCGCTCTTCGTGGTGGCAGTCTGGCTCATGGGCATTGGTACCTTGCGCGATTTGGCACTCATTCAGCTTATTGGCGTGGTGGAAGGAATCTTCTCTTCCATCTTCTTTGCCACCCCGTTGGTTGTCACCCTTGCTAACCTATCTAAGAAGATTAAGCGCCATAATAAGCGCGTTGCGGACTACCGGGCCGGAAAGAGTGACGAGGGCGAGCCTGATTCTGCCCCAGCATCCGGCCGTACCGTGGTATCTCCAGCAAGTGCTAAGCCTAGCTCGGTAGAGGGCGACGCCGAATCATCCGAGCTCACCGGCCACCCAGGCGCTACCTGGCGCCCAGGGCGCTAGGCTGCGGTAATAGGGCACTGGCGGACTAGTAGCTGAAGTGAGGACACATAGCAGTGTTTAAGGGAGAAGGCATTTCCGGTGGACAGCGCTGGGGAAAGAAGGCTGCCGCTGCGTGCGCGTCGCTTCTTGCACTAGGCGCGGCAGCCTGTAGCGGTCAAGGCGGTGAGCAGGGCTCATCCAATGCGCCCCAAGAACCGGAGTCCTACGGATACTTCGGCTACCAAGTTAATTCCCGTCTGGCCACCACCAATGCCGGTACCTCCTTTGGCGATGCCACGTCCGCGGGATTGTTGTCTACGCGTTTATACCCGGGGCTTTTCGTGCCAGGCCCGTCCGGCGAATTGATTCCCAACGCCGACCTCGTAGAGACTGAGGAACTACCGCCCGTTGCAGGCAGCGACCAGCGCAGCGTGCAATTAACACTGGAAGAAGATGCCGTATTTTCTGACGGCGCCCCAGTTACTTGCGATGACTATTATTTGGCATATTCCGCTGGTACCCACCCAGTTGAATTTGCCTCCCATATGCCGCTGATGAGTGACATCGCAGATTTTAGCTGTGAACCGCAAAGCAAAACTTTCACCCTCACTTTTAATAAGGATCAGGGTCAACGCTGGCGCCACATGTTTGGTGCCGGCACAATCATGCCCGCCCATGCTTTGGCCGATGAGGCCGGCTTGAGTATGGAGCAACTCCATTCGGCGCTGGCGGCTGAGGATATGCAAGCGCTCGCCCCAGTCGCGGATGCGTGGCGGTATGGCTTTTCAGTAGCGAAGGACCAATTTGATTCGAATTTGCAGGTGTCTTTCGGCCCCTACGTCATCGACAAAATAGGCGACGAGGGTGAAGTAATTCTCAAGGCAAACGAGAAGTACTTTGGGGATGCCCCAGCTGAGGGTCATATTGTTGTGTGGCCAGCAGATGCAGACACCCAAAAACTTGCAGACCAGGGAGCACTGCGCGTGGTGGATTCCGGCAGCGAAGACCCAGATTGGCTGGCTAGCACCAAGAATGAGGCAGGAGAGACTCCGTATGAGGTGACTCCGATGGTAGGTGAGCTAACTGATACGTTGACTTTGTCCGAGTCCGGAGTATTTGCCGAACCTTGGGCGCGGGAGAGCTTTGCCGCGTGCGTCGATCAGCAGGCGGTTGCTCAGGCAAGCTCCGAGGCTTCAGGGGTCGAGGTCCCGCCCGCTTATTTGCGTACTGTTTCTGCTACCGACCCAGTAGCTGGCGGTCTGGATAAGGTGGGCAAAGACCACCAAGGCACTGATATCGCTAAGGCGGGCCAGCTCAACGGCACGACCATCAAGGTGGCCTACTTAGCCCCGGATAGCCGGTATAAGGCGATGGTGGAGCAGCTGCGTGCGTCCTGTGAGCCGGCAGGCATTACCATCGAGGACGCCTCCGCGGAATTTATGTCCCAACATTATTTGGAAATGGATCCGGAAACCTGGGCGCCCACCGTCGATGCATTCCTCGGCCCGGTCGATCCCCACACGGAATATTCCGCAGCTGAATCAACCATGGAAAACTCCGCTGACTTAAAAAAGACGGAAGATTCCTTATGGAAGGATGTTCCCTCCATTCCACTAGCCGCACAGCCGCGCGTATTCCTTGTCCGCCGCGACGTGGAAGGTGTCCTGCCGTACACTGGCGTTTCGGGCATCGGTTGGAATATGGATCGCTGGCACAGCACCGCCCCAGCTGAAAAGAACTAGGCCGCGCACAGCGGCCGTTAACGACCTCTCGCAATTATTTCTCAAGGAAGATTATGAGCTCGCACTACGAATCAGCAGCACAGGCACTCAAGGATAAGGTTCGCCTCGTTCAAGACTTTCCAGAGAAAGGCATCCTTTTTGAGGACCTCACCCCA
Organism: Corynebacterium sp. p3-SID1241; assembly: GCA_025144025.1. Classification (GTDB taxonomy): domain Bacteria; phylum Actinomycetota; class Actinomycetes; order Mycobacteriales; family Mycobacteriaceae; genus Corynebacterium. The sequence goes on along the minus strand of JALXWS010000005.1, from coordinate 113,958 downwards.
GTCTTGGCGGATCCAGAGGCATTTCGCACCGTAGTGGACGGCTTGGCGGCCGCCTGCGAGGAATTGGGCGCAGATATGATTGGCGGCCTAGACGCCCGTGGATTCCTCCTTGGCTCGGCCGTCGCCTACAAGATGGGCCTGGGTATCCTGGCCATCCGCAAGAAGGGCAAGCTTCCCCCTCCGGTATATACCGAGGAATATGAGCTGGAGTATGGCTCTGCGGCGCTGGAGATTCCAGCCAGCGGCGTTGACATCAAGGGCAAGCGCGTAGTGCTTGTCGACGACGTCTTGGCCACCGGGGGCACCCTCCACGGTGCCAAGCTTTTGCTTGAGTCCGCAGGTGCCGAAGTCGCTGGCAATGTGGTGGTGTTGGAAGTCAAGGGTCTCAACGGTCGTGAGCGCTTATCCGGCCCGCCGCTCATTGTGTTGAATGCCACAGACTAAGATGAGATGTCTAAGCTAGATTCCACGATCTAGATGGACATGAGGCCACATGGAAAGGTGGCACTTCGAAGGGCGGTAGATATGGCCATGGACAAACCAGTTAAGCGCCAAACAGGCGGGGGAATGCGCAGTATGTCAGCCCGCCTAGCCCGTTCGCTCACCGGCGGCCGAGTAAAGGTGAACCCGGTGCTGGACCCGTTGATGTCCATTCACCGCAAGTTTCATCCCAAGGTCGATGCGGACCTACTCAATCGCGCCTATGACACCGCGGAGCACCTGCATGAAGGGGTTTTCCGGAAGTCCGGGGAGCCGTATATTACCCACCCGCTTGCCGTGGCCACTATCGCTGCCGAAATCGGCATGGATACCACCACCATCGTGGCGGCTCTCTTGCACGACACGGTGGAGGATACGGACTATTCCCTAGAGGATCTCACCCGAGACTTCGGCCCCGAGGTAGCCCGCTTGGTTGATGGCGTAACCAAACTGGATAAAGTGGCGCTTGGTTCGGCAGCAGAAGCGGAGACGATCCGCAAGATGATTGTCGCGATGGCTACCGATCCACGAGTGCTGGTGATCAAGGTAAGCGATCGCCTCCACAATATGCGCACGATGCGGTTCCTCCCGCCCGAAAAGCAAGCCAAGAAAGCGCGGCAAACCCTCGAGGTTATTGCTCCGCTGGCCCATCGCCTGGGTATGGCTAGCGTTAAGTGGGAGCTCGAAGATCTCTCTTTTGCCATCCTGTATCCCAAGAAGTATGACGAAATCGTACGCATGGTGGCAGACCGCGCTCCCTCGCGTGATCGCGCGCTAAAAGAGATCATTAGCCAAGTCAGCGCAGCGCTGAAGCAAAATGGCATAGAGGCCGAGGTGATGGGCCGCCCGAAGCACTATTGGTCCATCTATCAGAAGATGATCGTGCGTGGCCGCGACTTCGCGGAGATCTTTGACTTAGTGGGTATCCGCATCTTGGTAGAGGACGTGAACAGCTGTTACGCCGCCATTGGCGTTGTACATTCCATCTACCAAGCTTTGCCTGGGCGTTTTAAGGACTATATATCTTCGCCGCGATTCGGTGTCTATCAATCGCTGCACACCACTGTTTTGGCACAAGGCGGCGCCACCTTGGAGGTTCAGGTTCGCACCCACGAGATGCACTACAACGCAGAGTTTGGCGTTGCCGCCCACTGGCGCTACAAGGAAACCAAGGGGAGGAATTCAGGCCACCAAGAAGAGGTGGATCAGATGGCCTGGATGCGTCAGCTCCTTGACTGGCAAAAGGAAGCCGCAGATCCCAATGAGTTCCTAGACTCCTTGCGCTATGACTTAACCGCCAAGCAGATTTTTGCCTTTACCCCAAAGGGCGATGTGGTTAACCTACCTGCGGGCTCGACTCCGGTAGATTTTGCCTACGCAGTACACACTGAGGTGGGGCACAGGTGCATCGGTGCCAAGGTCAACGGCAAGCTCGTGGCGTTGGAATCGAAACTGAAATCCGGCGATAAGGTAGAAATCTTTACCTCCAAAGATCCTAATGCTGGTCCTTCGCGTGATTGGCAGGACTTCTTGGTGTCGGCTCGCGCCAAGACCAAGGTACGGCAATGGTTTGCCAAAGAGCGCCGCGAGGAACATCTAGAAGCGGGACGCGATGCACTTGCCACTGAGGTACAGCGTGGCGGCCTGCCCATGCACCGCCTGTTTACGGCAAGTTCGATGAAACAGGTAGCTGAACAACTGCACTATTCTGACGTCGATTCGCTTTATACCGCTATCGGCGCGGGCCATGTATCTGCCCAACACGTTGCCAATCAGTTGGTTGCCATGTTCGGTGACCGGGACGATGCCATTGACACTTTGGCCTCGCGCACGCCGCTTTCAGAGATTGAGCACTCCCGTGCCCAGCACACCGAGGACTCCGCTTCGGGCACCGGCATTCTGGTGGAAGGCAGCCCGGATGTGATGGCCAAGCTGGCTAAGTGTTGCCAGCCCGTTCCAGGTGATGCCATCTTCGGCTTTGTAACTCGCGGCGGCGGAGTGTCCGTTCACCGAGCCGACTGCACCAACGCAGAAAAACTCAAAGCAGAACCTGAGCGCATGCTGGAGGTGGCTTGGTCTTCCGGAACGTCGGCGACAGGCGCTTTCTCTGCAACCCTGCAATTGGAAGCCCTAGACAGGCAAGGCCTTCTTTCAGAGCTCACCCGTGTTATGAGTGATGAGAACATCAACGTTTTGACCATGAACTCCAACCGGGGCGATGACCACATTGCGACGGTTAGGTTTACGTTCTCGGTCTCAGACACCAAGCAGCTGGGCACGTTGATGACGACCTTGCGCAATACGGAAGGCGTCTTCGACGTTTACCGAGTAACTGCTTAGCGCGCTTACTCCTTACCCTCAAGGAGGGGCGGGGCAAGCAACGCGAAGGCTTCGGGCGGGTTACCAGTGCATGAATTTTCGGCTTCTGCCAGGTAAATCTCCTGCAAACGAGCTTAGTTTGTCCTGCCAAGTAGTTAGCGAAGCGATATAAATTATCCTGTCGCTTTCTACTATCTAGGAGTACTTCAATGCAGTTCCGTCGCATCGGCCAGCTTGTGGCCGCCACTACCGTTTCCGCTGTTGCTCTCTCCGGCGCTCAGGCGGTAGCCCAGGAAAATAAGACCACCATTTCCGTCACCAATATCACCGATATTCACGGTCACTTGGAGGACAAGATTGGTGACCCAGCAAAGGCTGGCGATGAGATCGGCGTAGCTCGCCTTCAGACCCTCATTAAACAGGTAAATGAGGGTCAGGAATTCAACCTGACCTCCTCGGGCGATAACGTGGGTGGCTCCGCCTTCGTATCTGCAATTTCTGATGACAAGTACACCCTCGAAGCCCTCAACCAGATGGGCATGAAGGTGTCAGCAGTGGGCAACCACGAGTTCGATAAGGGCACCGAGGATCTCACCGAGCGCATTCAGTCGAACTCCACGTACCCCATCCTGGGTGCAAACGTGCTTAAGGATGGCCAACCCTTGCTCAAGCCTTCTCACGTTGAAGACGTGGACGGCGTCAAGGTGGGCTATGTCGGAACCGTGACGGAAAATACCAAGTACAAGGTATCCGCGGCGAAGATCCCGGGCGTTACCTTCACGGACCCAGTAAAGGCAACGAATGAAGAGGCCACCCGCCTGAAGGAATCTGGCGAGGCGGACGTCGTCATCGCGCTCTTCCACGAGGACGCCCAAGAATATGCCGAAGGCTTCAACAAGGATGTAGACGTGCTCTTCGGCGGCGATACTCACCAGCGCACTAAGGGTGAAATCCCCCGCGAAGATGCCCTTCCATTGCAGTGGGCGCAGGGTCATGAGTATGGCAAGCTGCTTAACGACGTTGATATTACCTTTGACAAGTCCGCCAAGAAGGTAACCGACATCAAGCTTAGCCAGTACGATGCTACGGATGCTGCCGCTGTTGAGCCGGACGCCGAGATTGCGGCCGTCGTTGAGAAGGCACAGAAGGAAGCCGAGGTAGAAGGCTCCAAGACTGCAGGCAACGTCAAGCAGGATCTCTTCCGTGGCTCGGACGAAGGCGCAGAGGCTGGCTCCAACCGCGGCGTGGAATCCACCCTCAACAACTTCATCGCAGAAGGCCAACGCTATGCCATGAGCAAGCAGGTGGGTGAGGACATTGAGATCGGTGTTATGAACGCCGGGGGTGTGCGCGCCGACCTAAAGGGCGGCGACGTAACCTACAAGGACATTTTTGAGGTACAGCCTTTTGGCAACGCCGTGATTACTGCCAAGGTTTCCGGTGAGGAGTTCATCAAGGCCTTGGAAAACCAGTGGCAGGAGGGAAGCCGTCCACGCCTTGCCATGGGGCTTTCCAATAACGTCCAGGTGGTCTACGACCAGAAGGCCGGCAAGGGCGAGCGCGTAAAGTCCGTGACTATCAATGGCGAGCCAATTGATCCGAAGAAGGATTACTCCATTGCACTGTCTTCGTTCCTTGCTTCCAGTGACGAAGAAGCCGGCGGCGATGGTTATTTCAATGCTGGTTCCATCAAGGACAAAAACGATGTGGGCTACATGGACACTCAGGCCATGATTGATTACATCAAGTCGGGTGAGTCTGAGGTTCGCACCGGCCAGGGTCAAATCGGCGCCCACATTGAGGGTGACGTGAAGCCGGGTGAAGAAATCACCGTCAATCTATCTAGCCTTAATTACTCCACCGAGGGCGAACCGATGGCGAAGAAGACGACCGTAAAGCTGGGCGATGCTGAGCAGACCGTCGACATCGACAACGCTGCGCAAGAAGGCGATGCGCAATTTGGTGAGCGCGGTCGTGCAACGGTAAAGCTCACCGTTCCAGAGAACCTGAGCGGCCAGCAGAACCTCGAAATCACCACTGACGCAGGCACAAAGGCAACGTTGCCTATCGAGGTAAGCGGCGAGGGCTCCCAGGAGCCGGGTGCTAAGCCCGAGCCGAAGGGTTCATCCTTGTCCTCTAACGGTTCTTCCATGGGCAGCGCAGTATTTGCTATTGTTGCGGCGCTGGTAGCTGGTGTTGCGGTTGTGGGTATGAACCCGCAGATTCTTCCTGCCCCAGCGCGCAAGATGATTGAGGACCTGCGCAAGCAATTCCACCTCTAAGCTATCACGGCGCTAGGCGGAGCGGTTCTTTCTAAACGGGGGAGTATCGCTCCGCCTTTTCTGTATGCCTTGCAGCAGCCAGGTAACCTAATCAACCGTGGATACTCTAGACCTCTTCCTGCGCGAAATTACCTATCAACTAGGCATTGAATGGCACCGTATCCCCGTTGTCGTATTAGCCACTTTGGGCATCTACCTATCCTTCATGGTCTTAGTGAAGATATTTGGTTCCAGGGTCCTTACCTCCATGACGGCCTCAGATGCCATCATCATCATTATGTTTGGCGCGGTTGCAGGCCGTGTCATTGTGGGTAATCCACCGACCCTGGCCGCCGGCGTAATCGGCTTGACTACCCTGATGGCTCTAGAGGCCGCGTTCGGTACTATCCGCAAAGTGGTGAAGTGGACTCGCTTTCTTGACCGGCGCCCAGTTCTCCTAGTATTTCGCGGGAAAATGGTTGAGGATAACTTGACCCTGGCGCATATTACTAAGTCAGATATCTATTCTGCTGCCCGCAAAGCAGGCATTAGCCGCATGCAGGACGTACAGATTATGATCCTGGAGCCCACAGGTCATATCTCTGTCATCAGGGTCGGTCTAACAATCGACCCAGAGCTTTTCAAAGACCTCGTAGGGTCCGAGTACATTGAAGACGCCAAAGAGTCCTAGATGCATCCCTAAGCCTGGAAAAGCTCAAGCGTCGGTCAGTTCTTCCGATTGCTCAAAAGCCTACGAAACAGCCGCTGCATTCCCTTTTGGAATGCAGCGGCTTAAGAATCGCTATGAAGCGGTGACCTTACTTGTTGCCGAAAGGCAGGTCGAGGTACTTGTTAGCGAAAGCGAACAGGGTGCCCAGAGCGCCGATGACGGCGGTAACAACGCCGATCCAAGCCTTGATTTCCTTAGGATCCATATCCTTGATGGAGGAACCCTCCTCGGTCGGCTCAGCGCCATTGGTGGTGGTCGCAGCGGCGGACTCCTTGTTCTCGGTGGAGGACGCTGGAGTGGTCTCGGCAGCGGTAGCAACGGTGGTGCCAGCGAAGGTCATGGACAGCGCGGTTGCGCCTGCAACGAGTGCCTTGCGGGAGAAAAGCTTCATTTTTGATTCCTAACAAGATTGGTGCGTTCAAAGACGTTTCAAATATTAGACAGGCTGACAGGGTTCCGCAACAGTATTGGCAGGAATTTGTTTACTCACTGAATTAACTGAAAGTCTGCTGAGTGCTGCATGTTTACTCTTGTGGCTAGTGTGAACTAGGGGAATTTTAGGGGCTTAGTGTTTCTGCAGCTAAGGGCTTATATTCAGGCTCAGATTAAATTAAGGAAAGTAAAAGCCCCGGCTCGTTCGTTCACTGTGAAAGTGAAGAATGCCCGGGGCTTAACCCCTGCCCCCGTTAGGGGGGTGTGGGGTGGTAGTGGGAATAGGGAGGCGTCGTCAAGCAGGGCTTTTAAGTTGCCTAGGCCTTGACAGTAGCCTTCTTAATCTTTACTTCCTTGGCTGGCTTGCCATCTGGCTGGCCGCCTTCGACGCCGTTCTTGGCAATCTTGTCCATCGTCTCCATACCTTTTTCGGTAATGGTGGCGAAGTAGGTGTAGCTCGGGGCGAGCTCGGAATCGTCGTAGTTGAGGAAGAACTGGGAGCCATTGGTATCTGGGCCGCTGTTGGCCATGGCAACGGAGCCGCGCGGGTAGATAACGGGGTTCTGAGCGTCCTTCTCATCTACTTCGTCGGTGGGGTATTCATCAGCGAAGCTAAAGCCAGGACCGCCGGAGCCGGAACCTGTCGGGTCGCCGCACTGCAAAACGTTGATTCCGCTCGAAGTCATACGGTGGCAAACGGTGTCATCGTAGTAGCCGGATTTAGCCAGCTCAGAAATCGCATTGGTGGTACACGGTGCCTTGGCACGGTCCATCTCCATCTCAATGGTGCCCTGATTGGTCTCAAAGGAGACAGCTACAGTGCCCTTGGTGGAAATGTCCTTGCCCGCTGGCTTCTTCGCGCCGTTGGCATCCTGACCGTTATCTTCGTACGTACAGGTCACGGTATCCGGCAGGGCCTTTGCGCGCTTATCTGCGATGGGCTCTGCCTGTGGGGCTTCCTGCGAGGTCTCAGCTGCAGAAGACTCCTCAGCCTGAACGTTCTCATCGTCACCTTCGCGGGTGGACAGGAAGTAGATGCCGCCCACGAGGGCGAGGATTACTACGAGGGAAGCGGCAACAACGCCTAACGGGCGTGCCTTCTGCTTGCGTTCGCGGGATTTTAGCTCGCGCTCGAGCTTGCTCAACGCCTCTTCGCCGCGTTTTTGATTATTTGGCACCGGGAGTCAACCTTTCTAGCGATTTTCGGTGGCATGATTCAACCTGACCGAGTTTAGCGGTTCTATACTGCGGAGAAAGTGTTGGCACCGGAATTAGGGCAAGTTAATAGCTTTTCAACTCGATCACAAGTACCCTAGTTTTCCGTGGTTGAACCAGATTTTACCGATCCACCAACGCCCACCGTAGGTGACCTTCCCGCAGTGGGAGATCCGCTGCCCGAATTTGAACTCATCGGTACCGACCTGAGTCAGATTACCAATGAGACTTTTGCGTGCACGCGCCTTATTATCTCTATCTTTCCCTCTATTGAAACCCCTGCCTGCCAGGAGCAACTGCGTCGCTTCCATGAACAAGTTTCGCAGCTAGACAATACTAAGCTTCTTTGCGTTTCTCGTGACTTGCCCTTTACTCTCAAGCGCTTTTGTGCGTCTAAGGGCATTGACGGTGTCATCGCCGCCTCCGCATTTCGATCGGACTTTGGCGAGAAGTTCGGCGTGACCGTACGCGATTCCGTCTTGGAAGGTCTTCTTGCCCGGTCCGTGGTGGTGGCTGATGAAAACCATAAAATCATCCACACTGAAATGGTGCCAGGCGTTGTTACCCAGCTGGACTATGAAAAGGTATGGGACGTATTGCGATAATCATTCCGATGGTTCCGGTCTCCGCTCATTGAGAAGATGGGGGAGGCCGGCTCTTTTTTATGGCGGCAGCTAGGGTGGTAGGTATGGAAATCTACGGTTTTACTGTCGGCCCCTTTCACACCAATACTTATGTGATTTCAGAGGGCCGTCGCGCCTTCATTGTTGATCCCGGCATGGATGCGATGGAAAAAGTCTTAGAACATGACTTTGACTATGAGGCTATCGTGCTTACCCACGGCCACATTGACCACACCCGAGACGCCGGCGCCCTGGCGAAAAAGCTTGATATCCCTGTCTATATTCATCCCGCTGATAAATTCATGCTGGATCGTGGCGAAGGTGTTTCGGCGCAAGCGCAAGAGCTTTTCGACGCCGCGCACATGACCCCCATCGAAACCGTCCGCGAGCTGCGCGATGGGGAAATTCTAGAGCTGCTCAGTCATGAATTCACCCTTAAACACGCGCCTGGGCATTCGCCGGGGTGCGTCATAATCGTCTCGCAGGACTTTGCACTAACTGGGGATGTGTTATTTGCCGGTGCCATTGGGCGCACTGACCTGCCTCACTCGGACCCCGATGCCATGCAAAAGTCGCTCGCCGGCCCAGTATGGAGCTTGGCAGACAACCTAGACCTTTTGCCCGGGCACGGCCCCACCACCACGATGCGAAAGGAGAGGGCGACCAATCCCTTCTTCGCAACATTGAGGGAGGTACTGTAATAGTCGTGAGTAAAAAGAAGCAGTTCCAAGCCCTGTCCGCCCCCAAAGGTGTCCCAGACTATTTCCCGCCGCAGTCGGCCGCTTTCTATAAGGTGCGCCAGACCATGGTGGAGCAGGCACATCTCTCCGGCTTCCAGCACATTGAGCTGCCTATCTTCGAAGACACTGCGCTCTTTGCTCGTGGCGTCGGAGAGTCCACCGACGTGGTATCCAAGGAGATGTATACCTTCGCCGATCGAGGCGAGCGCTCCGTGACGTTGCGACCGGAGGGGACCGCCGGCGTGATGCGCTCGGTCATTGAACACAATCTGGACCGAGGCCAGTTGCCGGTTAAGCTCAACTATTTTGGTCCGTTCTTCCGGTATGAGCGCCCCCAGGCTGGTCGCTACCGTCAGCTGCAGCAGGTAGGCGTAGAGGCTATTGGCGTCGACGATCCTGCGCTAGATGCCGAAGTTATCGCTTTGGCAGATCGTTCCTTCCGCGCGCTAGGGCTTAGTGGCTTCCGCCTAGAGCTCACCAGCTTGGGTGATCGCAATTGCCGTCCGGCTTACCGGGAGAAGCTGCAGGAGTTTCTCTTCAAGCTCGACTTGGATGAAGAGACCCGCCATCGTGCAGAGATTAACCCGCTGCGCGTGCTGGATGATAAGCGTCCAGAGGTACAAGAGCAGCTTACTGATGCCCCCTTGATGCTTGACCACCTCAATGATGAGTGCCGGGAGCACTTCGAAACCGTCACTGGCATGCTAGATGATATGGGCGTGGCCTACGAGATTAACCCGCGTATGGTCCGCGGTTTGGATTATTACACCAAGACCTGCTTCGAGTTCGTTCACGATGGCCTTGGTGCGCAGTCCGGAATCGGCGGCGGTGGCCGCTACGACGGCCTGATGGCCCAGCTGGGCGGTCAAGACCTGTCCGGCATCGGATACGGCTTGGGCGTAGATCGCGCCCTTTTGGCACTGGAGGCAGAGGGCATCACTCTCGATGGCGTTGATTCCCGCGTGGATGTTTTCGGTGTGGCTTTGGGCTCAGCCGCAAAACGCACCATGACCACTCTTATCAATGGCCTCCGGAAGGCCGGAATTTCGGCGGATATGTCCTTTGGAGACCGTGGACTCAAGGGGGCGATGAAGGGAGCTGACCGCGCCGGCGCACGATTCGCGCTCGTCCTCGGCGAACAGGAGCTAGAAAACGGCACCGTCGCACTCAAGGACCTAGCCGCTCACGAGCAGCACGACGTCAACGTCGCTGACCTAGTTTCGACCCTTGCACGGCAAATGCACGACGAGGCTTAAGAATCTTTAGCCGGAAGGGCATCGCGCTTAAGTGCGGTGCCCTCTTTTAATACCCGCCAAATAGAGATCAATGATTCTTTCTTGAATATCCGGCTGGTAAGCCTCGACATCTACCTCGCGGGGGCGAGCCAAGCTCAGCAGGCCCACGATGAACTCGAGGTGGGTGACGCCAGGGCCAATCTCGCCTTGCTGTTGCCCAAGCTCAATAAACCGCCGTCCATTGCGCTCTAAGAGGTCTCGCTGCGCGGTCAATTCGGGGCTTAAAGAATCTAAATCCTGTGGGACAAAGGCGGGAATGAGAGTGTTTAGCCCCATGGTCAGGATATGGGTGGCGTAGGTACGCACGTAGTCCTCCCCAGAGTGCGTGGGATGCTCGAAGTCCGCGATAAGGCGCTGTTGGAACTTCGCAAACGCTTCTCCCATATACTCCGCACAAGCGCGAATCAAGCTCGCGCGGTTGGGGAAGTTGCGATAGACCGTGGCCACACTCACCCCGGCTTGAGCGGCTACCTTATCTAGAGCGACATTATCGCCGTGGGTACGAAAGAGCTGACACGCCGCGGCCACAATGGCTGTGCGGCGGTGAAGGGCATCTGCGCGCATGGAGTCTCTTTTTAGCATTCCACCTGGGAAACGCTAAAGCCCATGGTCTTGGCCAATCCGCCCAGGGAGGTCTCTTTGTACTTAGAGTGCATATCGCGGCCGGTCTCAGCCATGGTTTGCACCGCATTATCCAAGGTCACATGGTGCGTTCCTTCGCCCATTTTGGCCATGCGTGCGGCATTGATGGATTTTACCGCGCCAATCGCATTGCGCTCAATGCATGGAATTTGCACCAGGCCGCCAACTGGGTCGCAGGTTAGGCCTAAATTATGTTCCAACGCGATCTCCGCGGCGTTTTCCACCTGGGCTGGAGCTGCACCCAGTAGCTCTGCCATGCCCGCGGCGGCCATAGCGGAGGCGGAGCCCACTTCGCCTTGGCAGCCGACCTCAGCTCCGGAAATGGACGCATTTTCCTTGATGATCATGCCGATTGCGCCGGCGGTCAAAAGGTAACGGCGCGCAGTCGACCGAGTAAAGTCCGCGCGAAAATCGCGTGCATAATGCAGTACCGCTGGAATAATGCCACACGCGCCATTGGTAGGCGCGGTGATGACGCGTCCGCCGGCTGCGTTTTGCTCATTGACCGCTAGGGCGTAGAGGTTAACCCACTCCATGGCAGAAAAACCACAGCTGTCGTCATCCTGGTTTTCCAGCAATTGAGCGTACATCTTCGGGGCGCGGCGTGGCACGCGCAGCCCACCGGGGAGGAGTCCTTTGGTGGAAATGCCCTCGGTCACACACTCTCGCATAATGTCCCAGACCAGATCGAGGTGCCGCAAAGCGAATTCGGCGCCGCCTTCGTCACGGTGCAAGGCTTCCTCATTGGCGAGCACGATCTCCCAAATCGCCTTGTCATGAGCCTCACACAGATTGAGCAATTCTTCGCCCGTGGTGAAATGATAAGGAACGGAGTCATCAACCTGTGCTGCGGCGACACCAGCTGGAACCTCGTTGCTTTCGGCTACTTCCGCATCGAGCTCGGAGCGAGAGAGAATAAAGCCGCCGCCGACAGAAAAGTACTCTTCTTTTTCTGCGATGAGGTTGCCGCTTTCGTCCCAAGCGCTAAAAATCATGCCATTGGGGTGTTGGGGAAGTGGCTCGTTATCAAAAACGATCTCATAGTCCACCGTGCCGCGGGGGCCAGAGATGGTTCCCTCACTGGGGATAAATCCACCTGCGTGTGGCTCGGCGTCGATAGGCACGCTTAGCGGATCCCAGCCAGCGAGCCCGAGGATAACAGCGCGGTCGGAGGCATGCCCGCGGCCAGTGGCGGAAAGAGAACCTCGCAACTCGGTATACACCTTTGCTGGGGGCTTCTCGAGGGAATCGAGGAATTGCTTAGCCGCACGCATGGGCCCGACGGTGTGCGAAGAGGAGGGGCCAATACCGATGGAGAATATGTCCGTGACACTAATTGTCATAGTTAAGCTGTGCCGAACCTTTCTGGAGAGATTGCTGTCGGGTGATAGGTCTTCCTACGTCGGAAGAAACCGGAACGGAAGGGGGAGGCAGATTTTATGCGACCAGTGTAGCGAAAGTCACACCTTCTATCAATCTGGGCCTATGCTTAATGATGCTGGCCTTGTGCTCTATTCTCCATATCCATCTAAGAGCTTTTCAAGGGGAATGAAGTTCTCCTTGGATAGTCGGATGGTAGATCTTCCTCCCCGGCCGCTGAAATCGCCGGCGATTCCTGCCACTCTGTCGCGAGGGGTAACCATCTGATCCGCTAGCTGAATGGCAGAGCGCTCAATACGGGCGGTAAAACGCTCTCCTTCAGGAGTGCCTAAATCCTCTGCCGCTTGAAAAACGCCCGTCGGCACCACGCTCGCGTGGAGTTGATTAAACAGCGGACGGAGCGCGTAGTCCAGAATCAGCGCATGGCGCGAGGAGCCAGCCGTAGCCGCGATGATTGTGGGAAGCCCGTCTAGGGCATGGGGCTCCAAAGTGTCAAAGAACATCTTGAAGAGGCCTGAATAGCTGCCCTGGAATACAGGGGTGACGGCGACGAGGCCATCAGCCTCGGCAACTCTCTGCTTGGCTTGCGTAAGCAATGGCGTCGGCGCGGTGCGATTGGTCATGGCAGTTGCGAGTTCGTAGGCTAAATCGCGAATCTCAATGACGTCGATCTGAGCTCCTTCACCGCGCGCGGAAATCTTGGCGCGAGTAGCTTCTGCGAGCATGTCTGCCAGTCTGCGAGAAGAGGAAGGCTGTGAAAGACCAGCTGAGATAACGAGTAGGGAGCGCATAGCTAATTAGATCTCCTTTCCCGGGTTGACCTGCAGGTGTGAGGAGTAGGGCTCAGTGAGCAAGCTAGCGTGCGTTGGCGGGTCAGAGGGCACGTGGCTTGGACGGCGCTGTTCAAAGCGGCGACGCAGCTCGGGCACAACCTGTGTGCCCAGGATTTCTATCTGCTCCAGAACTACTTCCTGGGGAAGGCCGGCGTGATCGATGAGGAATAGCTGGCGTTGGTAGTCACCCGCCCAATCAGCAAAGCTGAGGGTCCTTTCAACTACCTGTTCCACGGTACCGACAGTCAGTGGAGTCTGTGCAGTGAAGTCCTCAAGGCTCGGACCGTGGCCATATACTGGAGCGTTGTCGAAGTAGGGACGGAAGAAATCCTTAGCCTCTTGCTCGGTATCCCCGATAAAGACTTGGCCGCCAAGGCCTACAATTGCTTGGTCGGCTTGACCATGGCCGTAGGCTGCAAATCGCCGGCGGTAGAGATCTACCAGCTGAGCAGTGTGCTCTTTATTCCAGAAAATATTGTTGTGGAAGAAACCATCGCCGTAATAAGCAGCTTGCTCGGCAATCTGTGGCGAACGAATGGAGCCGTGCCAGACAAAGGGCGGAATTCCATCCAGTGGTGCCGGAGTAGCGGTAAATCCTTCCAGCCCTGCGCGGAACTTGCCATGCCAATTAACTACCGGCTCGCGCCAGAGCCTGCGAAGAAGGTGATAGTTCTCAATGGCAAGAGGAATGCCCTGCTGAATGTCCTTGCCAAACCACGGATAGACCGGGCCGGTATTTCCGCGGCCCAGCATGAGGTCTACGCGTCCGTTAGCAAGGTGCTGGAGGAAGGCGTAATCCTCTGCGATCTTGACTGGGTCGTTAGTGGTGATGAGGGTGGTTGCTGTCGACAGTTGTAAACGCTTCGTCTGGGCGGCGATATAAGCTAGGTGCGTGGTGGGTGAGGACGGCACGAAAGGTGGGTTGTGGTGCTCGCCGGTGGCAAAAACGTCAAGTCCTACTTCCTCGGCCTTGAGCGCAATCTCCGTTAAGTTGCGGATGCGCTCAGCCTCATTGGGGGTTTTCCCCGAGATGGGGTCAGCGGTTAAGTCCCCAATACTGAAGATGCCGAATTGCATGATTACCTTTCTATGCCGTGCGCTGGAGCAAAAATAGCCGTAGTGCCAAACGGCGAGCGAATCATTCCCATTCTAGGGCATCAAAAAGTGCCGGTAAGTCGGCCGGTGTAACCAAGCGCAGGGGCTTCTCATTGGGCTTGCCGTGTTCCGTGATGATAGCTGCGCATGGTCGGTGCCCTTGGCTATCGGGTTCCGATAGGCGGTCCATCGTTTCCTGCACGCTTACTCTACGGGCAAGAAAGATGGCGCGATCGCTGGGTTCTTTGTATTTCACAATGTCCGCGATGTCTGCAGCATCGAGTACGTGATTATCACTGAAATCTGCGGCAACCCAACGCGCAATGGTGTTGGTGGTCAGCAAAGCGGTGTAGCTGCCCTCGTCATAGATGGGAATTTGGGAAAAGTCTTCGTCCTTAATGACGTTAAAGGCATCCAAAATAGATGTGGAAGACGGCAAGGTAAACACCGGTCGCGGCTGCAAAATGCGGAGGGTATCGGGAGGGGTAAGCAAAATGTCCCGGAGAGCGGAAATCTGTCATAGTACTGCCTCGTGTGGTTCAGCGATGGGTTCGGAATCAAAATAGCGACCGTGGGCGATAGCGTTGCGAAGGTTAGAAAAATCTTTCAGCGCCTCAGCTTGCTTACCAGAAAGAAAGTGCTTGTCTCGTGCCTTATCTACTAGCCACCAGAAGGAATCCGAGTTCTTTGCATTAAGGGTGGAACGCAAGTGTTGTTCTATGTCATTGAATGCGGCCAGGAATGTGGTAGCTCGGTGCGCGGTCATAGGGGCCAGTGTAAGTGACAAGAAGGGGAGCCGCTGCCAAGCGGTGTGCGCAGCCAGCCCACATTTACCAAATGGAATATCCGCTAGCCCCGGCAGAACGGCCGGTGGGGCTAGCGGATGCGGAGAGCTTAGCGAGCAAGTACGGTGCCGAATCCCCTCTAAAAGGCTACGCGCAGCACAGACACGGTCACCGCAGCGATAACTGCAGCGGCGGGAAGGGTGATAACCCATGCCAAGGCGATAGGCTTCATCAGGTTCCAGTTAGCTGCCTTATTGACAATTCCAACGCCTAGCACCGCACCGATGAGAATGTGGGTAGAAGAAACAGGCAGACCCAAAATGGAGGAACCCATCACCACACCGGCCGCGGCAAGCTCAGCAGCGAAGCCGGAGGAAGGGTGCATTTGCGTCAGACCTGAGCCCACAGTTTGAATCACGAAACGGCCAATGAACCACAGCCCGGAAATAAGGGCGACACCCATAGCAATCATGACCGCAACGGGCACGGCAGCCTCATCGTTTACTTGGTCCGTTTTAAGAACGTCAATAACGGCAGCGAAGGGGCCAATGGCATTGGCAATATCATTGGAACCGTGGGAAAAAGCGAAGGCGGAGGCGGTAAAAACCTGCATCCAAGAAAAGAGGAGGAAAGTTGATTTAGCCAGCGACTTCTTCTTGAGGGAGCGGGCGAAGATAAATACGGCCATCCACACCACGGCGCCGACCATGCCCATGACCAAAAGGTTCTGAAGAACGCTGAAATCGAGTCCGGTGTGCTTGAGACCCTTAAACATGACCATGGCGGAAATGATGATGGCACCAATGGCAGCAAGTACCGGTACCCAGCTTTCTAGGGCGCGGTGGGCCTTGACATCGTCCATGTCCTTGTTGAGGTTATAAAGATCGCGGTAGTACTCAGATTCCAGCTGATCCGGATCGAAGTCTTCTTCCGCCACCAAGGCGGCGTCCCGGGCCATGGCGTTGGTGTAGCTAATCTGCTGGAGCTCATTGAGGCGAGCAAAGCGAGTCTTGTGCTCTTGGCGCAGCTCCGCGCGACGGGTCTTGATTTCGCGTAGTTTTTGGTCCGCTTCCTCGTTGTAGACCAAGATTGAGGTCTTAATCCATTTGAACAGGATAAACGCGGCGAGACCGCCGAGGACAGGGGAGAGTACCCACGAGATGGCAATGGTGCCAATCTCGCCCCACTGCACCATGTTCCAGCCGCCCTTGCCGGTGACAAAGCCGACCGTGAGCGCAGCGCCGACGATGCCGCCGACGATGGAGTGGGTGGTGGAGACAGGCCAGCCCATACGAGTGGCAACGAGTAGCCAAATCGCCGCACCCAGCAGGGATGACATCATGATGTAGACGAATTCCATGGGGTCTAGTCCATCGATGGCGTCAAGGTCCACGATTCCGGATCGGACGGTATCGGTGACTTCGCCGCCGGCGAGGATGGCGCCGGAGACCTCGAAGATAGCGGCGACAACGAGGGCTTGCTTCATAGACAACGTTCCAGCACCTACGGAGGTACCGAAGGAATTGGCAACGTCATTGCCGCCAATATTAAAGGCCATGAAGAGGGCGAAGAGAATGGCGGCGCCAAGGAGAATGGGCTTAGAGCCATCGACGTAGTCGTGGCCCCAGATCATAAAGCCGATGAGGGTAACGGCGGTAAGGCCGCCGAAGATGGCGTGCCAAATCCAGTCGTTGCCCTTGCCGTTGACGGCTTCGATATCCGTCATTTGAGCGGTAGGGGTAGACACAGGAGGAACCTTTCAGGAAAGCGTGCACAAGAGGTATCACCGCGCTTTACAGCGCGGTGAGGGGGATTCTCAGTGGAAGTTCTTATCTAGAGGATGCAGGTTCAGACTAAGGTTCCTAGGTGTCCGGAAAGTGAACTTAAAGTGTGGATCCCGTAAAGGTAGTGTGGCTATTGGCGAACTTCACGACCGCCGCTGTATGCGGTGGTCACACTTAGAGCTTTAGCCGCGGTAAGCGCCGCGCCCTAGGGTGTCGCACTGGGACATCTTTCCGGAGTTATATCCAGAAAGGAACGCTTTTTCTCGCTGCTCCGAAGAGCCATGGGTCCACGAGTCGGGCTGAACCTGGCCGCCGGATCGACGCTGAATGTTGTCATCGCCTACCGCTTGAGCAGCGGCGACAGCGTCCGAGACCTGTTCTTTGGTGATCGGCTCTAGCAAGGGGTTGTCACCCTTGTCGGCGTAGGAAGCCCACAGGCCCGCGTAGCAGTCAGCCTGCAACTCGATTTTTACGGCGTTGGAATCGGCGCCCGGGTCGTTGTAGTCAGATAGTCCAAGGGTGCCCTCCAAGTGTTGAATGTGGTGGCCGAATTCGTGGGCGACGATATACATGCGGGCCAAGGGCGCATTGTCCGCACCAAAATTCCGCAGCGAGTCAAAGAATCCGGTATCAAAATATGCGGACTCATCGCGCGGGCAGTAGAAGGGGCCGGTAGAAGAAGAGGCTGCACCACAACCGGTATTGACACCACCGTGGAAAACCACGCGTTCCGGTTCCGTGTATTGGATATCTGCTTGCTCCGGCAGGACTTTTGTCCAGATATTATCTACACTTCGGCCGGTAAACTCCACTAAGCACTCGTCCTTAGTGTTTCCATCTTCGGCAGTTTGGCAGTCGGGGCTTCCACCCTGAGCGGCATCGCCAGACTGATTTTGGTCACTTCCCAAAATCGAGCCTAAGTCCGAGGGATTGCCTCCTAGCAAGAGGAAGAGGCCCACCAATACAATCGAGCCAACGCCACCGCCGATGGCGATGCCACCGCCGCCACCGCCAGAACGAGCTTCCTTGCCGCCGAAATCGGCACCTGATCTAAATGTCATGTCTAGATAGTGCCACATGGCCCCGATTAGCACAGGATAAAGATGCCGGTGGAAAGTACCCGGGGGCTAAGGGCGAAGGCAACGAGATATTTAGGCTTGCCTAGTGGTTACCTAACCGCGCTCCGTGTACCGGTAGGGATGTAGAATTGTGCGCGTTCCTAGTCTTGCGTTTGGTTTGGCGCGCGCTGTTTACGCGTGGCGGGACCCGCAAGTGACAATATTTTTAGAAGGGATTGAACAACAGTGCTGCGTACCCACTTAGCTGGTGAGCTCCGCAAAGAACTCGCAGGAGAAACCGTCACCCTAACCGGTTGGGTTTCCCGCCGCCGCGATCACGGTGGTGTGATCTTTATTGACCTGCGCGATCGCTCCGGTATCGCACAGGTCGTCTTCCGCGAATCCGATGTGGCGGAGCGCGCCCACGATCTGCGTTCGGAATACTGCGTTAAGGTCACCGGTACCGTAGAGCCTCGCCCTGAGGGCTCGGAAAACCCCAACTTGCCTTCCGGTGAAATCGAGGTAAACGTCGCGGATCTTGAGGTTCTCAATAAGTCCGCAGCGCTGCCGTTCCAGATTGATGATCCTTCTACCTCGGGTGAGGTGGGCGAGGAGACTCGCCTGAAGTACCGCTACTTGGACCTGCGCCGTGAGCGCCAGGCAAAGGCGCTGCGCCTGCGCTCCGCGGCTAACCGCGCAGCCCGCAAGGTACTGGATTCTCATGATTTTGCCGAGATTGAGACCCCAACCCTGACTCGTTCCACCCCGGAGGGCGCACGTGACTTCCTAGTTCCAGCGCGTTTGAAGCCAGGCACGTGGTACGCATTGCCGCAGTCCCCGCAACTTTTCAAGCAGCTGCTCATGGTCGCTGGCATGGAGCGCTACTACCAGATTGCTCGTTGCTACCGTGACGAAGACTTCCGCGCTGACCGCCAGCCGGAGTTTACTCAGCTGGACGTTGAGATGTCCTTCGTAGATCAAGATGATGTCATTGCCTTGGCTGAGGAGATTGTCACCGAGCTATGGAAGCTCATTGGTTATGAGATTAAGACTCCGATCCCTCGCATGACTTACGCTGATGCGATGAAGTACTACGGTTCCGATAAGCCGGACCTGCGCTTCGACATCAAGATTGTGGAGTGCACCGAGTTCTTCAAGGACACAACCTTCCGCGTATTCCAGAACGATTACGTAGGCGCCGTTGTGATGGAGGGCGGTGCCTCCCAGCCGCGCCGTCAGTTCGATGCTTGGCAGGACTGGGCTAAGCAGCGCGGAGCAAAGGGCTTGGCCTATATCACTGTGGGCGAGGACGGCACTTTGGGCGGTCCGGTAGCCAAGAACATTACGGATGCTGAGCGCGAGGGCATTGCGGAGCACGTCGGCGCTAAGCCGGGCGACGCCATCTTCTTTGCCGCTGGTGACACCAAGTCTTCCCGTGCACTGCTGGGTGCCGCTCGTGGCGAGATTGCTAAAAAGCTGGACCTCATCAAGGAAGGCGATTGGGCCTTTACCTGGGTTGTTGATGCCCCGCTCTTCGAGCCTTCTGCGGATGCAACCGCTTCGGGCGACGTCGCTTTGGGCCATTCCAAGTGGACTGCGGTTCACCACGCCTTTACCTCTCCGAAGCCAGAGTGGGTCGATTCCTTCGATCAGAATCCGGGCGAGGCTACTGCCTACGCTTATGACATTGTCTGCAACGGTAATGAAATCGGTGGCGGCTCCATTCGTATCCACCAAGAGGACGTCCAAAAGCGCGTTTTCGATGTCATGGGTATCGGTGATGAGGAAGCGCAGGAGAAGTTCGGCTTCCTGCTCGATGCCTTCTCCTACGGTGCTCCGCCACACGGCGGCATCGCCTTCGGCTGGGACCGCATCGTTTCCCTGTTGGGCGGCTTCGACTCCATCCGCGACGTCATTGCCTTCCCGAAGTCCGGCGGTGGCGTAGACCCGCTTACCGACGCCCCAGGGGCAATTCCGGCCGCACAGCGTAAGGAGACTGGCGTAGACTACAAGCCGGAAAAGAAGAAGGAACAGGATAAGGCAGGTTCCACCGCGGGAGAGAACGCTGAGGGAAAATAGGTAATTAGCCTATTAACACTGCCTTCAAGGCACACCTGGCGGGGCACATAGTAGGCCGCGGCAATTTATGCTGCGGGCGAACTTGTGACCCCGCTTTGGTGTGAGGGGGCATACTGGATAGAACTATGGTTGAAAACGAGACAGTGCTGTCACCCGAGGAAGTCATCAAGGCCGCCTCGGAGATGTTGTCGCGCCGCTTTGGCGGCACCCCGGAGATGTCAGGCGTGGAGCGCTTGGACGGATCTGGCAATGCAATGGTCCTGCGAGCCAAGATTGCCCCCAGCGCCTTTTTGCCCCATCGTTCTGTGGTGGTTAAGTACAACCCAGTAACTGGGTATGGCGTTGATGATGCGGCTATGTTGCGTGAAGTTGTGGCCTATCAATTCACTACGGCCCTCTCTGAAGACGTCCGCCCGGGGCCAGTGCTCTTGGCTCATGATCTTGAGCAACGCATTATTGTTTTGACGGACTTGGGCGAGGGGGAGACCCTTGCGGACGTCCTTGTTCAATCTTCTGATGAAGATCGGGTACGCGTGCTGCGCTCGCTGGGTAGCGCGGTGGGACATATGCATGCCGGGACTGCTGGACATGAGCAGGATTACGAAACCTTGCTTAATCGCATGCTGCGCAAGAATCCCGAATTGGCGCCGCATCAATCCGTGCGCGATGAGGCATTGCAGCGCTCCATTGGTATCGGCCTAGATCTATTGGACAAGGCAGGCCTCGATGCGCCAGCAAGTTTCCGGGATCTGGCTGAACAAGCGGCTAAGTCTTTGGCTTCGGGCAAGGATAGGGCCTTTACTCCCTTTGATTTATCCCCGGATAACATTATCGTTTCCCAGCGGTTGCATTTCTTGGACTACGAGTGGGCAGGTTTCCGGAACGTCGGCTTCGACGTGGCTTGCGTTATTGCTGGATTCCCGCAGTTTCTATTCTCCAAGCCAATAACGGACGAGGAAGCTGATATTTTCATCTCGGCGTGGTCCCGTGCGGTATCTGAGGTCTGGCCGCTTTTTGCTGATACCGACGAGATTCATGGCCTCATCGTGGCTTCACTTATCGGTTGGGCTCTGTCGAGCGTGACTACCATGCATGCCGGCGGCATAGAAGGCTTGGTCGCGCTGGCCAGGGGAGAGGCCGAGGTCTTTCATGATCCACAAAGGTCTATCTTGCGACCAGCCGGTCACGGGCCGTTTACGGAAGATGAATTGCTTGTGCGCCGCGACCTTTATGAAACATTTGAAGCCCTTTCGCGCTACACCGCGCGCTGTGATGGTCCCGCCTGCGCACCAATCGCAGAGTTTGGTAGTGCCATCGCCCGCCGCGTAGATGATGAGTAAGTAGTGCTAAGCGCCCGCGCAGTACATGGAGGAAGGTTCTAAGTGTCTCAAGACGCGTTGTTTGGCGGGCCCGCTCCGGAGCAGGGTACATCCGCGTTGCCCGGCAAAAATCTTTTCGCCACCCACGCGGGATCTCCGCTGGCGGCACGGATGCGCCCACAGAGCTTGGATGAGGTAGTTGGACAAGAGCACCTCTTGGCCCCGGGGAAGCCGCTTCGCCGCCTTGTAGAAGGCTCCGGCGAGGCCTCGGTCATTTTATACGGGCCTCCCGGCACGGGTAAGACCACCATTGCCTCGCTCATTGCTAGCCAGATGGGGCAGAATTTCGTGGGCCTATCCGCGCTCGATTCGGGCGTCAAGCAGGTCCGCGAGGTCATCACCCACGCGCGCCAAGAGCTTATTCATGGCCGGCGGACGGTGCTGTTTATCGATGAGGTGCATCGCTTTTCCAAAACCCAGCAGGATGCGCTGCTGGCGGCCGTGGAAAACCGTACGGTGCTGCTCGTGGCGGCGACGACGGAAAATCCTTCGTTCTCCGTCGTGGCTCCGCTATTGTCTCGATCACTACTTTTGCAGCTGCATTCGCTAAGCGACGACGACCTGAGGGGCGTCGCCAAGCGCGCGCTAGAGAGCGACCGTGGTCTGGGCGAGCGCAAGATTCGGATCAATGATAAGGCCTTGGATCAGTTAGTTCTTTTGGCTGGCGGCGATGCGCGGCGCACGCTGACCTATCTGGAAGCGGCCGCCGAAGCAGTGGATGATGGCGGCGAAATTACCCCGCAGACGGTCACGGATAACGTCAATAAGGCAGTGGTTCGCTATGACCGCGATGGCGATCAACACTATGACGTGGTCTCAGCTTTTATTAAATCCATTCGCGGCTCCGATGTTGATGCTGCTTTGCACTATCTGGCTCGCATGGTGGAAGCGGGCGAGGACCCGCGTTTTATCGCTCGCAGGCTCATAGTTCATGCCTCTGAGGACATTGGCATGGCCGATCCCACCGCCCTCCAAGTTGCTGTGGCGGCAGCAGAAGCAGCGCAGCTTATCGGCATGCCGGAGGCTAGAATCCCGCTAGCTCAGGCCACCATTCATCTGGCCACCGCGCCAAAATCTCCCTCGGTTATATCCGCCATCACGCAGGCCCAGGCAGATGTGGCCGCCGGCAAGGTGGGCCACGTACCAGCGCACCTTAGGGACGGCCACTATGAAGGCGCAAAGAAATTGGGAAATGCTGTGGGCTATGTTTATCCCCACGATGATCCCCGAGGCGTTGTCGAGCAGCAATACCTGCCCGACGAGCTAGAGGGCTCCGTGTACTATGAACCCACCGATCACGGCGCCGAGAAGCGTATTTATGACTACATAGGTCGGCTGCGCAGCATTATTCGTGGTAAGCGCGCCCCCGGCAAGAATGCCCGCCGGCCACAATAATCCCCACCAATGGGAAACGGCGGTGCGGCGAGGGGTAAAGTTGGGCGGGTTAGAAACTTCTCGATAGAAGATGAAAGCTCATACAGTTAGGATTGTTGCTCGTGAAGACTCATGAGATCCGGGAACGGTTTACCCAGCACTTCGTCAATTCTGGTCACGAGGCAGTGCCAAGCGCCTCGCTGATCCTGGATGACCCTAACCTGCTTTTCGTCAACGCGGGTATGGTTCCGTTCAAGCCCTATTTCTTGGGCCAGCAGAACCCGCCCTTTGCAAAGGGCCTAGCTACCTCCATCCAAAAGTGCGTGCGCACCTTGGATATCGACGAGGTAGGCATTACTACCCGGCACAACACCTTCTTCCAGATGGCCGGGAACTTCTCCTTTGGCCAGTACTTCAAGGAAGGCGCTATTACCAATGCGTGGACCTTGCTTACCGGCTCCGTTGATGAGGGCGGCTTTGGCCTAGACCCAGAGCGCCTGTGGGTCACGGTTTATTTGGATGATGATGAGGCAGCCGATATTTGGCGCGACAAGATCGGTGTTCCAGAAGAACGCATTCAGCGCCTCGGCATGGAGGACAACTACTGGTCCATGGGTATCCCTGGGCCCTGTGGTCCGTGCTCTGAGATTTATTATGACCGCGGTCCCGAGTACGGCAAGGACGGCGGCCCGATTGCCGATGACAACCGCTACATGGAGATCTGGAATCTGGTCTTCATGCAAAATGAGCGCGGCGAGGGCATTGGCAAGGGCAACTTTGAGATCGTCGGCGAGCTGCCCAAGAAGAACATCGATACCGGCCTGGGCATCGAGCGCGTGGCCTGTATTCTGCAGAACGTAGACAATGTCTACGAAACGGATCTGCTGCGCCCAGTTATTGACGTAGCCGAAGAGCTTACCGGTGCCACATACGGCGATAAGGCCTCCCACGAAGACAACATCCGCTTCCGCGTGGTAGCTGACCACTCCCGTACCGGCATGATGCTCATTCTGGATGGCGTGACCCCAGGCAATGAGGGCCGCGGATACATCCTGCGCCGCCTGCTGCGTCGCATTATCCGTTCCGCCAAGCTGCTGGGCGCCAAGGGCGCGACTATGGAGCACTTCATGAATACGGTTATGGATACCATGACTCCGTCCTATCCGGAGATTGCGGACAATCGCGAGCGTATCCTGCGCGTTGCCGTCAGTGAAGAAAAAGCCTTCCTGAAGACCCTCGAGTCTGGTACCCGCCTCTTCGATGATGCCGTACAGGAGCTCAAGTCCACCTCCCGTGCCAAGACCGCAAAGGTCCTGCCAGGTGAGAAGGCCTTTGAGCTGCACGATACCTACGGTTTCCCCATTGACCTGACGCTCGAAATGGCGCAGGAAGCCGGTCTCGAGGTAGACATGGATGGCTTTAACGACGCCATGGGTGAGCAGCGTCGCCGCGCCAAGGCCGATAATCAAGCCAAGAAGCACGGCCACACCGACCTTTCTCTCTACCGCGACTGGGTGGACAATAACCCCACCGTCTTCACCGGCTTTGAGGAGCTTACTTCCGACGCCCGCGTGATCGGCCTCGTCCGCGGCGGCGAAAAGGTCGACCAGGTGCACGAGGGCGAGCAGGTTGAGGTCATCTTGGACCACACCCCGCTGTACGCCGAAGCGGGAGGCCAGATGGCAGACCGCGGCCGCATTATGGCCGGTGAGTCTTTGCTGGAGGTCAACGACGTTCAAAAGATTGGCAAGAAGCTGTGGGTACACAAGGCCACGGTTACCGCTGGCGGCCTTGACTTGGGTATGTCCGTTGAAGCAGCCGTCGACGAGCAGTGGCGCCACGGTGCTACCCAGGCTCACTCTGCTACGCACCTGATTCACGCCGCACTGCGCCAGGTGCTTGGCCCCACCGCTGTCCAGGCAGGCTCCATGAACCGCCCGGGTTACCTGCGCTTTGACTTCAATTACACCGAGCAGCTCAGCCAGGCGCAGCTGGAAGAGATTGCTCTGATCACCAACCAGGCAATCGACTCCAACTTTGCGGTCAACACCATTGAGACCTCCCTGGAGGAGGCCAAGGCTATGGGAGCTATGGCACTATTCGGTGAGAACTACGGCAAGGAAGTTCGCGTAGTAGAAATCGGCGGACCGTTCTCCATCGAGCTCTGCGGCGGTACCCACGTTGGTTCCTCTGCTGAAATCGGACCGGTGTCCGTGCTGGGTGAGTCCTCCGTTGGCTCTGGTGCTCGCCGCATCGAGGCCTACTCCGGTTTGGATGCCTTCCGTTACTACTCCAAGGAAACTGCCTTGGTAGAAGGCGTGTCCCGCGAGCTCAAGGTGCAGACCGAGGATTTGCCGGATCGTATCGTGCAGCTGTCTGAAAAGCTCAAGGCAGCGGAAAAGGAAATTGAAACCCTACGCAAGCAACAGCTGGCTGCGCGTGCCTCCGAGTTTGTCGGCGCGGCTAAGGATATCAATGGCTTCAAGGTCATTGCGCTTACCTTGCCGGAAGGCACCACAGGTGGAGACCTGCGCAACGTTGCTACGGACCTGCGCAACCGCCTGCGCGAGGAAGAAGCCGTTATCGTCTTGGGCGCCGAGGATAAGGGCAAGTTCCCGTTCATCGCGGCGGCTACGGATAAGGCCGTTGGACGCGGCGTGAAGTCCGGGGACATCGTGAAGCAGTTTGGCCAGTACGTCGACGGTCGTGGCGGCGGTAAGCCGGATATGGCTCAGGGCTCTGGTTCTACTGCAGCCGGTGCTGAGAGCGGCTTTGCAGCCGTCAAGGACATGCTCGAGTCTCTGTAGGAAGGTCGGCTGTGGCGAAGGTAGAACCAGATACCCCCGGTGTGAATGATCCGGGGCAGGGCCGCCGGCTCGCACTTGACGTCGGAACAGCGCGCATGGGGGTCGCGGTGTCTAATAGGGAAGCAACGCTTGCCACCCCAGTGGAAACTGTTCACCGCGAAACTGGCTTTAAGGACCGAGACAAGGGCGATATCGACCGCATTCTGGAGTTAATTAGTTCTTACGAGGCGGTGGAGATCATCGTTGGTTTGCCCAGAGATTTGCAGGGAAATGGTTCAAAGAGCGTAAAACATGCTAAGGAAATTGCGTTTCGGATCCGCCGCCGCTTGAATCGAAATGCAAATATAGATAAAGTTCCACCGCCAGTACGCTTGGCTGATGAGCGTTTGACTACCGTAGCGGCAACGACCGCGCTGCGCGCGTCTGGCGTGTCCGAAAAGAAGGGCCGCAAAGTCATCGACCAAGCAGCAGCGGTGGAGATTTTGCAGTCCTGGTTGGACGGGCGCGCGAACGCCCTTCGCTCGGATGATGCAATTAACCAGCCTTCAGACTCAGGAGACTAAAACACGTGAGCCGTAACCAAGAACGCCTCGGCCGATCGATGGAGCCGAAATACGTCAAACGCCGCCAGCGCGGTATTGCCGTCATCGTCGCATCCATCATCGTTATCCTTGGCGCCCTTATCTACATCGGATTCCGCCTCGGTAATACCTCCGCCGATTATGAAGGAACCGGCAACGGTACCACCCAGCTGGTGGAGGTGCCGGAAGGCTCGTCCATGTCCGAGCTCGGACCTGCATTGGTAGAGAAGAATGTGGTGAAGACGCAAGACGCTTTCGATTCTGCTGCGTCGATGAACCACAGTGCGAGCCAAATCCAGCCGGGCTTCTACCGCCTGCAGGAAGAAATGAGCGCGGACGCAGCGGTCGAGGCATTGCTGGATGAGAATAACCGCGTGGACATGCTCGAGGTGCAAGGTGGTGCCACCTTGGAGGACGTCAAGGTTGTGGGCGGAGACGTCCGCTACGGCATTTACTCCCTGATTTCTGAGGTCAGCTGCAACGATGGCAACTGCCTGAAGAAGGAGGACCTGGAAAAGGTTGCCGCCGAAACCGACCCAGCCGAGCTGGGCGCACCGGAGTGGGCCTTGGACGCTATTAATAAGCGCGGCAATGACCCCAAGCGCATTGAGGGCCTTATCGCGCCAGGCCAGTACGTCTTGGACCCCAATATGGAGGCCAAGGATATCCTCAAGGATCTCATCACCCGCTCCACCGAGCGCTACAACGAGACCAATATTGAGGAACGCGCTCAGGCTATCGGCTTGAGCCCTTATGAGCTGCTCACCTCCGCTTCCTTGGTGGAGCGCGAGGCGCCAGCGGGCGAGTTCGACAAGGTTGCCCGCGTTATCCTAAACCGCTTGGACGAGCCAATGCGCCTGGAGTTTGACTCCACCGTGAACTACGGCTTGGAAGACGTTGAGCTGGCCACCACCGATGAGGCCCGTGGGGAGAAGACCCCGTGGAATACCTACGCGAAGGAAGGCCTGCCGGATACCCCGATTGCCTCTCCATCCGATGAAGCTATTCAAGCTATGGAGCAACCGGCCGAGGGTAATTGGAAGTTCTTCGTCACCGTGGACGAAGAAGGCACCACCGTCTTCTCGGATACGTACGATGAGCACTTGGGCCGCGTTGATGACGCCATCCGCTCCGGCGTTCTCGATTCGAAGCGCGAGGGCGAAGGCGCTGGTTCCGGCAACGGCGACGCCGCTGCCGAGCAGCCCGCCCAGTAGAGTCGCGACGACCACAAAGAGGTAGAACACCATGCCACGCGCGGCAGTCTTGGGCAGGCCCATCGAGCACTCCTTGTCTCCGGTGCTCCACAATGCTGGCTACGAGGCAGCTGGGCTGGCAGGGTGGGGCTACACCCGCTTCGAAACGACAGCAGAAGGTTTACCGGACTTAGTAGAGAAAAGCGATCCAGATTTCGTTGGTTTCTCCGTCACCATGCCGGGCAAATTCGCCGCCCTCCGCCTCGCAGATTCCGTGAGTGACCGCGCACAGCTGATTGGTTCGGCTAATACGTTGGTGCGTAGGGCAGATGGTTGGTTTGCAGACAATACCGACACCGTGGGCGTGTGTGGTGCCCTCGCAGAACTATTGGGGGATGAGCCAGTACGTCATGCGCTGCTGATCGGTGCAGGGGGAACCGCCCGTCCCGCGTTGTGGGGGCTTGCCGAGCGCGGGGTGAAAAAAGTTACGGTCCTCAACCGTTCCGACCGCAGCGCCGAACTTTTGCCGCTCGCCCAGAACTTAGGGCTGGAACTTTCCTCTGTCAGTTTCGACGGGGACTTATCCGCGCTGGCTCGCACTGTCGATGTCATTGTGTCCACCGTTCCAGCCGCGGCGGTGGAAGACTATGTCTTTACCATTGCCCACGCACCGGTGCTGGACGTCATTTATGATCCTTGGCCCACTCCACTGACCATGTGCGCGGCGGCCAATGGGTACAAGACCGTCGGCGGGCATGTCATGCTCGCGCACCAAGCATTTAGCCAGTTCGAGCAATTTACCGGGGTGGCCGCTCCGCGGGAAGAGATGCTGAAGGCATTGAACCAGGAGCTGCAGAAGCGGTCGCAGACGACTAAGTAGGAGGGACGTCGGCAAGCGCGACCTGCAACCTCCGTGCAGTAGAAGCTGCAGAGTTCGCCATGTAGACAAAGGCGCCCAGCATTTGCTCACAGCGTGCCTTAGTGTGATCCCCGTGCTAATAGTCGGGGGAATTATTTATTGTTTGTGGTTAGCAGCCCTGTGCTGGTGGGACGTTCGGCAGCGCCGTTTGCCAGATTGGCTAACGCTGCCGGCAGCAGCGCTGTCGCTTACCGTCGCCAACTGGAGTGGGCTGTGGTGGCCGGGGATCTACTTCGTGTTGGGGCTGGCCCATGCAGGCGTGGGTGGAGGCGACATCAAGCTCGCCTGGCCCCTGGGAATGCTGGTGGGGCATGTGGCTGGGTTTATGGGTGTGGTAGCAGCAAGCGGCAGCGCGTCCCTTCTGACGCTTATGTGGTCGGCGTGCAGTGGGCAGAAGGAGAGCCCGCATGGTCCTGCAATGTTGCTAGCGGCAACGGTCGTTATCGCATGTGCGCACCCTCTTTGAGGGGGGGTAGAAGAATATATTGCAGGGCCAAGTTGGTACTGGATTGGCCAGGCCGTGCGATAATACCCGCATGCTTCGTTGGACTACTGCAGGTGAATCCCACGGCCAAGCTCTTATTTCGATGCTGGAGCACATGCCCGCTGGGGTCCCCATTACCCGCGCCGATATTTCCCATCAGCTTTCCCGGCGCCGCCTAGGCTATGGCCGCGGTGCCCGTATGAAGTTTGAGGCTGATGAGGTTACTGTGCTGGGAGGAGTCCGCCACGGGCTCACCTTGGGTAGTCCCATCGCCATCATGATTGGCAATACGGAGTGGCCCAAGTGGACCACCGTCATGTCGGCCGATCCTCTGGATATGGACGATGAAGACACTATTAAAGCGATGAACTCCGGCCGCGGTGCCGCCTTGACTAGGCCGCGCCCCGGGCACGCTGACTTTGCCGGAATGGTGAAGTATCGCCACAGGGAAGCGCGCCCCATCCTGGAGCGCTCCTCTGCGCGTGAGACGGCGGCCCGTGTGGCCGCAGCTACCGTTGCGCGCAATTTCCTGCGCGAAACCTTGGGCGTCGAGGTTCTCTCCCACGTGATATCTATTGGCGCTTCCGAGCCTTATCAGGGGCCTGCGCCAGCGTTCGGGGACATCGAGGCTATCGATGATTCGCCGGTCCGCGCCTGCGATAAGGCGGCTGAAGCCTCCATGATTGCGGAAATTGAGGCCGCAAAGAAGCAGGGTGATACCTTGGGCGGCATCGTTGAAGTTGTGGTCGATGGCTTGCCTATCGGGCTGGGCTCGCATATTTCCGGCGATGACCGCTTGGACGCACAATTGGCCAGCGCGTTGATGGGCATTCAAGCTATCAAGGGCGTGGAAATTGGCGATGGTTTTGCCGAGTCCCGTCGTCGCGGTTCCGCTGCCCACGATGAAATGGTGCGAACTGCAGATGGCGTATCCCGCCTCACCAACCGTGCAGGGGGACTCGAAGGCGGCATGACTAATGGGCAACAATTGCGTGTGCGTGCGGCGATGAAGCCAATTTCCACCGTTCCGCGGGCGCTGCGCACTATTGATATGGAATCCGGCGCCGATGCTACAGCGATCCACCAGCGTTCAGATGTGTGCGCCGTTCCAGCGGCCGGTGTGGTGACGGAAGCCATGGTTGCCCTCGTTCTTGCGCGGGCCGTGCTAGAAAAATTCGGTGGCGATAGCCTCGAAGAAACTTCCCAGGCCATTGCTGCGTATGATAAGTACGTTTCGGACCGTCTTGCTTTTGACCAGGAGTAAGTTATGACCACCCCAACCGCCGTTACGGGACTGCCCCGTCCACGCGTTGTTTTGGTTGGCCCGCCAGGTGCGGGTAAATCCACCATTGGCCGTCGCCTTTCCCACGCCTTGAGCTGCGAACTGGTGGATTCGGATCACCTTATTGAACAGGCTAAGAATAAGCCGTGTGGGGAAGTTTTTAGCGAGCTAGGTGAACCTGCCTTTCGCGCGCTCGAAGCCGAGCACGTTGCTGCGGCACTGCGCACTGGTGGAGTAGTCAGCCTCGGAGGCGGGGCAGTGCTGACGGACTCCACCCGTGAGCTGTTGGAGCGCCATACCGTCATCTTTTTGGATATCTCCCCCGAAGAAGGCGCACGGCGTACATCCGGGGATAGCAATCGGCCGGTGCTTGTGTCCGACAATCCACTCGAGCACTACCGCAACCTCGTCGAAGCGCGGCGCCCGTATTACCAGGAGGTGGCCGATTACCGGGTACGCACCGATGCTCGGACCCCACAGCAGGTGGTGGGCGATATCCTCGGCTTCCTCGATACCCTTTAAAAACTCCTGCGCTAGCACTTGTTCCTCGCCACACCGGCTGGGCGGCGAACGGAAAGGACCACCCGATGCCCACGATTGCCGTAAATGGACCGCAGCCCTATGAAGTTCGCATTGGCGTAGGTCTAAACCGAGAGATCGCACGGCGCTGCGTGGAGATTGGTGCCACCCAGGCGGGCATTGTCTTCCAGCCGCCGCTGCGTGCCGCGGCTGAGCACCTAGCCGAACTCGTTGCCACAGAGGGAGTTTCGCCTACGCTTATCGATGTCCCCGATGCCGAGGCCGCCAAGCAGCTCAGCGTCATCGGTGGAGTATGGGATCAGCTGGGGGAGAAGGGCTTTAACCGCCGTGACGTCATCATCGGCCTGGGCGGTGGTGCCACCACCGATTTGGCGGGGTTTGCCGCGGCCGGGTGGATGCGCGGTATCAAGGTCATTCAGGTGCCTACCACGCTTTTGGCCATGGTTGACGCTGCCGTCGGCGGAAAAACCGGCATCAATACGGCAGCCGGGAAAAATCTGGTCGGTGCCTTCCACGAGCCGGATTCTGTATTTGTGGATTTGGAACGCCTCGGAACCCTGCCCGCGGCGGAACTCGTGGCCGGTTCGGCGGAGATCATCAAGACTGGGTTCATCCATGACCCGGTGATCCTTGAGCGCTATGAAAGTGATCCTGCCGCTTGTTTGGATCCACAGGGCTTCCTTCCAGAACTGATTGCGCGCTCCATCGCGGTTAAGGCCGCGGTGGTAGGCGAGGACCTCAAAGAATCGGGACTGCGTGAAACGCTGAACTACGGCCATACCTTTGGCCATGCTGTGGAGCGCCACGAACAGTATCAGTGGCGCCATGGCAACGCGGTGGCGGTGGGCATGATGTTTATCGCCCACTTGGCGCATGCGCGCAGCCTCATTGACGCGGAACTGGTGGAAAAGCACCGCCGGATCCTGCACAGCATTGGGCTGCCGACCTCATATAAAGCAGGCAGGTTTGCAGACCTGCATGAGGCAATGACCCACGATAAGAAGAACCGCGACGGCAAGATCCGGTTTGTCGCCTTGACTGGGGTGGGCGAGACCACCCGTCTAGAAGGCCCCAGTACGGAAGAGCTAGAGGCGGCCTACGCCGCGATTTCGGAGTAGAAATGAAGATTATTGTACTCAATGGCCCGAACTTGAACCGCTTGGGAAAGCGGCAGCCGGATGTCTACGGCTCCACCACCCTGGCGGACGTAGAGAAAATGGTCTCCTCTCGCGCCGCCGAGCACGGGGCAGAAGTAGAGTGCTTCCAGTCCAACCATGAGGGCGAGCTGATTGAGAAAGTTCATGCCGCCGCGGATGCGGGACACCCCGTAATAATTAATCCCGGCGGATTTACCCATACCTCAGTGGCCCTGCGGGACGCCCTGGCAGAGGTCGCGGATGGCGCTGGCTTCATTGAGGTGCATATCTCTAATGTGCATGCGCGCGAGCCCTTCCGACATCACTCCTATCTCAGCCCTATTGCCCGCGGCGTCATCGCCGGTTTGGGAGTCTTTGGCTATGTGGCGGCAGTGGATTACCTGTGCCAATAAGTACCCACGAACGGGCTGGATATAAGCCGTGAAGAGATAAATCGGCCCAACTGTGGTGGCGGGGTCGATATACTGGGTGGATACTTTCTATACCATTGTCGACCCAGAAGGATGAGATCATGGCTTTGGCAGATACCCGCTTTAGCGACCGGCGCCGCAAGCTTGCCGCGGAACTGGCCGGCCAGCGCATAGATGCCGTTCTGGTAACCCACCTCACGCACGTGCGCTACCTTTCGGGGTTCTCCGGTTCGAATGGCGGGCTGCTTTTGCGCAAGGATCTTACCGCGCAGGTTGCTACCGATGGCCGATATACCACGCAGATTGCCCGCGAGGTTCCCGATCTGGAGGCTATCCAAGGCCGCGCGGTAGGAAAGGTGCTTCTGCAGCAGTTTGCCGATGTTGAGGGGCCAGTTCGAGTCGGTTTTGAAGCCGACTACCTCTCGGTCTCTGAGCTGAAGGACCTGGAAGAGTCCGCTCCGGAGTCGGTCACCTTGGTCCCTGTTACTGGGGTGATTGAAAATATCCGCTTGGTCAAGGACCAACTTGAGCTAGAAAGGTTGAAAGAAATTGCCGCGCTGGCTAACCAGGCACTGGAAGGCTTGCTTGCTGCAGGCGAGCTGCGTGCCGGCCGCACCGAGCGCCAGGTGGCCGCCGATTTGGAATACCGGATGCGCATGCTCGGCTCGGAGCGGGTGAGCTTCGATACCATCGTCGCTTCTGGCCCGAATTCGGCAATGCCGCACCATGGCGCTGATGACCGGATCATCGAGGATGGCGACCTAGTGACCATCGATTTCGGTGCGCACCTGCGCGGGTTCAACTCCGATTGCACCCGCACCTACGTCGTTGGCACGGCGAATGATTTTGCCAAGGAAATCTATGATGTGGTGCTTCGCGCCCAAAAGGCGGGCGTGGTAGCCTCGGTGCCGGGCGCTAAGCTTGCCGACGTCGACGCCGCCTGCCGCGATGTCATCTCCGCCGTCGGCTACGGCGACTACTTTGTGCACTCGACAGGCCACGGCGTGGGCCTAGACGTTCACGAAGCCCCGTTCGCGGCACAGACGGGTAAGGGCGAACTCGCCGCCGGCATGACCCTGACCATCGAGCCAGGCATCTATGTGCCAGGCAAGGGCGGCGTGCGCATCGAAGATACCCTCATCATTACCGATGGCGCACCGAAGATCATTACTGCCGCGACGAAGGAATTTACTGAACTGCCCGCCTAGTGAGCCAGCACCTTGGAGTTAAGCAGCTGGGCGACGTTGCGGTTGCCCAGGTGCGTGAGGTGATTAAAGAGGTTGTGTGGTACGGAGTACTCCCACTTGCCGGAAATCCAGCGGGAGTTATCCGGCGCGCACATGCCGTGATCAATGGAGTCGGCACGTAGGTCGTAGTACTGCACGCCGTTTGCGCGTGCTGCCTTGTACATGGCGCTATTGACCTGGTCCTCACCGGTGCGCACCAGGCCCGCGTAATCCATATTGAAGCCGGCAGCGGTGGAGCCTGGCATTGAGGTACGCAGAGGACATACTGCGCCGTTGCGGGCGGAGACGGCGGGGTAACCTACAACGGTGATACGGGCATTCGGAGCGGCGTGGCGAATCCGCTGGATCGAATGCTTCATTCCGTCGTAGTAGGGGTTGGAAGAAGAAAGAGATGGGCGCACGATTTCCTGGAAATCATTGGCGCCGAACTGGAGAAGAACATTCTTCGTTGCGCCATTGAGATCATTATTGGCGATTGCGCCGTTGATCTGCTCATCAAAGTCCTTGCGGTGCGAATGTCCGGCGGCCTTCGCCGCAGAACAGGCGTAGTTGGCAACATGTTGGCCAGAAACGCGCCCCAGTTCGCGGCCAACATTGCTCTGGCCCTGCGGGCAGCCCTGTGGGGAAGGTGCACCTGGGGCGTCTTCGATGCCATGGGTTGCGGAAGAGAGCGTAGTGCTCGCCGAAGGGGATAGGCTAGAGGTAGTCCCTATCTGACCATAAGTGGGGTTAGCGAATACAGAGTCACCGAACATGACGGTCTGCGCGCCCGCGGCTACGGCCTGCGGGGCGGAAAGTGCTGCTACGGCCACGCCGGTAGCGGTAGCAATGGCATAATGCTTCCTGAGAGACATCGCAAAAATCCTTGGTAGATATGAGAAAAATCAATAAAGCAAAACCATATCGTACAGCGAGTTATCGCTGGATAAAACCATTGATTTCCGGGGTGCCCGGCTGTTTCAGCCGGACGAAGAGTTCCAAAGGATACCTATTGAATTATTGTGTGACAGAAATGGGGGACCGGTAATACCCCGAGGGGCAGTTGTCCGGTAGGCTTAAACATTGCTTTCAACCTTTAGTCCACAATTTTCGGGAGTTTAAACGCAATGGCTGATACTACTGATTTCAAGAACGGCCTCGTTCTGAAGATCGACAACAAACTGATGCAGATCGTTGAGTTCCAGCACGTGAAGCCGGGCAAGGGCCCAGCCTTCGTGCGTACCAAGCTCAAGGATGTTGTCTCCGGTAAGACCGTGGACAAGACTTGGAATGCTGGCGTAAAGGTAGAGACCGCTACCGTGGACCGCCGCGATATGACCTACCTGTACAACGATGGCACCAGCTACGTCGTCATGGATGAAAAGACCTTCGAGCAGTTCGAGCTTCCACCGGAGAAGTTCGGCGATGCCGCTCGCTTCCTGCTGGAGAACATGCGCGTTCAGGTATCCTTCTACGAGGATGAGGCACTCTTCGCAGAGCTGCCTATTTCCGTAGACCTTAAGGTCGAGCACACCGACCCTGGCCTGCAGGGTGATCGTTCTTCCGGCGGCACCAAGCCTGCCACCTTGGAGACCGGCGCTGAGATCCAGGTTCCACTGTTCATTGAGATCGGCAACGTCCTCAAGATCGATACCCGTACCGGCGAGTACCTCTCCCGCGTTAATAACTAGGGTATCTGACTGTGTCTGATAACACCCCTAAGCGCGATATTAACTACAAGCGGCACACCGCGAGGTACCGTGCACGTCGTCGTGCCGCCGATATCCTCTACGAAGCAGAAAACAGGGACGTTGACCCCGTCGCCATCGTGGAGGATCGCATCGCCTTGGCACGTGAGGATCGCAATGCGGTAGCACCTGTGGCCGAATACACGCAGGTGATTGTCAAGGGCGTCGCTGAAGAGCTGGATGCCATCGATGACACCATCTCTCGCTTCCTCGCGGAGGATTGGGAACTGCACCGCATCCCGGCTGTTGACCGTGCGATCCTGCGCCTATCGGTATGGGAGCTGCTGTTTAACCCGGATATTCCCACCGCT
Organism: Corynebacterium sp. p3-SID1241; assembly: GCA_025144025.1. GTDB lineage: Bacteria > Actinomycetota > Actinomycetes > Mycobacteriales > Mycobacteriaceae > Corynebacterium. The sequence goes on along the minus strand of JALXWS010000005.1, from coordinate 78,796 downwards.
ACTGCGGTCGTGGAAGGTGTGGAGATTGCCTCCCAGTATTCCAACGATCAAGCAGCGCCATACATCCACGCTGTGTTGGATGACGTGGCGCAATCCCGTTCTGCGGAAAACCCGATGTCCGCAGAACACCAGGGCCTAGAGGAAGAGGAACACGATCCTGCTGCGGCTAAGGACACGGCGGATGCCGTTCCACCAGCCGAATCGGCAGAGACTGCGAGCAACGCAACCGCGACTGATGAGGATTCTGAATCTGCGGAAGACTCGGCCGAGTAGCACCGTCGAGTAGTACTCGCGCTCTTTTATCGTGAGCCAATTTTCCGCCTGCGGTCGGCTTGGTAGAAACATCAGGCTGGCGGCGGGCGGTATTTTTGTACCATGGCAGGCATGGGCAAATTCAAGATTCATGATGCGCTGGGTCTGAGAGCAGGGAAGAACTTCCGCCTCGCTGATGTAGACCCTGCCGCTACGCCAGGTTTTAGTGGCTCTAAGGCCGACCTTGCTGCTCGCTTTGCACGTTACGACGAAGAGCTTTATGAGCTCCAAGAGCGTCTTTTTGCTAATGGTCGCGCGCATGAAGATGGCGCGCCGTCTTTACTGGTGGTTTTGCAAGGGATGGATACCTCCGGCAAGGGCGGCGCCATCCGTAATGTCTTTTCGGTCTTTGACCCGCAAGGCACCAAAACTGTGGGCTTTGGCAAACCGACGGACGAGGAATTGGCACACGACTTTTTGTGGCGCATTCGCAAACATGACCCCCTGCCGGGCCAGATTGTGGCGTTCGACCGCTCCCATTATGAAGATGTGCTCATCCAGCGGGTACATAAATGGGTAGACGAAGACGAAGTGGACCGCCGTTTTGGAGCCATACGGGACTATGAGCAGGAACTTGCCGGCCGCAACGTTAAGATTTTAAAGATATTCCTGCATATCTCTCCGCAGTTCCAAAAAGAAAACCTCCTGGAGCGCACCGAACGCGAGGACAAATATTGGAAATACGATCCATCCGATATTGAGGAGCGCGGATATTGGGACGAGTACTTGGCCGCTTATGAAGATGCCATTCGCCGAACAGATGAAATCTGGGCACCGTGGTATGTCCTCCCCACGGACAATAAGAAATACGCCCGCATGGCGTTGAAATTCCTCATCGTGGACGCGTTGCGCCATCTAGAGCTTTCTTGGCCTGCACCGGATTTTGATCCTGAGCAAGAACGCCAGCGCATTCTCGACGCCGAGTGAATGTCCACAAGAAAAGCTCCCTTTCTGCCGCCCAATCCCGCATGAGGAATGGAAGGCTAAGGGAGCTTGCTTCTTAGGCGGCGTTAGTTAACTCGTGGCATCTCCAGCACCGGAGTTATTGCCTTCCGCGCCGGCCTTGCCAGCAGTTTCGGAGCCAAGCTTGGCCATTTCTTCCGCAGCAGAGACCATGGCGTCCTGGCCGCGGATGACGCCATCCACGGCGGTCTTCAGGGCAGCCTGCAGCTGCTCATCGGTCATGCCGGCAGCGGCAGGGATATCGCGCTCGGTGCGCACCACGAGCATGTCATCGTGCTCCGAGATAACTGCACGCGCACCGAAGGCAACGGAGTTGATTTGGTTTGCCGCGAGGAAGAGGCCGGCATCGGCCTTGGAATAGGCGGCGTCGGTAGGCACATCGCAACGGACAATAACTACGGAATCAAGAACCGCGAACATAGTGGGCAGGCCGTTGAGATTGGCGGTAGCTGCCTCAATATCGCTGTCCATCTTGGTCAATTCGATATCGAAGCTGCGCATGGCCTCGACAACGCGGTCAAGGGTAATCTCCGGCAGATTGTTATCGGTAGAGGCATTAGTCATGGTTGTGCTCCTCCCAAGTCACGAGCTGCGGGTAGTGTTCTTCCACGAAGGCGAAGGACTGCAGCATAGAATCCAGCGTGGACATCACGAAGGCGCCGATCTGGTTGCGGGACAAACCGTGGGCAATGTTGATCTCGCGTACGCCGGAAACAGCGAGGTTATTCTCGGCTGATTCAAAGAAGCGCAATGTCGGCGCGAAGTGCTGCTGGTTCCACTGGTTGAGTACCATCAGCAGGCTTGGGCCCTCAGAAGAAGGTACGTTGCCGCGCCAGACGGAATCCGCCACGAGCACATCATCGCGCACCTGCATGGCGATGGCGACGTTGGAGAATCCCGTGCGCAGAATCTGCACGGTTTCTTCCTCGCTCACTGGCTGCTCTTCGAGGCGGTATTCCAGGTTCTCGGATGCAAAGATCTCGCCGATGCGCTCGAGAGTTACGGGCTCTACCGGCGTATCGGGATACAGGGTTGGTTCTTCAGACACTTAAGTAGTCTCAATCCATGTACTAATCGGGGATAAAGGTCAACCTTTGCTAGTTTACCTAAGTTCGAAATCTGCTACTGGGACTGCCATAGGCGCTCGCCGCCGAGTTCGTGGGCGAGAGCAGTAGCAATGGTGGGGTAGCGGAACGTATGTCCACTGTCCTGCAGAACCGTGGGGCTTACGCGTTGTTGCGCCAAGGCCAGTTCCTGAGCGCCCTCCTTGCCCAGCAAGATTGCGGGACCGAAGGGTGGAACGGGGAGCAATGCCGGACGGTGTAGCTCTGCGCCAAGGGCTTTGACGAAGTCCTTGTTGAGTACCGGGTTAGGCGAGGCCGCATTGACCGGGCCTTCCAACGAGTCGTCCACGATGGCGCGGAAGTAGGCATCCGTCAGGTCATCGAGGGCGACCCAGCTGAACCAGAACTCACCGTCGCCGAAAGGTCCGCCCAGGCCGGTGGAGAAGAGGGCGCGCAGCAGTGGCAGGAGGCCGGAGCCGCCCGACATGGCGATGCCCGTACGAATATTGACCACGCGGGTGCCCGCGGCGCGGGCGGGTTCGCAGGCACGTTCCCAGTCAACCACAACGTCTGCGAGGAAGCCCTCCCCAGGTGCGGAATCTTCGGTGAGGACCTCATTGCCGCGGTCCGCACCGTAGTAACCCACGGCAGAGGCGCAGACCATGGTGTGGACAGAATCCGTAGCCTCCGCCAGTCGGGCTAGGTGCTCGGTGGGGCCAACGCGGGAGTCGCGGATGGCGGCCTTGTGCTCGTCGTTGAAGCGGCCGAAGATGGGCTCGCCTGCTAGGTGGACGAGGACGTCGACGCCGTGCAGGAGGTCGGGATCGGGGTGCTCCGGTCGCCAGGTGCGCTGACCTTTGCTTGCCGTGCCGCGCACAAGTTGGATCACCGTGTGCCCGGCGGTGCGCAGTTGTGCGGTGAGCGCTGTGCCTACGCTGCCGCGGGAGCCGGTCATGGCGATGGTTAGTGGTTGGGTGTTTAAGGAGGCGTCGGCAAGCCGCTGGAGAAAGGAAAAATCCTCAATGAGTTGGTGCTGCCGATAAGCAAAGACCGATTCCAGCGCCGCCGAAGGAATGCGGGTGGAGACTTGATCGCGAACGAGCGTGCCGTCCGGGTGATCCGCAAAGGTGTGATGGTGTTGCCATTTGGCAAATTTGCGAATAGGGGAGTTTACGCACACATCGGTGAACTCATAGCCCTCGCGGTACTGGGAGAGCTTATGCTGAGCGATCCAGCGCAGGCCACCCGGAAGACCGAGGATGGAGGTGCCATCGCCGAGGCTCTGGGCCTGCTGGATGGGTTTCATGAAGGCAAAGGGTGCGTTCAGACGGGTTAAAGCGCCTTGGCGGGTATGCCATTGCCAGACCTGCTCGCGCGGGGCGGGGACTATGTGTTCGGCGGAAAAACTCACTGTGTGAAGTGCCTCCTTCTTTTCGTCCTCACCCAAATGGTGGGTAAGGTGCTAGAGTATTTTGTGTCTAACACAATAGACACTTTTGAGACCATCAACCGGCATCCTTTAAAGACCGCACCGTGAGGCGGGGAAGGAGGTCACGATGAGTGGAACTGACGCTACCGCGAACAAGCTAGAGCTTTTAAGCTCCGATGATGTTTCGCGTACCGTTGCACGCATCGCGCACCAGATTATTGAAAAAACGGCGCTCGATTCCGCGGACGCACCGCGGGTCATTCTGCTTGGCATTCCCTCTGGTGGCGTGCCACTTGCACAGCGCCTAGCGCACAAGATTGAAGAATTTTCCGGGGTTGCAGTCCCATGGGGCTCCCTCGATATCACTCTTTACCGCGATGACCTTTTGAATAAGCCGCATCGCGCACTCCAACCGACGACGATTCCCACCGGCGGCATCGATAACGCCACCGTTATTTTGGTCGACGATGTGCTGTACTCCGGCCGCACTATCCGCGCCGCCTTGGACGCGTTGAGCGACGTGGGCCGTCCGGACATCATTCAGCTGGCCGTCTTGGTAGATCGCGGCCACCGCGAGGTTCCTATCCGCGCCGATTATGTGGGTAAGAATCTGCCCACCGCGCGAGAAGAAGATGTCACCGTATACAACAGCGAGATTGACGGCCGGGATGCGGTCGTATTGACCCGAGCCGCCGCTACTAGTGGAGCTGGCTCTGAAACGGGGGAGGCATAGCCATGAAGCACCTCATCGATATAGCAGAGCTGGACCGAAGCGAAATTATCGGTCTGATGGATGAAGCGGATCGCTTCCGCGAGGCCCTCGAAGGCCGCGAGGTAAAGAAGCTGCCGACCCTGCGGGGCCGGACCATCTATACCCTCTTTTATGAAAACTCCACCCGCACCCGATCTTCCTTTGAAACGGCCGGCAAGTGGATGTCCGCGGACGTCATCAACCTATCCGCCTCCAGCTCCTCGGTAAAGAAGGGCGAGTCCCTGAAGGATACGGGCCTTACCCTGGCCGCCATCGGCGCCGATGCGATCATCATGCGCCACCCTTCCTCTGGTGCGCCGCAGCAGTTGGCCCAGTGGGTAGCCCCTAATGGCAAGGGTCCTTCGGTGATCAACGCGGGCGACGGCGCGCACCAGCACCCAACGCAGGCGCTTCTCGACGCCGTCACGATGCGCCAGCGCCTAGGACTACACAGCGAGGAAGGCTTTGCCGGCCTGAAGGTAAAGATTGTGGGCGATTGCCTGCACTCGCGCGTCGTGCGCTCCAACGTAGATTTGCTCACCACCCTCGGCGCTGACGTAACCCTCGTGGGCCCAGCCACCCTCATGCCCTTTGGGGTAGAGAATTGGCCGGTGCGCGTGGCGTATGACTTTGATGCGGAAGTCGCAGACGCCGACGTCATCATGATGCTGCGCGTGCAGCAAGAGCGCATGAATGGCGGCTTCTTCCCCTCCCACCGCGAATACGCCAACCTCTTTGGCCTGTCCAAGGAGCGCGCGGCGGCCATGCACAAGGACGCCATCGTCATGCACCCCGGCCCGATGCTGCGCGGCATGGAGATTAACTACGGCGTTGCAGATTTGGACAAAACTGCGGTCCTACAGCAGGTACACAACGGTGTGCACGCCCGCATGGCGGTGCTGTTTACCCTGCTGACCAATGGCGAAAACGCCGGCATCTAAACCCGCGGCCCACACTCAACTTTAGGGAGAGACAATGACTACTTACCCGGAAACCGGTCGCCTTTCCGCGCCGGCGGAATCCCCACTGGTGATTAAGAATGTGCGCCTGTACGGCGAAGGCGAGCCCACCGATGTCGTGGTCAAGGACGGCATCATCGCTACCATCGGCGCTACGGCGGAGGCCGAGAACGCACAGGTCATCGAGGGCCAGGGCAACGTGCTCTTGCCAGGTCTGGTGGATATGCACGTGCACCTGCGCGAGCCCGGTCGCGAGGATACCGAGACTATCGAGACCGGCTCCAAGGCTGCCGTCAAAGGCGGTTTCACCGCCGTGTTCACCATGGCTAATACCAACCCGGTGACCGACCAGCCGATCATCGCTGAGTCCGTATGGGCAAAGTCCCAAGCACTGGCACTGTGCGACGTCCACCCGGTGGGCTCAATTACCAAGGCCCTGGAAGGCAAGACCCTTACAGAGTTCGGCATGATGGCTCGTTCGGACGCCAAGGTGCGCATGTTCTCCGATGACGGCAAGTGCGTCCAGGATCCGCAGCTGATGCGTCGTGCTTTGGAATACGCCAAGGGCATGGACGTGCTGCTGGCTCAGCACGCCGAGGATGACCGCATGACCGGTGGTGCTTCCGCCCATGAAGGCGAGACCGCAGCCAGGCTCGGCCTGCGCGGGTGGCCGCGCGTGGCGGAGGAATCCATCGTGGCCCGCGACGCCCTATTGGCGCGCGACTACGGCAACCGCGTGCACATCTGCCACGCCTCGACCCAGGGCACCGTGGAGCTACTGAAGTGGGCAAAGGAGCAGGATATTCCTCTCACCGCCGAGGTAGCCCCGCACCACCTGTTAATGACCGATGACAAGCTGCGCACCTACGATGGCCTCTTCCGTGTCAACCCGCCGCTGCGCGAACAGCGCGATACCGAGGCCCTGCGCGAGGCGCTGCTCAATGGCACCATCGACTGCGTCGCCACCGACCACGCCCCGCACGGCTCCGAAGACAAGTGCGTAGAGTTTGAAAATGCCCGCCCTGGCATGTTGGGCCTGGAATCTTCTTTGGCCGTCATCGCCAAGATCTTCGTCGAGACTGGCCTGGCCGATTGGCGCTTTGTTGCCCGCGTCATGTCCGAGCGCCCTGCAGAAATCACCCGCCTGCCGGGCCACGGCCGTCCCATCGCAGAAGGCGAGCCAGCTAACTTAACCATTGTGGACCCAGACCACCACTGGGTTTCTGATTCCTCCACGCTGGCCTCCAAGTCCGAAAACAACCCGTACGCTGGCGAAGAATTTGGTGCCCGCGTTACCCACACCATTTTGCGAGGCGCCGTCACTTTTGACTTGGCAGCCTCCGAAGAAGACTAACCTTGCACACTGAAACCACCTATATGGCAGAGAAAGGCCACGACGTGACTGATAGAACCCCAGCAATCCTCGTTCTCGCGGACGGGCGAACCTTCCGCGGTTATGGCTTTGGCACCACCGGCACCACCATGGGCGAGGCCGTATTCACCACGGCGATGACCGGCTACCAGGAAACCATGACGGACCCGTCCTACCACCGCCAGATCGTGGTATCCGCCGCGCCGCACATTGGCAACACCGGTTGGAATGATGAGGACAACGAGTCCCACGGAAACCGCATCTGGGTTGCTGGCCTCGTTATCCGCGACCTTGCACAGAGCGTATCCAACTGGCGCGCAGAGCGCAGCTTGAGCGAAGAGATGGAAAAGCAGGGGGTCATTGGTATTCGCGGCATCGATACCCGCACCTTGGTACGCCACCTGCGCAACTACGGCTCCATTGCCGCCGGCCTGTTCTCCGGCGAAGATGCTCAGCGCCCAGTAGAGGAGCTGCTGAAGGAAGTTAAGTCCCAGGACTCTATGGAAGGCGCCGATCTCGCCGCGGAGGTATCGACCGACGAGCCCTACACGATTGAGGCTGTAGGGGAGAAGAAATACACCGTCGTTGCCTTCGACATGGGTGTTAAGACCGCGACCCCGCGCCACTTTTCTCAGCGCGGCATCGAAACTATCGTCGTGCCCGCAAATACCTCCTTTGACAAGGTGCAGTCTTATAACCCGGATGGCGTCTTCGTCTCCAACGGCCCGGGCGACCCGGCTACCGCAGACGAAATGGTGGGCATCATCAAGCAGGTGCTCGAAGCAAAGATTCCGTTCTTTGGCATCTGTTTTGGCAACCAACTTCTCGGCCGCGCGCTGGGCCTAGACACCTACAAGATGAAGTTCGGCCACCGCGGCATCAACGTGCCGGTGCGCAATAGTGTGACCGGCAAGATCGACATCACCTCCCAGAATCACGGCTTCGCGCTGAAGGCGCCGGAAGGCTATGACCTAGAGGACAAGAACGCCGAGTTCGCCACCGACTTCGGCCCCGCGCAGGTCACTCATATCTGCCTCAACGACGACACCGTGGAGGGCGTGGCACTGCGCAACGGCATGGCCTACTCCGTGCAGTATCACCCAGAATCCGCTGCGGGCCCGCATGATGCCAACCCGCTATTCGATCAGTTCGAAGAACTGATGGACAACCACACCCCAAATAAGTAGACAACCAGGAAAAGGAAGAATAACTATGCCAAAGCGCAACGACATCAACCACGTCCTGGTCATCGGTTCTGGCCCAATCGTCATCGGCCAGGCCTGCGAGTTCGACTACTCCGGCACCCAGGCGTGCCGCGTTCTCAAGGAAGAGGGCCTGCGCGTAACGCTGGTCAACTCCAACCCGGCCACCATCATGACCGACCCCGAGTTTGCGGATCACACCTACGTTGAGCCTATCGAGCCGGAATACATCGAAAAGATTCTGGTCAAAGAGCGCGAAGAGGGCAATCCCATCGACGCCGTGTTGGCTACGTTGGGCGGCCAGACTGCACTGAACGCCGCAGTTCAGTTAGACCGCCAAGGAATTTTGGACAAGTATGGCATCGAGCTCATTGGTGCCGATATTGACGCCATCGAGCGTGGCGAGGATCGCCAAAAGTTCAAGGATATCGTCGCCTCCATTGGCGGCGAATCCGCCCGCTCCGCCGTGTGCCACAACATGGATGAGGTCCACGAGACCGTCGACAAGCTTGGCCTGCCTGTCGTAGTCCGCCCGTCCTTCACCATGGGTGGTTTGGGCTCCGGTCTGGCCTTCAATAATGAGGACTTGGACCGCATTGCCGGCGGCGGCTTGGCCGCATCCCCTGAGGCCAACGTGCTCATTGAGGAATCCATCCTGGGCTGGAAGGAATACGAGCTCGAGCTCATGCGCGATGGCGACGACAACGTCGTAGTTGTTGCCTCCATCGAAAACGTCGACGCCCTAGGCGTGCACACCGGCGATTCCGTCACCGTCGCCCCAGCGCTGACCCTCACTGACCGTGAGTACCAGAAGATGCGCGATTTGGGTATCGCGATTATCCGCGAGGTCGGCGTCGATACTGGCGGCTGTAATATCCAGTTCGCGGTAAACCCGGATGACGGCCGCATCATCGTCATCGAGATGAACCCGCGCGTGTCCCGTTCCTCCGCGCTGGCATCCAAGGCCACCGGTTTCCCGATTGCCAAGCTGGCGGCCAAGCTCGCCATTGGCTACACCTTGGACGAGGTGCAAAACGACATCACCGGCGAGACCAAGGCTGCCTTCGAGCCGACCCTGGACTACGTCATTGTCAAGGCCCCGCGCTTTGCCTTTGAGAAGTTCCCGGGCGCCGATGACACCTTGACCACCACCATGAAGTCGGTGGGCGAGGCCATGGGCATCGGACGTAACTACATCGCGGGCCTGAACAAGGTCATGCGTTCTTTGGAAAACAAGCCGAATGGTTTCTGGACCAAGCCGGATGAGTACTTCGCCGGCGAGCGCGCTACCGACCTGCAGGCGGTGCTCAAGGATCTGGAGCGCCCAACCGAGGGCCGCATGTACGACATCGAGCTGGCCCTTCGCCTCGGCGCTTCTGTAGATGAGGTACATGAGGCCTCTGGCGTTGATCCCTGGTTCATCGCTGAGCTGGCTACATTGGTGGCCTTCCGCCAGGAGCTTATCGACGCCCCAGTGCTCACCGAGGAGCTTTTGCGCGAGGCCAAGGTCTTTGGGCTTTCCGACGCCCAGATTGCCGCCCTCCGCCCCGAATTCAACGGCGAGGATGGCGTACGCAGCCTGCGCTGGCGCATGGGCATCCGCCCCGTGTACAAGACCGTAGATACCTGTGCCGGCGAATTCGAAGCACAGACCCCGTACCACTACAGCTCCTATGAGCTTGACCCGGACGCCGAGACCGAGGTTCGCCCGGCACCGGAAGGCTCCAAGGGTAAGGTCATCATTTTGGGCTCCGGCCCTAACCGCATTGGTCAAGGTATCGAGTTTGACTACTCCTGCGTTCACGCGGCCCTTGAACTTTCGGAGCAGGGCTACGAGACCGTCATGGTCAACTGCAACCCGGAGACCGTCTCCACCGACTATGACACCGCAGACCGTCTCTACTTCGAGCCGCTGACCTTCGAGGACGTCATGGAGGTCTACCACGCTGAGGCCGCTTCCGGCGATGTTGTCGGCGTGATTGTCCAGCTGGGTGGCCAGACTCCGCTGGGCCTTGCTGCCCGCTTGGAAGAGACAGGTGTTCCGGTCGTGGGCACCAGCCCGGCAGCTATCGATTCCGCTGAGGACCGCGGCGAATTCGGCAAGGTCCTCGACGAGGCAGAATTGGCAGCACCGGAATACGGCACCGCCACCTCCTTCGCAGAGGCCCGCGAGGTTGCTTCCTCCATTGGCTACCCGGTACTGGTTCGTCCGTCCTATGTTCTGGGCGGCCGGGGTATGGAGATCGTCTACGACGAAAAGGCGCTGGAAGACTACATCGAGCGCGCCACCGAGCTTTCCCCAGACCACCCGGTTCTGGTGGACCGCTTCCTAGACTCCGCCATCGAGATCGACGTGGATGCGCTGTGCGACGGCAACGAGGTCTACCTAGGTGGCGTCATGGAGCACATCGAGGAAGCCGGCATTCACTCGGGTGACTCTTCGTGTGCGCTGCCACCGATGACGCTGGGACCAGAGGATATTGAAAAGGTCCGCAAATCCACCCGCCTGCTGGCTGAGGGCATTGGAGTCAAGGGCCTGATGAATGTGCAGTTCGCTTTGAAGGATGACATCCTCTACGTCATCGAGGCCAACCCACGTGCTTCCCGCACCGTGCCGTTCGTCTCCAAGGCAACCGGTGTGCCGCTTGCTAAGGCGGCTTCGCGCGTCATGATGGGTTCTTCCATCGCGGAGCTTCGCGCTGAGGGGATGATCCCAACTGAGTATGACGGCGGTTCTTTGCCGCTGGAACACCCGATTGCCGTCAAGGAAGCGGTCTTGCCGTTCAACCGCTTCCGTCGCCCTGATGGCAGCTTGCTTGATACGCTGCTGTCGCCAGAGATGAAGTCCACAGGTGAGGTCATGGGCCTTGCTACGAACTTTGGTGCGGCCTACGCCAAGGGCGAAATCGCGGCCTTTGCCGTGCCGCCTACGGAGGGCACCGTCTTCGTATCCGTGGCCAACCGCGACAAGCGTACGCTGATCTTCCCAATTCAGCGCCTAGCTCACATGGGCTACAACATCGTCGCTACCGCCGGCACCGCACAGATGCTGCGCCGCAACGGTATCGAGTGCGAGGTTGCTGCCAAGGTTTCCGAGGCCAAGGATGGCGAAGAGTCCATCGTGGATAAGATCTTCAATGGCGAGATCGACTGGATTCTCAACACGCCTGCTGGCTCTGCCGGTGCCCGCCACGATGGCTACGATATCCGCGCCGCGGCCGTGCACATGGAGATCCCACTGGTGACCACCGTGCAAGGTGTAACCGCAGCCGTCCAGGGCATTGAAGCGATGCGCATTGGCAACCTGCAGGTACGCGCGCTCCAGGAGCTTGAGCATGGCCCACAACACTAGAAGATTTGGTCAGCGTCTCGATGCGGCGGGAGAAGCACGCGGCCGACTTTGCGTGGGCATTGATCCGCACCCATACCTCTTGGAGAAGTGGGGCTTGGAGCCTACAGCGGATGGGCTGCGCAGCTTTAGCATGCGCTGCGTTGAAGCCTTTAGCGATACTGCCGCCTTGGTTAAACCACAAGTTGCCTTCTTCGAGCGATTCGGATCTCGTGGGTTTGCGGTCCTCGAGGAAGTGTTGGCTGCCTTGCGCGATGCAGAATGCTTAACCCTCGCAGACGCCAAGCGCGGCGATATTGGGTCGACCATGGCCGGATACGCGGATGCATGGCTGGATGAACAGTCCTCGTTGCGTGCGGATTCGGTGACCGTGTCACCTTATCTGGGCGTGGGCGCACTCGGCCCGGTGTTTACTAAGGCAGAAGAAACCGGCCGTGGCATCTTTGTGTTGGCGGCGACCTCCAACCCGGAGGCTCGCGCCATTCAATCGGTCCCGGTAGGCGAGCAGGGCACTATTGCGCAGGCAGTCGTCGATGAATGTGCGGCGTATAACGTATCAGCGCACAAGGCTGGTGTGCCGGGAAACGTGGGAGTAGTGGTCGGCGCTACCTTAGATAATCCGCCCTGCCTAGACGCGCTTAATGGTCCGGTACTCTTGCCCGGCGTAGGCGCCCAGGGGGCTGGTCCAGAACAGGTGCACAATATTGTCTCAAAGTGTCCGTCGCTGGGCTTTGCCAATGTGTCCAGGGCCGTGCTTGAGCAGGGGCCTAGCGTAGCTGACCTGCGTAAATCCGTCGTGCGAATGGCTGAGGAGTTTCAAGGCTTAATGTAGTGGCGTGGCTGATTACAGGCCGCGCCGCTTACCTGGTACTTTGTTTAAGGTATGTGCGGTGACGTGCTAGAATAGGCTTGCTTTTGAACCCTCTTATCGCCACCGTTCAATGAGCAGTGCTAGGATTGCCAGAAGTCGGTTCGCTCGAAGGTTATTGATAACTTTCCGCAGTGCATAAACTGCGTTAGGGAGCCGAAATCTGGTACCAAGTACTAGACGTAACAGAATCAATCTAATGAATCGGAGGAAACCCGTGGCCCTTCCAAAGTTGACTGACGAGCAGCGCAAGGAAGCTCTAGCTAAGGCCGCTGAGGCCCGCAAGGCTCGCGCTGAGCTCAAGGCCGCGCTCAAGCGCGGTGAGACCGACCTGAAGGACGTGCTCGAAAAGGCTGAGACCGATGAGATCATCGGTAAGACCAAGGTTTCTGCACTCCTCGAGGCTCTGCCAAAGGTCGGCAAGGTCAAGGCTAAGGAAATTATGGAGGACCTGGAGATCGCTCAGACCCGTCGCCTGCGCGGCTTGGGTGAGCGTCAGCGTCGTGCGCTCCTCGAGCGCTTCGGCTACGGCGAATAGTCACAACTATGGCTGACGCAACTGCACGCGGGCGCCTCGTCGTATTGGCGGGGCCTTCCGCAGTGGGAAAATCCACCGTAGTTTCGCGTCTGCGCAGTGACGTCGAGGGGCTATATTTCAGCGTGTCTATGACGACGCGCCAGCCCCGCCCAGGGGAGAAGGATGGTGTTGACTATTTCTTCGTTACCCCAGAAGCCTTCCAAGAGCGCATAGACGCTGGGGAGATGCTCGAATGGGCTGATATCCACGGTGGCTTACAGCGATCTGGAACACCCGCTCAGCCGGTAGAAGAAGCTTTGGCTGCAGGCCGTCCGGTGCTCGTGGAAGTTGATCTGGCGGGTGCTCGGAGCGTAAAGAAGGCGCTGCCTGAAGCAGACTTGGTCTTTTTGACGCCCCCGTCTTGGGAAGTACTTGTGGAGCGGCTAACCGGTCGCGGTACTGAGCCGCAAGACGTCATTGACCGTAGGTTGCAAACTGCGCACGAGGAACTAGCCGCACAGGACGAATTCGATCACATTGTTGTGAACGATGATCTGGATGAAGCAGTTACTGCCATTAGTGATATCCTGCGAGCGTAGGCCTCCTTTTCTGACCATCTTCAATCAATGTAAAGGTGCATGTGACTAACGTGACCACCCCTTCTAACACTGAAGCCGCAAAGGCGGAGCCAGTATTTGATGATCCGATTGGCATTACTGATCCGCCGATCGATGAGCTTTTGGACAAGGTTTCTTCTAAGTATGCTTTGGTCATCTTTGCCGCAAAGCGTGCACGCCAGATCAATAGCTACTACCAAGAGCAGGATGAAGGTGTCTTCGAGTTCGTAGGCCCACTGGTTACCCCAGAGCCTGGCGAGAAGCCTTTGTCCATCGCGTTGCGCGAGATCGATGCTGGCCTACTTGACCACGAGGAAGGAAAGTAGCTGGCAGCTCGGCTCGCTGATGCTTTTTAGGCTCCACATGCCGCCAGAAGCGTGACTCTCACTATGAGAAAGCGTGTAATGGCGGTGTGCGGAGCCCTTCTTTGTATGGGCAGGTACCATCGGGCGATGTGACTGAATTAGATACCTCTCGCAATATTGTAGTGGGCGTTGCTGGCGGCATCGCTGCGTATAAGGCTTGCCACCTCGTGCGCAACTTTAAGGAGGCTGGCGATGACGTGCGGGTGGTGCCCACAGAGAATGCGTTGAACTTTGTTGGCGCAGCTACATTTGAGGCGCTATCTGGCCACCCAGTATCCACGACTGTTTTTGACGCAGTGGATGAGGTCCAACACGTAAATGTGGGGCAGCACGCGGATGTTGTGGTCATAGCTCCCGCTACCGCTGACTTGATTGCAAGGTTGGCTACAGGGCGGGCGGATGACCTGCTCACCTCTACAGTTCTAGTGGCCAACTGCCCAGTGATTGTAGCGCCAGCTATGCATACGGAAATGTGGCTCAACCCCGCTACTCAAGACAATGTGGCCACTTTGCGACGCCGCGGGATAACCGTCATAGAGCCCGCACATGGGCGTTTGACGGGCGCGGACTCGGGTCCAGGGCGTCTGCCAGAGCCGGACCAGATTGCAGAGGTCGTGCGCACGGAATTGGCGGGATACCGGGTAGAGCATCGGTGGAAGGGCAAAAAGGTAGTAATTTCTGCCGGTGGTACTCGCGAAGAGCTGGATCCCGTGCGCTATTTGGGCAATCGGTCCTCTGGGAGGCAAGGTTTTGCGCTCGCGGAATGGGCTTGTCAGATGGGGGCTGATGTAACCATAGTGGCGGGCAATACGGCCTCGCTCCCGGTGCCCAGCGGTGCGAAGGTTCGCAGTATTATTTCCACGCGTGAGTTAGGGCAGGCTATGCGCGAGGAGGCGCGCGATGCTGACGTAGTTATCATGGCCGCAGCCGTCTCTGATTTTCGCCCTGCCGAGGTTGCAGAGTCCAAGATGAAAAAGGGTCAAGCGGATGATGCGCTTTCAACGCTTCACCTCGTGGAGAATCCGGATGTACTAAAAGGGCTGGTCGCTGCACGCGATCGCGCGGAACTTCCCGCTGAATGCGTGATCGTAGGATTCGCTGCCGAAACGGGTGATGCCGATAAGTCCGCATTGGAGTACGCGCAAGAGAAGTTTGCTCGAAAGGGCTGCGATGTAATCATGGCTAATGAAGTAGGTCGCGATAAGACTTTCGGCCAGAAATCCAATGAAGGTTGGATTCTGCGTTCTGGGCTAGAACCGCAACGGGTGGAGCATGGTTCGAAGCAGGTGGTGGCCGCTCAAATCTTGGCAGCGGTGAATGAAATGTTGCGGGACTAGACAACTAAAATTGCATTTATAGACCGCTTGGTCTAGGCTTGTGTGGTATTAGGCTTGGGCGTAGAAAACCCACAGCATCGAATCAATAGTGCGAACAAAGGAAGTTTTTGTGACTGATAACGCTGCAGTGGCAACTCGTCTTTTTACCAGCGAGTCCGTTACGGAAGGCCATCCCGACAAGATTTGTGACGCCATTTCTGACGCCATCCTCGATGCCTTGCTGGAAAAGGATCCTCAATCCCGCGTCGCCGTGGAAACTCTGGTGACCACGGGACAGGTTCACGTGGTGGGCGAGGTACGCACCGAGGCATATGTAGAAATCCCAGCCCTCGTGCGCAATACTCTGAAGTCCATCGGCTTTACTTCTTCGGAGGTCGGCTTCGACGGCAATACCTGTGGCGTCAACATTGCCATTGGCGAGCAATCCCAGGAGATCGGGGCCGGCGTAGATAACTCCACCGAGGCTCGCGCCCAAGGTGAAGATTATGATGAGGAAAACGATATCGCTGGTGCCGGCGACCAGGGGCTGATGTTTGGCTACGCTTCAAATGAAACCGCGGAATACATGCCGCTGCCTATTGCTTTGGCACACCGGTTGTCTCGTCGCCTGACACAAGTACGCAAGGAAGGCATCGTCGATCACCTGCGTCCGGACGGAAAAACCCAGGTTACCTTTGCCTACACCGATGATAATGAGCCTTCCCACCTAGATACTGTGGTTATCTCCACGCAGCACGATACCGAGGTTGATAGCGCTTGGCTTGAAGGACCTCTGCGCAGCGAGGTTCTGGAATGGGTTATCAAAAATGCGGGCTTGGAAAAGTACTACACCAAGGACACAAATCTACTGGTGAACCCTTCCGGTTCCTTCATTCTCGGTGGTCCGATGGGAGATGCTGGGTTAACCGGACGCAAGATTATCGTTGATACCTATGGTGGTATGGCCCGTCATGGCGGCGGTGCTTTCTCCGGCAAGGATCCCAGCAAGGTGGATCGCTCCGCAGCATACGCCATGCGGTGGGTGGCAAAAAATATCGTCGCCGCTGGGCTAGCTGACCGCGCTGAGGTACAGGTTGCATACGCAATTGGTCGTGCAAAGCCGGTTGGTTTGTACGTCGAGACCTTCGGTACCGCTAAGGAAGGGTTGAGCGATGCGAATATTCAAGCTGCGGTAAATAGGGTTTTTGACCTTCGACCTGCAGCTATCATCCGCGAGCTGGATCTGCTTCGCCCCATTTATGCCCAAACTGCGGCCTATGGCCACTTTGGCCGTACCGATGTTGAACTGCCTTGGGAACAGCTGAACCGAGTAGAAGCATTGCGCGCTGCCGCCGGCCTGTAGAATCGAGGCCTATGCCGAAGAAAACACCCGCCACCCGGAAACCGGTTGCGCGGGTGTTGCCGCTTTTAGGAGTCGCGCACCTTGACCGGGGCTTTGATTACCTCGTAGAAGAGGCGGATTCGGAGAAAGTACGACCGGGGATTAAGGTGCGCATCCGCTTTAATGGACGCTTGGTTGATGCCGTGGTCCTAGAACGGCTGCATGACTCCGAATTTGGCGGCAACCTGCGTTTTATAGAGCGCATCATCTCACCGTTCCAGGTTTATCCGCCGCAGTTGGCTCTGCTTGTCGACGCCCTCGCTGACCGCTACGGCGGGGTTCGCTCGGACATTATCCGCTCAGCTATCCCACCCCGGCATGCGAAGGCAGAAGAATCCGATCTGCAGACCCCCTGGGAAGAGCTCGGCACCACGAGTGAGCCTGACCTTTCCGGTTGGTCGGCCTACCAGCATGGTGAGGCATTCGTAGACTCGATCCTGGCCGGAAAGCTTGCCCGAGCCGCTTGGCAGATTGCCCCGGGGGATGACTGGGCGCATGCGTTGGCGGCCCTGGCAGCAAAGGTGGCGCTAGGAGGAGGCGGCGTCCTCCTAGTGGCTCCGGATCAGAAAACCATCGACATCCTAGAAGCAGCCTTGCGCGAGATTCTAGGGGCTAAGCAGATTACCGTACTGAGCAATAGTATGGGCCCGCAGGCGCGCTACCGGCGCTACCTCTCCGCGCTGGTGGGCCAGGCGCGTGTGGTTATTGGGACACGGTCCGCGGCTTTCGCACCAGTCAAGGACCTGCAATTGGCGGTGATTCTAGATGACGGCAACGATAATCTGGTGGATAACCTCAAACCATATGTCCACGCCAGGGAAGTGTTGACCACCCGCTCGGCTTTTGAAGGCTGCAGTATGATCTTGGCCAATCATTCCCGCACTGCGGAAACCCAACTTCTTGTCGAATCGGGGTGGGCCCACGATGTGGTAGCTAGCGAGAATACGATCGCCGCTCGGTGCCCGTCCATCGAGGCCGTCGGATCGTTTGGGCTGTCGATTGCCCGCGATCTACAAGGCGGGACTACTTCGGTGCAGGCCCAAGCCTTCCAAGCCGCGCATCGAGCGCTGGATCGTGGGGAACCAGTATTGGTTCAAGTACCGCGCAAGGGCTACGCGCCCATTTTGGCGTGCGGTCAGTGTCGGGCCCCGGCGCGTTGCCGCCACTGCAATGGGCCATTGGGGCTGCCGCCGAAAGGGGCGTCGGCAAGCGAGGGCGGTGTGGAAGAAGTCGGAATGCCTACCTGCCGGTGGTGTGGGCGCATCGAGGCGCGGCATCGGTGCGCTGAATGCGGTTCCCCACGCTTGCGGGCCATCGTCTTAGGCTCCGAGCGCACCGCTGAGGAGTTGGGGCGTGCCTTTCCCAATACCCGCGTGGTGGTCTCGGGCGGGAACAAGGTGCTTGATGCGGTAGACAATTCCCCGGCTCTAGTCATTGCCACCCCGGGCGCTGAACCGAGGGTACAGGCCGGCGCGTATGGCGCAGCACTGCTTTTGGACGCAGGGGCGTTGCTGAACCGGCAGGACCTCCGTGCCACGGAGGACACTCTTGCAAAGTGGGCACAGGCGGCGACGCTGGTGCAGCCGCGTTTCAAGGGCGGCCGAATTATTGTAGCCGCGGACGAATCCCTCAGCGTGGTTCAGCACTTTCTCCGGTGGGATATGGTGGGCGCGGCCGCAACTGAGCTTGCCGCCCGGCGCGAAGTGCGCTTTCCGCCGGCGGTGCACTTCGCGGCTATCGACGGCGCAGATGCCTCGCTCGATGGTTTCGCCAATTTAGTGGATTTGCCAGAGCATGCGGAAGTACTAGGCCCGGTTCCGCTTCCGCACGGCCAGACCCTACCCGGTGAATACGACAGCCAGCGCTTTGGCCCACCCCAGCGATTGGTCATCCGCACACCGCTGGGGCCTCGTTCGCAATTGGGGCGTGCATTGCGCAGCGCGAACGCGGCGCGAAGTGCGCGCAAAGATGACTTGCCGCTGCGGATTATAGTTGACCCCATCCATGTTGGATAGCCGCGTCGGATGGGAGAATAGAATGCGCTAGTCTCAACGGGGAAGAAGCTTGTACCTATGGGCTTGAACTCGGTGCCATCAGAAAGGTTTGATTGCCATGTCTCCTCGAGAAATCCGTATCTACGGCGATCCTGTATTGGGCACGCGCGCGGAAGAAGTCACCACTTTTGATGCCGGCCTGCGTACTTTGGCGGGCGACATGCTCGAAACCATGGACAATGCTGGGGGAGTAGGGCTTGCGGCAAACCAAGTGGGCATTGTGAAACGCATTTTTGTCTATGACTGCTCGCATACTCAATCAGGCCTTCGGGGCGCGATTGTCAACCCTGTATGGGAACCCGTAGGTACGCAGGAACAAACGGGACCGGAGGGATGCCTATCCATTCCGGGAATTAGCGCGGAAACTACTCGCTACAATCAGGTTTTTGTCTCTGGTTGGGATATTGAGGGGCGCCCTGTGTCTATGATGGCTTCCGGCCTCATGGCGCGATGCATTCAGCATGAGACTGACCACCTCAATGGCGTGCTCTTCCTACAACGCCTTGAGGCTTCGGTACGCAAAGATGCCCTGCGGGCCATTCGTGAATCCGCATGGTTTAACGCCTCCTAGCCCACACGCTATAGCTAAGGCGTCGTGGCGTTGTAGCCTAGTACTTCGAACAACACTTAGAGGAGAGTTTTCCGCATGCGGATCATTTTTGCCGGTACCCCGGAGCCAGCAGTTGTGGCCCTAGAAAAGCTACTTGCTTCGTCGCACGAGGTGGTGGCGGTAGTCACCCGCCCAGATGCTAAGAGGGGCCGGGGCCGCACCCTTCACCCAAGCCCGGTGAAGGCGGTGGCTCAAGACCACGGAATCGAGGTACTAACCCCAACTACCTTGCGGCCTGACTCAGAGGACGGGCAAGCGTTACGCACCCGTCTGCGGGAGCTGGAACCGGAAGCAATTCCGGTGGTCGCCTACGGCAATCTGGTAACTAAGGACCTGTTGGATCTCCCACAGCATGGCTGGGTAAACCTGCACTTTTCCCTGCTTCCTGCATGGCGCGGTGCGGCACCGGTGCAGGCTGCCATTGCCGCCGGAGATGAGGTTACTGGCGCATCCACTTTCCGCATCGAAGAAGGCCTCGATACGGGCCCAGTGCTGGGCACCGTGACGGAAGAAATCAAACCGACTGATACTGCCGATGACCTTCTGACCCGGCTTGCCTACTCCGGCGGTGACCTACTTGTTGCCACTATGGACGGCCTGGCAAATGGCGAACTTGAAGCTCGGCCGCAACAGGGGGAAGCCACCTACGCCCCAAAGATCACGTCCACTCAGGCGCGGGTGGAATGGTCGCAGCCTGCCTTTGCCATCGACCGGCATATTCGCGCCTATACACCAGGCCCCGGCGCGTGGACCATGTGGGAGGACTCCCGAGTGAAGATAGGGCCAGTCAGCCAACTAGAAGAGGCGGCCGCTGTGCCGGAGCAATTAGAGCCTGGTCAGCTGCATATTGCGAAAAACGCCGTTTATGTTGGTAGCGGCACGCAGCCGGTGGGGCTGGGTAAAATCCAGCCTCCGGGGAAGAAGATGATGAATGCGGCTGATTGGGCGCGCGGTCTAGGCAAGGATGCAGAGGTGAAGTTTCAGTGAGTGGTGGTTTCCGTTCCCGTAGTAAATCAGGTGAGAAGACCCCGGAGGGAAAACCTCAGGCTTCCCGGATCACGGGTGGTGCGAAGAATCGGGGTGGGCGCCCGCAGCGACCGCAACGCGGTGCCCGTAGCGGGCACCCACGGGGCCGACAGGCAAACACTAATGGTCAGCGTTCTGGGAAGCGCCAGGAAGCTGGCTTGATTCAAGCCGCGCTGGCTGCCGGAGTAGATGCGCCGCGCGCGGTGGCCTTTGACGTGGTGCGCAAGGTAAGCGATGACGATGCTTTTGCCAACCTGATTTTACCCAAGGCATTGCGAAGGCAGAAGCTTAAGGGACGCGACGCCGCATTTGCCACCGAAATCACCTATGGGACGCTACGCACGCTTGGTGTGGTGGATGCGGTCATCGCCGAGTGTTCTTCACGCGCCCTAGAGGCCATTTCCCCAGCCGTAGTTGATGCTCTGCGCTTGGGGGCGTACCAAGTTCTCTATACCCGAGTGGAGGCGCATGCGGCCGTTGATACCACCGTCCGCTTAGTGGAAGCGGCCGGTGAGGTTAAAGCCAAAGGCTTTGCAAATGGAATTATGCGCGCCATTACACGGACGCCGGCTAAGACCTGGCTGGAAAAACTTGCGCCGCAGGGCGAAATCGCGGCTATCGCTTTCAAGCATGCCCACCCCACGTGGATCGCGGAATCGTTTAGTCGCGTGTTGGGGCTAGGGGAGCTGGAGGCTGCTTTAGCCGCGGACTCGGACCGCCCCACAGTGCATCTAGTAGCCCGTCCCGGGGAAATCTCAGCCGAGGAGTTAGCGCTGGCGACCGGCAATGAAGAAGGTCGCTACTCTCCCTATGCCGTGTACATGGAGTCTGGCGACCCAGGCCAATTGGAACCTATTCGCCAAGGATTGGCTGCCGTGCAGGATGAAGGCTCGCAGCTTATCGCCCGCGCGGTTTGCGAGGCACCCGTTGAGGGTGAGGACACCGGCCGGTGGCTGGATCTTTGCGCCGGTCCCGGTGGTAAGGCTGCTTTGATGGGAGCGCTCGCCCGCATAGATTCCGCGCACGTGGATGCGGTGGAAGTCTCGCCGCATCGTGCACGGTTGATTGAAAAGACCGTGAGTGATCTACCCGTTGACGTCCACGTGGCCGATGGCCGCGATCCCGGTGTGGGAGAGGGCTTTGACCGCGTGCTTGTCGATGCCCCTTGTTCCGGCCTCGGCGCTCTTCGTCGCCGGCCTGAGGCACGGTGGCGCAAATCCGAGTCCGATATAGCTGAGCTTAATCAGCTGCAATTTGAGCTCCTATCCTCCGCATTAAATCTCGTGCGCCCAGGTGGGTTGGTCATATATTCCACCTGCTCACCAGATTTGCGCGAGACCCGCGCCATCGTAGACCGTGCGTTAAGCGAGCTCGGTTCTACGGAACTGGACGCTCACGCCCTTATTCCCGATATGGGCGATGTTGGGCGGGAGAAATCCGTACAGATGTGGCCCCACCGGCATGGAACCGATGCGATGTTCTTTGCTGCTTTACGGCGGGGCAAGGACCAATCGCGATAGACTAGTGTGCATGTCTGCACCGATTATTTCCCCCTCTATTCTGGCAGCCGATTTTTCTCGCTTGGGAGAACAACTAGCGGCGATCGATTCCGCCGATTGGGTCCACGTGGACATTATGGACGGGCATTTCGTGCCTAACCTGTCTTTTGGTCCAGATATTACGGCTACGGTGCATCGAGTCACCGACAAGCCGCTAGACGTGCATTTGATGATCGAGGAACCAGAAAAATGGATCGAGACTTATGCCAAGGCGGGCGCGCACACCATAATTTTCCATGTTGAGGCCGTTGCTGATGAACAGGCTGCGGTGGAGCTTGCCCAGCGCATTCGCGATTTGGGTGTGCGTGCGGCCTTTTCCATAAAGCCTGGTACTGCCATCGAGCCATGGCTGGATAAGCTGCATCATTTCGATGAGGTGCTGGTTATGTCCGTGGAGCCAGGGTTTGGCGGACAGAAGTTCATGCCGGAGATGCTAGAGAAGGTGCGGGTGCTGCGCCGCAGCATCGATGAGCAAAAGCTTGATACGGTCATCGAAATCGATGGCGGTATTTCGCTTGAAACTATTGCTGTAGCAGCAGAAGCAGGCTGTGATGCATTTGTGGCAGGCTCTGCCGTGTTTAAGGCAGAAGATCCAGCAACTGCCGTGGACGAGTTGCGCAAAGAGGCGGCGGGTGCCTAGTGGGCGCTGAGGCAGAAGACAACACGATTTCCGCCGCCCTTGACCGCGCTATGGCCGCCGGTGCAGAGGTACGCGGCACCACGAGTCCTAATCCACCGGTAGGCGCGGTCATTGTGTCCGCCGCCGGGGAGGTTGCGGGAGTCGCAGCTACCCAGCCGGTGGGCGGTGCGCATGCTGAGGTCATGGCGCTGCGCGCGGCGGGTGAGAAGGCCCGCGGTGGCACGGCCGTGGTTACCTTGGAACCCTGTGCTCATACCGGCCGTACGGGCCCATGTACACAGGCGCTTATCGATGCCGGTGTGGCTTGCGTGTATTACCTACATTCGGACCCTACCTCGCAGGCCGCTGGTGGGGCACGCGCCCTAGCGGAGGCCGGGGTGGACGTCATCAAGCTGGAAAAGCCCCCTCAAGTTGAAGACGTGTTGGTGCCATGGCTGTGGGCCATGCGCACCCGCAGGCCGCATATAACGCTAAAATTTGCCCAGAGCCTCGACGGTTTTACGGCAGCCGCCGATGGAACAAGCCAATGGATTACCGGCGAATCCGCGCGCGACTGGGTGCATGCCGATAGAGCACGGCGCGATGCTATCGTCGTGGGCACCGGTACGGCGTTAGCCGATAATCCCTCTCTTACTGCGCGCTTTAGAAATGGCAACCTGCGCGAGCACCAGCCGCGCCGTGTGGTTATAGGCAAGCGCGATTTGAAATCCGCGGGGGATGCGGCAAGTAACCTGCGCAAGTTGGGCTACGAGCAGTATGACAGCATCGATGAAGCATTGTATGAGCTCTACGCAAGTGGTGCCCGTGATGTCCTCGTGGAAGGTGGCGCCGGTCTTGCCAGCAGTTTCCTCAAGGCCGATTTGGTCGATGCCATTTCTGCTTATATTGCGCCGGTACTGCTTGGCGAGGGCCGCGGAGTACTAGCTCATCCGGTGACGCAGACGCTTAAAGAGGCTACCCGGTTCCAGCGTGTGGGAATGAAGCCGTTAGGTGAGGATGTTCTTATTGAATATGTGCGCTAGGCACTTGGATTAGTAAATACTTAAATATCGGATTTCTGAGCAGAAAGGATGCATGTGTTTACCGGGCTGGTACAAGAATTAGGCACCGTCGCGGCAATGGAACCCCACGCCGATGCACTGCGGTTGAGCATTCGCGCCCCGCGCACCGTTGCGGCAGCCGAATTGGGTGACTCTATTGCTATCAACGGAGTATGCCTTACTGTGGCAGACCTTTCGGGGGAAGTGTTTTGCGCGGATGTGATGCAAGAATCCCTCGACCGTACGGCGCTGGGACGTCTTTCCATGGGCTTTCCAGTCAACGTGGAACCGGCGTTACTGCCCACAACCCGTTTGGGCGGCCACATCATGCAGGGCCATGTGGATGGCACTGCCACGCTCCTGACCCGTACCTCATCTGAGAATTGGGATGTGCTGCGTTTTAGCTTGCCTGCCGACCTTGCCCGCTACGTTGTAGAAAAGGGCTCCATTGCCGTAAGTGGTACCTCGTTAACCGTGAGCGCCGTGGGCTCAGATTGGTTCGAGGTGTCCCTGATTCCCACAACTTTGCGGGAAACCATCCACGGCACATTGCCAGAGGGAGGAGAAGTAAACCTAGAGGTGGATGTGTTGGCTAAATACGTGGAAAAGATGCTTCACCCCGAAGCTTTACCCCCTGAAGCTAAGGACTAGACTGCTACCTTATGAGCGCGAGTGATAATTGCATCCGTCTGGATTCCATCGACCAAGCCATTGCGGATATCGCCGCTGGTAAGCCGGTAGTTGTTATCGATGACGAGGATCGCGAAAATGAAGGCGATCTGATTTTCGCCGCTGAGCTAGCCACCCCGGAACTCGTTGCCTTTATGGTGCGCTATTCCTCCGGATACATCTGTGCGCCGTTGTTGCCAGAGGATTGCAATCGCCTGAACCTACCGCCGATGCTGGCCGTCAATCAAGATGTACGCGGCACCGCATATACGGTGACTGTTGATGCAGCCACGGGTAGTACCGGGATTTCTGCTACCTCGCGGGCGGAGACCATACGCCGCCTAGCCGATCCCAGCACGACTCCGAGTGAGTTCACCCGCCCCGGTCACGTAGTCCCTCTGTGCGCCCGTCCTGGTGGGGTGTTGGAACGTGACGGACATACAGAAGCTTCTATCGATCTTGCGCGGTTGGCGGGCCTGCGCCCAGCCGGCGTGCTGTGCGAGATTGTCTCTGAGGAGGACCCAACCGATATGGCGCGTTCCCCGGAGTTGCGCCGCTTTGCCGATAAGCATGGCCTTTCCATGATTTCTATTGCGCAGCTCATCGAATGGCGCCGCCGTCACGAGACCCAAATAACTCGCCAGGTCAGTACGCACCTGCCTACTGAATATGGCGATTTCACAGCGATTGGCTACCGCCACGACATAGACGGGCAGGAGCACGTTGCGCTTGTCGCCGGTGACCCTTCCCAATTGCGTGGCGCCCGTGACGTATTAGTGCGCGTGCATTCCGAATGCCTGACCGGGGATGCTTTTGGTTCTCGCCGCTGCGATTGCGGCCCACAGCTGCACGAGTCCATGCGCCGTATTAGCCAAGCAGGCAGAGGCATCATAATTTACTTGCGCGGCCAAGAAGGCCGGGGGATCGGACTGCTACATAAGCTGGAAGCCTACCGGCTGCAGGACGCTGGAATGGATACCGTCGATGCCAATTTAGAGCAAGGGCTTCCTGAAGATGCCCGCGAGTACTCCGTGGCCGGCCAAATTCTGCGGGACCTCGGGGTTGAATCAGCAAACCTGCTTACCAATAATCCGCACAAGGGCGAGGGACTGAGCGGCTTTGGTGTGGATGCCAGACAGCATACTGCGCTAGCAACCCCGGCAAACGCGGACAATATTGAATACCTGCGTACAAAGCGCGATCGTATGGGCCATACGCTGCCGCAGGTAGCGCAGTGGGATGCGGAGCATTAATACAACAGCGACACCCGAGTGAAAGGAACCCGATGAGTAAAGAAGGCTTGCCCGATATCGCCCAGGTAGATGGCAGTGGGCTGCGCGTTGCCGTGGTAACTGCCACGTGGAACGCGAAAATTTGCGATCAGCTCCATGCCCAGGCGGTGCAGACCGCCAAAGATAATGGTGCCGAGGTTGACGAGTACCGGGTCGTGGGGGCGCTGGAACTCGGCGTCGTCGTTCAGGCAGCCGCTCGCGCTTACGATGCTGTAGTGGCGTTGGGCTGCGTCATTCGTGGCGGTACGCCGCACTTTGACTATGTGTGCGATTCGGTCACCCAGGCACTGACTCGCATCGCACTCGATGAATCCACCCCTGTTGCTAATGGCGTCCTGACCGTCAATGACCAACAGCAGGCCGTTGATCGGGCCGGCTTTGCGGATTCGGTAGAAAACAAGGGCGCAGAGGCTATGATTGCGGCTTTAGATACCGCCCTCCAGTTGCGTAGACTAAACGCAGTAGAAAAGTAACCTTCAGCGATGCGTCAGCGCCCAGTGTCCCGTTAACGGTTGGCTCGCAGGGCGCGCCCCAGAGGAGTATGTACATGAACGAGGCGCAGGCCCCAAAGAATCCGCAACAGCGCCGCCAGCTTAGCGACGCCGAAGTATTGGCCTATACCAGTGCCGATCCCTTCGCCCAGACCACCACCAAGCCATGGGAGTTCACGGCGACCTCTTCCTTTTTGCGCAAGGTTGCTATCGGCTGGGTCATCCTCGTCATGGCCATCCATATCTTTATGGGCGTGACCTTGGGTGTGTCCTTTACCGGCGCGCATGTGACCACTATCGATAAATTCGCTTTCCCCGGCGTCGGCGTATTGATTTCCGTCTTGTCATGGATTGCGCTTAACCGCCCACGCCTGCGCGCCAATGAGGATGGGGTAGAAGTCCGCAATATTGTGGGCACTCGCTTTTACCCGTGGCAGGTAGTCTATGGCCTTTCCTTTCCCGTAGGCCAGCGCATGGCCCGTCTGGAACTGCCTGAATTCGAGTTCGTGCCCGTCTGGGCGCTGCAATCCGGTGATAAGGACTCGGTCATCGATAAGGTTCGCCGCTTCCGCGATGTGGAAGCCAAGTACATGCCACAGGACTAACAATTGGCCGATCCCACTACCTACCGCCCGGCTCCAGGAACAATCCCAACGGATCCGGGTGTATATAAGTTCCGCGATGAAAACCGCCGCGTTATTTACGTAGGCAAGGCCAAAAACCTTCGCGCTCGGCTGTCTAACTATTTTCAGGACATCACCCAGCTGCACCCGCGCACGCGCCAGATGGTGCTTACCGCCAACTCCGTGGAATGGACGGTCGTGGCAAGCGAGGTGGAAGCCTTGCAATTGGAGTACACGTGGATCAAGCGCTTCGATCCGCATTTTAACGTCATGTACCGCGATGATAAAACCTATCCTATGCTCGCGGTCTCGGTTGGGGAGACGGTGCCGCGGGCCTTTTTCTACCGTGGTCCCCGCCGGAAAGGTGTGCGCTACTTCGGCCCTTATTCTCATGCTTGGGCGGTCCGCGAAACTTTGGATCTGCTCACCCGAGTCTTTCCCATGCGCACCTGCTCTAAGGGCGTTTATAACCGGCACGAGCGGCTCGGACGCCCGTGCCTGCTGGGATATATAGGCAAATGCGACGCCCCATGCATTGGCAGGGTAAGCAAGGACGAGCACCGCGAAACCGTCAATGACCTCGTTTCTTTTATGAACGGAAATACCAGTTCAGTGCGCCGCAAACTCACCCAGGACATGGAACAGGCTGCTGAAAGGCTAGAGTTCGAACGCGCAGCACGTCTGCGCGATGATTTAGGTGCTATCGACAAGATCATGGAACAGCAGGCCGTTGTCTTTACCGATGGTACCGATGCCGATCTCATTGCTTTTAACTCTGATGAACTTGAAGCAGCAGTACAGATTTTCCACGTTCGCGATGGCCGGATCCGCGGCCAGCGCGGTTGGGTGGTCGAGCGCGCCGGCGACCAAGCCAGCTCAGAGCCGCTGGAGGACGGACAGCCCGACCCCGCGCTGCCCGCATTGGTACAGAATTTCCTCATCCAGTTCTATTCGGATGCTGTGGAGCGCGAGCAGCAAGAAGCACGCGAGGATGCGGCGTTAGCAGGAGACGTTAAACGGCGCGGGGTCGATCAAGAATCGCACATGAAGTCGCGGCGAGTACAGGTAATTCCGCCTCAGATTCTGGTCCAAGCCATGCCGGATGAACCAGAGCAGGTTATTGCCCTTTTGGAAGAATTACGCGGGACCAAGGTGGATCTGCGCGTGCCCCAGCGTGGCGATAAGAAGCAGTTAATGGCCACGGTGGAAAAGAATGCCAAGGAGCAGTTGCGCCAGCACAAGCTAAAGCGGGTGGGAGATCTCACCGCTCGCTCTGCGGCGTTGCAAGATATTCAAGAAGCTCTTGGCATGGAGCAAGCTCCATTGCGCATTGAGTGTACCGATATTTCCCATATCCAAGGCACGGATGTGGTTGCCTCCTTGGTGGTTTTTGAAGACGGATTGCCTAAGAAATCAGACTATAGGCGTTACCGAATCAAAGAGGCGGCTGGCGATGGCCGCTCTGATGACGTTGGTTCTATTGCAGAGATAACCCGCCGCCGCTTCAAACGCCATAATCAAGATAAGCTGGCCCACCCAGATGAGGAGATAGAAGAGTCTTCCTTTGCGGAGGAGAAGGTCGCGGAAGAATCGGCCGAAGCTGGTCGCCGCTTTGCGTATCCGCCGCAGCTTTTCATCGTTGACGGTGGTGCGCCCCAGGTGGCTGCGGCCCAAGAGGTCTTTGACGAGCTGGGCATTGTGGATGTGGCTTTGGTCGGCTTGGCCAAGCGCCTTGAGGAAATCTGGGTGCCAGGCGATGATGAGCCAGTGATTTTGCCGCGAAATTCGCAAGCACTCTTCCTCTTGCAGCAAATCCGCGATGAAGCGCACCGCTTTGCCATTACTTATCACCGGCAGCAGCGCTCCAAGCGGATGCGTGCCTCTGTGCTTGATTCCGTGCCGGGATTGGGCCCGCAGCGCCGCACGGATTTGGTCAAGCACTTTGGTTCGGTGAAAAAGCTCAAGGCAGCCAGCGTTGAGGAGATCTGTGAGGTCAATGGATTTGGCCCGAAGCTGGCCCAGACCGTTTACGAGAGCTTGCACGATCCTGTGGGTAAGTAAGAGACGCACTTCTAGAATAGGAAAATCTGAAAGCGCTAGACTAAAGGGCATGACGCATTTCGAAACTCCACCCATTTTGATAACCGGCATGTCCGGCGGCGGGTTGAGTTCCGCTGCCAAGGTGATTGAGGATAAGGGCTACTATGTGGCGCATAATATTCCACCGCGCGCGATTGTGGACCTGCTTAAGCTGTGTAACCAGGAGGACACTCCGGTAGGCAAGGTAGCTGCCGTGACGGATGTGCGCTCGCGCATGTTCCCTGGCTCTCTTTTAGAAGTCATGGATGAGCTCACGGAGCTGAACATGAAGCCCACCGTGCTCTTTTTAGATGCTCGGGACGATGTACTTATTCGCCGATTCGATTCGGTACGGCGCACCCACCCGCTGCAGGAAGAGGATACCCTTAAAGTAGGAATCCAAAGGGAGCGCCGAGCAGTAGCGGATGTACGCGCCCATGCGGATATCATCATCGATACTACCAACTTGTCCATTCATGATTTGCGCCGGGCAATTGAGGCGGCTTTTGGTGAAATGCAGAATGAAAAGCAGCACGTGACTGTCGAATCCTTTGGGTTCAAGAATGGCTCTCCGCGCGATGCGGATCTTGTGGTAGATGTGCGTTTTCTTCCTAATCCATACTGGGTGCCGGAGCTTCGAGGTTATCGCGGAACGGATGAACCAGTGGCGCAATATGTTTTGTCCCAACCGGCGGCGGAAGAATTTGTGGATAGTTTCTTAAGGATGTTTTCTACCATGCTGGATGGTTATCGGCACGAAGGCAAGAATTTCATCACGGTTGGCGTGGGCTGTACGGGAGGACATCACCGCTCCGTTGCCGTCGCAGAGGCCATCGCGGCGCGTTTGCGTGACAACGATGCATTGGATGTCAGCGCCTTGCACAGGGATATTGCTCGGGACTAGAGCACAGGAGTACTAGCACTTTTATGACAAATCCTTCTCACATGGTCTGCCTTGGCGGGGGCCATGGACTTTATCAAACCCTTCTATCCGCACGCCTTAGCCAGGCGGCCGATATTTCCGCCATTGTTACTGTCGCTGACGATGGCGGGTCTTCTGGTCGCTTGCGTCGCGAGCTGGAGATTATTCCGCCCGGCGATCTGCGCATGGCACTAGCCGCACTGGCCAATAGCGACCCAGTGGGAGATCTGTGGGCAAAGACTTTGCAGCACCGATTCGGCGGCAACGGTGCCATGGCAGGCCATGCGGTAGGAAACCTTATGATCGCGGGGTTGACCGACGTTCTAGGGGACTACCAAGCCGCATTGGACACCATCGCCGAGCTCACTAATTCCCAGGGGCGGGTGTTTCCAGTTGCCAATCAGGCCTTAGATATCGAGGCGGATGTGGCCGGGCTTGACGATGACCCCCGAGTCATGCGCCAAGTCCGCGGCCAAGTCGCGGTTGCGTCTACCCCGGGCCAGGTGCGGCGCGTGCGTATCCTTCCCGAGCGGCCCAGCGCAAATCCGGACGCGCTCGACGCCATTCAACGCGCGGACCTCATCACCATTGGCCCGGGCTCTTGGTTTAGTTCAGTGCTACCGCACACTCTCGTACCCCAAGTAGTGGAGGCAATCTCTGCTTCTAACGCCCTGCGAGTCGTCGTGCTTAATCTTTCAGCTGAGCCGGGCGAAACCCCTGGTTTTTCTGCAGAACGCCATTTGCACGTTCTGTCACAGCACGCCCCAGATTTGCGTATCGACCGCATTCTGGTGGACGGGGCTGCTTTACCCTCAGATAGCGAGCGCGTCTACATCCAGCGTGCGGCGCAATCTCTAGGCGCCCGCGCAACGTTTGCCGATGTTAGCCACGTCGATGCCGACGGCCGGAGTGTCAATAAGCATGATCCAGAAAAGCTTTCAGCGGCGCTCTTGGAGTTGTATTCGGCCTTCCGCAACTAGGGCGCTTTGCACGGCGTTGATGGTCAAGGCCTGCGTGTCGATGCCGGCGATCGGCCGAGTGCGCGGGGCACGGGTGCTCGCGGTATGATGACAGAAATCCTTTCACCGCGATTACCCTTGAGCAAGGGCTCTTGGAGTACATAAATTCCTTGTGATTGTGAGTATAGAAATGGGGCGAACTAGGTGACCACACCATTGACCGAGCAGGTCAAAGAAGAACTAACGGCT
The DNA here is from genome assembly GCA_025144025.1 of Corynebacterium sp. p3-SID1241. GTDB lineage: Bacteria > Actinomycetota > Actinomycetes > Mycobacteriales > Mycobacteriaceae > Corynebacterium. The sequence continues at coordinate 48,097 of JALXWS010000005.1, read as the reverse complement.
GTCGTCGTGCCGCGCCAGTCCGCTCGTGCTGCAGAATTAGCGGCGATTTTGCGTTTTGCCGGCGAGCTGGATATTTCCGGTGACAACATGTCTTATGAACTGGAGCTGGAAAGCCACGCCATTGCTCGCCGCGTGATCACTGCACTAGATGATCTCTATGGGATTGCCGCTGATAGTCACGTTGTTGGCCCTGCAGGAACCACGAAGAAAAGTCGTGTTACCGTACGAATTTCCACTGGGGCGAAAGAGCTGACACGCCGCCTAGGACTCATCACCCGTTCCGGCCACGCAGTCGTAGGGCTGCCGCCACAAGTAATTTCCGGCACTGTTGCTGATAGTGAGGCAGCGTGGCGGGGCGCCTTTTTGGCGCACGGCAGCCTTACTGAGCCTGGGCGTTCGTCCGCACTGGAGGTAACGTGCCCGTGCCAGGAAGCCGCGTTGGCGCTGGTGGGGTGTGCTCGTCGCTTAGGCATTTCCGCCAAAACCAAGGAGACGCGCGGCGAGGACCGCGTAGTCGTGCGAGATGGCGATGCCATCGGGGCGCTACTGACCCGGATGGGCGCGCAAGAAACACGATTGAGCTGGGAGAAAAAGCGCGTGAAGCGGGAGGCTCATGATACGTCTCGGCGCTTGGATAATTTTGATGATGCCAACCTCCGCCGCTCGGCCCGTGCGGCAGTAACGGCTGCGGCGCGCGTCGAGCGGGCTATGGAGATTCTCGGTGATGACGTTCCTGAGCACCTCGCAGATGCGGGGCGCCTCCGAGTACAGCATCGGGAGGCCTCGCTAGAGGAACTCGGCCGCTTGGCTGAACCACCCATGACCAAGGATGCGGTGGCTGGCCGCATTCGTCGCCTGTTGTCTATGGCTGATAAGCGCGCGAAGGAACTTGATATCCCCGATACCAACCACGCTATTACGGAGGATCTTTTCAACGAGTCTTAAGTTCTCGGAACAGCGCACAGATGCACAACTCCCCGCACCACGAATACCGAAGAGGTAGCTGTGCTGCGGGGAGTTGTGTCTTCAGTGGGGGCGAGGCCTAGGGAACCAAGAAGCCTAGGACGTTGGTCATCAAGAATACGATGACGCACACGGCGGCCAAGAAGGCGACCGAGTAACCCACAACGTTTTTCAGGATGACGGATTCCTTGCCTTCCATATTGACGGCGGTTGCCGCAATCGCGAGAGATTGCGGGGAGATCATTTTGCCCACGACGCCGCCAGCGGTGTTAGCAGCAAGCATGAGGTCTGGGTTCACACTGATGCGTTCTGCTGCTGCCACTTGCAGGTTGGCAAAGAGGGCATTGGCGGAGGTGTCGGAGCCGGTTACTGCGGTACCGATCCAGCCTAGGACTGGAGCGAAGAGAGCGAAGATACCGCCAGCAGAAGAGACGAATTCGCCGATAGCAATGGTTTGGCCCGAATAGTTCATGGTGTATGCCAAGGCCAAGACCAAGATAATAGTCAGCGCGGAGAATTTCATGCGGCTAACGACGTCGCCAAAAGCACTTACCGGCTGTCCAAAACTTAGGCTATAGCGGCCATTTTCATTGAAGAAGTGATAGACAACCGCGACGATGATTCCAGAAAGCAGAAGAAGCGTACCTGGGTTGCCAAAGACATTGAAGCTAAAGCTGGTATCCATGAGTTTGCCATCGGCGTCGACAATCGCGTCATCTAGCAACGGCCATGCAAAGTGGAGCTTGAAGAAACCGAAGATAGCGGGCGCGGCAGTGGCGACAGCGAAGACGACAGTTACTACTGCATAGGGCAACAGCGCCATCCAAATGCGGCGGCCGTTTAGGTCAGTTGTAGATTCAGCTGCTGGCAGCTCAAGTCGCTCGCGCAATTCCTTGACGCCGTTGGGCTTCCACACACGTAGGAATGCAAAAGCACAGCCCAACGAGACGATGCAGGCGATGACGTTGGTGAGCTGGTAGGCAAAGAAGGTTGCAGCCAGCCACTGTGCAAGGGCGAAAGAGACGCCGATGACAGCCGCTGCCGGCGCAGTCTCCTTGACGCCACGGATCCCATCCAGGATGAAGGCAATAAGGAAAGGAACAATGGCGGCGATAAGCAGCACCTGCAAAGAAATCAACGCGGCAATATCATGCGTTTGATCAGCACTGCGACCGGCAACCTCGCCGGCGGTAGTGACCGGAATGCCGACAGCGCCAAAGGCAACTGGGGCGGTATTAGCGATCAACACCACAGTCGCAGCACGTAGTGGTTTTACCCCTAGCGCCATAATCATGGTTGCGGTAATCGCAACGGGTGCGCCGAAGCCAGCGAGAGCCTCGAGCAAGCCACCGAAGCAAAAGGCAATAAGGATAGCCTGGATACGAATATCGCCATCGCCCAAAAGGTCAAAAGTTTTGCGCAAGTCCTCGAAGCGCCCAGAAGCAACGGTGATCTCATAGAACCAAATAGCGGTGATGATCACCCAGACGATGGGCAGTAGACCGAAGAGCCCGCCGCGCACAGCGGAGGACAATGCCATATCTACCGGCATAGAAAAGCCGAGGATTGCGATAAGGATGGATACTGCAAGGGCCACGGCACCAGATGTATGGGCGCGCGCTTTGACTCCGAGCAGCATGATAAAGAATGCGATGAGGGGGAGAATCGCCACGAGAGCGGTAAGCCCGAGGCTGTCGCCCACAGCAGAGGTATTAATTTCGAACAAGATACGTCCTTGGGTTCTACGGTGGTCCTGCCCGCAACTACGTACGGGCACTGAAGCCTCACGGTGACCAACGCGCGCTAGGGCAGGCGAGGTGGCCTGAAAAGCGGCTGTGAGCCAGTGAGTAAGAAAAGCATATCGCGTGACAAACGTGGCCGGACCAATATGGTCAAGCGATTTATTTTCTAGACTTGACGCGTAAATGTCTGATCGGGCAGAGGCGGGCATAACCCCTAAAGCTGTGGCGTGATATATCTCACGTTTATGTCGTAAACCCAACATATTCCCACTTATTCGGGCTTTTCCAGCGGGTTTGGCTTAGGTAAATAAAAAGGATCGGAAAGAGTGTACGCGCTTTTGGATAATCTGTCATCCAATAGATCTCAAGGCCCGTAGGGGACTGCGCCGACGGAAATGCCTCGGTATTATCGGCCTTGTAGGGAAAACGCTCGGGCGCTTCTCGCACATACAAATTCATCGAAGGACCCGCGCTCAAACCCATACACATTTACTCGACTCTTTGAGGAGAAATACAGTGACTATTCGCGTAGGTATCAATGGCTTTGGCCGCATCGGCCGCAACTTTTTCCGTGCAGTCGCTCAGAGTGACAACAACCTCGAAGTTGTTGCAGTAAACGACCTGACCGACAATGGCACTCTGGCTAACCTGCTGAAGTACGATTCCGTACTGGGCCGCTTCGATGGCGAAATTACCCACGACGATGAGTCCATCACCGTTAACGGTCACCGCATCGTGATAACCGCAGAGAAGGACCCGAAGCAGCTGAAGTGGGACGAGTACAACGTAGACCTCGTCATCGAGTCCACGGGCCGCTTCACCAATGGCAATGATGCAAAGGCTCACCTCGAGGCTGGCGCCAAGAAGGTCATCATCTCCGCTCCGGGCAAGGAAGTAGACGCAACCTTCGTCTACGGTGTCAACTCTGACACCTATGATCCGGCAAACCACAACGTCATCTCCGCAGCATCCTGCACCACCAACTGCCTCGCACCGATGGCTAAGGTCCTCAATGACAAGTTCGGCATTGAAAAGGGCCTGATGACCACCGTTCACGCCTACACCGGTGACCAGCGCATTCAGGATGCTCCGCACAAGGATCTGCGCCGCGCCCGTGCCGCTGCAGTCAACATCGTTCCTACCTCCACCGGTGCTGCTAAGGCAGTCTCCTTGGTTCTGCCGGAACTGGAGGGCAAGCTGGACGGCTACGCAATGCGCGTTCCGGTTATCACTGGCTCCGCTACGGACCTCACCTTCACCGCTTCCCGCGACGTAACCGCCGAGGAAATCAACGCCGCCCTGAAGGAAGCTGCTGAGGGTGAGCTCAAGGACACCCTCGCATACACCGAGGATCCGCTGGTTTCCACCGATATCGTTACCTCCCCGCACGGCTGCATCTTCGACGCCGGCATGACCAAGGTTTCCAACGGCAACCTGGTTAAGGTTCTGGGCTGGTACGACAACGAGTGGGGCTACACCTCCCAGCTCGTTCGCATGACCAACCTGGTGGCAGACAAGCTCTAAACTAGAGCTCCAGCAATGAGAATCCGGCCCCGATGCAAGCCCAAACGGCGCTGCGTCGCGGTCGGTATTCTTATATCTATAGCCTTTAACCCATCCGAAATAATTAAGGAGTAAATAATGGCTTTCCAGACTCTTGACGACCTCCTCAAGGAGGGCGTCGAATCCCGCCACGTCCTTGTTCGCTCTGACTTCAATGTTCCACTCGATGAAGAGGGAAATATTACCGATCCGGGACGCATCAACGCTTCTCTTCCGACCATCAAGGCACTGGTAGAAGGCGGCGCAAAGGTCATTCTTTCCGCACACCTGGGTCGCCCAAAGGGTGAGGTGAACGCTAAGTATTCCTTGGTCCCAGTAGCAGAGGCGCTGTCTGAGGCACTTGGCCAGTACGTCGCCTTGGCCGGCGATGTCACCGGGGAAGACGCTCATGAGCGTGCGAACGGCCTCAACGACGGCGACGTGATGTTGGTAGAAAACGTCCGCTTCGATCCTCGTGAAACCTCCAAGGACGAGGCGGAGCGCGGCCAGTTCGCTGACGAGCTCGTTGCTCTGGCAGCCGATAACGGCGCTTTTGTCTCTGATGGCTTTGGTGTTGTTCACCGTGCGCAGGCATCTGTGTATGACGTCGCTAAGCGCCTGCCTGCTTACGCAGGCAAGTTGGTAGAAAAGGAGCTTTCGGTTCTCTCCACCGTGGCCAAGGAGCCGGCGCACCCGTACGTCGTAGTACTCGGCGGCGCTAAGGTCTCGGATAAGCTCGGCGTGATTGAGGCGCTGGCAGGCAGGGCAGACAGGGTCATCATTGGTGGCGGCATGTGCTATACCCTGCTGGCTGCTAAGGGCTATAACGTCCAAGAGTCCTTGCTGCAGGAAGACCAGATCGATAACTGCAAGGACCTCCTTGAGCGCTTCGGTGACAAGCTGGTCCTCCCGGTTGATCTCACTGCCGCAAGCAAGTTCGCAGCAGATGCAGAGACCCAAGTGGTCGAACTCAATAGCATCCCTGAGGGCTGGATGTCCCTAGATATTGGACCTAAGTCCGTGGAGAAGTTCGCAGAGGTTCTCGCCTCTTCCAAGACCGTGTTCTGGAACGGCCCAATGGGTGTCTTCGAAATGGAGGCCTTCTCCAAGGGCACCGCTGGTGTAGCGCAGGCCATTATCGACGCCACTGCAAAGAACGGTTCCTTCTCCGTCGTCGGCGGCGGCGACTCCGCTGCCTCGGTGCGCATGCTCGGCCTTGACGAGGATGGCTTTAGCCACATCTCCACCGGAGGTGGTGCCTCCCTCGAGTACCTAGAGGGCAAGGCACTACCGGGCGTTTCTGTTTTGGAAGCCTAAAACAGCCTTCTTAACTTGCCAGAAAGAGAGGATAAATTCATGGCACGTACCCCACTTATTGCAGGTAACTGGAAGATGAACCTCGACCACGTTGAGGCCATCGGCTCTGTTCAGAAGTTCGCCTTTTCTCTGCCAAAGGATTACTACGAGAAGGTTGACGTGGCCTACATGGTCCCGTTTACCGATATTCGCACCATTCAGACGCTGGTAGAGGGCGATAAGCTGCAGATCACCTACGGAGCGCAAGACATCTCCAAGCACGAGTCAGGTGCTTTCACCGGTGAGGTATCCGGTCAGATGCTGGCTAAGCTTGGCTGCAGCTGGGTTGTAGTAGGCCACTCGGAGCGCCGTCAGTACCACGGCGAGACCGATAATCTCGTTGCGGAAAAGGCCGCGGCAGCTTTGGACAACGATATAAGCCCGATTGTATGCGTGGGCGAGCCACTGACCGTGCGTGAGTCCGGTACCCATGTGGACTACGTGGTCAACCAGACCCGCAACTCCCTGGCTGGTCTCAGCTCGGAGGAGCTTGCCAAGACCGTCATCGCTTATGAGCCGGTCTGGGCCATTGGCACCGGCAAGGTAGCCTCCGCAGACGACGCGCAAGAAGTTTGCGCCGCTATCCGCGAGCTCGTCAAGGAGCTGGCCGGCGATGAAGTTGCGGAAGGCATCCGCATTCTCTATGGCGGTTCCGTCAAGGTTGATTCTGTAGCGGAAATCGTCAGCAAGCCGGACGTTGATGGCGGCCTCATCGGCGGCGCTTCCTTGGTCGGCGAAGAGTTTGCCAAGCTGGCTGCTAATGCAGCAAACGCACTGAACTAACAGCAGTTACCACCTGTCACAGGTTGGTGCCTTGGCGCGGGTTGGACTGTTTCCAGCCCGCGCCGTGGTGTACAGTGGGCCGGTGTGATTGCTTTGCAAGACGCAAAGCGCAAAAGTACGTTACCGCGCCAGCGGGTGATATAAGGCAACCGCAGAGCGCACGTTAGAAATAAGGATTATCCTCATGGTCTTGGCACTGGAAATCATCTTGGTCATCGCAGCTATTTTGATGTCCATCTTCGTGCTATTGCACAAGGGCAAGGGTGGCGGCTTGTCCAGCCTCTTTGGTGGCGGTGTACAGTCGAACCTTTCCGGCTCGACCGTCGTGGAAAAGAACCTCGACCGCTACACCGTGGTTATGGTTATCATCTGGCTTGCATGCATCGTGGGCCTAAACCTGATCCAAGCGTACGCCTAGAAACTAGGGTTCGACGCAGAAGGCGCCGACACAAGCTTCCAATCTCTCGCTTTCCTTCAACGGAATGACGAGGGGAGCGGTGTCGGCGCTCTTTTATGTTTATAGGTGAGGTCGTGCCGGTCTAGGGCGAAATCTTGCTTATAACTCGGACACAGCGTCATCCGCTAGGAAAAGGATGGTTTCTGCTCGTCCGTGGGCACCAGCAGCCGGCCATTCTTCTGGATCCGCGCCCTCTACGACGTGCTTGGCTGCTTCCGCCTTGGCCTCGCCAGCCACAAGGAGCCAGATGCGTTCGGATCGGTTAACCGCGGGAAGGGTAAGCGTGATTCGTTCGCTCGGGGGCTTGGGGGAATCATGCACCGGAACAGCTAATTCCTCCTGCTCCCGGATGGCGGAAGAGTGAGGGAACAAAGAATTGATATGGCCCTCTTCTCCCATACCTAGCAAGTGCAGATCGAATCCATTAGGAGCAAACTCTTTCAGCTCCGGTTCATAAGCACTTGCCGCAGCTTCCATGGAAACCGCGCCTAGATCAAAGCCGTGAATGTTTTGATCCGGAATATCCACGTGGTTAAGCAGGGCGGCACGGGCTTGGCCCTCATTAGAATCGGCATCTGTCACGGGCACATTGCGCTCATCACCAAAGAATACGTGTACGCGCGCCCAATCGATTCGCTGCGCGGGGAAGTTTTCACCCTGTTGCTGTGCCGCGAAATCCAACCGAGCAAGCTCATGGAGAACCCCGATTCCTGCACTGCCACCGGTGAGGACAACACGCGCAATGCCATCGTGGTGGAGGCCGCCACCTGCCGCCTGAATGCGGGCTACGGTATCGATGAATTTGAGTGCGGCCTGTGAGATAAGGTCATCCACATCGCTTACGCGGTGAAGAGCTACCATTATGTATCGAAATCCTTTGCAAAGAATCGGGGTTAAGCCGTTTTACTGATTACTGTAGTCTACTTGGGCGAGGGCGCGGAGCGCTTGGGCGTAGGTTTTATCGGCGTCTAGATGACGCAGTTCTTCAGAGAGCACTTCAGTTTGAGAACGATTGTTCAGGCTGACTAGGGAATCCGGGGAGCCTGGAACGCAGACACGCACCGTCCGCTCATCAACGACGTCGACATCGACGTGGCTAGTTTCCCGATTAAAACGCAGGTGAGCCACGGGGAAGTGGTGTTCTTCCGATTCTGTAACTGTGCGGTGGACCGGAACCGCTAAGCGGTCGAGCAACCAGCCCGCTGCAAAGTCGGGCGCTGGATGGCCGGCGGGGCCTGCAACCTCGACCGAGGTTACGGGTTCGTGTGGATGGCGGTCTAAAGCCGAGGCGACGACACCACGCCACAAAGTGATGGCAGCCCACGACATATCGGAATCACCTGGGGTATATCCGGCTGACAAGGTTCGCAGAGCTTCACCAGAAACACGGCCATCAAAAGCCACGTTAGTGATGCGACGTTGAGCCAGCTTTCCTACTGAGCTGGTGGCTGGATCGGGTGGGCATAAGGTGGGCCACCAAGCAACCAATGGGGTATCGGGAAGGAGTAGCGGTGTGACAACGGCTTCGTCTTGGTCTACCAAGGCACCGTGAAGCTTCATGATAACCATCTCAGAAGCGCCCGCTTCACCGCCAACGCGCAGCTGGGCATCGAGATGGGTTTCTGCTTGCCGGTCACCGGTTACGACGACTAATACGCGCGATGGATGCTCGTGGGAAGCATCGCGCACGGAGGCAAGGATATTTTCGAGGTCATCGTCCTCGCGTGCCGCGACAATGAGGGTGAGCACTCGGCCGGTAGTTAGGGTGTAGTGTTCTTGCGCCTCCACCAGCTTCTTGGAGATTTCACGCGTAGTGGTATTGGGCAATGGAATAATCATTGTCTGCGTCCCTCCTATGGGCGGCGCCAGGAGTGCCCCCGGCGGCGCAACATTCTATCGGCGGATTCTGGGCCCCACGTGCCAGCGCGGTATTCCTCCGGTTGACCTGCTTCGGACCAGTAATCGATAATGGGATCCAAAATCGACCAGGAAAGTTCCACCTCTTCGTTGGTGGGGAAGAGCGAGGACTCATCGAGGAGGGCATCCAAAATCAGGCGCTCGTATGCTTCCGGAGATTCCTCGGTAAAGGCCTCAGCATAAGCAAAGTCCATATTGACGTCGCGGACCTCCATTGTGGAGCCGGGCACCTTGGAACCAAAGCGCATGGTGACACCTTCATCCGGCTGCACGCGGATGACTACGGCGTTTCGTCCCAGCGCATCGGTCTGGCCGTCGATGAATGGTTGATTTGGCGCTGCCTTGAATACCAGCGCAATCTCGGTCACGCGGCGGCCCAAGCGCTTGCCCGTGCGCAGGTAAAAGGGTACTCCTCCCCAGCGGCGGGAGTTTACTTCCAAGGTGCAGGCTGCATAGGTCTCCGTCGTGGACTCCGGGTCGAAGCCTTCTTCTTCGCGCAAGCCCTTGACGAACTCGGAGCCTTGCCAGCCGGCGGAGTATTGGCCGCGAGCAGTTGTTTTATTGAGTGGGTGCACGGCGTGGGTAGCGCGCAGCACCTTGACCTTTTCTGCCTGCAGCGCCTCAGGTTCGAAGGAGGACGGTTCTTCCATCGCAACTAGAGCCAAAAGCTGCAGCAGGTGGTTCTGGATGACATCTCGAGCCGCACCGATGCCGTCATAATAGCCAGCGCGGCCGCCAAGGCCAATATCTTCGGCCATGGTGATTTGGACGTGATCGATGTAGTGGGCGTTCCACATGGGTTCAAAAATTTGATTCGCAAAGCGCAAAGCCATGATGTTTTGCACCGTTTCTTTGCCCAAATAATGGTCAATGCGGAAGACCGCGGACTCGGGGAAGACGGCGTTGACAATCTCATTGAGCTTGCGGGCAGACTCTTGATCGTGGCCGAAGGGCTTCTCAATGATTACTCGGCGCCACGAGTCCTCGACGGAGTTGGCCATGCCCACCCGCTCCAGCTGGTGGCAGATATTGGAGAAGAAATCCGGGGGAACCGAAAGGTAGTATGCCCAGTTGCTGCCGGTGCCGCGCTCGCGATCTAGCTCGCCCAAACGCGCCGAGAGGCGATCGAATCCAGCATCGTCGAAAGAGCCTTGCACAAATTCGATTCCCTGGGATAAATGCTGCCAGACATCTTCATTGAACTCGGTACGTGAGCCAGCGATGACGGCTGAGCGAACGTAGTCGCAGAATGCGACCTTGTCCCAGTTACGGCGACCATAACCCACAAGGGTAAAGCCAGCGGGTAGGAGGCCACGGCTCGCTAGGTCGTAGATTGCGGGCAGTAGCTTTTTATATGCTAGGTCACCGGTAACGCCGAAGATGACCATGCCCGCGGGTCCTGCGATTCGCGGCAATCGCTTGTCGCTGGCATTGCGCAAGGGGTTGACCCAAGCGGCTGAGTTGGTCACGAAGAATCCTTCCTGAGTTTATGGGCTTTAAGCTCGCTAATATTCTAGCGGCAGAATGCCCCGCCGAATTCTCGGCGGGGCACAAGTCACACGGCTAGTTTACGCGAGTCGCTCCTTGATGGAAGCAAGCAGTTCCTCCCATGCGGCGACAAACTTATCAACGCCCTCGCGCTCCAGCACTGCAAAGACATCATCGAAATCAATGCCGACCTCTTCTAGCTGGGCAAAGACGCTTTCTGCAGCCTCGCGGCTATCAGACAGGGCGTCGCCGTGGAGGTTGCCCTCGGAGAGAACCGCATCGATGGTCTTTTCCGGCATGGTGTTGACCGTGTGCGGGCCAGCCAGCTCCGATACGTACAAGGTGGCTGGGTACTCCGGATTCTTTACACCGGTAGAAGCCCACAGTGGACGCTGGAGGTGGGCGCCTTCGGGCAAGTCGGCGTCGTTAAGCAAGGCGTCCTGGAAGAGAGCATAGGCGCGCTGTGCATTGGCGACGCCCGCCTTACCGCGCAGCGCCAGAGCAATCTCGCTGCCAATAGCTTCCAAGCGCTTATCCACTTCGGTATCCAACCGGGAAACAAAGAAGGAAGCCACGGAGTGAATGGTGGAGACGTCCTTGCCTGTCTCGGCGGCACGCTTGAGACCGGTACGGAAAGCCTCAATGACATCGCGGTAGCGATCCACGGAGAAAATAAGAGTGACGTTGACGCTGATTCCCTCCGCCAAGGCATCTTCGATGGCCGGAAGGGAACCGGTGGTGGCCGGAATCTTGATCATCACGTTGGGACGATCAACCTTGGACCACAACTCACGCGCTTGTTCAAGGGTGGCAGTAGCATCATCAGAAATGCGTGGGTCGACCTCGATGGACACGCGACCATCTGCACCGTTAGTAGAGGAGTAGATATCCGCAAAGAGGTCGCAGGCATTCTTGACGTCCTCGATGGCCAATGCGTACACCGCTTCATCGGCGGTGGCCTTGGTCTCCTTCAACGTGGAAAGCTCGGCATCGTAGGCGGTGCCGTTGGTCATCGCCGCGGCGAAAATTGCCGGGTTGGTGGTAACTCCCACGATGGACTTAGCGGAAATTATCTCCTTGAGATTGCCCGAAACTAGGCGCTCGCGAGAAAGGTCATCGAGCCAGGTTGAGGTTCCCAGCTGGCCAAGTTCGGAAATGTGGTTCATGATTACTCCTTATCCAGTGTTGAAGGTTTACTTCTGCGAGGCAGCCAGCGATTCCTGCGCCGCTTCAACAACCGCTGTAGTGGTGAAGCCAAATTTCTCAAAGAGTTCGCCCGCAGGAGCAGAGGCGCCGTAGTGCTCGATGGAAATGGTCCGGCCGAAAGAACCGGTGTACTTGTGCCACGGCATAGCGATGCCGGCTTCGATGGAGACGCGGGCCTGCACTTCGCTAGGCAGCACGGACTCGCGGTATGCGTCATCCTGTTCATCAAACCACTCAAGGCACGGTGCGGAGACAACGCGGGTGGCTGTTCCGGCGGCCTCGAGTTCCTTAGCAGCGGCGACGGCAAGCTGCACCTCAGAGCCGGTAGCGAGGAGGATCACGTCCGGCGTTTCCTTGGACTCTTCCACCAGAACATAAGCGCCGCGGCGCACGCCATCATGAGCCTTTTCCTTGGTGCCTTCCAGTACCGGTAGTCCCTGGCGGCTCAGCGCCAGGCCCTTTGGTGCGGCCTTGTACTCGAGAGCTGCGGCCCAAGCCTGTGCGGTTTCGTTGGCATCGGCCGGGCGAATAACGGACAGGTTCGGGATAGCGCGAAGGGCAGAAAGGGTTTCTACCGGCTGGTGGGTTGGGCCATCCTCGCCTAGGCCGATGGAGTCGTGGGTCCAGACATAGTAGGTATCGGTAGACATTAACGAGCCCAGGCGGACAGCCGGGTACTGGTACTCGGAGAAAATAAGGAAGGTGCCGCCGTAAACGCGGGTATTGCCGTGCAGAGCAATACCGTTCATGATCGCAGACATCGCGTGCTCGCGAATGCCAAAGTGGAGGTTGCGGCCATACGGCTGAGCCGACCACATATCGGTGGTAATGGCCGTGGGGCCGAAGGAGTCCGCGCCCTTAATCACGGTGTTATTGGAGCCAGCAAGGTCAGCAGAGCCACCCCACATCTCAGGAAGGGAAGCGGCCAATGCTTGGATGGTGGCCTCAGAAGCCTTGCGGGTGGCTAAAGATTCACCCGGTTCCCACACCGGCAATTCCGCGTCAAAATCTTGCGGCAATTCGCGCGCTAGCATGCGGTCAAAGAGTGCCTTATTCTCTGGATTAGCTGCAGCCCATTCGTCGAACTTCTTCTGCCACGCGGCGTGCTTCTCGGCGCTGCGCTCGCGCAGCTTGCGGGTGTGCGCGATAACCTCGTCGTCGATGTGGAAGCTGTGTTCCGGATCGAAGCCTAAGACCTCCTTGGTGGCAGCTACCTCGTCATCGCCCAGTGCAGCGCCATGAACGCCGCCGGTATTCATCTTATTCGGGGCCGGGTAGCCAATGACGGTCTTCACGCGGATGAAGGACGGGCGCTCGGTCTCTGCCTGGGCTGCCTTGACGGCCTCCTCAATGGCTACGACGTCTTCGCCGGATTCGACCGTTTGGACGTGCCAGCCGTAGGCCTCGTAGCGGGCGACCACGTCTTCGTTGAAAGCAATATTCGTATCGTCCTCAATAGAGATGCGGTTATCGTCCCAGAAGACAATCAAGTTTCCCAGCTTTTGCGTACCCGCCAGGGAAGAAGCCTCAGCGGTAACGCCCTCCTGCAGGTCACCATCGGAAGCAATGGTGTAGACGTAGTGGTCGAAGGGAGACTCGCCGGCCGGTGCCTCTGGATCGAAAAGGCCGCGCTCTTTTCGTGCCGCCATGGCCATGCCAACGGAGGAAGCAAGGCCTTGGCCAAGGGGGCCAGTGGTGATTTCCACGGCATCGGTGTGGTGCACCTCAGGGTGGCCAGGCGTGCGCGATCCCCACGTGCGCAGCTGCTCGAGATCGTCCATCTCCAAGCCAAAGCCGCCCAGGTAGAGCTGGATGTACTGGGTGAGCGAAGAGTGACCAACCGATAGAACGAAGCGGTCGCGGCCGGCCCAGTGCACATCGGCGGGATCATGGTTAATGACGCGCTGATACAAGGTGTATGCGAGGGGAGCGAGGGACATTGCGGTGCCCGGGTGGCCGGAACCGCATTTTTGTACAGCATCTGCGGCTAGTACTCGCACGGTGTCGACGGCGCGGGTGTCAATCTCCGACCAATCCTCCGGGTAACGGCGCTCAACCATAGTTTGGAGTTCTGGGGACAACTTATCTTTCGACACTGGAAAGCCTCGCTTACGTCTAGGCAAAAAGTACTTAACTTTATTCAGTCTAGTAATTTTTTAACCGGCGGTGCGCAATTATAGAAAGCCAGGCATAAACGGTATGCTGGCATGGCTAAGTGGAGTGCGCGTAGGCGCTAGAGCGTGCACTGAATCTAGCGGCCATAGGCCTGTTGTCTTTCGCCCCGGCGCCGAAAACTGTGAGTGAGAGAACTGGAACTTTTTCAAGGGCATGTGCGACCGCTAGGGGTGACCGCGCGCAGGAAGTGCGCGGGACACAATTCACCAACGTTCAGATAGTGGAGGAATCCCTTGGAGACCATCAAGGCCTATTTTGCGCTAACGAAACCGAGGATCATTGAACTCCTCCTCGTGGCCGCAATCCCGGCGATGCTCCAAGCGCAACGCGGCGTGGAGGCCGTTTCAGACAATATCTGGCTTATCGTGTCGACTATTTTCGGCGGTTGGATGGGCGCTGCTGCCGCCCACACGTTTAATAACGTCGTGGACTACGAGCTGGATCAAAAAATGCAGCGCACGAGAGCCCGCCCGTTGGTAAGGGCCAAGATTACTAAGCGAAACGCAGCAATTTTCGCCTGGGTAATGCTCATCATGTCCGTGCTGTGGTTGGGTGTCCTAGCTCATTCCTGGCTGGCGGCCTTCTTCGTGATTTTGACGAACTTTTTCTATGTCTTCGTCTACACCAAGTTTTTGAAGATGCGCAATGCTCAAAATATCGTCTGGGGCGGCTTGGCCGGCTGCATGCCGGCGATGGTCGGCTGGGCGGTTATCCGGGATAACGCTCCTGCTGGAGAGCCTGACCGCTGGTGGCAGGCAATCGTGCTCTTCCTCATCATCTTCTTCTGGACTCCGCCACACACGTGGGCGCTGGCCATGAAGTACAAGGAAGACTACCGCAAGGCCGGCGTGCCGATGCTGCCCGTAGTGGCTGATGAGAAGGAAGTCACTCGACAGATCGTGTGGTATACCGTGGGCACGGTTATCGTAACCCTACTTATCGTCCCCGCTGCATCGTGGATTTACTTGGTCGCAGCTCTTGCCTCCGGCGCGGTATTCCTGTGGATGGCTGTACGCCTGCACAAAGGAGTCAACAACGGTGCCAGGGTTAAGCCGATGCGCCTGTTCATTTACTCTAATAACTATCTGTCGGTGCTCTTTATCGGGTTGTCCATCGATGCAGTATTGGGTTGGGAGCCACTAGGCAGGATGCTTGGCTGGTCGGCCACGTTATTCTAACTGCACCCAGATACCCAAGGATAAGAAGGCGAAAGCGCGGGAAGGCAAATGCGTTCCCGCGCTTTAGGCGTTTGTGGGTGGGTTTAGGCTTTATCGCCAGCTTGGACGCGCAGCACGATGGAACCGGTAGTCTTGCGCTCTTGGAGATCGCGGTGTGCCGCAGCGGCATCTTCCAGTAGGTAGGAGGCCGTGACGTTGAAGCTCAAATCGCCATCGATAACAGCTTGGACGACCGCCTGGGCACGCATTTGGAACTCGCCTTCTTGGGCTGTCCATGCGCCGATGGTAGGTCGGGTGAGAAAGATAGACCCATGCTTGTTTAGCAGCTGCGGGTCGATAGGCTCAACTGGGCCAGAGGCGGCGCCGAATAGCGCGATGGTGCCACGGGGGCGTGCTGCTTCGAGTGACTCGTGGAAGGTAGCCTTGCCGACGCCGTCGTAAACCACGTCAACACCCCTATCACCGTTGTAGCGACGGACCTGCTCGGCGAGTCCGTCGCCATAGCGAAATACCTTATTCGCACCGGCTGCGTAGGAGAGTTCCTCCTTTTCGTCCGTGGAGACCACCGTATAAACGGTAGCGCCGAGCGACGATGCCATTTGGGTGAGGATCTGGCCTACACCGCCGGCACCGGCAGTAATCAGGCAGGAAGCTCCTTCACCCAGTTGATAAACGCCATGCGCCAAATAGTGTGCGGTAATGCCCTGCAGCAACATAGAGGCAGCGACTTCTGGCTGGAAATCATCCGGGACCGCCACAAGTCCCTCGCGTGGGACGCAGACCTGTTCGGCGTAGGAGCCAAAAGCCTGGTTCCAGGCCACCATTGTGCCCTCGGCAATTTCCCCCTTGGGGTCGTGGACAACGCGTCCGGTGCCTTCGAATCCGGGAATGAACGGGGTGGCCGCGTTATAGATACCCTCGCGATAATAGGTATCGATGTAGTTGACGCCAGCCATGATGACGTCCACCAAAACCTCGTCGTCATTAGGGGTGGGGGCGGGAACTTCGGTATAGCGAAGTACTTCTGGTCCGCCGGTTTCTGTGACCTGAATTGCGTGCATGTAGCCAGGCTAGCGCAAAAAGCCGGCCGAGTGCAGTGCCTCGGCCGACCGTAAGCATTATGGGCTAAGCAGTCGCTCGCTCTTGTTCAAGAGAGGTTTGGCGCGCCGCGTACTTCTCATCGCCGCTGGGAGAGCCGGTGATGAGATCCGCGGTGCCGTCGGTGCGGCGTACACCGTGCGCCCAGAGCAGGGCTGTATAAGCCGTAACGAAAGAAGAAAGGCCGATATGGAACGGCACCGTCCACCGCGGAATGCTCATGTAGAACTGATAGACGCCGACGGCCCACTGAATGAGGATGCACACGATAAGGGCCCAACCTGCCTTCTTGGCATCCTGTGGCGCGCGCTTCTTGTACAGCAAGAAGATGGTAATGACGCTTAGCGTCAGGTAGACGTACATGCACATGGCGTGGGTGACGGCCATGGCCTCGGTATCTACCTGTAGTCGGCCTTCCATTCCCACGCCGGAATCACCGGAGTGGACACCCGACCCGGTAACCATCGTGCCGGTGATGAGCACAATGCTCAGGGCAACGGTAGCGACCGCTGCAAGGAGGCGAATCGCTTGAGGGAAGCGAGTGCGTGGCGTTCCGTCATCAGGTTCCAAAATGCGGGAATAAAGCATTGCCGCCAGCCATACCAAGAGCATCGAAGGTAGGAAGTGCAACGCCACGGACCACCAGCGGAGGTCTAGGTGGACAGAGATACCGCCGATGATCGCCTGCAGTACGATGCCAGCGACGTTGAGCCATGCATACACCTTGAGCCCTGCGCGGCGACGCGCCATGCGCATGGCAATGACGCCGGCGACAGCCGCTGCGGTTACGACGAAAGTAAGCAGGCGGTTACCAAACTCGATGGCCTGGTGGAGGGCAGGCGCAGCGCCTTCCATAGGGACAAGGGAGCCTGGTTGGCATTCCGGCCATGTGGGACAACCCAATCCCGAGCCGGTCACGCGGACAATGGAACCAGACACGGTGATGCCACCCTGGCACAAGAGGAGGATGAGCGCGATGAGGCGCTGCTGTTGCAGTGTAGGGGCGGCTTCCTTAAAGAAGCGCCTGATCTTCGTCCAGTAATTCACGCATAGCATCCTACTAGTCGGGAGATTTCGGGCATAAAATTTCCTCTCGTTTCGAAAGGAACCGGACAAAAGTCACATTTAGCCATCGAAGCGGAACCAACGGACCGCAGCGAACGACGCCACCGCAAGCCACGCCAACAAGGATAGGAGCTCAAGGCCGGGGAAGACGGAATTAGAGGCGTCGGTAAGCGCGCCTGCTAGGGCGACGGTCGGCACCGCGTTGAGGATGCCATTATCGCCCAGTCCCTGGGAGTAGAGGGTCCATCCGACTACGCCGAGGAGCAGGAACCAGATGAGATTGGCCAGTGCGAGTACCACCTCAGAGCTGAGGGTGCCGCCGAGCAGCAGCCCCATGGCGGTAAAAGCCGCAACGCCAAAAAATAGCGAAAGCATCATGAGCAGCACCCCGCCCAGGCTGATACGGAGCCCCAGGATATAGGCAGCTATGCCCAAAACGAGGATTTGGAATACCACCATGGTGAGCACGCCGAGGATCTTGCCGCCAATAATGGCCCATGCGGGCACACCGGACGCGCCGGTGCGTTTAAGGGCCCCGTAGCGCCGGTCAAAGGCAAGTGAAATGGCCTGACCGGTAAAGCCTGCGGAGGTGGCCGCTACTGCAAGCACCATCGGAAAAACCTCGTGCAAGCCATGTCCGGTGAGCGACTCTAGGTGGGCCGCGCCAATGAGCAGGGCCAGCGGTATGATGACGCTCAGCAATTGCTGTTCGCCGTGGCGCAGCATGAGTTTTGCTTCCATCTTTCCTTGCGCGAGCAACATGGCGCCGGCGCTAGCCCGTTTGGGGGCTGGGGTAAAGGTCCCAGTGTTAAAGGTAGTGCTCATGTGGTGCCTTCTTTCCGCAACGCAGTTGATTGAATTCGATCCTGGCGGAGGGCGCAGCTAGCTGCGCAAATGGCGCCCGGTAAGGTCAAGGAAGACCTCCTCTAAGTTGCGGTGGGCTGCGTCTAAGCGCCGCAACAGGACTCCTTGGCGGGCAAGTTCGGCGCTCAGCGCGGCAATCGTCTCGGGTGTGCCGGCCTGGGTCAAGCGGTAATGCAGCGGCCGGGATTTGGTCGCTCGAATTCCAGCCTCAGCCAAAGCCTCCATATCAATATCGATATCGGTGCTGAAACTAAGCCCTGCCGAGTCCGACTGGGCGGTAAGTTCCGCGGGGGAGCCGTCGGCTACCAGCTCGCCATGATCCATGATTGCCACTCGGTCCGCTAGTGACTCCGCTTCATCCATGAGGTGGGTGGTAAGAACAATGGTGACGCCATCGCGCCTCAGGGCTCGAACAAGGTCCCAGACCGCCAAACGGGATTGTGCATCCATGCCAGCGGTGGGCTCATCGAGAAAAACTAGCTCGGGCCGACCGATGATTGCTAGGGCGAGGGAAAGCCGTTGTTGCTGCCCGCCGGAGAGTCTGCGATAGGAAGTCCGGGCTACTCCTTCCAGCCCGAGCGTTTCCAGTAGCCAGTGCGGGGAGAGGGGATGGGCGCTGTAGCTAGCGGAAAGTTCTAGCATTTCCAGAACACGGATGCCGGAGTAGGAACCACCACCCTGCAACATGATGCCGACCTTTTCGCGCACCTTGTCCGGTGCGGAACTCGGGTCTAGCCCGAGGACGTCGATTGTGCCGCTGGTGGGGTGGATAAAACCCTCTGACATCTCAATCGTCGTGGACTTTCCGGCGCCATTGGGGCCTAGGAGGCAAAAGACCTCACCTGTGGCAACGCTAAGGCTTAGACCGTTAACGGCGGTGGTGGAGCCATATTTTTTCACCACGTTGTCCACGGTGAGGGCTGGGCGATCGGCTGAAATGGAATTCACGTGGGATTAGTTTAGGACACGGATTCCGCTGCGCCGCATTGCAACCCACCACAGGGTGGCGATGACGGCGAAAGTGCAGGCTGCCGATACGTAGATGACGATGATAATGCTGGGCGGCAACCCGAGGCCGCGCGGCAGCACAAAGAAGCTCATAGCTGCCGAATAAGCCACGACGCAGAAACGGAATATAAGCCGGTTGGCCCATGCGGCTAAAGGCAGTACAGCCCACAGGATGTACCACGGGTGGACTACGGGAAAGAAAATAACGAGGACGAGGGAGGCGGTGCCAAGTCCTCCCACGGGGTGAATACGGCCGCGCAAGGTGGCAAAGAGCATGCGGGCCATAAACGCCACGGCCACGAGCACACCAAAAGTACGGGTGACGGTGAGGATGGCTTCGGTATGATCTCCTAGGCCGAGTAGCATTCCGAAAAACCCCGTTCCCACGCCCACAGCGGTGGAGGTGGAAAGCCATGAGCGGATAGAGGCCGCACCACCTTGCCCGGTTACCCAGCCCAAGCCGATACCGGTGCACGCACTAATGAGAGCTACGGTTGCTACCAATACAACGAGCTGTAGGGCAATTGCGCAGGCTAAGGCTTTCCAGCGCGGGGTGCCATTTTTTTCAATGAGGTAACGGGCATAGGCCATTCCGACAAAACCCAATCCAATGAAGCCGGTCACTTTGACCATTCCGGCGCACGAGAGGCAAAAGCCGGAGGCGGCAAGCGTCAGGTAGGCGCTGCGGCGGGATCGCCCCAGCTTGTCGACGCCCCGGAGACCCATCTCCATTCCCACCAACAACAATCCCAGCATGATGGATTCATTATGGATTCCACCCACTAAGTGCAAAATAGTTAATGGGTTGAGAATGCCGAGCCAAAGGGCAGACTCTGGAGATACGCGGCAGCGTCGTGCGAGGCAGCTAATGGCCCAGCCGGCTACGATAATCCCAGCGATAGACAATAGGCGGTGCGCGATAACGCCCAATAAAATGGAGTTAGCAGTAATCAGGCTTACAACTGCGGCTAAGCCGAGTGCCACCGGGCCATAAGGGGAAGGGGAATTTGCCCAGATAAATGGCACGGACCGGGCCAGTTTATCGCCAGCGCCCAGTAATTGAACCGGCCCCGCGGAATAAGGATCCATTCCTTGGACCACGATGGATCCATTAGCCAAATAGGAATATATATCTTGGGTAAATAGCGGCGCGCTGAAGATCAGTGGAATAACCCATCCGGCCCAAGTGCGCCATAGCTGCTGAGTGGTCACGAGCCTGCGGGCCCGAGTAGGTACAACGGAGCCCTTCTGAGGCTGGCGAAGGGGCGTGCCCACAAATGGGGCAAGGAAAACCCACGCTGTGACCAAAAGCCCGACTCCGACCATCACTACCGCGGACGATGTTTGCAGCATGCGAGACATTAGCGAACCAAAAGGAACGTTGTCATAAGGGTTGCCCACCACCGGTAAGGCGCCGGCTCCTAAAGCGCCAAAGGCTATGAGTAAGGAGCCAACCGTCCCTACCCAGCGGAGAATGAAAAACGTCCGCCACTGGGCGGTGGTCGTGCGCTTGAGCCCATCGGCGTTGGCGGGCACGAAATCAAAACGGGAATCTGGTTCCGCGGCGCCAGCATCTTCGGCGTGCAGCCGTGCAGTGCGCGACCCTGCGGAACCTAGCTGCGGCAGCTCGGCTTTAATGCCGGTAAGAAAGCCGCGGATTTTCCCTGTCATGGCATAAGACCTTACGCGAGGATTGCATCCCAACCCCAGCTGGCCCGCCCGCGTGGGCCGCGCAGAGTGGCGAGAAGTGACGGTGAGGGTAATAGGCACCCCCGTTGCCACGCCGAAGAATGCCCCATGGTGGCATTCCGGAATGAATTAAGGAACACTAGTGTTGTCTAATAAAGAAGGCGCAGTTGGTTTGGCGCGTACTGCCGGTAGACGGTAAGGCGCGGCAGAGTAGCTGTAAGTGAGTGGAGCACGAAGGGAGGTCCCCGGCATGAGCACACCTCAACGCGCGGAAAAGTCGCCAAAGATGGCGAAAGAAACGCGCACCACGGATGGCGATACTCGCCGCCAAGTCATGTTGCTGCTGCTGAAGGACGGGCCTGTTACTGCTTCCCACCTGGGTGAACGCCTTGGCCTTTCTGCTGCCGGAATCCGTCGGCACTTAGACATCTTGGTGGAAGAGGAACTAACGGAGGTGGTGCGCCGCCGGCCTGCCACCCGCACTCCAGCGGGTAGCGCTTCCGGTCGCGGACGACCAGCTAAGCACTTTCGCCTCACCGATCGTGGCCGAGCGAAATTTGGTCACGCCTATGATGACTTGGCTTCAGAGGCTTTGACGGCTTTGCGAGCGGTTGGCGGATCTGAAGCCGTAAAGCACTTTGCTAAGGCCCGGTTTGAGCGGCTCGTCGCCGATGTTCGCCCCCTTGTAGAAGAGGGGGAATCCGTGGAAGACGTGGCGCGAAAGCTAGCTGAAGTCTTAGATGAGCACGGATATGCCGCCACGGTGGACCGTGCCGGCCAGGGAGTGCAAATATGTCAACATCATTGCCCGGTGTCCCACGTGGCCGCTGAGCATCCGGAACTGTGTGAGGCGGAACAGGAAGTCTTTTCCGCTCTATTAGGCAAACACGTACAGCCCTTGGCCTCCATCGCCGGTGGCCACGGAATTTGTACCACGAATATCCCCTTGACACCTGTTAATACCAATACTGAAAGGAGCGAGTCATGACCCAGGCACAATCGGCACCTGAGAACAAGATGACCGATGATGAAATCATCGATTCCATTGGTGCATATGAGTACGGCTGGCACGACTCGGACGCGGCTGGCGCTTCTGCTCGCCGTGGCTTGAACGAAGACGTAGTACGCGATATTTCCGCCAAGAAGGGCGAGCCGGAATGGATGCTCAACCAGCGCCTGAAGGCCCTCAACATCTTTGATAAAAAGCCCGTTCCCACGTGGGGTGCGGATTTGTCTGGTATCGACTTTGACCAGATCAAGTACTACGTAAAATCCACTGAGGAACAGGCCCAAACCTGGGAAGACCTGCCGGACGACATCAAAGCCACCTACGATAAGCTGGGCATTCCGGAAGCCGAAAAGCAGCGTCTTGTTGCCGGTGTGGCTGCGCAGTACGAGTCCGAGGTGGTCTACCACCAGATCCGTGAGGATCTGGAAAGCCAGGGCGTGATCTTTGTTGATACCGATACCGCGTTGCGTGACTACCCAGAACTCTTTGAGGAGTACTTCGGTACCGTCATCCCGGCCGGTGATAATAAGTTCTCCGCGTTGAACTCCGCCGTATGGTCCGGTGGCTCCTTCATTTATGTGCCAAAGGGCGTGCATGTAGATATTCCGCTTCAGGCCTACTTCCGCATCAATACGGAAAACATGGGTCAGTTTGAGCGCACCCTCATCATCGTTGATGAGGACGCTTATGTGCATTACGTTGAGGGCTGTACTGCTCCTATTTATAAGTCTGACTCCCTGCACTCTGCGGTAGTGGAGATCATCGTGAAGAAGGGCGGCCGTTGCCGCTATACCACCATTCAGAACTGGTCTAGCAACGTCTACAACTTGGTGACTAAGCGCACCAAGGTGGAAGAAGGCGGCACCATGGAATGGGTTGACGGCAATATTGGTTCTAAGGTCACCATGAAGTACCCGGCCGTGTGGATGACTGGTCCTTACGCTAAGGGCGAGGTGCTCTCCGTTGCCTTTGCTGGTGAGAACCAATTCCAGGACACCGGTGCCAAGATGACCCACATGGCGCCACACACCTCTTCCAATATCGTGTCCAAGTCGGTAGCCCGCGCCGGCGGTCGCGCCGCCTACCGCGGTTTGGTGCAGGTAAATCAGAATGCGCACCATTCCACCTCGAACGTAGAGTGCGATGCGCTGCTGGTGGACAACATTTCGCGCTCGGACACATACCCGTATAACGACATCCGCAATGACCACGTCACCCTGGGCCACGAGGCAACCGTTTCCCAGGTTTCTGAGGAGCAGTTGTTCTACCTGATGTCTCGCGGCATTGCGGAAGAAGAAGCAATGGCAATGATCGTGCGCGGCTTCGTCGAGCCTATTGCCAAGGAGCTGCCGATGGAGTACGCCCTCGAGCTCAACCGCCTCATCGAACTGCAAATGGAAGGATCGGTCGGCTAAAGAAAATGGTCGCTTCGAACGAATTCAACCCGGATAAGATCACCAAGGGTGACGTCTTTACCTCCACCAACGTGGAGGATTTCCCGGTGCCGCACGGCCGCGATGAGGTGTGGCGCTTTGTTTCGCTGCGCAAACTGCGTGGCTTGCACAATGGGGAATTCGCTGAGGCAGTGGCACAGGATGTCACCGTCAGCGAGAACCCTGGCGTAAGCTCCGAGACCGTCACTCGTGATGACGAGCGCTTGGGCCGTGTGGGTACTCCCTCTGACCGCGTTGCTGCACAGGCATGGACTTCCATGCCTGAAGGTCAGGTTGTCACCATTGATGCGGAGGCTCAGGTAAAAGAGCCCGTCGTTATTACCTATACCGGCAAGGGCGAGGGTGTGACTTCCTTTGGCGCCACCTCCATTGAAGTAGGCCACCACGCGGAAGCTACCGTCATTTTGAAGTATGTCGGCTCCGGCACCCACGCGGATAACGTCGAATTCATTGTGGGAGATGGCGCCCACTTAACCGTTGTCGTTGACGTTGATTGGGAGGACGATGCGGTTCACCTGTCCAATCACGTGGCTCAGCTCGGCCGCGATTCCGTGCTGCGCCATAACTCCGCCATCTTCGGCGGCGAAGTAGTACGTATTGTGCCGCGCGTGAACTTCACGGAGCAGGGCGGCGACGCAGAACTGCTGGGCGTGTACTTCGCTGACGAAGGCCAGTACTTTGAGAACCGCATGCTGGTGGATCACTCCGTTCCTAATTGCCGCTCCCACGTCCTGTATAAGGGCGCGCTGCAGGGCACTAAGGAAAATGAGGCTCGCACCTGCTGGGTAGGTGATGTTCTCATCCGCTCCAATGCACAGGGCACCGATACCTACGAGACCAATAACAACCTGATCCTGACTGAGGGCGCTCGCGCGGACGCAATCCCTAACTTGGAGATTGAAACCGGTGAAATCACCGGCGCTGGTCACGCAGCCACCGTTGGTCGCTTCGATGACATCGAATTGTTCTACTTGATGTCTCGCGGCATTCCAGAGGCTGAAGCCCGCCGCCTCATTATTCGTGGCTTCTTCAATGAGGTCATCCACCGCATCCCGGTGCAGTCCCTGTCTGAGGAATTGGAAAACCGCATTTCCGAAGAATTGGAAAAGATCTCCGCCTAAAGCTTTCATAGAAGGAAAACCACACATTATGTCTACTCTGGAAATTAAGAACCTCCACGCCCAGGTGCTGCCGACGGAAGAAGGCGGCGAGCCGAAGGAAATCCTCAAGGGCGTCAACCTGACCATTAACTCCGGTGAGATTCACGCCATCATGGGCCCGAACGGCTCAGGCAAGTCCACCTTGTCCTACACCATTGCTGGCCACCCAAAGTATGAGGTCACTGAGGGTGAGGTGCTTCTTGATGGCGAAAACCTGTTGGACATGCCCGTCGACGAGCGCGCTCGCGCCGGTCTCTTCCTAGCGATGCAGTACCCAACTGAGGTACCGGGCGTTAAGGTCTCCCAGTTCATGCGTTCCGCCGTCACTTCGATCCGCGGTGAAGCACCGAAGCTGCGTGAATGGAACAAGGAACTTACTCAGGCCCGCGAGAATCTGAAGATTGATAAGTCGTTCATTTCCCGCTCCGTCAACGAAGGCTTCTCTGGTGGCGAGAAAAAGCGCCACGAGGTTATGCAGCTCGATATCCTCAAGCCGAAGTTCGCAGTTATGGACGAGACCGACTCCGGCCTAGACGTTGATGCTTTGCGCATCGTTTCTGAGGGAATCAACAGCTACCAGAAGGAAACGAATGGTGGCATCTTGATGATTACCCACTACAAGCGCATCCTGAACTACGTTAAGCCGGACTTTGTACACGTCTTTGCAGACGGTCAAGTCATCAAGACCGGTGGCGCTGAATTGGCAGATCAGCTCGAGTCTGACGGCTACGACCAGTTCCTGAAGTAAGGACCGACCACGGGCCGGTCAACCGCGACTATCTAAAGAAGATTCATGACTGGATTTGATGTAAACGCAATTAGGGAGCAGTTCCCGATCCTCCAGCGCACTGTGCGCGGCGATAAGCCACTGGTGTATTTGGATTCGGGCGCTACTTCCCAGCGCCCGCTGCCGGTATGGAAGGCGGAGGAGGAGTTTGTGCTGCACACGAACGCTCCTGTCCACCGCGGTTCCTACCAGCTGGCGGAAGAGGCCGATGACGCCTACGAGTCCGCGCGACAAGCTATCGCCGCATTCGTAGGTGCGGACCGCGACGAGATCGCCTTTACCAAAAACGCCACTGAGGCCCTAAATGAAGTTGCCTATGTGCTTAGCGACGAGCGTGCGGGTGACCTCTATGTCGGCGAGGGCGATACCGTTGTGATCACTGAATTGGAACACCACGCCAACTTGGTGCCGTGGCAGGAGCTATGTGCTCGCACTGGGGCTACGTTGAAGTGGTACTCCATGACCGAAGATGGCCGCATCGATCTTGATTCGCTCGAGCTCGATGATTCGGTCAAGGTCTTTGCGTTTACCCACCAGTCCAATGTCACTGGCGCGGTGGCGGACGTTGACGAGCTGGTGCGCCGTGCTCGTGCGGTAGGCGCCATGGTTGTCGTGGATGCCTGCCAGTCGGTGCCTCATATGGCGGTAGATTTCCACGCTTTGGATGTGGACTTCGCAGCCTTTTCCGGCCATAAGATGTGCGGTCCTAACGGCGTTGGTGTGCTGTACGGCAAGGAGGAATTGCTCAAGAAGCTCCCGCCTTTCCTAACCGGTGGCTCCATGATTGAGATCGTCAAGATGGAAGAGACCACCTTTGCCGAGCCGCCGACGCGCTTTGAAGCAGGCACGCAGATGACCAGCCAGGTCGTTGGCCTTGGTGCAGCGGTGAAGTTCTTGGAAGAAGTGGGCATGGACAATATCCACGCGCACGAAAAGAAGCTAACCGAGCGCGCTTTGCGCCAGCTCAAGGAAATCCCCGGTCTGCGCATTATTGGTCCAGAGGACACTGAAAATCGTGGTGGCGCTGTTTCCTTTACCGTGGAAGGCGTTCACCCGCACGACTTAGGCCAGGTTCTCGATGACCATGGTGTGGCCATTCGCGTTGGACACCACTGTGCGTGGCCATTGCACCGTGCCTGTGGGGCTCAGTCCACCGCTCGCGCTAGCTTCTACCTCTATAACACTGAGGAAGAGGTAGATAAGCTAGTGGAAGCAATCAAGGCCGCCCGCGAATTCTTTGGAGTTGCCTCATGAACCTAGATTCCATGTACCAGGACGTCATCCTGGATCACTATAAGAACCCCCAGCACGCTGGCCTGAGGGATCCGTATCAAGCAGAGGTTCATCACGTGAATCCTTCTTGCGGCGATGAGCTGACCTTGCGCGTTCGTCTATCTGAGGACGGCAAGACCGTAGAGGACGTCTCCTATGACGCGGAAGGCTGCTCCATTTCGCAGGCCTCTACCTCGGTTATGGCGGAAGAAATCGTTGGGCTGCCCCTTGCGGAAGCCAATGAGAAGCTGGCCGAGTTTGAAAAGATGATCACCTCACGCGGCAAGGAAGAAGGCGATGAAGACCTTATTGGTGATGGCGTTGCCTTCGCCGGAGTATCCCAGTACCCAGCGCGTGTAAAGTGCGCGCTCCTCGGATGGAAGGCCTTCCAGGCCGCTTCCGCCGATGCACTAACTGAAGTGGAGAATTAGATGACCGATCCCGTAGATCCTTATCAGAATGAAAACTCCTCATTCTCCGGCAGCGGCGAGCGGCCGGAGCAGACCGAGGAGCAGATTTCTAAAGCCTTTGATGTCACCGAATTCATGCGTGACGTTATTGACCCTGAGCTCGGTATCAACGTTGTTGACTTGGGCCTCGTCTATGACCTCTGGTTTGAAGAAGACAACGGCAAGGAAATCGTTATGATCAATATGACGCTGACCTCGCCGGCCTGCCCACTGACCGATGTTATTGCGGAACAAGTGGAAGACATCGTCAAGGCCAATAAGCTGGCCGACGCCGTCCGCATTAACTGGGTATGGATGCCCCCATGGGGCCCGCAGATGATTACTGAGGAGGGCCGCGAGCAGCTTCAGGCCCTCGGCTTCGCGGTCTAAGATCGCGCACCGTGCACTCGCCCCCAGCGGCGCATTTTCCGGTCTAGGGAAGCAGCTGTTGGGGGTGTTAGTGTGTCTTAGCGTCAGCGCAGTCAATTGCTAGACTATTTCTTCGTGATTGTAACCAATGATTTCGAAGTCAGGGTAGGAGCTCGCACGCTTCTCGACGCCCCCGGGCAGCACCTGCGCGTGCAGCCCGGCGACCGCATTGGCCTCATCGGCCGCAATGGTGCTGGTAAGACGACGACCATGCGCATTTTGGCAGGGGAGACGGAGCCCTATGGCGGTTCTGTAACTCGCTCGGGCCCCATTGGTTATCTCCCCCAAGATTCTCGCGAAGGAAATATCGAGCAGACAGTGCGCGAGCGCGTTCTCTCCGCACGCGGCTTAGATGATCTCAAGCGCCGAATGGCCAAGCAACAAGAGCTCATGGAATCTGCCACAGACGATAAATTCCGGGACAAAGCCATTCGGAAGTACTCCCGCTTGGAGGAACAGTTTGAGTCCCTAGGCGGCTATGAGGCCGATTCCGAGTGCGCGCAGATCTGCGATAACTTGGGCCTGCCGCAGCGCGTACTGGATCAACAACTCAAGACCCTCTCGGGCGGCCAGCGCCGCCGTGTGGAGCTGGCGCATATCCTATTCGCCGCGACCGAAGGCTCCGGCAAATCCCAGACCACGCTGCTCCTAGATGAGCCGACTAACCACCTCGATGCGGATTCGATTGTGTGGCTGCGCCAATTCCTCTCCAAACACGAGGGCGGGCTCATTATGATTTCCCACGATGTCGAGTTGCTGGAGGCCGTGTGCAATAAGGTGTGGTTCCTTGACGCGGTCCGCGGCGAGGCTGACGTGTACAACATGGGCTATAAGAAATACCTCGATGCCCGAGCCACGGATGAAGCACGGCGTCGCCGAGAGCGTGCGAATGCCGAAAAGAAGGCTTCAGCACTGCAAAAGCAAGCAGCCAAGCTGGGCGCCAAGGCAACCAAGGCCGCTGCGGCCAAGCAAATGCTACACCGTGCTGAGCGCATGATGAATGAGCTTGATGAGGTCCGCGTGGCCGATAAGGTCGCCAATATTAAATTCCCCGAGCCAGCCCCGTGCGGCAAAACCCCCATGAATGCCAAGGGGCTGACCAAAATGTATGGCTCGCTTGAGGTTTTCGTGGGCGTAGACCTCGCTATCGACAAGGGCTCTAGAGTGGTCGTCCTCGGCTACAACGGTGCAGGTAAGACCACCCTGTTGAAGTTACTGGCCGGTGTGGAAAGAACCGATGGTGAGGGCGGCATCGTCAGCGGCCACGGCCTGCGCATCGGCTATTTCGCACAGGAACATGACACCATCGATCCGGATAAGTCCGTCTGGCAAAACACCATTGATGCTTGCCCGGATGCGGATCAGCAAGAATTGCGCAGCCTGCTTGGTGCCTTCATGTTCTCCGGCGATAAGCTCGAACAACCAGCTGGAACTCTATCCGGTGGTGAGAAAACCCGCTTGTCCTTGGCCGCGCTAGTCTCTAGCCGCGCGAATGTCCTGTTGCTAGACGAGCCGACCAATAACTTGGACCCAATTTCGCGCGAGCAGGTGCTCGACGCCCTCAAGACATACACAGGAGCTGTGGTGCTGGTGACCCACGATCCGGGTGCGGTGAAGGCATTAGACCCAGAACGCGTGATCATCATGCCCGATGGTGATGAAGACTTGTGGTCCGATGACTACATGGAAATCGTGGAGCTAGCTTAGGAACCTATGAAGACGCTGCTGGAGAGGATGCCCGCCTGGCGGGAGAAGTTTTGGCTCATCCCCGCCGTGGCGGTGGCGATAGCCGCGATCTGCGCGGAATTGCTCACTGCGGTTGGTAGTAATTTTGATGTGTCGGCCACGCTCTTTTATGACGGCAGCGCCGATAGCGCGCAAGGGATTTTAAGCGCGGTAGCAACCTCGTCACTCTCCTTGGCCGGGACCCTCTTTTTCATCACGCTGACCGCGCTATCCGGTGTCGTCACGGTGATGGGCCCGCGCCTACTGCACGAGTTTTTAAAGGATCGTTCCATTCAATCCACGTTGGCGATCTACCTGGCAACCTTTATTTTTGCGCTCCTATCCTTGCGCGCGGTCCGAACCGGCGGCGGTGGGGAAGAAGAATATGTTCCTTCCCTCAATGTAGCCGTTACGGTGCTGCTGGCTATCGCCTGCGTTGTCTTCCTTATCTACTTCATCGTGCACATTGCGCAATCGATCAGCATGTCCCACGTGGTGCACGTCGTTGCCCAAGACGTAGAGAGCCACATGCGCCGGCTCATCCGCCGCGGTGAGGAGGAAGAGAAAGTAGAAGCGCCGGGCCCAGAGTTCTACACGAACTCGCAAAAGCGCCGCAGTAGTGAGACTGGCTATCTCAAATTCGTGGACTATGACGCCATTGCTCAGGCTGCGGCGCAGGAAAGTTGTGCGGTGCACCTGGGCGTGGCACCGGGAGATCTAGTGCTGGAAGGCGAGGTCATTGCCCACGGCGTGCCACGTTTGCCGGAAAACATTGAGCGACATATCGTGCTCACGCAGTACCGGGAAAACGCCTCTGCCCACGACCCTCGGTTTACCGCCCGGCACCTTGCAGAAATTGCTGCCCGCGCTTTGAGCACCGGAGTTAATGACCCTTTTACGGTAATCGATATCATCGACCGCTTTACCCAGATCCTCACCGTGATAGGGGATAACCGGTTACCGCAGGGCATCGTGCATATTGACGGCGAGTTCCGGCTGGATTATCAGACCTTTAGCTATGCCGAAATCGTCGAAGCGATGTTTACACAGATTCGGCGCGACGCGGCCGATAATGCGGAGATTTACCTCAGCATGCTGGATAACCTCGCTAAGGTGGTTGCCCTTCTCCGCACTGCGGAACGCCGGCGCGTGCTTGACGACGCCGCCCAGGCCATCTACTCCGATGCCCGCCGCCAGGTAGGCGGCGAGGTGGAGCTGCAACAGTTGGAGGATTCCTACCAGCACTTCGAGGCCAACCTAGCTGCGTGGGCGGAATCCGATAAGCCGGGCGAAGAGCACGCCGCGGAGTAGACCGCGGCGCGGTTGTCGTTGGCGCTAGTTGCGGAATCCATGCACCGGTGCGGGGATGAAGCCGCCGCGGTTAATGAACTGCGCATTGCCCACTTGATTGACCGGGATGACAGGGGCGTAGCCAAGAAGCCCACCGAAGCTGACCTCGTCGCCTACCTGAGCGCCAGGTACCGGAATGACGCGTACTGCGGTGGTTTTATGGTTCATCACGCCAATGGCGGCCTCATCAGCGATCATGCCCGAGATCGTCGCGGCAGAGGTATCGCCCGGCAGGGCAATCATGTCGAAGCCAACCGAGCAAATGGCGGTCATGGCCTCCAGCTTGTCCATGGAAATGGAGCCGGACTTGACCGCATCGATCATGCCTTTGTCCTCGGAAACGGGGATGAATGAACCAGACAATCCGCCCACGCGGGAACAAGCCATCATACCGCCTTTTTTAACGGCGTCGTTAAGCAGAGCCAAGGCTGCAGTAGTGCCGTGGGTGCCCACCTGGTCTAGGCCCATGTGCTCCAAGATGTGCGCAACCGAATCGCCCAACTCGGCGGTGGGGGCAAGAGAAAGGTCGATGATGCCGAAAGGAACGCCCAGGCGCTCCGACGCCATGGTGCCTACCAGCTGCCCGGCGCGAGTGATCTTGAAAGCAGCCTTCTTCACCTCTTCTGCAACCTGGTCTAAGCTGGCCCCCTCGAGCGAGCCCAAGGCGCGGTCGACCACACCCGGGCCAGAAACGCCCACGGAGACCACACAATCGGGCTCTTCAATGCCGTGGAAGGCGCCGGCCATAAAAGGATTATCTCCCACGGAGTTAGCAAAGACTACGAGCTTGGCGCACGCAATGGCGGAATCATCCTTAGTCAGCTCGGCCGCTTCCTTGATGACCTCGCCCATCTTCTTCGCCGCATCCATGTTGATGCCGGCGCGCGAGCTGGCGATGTTTACGGAGGAACACACGACGTCCGTAGTAGCCAGCGCCTCCGGAATGGAGCTGATGAGTTTCTGTTCCGCGGTAGTAGCACCCTTTTCTACCAAGGCGGAATAGCCGCCCACGAAGTTGACGCCAACCTCTTTTGCTGCCTTGTCCAGCGCCTTCGCTGCTTCAACGGGGTTTCCCTCTACGCCGGCCACCAACAACGAGATGGGGGTTACGGAGATGCGCTTATTGACGATGGGGATACCGAGCTCGCCCTCGATGCCTTCGCAAACCTCGACGAGGCGCCCTGCCTGCTGGGTGACCCGGTCATAGATGGCCTGGCAGGTAGCCTCCATGGTGGACCGGGTGCATCCGAGGAGTGAGATGCCCATGGTCACGGTGCGAATATCGAGACGATAGTTCTCAATCATCTCGATGGTGTCCAAGATATTGGTGGTATTAAATCGCGTACTCATATTAAATTTCGTTCATCGCGGTGAAAAGGTCTTCGGATTGGATGCGGATGGACTGATGCTTTTCCTCCGCCACGGGGCGCATACGTTCTTTAATAGTTTGGATGGAGACCCTATCTGCATCGAATTCTACGCGGAGGATCATGGTGAAATAGCCCCCCATAAGCGTCTGGGAGACGTCGATGACGTTGATATCGAGTTCTGCAAGGGTAGTGGTCACCGCGGCGATGATGCCGGTGCTATCGGCACCGGTGACGGTCATAATGGCATACATGCATGCAATTCTATCTGCTTGCCGGGCCCGCCGCGATGGTTTGTGCGTGTCAGATAGGTGAGGGCGTCTGCACGCCGACCGCGCCGTTGTTACGGTGGCGAGGTATGACTGATAAGAAGAAGATTCTGTACATCGGTGGACACGGCAAGGTCGGACAGCTCACCGCCCCTAAACTGGTTGATGCCGGCCACGACGTCCACTCCCTCATCCGCAACCCAGAGCAGAAGGCCGAGATTGAAAAGCTCGGCGCGACCCCGGTTATGGCGGATGTTATTGAACAAACCGTGGGTCAGTGGGCAGAGCTTTTCGCCGCTTATGACGCTGTAGTCTGGGGCGCCGGCAATGGCGGCCGAGGAGGGGCAGACCTCACCTGGTCCGTCGACCGCGATGGCGCCCTCGCTACCCTCGACGCGATGGACAAGTTGCAGCAGGAGGGCAAGAAAGTGCCTGCCTATGTGATGATCTCTTACGTCGGCTCCCAGGTAGCAACCACGGATCCTGCCGATGAGAAGTGGAATGCCTATGTGGAGTCTAAGAAGGAAGTAGACAACCGCCTTGTACAGGCCAGCTACCCGCACCTCATACTCAAGCCAGCGATGCTGACCGAGGAGCCAGCCAAGGGCATTGAGCAGATTGAGGATAAGATGCTGAAGGAGTCTCTGACTTCTTCCCGCGAGCTGGTTGCGGACGTCATCGTCGAGGCCCTTGGCCGCGAAAACCTGCCGGAATCCCCGCTTGCCTTCGTTGATGGCGACAATCCGGTAAGCTCCATCAAGTAAGGCGCTAGACTGGCTGACATTATGACTGTTAAGCCACCAGCTGTCCTTATTGATTGCGATCCCGGCATCGATGATTGCCTCGCCCTCATGTACTTGGCGGGCCTGCATCATGCCGGTGAGATCGAGCTGGTGGGCGTTACCACCACGGCCGGCAACGTCGAGGTCCACCAGACCGCGGCTAATGCCCGCTGGATCGTGGACCTTTGCTCGCTTGCCGACGTCCCCGTAGCCCCCGGCGTACCCCAACCTCTCAAGGTGGATCTCACCACCACCCCTGAGACTCATGGCCCGACAGGGCTGGGCTACGCACATGCCCCCGCTGCCGCCGCCAGGCTGCAGCAGCGCGATTGGCAGCAGGTATGGGAAGAGGCATTAGCCACCCACGACGATCTGCAGCTGATCGTTACTGGACCGGTCACCAACCTTGCTGCTTTCGAGGCAACCCATCGCGAGGCTGCCGCGCGCTTCGGTGCCATCACAATCATGGGCGGCGCGGTCAATTACCGCGGAAACACCACGCCAACTGCCGAGTGGAACTTTTGGGTGGATCCACACGCTGCAGCCCAACATTTTCATTCAACTGCCCCACGCGTTCTCACCACGCTGTGTTCCCTCGAAGTAACGGAACAGTTTCTCATCACCCCGCAGCGCCTAGATGAGGCCTTGGAATTGTTGGGGGAGCACCCCACGGCACAAATCCTGCCGGACGTGCTGCGATTTTATTTTGAATTCCACCAGGCACAAGGGGAGGGATATCAAGCTCAAATCCACGATCTCTTGACCTGCATGATTGCTCTCGGACGCATCAATGTCGACGCGATAGAAACCACCGTGGACGTCGAGGCGGAATCGCCACTGCTGCGTGGCACGAGCGTTGCAGATTTGCGCAATCACTGGGACCGCGCCCACAACACGCGGCTGGTAACAAGCGCAGACATGGAGGCCGCACACCACGAATGCGCGCGGGGATTGACGCTATTGGCTTCGCATTAGTGGCTTTTAACACGCAGAGCCTCTACTATTATCCGCGGCGCACGTACCGTGCGAGATCGCTTTCCGAGGTGACATAGGAAAGCAGCACCATCCGCGGTCGGCGTTTACTTTGCCCATTTTTCGGTATGTGGATTTGGACTTTTACTGTGTCACAGCTTTCTCTCATCCCTGCGCGCAAGGCCATGCTCATCGCGGGTGCACTTGCTGTCACCGCAACGTGGATCTACCTCGTGCTTTTGCAGCCAACGAACTGGGAATCCGTAGCAGGTTCGACCGAAGCACTTATTACCCTCGCCGGTTACCTCATTGGCGCTGCGCTCCTTCTAGCAGGCACCGTTCCGGCGCTACCGGCGCGAACCATCGCCATCATCCCGGTAGCGCTAGTGCTCAATATTGTTGTCGGCGAAATCATTGGTTCTATCGGCGTTCCGCTGTATATCGACGCCGTGGGTACAATCCTGGTAGCCGTGCTCGCGGGACCCATCGCCGGATTGGCTACCGGTACATTGTCCTCCGTCGTATGGGGGCTGTTGAACCCTGCCGCTCTGCCCTTCGCCGCCGTGTCCGCCGCCACAGGGTTCCTCTCCGGACTGGTAATCAAGAAGGGCGCTTTCACTAAGGTGTGGTGGGTCATTCTCAGCGGCGCCATCATCGGAATCATTTCCGGCATGCTCGCCGCACCAGTGGCTGCCTTTGTTTATGGTGGTACCGCAGGTCTTGGTACGGGCGCGGTTGTTTCGCTCTTCCGAGAGTTGGGCAATTCCCTCATCGCCTCGGTTACGCTCCA
Organism: Corynebacterium sp. p3-SID1241; assembly: GCA_025144025.1. GTDB lineage: Bacteria > Actinomycetota > Actinomycetes > Mycobacteriales > Mycobacteriaceae > Corynebacterium. The sequence continues at coordinate 13,751 of JALXWS010000005.1, read as the reverse complement.
GTCCTTTATTTCGGATCCCCTGGATAAGGCACTGGTCTTCCTCATTGTCTGGGCAGCGGTCAAGGCACTGCCGCAGCGCACCCGAGAATCCCTCCAGCCACGTTAATGCAAGGCCTTCATCCCGCCACCGTTGTCACGATCGCGGCCTGCGGCTGGATCCTTACTGTGGCACTGAATACCCCGGTGGCGTCGGCAAGCGTAGTGCTCATCGCCCTAGCCTGCGGTACTGCCGCTACCCGCAACGCCTCCGTAATTTTGACAACTGTGGCGCTAAGCGCCCCAGCGGCCCTTTCCATGCTGGTCATTCACGCCCCCTACGGTGATTACCCAGTGCTGCCGCTGGTAACAAGCGACGGCTTGGTGCTCGCCGCCATCCTCACCCTGCGGTTCTGCGCCCTCATGGCCTGCTTCATCACGGCCATGGCAGTGCTGCGCATTGCTGATATCGCCAAGTGGCTGCAAGTTTCGCGCGCTGGCCACAAGGTCGCGTATATCGTTGGAGCCTCCCTACAAACCCTGCCCCAAGGTGCGCATGCTTGGCGTTGCGTCCGTGAAGCCAACCAGCTCGCCGGCATCACCGTGACCTGGCGCAATACCATCTCGCGCGTCATTATTCCCGTCATCGCTCGACTCCTTACCCAAGGAACCCAACGAGGCCAGGCCTTAGCCGCCGTCGGATTCGACCAAGAAGGGCAACGCACCCTCCTGCGTCCTGTTGCCGATTCCACGGTCTCTCGCGTCATACGCCTGGTCATTCCACTAGTTAGCTTTGCGGTGGTGATTACTACATGGATCTAGCCCGCATTAAGCCCACCCCTGGGGCCATTTATCAAGTACTCGTCGAACCTGACACAGCCGTCGAAGACGTTGCCGTGCAACTAGCGGAACACCTATCTACCGAAGCCATTATCGGCACGGATGCCTCAGCACAGATTAGCTTCCTGCGGGAAACTTGCATCGAAGAAGTAGTTTTAGGCCTCGAAAATGCCGGCGTGCCTGCCCCTGAAATGCAGCGGCGCGGGGAGCGAATGCTTCGCGCTGTAGGACTGTCTGACTATTGCGAACATGACCCAACACAGATATCCGGTGGCCAAACACGAAGGCTTGCGGCTGCTTGTGTCGCCATTCGCGAGCCAGAAGTCATGATTGTGTGCGAACCTGCAGCCGGGCTAGACGCAAACTCGCGCACGCAAGTGGTTTGCCTCTTGCAGGAGTTGCCGGAAACCTGCGTCATTTCTATATCCAGTGCTTCCTGGCCAGAATTGGGTGGGCACATCATTGGAACAGACCCGCTCGTAGCGGCCGTCGACTTACCGCGGGTTTCTGCAAGTCCCCGGACAGGGAGTATCGGTCCGCTAACGGCATGCAGGAGTGCAGCAAAGAAGAAATGGTGGCACTTTTCTCAGCCCCGTGGCACTTCCTTCAGCGTCGGCCCGGTAGAAATTCCTATCGTGGAATCTGGGGTGACCTGGTTACGCGGTGATAATGGCAGCGGCAAGACTACGCTCCTGCGCGCCGCCGCCGGGCTCGATGGGGCAGGAGTTGTACGGAATGCACCAGCTCTTGCCCTGCAATCGCCGTTTGACCAGGCGGTGTTTTCCACGGTGGAGGAATTTGTCCCCGATGCATCCTTGCGCGACCTGCTGGGACTAGATCCTGCAGATCACCCTCTCGATTTATCATCGTCTCGCTTGCGACTTGCGCAAGTTGCTCACGTCATTGGGCAGCACCGTCAGAAGCTACTTCTCGATGAGCCAGATACCTTGCTTTCTGCTGCGGACCGATGGTTAATGCACCAACTAATCCACTACGCCCTGCAGTCCGATAGTGCCATAGTGGTTGCCTGCCACGACCCAAAGTTTGTGGCGGAAATATCAACTTATGCCCAAGTGGAGGAGAAGGTAATGCCGGCACCACAGTGTTGAGCTAATGCAAAAACACTCTCGGCTATTGCGTCCCTGAGGTAAGAAGCAGCCGAGAGCTGGATGGGCTATGCGCGGGATTAACGCGGGCTCGCCTGAGTACCGCGGATGGATTGTTCCACTAAATCAAGAACACCTTCCAACTCTGCGGTATCACCCAAGGCGAGCCGGTTGATGAACCCATCCATGAACACCTCCAGATAAATGGCCAGGGTGTCGATTTCTACATCACCGCGTAGTCGGCCCTTATCCGCATTGGAAGCCAATCGCGCCCGTACGGCCTCATCACGAACCGACTGATTTTCCTTCCACCGAGCGGCGAAGGAGGGATCAGTGCGTAGGAGGGAGGTGATTTCCAGGCGAGTGGCAAGCCAATCGTGGCGCTCAGGATGCTGAAGCATTTCGCGCATGACTTCTACCAAGCCATTCTGGGCAACGACTTCAGCTTGGCGAGCCGCATCCTCTTGCGCCAAGGCAAGAAAGAGGGACTCTTTATCGCCGAAGTGGTGAAAGATCGCGCCTCGTGACTTGCCCGTTGCCTGTTCTAGCAGCCGAACTGTAGCCCCCTCGTAGCCGTGTTCTGCAAAGCAGCGGCGAGCACCTACGAGAATGTCGTGCCGACGGCGGCTAAGTTCAGATTCGCTCACGATGGGCATAGCAGGGAACTCTCCTTTATGGGAAACGTCTAAATTAAAAGTACTTAGTAATCTTAAATAATTAATAATGTCTACGTAACGAAACGCGGGGTCGCCTTGCCCTCCACAGGAGAGGGCAGTGCAACCCCGCGCTTTCGACCGAACTTACTCTCTTAGCCCAATTCCTGAGCTAAGAGGAGGCGTAGTGAAGTTCTTAGTTCTTGACCATCTGACGCAGCACGTACTGCAGGATGCCGCCGTGGCGGAAGTAGTCAGCCTCACCCGGGGTGTCGATGCGGACGTCGGCATCAAACTCGACGGTCTCGCCAGACTCCTTGGTAGCGGTGACGTGGACGGTCTTCGGGATGGAGCCATCATTGAAGGCGGAAATACCCTCAATATCGAAGGTCTCGGTACCGTCCAAGCCAAGCGACTCATGGGACTCACCCTGAGGGAACTGCAGCGGGATAACGCCCATGCCGATCAAGTTGGAACGGTGAATACGCTCGAAGGACTCGGTGATAACAGCCTTCACACCAAGCAGGTTGGTGCCCTTGGCCGCCCAGTCACGGGAGGAGCCGGTGCCGTACTCCTTACCAGCAATGACAACGAGCGGAATGCCGGCTTCCTTGTAGTTCTGGCAAGCATCAAAGATGAAGGCCTGTGGGCCGCCTTCCTGGGTGAAGTCACGGGTATAGCCACCGGTGACGTCAACCAGCTGGTTTGCCAGGCGAATATTGGCGAAGGTACCGCGCATCATGACTTCGTGGTTACCGCGGCGGGAGCCCAGGGAGTTGTAGTCCTGGCGGGCAACGCCGTTCTCATCGAGGTACTGCGCAGCCGGGGTGCCCGGCTTAATAGCGGACGCAGGGGAGATGTGGTCAGTGGTGACGGAATCGCCCAGCTTCGCCAGTACGCGTGCACCCTTAATGTCTTCAACCGGGTTCGGCTCGGTTGGCATGCCATCGAAATAAGGAGCCTTACGGATATAGGTGGAATCCTCATCCCACTTGAAGGTTTCGCCCTCAGGTACGTCAAGGTTGCGCCATGCATCATCTCCCTTGAAGACGTCGGCATAGTCAGCCTCGTACATTTCGCGGGAGATAGCGGACTGAATGGTGTCCTCAATTTCCTGCGGGGATGGCCAAATGTCCTTCAGGAAGACATCGTTGCCTTCCTTATCTTGGCCCAAAGGCTGCTCGTCGAAGTCAAAGTCCATGGTACCGGCAATAGCATAAGCGATAACCATGATTGGGGAAGCCAAGTAGTTCATCTTGACGTCCGGAGAGATGCGGCCCTCGAAGTTGCGGTTACCAGAAAGGACTGCGGTGGCTGCAAGATCATTTTCGTTAATGGCAGCGGATACTTCATCCGGCAGCGGGCCGGAGTTACCAATACAGGTGGTGCAGCCGAAACCAGAGAGGTAGAAGCCCATAGCCTCAAGGTCCTTCCAGAGGTCTGCGCGCTGGAAGTAACCATCAACAACCTGGGAACCAGGTGCACAAATGGTCTTAACCCACGGTTTGGACTGGAGACCCTTTTCTGCAGCCTTGCGGGCAATAAGACCCGCGCCCACCATGACAGATGGGTTGGAGGTGTTGGTGCAAGAAGTAATGGAAGCAATGGCAACCATGCCGTGGTCCAAGGTGAATTCGCCACCGTTTTGGGACTCAACGGTAATCGGATTCGAGTGACGGCCCTTTGCACCGGTAGCCGAGGATTCTCCATGGCCCTCACGAGCCTTGTTCAAACCGCCAGTGACGTCTTCCATAGCCGGAGCGCCACCTTCTGCAGACATGCGCTTCGCCTCAACGGAGGATTCATCAACGCAGACCTCATCGGTGGTGTAATTAGCCAAGTCCTTACGGAACTGTTCCTTGGCCTCGGTCAACAAGATGCGATCCTGCGGGCGCTTCGGGCCGGCGATGGAAGGAACGACGGTGGAGAGGTCCAGCTCGAGGTATTCGGAGTACTTTGCCTCTGGGGCATCCTCTTCCAACCACATGCCCTGCGCCTTGGCGTACGCCTCGACGCGGTCAATCTGCTCCTGCGGGCGGCCGGTGAGCTCAAGGTACTTGGTGGTCTCTTCGTCGATCGGGAAGATCGCTGCGGTGGAACCGAACTCTGGAGACATATTGCCGATGGTGGCGCGGTTAGCCAACGGCACAGACTTCACGCCGTTGCCGTAGAACTCAACGAACTTCTGGACGACGCCGTGCTCACGCAGCATCTCAGTGATGGTCAGGACAACGTCGGTTGCGGTAACACCAGTAGGAATTTCGCCGGTCAGCTTAAAGCCTACGACCTTTGGGATAAGCATGGAGACCGGCTGGCCCAGCATGGCAGCCTCTGCTTCAATGCCGCCGACGCCCCAGCCCAAAATGCCAAGGCCATTTTCCATGGTGGTATGGGAGTCAGTACCGATACAGGTATCCGGGTAAGCAAGTCCCTCATTATCAAAGACAACGCGGGACAGGTACTCGATGTTTACCTGGTGGACAATGCCGGTTCCCGGAGGAACAACGCGGAAGTTAGAGAAGTTCTCTGCACCCCAGCGGAGGAACTGGTAGCGCTCTTCGTTGCGCTGGTACTCAATCTCGACGTTCTTTTCGAGCGCGTCGGTGGAACCGAAAGCCTCAACGATAACGGAGTGGTCAATAACCATCTCAGCCGGGTTAAGCGGGTTAACCTGATCCGGGGTACCACCCAAGGCGGAGACAGCCTCACGCATGGTGGCGAGGTCGACAACGCAAGGAACGCCGGTGAAGTCCTGCATGAGGACACGTGCTGGAGTGAACTGGATTTCGGTATCCGGCTCTGCTTCCGGATCCCAGTTAGCCAGGGCGTTGATGTGGTCCTTGGTTACATTCTTGCCGTCCTCGTTGCGCAGCAGGTTTTCTGCTAGCACCTTTAGGGAGTACGGCAACTTCTCCAGGCCGGAAACGGCGTTGATGTCAAAGTAGTCGTAGGACTTGCCATTGACATCAAGAGTCTTCTTGGCCTCGAAGGAGTTCAAGCTTTCAGTCACAGGGAGCTCCATTCCTTGTTGATAAACAGTGTGTTCTGTTTGTTAATCGCCGCCCTGCAGCACTTCGGGGGAGTGCGATGCGCTTCAGACTATCAATGTGATCTGACGCGGCCATGGGGCCCGCTGTGCTGAAGGCGACAAAGAACGCGATGGTTCACCTAGATATTGTAGAGGCTAAAACCTTCGGTCGCTGCCATTGTAACAGTACAAGCGTTCTGTTTTCACCTTTTCTCAAAGACCGGCGAGTTGAGGGCTGAACGTCGAGTGATGGCTCGTATCTTGGGGGAGACAAGGTTCACTAGCCCTATAAGTAAGGAAGGGACGCACGTGATTCCCGCAGGGGTAGATATTACGGACTTGGCACAGCAACTCCACGAAGACGGTGTGGCATACACGAACCCAATCCACGGGCAAGATGTTGATCTTAATGCTGATGTGGCAAAAGGATTAAAGGATGGAGATGGGATCGCGGTTGTTGATGTAGCTGCAAACCGAGCTCCCGATGTTCGGGACATAGCTCAGGAACTTCAGGATGCTACAGGGCTAGATACGGTTGTCGTGCAAACTCCGCAATACGTCTCTTCTGTGAGTGACACATATAGTCGTGCAGACATTGAGGCTGTCCAGTCCCATCTAGCACCCGGACTGGCGCAAAATGAGCTTTTGAATCAGTACTACGCGGGGCTAGACCAAATCAGCTTCCCGGTAAGCGCAACAGTCGGTTCGGTCACTTTAATTGCCGCTATTATCTTTGTCAGTTCCTATTGGGCCGCCGTGCGCCGATAAATTCGGGCACCTACAAGGGGGTGCAGGAGGAGTGAAAGATGGCGGCCCGGCTTTAGGGCAGGGCGGCTCTCAGGCGGGGCGAAGCGTCCCCGGTTCTTAATTAGTTGAAGATAAGTCATCGTTGGAACGTTACTTTTGTTCGAAAAAAAATTTTCCGAATTGGTCAGAAACTCGTCGCCATGTCGCGGCCATATGGTCTTAGGTTGGCTGTGCTTGAATGGCGCGCGGACTTCTTTAAACAATCAATCGCGCTCCAGTATGGGTCGGTTAAAGGTGTGGGAACCCGTCTTAGGGACTCGGTGCTTTACATTCGAGGATTGGGCGTCGACCCCGTTGGATACTGGGTCACACAGGGGAGGGGAGGGGTAAAATAAAGCCTTAGTGGTTGACTCTCGGTGGGGGAGTGGTTCATTCCGTCCCGTTCCGCCTCCAGAGCGCAAACGGGAGCGGGGGTTTGGCTCGTGTGAGGGTGATTAACATCACAATAACGGGACGGTAACAAAATCATTGCAGGTTAGATGCGCATGTTGCGTCATGTGAATTAACTTGACTCGCGGGAATTAGGGGAAAATTGTGCGAAATGGGCGTGTCGTGACGTATGGTTCGGTTGTCGCCTCAGGAGACATTTCTTGCTTTCTGAGTTCATGGGCTTAGCCTTGACAGTCACGAGAACACTCGCACGGGTATGTGGGGAAGCACGCCTCGAGCGAAGGATGGATAATCGAGTGGCGGTTCTTGGGAGTCAATGAACCTGGTCCTCCTCGAAAGTTAGTAGGGGGGCGCAAGCAAATAACTTGAGCGATTGCAATGTTCGAAAAAATTACACATCAACCCACCTTCCGTTTATGAGGTGAGACGGGTTCTTTAGAACCTCGCCGTGTGGAAATTTCGGTGTGCATCTTTCAGGGCCGAGCTTGCTGCTCGCTACCATGTACAAGGTGCGCGCGGAGATGTCCATAGGGACCGGGATCAAAGAACACCTAATCACTCCGCAAAGGCCAGCTTCGTGTGGCCTGTTCATGGTTTGTGGCAACTTGCCCTCGGCGGCATGGTATTGCTGTATGGCTAGACCATTTGGCAAATCCCTGTCGGCGCCGCGGCGAGATCCGCCAGAACCCATAGGGCAGTTCTCACGGCGCTCAGTGCAACGAAGACGCATTCGGGGTTTTACGGAATTGGGGTTGCTCATAAATCCTGGTTTGTGTGCCTCGAAGACTGTCAATGAATTGGTGGGCTTCGCAGTCATGGGAAATTGTGGTTCGAGCCGAGAGTGCCTGTAGACCATTAACGGCCTACTAAGCCGGGGCCGGCAAGTAGAGACCTTTAATCGTCCTAGCTGGCCGAGCACGTGTGCATCCGGGTATTGCTGTTGTAGAGAAACAGCCGCGGTTGCAGAATGCTAGCTGAGCTCCGGGCTCAGCGTAGGCACTTTAAGCGGGCCATAACAGAACCATCGGGTGCTCAATAGCCCACCGACAGAGCACGCCTAGAGTGAGGCCTCAGCCAGTTGTGGCATTACATATCCATTTACCGCTTTAGCACTCGCAGTCGCTAGGGGTTAGTTTCGCGTACCTTGATCTATCTTTGTGAAACTCTTTTCTAGCTTGCACTGCAAGATATGCGATTACGCTTGTGTTTGTGCGAAATATGCAGGCGGGCCCCTCGGGCATTCCTATGCCCAGATGCCGGTACGGATAGCTCCTCAGCGGAAATGTGTGGGTTCAATCTAGGAGTATTTCAGTGGCCACCATTCGCCTTCCGCGCATTCGACATGTTCGCGCCTTTATCGCTGCAGTAGCAGGTACCGCAGCCATTTCAACGCTTTCTACTGTTGCCCCAGCCGGGGCTGATGAAGCGCCAGTACAAACCCCAGACACTGTCAAAACCCAGGAATCAGACCACACCACGATTGAGCGTGCGATAACCAACGCCGATTCATTGCACGGTGCTGTAGAAACAGTCCGTGCCGAGTTGGATCGCGCTGAGTCAGATGCCGCTGCGGCTGAAGAACGCATTGCTCAGATCAAGGCCGAGTTGGCACAGGTGAGCGAGGAAAACGATACAAGCAATGAGCATGTTGTCGCCCTGGAGACCGAGCTGCAACAAGCGCACGAAGAGAAGCAGGCTGCTGAGGGCCGAGTTGTGCAAGAGCGCCGAAATCTGGCTCAAAATGAAGCACGCTTAAACGCTACGCAGCGTTTTGCAGAAGCTACTTTTGCTCGTCAGCAAGAGAGTGCGTCCCAAGACGCAAGTGGGCACAATATGGAATTGGGCGAGCAGGACACTCTTGACACCGGCCTGAATCAAGATCAGGGGCTAGATAATGGAAACCTTGAAAAGAATTTGCGCGTCAACCCTGAAACCTTGACTAAAAATAACAAGTCTGAGGGCTTTACCGATGAGGTTATTGGGGAGGGCTCCCAGCCGGTGCCATCAATGCCAAATGGTGCAGAGGATCCAGTTGCCTCAGAAGCACCCGAACAAGACCAGACTGCCCCGGAAGCAGACTTTGGAAACGCTCTCAACAAGGGGGTTTCTCCGACTTTCCAAACCGTTGATTTTGGAACCGGCTCCTCTGTAAACGATGCGCTCGGAATTGCGAATGATATAGCAGCGGCAGTGGATGAAGATGACGTGCGCACCCTTATGCAGGGATCGTCTGATTTACTCGGGCTTGGCAGCCCGAATACCGCACCGGCGGCTAGCGCTGATGCCCCTGAGGCGGATGAGTTAAGCGAATCTGATGAGTCCACCACGGGAGCAGACGCGGGCCGTGATGCCCAGATTGAGGCAGTAATTTCGCGTGCTGAGTCCCAAGTAGGCGTTCCATATGTCTGGGGTGGCGGCGATAATAACGGACCTACCGGCGGCCTGCGCGATGGTGGGGTGGCCGACTCCTTCGGTGACTTTAGTCAGTCGGGCTTTGATTGCTCCGGCCTGGTTAAGTATGCCTATGCAGCCGCTGGTTTGGATCTACCTCACTACACTGGTGCGCAGTATCAGCAGGGTAAGAAGGTATCCCGCGATAATGTGCAGCGCGGTGACCTGATCTTCTATGGACCTGGTGGCAACCAGCACGTAGCTATTTATCTTGGCAACGGTCAGATGATTGAAGCGCCGCAGTCTGGTCAGACTGTTTCGGTAGTTCCAGTTCGGTGGGGCGGCGCTACTCCAGATGTGGTGCGCCTTCTCTAAGCTCCAACTTTTGGTTGGTATTGTTTAGGGTATGACTGACGCACAACAGAATGCCCAAAACTTTGACGCCCTCCTGGTTCTTTCTTTCGGTGGCCCGGAAGGAAACGAGGAGGTCGTTCCTTTTTTGGAGAACGTCACCCGCGGGAGAGGCATTCCGCGTGAACGCCTTGAGGTAGTTGGGGAGCATTATTATCACTTTGGAGGCGTAAGTCCGCTCAATGCACTCAATCGCGAGATTATCGATCATGTCAGTGGCGAGCTGGAAAAACGCGGACATAATCTACCGATCTACTTTGGAAATCGGAATTGGCGCCCCTTTACCAGCGAAACTGCAGAACAAATGGCCAAGGACGGCGTGCGCCGCGTAGCTGTTTTTGCTACCTCCGCGTGGGGCGGATACTCTGCCTGCCGGCAATATGATGAGGACATTAAGAAGATGCGCGATCATCTAGAGAGCCAAGGTCTTCCCGAAATCGAGTTCACAAAGATTCGCCAATTCTTTGACCACCCCAAGTTCGTAGGCGAAATGGCCACGGCGGTAAGTGAGATCTGGGACCAGGTACCTGCGAATAAGTTGGACACCACCCGCCTTCTTTTTACCGCCCACTCGGTGCCTGTTGCCCACGACAATGCGGGAGGTGTAGCTGGCGATAAAAATCTATATTCCCGCCAAGTGGCGGAAGCAGCGCGTTTGGTAGCGGAGCAGGCAGGAATTTCACACTACGATCTGGTGTGGCAGTCGCGTTCTGGCAACCCACGAACCCCGTGGCTCGAGCCGGACATCGTTAACCACACTACGGCACTCAATCGCAATGAAGGCGTCGATACCGTCGTCGTCTGTCCGATTGGCTTCATTTCTGATCATATGGAAGTCATCTGGGATCTAGATTCCGAGCTGCAGAAGGCCGCTGAAGAATTGGGGGTAAAGGTCCTACGCACCCGAACCGTAGGTCCGACGCCACGTTTTGCGGAGATGGTAGTTGACCTAGTGGAAGAACTCGAGAAGGGTAGCGAATGGGAAACTAGGGGCAATGTCACAGTCCAAGGGTGCACTGTCAACGGCGCTCCATGCGCGGCGGAGTGCTGCGATATTTGGAGTCGCTAACGCGCGAATTCTCCAAGGGTATAGGACACACCCGTCATGCGAGCCTGCCGGATGTGGCGCGAGAGTCGGAGCAGTTGCGGATCTAGACTGTGGTCATTGATTCGATCCGTGACGGTTTCGATAATTGCTGCCACTCGGTCTGCGCGGGCAAAGAGCTTTGCTGCCCGGGCAGGCGTAGACCGGGGGAGGCCCGGCGTGTCATAGAAGTCGCTGAGAGTCCCCACCGTAAGTCTGGGGTTCGGTAGCGCTTCTGTGCTATATCCGGTTGGGGCAATAATGTCTGCAGAGTCATTTGTGGCTTGCGCTAAGAGTGCGTCAGCCTCTCCGGGGCTGAGCCATGCGGGTGCTGGAAGCGGCTGCTTTTCGACGACCACCTGCCACGCTGTATGGCTGTGGAGAATGTGGGGGATGAGGACTAAGTGCCGCAAGGGATTGTTGGTGCACACTATGATTGCTCCAGTGGAACTTTGTGTGGCCGCGCGATAGGAATCTGAGCCTGCGGGTAAGGCTGGTGGCTCGCCGGGTCCGGAAAGCACTAGGCGCAGGATGGGTTCTGCTCGTACCCCGCGCTCGGCGGTGAGATCGCCGGTCTCGGTGCGTAGCAGCGAGAGCAAATCTACGAAGGGGGATTCGTCCAAGCACTCCGGGCGTCCGCCTAGTTCAGTCAACGCATCTAGCAAGTCATCGGTGGTCTCGTGTCCCCACAGCCAGGATCCGAGCCAGACGGCAGTGTTTTGCAAAGGTGACCATACTTCGGCGCGCATATCCATGGCGAGCCAGTCTAGTAGATAGACTATCGGGCCATGAGTTTCGATCCTTATGGCGGAGATATTTTTGCCGGCCACGCGCGGTCTAAACCGCGGCAATACCCAGAGGTGCCGGCTGAGCCCGGAATGGTAGTGGAAGTACGTGGCGATGACTTTGTGGGTGCTGTCGTGGGGGTGGACAAAACCGTATTCGGTGAGGTCGTACGCCTAGAGGATCGCCATGGGGTAGAACGCGTCTTCAATTTGGTCAAGGGCGGGTTTTTAGTGGAAGGCGAGCCGGTAACGCTAACGAGGTACGTCGAAAAGCAAGCTCCCCGGAAGTCCAACTCCGGTTCCCGCCGCGTGGACAACGTCGAGGCAAAGGTCGCCGCGCCTTCCCGCATTTGGGTCGAAGGCGTGCACGATGCTGCCATCGTTGAAAAGGTGTGGGGCCACGATCTGCGCGTGGAAGGGGTAGTGGTGGAATACCTTGAAGGTCTGGATAATTTGGAAGAGCGTTTAGCCGAGTTTCAGCCTGGGCCGGGCCGCAGGGTCGGGGTGCTGGCTGACCACCTAGTTCAAGGATCCAAGGAAACCAGAATGACTGAATCGGTAGGAGAGCACGTTTTGGTAACCGGCCACCCGTTTATTGATATCTGGGCAGCGGTAAAACCTCAGCGGGTGGGCCTGCGCGCATGGCCAGAGGTACCTTACGGCGAGGATTGGAAGAGTGGCATTTGCAGGCGTGTTGGCTGGAGTGATCCCAAGGACGGGTGGCGTCATGTATATAACGCCGTTCATTCCTTTCGGGATCTGGATTCTAGCCTTATCGGCGCCGTGGAGCGGCTCGTGGATTTCGTCACGACCCCCGAGTTGAGCAAGTCCGACCTGCTCTAGGGATGGACAAGGTTGGCGCGCTCGATAAGATTTACCGCCAGCTGCCATCCTGCCATTTCGGCACTCCAGCCGGCCGCCTGGAGGCGCTGCGACATGGCTTGTTTAGAAATTCCTAGTTCTTCGGCTGCCTCATTTTGGTTGAGCCCTGCACGCACTAGTGAAGTAGCTTCGCGGCCCTCGATGGTGCGCTTGTGCAATACGTATCCAAGCAGTGCAAAGGTAGCGGCGATATCACTCGCTTCCGACGCACGGCCTCGCTTATTGAGCTTCGCGTAAACCTGCCCCATGCGCGCGGACCTTTTGAGGGCAGCGGTAGCCACTTGGCGAGCGCCTTCCTCATCTTTTTGGTTGCCGGGGCTAATGCCGATGCCGATGGCCCAGTCGCCGTCGGCAAGCAGGGCCATGACCACGTCGCACACGGCCGTTGCCGAATCCACTACGGCGCAAATATCTTCCACGCCGAGCACGTGGAATTCGCCAACCCCATTGAGGGTCGACAGAGCCGATGCGGAACGCTGGACTAATTCCGCGCGACGCACGGAGCGGCCGCGGTAGCGGGCGTGAACAGCAAGCACGTTAATCCTCCTTTAAGGGCCTAATGAGAAATAGTCTACCGCTCGTACTTGACTCATGGGCGAGTGGGCAGGCGCGAATCCATATAGAGCCCGCCCACACCAATGGCGGCAAAAGCCACGAAGGCGATGACTATTCCGGGGGAAGTGTGACCGGTGAGCGCATCGCCGAAGAACACGCCCAGGGCTGTAGTAGGGATGGAACCGAGAAGGGTGGCCAAGGTGAAGTGGCTCAGCTTCACGGGAGTCAGGGCCGCAACATAGTTGAGGAGGCTAAAGGGGACGCCGGCCACCATCCGGAGAGAGGCGATCGCTAGCCAGCCGCGCCGCTCCAAGTGGGCGTTTATCTTGAAGACTGCGGGGTGGGTGAGGTGCGGACGGATCCAGCCGCCGAGAAGTTTCCTCACGATGAGGAGGGATAAGGCGGCAGAGATAGTTAATGCGCCCAAGGAGAGGATAAGGCCTTTCCAGGGGCCAAATAAGATTCCCGCGGATACTGTCCAGATGGTGCGCGGCAATGGGAACTGGGTGAATATGACATAACCTAGGGTGAAAGTTAGGGGAAACCAAGCGCCGTACCGGGTGGCAGCCTCACGCAACTGTGCTATGTCCGGTATATCGAGAAAGTAAAATAGTACCCCAAGCCCAACGGCAGCAGTGATGATGGTTATCCAGCGTCGCGGCGTCCACTGGAGAATTGACCGCCAAGCAGAGTGGGCGAGCGAAGCCAGGAAGTGGCCGAAGCTGCGCGCCCAATTCAATGGTGTGGTCATGTGGGGTAATCGTAGTCCTTGGGAGGAGGCAAGAAAAAGAAAAATCCGGCGATTACCTCAGTGGTAACCGCCGGTTCATGCGTGCCCGAGGG
>JALXWS010000049.1 GCA_025144025.1 Corynebacterium sp. p3-SID1241 | reverse complement strand
TTTCCTCTCGCTGTGTGGCAACTTCGCTTTGATGTCTTCGACTACTTGCCTTTATGTTTGGCCTTCTTTTTAGCGGCACGGATCTGAAATTTCCGTTGTGCTTCTTCGCGCCGAGCGATCCGCGAAGTTTTCTTTTTGTTTGCGTTAGCTAGTTCGAAATTTAATTTTGTTGCTTCTTGGGCTTTCGAGGACACCCCTGAGGTCTTGCGTTGCTCCTTATTGACTTTCCGCTGCAGGCCTTTGGGATTTCCTCGCTGTGGCGCTTCAATAGCGCCAGGTATAGGTACGGAGCGATGGGCACGTTTGACTAGGGAAGAACCGTTGACGAGCAGCCACTCATAGAGTTCGGCATTATTAGGTTCTGGACCGAAAACTACTCGGACGGCGCGGAGTTGGTTGTTGCTGGAAGTCTCGTAGACTCCGCACCAAAATTGACCATCGTGGAAAAGGGTGAATTGAGCAGGCATAGTTGTCTCCAGGTACGCTAAAGCGGACCTGACGACGCTGGATTCTTTAACTCTCATGAGAATAAGAGCTAAAGCGACGGATAGCACTGGTTAGTGTTATCGCTCAGACTTCCTACTGAGACTGTGCGTTTTGCGCATCAGGATCTTACGGAGGGTAACACTAACACACCCTGAGGGCAGAGAACGCAGCCAACTGATGTGGCAGGAATGAATGCCTAAGCAGGAGAATAGACAATGCGCGCCCAGTATGGGAGTATTGCGAAACCTCCGTGCGCGCATTAGCCTAAAACACGACAGCACAGTTCACCTTTGAATTGCGGCTGCACAATAAAAAGGGCCCCAACGAGTGGCAGCTCGTTGAGACCCTCGGGCCTAAAGACCCACGTGAAGCACAACTGCAATGAGCTTCACTGTTACGGTCGCAAGTGTTATGACCTTGATTGCCACATCGAGCCAGCTAAGCTTCGTGGCGTCAAGGTCTTTTCTTTTGCGACCGGGTGTATCCAATGAGTGCTTACCCATTGTCTACCTCCCTTTTACGTCGTAGGGTTGTCCGCTCGCCTGAAAAACGGCGCGCGAGACAGCCCACGTCACGCGCGGGCCTTACCGCGCACCGACGAGGAAGTCACGCCCACACCCAGCGGGGTGTGGTTGTGAACCAGAAATAACGTTAGCAGCCACACCTGACGGAACTCAGTAGCGGAACCCACCCCTCCCTTGTAGAAGCCGCTCATAAGGGGAAACGCACACAGAGGAACTCGTAGCCGCCCTCAAGTCTGTCGATTTCCTCGCCTACACGCTGAGGGGATTCATACGAACACGCAGGTAGAACTGCATTCGGGAGGACATATGCTTTAGCGTATGTTGTGCCATATGCCTAAACATATGGCCTGCCATACGGCACGCACTGTGGGGCGTATTTTGCCCACACGCCGCGCCGTATCTATGCGTTTTCAACGCCCGATACACCGTAGGGCTTGAACGGAATTCGTGTATGCGCAATCAGGGGCTATAAAGTATCGCATTACTTGCATCTA
>JALXWS010000048.1 GCA_025144025.1 Corynebacterium sp. p3-SID1241 | reverse complement strand
AAGGAAGTGCATCGAGAAAATGAAAATTGAAGGTACCTGTCCCTTGCCCGTAAAACCCGGTATGACGGTGAACCAGGCCGCTAAAGCATGCTATGACTCGGAATTAGGTGCGGATACGTATGAGGAACAGTTTGAAGGCTGGGTCGATATCGAAACACTCGAGCCCGGTGATCCTGGCCGCAAGATTGTGTGCTGCGTGGAAGACGGTAAGTGCGTCACCGTTGAAATGAAGTACCTGGAGGTACCAATCACGGATACTTTCTATGGTGTTGACCTTAATCGTCGCCCCGCCGAGACCGTGCAGGAGAGCACTGAACGAGTCGCACAAGAGCTACAGCGCCAAGGAATCCGCACCGAGATAAATGATTTCCTCATCCTCCTACCTGACCACTTAGTCGCAGTCGAAGTCGACGAAGGCGTTGCGTGGTTTGATCCTGAATATTGGAGTCTTGAGGACTTTCTTGAAACGTCGTTCCTTGCCTAGAGAAAAGTAATTCTTAGACGTTAGCGAACGCGCCGGCGGCAGCATGCTTTAACGGAAAACAATTAGGACAAGCCTCAACTTGGTGAAGGTTCCAGTTTCCCACTTTGTACTGCGGTATACGACTAAGGTCGTTGTGCTCGTAAAGCGGGCACGGATCTGACCACTATTAGGTAGATACCTGATATCCAGACCAGTTGGGCTGAGAAGAAAGATAATCTACTGCCATGTCTGGATACTCCACACATTTTAACCGTGACGCCGACTACTTCCTTGATTCAGAAACGGGTCAGGTCCAAGGGATCTAAACATGAGTGTGTACCTGCGGCGAGATATTGATTATCTGCTAGCCCCTTATTCTTATGATCAGTTATTTTTGAAGCTGCCTTTTGATTATGCGGTTGAGGCTGCCGCACAGTCCCGTGTTTTCCTTACACATCAAGATGCTGCTAATAGTTACTGGTCACAGCAGTATGTGAACATTGATACCACCGTCGATGATCTTCCCCATGCGCTACGCCTTGGGGTGCACGATCCGCAGTTTCCTCGTCGTTGGGCAGCAGTTTTGGAAACCACGAATCCCGATTGGGTGTGGTTTATCAGCGATGATCCCTTAGAGTACCCACGCTTTCTGGAGTTCATTGGGATAGCAGGAAGTATTCCCTATGTTCCTAG
This sequence comes from Corynebacterium sp. p3-SID1241, assembly GCA_025144025.1. GTDB lineage: Bacteria > Actinomycetota > Actinomycetes > Mycobacteriales > Mycobacteriaceae > Corynebacterium. Next base: position 369 of record JALXWS010000048.1, on the reverse strand, counting down.
CATGACAGAGGTACTAATCGTGGATGAGCCAGATGAACGAAAAATTGTCGAAGGGTGGAACGTCGGCTCTGGTAGCAAGAATGTCACCGTTTGCTCCTACGATATCCGAGCTGCCGTCGGCGCTTCGACTCCGACGGCCGAGATCCGCAATTACGACTATTTTTCTGTAGGAATCGGGGAAGGAGAAACCCGGTTCCAGGCTTTTACCGACTGGCCTGACGGCGAAGAATTTGCCTTCCCCGGACTAGAAAGACTCAAAACCAAAAAAGGTCCACTACGCAAGCGGTTTACTACCGAAGATCTCTTCGAGTGCGCACAGCTTTTTGGACTCGATCCCTTCAACAGACAGTTCCTCACTGGGCGTGCAAC
>JALXWS010000047.1 GCA_025144025.1 Corynebacterium sp. p3-SID1241 | reverse complement strand
TTTGGCGCTTCCCGTAAGCTCACGACCGTCCGGCAGTGCCAGGAGCTGTTGTTTGCCAATTACGAAAAGCTCACCACGCAGCAGCCCTAAAAACACCTGGTATGTCTTGCCGTAGGGCAGGACATACCAGGTGTTTCTTGTCAGCTGTCGTGTCGCGTCAGGCCTAGTTGTGGCAAGGCAACATTTAAGATTTCAGCGGCGGGTGTGGTGACACACTCGGCGGCCGTCCGACCTGTCTTATCCATGTAGGCTTGGGTGATACGAGCCCCTGCAGCGTAACCAGCTCCGGTAGGTAGCCCGACCGGTTTCGATCCCATCAGGCGGGCGCTCGAATCTCCAAGCACCCATGCGGCGAAGTCCTGCATGCCTGTCACATCCAAGCCCTCGACGACCCGTCTTAGTACATCTTCTCTCGATCTGGTTTGGTCGGTGACGAAGTGCGTATATCCACGCTTACCGTAGAACTGGGCAGCGAATAGGTCGGCTAGTCCCTCGGCCACGACGTGCTCACCGACGGTCACTGTCTGCGGGTCCCATACGATGCCGTCAGCCGAATAGCGGACGTTGTGGTGCAACTCGTGTAGGGCAATTGCTTCTAGCCGATGGAGAACTTCCTCAGTCGGCCAGATGGTGATGGCAATGTAGCCACTGATTCCACCGAAGGCTGACAAGCCTTGAACTTCGTCCATGAAGTGCTCGTTGGAAGGATCACCTAACACTAGAAGCACAGTGAGGTCAGGAATCATGAGTCCTGGGTTAGCAGTCGCCAAGTATTGAACCCCTTTAGTGAGAGCTTGCTCAACTCGAGACCAAGCGTTGGCCTCCTCCAATTTGTAGAGCGCATCATTTACTTGCTGACGTGAGACATCCGGGCCGAATCCGAAGTTCTGACTGTGCACGGTAGCCATATCGAGACCGCCTGGAATGAAAAAATACATGCCAGCCATGGGCTCCCATAATTTACGAGCGGCCTCCTGCCACTGTCCCGGAGGGCTATCCAACATCGTGCGCATTCCCGTTGCGCTGTCGATCATCGAGATTGTCATGTCCCTAAACGTAAACCCTGACGCAGCGTTAAGGTCAACCTCCAGGTTCAATAAACGTTTCCGGTTAATATATTTGGCAAGCGAAGTAGGAGTCGCTGTTATTAACGGGATTGTCCGGTGCTGCAAAACGCGTGCAATCGTACGCTTGCTACCTACAAGTAGTACATCGAGTACCACCTCGGTTGTCACGCTGTGTGCCGTACAGAAGGTTACCCTCGTCTGCAAGAAAGTCTAGAAGATATAAGGCTACGTGGAGGGTTATAGGACTGTGGTTGTTGTGGGGTGTTTTGGTGGCAACCAAATCTATTGATTTGGGCGGCAGCCCAACGAGCCGCCAGGCGAGGCGGGAGCATAAACAGTAACCCGTAGTGAACGGTTTTGTTGGTGGATCCCCATGGGGATATAGATCTACAGGGATATAGTTATAAGCCACCTGGGAAAATAGGTAAACCCGCAGGTAAATCCCTGTGTATAACTAGCAAGATGATGGTAGATCAGCGCACGCGTGATGGTAGATCAGCGCAGTTTGCTTTTGG
>JALXWS010000046.1 GCA_025144025.1 Corynebacterium sp. p3-SID1241 | reverse complement strand
CCTGATTTCTAGTGGTCGTGGAAACACCTGACATGGGTTAGGTGATTGTGTGAAGTCGAAATGGGTTCCGGATCCTGCTGTTGTGGCGCGGTTTGCGTCGTTGGTTCGGGCTGGTAGTTCAATACGGACGGCTGCTGGGGTGGTTGGTTTAGCGCGGTCGGTGGCGTATCGGCTTGCTGGTGAGTTGGACTTGCCGCGCAAGCGCCGCAGGACTACTGGCTCGGCTGATAGTCAGGAAATAGCTCGCCTGTGGCTGGAAGGTGTGGCACCGATGGATATTGCGCGCCAGCTTTCTATAGGCTCTTCTCCGGTGTACCGCATCGGTATTGAGCTTGGTTTGTGGAAGCGCAATCCACATGGCCGCAAAGCTGCGGCCACAACTGGCCGGTGTAGTTATCTGCAATTGCGCGCGAATGCTTTAGGCCGCAAAGATGCCGCTTTAGCCTGTGGCATTCATCCGCGTAGTGCTGCTGATATAGACAAAGGTGTCATTAAGCTTTCCACTGGACGTGTGCCTTTTGTCCCGGCTGGCCCAGATGTGGCGCTGTATAACAGGCTTATGCAGGTAGTTGAGTACGTTGATGGTCGCCAAGCAGTCCCAGTCCAGGTTATTCCGCAACAGCGTATCGATAGGCGTATTTCTTCGCGCTACTTATCGGTAGAAGAGCGCGAGCTCATCTTTGATCTTGACCGGCAAGGCAAAGGTATACGTGAGATAGCTCGGCGTCTTGCCCGCTCTGCTGGCACTATCAGCAAGGAGCTTAAACGCAACCGGGATGAATTTGGGGTGTATCTTCCCACGCATGCGCACCGTAAATCGGTGTTGCGTAGGTTTAGACCGAAACAGCGCAAGATTGATGCCAATCCACGTTTGCGCACGGTGGTCTGGGAAATGGTGAAAGATAGGTACTCGCCGGAGCAGATTTCTGGGAGGTTGCGCAGCTGCTACCCCGGTGATGAGACTATGTACGTGTGTCCTGAAACGATTTATCAGTCTTTGTATTTCCAGGCTAAAGGTGAGTTGAAAAAGGAAGTCGCTGCTGCACTGCGTCGCGGTCACGCCCAACGTCGACCTCGTGGCACGCGCAGTGCCCGCAGGCGGTTTGTTGACCCTATGGTGATGATTTCCGACCGCCCAGCAGAAGTAGACGACCGGGCAGTACCAGGTCATTGGGAAGGCGACCTCATTCTAGGCGCGGGTAATAAGTCCGCAATTGGCACGCTAGTAGAGCGAACCACGCGCTATGTCATCTTGCTGCATTTACCTAATGGGCATAGTGCTACCGAAGTAAATGAAGCACTTACTAAAGCGATTGCTACCTTGCCAGATCATCTCAAAGGATCACTGACCTGGGATCAGGGAAGTGAAATGGCCTGCCATAAGGCCTTTTCTGTAGCTACAAATTGTCCCGTGTTCTTCTGCGATCCTGGTTCGCCGTGGCAGCGAGGCACCAATGAAAACACCAATGGACTACTAAGGCAGTACTTCCCTAAAGGAACAGACCTAAGCGTTCACAGTGCAGCGGACCTAGAATTCGTCGCCATGCAACTCAACCGCCGCCCCCGCAAAACCCTGGGCTTCCAAACACCAGCCGAGAAAATGGCCGCACTGATAAACTCAACCGAAACATAAGAAGTGTTTCCACGACCACTAGAATCCGCC
>JALXWS010000045.1 GCA_025144025.1 Corynebacterium sp. p3-SID1241 | reverse complement strand
ACTGGGGGCACCATGTGAAGTCTCGAGACATCGTTCCGGTCGATGTCTCGAGATTTTTCGTTTTCAGTGCAGCTCAAAGATGGTGATGTCGAAGGCATGTGCATTTTTCGCATTTGCGCCATACATGCAGGTACTAAGTCAAGGGCTCGAGGCGGGCATCTTCCACAGCGCCCTTGTGGAGGCGCCACACAGAATTTCTACTCAAAAGTAAAAATCGTGGAACTTAATGCTGGGCTATCTCGTTGATCGTAATGAGAAAGCTAATCTGCACCTCTCTTAGAAAGGACAACCGTGCGTTCAAGCAATCCGGTAATGAGTTCTCTGACCGAAAGCAGTAACCGCCAGAGCTCTGGTTACGGTGATGATTCCGCCCGCCCCATGACGGTTGATGATGTAGTCACCAAAACGGGAATTACCCTCGGCATTATCATTGTCGCCGCAGTCATCAACTTTTACCTTGGAACGGTAAACCCTGGTATTGCCATGGCTTTGACTTTGGTTGGTGGCATCGGTGGGTTCATCACTGTGCTTGTAGCCTCTTTTGGCAAGAAGTGGGGCTCCGCTGCAGTGACGCTGATTTACGCCGTGTTTGAAGGCCTGTTCGTCGGTGGTTTCTCCCTGATGTTCACCAACGTGAACTTCCAAGGTGAGGGAGGCACAGCCATCATTGGCCAGGCCATCATCGGCACCATTGGCGTATTCATTGGCATGCTGATTGTGTACAAGACTGGCGCAGTGAAGGTGACCCCAAAGTTCACCAAGATTCTCTTTGGTTTGGTTGCCGGTGTCGCGGTTATGGCACTTGTTAACTTCTTGGGCGCGATTTTCTTTGACTTCAACCCGCTGCGTGATGGCGGCCCGATTGCCATTATCTTCTCGCTTGTGTGCATCGTGCTTGGTGCATTGTCCTTCCTGACCGACTTTGATCAGGCTGACCGCATGATTCGCGCTGGTGCACCTGCAAAGCAGGCGTGGGGCGTGGCTCTTGGCCTTGCGGTGACCTTGGTCTGGCTCTACACCGAAATTCTGCGTCTGTTGAGCTACTTCCAGCGCGACTAACCTTTCTGTTTGTCCTTGGCCCGCACATTGGTGCGGGCCTTTTTCATTGCCCAAAACTGCTTACAAACCTGTAATTAATGGGGTAATGCTGGGGGATAAAGTAAGGGTTTAGTCTTGGGCTGGTCTACAAATCCGTCTCAGGTATAGCACAGCTAATGAGCAGGAAACTTCGCCTTTTGCCTGTTATGGATGTGGCGTATGGGGCAAATAGTTTTGTTAAATTGTCGTTAACCTTCGTGGTTGCGTAGAAAATTCTTAGAGGATCATGCATGCTGTGAACCGGAACGGGAGATACGAAGTGAAAAGTTCTCTGTTTCACTCATCCTGTTCCTCTCGTCAGAAAGTGAGTGCGCGAAGGATTGTTGTGAAGCGTCAGGTCACCGTAGCAACGTTGATGGTCAGCAGCATCGTTATGTTGAGCAGCTGCGTTGCGGACATCGGTACGAGGAGCGCGTCAGAGGAAACCACGAAAGTGGATGTATCTGGCGGCAATAGTTCGGCCGACGGTGCAGGGGGAGCCAACGGTGATCCGGGGGATGATGCGGACGGCGATCGGGGGGAATCGGCACTTGCTGCTGACGAGAAGGATGCGGAAGGGGCCCGCCCAC
>JALXWS010000044.1 GCA_025144025.1 Corynebacterium sp. p3-SID1241 | reverse complement strand
TCCTGCCGGTTTGAATCGTGCCGCCCGCAGGGCAAAGAAAAAGCGCCGACGCTAGTGCCGGCGCTCGATTTTTGAGAAAAAGTTTTTAATTTTTGCCGCAAAAATCGCTGACAAACGAAAAGACCCCAACACCGAAGTGTTAGGGTCTTCTCTAGCTAATTCAAAATCAATATGGAGCGTACCACGTAGACGCCCGTGACTGCGAGTGGGACAAGCAGCGCGCTGGGATCGTGCCCAGAGAAATCAAATAACCCCCCCGCCTAACCCGCGGGTTGAGAGCACCGTTAGAGGGGCTGACTAAGCAACCGAGTAAACAGCCTGCTGGGGTTCCTAAGCCGCAAGGCCGGAGCAGAGGACGACCAGCCCCAGGAGTACGCCCGCGCAGTCAATTAGCTTGAGACGCGCCAGAGCTTTTACACACGCCGTACGGTGCCGAGGATTAACTACCTTGGCCGGAATCTGGCATACCTACACCTGCCATCCCATACCGGAGAACAGTAGATTCTGCCCCCTGCCCCAGCCCTTAGAAATAAGGGTAGGGCGGGGGCGCCCTTCCCAAGCGCTCCCGCCCGGAGGGGTGCGCGGGTGGCCTTCTGGTCACGCCGTCCAGTCGAAAAATAAGCCGAATGAGCGAAAGCGAATTCGATAGAAGCCCGCCGCAGGCGCCGCCACTCCTAGAGGGGCTAGGAAGCCGTAAGAGGGGGCCAGATGGGCGCTAATCCAGTAACCAACTGGGGTGAGCAAGAAGCGGTGAATCTGGCTCAGTCCCGATTAACACTAAGAGTGCCAATAGTGTGTTGCCGCTACGGCCAGAAGACGAGTAGGTCGAGCAGTTCGTTCCAGCTGTGGATCGTGGCCATGGGGTCGGCAAGAATCGCGCCGACGGCAGCGCCTAGCGCGAGCGAGCGCAGCTCAGAAAGTCGCCTAAGACTGGTGCGAGGTTTGGTCATGAGTCCTCCTCTGCACGTCCCGTATTTCGGGCGTGCGGAAAAGGAATATCGCAACCGCTGCGTTGTCCGGCTCCAGGTGCTCGGTCTGGGCTGCCGCCCGAGCCGTCCGGCTCGGTTGCCCCGGTTCAGTCCTCGCGTACTCAATCGCGTAGAAGCCCCCAGCCCTCCATGGGTACCGCCGCCGGGTCTTTAACGGCTTAGACGGGCGCACAGCGCGCCGTGTAAAGCCACTGAACCGCCCCGCAGGACTGATAAGCGCGGTCGGGCGGAATGTACCCAAATATGTTGCTGGCCCACCGGCCAGTCCTGGCGGACAAGCCGGGCAGTCTTGCGGCGGTCTGTCGCCCGATTTTCGGGCCGGAGGAACCGGCCCGAGCCCACGCCGCGAAGCGGCTTGGGAGACACACACCTTATGCACTCTTAGTGACATCGGGTGACCAGGCATTTTAGTGCCTGGCAGGTTTTATCGCACGTGCGATAAAGTGGGGGCATGGCGACCCAAAAAGAAGTCTGCGAAAGGTGCGGGAAACCAATCCCGCAGCGGCTGGATCCGCGTGGGCGGCAGGCCCGGTTTTGCTCGGGCGCGTGCCGCGCTGCTGCTTCGCGTGAGCGCCGTAGGCGAGAGCACCAAGAGGAGCTGGCACAGGCGCATGAGCAAGCCACGTTGAAGCTGCGCACCCCCAGAGAGGAGGTAGCTGACGCGGCTCGCGTCGTTAGAGAGATGACCCGT
>JALXWS010000043.1 GCA_025144025.1 Corynebacterium sp. p3-SID1241 | reverse complement strand
GCTGCGGACTTCGAAGAAAAGAGCATTGAAAACGAGTTTTACCGCATCATGCTTGCTGGACTTTCTGCCGAGTCTGACGATAAAGAAAACTAAAAATGCTACCTGCCTGCGCTTTTAACTTTACAGACACCTGTAACACTGTATTACTGTAAACCTGTAAAGCAGTATTTACTTAAACCTGTAAAGTGGTAGGGGCAATGATTTATCCACCTAGGAGAAGCCATGATCATTACCGCCATTAACGCCAAAGGCGGTGTTGGCAAGACCACCACAACGATGTTTCTTGCCACGGTTTTCGCCCACCGAGGAAAGACCGTGACCGTAACCGACCTAGACCGGCAGGGCTCGGCACTGGAATGGTCTGAACGCGCAGAGGATGGAGGCGATCCTTTACCGTTTGAGGTTGAGCTGTCCATCCCCAAGCGCGTCGATAGGCAAGCAGCGCTCGTCGGAGACGATGAGTTCATGTTCATCGATGTCCCGCCAGGAGACGAGAACGCTATCGAAGCAGCAATCGCAGTCAGCGACTTCATCATTCTTCCGACCCGTTCTGCTGCTGCTGACCTCTCCCGAGTATGGGAGCTGCGCGACGCAGTCAACGGAACGCCTCATGCAGTCTTACTGACGTTCGCCAGGAAAGGCACCAGCGCCCTTGACGCGGCACGAGAAGCGCTCGAAGCAGAACACATGCCGCACTTTAAAACCGAAATCCCGCTACGCGAAGATATGCACCTAGCGTTCGGATACTGCCCAGGCCCAGACATGCACGGATACGACCACGTCGCCGACGAACTCATGGAGATGATGAAATGAGCACCAGTAAAGAACGCGCCAGGGCGCAGCAAGGCCCGCGAACCTCAACGAAAAAAGCCGCGAAGCTAACTCCAGCAGCCGAGAAGAAAACAGTGCGAAGTGCATTCCACCAACCCACAGGCCGCGACTACGTCAAGAAGATGACGATTGAAATCGACCGCGACCTTCACGCAGAACTTAAAGTCATCGCCGCCCAAAAAGGCGTGACCATCCGCGAGATTGTTAGCACCTACCTCGAAGAATACGTCCATAACAATAAATAAAGGTTTACAGGCATACAGCAATACAGGTTTACAGGGCCTGTATTACTGTATTGCTGTATCCCTGTTGCTCTGGATAATTCGCCACCGTATGGGTAAATCTGCGCACGCGTGATGGTAAATCAGCGCAGTCTGAACTGGGGTTTTCTTCCGTATCGGTAAATCTGCGCACGCTATTTTTTCATGAGGGTAGATCAGCGCAAGGAAAATGGGGTTGTGTGGTAAATCTGCGCAGCCGTAACGGTAAATCTGCGCACGCTTTTCTGGTGTGATGGTAAATCAGCGCAGGTTCACCTGGAGCAATACTCGTATGCGTAAATATGCGCACGTGATTTTGTGCATTGGTAAATCTGCGCAGCCTGACCTGGGGTTTCATTCCATGATGGTAAATATGCGCAGACAGCCTTGTGCAGCTGAAACGCGGTTACGTATGGCAAGACATATGTCTTGCCATACGTAACCGCAGGTAAAAGGTATATTTTTCGCGTGTCATGGCTAGTAAATAACACCGGTGTCATTTAGGCTCGGTGGGAGACAATACGAAAACGAAGAAAGCCACCGGGCGGCAACCCGATGACTTTCGCTTATCACCCAGCACACACCTGGGAGAAAGCACAGCCATGAGTTTACAGGCTTACGCGCAGAATGCGCACACTAAAACACCGACCCGTGTCGAGCGCGACCGTGGCGGGCTGGATAACACCCCAGCATCTGCCAGTGACCGCGACCTTTTACGCAAGCATCTAGGCCGCGATGTACTCCACGGTTCAGTCACACGAGACTTTAAAAAGGCCTATCGACGCAACGCTGACGGTACGAACTCGCCGCGTATGTATCGCTTCGA
>JALXWS010000042.1 GCA_025144025.1 Corynebacterium sp. p3-SID1241 | reverse complement strand
AGCGATGTGTAGAGCTACCTGCGTTTTCGTACTTCTAGTTAGGGTGCTGGCCAGAAAAATCGATGGGCTTGAGGGTAGCTACAAGTAGCCCTTTGCGCGTTTCCCTCATGGGCGGGTTTTACAAAAGGAGGAGAGGAATTAATTTGCTAGGTCCAGGCGGCGTGCCTACGCACTATGCGGTTGGGCCTACAGAGCATGTGCGATGTTTATGCAAAGTAGACGATAAGGATCGTGCCTACTGCCATGCAGACTAGTGCGTAGAAGCCGGGGAAGAAGAGTGTTTTCTGCTGTAGTTTGCTAGTCGGCGCGGCATCTCCAGCTACAATAAGTGGGTCGTCTGCGGAGTTAAGCTTGGTTTCTGCTACATCCACTATCACCCCACCGCCTAGTAGACCAAGCCCGACAATGAGAACATTTCCTGCGTGTATTGGAAGATCTGGACTGGTCCACAGATTTGGCAGAATAAACAAAAGCATAAAGGCTGCTCCGATTCCACCACATACCACGCCTGCCCAGATGGGCCCAGAGACTACGAGAGAAAGTATTTTCGCACTCATCTGGCTTATGAGCAAAAGCAGTATCGCACAAAGACCAAGGCTTATAACTTCTGCCCATGCTAGCGGTGAAGGATCATGCTGAACTAGCCCGGAAACTCCTGATAGCCCTAGGACGATGCCGGAAATTTGCAAAAAGGTAGGCAGAAACAGTCTGGTTATCTTAATGTTTGCTGTCGATTCTTGCCCGTTAGAAAGTTCCCTGGCGTATTCTTTCGCTGCCCCAAAGGCCTCTTGTGGTGTTTCACCAGAGGCGGTGCAGTGATCGTTTACCTCTCCGAGGGCTTGACCAATTACTTTTCCTGGCACGTCTCTTAGTCGGGACTCGAGGATGAAATCCTCTGTCCACTGGGGGTTAATGTTTGGGGCCAGTTCAAGCTCAAGATCATACTTATGCATTGCTCGTATCCTTTGGTTGTGCGAAAAGCTGGGAGGTTGTGCGGGTAAAGATTGTCCACTGCTGAGTCTGGGCCTCTAAATGTTTGCGACCAGAATCAGTTAGCTTGTAGTACTTGCGCCCAGGGCCAGATGTACCTGGTTGCCACTGCGCGCTTATCAGCCCATTGCGTTCTAGTCGACCTAAAAGCGGATATAGAGTCCCTCCTTTAATATCTCCTAGCCCAGCGTTTTTGATTTGCGTCGAAATGTCATAGCCATAGGCGGTTCCATTACGGAGAATATGCATGACCGTAAGCGGTAGTACTGCCCTCAGCCATTGGGATGGGAAACTGCGTTCATCGGCCATATCTAGATAGTAACACTACCTAGATAGAATGACTACCTACACGGGGTCGATCTAACATGTCACCTCGAACCGAAATGATCCCTTTCCCGCACAAGAACCTAACCTTTACAAAAGATGCGCCCACTCAACGTGCAGGTTTATACTAGATAGCCTGGGATTTGTAGCAGAGCTAGACGATCCTCACGTGCGCGGTAAGGGACTCGTCGCAGACAAGTCTGGCTTGTGGCGGTGGAGAGTGGGAGACTACCGGGTAGTTTCCTCCATTTATGAAGATGTCGTAGTCATTAACGTCATCGATGTAGGCCACCGGCGCAATATTTACCTGCAGGCACACCACTTCCGAATGCGGAAAATATGTAGCCTGAACCGTTCTGATATACATCAACGGCACACCATGACTGCCGTCGCTCCTGCCATATGGCGGGACATATGGCGGGACATATAGCAGGACATATGTTTAACCATATGCTTTAGCATATGTCTGGTTTTATGTAGTACTAACTGCACGTTTGTGAGTTGTCTACGAAAAAGGAGCTTGCGATCGTTATTCGGATTTGTGCTGGGTAGGACAACGGAAACTCCCCCACAGGGATTTTAATTCCGCCTCTCGCTCAGTTTGATTTCTAGTAGTCTCGGGCTACACAAGATACTTCGCGAGAAAGGAGACAGTATGGGAAGAAAAGTTGCCGTTATCGGTGCTACCGGAACTATCGGAAGCGCTGTTGCCGATCGTTTCGAGAAGCACTATGAGG
>JALXWS010000041.1 GCA_025144025.1 Corynebacterium sp. p3-SID1241 | reverse complement strand
TGGGGCCGGAAGGCCCCAATACCTGATATGGTAAATGCCCCACTTTGAACACGCCGACGAATTTACCGGGGGTGTGCACACCTGTCTGGAAGACTGACCCACATGACGACGAGGACGCGAGCACAGGCGCGAGCTGAGGCCTGGACGGAGCGCTGGGGACTGCTGGACGCTGGGGCCTATGCCGGCTCCGCTAAGACCGCAGTAGCGCGTATGCCGGGCACTGCCGCGATCCGGAAGCGTTTTATCCAAGCCAACCCCCGCCGAATGGTGAACGCGCTAGTCGTCGACATTGACCGCCCAAGCGCGGTTATGGACGCGCTAGAGCGTCCTCACGAGCACCCAGATCCGTCCTGGGTCATTGAGACCGATCGCGGTGCACACGTCGGCTGGTGGCTATCGGATCCGGTCTGCCGAAGCGACTACGCCGCGCTCAAACCCCTGCGCTACGCAGCACGAATCCAAGAGGGGCTAGTCAAGCTCCTGGGCGCAGATCCTGCTTTCACTGGCTTCATTACGCGCAACCCTGTTTTCCCTGAACTTGCTCCAGGCGAAGTCATCTGGGGCATGGATACGGCCTACGAGCTAGCCGACCTGCGTACCTCGGCGATGCCACGAATTCTGCCCAAAAAGGCCACGACCGCACGGTCGGATCTCGGCCGAAACTGCGCACTTTTCGAGCAAGGACGGCACGAGGTTTACCGCTTAAACCGCGCCATGAGCTTTCCCGGAACTGACGCGCTTTTCCGCGCTTCTTTGTCCCACCTGCTCGACCTCAACGGTTCTATACGCGCCGATGCAGGAGGCCCACTACCAGTTAGCGAAGTCCGTTCAATCGCCAGCTCAATGGCCAAGTGGACAGCGAAAAACCACACCGCTCAAGGCTTCATCCAGCACCAACGCATAGCCAATAAGAAGTCTGCGACTGCACGACGGCAAGAGACCGAAAAGAAGCTAGAGAGGTTTATCAATGGCTAACCGAGCACGCATTCCGCGCAACGGTAAGACCCTCCGAGAGGTCGCAGAGGGAACGGGGATGTCCATCTCCACCATCAGGCGATGGACATCCGAACCGCGTGAGAACTATCTCGCTCGCGCCAACGAGAAGCGTGCAAAGGTCGCTGAGCTTCGCGCCCAGGGCCTGACTATGCGCGCCATCGCTGACGAACTCGGGTGCTCGGTTGGAACCGTGCACCGATACGTCAAAGAAGTCCAAGCAAAGAGTGCTTAATCTGCCAGCGCACCGTCATCCTGCGTTCTTTTTCAACCATGCTCGGCGCTTCTGCCGACTCATCCTTGCCGGTAGGACGAATTTCCGGCCGTTGTAGGCCACGACAGTCAGGTTCGAGTCTTTCGACGCAAGCTCCGGAGAATCCGGGTCAATCACGCCAGAAAGCTCTTCGACTTCGAGTACAGGAGGTGTAGCGTTCTCTGATTTCCAGCCCATGGATTCAGTCTTCAAGTTGCCTTGGATACGCAATATGGCCAGCTTCAAGGCCGTCACAACTTGCTCACTATTCGGCAACTCCTGGAGGACATTCGCCATGCGATCCGGGTGCTCCATCAACCACTCCGCGACTCCAGAGCGGCTATAGGGGCGCTCTTTTTCGACCGTAACGGTCGGCATTTCTACGGCCTGACGATCCACTAAACCGGCATCGGCTGCGCGCCGAATCTCCCACGCTCGGTGTCGACAAGATGACGAGCAATAGCGCGGCCTGCGTCCAGATCCGGAGTAGACAAGTTCCCTATTGCAGACCAGGCAGCGGCGTATTTCTTGCTTCTGTTCGGCCATGGTTTCACCCTACCATTTCGTGCCAACGACCCGATTAACACTAAGAGTGCATAAAGTGTGTTGTTCCCCAGCCGCTTCGCGGCGTGGGCTCGGGCCGTGCAGTCCGGCCCGAAAGACTGACGGCACCTTGCCGCAAAACTGACTGGCCCACCCCTCTGCCTTGGCGGGTAGGCCAGCAACATATTTGGGTACATTTCGCCCGCCCGGGCTTTACAGCCCTGCGGGGGCCGCTGCAGCGGCCCCATACGGCGCGCTGTGTGCCCGTCTAAGCGATTAAAGGCCCGTCGGTGGTACCCATGGAGGGCCAGACGCTTCTAAGCGCTTGAGTACGCGATGAGTGCACCGGGGCAACCGAGCCGGACGGCTCGGGCGGCAGCTCTGCACCACGCTCTGCACCACGCTCTGCGTTGTAGGGCGACACACCTCTGGCACTCTTAGTGTCATCGGGTTGGGGGCGTCGGGTAGCCGGTTCAGCGGGGGTGGTGGAGGAGCTCGCTTTGCTCGCGAGGAAGGCCCTTTTT
>JALXWS010000040.1 GCA_025144025.1 Corynebacterium sp. p3-SID1241 | reverse complement strand
CTTTAGCCGAAACCCGTTCTACACAGGCAAGGCTCCTACCGCTTATCGTTGGTATAGGCAGCACAACCGGGTGATGCGTCTTGGAGACTTGATAAAGCAGGTGAGGGATATGGCAGGAAATGACCAGTTCGACCCCACCCCACGCCAGCAATTTACCTCTGGCCGCGAACTCATTAACGCGGTCAAGACCCGCCGCGAAGAAGCCCAGGCGTTCAAAGCGCTTGCCCAGGACGTAGACGCGGAAATCGCCGGTGGACTCGACCAGTACGACCCGGAACTTATCGACGGTGTGCGTGTGCTCTGGATTGCCCAAGGAACCGCTGCCCGTGACGAAACCGCCTTTAGGCATGCGCTTAAGACGGGCCACCGCTTGCGCCAGCAAGGCCAACGACTAACTGACGCTGCCATTATCGATGCCTATGAGCACGCCTACAACGTCGCACATACCCACGGCGGGGCAGGCCGCGACAACGAGATGCCACCGATGCGCGACCGCCAGACCATGGCTAGACGCGTGCGCGGGTATGTCACCCAATCCAAGAGCGAGGCCTACAGCGGCTCTAACGCGCCAGGTAAAGCCACCAGCAGCGAACGCAAAGCACTAGCCACCATGGGACGCAGAGGCGGCAAGAAAGCAGCAGAACGCTGGAAAACAGACCCCGAGGGCAAATATGCGCAGGAACGCCGTGCGACTTTGTCCGCTGCGAATAATCGACGTACTGCCACAGGAAAGAGTAACGCATTCAGAATCGCAGCTTTCTTTGCTGATACCTTTGGCCAGACCGGTCAATACCCGTCTATTCCTGATGCTATGGAAGAGTTCGGTGTATCGAGACCGACGGTAAACCGGGCTTTAAGGATGGCAGGTATATCTCTCCCCAGAGGACGGACTAAGTTACCAAAATAAATGTGTCACGCCATAAGCAATATACGGTTCCCCTGCCGCTAGGCAGTTAGATAAAACCTCACTTGAAGAAAACCTTGAGGGGCAGGGCAGCTTATATGCTTTTAACATGACTTCCTCTGCTCTCCTAGACCGTGCAACCATTCGCCATAACCTCACCGAATTCAAGGTGCGCTGGCTTGCCCATATTGAGGAATGGAAAGCAGAAAACCGACCAGCCACTGAATCAAGCCATGACCAACAGTTCTGGGGCGACCTCCTCGACTGCTTCGGCATTAACGCCCGCGACATCTACCTGTACCAGCGCAGCGCTAAACGAGCATCGACCGGACGCACCGGCAAAATCGACTTGCGTTAACAACGTGAATGGAGCCGGAAACTTGCTAAAGATAGTAATAGTGAGTGGATAAAGCACCGAAAAGACAACGGGCGCATTCATCAACGCAACACATACGGTGATCATGCTCCTTGTCGGCCCCGTGGTTAAGTAGCAGTTTATGTTCTGGCAGTTGCGGAGACAACGACAGTAGTTTCGTTTAAGCTGAAGCTGTCTTAACCCGACGATATCTTCCGACACTGTATTTTCCGAAAGGAACCATGATGCGCAAACGTCTATCCACCACTCTTATGTCGCTGACTCTCGCTGCGACTGTGCCTTTTGCGGGAACTGCTGTAGCTAATGCCGCACCTTCTTACACCACTTCTGTCTACGCTGAGTATTACGACGCAGAAAAAGATCCTGCATTGGCTGATCGTGCTCGCGAAATGACAGAAGCGCTGGAAACTATCAACTCTGTTCCAGACAGCGTTCTTGTTCAAGGCGACAAAGCAACTCAAGAATGGTTGGCAACGCACAGCCAAATGACTTCCACTCGCGCTAGTGTCGCAGGGTGCACTGCCGCTATTGCACTTTTCCTGGGAACAAATCTGGTGAGCGCAGCTAAAATCTTGAAGATCAAGAAGCTCATCGCTCAGCTTGGCGGCGTCCGAGAGGCAGTCCAAATCATGTGGGGGGCAAGCTTTTCCTACGAGAAGATGCAAGCAGCTGGAGGAACTATCGCCGCGCTTGCTGGTGAATTCTTTGGAGTGACCAGCATTCGGGAGAAATGTTTTAACTAAAACAGCCAAAGGAGGAGACCACTATGGCTGAACGAATCCTGCTAATCGCTGGAGGGTTTGCCCTTCTTATCTCTGCAATTGCTTTTGGGATTGACGGACAACCACTCACTGCAGGAATCATCGCTTTCGTAGCAGTCATACTTTTCTGGTTCGGGAACAAAACAAGCTCTGACGCGAACGATTTTGCAGTAAAAAGTAAGTCCCAACCACAAGAACCGATTCCTTCCGCACAAGAAATTCGCCGTTATCGAGAAGAACACCCCGGGGCGGGAATACTTGAGGCCGTCCATCGCCTCCGCAACGATTGATCTCGTATAGGGCTAGCGACTCTATGCTCGGGAGTACTGAAGCTGCTTACAGTACATTCATGCAAAATTGCTCCTCACTAGTAGTGACTGAAGAAAACAGTTGTCTACTAGTGAGGAGCAATTTCCGTTAATTATGTGCGCGCCGGCGATCAACTCACCGTGTCCGTGAAGATGCGGAAGACTTTTCCTTCTTCAACGCCGCCAACTGTCGGTCGAGATTCTGATCTTTGGAACTCACGCGGGCGTAGCCGATTTCTGCCCCACAACGACCTCTGGTTGTTCGGGAATGTCTAGAGGTAGTGACGGTTCTGTTTCATTACTCATAAACGCACCCTAGCGAACAGTGCGTTAAACGCGATGGATGTAATTCCTAGACTGTTCTCTTAGGGTGT
>JALXWS010000004.1 GCA_025144025.1 Corynebacterium sp. p3-SID1241 | reverse complement strand
GCTTCAGCCAGAAACTTTACCGTCCCTGTGGGGCGCTGTCGGTCGCGCTGACTCACATAAAGTTACACAGCGACTCAAACAAACACAAATCCCCAGCACACCCTGCAAAAATGTGTACTGGGGACGTCGTTAAAAGAGCTCTTCTTCTTGAGTCCTTTCAATAGTGGCGCCGAGGCGTTGCAGATTCTCCACAAAGTTGGGATACCCGCGGTCGATATGGAAGACATCGTGAACCGTTGTGGTCTCATCGGCGCATAGTGCAGAGAGTACGAGCCCGGCGCCGGCACGAATATCGGAGCTCCACACGTGCGTAGAAGAAAGGCGCTCTTTACCACGGACTACAACATGGTGCCCGTCAACCTGGGCGTCGGCACCCAGGCGCAACATTTCATCAACGAATCGGAAGCGGGATTCAAAGACATTCTCAGTAATGACCGTCGTACCGTCCGCTATTGCGGAGATACCGATGGCCATTGGCTGCAGGTCGGTGGGGAATCCCGGGAAGGGCAGAGTTTGGTAGTCCACTGCCTGCGGGCGCTGGTCCATACGCACCCGAAAACCATTTTCGTAGGTCTCCAGTTCTGCGCCGGCAGACTTGAGCTTTTCCAGCGGCAGGTGGAGGTGGCGCGGGGAAATTCCTCCGACGGTGATATCGCCCTGCGTCATGGCGGCCGCATATGCCCACGTACCTGCCACGATGCGGTCACCAATAACCTCGTGTTGGGTGGGCTGCAGTTTTTCGACGCCGCGGATGGTCACCACCGAGCGTCCCTCACCTTCGATATCGGCACCCATGGATTTAAGCATGGTGCACAGATCGACGATTTCCGGCTCGCGAGCCGCATTGTGCAGAACGGTTTCTCCCTCAGCAAGGACCGCGGCGGTCAGGATATTCTCGGTTGCGCCCACCGAAGGGAAATCGAGGCGAATATTCGCGCCTCGCAAATGTGTAGCCTCAGCTACAACAGCGCCGTGCTCGATGCGGGTGGTAGCGCCCAGCTTTTCTAGCCCGGTTTGGTGCATATCTAGGGGGCGGGAGCCAATCGCGTCGCCGCCAGGAAGCGCCACTTTGGCATGGCCGCAGCGGGAAGTAAGCGGCCCAAGCACGCACACCGAGGCGCGGAATTGGCGGACTGCATCAAAATCCGCACTAGATTGTGGCTGTGCAGGGGTAGTAATTCGGACTTCAGAGCCCTCAATTTCTACCTCGCAGCCCAACCCCTCAAGGACCTTTTTCATGAGGGGAACGTCCAGAATCTCTGGGCAATTGGTCAGCGTCGTAGTGCCCTCCGCCAGCAAAGATGCGGCCATGAGCTTCAAGACGCTATTTTTTGCGCCATCTACTTTGACGGTGCCCTCCAAACGGGCACCGCCGGAGACAATAAACTGATCTTTCACAACTGTCCACGCTACCGGTTCTTAAGGCAGCGCGCCGATACGACGGGCAGCATTGACCGCCTCGTAGCGGGTGTGCGCGCCGAGTTTACGCATTACCGAGCGCAGATAGGACTTGACGGTTTCCGCACCGATGCCCATTTCCTCGGCCGCTTCCACATTGGTGTGGCCCAGCGCCACGCAGGAGAGAACATCCAACTCACGCGCAGAGAGTTTGGTGGACTGCTTCACCCGCACCGGAGAGACCATCTGATCGCACAAGGTCTCCAGTTCCTTGCGCAGCTCCTCGTCTTCTACACGGTTAGCTAGCATGCGCAGCTTGGAGTGGGTGGAGCGCACTTGCTCCCACTCAGCGCCATTCATAACGTGGCCCCGGGAGGCACCACCCTTCGAACCATCGGCGCGGCGCATAGCGGAGTTCACGGCTAGATCCTGCTCGAGGGTGCGCGCGGTCATCGTCACTTCTTCGATCACCTTGTCCCCTAAACGAACCGGGGAGTGCACGCCGACGTAGAGGACACCGCGAATTTCGCGCTGGACCGTAACAGGTACGGCCACAATGGAATGCAGGCCTTCGTCCTGGATCACGCGGTCGTTCTCGTGCGAGATGGTGGTAGCACGCGTGTAATCGGATACACCTACCGCACGGCGAGTGCTCACCACTCGCCCACCCACGCCAACGCCAGAATCAATGATTAAATTCTGCAGTGCCGGGGTGCGAAGCCCCACCCACTGCGTGATCTGCAGGCGATTATCTGGCAGTAGCGTGGCATACATTGTCACCGGAATACCAGTTGCGGTTTTCAGGGACGACAGGGCCGCGCGTACGGATTCTTCATCATCTTTGAGGCGATGCGACTCCATGAGACTCTTTCCTCGTCGGGGGTAACCAAGTAGGTGCACCCGCCCTCCCCCGGGAATTTGGGGTCCAGCGGGCAACTGAGTGGAAGTATAGACAGCATGTGGGGGTAATTCGAAATCGCCCTTGGCTTATCTGACGCTACAATCCCACATGGGATGCCCGAATAAACGGTCTAGAATTTATATACTAACTGGTCTAGTTGTGTGGTGTACGCTTGCGTTGTACACGATTTGAACCCAAATCTGATTCCCAAAGGAGTCCACAAAATGGCTGTCTACAACAACATCATGGAAACCATCGGCGGCACCCCACTGGTCCGCCTCAACCGTCTAACCGAGGGCAAGGGCGCAACCGTGCTTGCCAAGGTGGAGTCTTTTAACCCAGCAAATTCCGTCAAGGACCGTATCGGCAAGGCCATCGTTGAGGCCGCTGAAAAGTCCGGCCAGCTCAAGCCAGGCGGCACCATCGTGGAGGCCACCTCCGGCAACACCGGCATTGCCTTGGCTCTGGCCGGCGCCACCTTGGGCTACAAGGTCATCTTGACCATGCCAGAGACCATGTCCAACGAGCGCAAGGTGCTGCTGCGCGCCTACGGCGCAGAAATCGTACTGACCCCTGGTGCGGCGGGCATGCAAGGCGCCGTCGACAAGGCGAATGAAATCGTCGCCGAGAACGAGAACGCCATTCTTGCGGCCCAGTTCGCCAATGAAGCCAACCCGAAGATTCACGAGGAGACCACCGGCCCGGAGATTTGGGAAGACGCAGAAAGCAAGGTTGACGCCTTCGTTGCCGGCGTAGGCACCGGCGGCACCGTTACCGGTGCAGGCCGCTTCCTTAAGTCCAAGAATCCGGACCTGCACTTGGTAGCCGTTGAGCCGGCCGATTCGCCAGTCCTTTCTGAGGGTCACGCTGGTCCGCACAAGATTCAGGGCCTTGGCGCTAACTTCGTTCCGGAGGTACTTGACCGCGAGCTTCTCGACGAAGTCTTTACCGCTACCACCGAGGAGTCCATCAAGGTTTCCCGCGACCTGGCTACCCAGGAAGGCCTACTGGTCGGCATTTCCGCTGGTGCTAACGTCTCTGCAGCTCTGAAGCTGGCGGAGCGCCCTGAGTTCGAGGGCAAGACCATCGTAGTTGTCCTGCCAGACTTTGGTGAGCGCTACGTTTCCACCGTCCTCTTCGAGGACATCCGCGAGGCCTAAGCCGCCCCGGATGAATAAAAGCACCTGCCAACCATGGCGGGTGCTTTTTCTATGCCAGTACTATGTGTGCATGAGCATTATGAACTACATCCGTGAAGACTTAGCAAATGCAAAAGATCACGATCCGGCTGCACGCGGGGACGTCGAAAATGCGGTGGTATATTCCGGCCTCCACGCCATTTGGTCCCACCGCATTTCGCACTGGATGTGGAAGCGTGGCCTGCGCGGACCCGCGCGCATCCTAGCGCAGATTAACCGCTTCTTTACTGGTGTGGAGATCCACCCCGGCGCCACCATTGGCCGCCGCTTCTTTATTGACCACGGCATGGGCATCGTCATCGGTGAGACGGCCGAGATTGGTGATGGCGTCATGCTGTATCACGGAGTCACCCTCGGCGGTCAGGTGCTTACCCAAACCAAGCGCCACCCCACCATCGAAGACAATGTCGTCATTGGCGCCGGCGCAAAGGTTCTAGGGCCTATCACCATCGGCGAGGGTTCGGCAATTGGCGCCAATGCCGTAGTTACTAAAGACGTTCCCGCCGAGCATATTGCCGTTGGCATCCCCGCTAATAATCGGCCGCGCAATCCGAATGAGCGCATTAAACTGGTCGACCCCGACTACTACATCTAAATTCTCTCCCAGCGGCTCACAGACAACTGTGGGCCGCTTTTTATATACCTTCTGGACGGAGCAGGTCGCGGTATTCGGGATTCTTTTCTGTAAAGTGCGCAACCGCAGAGCAGGTGGCAATGACTTGCTTGCCGACGCCCCGGGCGTCATCAAGCGCTGCCTTAATCAACGGCGCAGAAAGTCCTTGGCCGCGGAAGGCGTCCTTGATGACTGTGTGGTTGAACTCGCGGGTATTGCCCGCATCTACATAGTGGCACGAACCCGCTTCGACGCCATCCACGCAAAGTACGTAACGGGACTTATCGGTCTGGTGTGCAATAGTGTGTTCCATGGTTCCATACTAAAGCAAAAATGGCTCCTCGCTTCTAACGAGGAGCCATTATTGTGGCCAGAGCCAGGATCGAACTGGCGACCCCACACTTTTCAGGCGTGTGCTCTACCGACTGAGCTATCTGGCCAGAAACCCGAAGGTTTCGGCGACCTTGACGGGACTTGAACCCGCGACCTCCGCCGTGACAGGGCGGCGCGCTAACCAACTGCGCCACAAGGCCATTTTAAATTATGCGTGCTCTCTGGCACGGATAGTTACTTTACAGAAGACTCCCAACACTCACCAAATCAGCACGTCACAACACTATTTGGGAACCTGAAGCGGATCGCTTCCTCCCAATTTCATCTCAAAACGCTCATAGCCTTCCATTGCAGCAAAGTGCCGCGAGTAGAGGTCACAATCTCGGTCCACATAGCCATAAAGGGCCGGAGCGACATCAACAATGTGACGCAACTTCAGCTCTTCATACTCTTGCGCGTGAGCTCGGTCAGCAACCTTGTGCTGCGCCTCCTCCTCTGAATCTGCATAGACGAGGAAGATGTCTTCCCGGTAGAAATTCTTTAGCTAGCGCCAGCGTAACAAAATAAAAAGCAGCAACCGTAGAAACGATTACTGCTCAGCTGCGACCTTGACGGGACTTGAACCCGCGACCTCCGCCGTGACAGGGCGGCGCGCTAACCAACTGCGCCACAAGGCCAATCGAACATTAAATTCGAACCAACACTTTCGTGTTGGTACCCCCAACGGGATTCGAACCCGTGCCGCTGCCGTGAAAGGGCAGTGTCCTAGGCCGCTAGACGATGGGGGCCCGTCGCGCTAAGGCGACCTCTAGAAATATACTGGAGACCTCACCAAGTTACAAAATCGCTCCCCCAGAAGGATTCGGAACCATGTCTGACCAGCATCAAACCTGCTCTTGCCACGAACCCCACGTGCACGGATACAACGCAGATTCTAAGAGCAAAGATCGCTACCTCGCCAGACTTAAACGCATCGAAGGTCAAACGCGTGGGATACACCGCATGGTGGAAGAAGACCAGTACTGCATCGACATCATCACCCAGATTTCGGCCGTGAAGTCTGCGCTAGAAAATGTCTCGCTCGCGCTCCTAGAAGATCACATTGAGCACTGCGTGGCCGGAGCCGCCGCCGAAGACGGCGAAGTAGCCACGGAGAAGCTGGAAGAGGCTATGCGCGCCATCAAGAAGATGGTGAAAAACTAAAAGGAGCCACCTAAAAGGTGGCTCCTGCTGTGGGCCCTGTGGGGATCGAACCCACGACCTGCGGATTAAAAGTCCGTAGCTCTACCAACTGAGCTAAAGGCCCAACGTCGTTACATTTTAGCGTGCGGCCTTTGCAAGTCCTAATTAGGGGGCGTCGGCAAGCGAGAGGCGCCCAGCCTGCCGCTGAGCGCCTGCCAGTGCGAGGCTGTATTAGCCGCGCATATCACCCTTCTCCATGAAGCGAACCTGGAAATCAAAGGCGGTCTTCAAATCGTGCGGGGTGTGCTGGAACTTGTTTTGCTTCGCACGATTGAAGTAGTCCTCAAGCAGCGGACGGTAGTCAGGGTGCGCCACAGAGATGATCTTCTCCACGCGCTCCTTTGGAGCCAGTCCGCGCAGGTCAGCAACGCCGTATTCAGTAATGATGACCATGGTGTCGTGCTCGGTGTGGTCCGTGTGGGATACGAAAGGAACCAGCGCGGAAATGGCACCGTCCTTTGCCACGGACGGCGATACGAAGGTGGAAATATAGGCGTTGCGGGTGAAGTCACCAGAGCCGCCAGTGCCGTTCATGATGCGGGAACCGGAAACGTTGGTGGAGTTGATATTGCCGTAAATATCGGCCTCGATCATGCCGTTGGAAGAAATCAGGCCGACGCGACGGATGACCTCTGGATGGTTGGAGACCTGCTGTGGGCGCAGAATAATGTGCTTGCGGTAGCGCTCCGCTTCCGCATTCATCTTCTCTGCATACTTCGGGGACAGGGCAAACGAGGTGGCGGAAGCCATGGTCATCTTGCCGGCATCGATAAGATCGAGCATGCCGTCCTGGATGACCTCGGTATAAGCCTGGATATTTTCAAACTTGGAATCCAAAAGGCCAGCCATCACGGCGTTCGGGACGTTGCCCACGCCGGACTGCATGATGAATTTGTCATACTCGAGGCGGCCTGCGGCGACCTCACCCTCGAGGAATTCAATGAAGTTGGCCGCGATCTTCTCGGAGATCTCGTCCGGCTCCTTGAATGGTGCGTTGCGGTCCGGGGCTTCGGTCTTAACCACGGCTACCACCTTGTCCTCTGGGACCTCCATGTAGGTGGTGCCGATGCGATCGCCCGGCTTAGTGATAGGGATGGGCTGGCGGTTCGGCAGCTTTTCAATGCGGTAGATATCGTGCATGCCCTCAAGGTTGATGGACTGCCACTCGTTGATCTCAATAATGATCTTATCCGCAGCCTCGATGTATTCGAGGTTATTGCCCACTGCGGAGGACGGCACCACGTGGCCTTCTTCGGTGATCCGGACCGCCTCAATGATGGCTACCTGGAAGTCACCGTAGAAGCCCTCCTCTACCTGCTGGCCAGAGTGGGAAAGATGAATATCCTGGTAGAGCGCAGTGCCATCATTGAACTGCTTGCGCAAGGTGGGATCGGAGTTATAAGGCGAGCGGAAGCGGATCGCCTCAGCTTCCGCCAGAACTCCATCGCAGTCCGGGGCGGTGGAAGCACCGGAGAATACATCGATCTTAAATTCTTCGCCCTTTTCATGAAGAGCCTTGGCCTTATCTGCAATAGCGGTAGGCAGACCCTTGGGGTAGCCAGCACCGGTGAAACCGGAAATGCCCACCCGGTCACCATGGTTGACATGCTGAGCAGCCTCTTCTGCAGAAACGACGAGTTTCTGAAATGGGGCATACGCGATTCTTTCGGACAAGGGTAATCCTCCTTCATTAAGGGGCCAGCCAAAATAACGGCCATTCTAATTAGTTACACAGCCCACATTAGCGAATCTTTGCAAGATTTCCACTGCTTTAGTGTGACGCCCACCCCATAAAACGGAAATGGGGAACGCCGCCACTGTGGCACCAGTTGCTATTTTGGCCCGTCAACTAGCACAATTGGGGCGTGAATTTGCGCATTGGACACTATGATCTCTCCTCCCCCGTCATCCTCGCCCCGATGGCGGGGGTAACCAACGTTGCCTTCCGCACGTTGTGCCGCGAGCAGGAAATGGCGCGCACCGGTACCGTCTCCGGCCTCTATGTCTGCGAGATGGTCACCGCACGCGCATTGGTAGAGCGCAATGAAAAGACGCTGCACATGACCACCTTTGCGCCGCAGGAAGATCCCCGTTCCCTGCAGATCTATACGGTAGATCCGGAATACACCTACAAGGCCGCGAAGATGATTGTGGACGAAAACCTGGCAGACCACATCGATATGAACTTTGGTTGCCCGGTTCCCAAGGTCACCCGGCGTGGCGGTGGTTCCGCACTGCCTTATAAACGGCGCCTCTTTGGCAATATCGTCTCTGCCGCCGTCAAAGCTACCGAAGGTACCAATATTCCCGTTACCGTCAAGATGCGCGTGGGCATTGACGATGAGCACCATACGCATCTTGACGCCGGGCGCATCGCCGTCGAATCTGGCGCCGCCGCCGTCACCTTGCACGGCCGCACCGCCGCCCAGCGCTACTCCGGTGAAGCCCGATGGGACGAGATTGCCCGCCTAAAGGAACATTTGGCGGACACAGGAGTCCCCGTCTTGGGAAATGGCGATATCTTCCGCGCAGAGGATGCACGCCGCATGATGGAGCAGACCGGTTGCGACGGCGTGCAGGTAGGCCGCGGCTGCCTCGGCCGCCCGTGGCTATTTGCCGAACTCGGCGCCGCACTGCGCGGCGAGTCCATTCCGGCAGAGCCGACCCTGGGCGAGGTCACCCAAGTCATTCTCCGCCACGCAGAGCTACTGGCGGAGCACGACGGCGAGGACAATGCTTCCCGCGATATCCGCAAGCACATCGGTTGGTACCTGCGCGGCTTCCCAGTCGGCGGCCAAGTCCGCGCAGGCTTGGCCAAGGTAGATTCCCTCGAGGCATTGTGGGAATTACTGGCCCCCTGGGCGGATTCCGACGCCCTGGCTGCCGACGCCGACGGCGCCCGCGGCCGCCAAGGCTCGCCTTCCAAGGTGGCTTTGCCCGATGGATGGCTCGACGATCCTGAGGACGATTGCGTTCCCGTTGCTGCAGACTTTATGAATTCGGGCGGATAACCTGACAGCAACATAAGAGCAGCTAGGAGCATACAGGAATCGCGCATTTAACTCCTGCTTAAGTTGCGCAAAAGCGAAAGGTTTTCGCTATTATCTTTGGCATGCGTGCTGCCTACAGGGAACACTTAAATAACTTCTCCCATGACCTCATCGTGATGTGCGATACCGTGCGCACCATCTTGGATAAGGCTTCGCAGGCATTGCTCCAAGGCGTCTTAGATTCCGCGGAAGACGCCCTCACCATGACCGAGGAGCTAGATGAGATCCGTGCTCGGTGTTCTGAGCGCGCCGTGAAGCTCTTGGCTTTGGAAAACCCCATGGCACAGGATCTCCGCCAGGTTGTCTCCTCCATCTATATCGTGGAGGATCTCTACCGCATGGGCAGACTTGCTCAGCACATCGCGGATTCTGCGCGCCGCCGCCACCCCGAATCCGTGGTTCCAGCAAATTACATGGGCTACTTCGAGGAAATGTACCGCCTCACCGAAGAGATGGGCTCGGTGCTACACGATATTCTCGTCACCCCCGACGCTGATTTATCCATCAATCTCCGCACCGATGACGATGCAGTGGATGACATTAACTCCTATATCCTGCGTATCTTGACCCAACGCGAATGGGAAGGCACCGTGCGCGAGGCAGTAGAGACCTCGCAGCTTACGCGCTACTACGAGCGCTACGCCGATCACTGCGTTTCGGTTGCCGGTCACATTATCTATTTGACCACTGGCCTGCTACCCCACGACTATGCCAAGAAGCTAGAAGAGGACAAAAAGGATGCCGAGTTCGAGGCCCGTATGGCCGAACTAGAGCGACAGTTCCGTCGCTAAAAAATCAAAAACTAAGAAAGGGGGCCGGTTCATGCGAACCGGCCCCCTTTTCTCGGACAATCTATCTAATCTTTAGCCAAAGCGGCCGGAGATATAATCCTCGGTCTCCTTCTGAGAAGGATTCTCAAAGATCTTGGTGGTGTCATCGAACTCCACCAAGTGGCCCGGCTTGCCGGTTGCTTCGAGGGAGAAGAAGCCGGTCTTGTCGGACACGCGAGCTGCCTGCTGCATGTTGTGGGTCACGATGACGATGGTGAAGTTTTCCTTCAGCTCGTGGATGAGGTCCTCCACGGCAAGGGTGGAAATCGGATCCAGTGCGGAACAAGGCTCGTCCATGAGCAGCACCTCTGGCTCCACAGCGATGGCGCGGGCGATACACAGACGCTGCTGCTGACCACCGGAAAGGCCGCCGCCCGGCTTATCTAGGCGGTCCTTGACCTCGTCCCAAAGATTGGCGCCGCGCAGGGACTTTTCCGCGACTTCCTTGAGCTTCTTCTTGTTCTTTTCACCGGAGAGCTTCAGGCCTGCCACCACGTTGTCCTCGATGGACATGGTGGGGAACGGGTTAGCCTTTTGGAAGACCATGCCGATGGTGTTGCGCACGGATACCGGGTCCACCTTCGGACCGTAGATATTGGTGCCATCGAGCAGGACTTCACCCTTCACGGAGGCACCAGGGATTACCTCGTGCATGCGGTTGATGGTGCGCAGCACGGTGGACTTACCACAGCCGGAAGGTCCGATGAATGCGGTCACGGCCTGGGCCGGGATCTGCATGTTCACGTTCTGCACGGCGTGGAAGTCGCCGTAAAAGATGTTCACGTCATTGAGCGCGAGCTTAGACATTTGGGAGTTTCTCCTCTAGCGAGTGTATGGCGGAATCGAGTGGCACGGCGGTTACTTCTTAACCGAGAACTTTGCGGAAATGATGCGGGCCGCAATATTGAGAACAGCGATGAGGATAACCAGCGTCAAGGCTGCGCCCCAGAGCTTGTCCAGCACGGCGGGCTGTGCACCGGCCTTGTACATATCCAGCATCATCAGCGGAAGCGAAGACTGAGAGCCCTTGAAAGCATCCCAGTTGATGACGGAGGAGGAACCAACCAAGACCAGCACTGGGGAGGACTCACCCATCACGCGGGCAATCGCTAGCATGATGCCGGTAACGATGCCAGACAGTGCGGTAGGCAAGACAATGCGGGCGATGGTCTTCCACTTCGGTACGCCGAGCGCGTAGGATGCCTCACGCAAATCCATCGGAACCACGCGCAGCATCTCTTCAGTATTGCGCACCACAATTGGAATCATCAGCAGCACCAAGGACAGTGCCACGGCAAAGCCGGAGCGACCGAATCCGAAGAGGGTGATCCACATGGCGAAGATGAACAGGGCCGCAACGATGGACGGCACACCGGACAGGATGTCCACCATGAAGATGGTGATGCGGCCGAGCCAACCGCCCTTGGAGTACTCCACCAGGTAGATCGCGGTGAAGATACCAATCGGAATGGAAATGATAGAAGCCAGGATGGTCTGGACGAAGGTACCCACGATTGCGTGGGCAGCGCCGCCGCCAGCAGAACTATTCATGATGCCGCGCTGGGAGGCGGTCCACCACTCAGCGTTGAGAATGACGCCGCTACCGCGGGCGATGAGTTCCCACAGAACCCAAGCCAGCGGGACCATGGCCAAAATCATTGCGCCCCAGACCACTACCGTGGCGATGTTATTGGTCATTTTGCGGGAGCCGGAGATGTCCAAGAATGTCGCGCCGCCTTGGGAGGCAGGCTTGGCATTAGTTGTCGTAGTCATTGATCCTCCCCTCCTTACTTATTTTTCACGATGGCGCGGGCAATTGCGTTGACCACGAAGGTCAGCAAGAACAGCATGAGGCCGGCGGCGATGTAGGCACCAGCGCGCATCTCGTTACCGAACTCGGCAGATGCCAGAGCGATAGCTGTAGCGAAGGTAGTACCGCCGTCGAAAAGCGAGAAGCGGAAGTCAATCAGCGGGGAGACAACCATGTATAGCGCCATGGTCTCACCCAATGCACGACCCAAGCCGAGCATGGAACCGGCAATGTAGCCGGACATGCCGAAAGGAAGAACCGTCATACGGATGACTTCCCAACGAGTAGCGCCCAATGCCAAGGCCGATTCCACCTGGCCTGGAGGGGTCTGGACAAAGACCTCGCGGGCGGTAGCAGCGATGATCGGCAGGATCATAACGGCGAGCACAATGCCACCGGTAAACAGGTTGCGGCCAGTAGCGAAAGACGGCGAGTTATCAAAGACGTGGAATAGGAAGAAGCCACCGGCCCAGGATTCCATCCAAGAGTAGAAGCCGGAAAGGGCTGGACCGAGAACCTGCCAGCCCCACAGGCCGTAAACGATGGACGGAACTGCAGCGAGCATGTCCACGAGGAAGCCGAGCGGCTTAACCAAGCGGGAAGGC
The DNA here is from genome assembly GCA_025144025.1 of Corynebacterium sp. p3-SID1241. Taxonomy (GTDB): domain Bacteria; phylum Actinomycetota; class Actinomycetes; order Mycobacteriales; family Mycobacteriaceae; genus Corynebacterium. The sequence goes on along the minus strand of JALXWS010000004.1, from coordinate 194,817 downwards.
GCGTAGTTGGACAGGAAGATGGCGATGGCTAGGGCCACCGGCATGGCCAGCAGAAGGGCGAAGACGGAAATGAGAACGGTCGTGCCGAACATGGTCGGGATACCGAACTTCATCGCGGAGGTATCGCTGGTCTCCCATCGTCCGCCATAGGTGAAGAAGCCCATGATGCCGCCGTCGTTAACCCCTAGGGCGGGAACCGCACGCCACAGCAGGAAGGCAGCAATGGCGGCAATCATTACGGTGATAAGTGTTGCCGAAGCAGTGGATAGGAATTCAAAGACACGGTCACCCGGGCGCTTTACGCCGCCGTTGGCGCTGGAGGTAGCTACCTCATCGTGTCCGCTGTTGGAGACTCGCTCGGCAGAAGTGACGTGCGCGTCCTTCTGCTCTGGAGCCGTGGTGAGATTATTGTCTGCCATGAGACTGTTAATCCTTCTCAGCGTTAAATATGGAAAATATCGTTACATACCTGCGCCCCCAAAGCGCGAATCGTGTGCGGCAGTGGGGGCGGGAAGGCATTAAGCTTTTACAGCTTTAGCGCTTACTGCAGAGCGTCAACAGCAGCCTTCAGCTTGTCCAGGTGTGCACCCTCAACTGGGATGAAGCCCTGCTCAGCCAGCTGGTCATCCTGGTGATCCAGAACGGTGGTGAAGAAGGACTTAACCAGCTTGGAGGTCTCCTCATCGTAGCCCTTGGAGCATACGATGTTGTAGGTGGTCAAGATGAGCGGATATGCACCCTCGTTATCGGAGGAGAACAGTGCCTCGGAGTCAACAACCATGTTGTGCTCGGAGTCGGTCTCCTTGAACTCTAGGTTCTCCAGAGCCTTGTTAACGGACTCGGTGGACAGCTCAACTGGGCCGTGGCCAAAGTCAATCTTGGCCTTCTTGACGCCGTCGCCTTCCTTCTGGTCTGCGAAGCCAGACTCGACGTAGGTGATAGCGCCGTCGATGTTTGCAACTTGGTCAGCAACACCGGAGGAGCCGTTAGCACCCTCACCGACGGTATCCGGGAACTGCTTGCCCTCGGAATCCCAGTCGCCGGTAGCGGCCTTCAGGAACTTCTGGAAGTTTGCGGAGGTACCGGACTCATCGGAACGGAAGATGACGGTGATGTCCTTATCCGGCAGGTCGGTGCCCTCGTTGTCAGCGGCAATGGCCTCGTCGTTCCACTTCTTGATCTCGCCCTTGAAGATCTTGCCCAGGGTCTCGGTGGAAAGGTTGATCTCGGTATCGCCTAGGTTGTAGGCGATTGCAACCGGGCCGATAGTGGTTGGCAGGTGCCAAGCCTCGTTGCCATCGCAACGCTTAGCGGCAGCCTCAACCTCACCCTCATCTTCCTTCAGAGCGGAGTCAGAACCAGCGAAGTCAGCCTGGCCGTTTGTGAAGGCCTCAACGCCAGCGCCGGAACCGGAAGCGTTGTAGGACAGGGAGGCGTCTGGGTGATCCTCGGAGAACGCGGTCTGGAAGTAGGACATTGCGTTCTGCTGGGAGGATGCGCCGTCACCGACGAGCTCGCCGGAGACGTCCTCGCCGCCAGCGGAATCAGAGGAGGAGCCAGACTCCTCAGAGCAAGCTACGAGAGCGGTGGAGGTTGCGGCTACGATGCCGAAGATTGCGGCAGTGCGCTTGAAGTTGCGAATCACGGGAAAACCCTTTCCGGTGCAGATCAGAGATTGATTGTCCGAGGAAACCGCATCTCCTAGAGAGATATCTCCTGCATCCCGCTCCGCCTTCTGGGACGGGATGCAGGCGCACAGGTGCGGTTAACTCACAAGGTGTAAAGCTATCGGCAGTATCTGACCAACAGGGTTCTAGGAGGTGAACTCTAAGTGAACAAACGCCGCGAACCCCATGACGTTAGTCACATACGCCCCATACAACGTGTTCTTCATCAACTTTAAATCCCAAACGCTCATAGGCCTTGAGCGCCGGATCATTATCCGCTTCCACGTAGAGAATTACCTTTTGAGCTCCCTTTTCTACCATGCGGCGCAGTCCCACTTGCAGCAACGGGCCGCCCAATTTCTGGCCGCGATAGTGCTCGGCCAAACCCACCACGTAGACCTCGCCAAATCCTGGGGTTTCCTCCGCATGCCACTTGGTCCAGTGGAAGCCGGCTAAAACCGGCTCCCCTGCGGTATCCCACAGGAAGAGCACGTCGGCGGGATCGAACCAGTCCGCTTCCATCCCGCGGTGAAGGCGTTCTACATCCCAGCCGCCTTGCTCGGGGTGCCAGGAAAAGGCCTCATTATTTACCTTGAGCCACTGTTCCTCCACACGGCTTTTCCCCCATTTATCCACTGCTTCGGTGTAATTGAGAGCAGTTAGGGGCAACTCCGCGGGCTGGGCCGCGGCCGCGAGCTCTTCTCCCCCAATGCCCATGACCACGAGCTTGCGGGTGACCTGCAGACCGCGTGACTCTGCTACGGCCTTGGCAGCTGGCAGGTTTCCGTGGGCCCAGGCCTGCAGGTTAGGGGTTTTCGCGGCAGCGTCGTAAAGCAGGGCACCAAAGCCCTGCCTACGCTGTTCGGGCGCAATGAAAAGCTCCGCTGTGGAGCCTTCCAGGCAAGCTACGCCACACGGCTCCTGCCCCACCCACGCCACGAGGTGGCGATGCTGCAAACGGGAATCCTGCAAACCATTGAGGAATTGCTCCGAGAGCGGTGCCATACCATCGGCACGTTCGGCCTGCTCAGCCCACGCTTCTACGCGGCGGGCCAGCTCCGGGGTGCTGGGCAGGTTTTCTTCCGTAATCTTAAAGGCATTGCTAGTCATAGGCACCAGAATACGTAGGGTAAGAATGAAAGGGTGAGCGTTCTAAAGATTGACCGGCGCATCGTGCGCGCCCTCCTCGTGGTGTGCGTGCTCATTGCTGCCTGGGTGGCGGATGCCTGCGTGGCTATGCACACAGAACACAAGGTGGCGCAGGCCGTGAAGGCCAATTCGCGGCTAGATAATACGCCGGATGTCTACATCGGCGGCACTCCCTACGTGTGGGCGGCGGCTTCGAAAGAAATCCCCTATCTGGAGGTCAAGGCTCTCGACGTGGAAGTGCCGAAGCTGGGAATGGTCAATGCCTCTACCGTATTGCGCGATATAACGGTCACCCCAGAGCAAGTAATGAACGGGGATATTGAGGGCGCGCCCGTATCCACCTACTCCCGCGGCATTTCCTTGGATGGCGTCGCTTTAGGACGCCTGCTGGGTATTACCGACCTCTCCATTGCCAACCCAGACGATATTTCACCCTCCGGTGGCACCTCCGCAGAAGCAGAGCTTACCGGCACCCTGCCTGGCGACGCCCACAAGTCCACCGCCAAAGTCACCCTCCGCCTCGTAGGGCCGGAGTTTCGAATGCAGGTCTACGGCACCGATGACGACCGCCTGCAGAAGGCCTTTTCTTTGAACTTCGATACTCGCCAGCTGCCGCTGCCTGCCCAAGCTACCGCGGTAAAGATGCAAGGGGGCACCATTTCCTTCGAGGTGCAGCGCCGCAATATCAAGGTACAGCTGGCCCAGCTCTCCCCGCTAGAGATAGAAGGCTCGGAACAAAAGGCCGTGGAAGAGGCGGAAAAGAAGGCCGCCGATACCAAGCACCGGGTGGGCCCGGCACCGCAAGCTAACGCAGGCGAATAAAGTCTCGGAGAACTTCCTTCATCGTGCGCTGGTGAGCCTCTCTCCGAGCCTGCGGGGCGAATACCTCGATGGCATCTTTCACCGAGGCCAAGGTGACGCTATCGAAGCGCCCTTCTGATTCCCCATCGGCCTGAAAACGCTGGGGCTCGCGACAAACCAGCTCTACCCGCATGGCATCATCGAAGGCCACCGTCTTTTCCATAGTGAGCTTATTGAGCCACCCGCGCTTATCAGCACCAAATAGGTGCAGCAAGCCAACCACACCGCCGAGACCGCTTAACTCCTCCAGCCCAAAGAGGGCCAATCCCTCATCGAAGGAGTTGCGCGGATTTGTTACCACCGGCAGCGGCCCCAGGAACGTCCACGGGTTGGTATTCGAGGTAAACATCAGCGGCACATCATCCTTGTGCAGCCGCTCGCCGTCACTGGATTCGGCCGTCACCGCAATATGCGGTGGGTTCTTCCGCGCGCGGCTCCATGCCCGGATGGCAACGTTGAGGTAGCGCAACGGAGTGGCGGCAAAACCTTGCTCGCGGGCACGATCCACGCGCGCCAACACGTCTGCGTCCAAACCGAAGCCTGCATTGACGGCAAACCAGCGGTCATTCCACGTACCGAGGTAAATGGTGCGGCGAAGATCCCGGTCGAGCATGCGCGCCAGCACATGGGTAGCCTCCACCGGGGTATTGGGAAAGCCCAAAGCGCGCACGAAGACGTTGGCAGAACCGGTAGGAATCACGGCCAGCGCCGGAACGGAGTGAGGATCAGGGCGCTGCCCGTCGGCCGGGCCGAGTAGCCCGTTGACCACTTCATTGACAGTACCGTCACCGCCCACGGCAATGATGACGTCATAGTCATCCCTGGTCATTCCCTTAACCATCTCTTCGGCGTGGCCAGGGTAGTGCGTAAATTGCACCTTGAGATGCAGCCCCTCTATCGCTCGGAGGCAGGGGACGAGTTGGCGGAATAGAGCGTTAGTTTGTGAGGTCGAGTTGGGATTCGAGATCATCAATGCATGCACGAGGCCTAAGTCTAGTAGTTAAAGCGGCGGGTTCACGACTAGGCTGGACGGCCATGAGCGAAAATAATACTGACAACACCGCAAACAACATTGAAACAACTGCGGACTCCCATCCAGAAAATGATCCCGGCAAGCTCAATGGCAATGATGCCGTGAACCAGGCTGCTGAGCAGTGGAAGGACGCCGCTAGCCGCAATATCCCCGCGCTCGAGCTGGGCGATACCCCCGTGCCGGACGATACGGCTAACTTGCGACAGGGCCCGTCCCTGCACGACGGCCTGCTGGGCCTGCTCCCCCTCGTTGGCGTCTGGCAGGGGGAGGGTCAGGCACACGATACGAAGGGCCAAGAATACACCTTTGGCCAGCAGCTGGTCATCGCCCACGATGGCGAGAATTACCTGACTTTTAGCTCCCGCACCTGGACGATCAATACCGAGGGCAAGCCGGAAGGCCCATCCGTGCGTGAGACCGGCTTCTGGCGCATCTCAGAAAAGGATGAAATCGAGGTAACCTACACCTCGTCTAATGGCATTGTGGAAATTTTCTACGGCGAGCCGTTCAATGATCGCGCTTGGCAGCTGGAATCAGCCTCCACCATGGTGACCGAAACCGGCCCGAAGAACCTGGGCCCAGGCAAGCGCATGTACGGCCTGATGCCCAATAACAACCTGGGCTGGGTAGACGAGCGCATGGTGGATGGCGAAATGCGGCCCTACATGTCCGCGGAGCTCACCCGCATCGCTGGCTAGGACCCCAGCGCAGCATCAATAAGGTCTCGGATGACGTCCACGTTGTCCGGGGCCTTTAATTTTTTCTCATTCAACCGGGTGACACGCGCCGCAACGCGCACGGAGGACACTAGCCACACCGAATCCGCCTTTTCTAAGTACTCCACGGTCAGCGGTTTGGCCTTGCAGCGATAGCCTTCCTCCTTAGCGTGCGCGAAAAGTGCGGCCTGTGTGGTTCCCGGCAAGATGCCTCGGCCCGCGGCGGTGCGCAGCTTCTCCCCCTTGACAGCCACCACGGTTGAGGTTGCACCCTCGAGGATTTCCCCAGTATCCGGGTCCGTAAGAATTAGATCCTCAAAGCCCTTTTCACGCGCCATGCGCAGCATCGCCATCGTCGCCGCATAGTTCAAAGTCTTGGCGGGCAGCTCCTCTGCTACGTGCCAGAGGCGCGGGCTAGTCATCACGGCCACGCCTTGGTCGCGCTGCTCTAGCACTTTATTCTCAATCGGCTGAACCACGACCCAGGCACTGGGCCTACCAGTAGAGGCGCGGCCGCGGGTGTAGGTCCATGTGCATTTGGCGTCACCGGTGTCTTCACCGCAAAAATCAGCAATAGCGAGCCGCGTAGCCTCTTCCCACTTGTCCATGGGCGGCTCCGGTAAATTCATTGTGCGCGCCGAATCGCAGAATCGCTGCGCGTGCCGCTGCAGGTTGGCGGCCTTCCCTCCTCGCACGAGCAGGGACTCAAAGATGCCATCGCCGCGGGTGACCGCGGCATCATCGGCGTAGACAAGCGGCAGCGTAGGCATATGCTTGCGCACCGAACCTCCATAGGGTTCCACAACGTAGATGACCGGCTCTTTTCGCGGCGAAAACTTCATACTTTCGATTATGCCCTACCATCGGTAGTTGTGAGTTATTCTTCGCCTCTTCTGCAGCGCGCCGGTGCCGCGGAGCACCAGGACGCGACCGTACTCGATGCCCAGGGGGTGGCCTGGCACTATGGCAATCCATTGGGCGAGCAACGCGCCGCCGATGGCGGCACCATAGTCATTGACCGATCCCAACGCCGCGTTATCCGTGTCAGCGGCAAGGACGCCGCCGAGTTCCTTAATAACTTGCTTTCGCAAAAGCTTGACGCGGCTCCAGCGGGCTTTAGCGCCGGCGCCCTCGACCTAGATATACAAGGCCATATCCTCCACCACATGGATATCACCCGTACCGAGGATGCCTTCCTAATCGATGTTCCTGCGGCCCAATTCGACTCCCTTTTGAAATTCCTCACCATGATGGTCTTTTGGTCCGAGGTCACCGTGGAAGAAGCCGATATCGCCATCCTCACCCTCCTGGGTGATACCGATATTGCAACACCGCCCATGGTGGAGTTTTCCCGTGAAGTCCAATGGTCCGGAATTAGGCGCATTGACCTCGGCGTTCCACGCGAATCCTTGGTCGAAGCAACGAAATGGCTTGAGGAATCTGGCGCACGATTGGCAGGCCTTATGGCCTTTACTGCCGAGCGCGTGCGCGCTCGCGAGCCCGAGCTAGCAGCGGACCTAGACAATAAATCTATCCCACACGAGGTGCCGCAGTGGATCAGCCGCGACGCCAAGACTCCAGCCCACGTTCACCTCAATAAAGGCTGCTATCGTGGGCAGGAGACGGTAGCGCGCGTGGAAAACCTTGGCCGCTCCCCTCGCCTCTTGGTGCAGCTTCACCTCGATGGCTCTGCCCCGCAGCGGCCAAATGTGGGCGATGACATTACTTTTAATGGACGTAAGGTAGGCCGCATAGGCACCATCGTCGATGATTGCGATTACGGGCCCATCGCCTTGGGACTGGTCAAGCGCTCTGCGCTGGACGCCGGCACCCTAGAGGTGGACGATACCGCAGCGTCGATCGATCCCTCCTCCATCCCCGAGGATGAGGGCCCCAAGGCCGGGCGCGAAGCGGTAAACCGGCTGCGCGGCCGCTAAATCTCCCACTAGAGAGGGGGCGGTGCGGAATTTTTTCGTCACACAGGCTATTGTGTCTTACAGGAAGATACTAAATAGACAAGTCGATGGGGCGCCCAAGAATCCCTGGCGCGCCCTACTAACCCAAGGGGGTCATGCACATGGGACGCGGACGCGCCAAGGCAAAGCAGACCAAAGTTGCACGCCGGCTCAAGTACAACTCACCCGAAATGGATATCGAGTCCCTGCAACGGGAACTCGCCGCACAGCAAGAGGGTGACTCCCACGATTACGAAGAGGATGACCCATACGCCGACTACGTTGACGAATGGGATGATGAAAACCGCGACGAACGCTAATCTTCCGCTCGCCGCCGGATAGCCCAGGGCCCTAGGAATTCCTAGGGCCCTTCCTCGTGCCCGCCCCAGCTAGAAGTTTGAGTGCTCGCCGTGCATGACCACGCGCGGCTCCTCACCGGAGGCAGAGCGGACGGTGCCCAGCTCCCACGCATCGACGTGACGGGCGGTAAGCATGGCCAAGGCGCGGTCACGGTCTTCTGGGTTTACCACGGCAATCATGCCAACCCCCATGTTGAAGGTCTTTTCCATCTCGGCCAGCTCCACCTTGCCCACAGAGGAAATGAGTTTGAAGATCTGGCCAGGAGTCCACGTCGCGCGGTTGATATCGGCCGCCAAGCCCTCTGGGATGACGCGCTCAAGGTTGCCGGCCAAGCCTCCGCCGGTGACGTGGCAGAAGGTGGAGACAGAACACTCGCTAGCCAGCGCCAAGCAGTCCTTGGCGTAAATGCGGGTAGGCTCGAGCAGTTCCTCACCAAGGGTGCGGCCGAGCTCTTCCACGTGGCCGTCGAGAGGCATGCCGGCCTGCTCGAGGAGTACGTGGCGGGCCAAGGAGTAGCCATTGGAGTGCAGGCCGGACGAGCCCATGGCGATAAGCACGTCACCATCGTGAACCTTGTCTGGGCCCAGCACCCCATCGGCCTCGACCACGCCGACTGCAGTGGCTGAGACGTCGTATTCGTTTTCTCCCATCATGCCAGGATGCTCTGCGGTCTCGCCGCCCAGCAGTGCGGCGCCGGCCTGCACGCAGCCTTCGGCGATGCCCTTGACCACCTCGGCCACTTTTTCCGGCACAACCTTGCCCACAGCAATGTAGTCCTGCAGGAAAAGCGGTTCCGCGCCGCAGACAACGAGGTCATCAACGCACATAGCTACCAAGTCGATGCCAATGGTGTCGTGCTTGTCCATGGCCTGGGCTACGGCAAGCTTGGTGCCGACGCCGTCGGAACCGGCGGCCAGGATCGGTTCCTTGTATTCGCCGAGCTTGAATAGCCCGGCAAAACCGCCGAGGCCACCTAAGACCTCTGGGCGAGTAGCGCGCTTAGCGTGTGGGGCGAAAAGCTCGACGGCGCGGTCGCCCTCTTCGATGCTGACGCCGGCTGCTGCGTAGGTATTGTCACTCATGGTTTCAAAAATCCTTTGTTATTCGGTGCCGAGCAAGGTGCGCACGGCGTCTGCATTGGGGTTTCCGGCGGGCAGGCCGAGTGGGTACTCGCCTGAGAAGCAGGCGGTGCACAGCTCAGAGTTGGGCTGCTCAGTGGCGGCCACCATCTCCTCGATCGAGACAAACCCCAGGGAATCGGCGCCGATGGTGTCACAGATAGTGGCGCAGACGGTTTCTGGATCATCGGAGGGGCTGGCGTTAGCGATGAGCTCTCCCGGGGAGGCGAAGTCGATGCCATAGAAGCACGGCCACTTCACCGGCGGGGAAGCGATGCGTACGTGCACCTCGGCCGCGCCAGCCTCGCGCAGCATGCGGATGAGCGCGCGCTGGGTATTGCCGCGCACGATGGAATCATCCACCACGACCAGCTTCTTGCCATTAATGACCTCGCGCAACGGGTTGAGCTTCAAGCGGATGCCCAGCTGGCGCAGGGTCTGGGTGGGTTGGATGAAGGTGCGGCCCACATAGGCGTTTTTAACCAATCCGTGAGCGAAGGTGATGCCGGACTCGCGGGCATAGCCCACGGCAGCGGGGTTGCCGGATTCGGGAACCGGGATGACGAGGTCCGCGCCCTCGGCCGGGTATTCGCGGGCCAGGCGGCGGCCGATGTCTACGCGGGAGGCGTTGACGGAGCGGCCCTTTATATCGCTATCTGGGCGGGCTAAGTAGACGTATTCGAAGACACAGCCATGACGCCTAGCCGGCGCGAAGTCCACCGAACGGATGCCGGCCTCATCGATGGCGACGAGCTCGCCGGGCTCGATCTCACGAATGAATTGTGCGCCGGAGATATCCAGCGCACAGGTTTCCGAGGCGACCACCCAGCCCTTGGCCAGGCGGCCGAGGACCAGCGGGCGAACGCCGTGCGGGTCGCGGGCGGCGTACATGGTGTGGCCATCGGTAAAGGTCAGGCAAAACGCTCCCTTAACACGCGGGAGCAGGTCACGGGCGGAGTCGAAGACGGAGGTTTCTTCATCGACGCCGTCAGCAAGCAGCATAGACAAGCACATGGAATCGGACACCGATTCCTCATTGGGCTTAATCAAGCCGCGCTGCACGGCCTCTTCACGCAGCTCCAAATAGTTGACGAGGTTGCCGTTGTGGCCAAGGGCAATATCTACCCCGATAGAGGAGGTAGAAAACATCGGTTGGACATTGGACCATTCCTTGCCGCCGGCGGTGGAATAGCGCGTGTGGCCCACCGCCACATTGCCTTGCAGGGCAGACAGGATGGATTCATCAAAGATATTGGCCACCAAGCCCATGTCCTTGAAAACGACGATACGGTCATCATCGCCCACCGCAATGCCGGCGGCTTCCTGGCCGCGGTGCTGGAGGGCGAAGAGCCCGAAGTAGGTCAGCTTGGAGACTTCCTCCCCGGGAGCCCACACGCCATAGACGCCGCACTCTTCGCGGGGCTCCTGCTCATTCTGATCGTCAAGATTGGTGATACTAGGAGTATGTACTTCTACCACGGCGTTTATATTAGCCTGTCGCGCCGCCGGAAACTAACGGAATAAGCGGCAGCCACTGCGCGATTTCGCCCGCGCGGGAGCCGGAAGCATCGACGCGACCAGTACTTAAGGACTCCTCCCAGTCCGCCAATCCGGTGGCTAGGCGCAGCCAGGTTTCCGGATCAGTCTCCACCACATTGGGTGGGGTGCCGCGGGTATGGCGGGGCCCCTCAATGCATTGCACTGCAACAAATGGGGGTACCCGCAACTCCACGGAGTGGCCCGGCGCGTCGGCTTCGAGGGTACGGGCGGTGCGCCGGACGGCGTCAGCAAGCAGGGCTCTACCTGGCTTATCGTGCTCCGCCGGGGCGGCAATCCAGTCTTTGATGGCCATGACGGCCGCGCGGGTGGCGGCGGGATCGACGGGCTTTTTCATATTTACATCATAACTACTGTTATCTTGTTGTTTATGTCACCTACGCCCTCCGTTGCGGAAATCCAGAAATCCCCGGCACTGACGCTACGCTTTATGGCATCGCCAACCGACGTCACCATGGCCGGCGCCCCCGGCATCAGCGGCGGCCGCGTCCTGGAATGGATTGATAAGGCCGCCTATGCCTGCGCCGTGCAGTGGTCCGGCCAGTACTGCGTGACCGCATACGTGGGCCATATCCACTTCACCCGGCCGATCCCTTCCGGGCACATCGTGGAGGTGCGCTCGCGTATCGCCATGACCGGCCGCTCCTCTATGCACATCGTCAACGAGGTACTTTCGGCCGACCCGCGCGAGGGCATTTTCACTCGCGCCTGCGATTGCCTGGTTATTTTCGTGGCCAAGGACCCAGCTACCGGCAAATCCACCCCTGTGCCTTCCTTTGTGCCGGAGACCGATGAGCAACGCCGCGTGGAAGAGGCCGCCAAGTCCCGCATCGAGCTGCGCAATGCCATCGAGGCGGAGATGGAAAAGCAAACCTATGACGGGCCTTCTGATGCGCCGCGCATGGTCAATCGCTTCCTGGCCAAGCCCACCGACGTCAACTGGGGCGGCAAGGTCCACGGCGGCACCGCCATGCAGTGGATCGATGAGGCCGGCGCAGCTTGCACCATGGAGTGGTCCGCGGAGCGCACCGTTGCGGTGTACGCCGGCGGCATCCGCTTCTACCGCCCGATTTCCATCGGTGACCTCATCGAGGTCGACGCCCGCATGATGCGCACCGATACCCGCTCGATGCAGATGTCCATCCACGTCCGCTCCGGTAACCCCCGCGGCGGCCGGGAACACTTGCAAACCGCCATCCATGCCACCGTGGCCTATATCGCCCTGGACCACGATGGCCAGCCGCAGGTGGCCCGGCCCTTCAATCCCCATACCGAGGAAGACAAGCGCCTGGCCGAGCACGCCACCCTCCTGCGTGAGCTGCGCGCCAAGTACTCGCCAAAGCCTTTGGTGGTGGCGCCGTCGAACCAGCACATCGACTAGCCGCTCTCCCCTCGTTTCGGTGTTAGCAAGTCCATAGTGGCAGCGGCAACCACGTCTTTCTGCTTTAGATGAATTTATACGCGGACGACGGTTTCCTGCCGTCTGCTCTTATATCCACACAGAAACGAGGGAATATGCACACCCCAACGTTGCGCCGGTCGGTACGCACCGGCCTTGCCCTGATAGCTTCGGCCTGCCTCTTGGCGTCCTGCCAGAATCCGGATAACCGCCCAGCGGACGAAACTTCGGCCACCACACCCGAGTCTTCCGCCTCGCACAGCCCCACCAGTTCTGAGCCCGCGACCACAGAAGCAACCGAAACCTCCGCCACGGAAAGCGAGGGCCCACGCGCCACCGCCGAGGGACACGTGGTGGTCCTTTCTACCGGCGGCACTATCGCCAGCACACACGATAAGACTGGCGCGGTGGTGCCTACCGTTACTGGCTCCAAGTTGGTGGAACCGCTTTCTGGCACCTTTGATAACAACAAACTCACCTTAGAGGTCAAAGACATTGCTAAGCTGGATTCTTCCGCGATGACCTTGGACGATACCGATAGCATTATCACGGCCGTACACAAGGAGCTGCAGCGCAAGGACGTCGATGGTGTTGTGGTAACCCATGGCACCGATTCCATGGAAGAGACCGCCATCGCTGTCGATACCTTCCAAGACAGTGAGAAGCCGGTGGCCTTAACCGGTGCAATGCGCCCCTTTGATGATCCGAATCCAGATGGCCCGGATAACTTGGCGCTCGCGGTGAAGACCGTCACCGATCCCACCAATAGGGGCCGCGGCACGTTTATCGCCTTTGCGGATCAGGTCATTCCTGCCCGCGGCGCTTTCAAGTCCGATACGTCCAAAGCCGATGGCTTTGCCAATAACAATGGCGAGAAGAACAATGGCGAGAAGCAGCCTCAGCGCCCGAAGGCTCTGAAGCATCAGCCGCTGGGCAATACCCGCGTCGATATCGTCGCGGCCTACCCCGGCGCGCCGGCCGACCTTATCCAGCGCTCCTTGGACAGCGGCGCCGAAGGCATTGTGATTGAGGGAATGGGCGCCGGCAATATCGGCGACGAGCTAGCCCAAGCCGCTAAGGCCGCGGCCAAGAAGGTTCCGGTCGTGCTCACCACCCGCGTGGATCACGGCCCGGTGGAGGGAATCTACGGCGGTGCCGGTGGCGGTGCCACGCTTGCCGACGCCGGCGTTATCTCCTCCGGCACCTTACGCGCTCCCCAAGCCCGCATGCTGCTAGCCGCCGCGATCACGACCGACACCGATCCCGCGGAGCTTTTCCCTGACGCTGACTAAGCAGCCCCCTGAACCACGACCATCCACACCGCCACGAGGTGTACCACCGCCGCCGCAATCGTCGCGGTGTGGAAGTGCTCGTGGTAGCCGTAGTACCGTGCGTCGCGCCCTGGCCACTTAAAGCCATAGACCAGCGCACCGAGCGAATAAACCACGCCGCCGGCGAAGAGCAACCATACGACGGCCGCGCCGGCCTGCGTCCACAGCGTGGGCAAGAGCGGCAGCACCAGCCAGCCCAGCGCTAGGTAGACCACCACGTCCAACCAGCGCGGGTGGCCAATCCACACCAGGTTCAAAATCACGCCGAGAATCGCTCCTACCCACGCAACACCTAGCATCCATGCCGCCTGTACCGGCGATAACACGATGAGGCACAGCGGCGTATACGTCGCCGCAATAAACACCGAGATGGTCGCGTGGTCCGCCCGCCGCCACCACTGCACGGCCCGCGTACTCGCCCACGGGTAGCGGTGATACAGCGCCGAGACGCCAAAGAGACCCACCAGCCCCACTCCGTAAACAGTCACACCAAGCCCCTGCCACCAGTGCAGCGTCATCCATGCATAGGTAATGAGCACGGTGGAGGAAATCACCGACAACAAAGCTGCAATCGCATGTCCCCAGCCACGGCTTAGCGGCCTGGGCCCGCGGTCCGCCATCCAGTACGTGCGCTGGACAAGGCCCGGCCCCGGCGCGCTATCTGCATGCATCTGTGCCACGGCGGCGCGTCCCTTCTGCTACCTCACAACGGATACTTACGATACCGTAAGTGTACGGGCGCAGACGATCGCCTTTCAAGGACCTTCTACATAGCTCTCGACGAATACTGCGGTTGCACCGGTAGTTTAATGGAGCAAAACAAGAAAAGCCCAGCTTTGGCTGGACTTTTCGCGTGGCCGCGTCGTAGAGCTGCGGGACTGCGAAGCGGCTTACTCCACCACGGAGTTAGCACCCACGGCGTGGTCGAAGAGGTCCGGCAGGGTGGCGGACCAGGCGGCAACCAGCTGGGAGATGGCGACGGACTCGCCGCCGAGGGTGAGGGCGCCGGTTTCGGTGGTCTCACCAACGATGGCGGCTGGGATACCCAGCTCGCCGGCGCGGGCAAGCACCTGATCGGCGCGGTCGGCGGTGGTGGCCACGAGCACGCGGGAGGCGGACTCGGAGAAGGCGGCGACGAACTCGTCCTCGTGGACCGCGGTGAGATCCAGGTTGAGGCCGAGGCCGGCGCCGTCGGCAGTCGCACCGGCGCGCTTAGCCATCTCAAAGGCGGTGACGGCAAGGCCGCCCTCAGAGATATCGTGCGCGGCGGTGAGCAGCTCATTGCCGTGGAAGAACTCAGCCAAGCGCTTCTCGTTGGCCATGTCTACCTGTGGCGGCAGACCATTGAGAGAGGAAGCATCGGAGGTATCAGCGCTCACCTGCTGCCAGATGGAGCCGCCGAACTCGTCCTTGGTCTCACCTAGGGCGATAAGCACTTCCTTCTCACCTACGGTGCCAAGCTCGTTGCCGATGGCCTTGTGCACGTCATCAATAACGCCCAGCACACCCACCACTGGGGTGGGCAGGATCGGCTCTTCGCCGGTCTGGTTGTAGAAGGAGACGTTGCCGCCGGAAACGGGAATGGAAAGCTCCACGGCGGCGTCGGCAAGCCCATGTACAGACTCGCGGAACTGCCACATAACGTCGGGGTTTTCCGGGGAACCATAGTTCAGGCAGTTGGTAATCGCGACGGGCTTGGCGCCAGTGACGGCAACGTTGCGGTAGGCCTCAGCCAGCGCGAGGCGGGCGCCCATGTTCGGATCCAGCTTGGTATAACGACCGGAAGCATCGGCAGAAACGGCCACGCCGCGGCCGGTCTCCTCATCGATGCGCAGCACACCGGCATCCGCGTGGTGGGACTGGACGGTATTGCCGCGCACGTAGCGGTCATACTGGTTCATGATGAAATCGCGCGAGCACAGCGACGGCGAGGACACGAGCTTCTGCAGGGCCTCAACCAGGCCACGCTTGTCGGTGCCCTGGTACTTCTGCAGCTCATCCTGCCACTCCGGGCGGGCATACGGGCGTTCATACACCGGAGCCTCATCCGCAATGGTTCCCGCCGGGGCATCCACGACGACCTCGCCCTGGTGGCGAATGACCAGGTGGTTGCCCTCGGTGACCTCGCCAATATCAGCACAGGTGACGTCCCAGTGCTCGCAGATTTCGCGGAACTTCGCCACGTTTTCCGGAGCCACAACGGCACACATGCGCTCCTGGGACTCGGAGGCGAGGATCTCGGCCGCGGTCATATTCTGCGCGCGCAGCGGCACATTATCGAGGTTGACCTCCATGCCGCCATCGCCGGAGGCCGCAAGCTCCGAGGTGGCGCAGGCCAGGCCCGCGCCACCCAGGTCCTGAATGCCTACGACCACGCCGGCGTGGTAGAGGTCCAGGCAGCACTCGATGAGGACCTTCTCTGCGAAGGGATCGCCCACCTGCACGGCCGGCAGCTTGCGCTCGGCGCCATCCTCGAAGGTATCGGAGGCCAGCACGGACACGCCGCCGATGCCATCCAGGCCGGTGCGGGAGCCGAAGAGCATGACCTTATTGCCCTTGCCGGAAGCGAAGGCCAGCTTCAGGTCATCGACCTTGAGGGTACCCACGCACAGGGCATTGACCAGTGGGTTACCGGCATAGGTCTCATCAAAGACGGTTTCGCCACCAATATTGGGCAGGCCCAGGGAGTTGCCGTAGCCACCCACACCGGAGACCACGCCGGGAAGGACGCGCTTGGTATCGGGGGCGTCGGCAGGCCCAAAGCGCAGCTGGTCCATCACGGCGATTGGGCGAGCGCCCATGGCCATAATGTCGCGGACGATGCCGCCCACGCCGGTGGCCGCACCCTGGTAAGGCTCCACGTAGGAGGGGTGGTTGTGGGACTCCACGCGGAAAGTCACCGCGTTGCCGTCTCCGATATCGACCACGCCGGCGTTCTCACCAATGCCGGCGAGGATCTTCTCCCCCATCTCCTCGGTCATGGTCTCACCAAAGTAACGCAGGTGCGTCTTGGAAGACTTATAGGAGCAGTGCTCGGACCACATGACGGAGTACATGGTCAGCTCCGCATCGGTGGGGCGGCGGCCCAGGATATCGTGGATGCGCTGGTACTCGTCATCCTTCAGGCCGAGCTCCGCGTAGGGCTGCTGCTCGTCTGGGGTGGACTGCGCCTTTTCTACGGTGTCATTATGAACGGTCATAAAAGTGGCCTCCTTAAACCGCCGGCGCCTGGGCGACGGCCTTGATGGCGGATACGAAAAGTCCCAGTCCGTCGGTGGATGGGCCGGTTAGCGTATCGATGGCGTGCTCGGGGTGCGGCATGAGGCCCACAATGCGGCCGGACTCATCGCTGACACCGGCAATGCCGTTGACGGAACCGTTGTAATTATCGGTATAGCGGAAAACCACGCGGCCCTCGCCCTCGATGCGGGCGATATCATCATCACCAGCCTGGAAGCGGCCCTCGCCGTGCTTGGCCGGCACCAGGATCTTCTGGCCCTGCTCAAACTCGCTGGTCCATGCGGTGGTGGAATTGGCCACCTCTAGGTAGGTATCGGTGCAGTGGAAGTGCAGTCCCTTATTGCGGGTCAGCGCGCCTGGCAGCAGGCCCGCCTCAGTAAGGATCTGGAAGCCATTGCAAATGCCGAGCACCGGCATGCCTTGCTTAGCACGATCAATGACGGACTGCATCACCGGCGCGAGCGCGGAAATGGCACCCGAGCGCAGGTAGTCACCATAAGAAAAACCGCCCGGCACTACTACCGCATCCACGCCGTGCAGATCGGTATCTGCGTGCCAAAGGTTTTTCACCTCTGCGCCGGCGGTGCGGGCTGCGCGAGCGGCATCCACATCATCCAGGGTTCCGGGGAAAGTGATTACTCCGATTGTTCCGGCCACTTACTTGACCTCCAGCCCAACAACCTCGTAGTCCTCGATGACGGTATTGGCCAGCAGCGTGGCGGCCACCTTATCTAGGTCATCTGCGGTGACGGAGTCATCGACCTCGAGCTCGAAGCGCTTTCCCTGGCGCACATCGCTCACACCGGATACCCCGATGCGACCCAGCGCGCGGACGACGGCTTGGCCCTGCGGATCCAGAATCTCCGCCTTGGGCATGACATTGACAACTACACGAGCCATGAAATATTTGCCTTACTGTATGGGGCTTTGGTCTGCGCGGCTTAGTTTAGTTGGCACCCCCGCCTTTTACCTAGACTCACCCCCGCAGTGTGGGTTTCACCCCAGTAAAGAAAACTCCGTATGAACCGCAGTCAACGCTTGGGGAAATTCTTGGCGGCTTTTAGATTTCATCCGCAGCTCACCCGAGCTCATGCAGACACGGCACAGCCCACCGCTGCGCAGAGTGTCCTACAACTAAAGGGCAAGCAACTGCCCTCTCTTTTTAAGGTTGAATCTATGTCTTCTCGTCGCTTGGGTGCGCTGGCACTTGCCACCGCTTTGTCCTCTGCTGCCCTTGCCGTGCCTACTGCCACGGCCGCAATCGATGGCTCCGCTGCCGTCATCTCCGAAGTCTACGGAGGAGGCGGCAATAAGGGCGCTGCCTTCACCCATGACTTCATCGAGCTCTATAACCCCACCGATGTCCCGATTGACCTGACCGGCTACACCGTGGAGTATTTCTCCGCCTCCGGCAATACCGGGGGCAAGGTGGAGCTTTCCGGCACCATTGCCCCGCACGGCCACTTCCTGGTGCAGGGCGCGGCCGGCAATGGCGCGGGCGATGCCCTGCCTGCCCCAGACGCCGAGGGCAGCCTCAACATGTCCGGTTCTAAGGGCTCCGTGCAGCTTGCCGACGCCACCGGTACCCCCATCGATGCCATCGGCTACGACGCCGCCTCCCTCAAGGAAGGCACCGCCGCCGCGGGCCTGTCCAATGCCAAGTCCGCCTCCCGCGACGCCGAGGGCGCCGATACCGATGACAACGCCGCCGACTTCACTATCGGCGAACCCACCCCAACCAACACCGGTAACGAGGCCCCTGCCCCGCAGCCTGAGAATCCGGCCGAACCCGAGCAGCCTGCCCCCGAGGGAATCACCGCCATCGCGGATATCCAGGGCACCGGCGCCGAATCCCCGCTCAAGGGCCAGACCGTTGCCACCGAGGGCGTCGTCACCGGCGTGTGGACCGAAGGCGGCCTTAATGGCTTTACCATCCAGACTGGTGGCACCGGCGCCGAGTCCACCGACGCCTCCCAGGCCATCTTTGTCTACATGGGCGATAAGCCGGCCGACCAGTACCCGGCCCTTGAGGATTCCGTCGGGGTCACCGGCAAGGTCTCCGAGTTCTATGGCTCCACCCAGCTCACCGCCTCCACGGTCACGCAGCTCGAAACCCCGCTGGAGAAGGTCACCCCACTCAAGGTGGATCAGCTTCCCGATGGCAACGAGGCCCGCGAGTCCTTCGAGCACATGCTCATCCAGCCCGGCGAGCACACCGTGACCAATAACTACTCGCTCAACCAGTACGGCGAGGTCGGACTCGCCCCCGGCAAGGAAGCCCTCCGTCAGCCTTCCGATATCTTCTCGCCCTCCACGGATCCCAACTCCGATATTCAGAAGCTGACCAAGGACAACGCCGATAAGTTGGTCACCCTGGACGATGGCCGCACCCGCGACTATCTAAAAACCGACCAGAATACCCCGCTGCCGTACATCGCCCAGGATGATGCCCAAACCATCAAGTCCCTGCGCACCACCGATACCGTGACTTTCCAACACCCCGTCATCGTGGGCTTCTCTCATGAGCAGTGGCGCTTCCAACCCACCACCCCAGTCACCGGCAACACCAAGGGCGCAGACCTGCCCATCTCTTGGGAGGACTCCCGCGAGGCCGAGCTACACGCCATCGATGACGTCAAGGGCGAGTACACCATCGGCGCCTTCAACGTGCTGAACTACTTCACCTCCCTGGGTGAGGAATTCGGCGGTAGCGCCTACACCGACCGCGAGGGCAATAAGGTTACCGTCAACCGCGGCAAGACACGCGGCGCCTATACCCAGTCGGCCCTGGAAGACCAGGAGCGCAAGATCGTTGCCGCCATCAACGGCCTCGATGCCGATGTCATCGGCCTTTCCGAAATCGAAGATGGCTACGCCGTCACCGGTGACTTCGCCCAACGCGACAAGGCGCTCAAGCGCCTGACGGAAAAGCTCAACGAGGCCACCGGCTCCGAGAAGTGGGCCTTCGTCCCCTCTCCTTCCGAGGACGCCGTACCGGACTCCCCGGACGTCATCCGCACCGCGTTCATCTACCACAAGGATGTGGTCAAGCCCGTCGGCGAATCCCGCATCTTCCAAGACGATCGCTTCACCGGCACCGCCCGCGAGCCACTCGCCCAAGAGTTCCAGCCGCTAAAGGAGGGCGAGGAATCCTTCGTTGCCGTGGCCAACCACTTCAAGTCCAAGGGCTCGGTGGCCAAGGGCGACGCCGATTCCGGCGACGGCCAGGGCAATAACCCGAACGTTCGCAACGCACAGGCGCAGGCCGTACTCGATGCCCTGAAGAAGCAGGAAGACTGGAAGGATAAGCCGCTTTTCGCCCTGGGTGATTTCAATACCTACACCCACGAGACCGCGCTCGATGTCTTCCGCAACGACGGCTTCACTGTCCCCGCCGAAAAGTACGAGGCTGACCCCTCCTACCAGTTCTCCGGCCTGCTCGGCACCCTCGACCACGTGCTGGCTAATAAGGTTGCCACCGGCACGCTTGACGACGCCCAAGTCTGGAACATCAATGCCGATGAACCCGTCGCCTTTGAATATTCCCGCCGCAATTACAACATGGTGGACTTCTACGATGATTCCCCGTTCCGCGCCTCCGACCACGATCCGGTCAAGGTCGGCTTCACCCTCGGCGCGGACGACTCCGCCGGCGAGCCAGACGATCCTGCGGACGAGCCTTCCGATGAGCCAGGTAAGCCTGGCACCGGCTCTGGCTCTAGCTCCAGCACTAGCTCCGTCGGTGCCGGTGTCGCTGCTGCCATCGCGGCCATCGCCGGCCTCGTCGCTATCCCCGGTTTCCTCGCTGTAACCGGCAACCTTCAAAAGGCCATCCCGGCCCCAATCTGGGCCATTCTGCCGAAGGAAGTAAAGAACTTCATCACTAGCCTGCAGCGCTAAACGCCTACCTACCCTGACCCCGTTCGCTTTGGATCAGTCCGGAGCGAACGGGGTCTTAATTTTGCTATTTCACGATTTTCGTTCATCTAAAATCCCATTTCCGTCGACGGTTTTGGTGGTTTAGATGGACGAAAGTCGTGAAAACGGCATGTCCAAAGGGAATCCTCCCTCTAAATACTGCCGTTTAATGAGGGAGGCTCAGATTAGTTTGGAAGAAATGCGCCATAATCGGCAGGGGTAGCACCGGCGTTGATGGCTCGTTCAGCGGCCTTGACGAAGTCATGGATGACCTTGCGGTCATCCAGGTTGCGGCCAGAAACCGACAGGCGAACAGTATTGCCACGCTGGGCAGAGCGCTCGGCGGCGCGGATGATGTTCTTGCGCCACCATTTGGCAGAACCAAAGCCCTCGCCAAAAGACAAGTTGCGGGCCTGATGGAACTTGCCGGTATTAATCTGCAAAATGCCGCGGGTGGAGGCTGCTACCTCAAATTTGAACTGCGGCAATACCTGCAAGGTACCCGGAGACATGCGCCAGCGCGGTGGGGCGAAGATTGTGGGTTCGAAGCCGATCTTGGCCATCTGGCGGGTAGCACCCGCGAGTCGGAGCTTTGCCTCGTGGGAGTCGAGATTCGCGAACTCTGCCCGGCGGCCTTGCACCGAGCGGTCGAAACCATTGAGGATGAGAATGCGGCCACCATCGGCTTGGTCTCGAAGCCAGCTTTTGGTGTCTTTGTCTTTGGCAAGGTGCCAGTTGCCGTCGATATGCGGGGCAATCAGCAGGGAAACAGGAATCTCCTCTCGATCAAGGATCGAGAGGAGCCGGCTAGCCTGCTTCCGCGTGTCATCAAAGATGCTGGAGATAGATACCAGAAGGTGGCCATTCATAAGAAAAATTATCGCACAGGAATTCAGGATTCGCGCGTTGGCCCCCTATCCGGGTTTTACTTCTCCAGACCGGTGGCCTTATTAATCGTCCACGCATACTCGAAGGCGTTTTGGCGCCACTTTTCATAACGTCCAGACACTCCGCCGTGGCCTGCAGCCATTTCTGTCTTGAGCAGGAATTCGCCGCCGGTAGCCGTCGCCCGCAGCTGGGCAATCCACTTGGCCGGTTCGACATAGAGCACGCGGGTGTCGTTAAGCGAGGTAATAGCCAGGATGTCCGGATAGTCCTTGGCCTCGATATTCTCGTACGGCGAATAGGACTTCATGTAGTCATAGACCTCAGGATCGTGGTACGGGTCGCCCCATTCCTCCCATTCAGGCACCGTGAGCGGAAGCTCCGGCATGAGGATGGAAGTCAGCGGATCCACGAACGGCACGACGGCCTGGATAGCGGTGAACCGGTCCGGAGCCATATTGGCAACAGCGCCCATGAGCATTCCACCAGCAGAACCACCCTCGGCCACCATCTGATCCGCGGTGGTCACACCGCGAGCGATGAGATCATCGGCGACATCGATGAAGTCGGTAAAGGTGTTTTTCTTATTGAGCATCTTGCCGTCGTCGTACCAAGTACGGCCCATCTCGCCGCCACCGCGGACATGGGCCACGGCGAAGATCATGCCGCGATCCATGAGGGACAGGCGGGTAACGGAGAAGGCCGGATCGACGCTGACCTCGTAAGAGCCGTATCCGTAGAGCAGGGTCGGATTCGGCTGGGTGCGGTCGAGGTCGGCGCGGTGGACAATGGATACGGGGATATCGGTGCCGTCGGCAGCCGTGGTCCACAGGCGGTAGGCCACGTAGTCATCCGGGTTATAACCGCCGGGAACCTCCTGCTCCTTGAGCAGGGTAAATTCGCCGGTGTCCACGCGGTAATCAAAGAGCTGGGAGGGCTGGGTGAAAGACACGTAGCTCACGCGAAGCACCGGTGCGTCCCACTCGGGGTTGCCGGATACGGACACGGTGAAGAGTTCTTCATTGAAGTTGAGCTCTTCGAATTCGCTAAAGCCGTCGTTCACGCGCATGATGGCGGCGCGGCCGATGCCACCGCGACGGTAACCCACCACGATTTGGTCGCGGTAGGTATCCACGCCCTCGATGCGGGTGGTTTCCTTATGAGGCAGGAGCGCGGGCAGATCCCGAAGAGCGGGCAGGTCGCCTTCGGCCTTGGTATAGCCCACCTCGAAGTTGGGGCCGGTGGCGTTGTGGGTGACGATCCAGTAGTCCTCGCCCTTAACGACGGCGTGATCGACGTCGTAGTCCACGCCAGATTCGCGCTCCCACAGCAGGCGGAATTCACCCTCGGGGTTGTCTTCTTCGAGGACCCACACCTCAGAAGTCACCTTGGAGCTCACGCCAAGGAAGAGGTATTTATCAGAGCGAGCGCTGCCGATGCCGACGTTGAAGTGCTCGTCTTCTTCCTTGAACACCTGCACGTCTTCGGACTGCGCGGTGCCGACCTTATGGCGCCAGATGGCGTCGGGGCGCCATGCCTCGTCGACGGTCGTGTAAAAGATATAGCCGTCGCCAGCCCAGGTGGCGCCGTAGAAGATGCCCTTGAGGTGGTCGTCGAGAAGCGCGCCGCTTTCCAAGTCCTTAATATAGAGCTCGAAGCGCTCGTCGCCGGCGAAGTCTACGGAATAGGCCAGGTAGCGGCCGGAATCAGAGATGGAGGCGGCGCCGAGGGCGAAGAAATCCTTGCCCTCCGCCAGCGCGTTGGCGTCGAGGATAATCTCCTCGCCTTCCGGGGTGCCTTCCTCTGGGATGACCGGGGCAGTCCATGGGTCAGCCCCCTCCTCTACCGGGAGGCGGCAGGAGTAGCCGTAGCTCTTGCCCTCCTCGGTGCGGCCGTAATACCAGTAATCGCCGCGGCGAGAAGGCACGGACATATCGGTTTGCTTGATGCGGGACTTAATCTCCTGGAAGATATTTTCCGTCATCTCATCCAAGTGCGCGGTCTTCGCCTTGGTGTAATCATTTTCTGCGTTGAGGTAATCCAGGGTTTCCTGGGATTCCTTATCGCGCAGCCACTCGTAGTTATCCACGAACTCACGGCCGTGGAAGGAACGGGTCACGGGGTGTACGGCGGCCACGGGGGCGGAAAGATTCTCGTTGCTCATGCCGCCCCACTGTACGCGTGGCGTCACGCGGGGCGGAAGCCCGTAGAGCGAGAGCTAGGCCTCGGGCGAGAGGAAGTCCGCAAAGCGCTCGCCGGAAAGCCGCTCATAGGCCTCAATGTAGCGCAGGCGGGTGGCGGAAACGACGTCGTCAGGCAGCTGCGGCGGAGTACCGTCGGCGGCTTGGTCCCACCCGGAGGCGTCAGAAGTCAGCCAATTGCGCACGTATTGTTTGTCGAAGGACGGCTGGACCTCGCCCTCCACGTAGGAATCGGCCGGCCAATAGCGGGAGGAATCTGGGGTGAGGACCTCATCGGCCAGCACGAGGGTGCCGTCTTGGTCTAGGCCGAACTCGAACTTGCTATCGGCGAGGATGATGCCCTTCTTCTCCGCCAGCGCAGCGGCTTTGGAATAGATGCGCAGAGTGGCCGCGCGCAGCTCTTCGGCGCGCTCGGTGCCCAGCTTGTCAACTACGTAATCGAAGGAGACGTTCTCATCGTGCTCGCCCTGCTCTGCCTTGGTGGCTGGGGTGAAGATGGGCTCGGGCAGGCGGGAAGCCTCCACGAGGCCCTCCGGCAGCTCGATGCCGCACACGGTGCCATTGGCCTTGTACTCCTTCAGACCAGAACCGGTGAGGAAACCGCGGGCCACGCATTCGAACGGCAGCATATCCAGCTTCTTGACCACCATCGCGCGGCCGAGACACTCGGCGGGAATGCGCTCATCATCGAGCGGGCCGGCTAGGTGGTTGGGGAAATCGATGGAGTCGAAGAAGAACTTCGAGGTCGCGGTCAGCACGCGGCCTTTGTCTGAGATGGCCGGCTCTAAGGCGTGGTCGTAGGCGGAGATGCGGTCCGAGACCACCATCAGCAGGGTGTTCTCGTCTACATCGTAGATATCGCGGACCTTGCCGGAGGCAAGATGGGTATAAGAAGAAAGCTCAGGACGCATGACTTTCATTCTAGCGCTCAGGGGTAGCGAGCACGTTTCGATCAAATAAGCCCCGAAATCCGCGCGGGATTCGGAGCTTATTTGATCGAAATACGAAAAAGGAAGGCGCGCTGCGAAGAGAAAGGAATACCGCGACAGGAAGACGCCCTGCGCGGCTCGTTTTAAAGGATCTCGCCCGGGGTATAGGCCGCGGCCTTGGGGTGCTCGTCTACTAGTGCGTTGATGCGGTTGAGGACCTGGCTGACCTGGGACTCGGCGGCACCGATGAAGGCGTGCTTATCGGCTAGGGCGGCCTCGAGGTCGGACTCGTCCATGGGCAGGCGGTCATCGGCAGCGAGGCGTTGGACTAGGTCCTGCTCTCCGCCGTTTTCGCGCATATTGAGCGCGACGGCCACGGCGTTTTCCTTGATGACCTCGTGGGCGGTCTCGCGGCCCACGCCGGCGCGCACAGCCGCCATGAGGATGCGGGTGGTGGCCAGGAAGGGCAGGTAGCGCTCCAGTTCGCGGTCGATCATGGCCGGGAAGGCGCCGAACTCGTCGAGGACGGTGAGGAAGGTTTCGAATTGGCCGTCGAGGGCGAAGAAGGCATCGGGAAGCGCGACGCGGCGGACCACGGAGCAGAAGACATCACCTTCGTTCCACTGCTGCCCCGCCAGGTCTGCCGCCATGGTGAGGTAGCCCCGGAGAATGACTTGCAGGCCGCCGACGCGCTCGCAGGAGCGGGCGTTCATCTTATGCGGCATAGCAGAGGAGCCAACCTGGCCCTCCTTGAAGCCCTCGGTGACGGTCTCGTTGCCAGCCATGAGGCGGATGGTAGTAGCCAGCGAAGATGGGGCGGCGCCGAGCTCAACCAGCGCGGAGATGGCGTCAAAGTCAAGCGAGCGCGGGTAGACCTGGCCCACGGAATTAAAGATACGGTGGAAGCCTAAGTAATCCGCGATCGCGGTCTCCAAGGAGGCGAGCTTGTCCTCAGAGCCGCCCATGAGATCGAGCATGTCCTGAGAGGTGCCCATCGGGCCCTTGATGCCGCGCAGCGGGTAGCGCGCAAGAAGGTCTTCGACGCGCTCGATGGCCAGCAGCATCTCATCGCCGGCCGTAGCGAAGCGCTTGCCCAGCGTGGTGGCCTGCGCGGCCACGTTGTGGGAGCGGCCCGCCATGACCAAGGACTGGTACTCGGCGGCGTGACGTCCGATGCGGGAGACCACGGCAATGGCCTTATCGCGGATGATCTCCAGCGAGGTATGGATCTGCAGCTGCTCCACGTTCTCGGTGAGATCGCGGCTGGTCATGCCCTTGTGGATGTGCTCGTAGCCGGCCAGCGCATTGAATTCTTCGATGCGGGCCTTCACATCGTGGCGGGTGACGCGCTCGCGCTCCGCGATGGACTCGAGGTTCACGTCCTCCACCACGGCCTCGTAGGCATCGATGGCCTTGGCGGGGATGTCTACGCCCAGGTCCTTCTGGGCGCGCATGACCGCGATCCAGAGCTTGCGCTCCAGGATGATTTTATGCTCCGGGCTCCAGATATTGGACAGCTCTGCGGAGGCATAGCGGGAGGACAGGACGTTGGAAATCTTCTTCTTTTCAGCCACGTGGCTATTATTCCATGCCTGCCCCGCCGCGGGGTGAAGGGTTAGAGAGAAATCTCACCGGCTTCTGCTCGCTTGCCGATGTCCCGGCGCACAAAGCCACCCGCAAACTCGATGCTGTCGACGGTGGCGTAGGCGTCTGCACGGGCCTCGGCAAGCGTGGCGCCCTTGCCGAGCACGCTGAGCACGCGGCCGCCTGCGGTGCGATAAGCCCCGTCGGCGTGGGCAGTGCCGGCGTGGAGGACTCGCTGTGGATCGTCGAGGGCAGTGCCGGAAATGGCATCACCCTTGCGCGGGGAAGCCGGGTAGCCTTCGGCCGCCATGACGACGATAACGGCGAAGCCATCCTCCCACTCCAGCGAGCCGAGCTCGGAGAGCGTGCCGGTGGCCGTGGCGTGGAGGGCCTCAGCCAGCGGAGACTTGAGCAGGGAGAGCACGGCCTGGGTCTCAGGATCGCCGAAGCGGCAGTTGAACTCGACGACGGCCGGGCCTTCTTCGCCCCAGGCCAGGCCGGCGTAGAGCAGGCCGGAATAAGGGGTGCCGCGGCGCGCCATCTCCTTGGCTACGGGGATACAGACCTCGTCGACAATGCGCTGCACGCCATCCTCCGGCAACCAGGGAAGCGGGGTATAAGCACCCATGCCGCCGGTATTGGGGCCCTCGTCGTTGTCATAGGCACGCTTGTGGTCCTGAGCCGGCAGGAGTGGGATAACGGTCTCGCCGTCAACCAAGCAGAAGAGCGACACCTCGGGGCCGTCGAGGAAGGATTCCAGCAGCACCGGGTTGCCGGCCGCGAGGACGGCATCGACGTGGGCGCGGGCGGCGGCGCGGTCCGGGGTGACCACCACGCCCTTGCCGCCGGCCAGGCCGTCGTCTTTGACCACGAACTGCGGGCCGAAGCGGTCGAGGGCGGTTTCAATCTCGTTCTCGTCCGCGCCTGGGTGCAGCTGTTCCGCGCGGGCGGTTTTTACGCCGGCGGCTTCCATGACATCCTTCGCAAAGGCCTTGGAACCCTCGATCTGGGCTGCTTCCTTGCTGGGGCCGAAGACCGCGATGCCGGCCGCGCGCAGGGCGTCGGCCACACCGGCAACGAGGGGAACCTCAGGGCCGATGATGACGAGGTCCGCGGCGATATTCTGGGCGAGCTCCACCATGCGGTCAGCGTCATCTACCTGGGAGTATTCTGGGTGGATGGTGGCCAGAGCGGACATGGCCGCGCTGCCCGGCGCGGCGTGGATTTCAGTGCTCTTGGGGTCGGCGGACAAGCCCTTGACAAGGGCGTGTTCACGGCCGCCCGAACCAATTACGAGAATGCGCATGCCCACCATCATAACCAGCGGGTAGCCTGGCACACATGGCTTCCGTATTTACAAAGATCATTAAAGGTGAACTACCCGCTCGCTTTGTCTACCGCGATGAGACCTGCGTGGCTTTCCTCTCCATCGAACCGCTGCGCTACGGCCACACCTTGGTCGTGCCCATCGAGGAAGTAGATAAGTGGACCGACCTGGATCCGCAGACTTGGGCCCACCTCAACGAGGTCGCCCTAGAAATTGGCGGCGCTATCAAGACCGCATTTGATACCCCGCGTACCGGCTACATCATCGCCGGCTTCGATGTGCCACATACCCACATCCACCTCTTCCCTACCGAGAAGATGGAAGAGTATGACTTTGCCAAGGCCTTCGACGCCGATAACACCGACGACGCCGCTATGGATGAGGCGGCTGCCCGCATTCGCCAGCACCTCGGCTGCAACGAGGAAGGCTTTCGCGAGGAGGATTAGGCCTCGGAGGGGGCGTCGGCAAGCGCGGGCAGGCGCACCGTAAAGGTGGTGCCGCGGCCGAGCTCGGAGTCGACGCTAATGCTGCCACCGTGCTGCTCCACCAGGGAGTGGACGATGGCCAAGCCTAGGCCGGAGCCGCCGGTATCGCGGGTGCGCGAGGTATCTGCGCGGTAAAAGCGCTCGAAGATATGCGCGGCATCTTCCTGTGACATGCCTTTGCCATCGTCGCTGACATCGACTAGCACGTCATTGGCCTCGCGGCGCAGGCGCAGCGTCACGGTCGCATCCTCACCGCCGTGGCGGATGCCGTTGGTCACCAAGTTGAGCAGCACCTGGTGCAGGCGGCTAGCATCACCATTAACCACTGGGATGGACTTGGCATCGTTGGCCACCGTAATCTCGCGGCCGGGGAAGGCCGCGCGCGCGGAAGAGCCCACGGACAGAGCCAGCTCCAATAGGTCCACTGGGCGCAGGTCGAGGCGCGTGCCCTCAGCGCGGGTAAGGGCCAGCAGATCCTCCACCAGCAACGACATGCGCTTGGACTCATCATCGATCTTGGAAAAGACTAGGTCCACGTCCTTGGTGGCACCGGAGCGATAAAGCTCGGTATAGCCGCGCAGGCTCGTCAGCGGCGTGCGCAGCTCATGCGAAGCATCGCCCACGAAGCGGCGCATCTGTTCCTCTTTTTCCTGCGCACGCACGACGGAGCGCTGCAGCTGACCCAACATGATATTGAGCGCGGCAGCCAGCTGGCCCACCTCGGTGTGCAGCGGCCACTTGGGCACGCGCTTGTCTAGGTCTCCGGCCGCGATTTGCGACGCCGTCTTTTCCACCACCCGCAGCGGCCGCAACGCCCTACGAATAAACCAGAAACCTACGGCCGCAATGGCGGCCAAAGCGATGGCGGCAATGGTCACCTGCACCATGGCTAGCCCGTGCAGGATTTCCTTTTCATGGGTCATATCCTTGGCGATGACCGTGATAACGCCATTGGAATCCGCAAAAGCGAGCGCACGCCACTTCGTGTTGTTCTCGATGGAGCCAACGGTGGTGGGATACCCGCCGAGCGGGATATTTTCCGCATTCGGCGTGGTGGAAGACGGCCCCGAGTAGCGGATGGTGCCATTAGGCAGGTAATTCAGCACCACGTATTCGGTGGGCGGGCGCTTGGTGTGATCACCGATAAAGAAGTCATTGCTAATATCGCGCGCCCAGGTAGTTGATGCGGAGCGCAGCTCATCATCAACGTTATTGAACAGCACGTTGCGCATGATGGAGTTTACCGCAAAGGATGAGCCCGTAATGCCGAGCCCGGAGACCACAACGAGGAGGATGACCAACCACGTACGCAGCGGCATTGCCTGCGGAATCTGGGAAAACATCCGCCGCTTGGAGGACTTTTTCTCCCCCTCGCCTTGCCCCAGGCCCTCATGCCACATGGACTGCGGACGCGCCGCCACTGGGGCCTGGTCCTGGTTCTCCTGTGAATCTTCCATCACTACAGCACTTTAGGAGCGCGGGGTGCGCAGTACATAACCCACGCCGCGCACGGTGTGGATCAACTGGGTATCGCCCGTATCAATCTTGCGGCGCAGGTAGGAAATATAAGACTCCACCACGTTGCCATCGCCTCCGAAATCGTAGTGCCAGACGTTGTCCAAGATCTTGGACTTGGAGAGCACCACTTCCTTGTTTTGCATCAGGTAGCGCAGGAGGTTGAACTCGGTGGGAGAAAGTTCGATGAGCTCACCGGCCTTGGTGACCTCATGGGTGTCATCATTGAGCGTTAGATCCGCGTAGCTCATGGTGGCATCGTTGGTGGATTCTTCCGCCGCGCCACCGCGGCGCATGATGACGCGCAGGCGGGTGATAACTTCTTCCAAGCTAAATGGCTTGGTCACGTAATCATCCGCGCCGATGGTCAGTCCGTGGATGCGCTGGTCCACACCGTCCTTAGCGGTGAGGTAGAGCACCGGGCCGTCCAGGCCTTCTTGACGCAGCTTGCCCAGCAGCTCGAAGCCGTCCATTCCTGGCATCATGACGTCCAGGATGTAGGCATCTGGGTTTACTTCGCGGGCAATGCGCAGCGCCTCATTTCCGGAATTGGCGCTGTAAACCTCGAAGTTCTGGAACTTCAACGATACGGTAAGCAGCTCCACAATATTGGGTTCGTCATCGACGACAAGAACCTTGGCGAGTGTATTGTCTTCCATGTTGTCCTCAAACTCCCTTAAAGGTTGTGATTTTCTAACACGCCATCATGACACGCTTGCTTCCTAGCCTACTGAAGAGTTTCTGCCTGATTCCTGTGAACGTGGATGCTCGCCCTGGCCTCCACATAAGAAAACCACGCCCCTCTCCTCGATGAGGAGCAAGGGCGTGGCAGTTAATGCGATGGACTATTTAGAAGTCCTGCGGGCGCGGAATATTGCGCAGGTTGGACTTTGCCATGGTGATCATCTGGCCCACACCGCCGTCTAGGACGGTGCGGGTTGCAGCCTTGGAAAAGCCCATGAGCTGCTCGATGGTCAGCGTTGGCGGCAGGGACAGGGCATTGGGGTCCGTGACGACGTCGATAAGAGCCGGGCCATTGTAGGCCAACGCCTTCTTGATCTGCTTCGGCGCGTCCTTCGGATCTTCGATGCGGAAGTGCTTGATGCCGGAAGCCTCTGCAATCTTGGCAAAGTTGACGGACTCATGATCGGTCTCATGCTCCGGCAGACCCTGAACCAGCATCTCCAGCTTAACCATGCCCAAAGAAGAGTTATTGAACACGAACATCTTGATGGGCAGGTTGTGCAGCTTCACGGTGAGCAGCTCGCCCATCAGCATGGACAGTCCGCCATCGCCGGAGAAGGTGATGACCTGCCGGCCCGGGTTAGCGGCCTGAGCACCCAGTGCCTGCGGCAGAGCGTTGGCCATCGTGCCGTGGCGGAAGGAACCGATCTGCTCGCGCTTGCCATTAGCGGTGATGTAGCGAGCGCCCCACACGTTGCACATGCCGGTATCGACGGTGAAGATGGCGTCCTCATCCGCATTCTGGTCAATAAGATCCGCTACATACTCTGGGTGGATCGGAGTGTGCTTGTCCACGTTGGAGGTATAAGCCTCCACGACGTGTTCCAGCTTGCCGTAGTGCTTCTTGAGCATCTTATCCAAGAAGGAGCGGTCCTTCTTCTCATCCACGTGCGGCAGGATGTTTTCGATGGTGGCGGCTACGTCACCGGTGACCGGGTAGGAAATCTTGGTACGGCGGCCGATATGGGCGCCATTGATATCCACCTGTGCCACGTTGGCATCCGGCAGGAAGTCGTTGTACGGGAAGTCAGTACCCAGCAGGATAAGCAGATCCGCCTCGTGGGTGGCCTCGTGCGCTGCGCCGTAGCCCAGCAGGCCGTTCATACCCACATCGAACGGGTTCTCGTACTGGATGTACATCTTGCCACCCAGGGCGTGGCCAATGGGGGCCTTGATCTTCTCGGCGAGCTTAAGCACCTGCTCGCGGGCGTCCTTGACGCCAGCGCCGACGAAGAGGGTAACGGACTTTGCCTCATTGATGGCCTGGGTGAGTGCTGCAGCCTCTGCTGGGTCTGGGTAGACAACTGGGCGGCCAGCGGAGATCTTGGACTCGACAAAGGCATCATCTTCCGCCTCCTGCATGGAGACGTCACCTGGGATGACTAGGACGGAAACACCGTTTCCTGCCATGGTGGACTGGATGGCGTGGTGCAGGACAACGCCGCCCTGCTCAGCGGAGTTCACCATCTCGCAGTAGCCAGAGCACTCCTGGAAGATTGCCTCTGGGTGGGTTTCCTGGAAGAACTTGGAGCCGATCTGGCGGGATGGGATATGGGAGGCTAGGGCGAGGACCTTTGCACCGTTGCGGTGGGCGTCGTACAGGCCCTGGATGAGGTGGGTATTGCCTGGGCCGCAGGATGCGGCACACACAGCCAGCTTGCCCGTGGTCAGGGAATCTGCCTCAGCGGCAAAGGCTGCGGCCTCTTCGTTACGGACGTGGATCCACTCGATGGAGGAGCGGCGAACGGCGTCCACAATCGGGTTCAGGGAGTCACCGACGAGGCCATAAATGCGCTCGACACCCTGCTTTTCTAGGGTGTCGACTAGCTGTTTTGCGTAGTTACGTGCCATTAACAATCATCCTTTAACTCTTAATTGGTGTTAATACCACTGTGCTACTTAGACCGCAGGAAAGTCCACTATTCTCTTATACACTCACACACCGCGTTAAGCTGTGAGGAAGGTAATACTAACCTATCTTCAGCTGCAAACTGCAACGACCGTTCGGTACTGTTTACAGCGCTATGAGTATCCACGCACCTCGCGCGCTTACTTCCACCGCCGCGGCATCCTCGGCCACACAGCGGTGGTCTTTTTGCGCCGTCATCTCTCTGGGGCTACTCATGGTTGGACTGGATAACTCCATCCTCTACACCGCACTGCCACAGCTTGCGCAGCAACTGCACGCCACCAATACCCAGCAACTGTGGATCATTAATGCCTATGCTTTGGTGCTCTCCGGTCTCCTTCTTGGGGCCGGCACGCTGGGAGATCGCACCGGCCACCGGCGGATGTTCCTCATCGGCTTGGCCATCTTTGGCGGCGCATCCCTACTCGCCGCCTATTCCCCCAGCGCTTGGACGCTGATAGCCAGCCGCGCGTTCCTAGGATGCGGCGCCGCCATCATGATGCCATCAAGCCTCGCGCTTATCCGCCTGACTTTTCCCGATGAGATCGAGCGCAACACGGCCATTGGCATCTGGGGTTCTGTCGCCGTCATCGGCGCGGCGGCCGGCCCCACCGTGGGAGGCTTTTTCCTGGAACATTTTTGGTGGGGTTCCGTCTTCCTCCTCAACGTCCCCCTCGTGGCAGTAGCCATAGCGTTGACATTGCTACTTGCCCCACCGAATGCCCCTAATCCCCAGAAGCATTGGGACTTTCCTTCGTCCCTGTATTCCCTTATCACTCTTGCCTGCCTGGTTCTGGCTATCAAATCCCTGGCAAATAATTGGCCGGTATGCGCCGCTGCGGGCGTCGTCTTTGCCTGCGGTGCGCTCGCCTTTGCTCGCCGTCAGGCTCGACTCTCGGATCCTCTCCTGACCTTCGACATTTTCCGCTCCCGCATCTTCAGCGGTGGAGCACTAACGGCCGGCGGCGCTATGTTTTGCCTTGCCGGATTGGAGCTTTTAAGTACCCAAAAGCTCCAGCTTGTCGACGCCCTCTCACCCCTTAACGCCGGCCTCATCATCTCCGCCATGGCACTATCCGCGATTCCCACATCTATCCTGGGCGGCGCCACCTTGCACCACGTGGGGTTCCTTCCACTCATTAGCGGCGGATTTCTCTTCATGGCCGCCGGCATGGCCTTAGTGGTGTGGACCGGTGGCACTATGCTTCCCTTACTGGTCTGCGGACTGGTACTTACCGGCCTTGGCGCCGGCCTGGCCATGTCCGTATCCTCTACCGCCATCATTAATGCCGCACCGCCCCACCGCGCCGGCATGGCCTCTGGCGTAGAAGCAGTCTCCTACGAGTTCGGCACCCTCCTCTCCATTGCACTCACCGGCTCTCTCGTACCGCTACTGATGGCCAGGGAACTGCCACCCCACCTCTCAGAACTGGGAACAGACGCGCTCCACCACCATTCCTCCCACGCGGCCGCTACGAGCGCCTACAATGCCGGATATCTTTTCACTATTGGCGGCCTATCCTGTTTTGCTTTACTCTTTGCTGCGATAACCGCCTGGTGTTTCCGCGATAACCCCAAATCAGGAGATCCGCATGCCGCGCATCAACAAAAAGACCGCAGCCCTTGAAGCTGCGCTCGACATCATTGCCGCAGAGGATGTCTCCGGCCTTACCTATGACTCCCTGGCGCAGGCGACCGGCATGTCCAAGTCCGGGCTGATCTACCACTTTCCTACCCGCCACGACCTACTGGTAGATTGTCACCGTTTTTGCGCCGAGCGCTGGGAAGAAGAGCTCGAGCATCTAGCCGGCGGCCGCCCTGCCAGCGAGCTCAGCTTGGCCGAGCGCTCCCGCGCCTTGGTGCTATCCATGGGCAAAAAGGATCCGCTCGTCAAGCTATTGATGTGTGTGCACTCCCAGACCCACCCTGATTTTTCTGCCCAATGGGCAGATGTGGACGCACGATGGATGGTGAATCCTTCCGCCGCCGAGACGGACGAGGATGACCTGCTCGTCATGTTGCTGAGTACCGGACTGTGGGTGCACGATCACCTCAACCAGCGCAAGCTTTCCCCTGCCAACCGCCAACGCATGGTTGACCGGCTTTTCGGGCTCATTGATGCCCCTGCAAAACACCACGAAGGCTAGGCCCTATCTGGGCCCAGCCTCCATTTGAGCTGGAGACGAGACTTGAACTCGCAACCTACGCATTACAAGTGCGTTGCGCTACCAATTGCGCCACTCCAGCACCGCGGGAGAAACCCGCTCGTTGCATAGTACCCGAGCACCGGCCGCAAAGGGAAAGCCAGTCTCCCCCATCTATGCAACGAGTAGGTACAAGGGCTAAAGTTCAGGCAGAATCTATCCCACATTCCCAGCGCTTTTCGAGGGTTATTTCCGTGTCATTTTTGTCCGCTATGCGGGAGCGTCTGCGCGCTTCCTCGGGCCAAGTAGCCATCATCGACGCGGCTAAAGCCGCG
This sequence comes from Corynebacterium sp. p3-SID1241, assembly GCA_025144025.1. GTDB lineage: Bacteria > Actinomycetota > Actinomycetes > Mycobacteriales > Mycobacteriaceae > Corynebacterium. Next base: position 160,455 of record JALXWS010000004.1, on the reverse strand, counting down.
CCGCCGCCATCCCCACTCGCCCCGGTCGATCTCACCGATGCCGCCCAAGTTACCGGCGTCATGGAAATCGCCGCCCGCATTGGCGAACTCCTTATCGGCGCCGGCACCGCCAACTCGGATGCCCGCGCCCAGGTCCACCTGGCGGCCTCTTCTTATGGCCTGCACTACTGCCACGTGGATATCTTGATGAATGCCATTACTATCCACACCACCATCGGAACCGGCGAGCGGCGGCAGAACCTGCACGTCTTCCGCGTGGTGCCGAGCATTGGTGTGGATTTCTCCAAGCTCTCGGCCGTCGATAAGCTCATTCGCTCCATCCACTCCGGTCAGATGCCGCCGGCAATGGCGGAGCAGCGCCTCGACGAGATCGATCGCATGCCCGCCCCCTATAAGCCGTCCACGGTGATGCTCGGCTGGGGCACAATGGGCGGCCTGATTTCTATGATGCTCGGCGGCGACCTGCTCGTCGGCGTGGTGGCCTTTGTCGTTTCCGCATTCATCATGGGGTTGAACGCCTGGTTGGCCAACTACCGCCTGCCGCCGTTCTATCAAAATGTGGTCGGCGGGTTCTTTGCGGTCTTCCCGGCCGCCATTTTGTATAACGTGGCCGCCTCCTTCGGCATTAATTTCTCACCCGCGCAGATCATCGCCTCCGGCATCATCGTGCTGGTGGCGGGGCTAACGTTGGTGCAATCGCTTGTCGACGGCATCACGCGCGCCCCCGTCACCTCCTCCGCCAGATTCTTCGAGGCACTACTATCTACCGGCGCCATCATCGCCGGCGTGGGCGTGGGAATCCAGGCGGCCGATTCGCTGGGCTTTAATCTGCCGCCACTGGCCACGCTAGCCCCGCCGGTCTACCACGAGATTCCGCTCCTGGTGGTGCTCGGCGGCACCGGCTCCGCTGCCTTTGCACTGGCCTGCGGCGCCGCATGGATTGAGGTCACCATGTCTGGGCTTACGGCCGCGGCCGGCATGATTTTCTACTATTTCGTGGTCGTGCCTTTCGGTGTAGGCCCAGTGATTGCCTCGGGTCTGTCCGCGGTGGTCGTCGGCCTCGCCGGAGGTTTGATGTCGCGCCGCTGGGGCATCCCACCGCTTATCACCATGATCGTGGGCTATACGCCAATGCTTCCCGGCCTTATGCTTTATCGCGGCATGTACGCCTCGCTCAATGAGCAGATGATTACCGGCTTTACCAATATGGCAACGGCGCTGGCCATTTCCGGCGCGCTGGCCGCCGGCGTGGTGCTGGGCGAGCGCGTGGCCCGCCGTCTGCGTCGCCCGCAGTACTTTCGCCCGTACACCACCTTCAAGCGCATCGGCCGGTTTTCCTTCCACAAGGCCACGCATCTCGCCCGCAAGGCCCCGAGGATCCCGCGCGTGCCAATGTCCCCGTTCGCTCCGCGCGTTACCCGCCCAGAGCTACCGCCCAAGCTCGGGCCGAAGCCGCCGCAGCAAGACTCGCGCCACGAGGCCCAAAGCCATGCGCCGCACACCCGCTCGGCCGCGGACCTGTGGCCGGAGGATTCCCAGTGGCCGGCGCAGCCGCAGCAGCGCGAGAAGACCACGTATACCGTGCCAGGCACCGAAACGTTCCAGGCGCAGAAGCCAGGGCAACCGGGCACGGAATCCGGACCCGAGCGGCCGTAAACGCCGCCGGTAGCGTACAATATTTGCTCTAATAGCTTTTCTTGCAAGCGCTTAAGTAGTTTCCACAACGTTCAGGAGGACACGTCGTGCCACCCAAGGTCCAAGACACCCACCCACAGGCTGACCAGAATCACGCCCTTGAGGAAGAGACCTCCCGCGCAGCCCGCCGCATCGTGGCCACCTATGCGCAGGACTTCCTCGATGGCGTGACCCTGATGTCGATGCTGGGCGTGGAACCAAAGGGCCTGGTGCACAAGAAGGTCCTAGCGGAGCAAGCCGATGCCACTCCGAAGAAGTCGACCAAAAAATCCAGCAAGAAGTCGACGAAGAAGGCCTCCAAAAAGTCCACCAAGAAATCGACGAAGAAGTCGACCAAGAAGGCTACAAAGAAGGCCACCAAAAAGGCGACGAAGAAGGCCTCCAAGAAGGCAACAAAAAAGTCCGCTAAGAAGTCTTAAGCTATTCTTGCACCATGAGTGAGCGTGGCAATGACTTCGTGGTGGTGGCTAACCGCCTGCCGGTAGACCTAGAAACCCAGCCCGATGGCAGCCATACTTGGACGCCCTCGCCCGGCGGCCTGGTTACCGCCTTATCGCCGGTTCTCGAGGCCCACGAGGGCTGCTGGGTGGGCTGGCCCGGCGTGACTGATGCCGCGCCCAAGCCCTTCCGTACCAATGCCGGCGTGCTCCTGCACCCAGTTAAACTCACCGAGGCCGATTTCGAGGGCTTTTATGAAGGCTTTTCCAACGCTACCCTGTGGCCGCTCTACCACGATCTCATCGTCACCCCCACCTATGACCGCGATTGGTGGCACGCCTATCGCGAGGTCAACCTGCGCTTTGCAGATGAAGTAGCCGAAGTCGCCGCCGAGGGCGCCACTGTGTGGGTACAGGATTATCAGCTACAGCTCTTGCCCGGCATCCTGCGCCAAAAACGCCCCGATCTCACCATTGGGTTCTTCCTGCACATCCCGTTTCCCTCTGCCGATCTCTTCCGCCAGCTGCCTTGGCGCGAAGAAATCGTGCGCGGCTTGCTCGGCGCGGATCTCATCGGCTTCCACTTGGAGGCTAATGCCCGGAACTTCTTGGGGCTCGCCCGCCGCCAGGGTCTCGAGGTTACCGGCGAAGCCAGCACCCGCGAGGTCACCGCGCATATTCACCTTCCACAAGGCCGCACCATCGGCGTGGGCGCGTTCCCCATCTCTATCGCCGCGAAGGACTTTGCCACATTCACCGCGGAGGATGAAAGGGACGTCGCCAAGCTGCGCGAAGAGCTGGGCTCACCCAAGCGAATCATCTTGGGCGTGGATCGCCTCGATTACACCAAGGGCATCCTGCAGCGGCTGACCGCCTTTGAGGAGCTGCTGGAGACCGGCGCGCTCGATCCAGAGGAGGTCGCGCTGGTGCAGCTGGCCACACCTTCGCGCGAGCGCCTCGACCATTACAAGGCCACCCGCTCCAAGGTGGAAGAGGCCGTCGGCCGCATCAATGGCCGCTTTGCCCGCGTTGGCCACCCGGTGGTGCACTACCAGCACCGGGGCGTGGCCAAAAGCCTACTGCGCTGCTACTACCGCATGGCCGATGTCATGCTGGTCACCCCCTTCAAGGACGGCATGAACCTGGTGGCCAAGGAGTATGTGGCCTGCCACGATGATGGATCGGGCGCACTGGTCCTCTCCGAGTTTGCCGGCGCGGCCGATGAGCTCAGCCAGGCCTACCTGTGCAACCCCTTCGATATCGAGTCCGTCAAGGCGGCCTTGCTCAATGCGCTCAAGGCTCTTGGCGACGCCCCCTCGGCCATGTCCCAACGCATGCTCACCATGCACCAGCAGGTCACCGAGCACGACGTGCAACTCTGGTCCCAATCCTTCTTGGGATGCCTGCGCGATGCCGAAGCCCAGGGGGACGGCGCATGATGCCTCGCTTCCCCCGCCTTGCCGCCACGCTGCTCGCTGCGGTGAGTTCCGCGGCCGTCCTTAGCGGCTGCGGCTCTGACGAGGATGAGCCCCAGGCTCCCGGCGATGAGCAGATTCTGGATAAGCAGTGGCAGGTAGTCTCCATCAATACCAACCCGGATGCGGCCTCCACCATCCCGGAATCCATCCCTCAAGCACCCACGTTGAGCTTTGGCGAATCCACGATGGTGGGAAATACCGGCTGCACCCAGATGGTAGGCAAGGTGACCTATTCCGCCGACGATGAGCGCGAGAATATTCGCGATGGCAACCGCCTCCACTTTGATGAGGTGGATTATGACGAGACCGCCAAGGATTGCCACGGCGCGTCCGTGTGGGCCGATAACCTGCTGCGCAACCTGATATCCGGAGACCGCGATTTCCGCTATACCGTCAATAGCAATAATCAGCTGGTCTTGGAGCTAGTTTCGGATGCGGTGGACTCGCCGTCTATCAAGTTGGTTTCCCTCGGCGGTTAATTACGTAGGCTGGAAGCCATGACGCTTTCAACCACCATCAAGGCCCTTGCCGCCGCCGAGCACCTCGCGGTGGTCTCGGACTTCGACGGCACGCTCTCTCCCTTTGCCACGGCCATCTATGAGGTCGAAATGAGCGAGGAATCACTGCGCGCCCTCGATAAGCTGGCCCACCTGCCGAGTACCACCGCGGCCGTGCTCTCCGGCCGCCACCTGGAAGGCCTGCAGCGCGTGTGCCCACTGCGCGAGCCCGTACTCTTCGGCGGCTCCCACGGCGCCGAATCCTCGTGGGAGGATACCGAACTCACTCCGTCCATGCGCGAGCACCTCGCCACCAAGGAAGCCGAGATTCGCGAGATCATGGAGCGCTTCCCCGGCGCGGATATCGAGGTCAAGCCCTTCCAGCGCGTGTTGCACCTGCGCGCGCTCGAGGACTCCGACCCAGAGGCTGCCGCCCAGGCTTATGAGGCCGGCCTCGCGCTCGATCCGGGCGGCTTCCCGCGCACGGCCGGCAAGTCCGTCGTAGAGTTCTCCGCCACCCAGGCCACCAAGGGCACGTGGATTGAAAACCTGCGCGAGCGCACCGGCGCCACCGCCATGGTTTTCTTGGGCGATGACGTCACCGATGAGGATGGTTTCCGCGCCCTGCACCAGCCGCCAGACGTTGGCGTGAAGGTCGGCGAGGGCGATACGGCAGCCGTAGTGCAGCTTGCCGACGTCGACGCCGTCGCCCACTTCCTCACCGAACTTGCCGGCGCCCGCGCGGCCCATGTCGGCCGTCCCGACAACGGCGGCGCTGCCTAGCGCGGCGGCGCCACCGTCCGCCCGGCCGCGAAGCTGGTCTGCAACACGCGCCGCGGCACCGCAGGCTCCGCCACCGCTGGCCCAGACATTGCCGGTTCCGCATCAGCCGCCCTTGCAGCGGCCTGCTTGGTTGCGGCCGACTCAGTCGCAACCGCAGTGTCGCTCACGCCCGACCCCTCGGCGCCGGCGATGAGCTTCGCGAGCATATGGCCGGCGGCCGCACCTTTGGCCTTATTGGGCTGAACAATCGTGGCCAGCCCAATGCTTTGCGCAGCATCGATACCATCGAATCCGGTGACGGAAAGATCGCCCGGAATATCGATGCCCTGCTCCCGCGCATAGGTCATAACACCCAGCGCCATGGAGTCGGTTGTGCATAAGACGGCAGTTAGGCCTGGGTGGGCGTCGAGAAGCAACTGGGCGGCCGCCCGCGTGGTGTGCGCATCGTTGATGTGCTGGGTGACAACGGGCACGGTCTCCGGCGCGATGCCTGCCTGGGCAAAGACGTCCATGGCTCCCATGACCCGGGCGCGCTGCACGTGCATATCGGCGCCCTGCAGCTCACCCCACGAAATGGGGCCATCATGGCGCTCGCGTTTGAGGCGAATCGCCAGCACACCAATCTTGCGGTGGCCGGCCTCCACCAGCGCGCGGGCGGCCGGGACAATCGCCGCGCGGTCATCGATGCCCACGAACGGCAGGCCCGAATCCGTCGGCTGATCGCAGACCACCACCGGCAGCCCGCGGCCGCGCACCGCCTCCAAGTAGGCATCCCCTGCCGCCACGGAGTAGACCACAAAGCCATCCACCGCGGCCGAACCCACCAGGCTGGCCGCCTCCGCCTCGCCCTCCGGACCGGCCGGAATAAGGGTGAGCGTAGTCTGCGCGCCGGCCGAGGCTTCTGCCATGCCAGCCAGGAAATCCACCGAGGCCATGTCCTCGAAGGCGTAGGACAGGTGCTCGGTCAGCAGCACGCCCACCGAGCCCGCGCGGCGAGTGCGCAGGCTGCGGGCCGTGGGGTCCGGCCCGGGATACCCCCGCGCCTTCGCCGCCGCCAGGATGCGCTCGCGCGTTGCGGCCGAAAGCTGGTCCGGCCGGCTATAGGCATTGGATACCGTCGTGCGCGAAACACCCAGCTCGGCGGCCAGTGAGGCCAGAGTTTTGCGGGTGGGGCTGCGTTTCACCATGGTCGCAAGCTTACCCCGTGGCCGCGTTTTCAATACATATTCAATTGACAATGGTTCCCATCAAGGCCACACTGGGAACTATGCAAAAATCACTTCGCGCAACCACCGCCCTTCTCGCGGCCGGTGGCCTTCTACTTACCGCCACCGCCTGCGCTTCCTCCGACTCAAAAGACTCGGATGCCGAACTAGGCGCGCAGAAGAAGATATCCATCGTTGCTTCCACCTCCATTTGGGCCGATGTTGCCCAGGCCGTGGCCGATACCGCCTCTGGCGTGGATATCGAGGTCAAGCCCATCGTGGAGGGCAACGGCGTCGATCCCCACCACTTCGAGCCTTCCGCGGCCGATATAGCCAGGGCCGAAGACGCCGACGTGCTCGTGGTCAACGGCGGCGGCTACGATTCCTGGATTTATCAGGCCGTCTCCGAGCAAGACAACATCATCTCCGCCCTGCCGCTGACCGATCACGGCAAGCTAGCCGATGACCCCAGTGTCACGACCATCGACGCCGCCAAGGCCACCGCCAAGAAGGACCCGAAGCAGGTCACCAACATCGAGGGCAACGAGCACATTTGGTACGACCCGGCCGCGCTCGACGAGGTCGCAGGAAGTATCGCTGACCAAATCAACAAGCTCAATACCGATGCTAATGCCAGCACCGAGCGCGTGGATTCCCACGTCGACCGCCTGCGTGACAAGCTCAAGGAACTGCCGGGCGACCTCTCCTACGCGCAGACCGAGCCGATTGCGGACTACATCATGAAGTACACCTCCGGCAAGGATGTCACCCCGGAGGGCTACCGCAAGGCCACCATTTCTGAGGGCGAACCCACCGCGGCCGACCTCGCAGCCTTCACCAAGGCCATCAAGGAGGACAAGGTGGACATGCTCATCTTTAACCCGCAGACCGAAACCGATACCGCCGGCCGCATCAAGTCCGCCGCGGAGGATGCTGATGTCGATATCGTCGAAATTGGCGAGACCCCGCCAGACGGTAAGGAATTCTGGACCTACTATGACGAAGTCACCGAATCCCTGGGGAAGCTCTAGTGCTCATTCAATTTAAAGACGCAGCGGTCGCCCCGCTGTGGTCCAGCCTTAACCTCGCCGTTGACCGCGGCGAGTTTATCGCCGTTTTGGGCCCCAATGGCGTGGGCAAATCCACCCTACTCGGTACCATCTTGGGCACCCGTAAGCTCACGGCCGGTAGCGTCGACGTCGGCTGTCGCATCGGCTTCATCCCGCAACAACGCATGTTTCCGGCCGATCTTCCCCTGCGCGCCCGCGACTTAGTCTCGCTCTCGCTCGCCCACGGAGCTTTCCGACGCCGCCGCCCGCCCCGCCACCGCGTCGACGAGCTCCTCGCCGAGGTGGGCGCCACCGGCCTGCGCGACCGCCGCGTGGGCCAGCTATCCGGCGGCCAACAGCAGCTCATCCGACAGGCCCAGGCGCTGGCCAACGACCCCGAGCTCATCCTCGCCGACGAGCCGCTGCTCTCGCTCGACCCGGCGCGCCAACAAGCCACCGTGGACAAGCTGGATACGCTGCGCCACGAGCGCGGTACCTCCATCATGTTTGTCACCCACGGCATCAACCCGGTGCTCGGCGTGACCGATAAGGTGCTCTACCTCGCCCCCGGCGGCCATACCTTCGGCACGGTGGATGAGGTCATGCGCTCCGATGTCCTTTCCGAGCTCTACGGTTCCAAGGTCAACGTCTTAAACGTCGATGGGAGACTTATCGTTGTCTAGCTTTGTAGAAGACACCCAGTACCTGCTCAGCGTGGACTTTGTGCAGTCCTCGCTCATCGCCTCCGCGCTGCTGGGCATTCTCTCCGGCGTGATGACCTCGCTCATTGTGCTGCGCCAGATGTCCTTTTCCGTCCACGCCACCTCCGAGCTTGCGCTCATGGGCGCCTCGGCCGCGCTGCTTTTCGGCCTCAACCTGGGCTTCGGCGCGGTAGCCGGTGCCATCGTGGCCGCCATCATCCTCGCCGTGCTGGGTTTTAAGGGCCAGCAAGACAGCGCCATCGGCGTGGTCATGAGCTTTGGCCTAGGCCTCTCGGTGCTGTTTTTACACCTCTACCCCGGCAACGCGAATACCGCGATGACGTTGCTCACCGGTCAGATCGTCGGCGTTTCTTCCGCCTCGGTGTGGCTTTTGGCCGCGACCACCGTGGTCATCCTCGCCGCCGTGGCCATCCTATGGCGGCCCATGCTCTTCGCCTCGGCCGACCCGGTCATGGCCCAGGCGGCCGGCGTACCCACCCGTTTCATCTCGGTTGCGTTCGCCGTGCTGGTGGGGCTCGCGGCCGCGCAGTCGGTACAAATCGTCGGCTCGCTGCTCGTTATGGCGCTGCTCATCACCCCCGGCGCGGCGGCTGTGCAGATTACTTCCTCGCCCCTGCGTGCGGTCATGTGGGCGACCATCTTCGCCGAAGTTTCGGCCGTCGGCGGCTTCGTCTTATCGCTCGCGCCCGGCCTGCCGGTCTCGGTTTTCGTCACCACCATTTCCTTTGTCATTTACTTGGTGTGCCGCCTCATTGGCTGGCAGCGCAACAAGAACGCGGTGCGCGACGAGGTTGCCGCGCACCGCTTCCATGCCGACTGCCACAGCACCGCCGAAGAGCACCACGCCGACTAGACTGGGCGGCTATGCACGTACACCGCCGCACCGCGGATGTGGATGGCCGCACCCGCCGTTTTCTCGTCATCGCGCCGGAAAACCCCGGCCCGCACCCTGACCTCTTGCTCTTCTTCCACGGTTCACTGCAATCCGGGAACGTGATGCGCCGCTTTACCAACGGCACCTTCGACGAGCTTGCCGACGCCACCAACACCGTCCTCGTCTACCCCGACGGCGTCGACCGCCATTTCAACGATTGCCGCAGCATCCTGCCAGTCACCGCCCGCGCGGAAAACGTCGATGACGTTGCCTTTAGCACTTACCTGGTTAGCACCATGCAGCGCGAGTTCGGCACCAAGCGCACCTTTGCCTGCGGCTATTCCAATGGTGGGCAGATGGTGCTCCGCCTGCTTTTCGACGCCCCCTTTAGCCTCACCCGCGCCTGCATCTTCGCCTCCACCCTGGGCGAGGGCAAGAACCACGCACCCAGTAACCCGGACGGCTACCGGCCCACGCCGCTGCTGTTTTTCCACGGCACCGCCGACCCGTACGCGCCTTATGAGGGCGGCGTCGCCGGACTGGACGCCGAGCGCACCCGCGGCCGTGTGCTGTCCGCCCCAGCCACCGCCGAGCACTTTGCCTTGGCCAATGGTTGCCAACCGCCGCGCGACTCCCACCCCACCCCGGATGTCACCGCCACCGAATACGCCGGCGACTTTCCCGTCGAACTATGGACCATGGAGGGCCTCGGCCACGTGATTCCCTCTAGCATGAAAACCGACCCACGCATAGGCCCAAATACGGACTCCTTCCGCGCTGTGGATAAAGTCCGCGAGTTCTTCGGCCTCGACGACACCCAGGCCTAGTTATCCACACCCGCACCCAACGGGCCGAGCGCCGGCTTGCGCCCGCACTTAACGTGTGGAGTCGTGAACGCGCTACAAACATTCTTGAAAGGCCTGGCCGCCGGCATGGACATCATCGCCGACTGCCATGGTCTGACTAAGCGCGCGCTTATCGACGCCGGCTGCCCCGATATCACCGCTGCCCGCCTTCTCACCCTCACCGATGCCTACTTCGGTCCTACCGCTTTTAGCCGCCTCCAGCGCGAATCCATCGCCGCGGCCCGCACCAACAAGCACAGCCTCACCGCGTTGCTGGCCATCGAGCGCCATGCCTCCAAGCTGAAGAATAAGCGCCAGGCCTGGGCACTGCGCCGGGAGCTATGTGGGATGAAAGGGGACGTGTCGGACGTCGATAAGCAGGGGCGCAAGCGCGTGCGCGAGATTAAAGGCCCGCCGCAGCGCAAGCCCGGTGTCAAGCTCTACCGCCGCGCCGATGGGCCGTGGACCATGACGATTACCGGTAAATCCGCCGATATCGCGGATATGCACGCCGCGCTTGATAAGGACGCCCCGCTCGATTCTGTGCGCAAGATTTTCCAGGGCAAGGCCGCCGCCTCCGGTGCGTCCGTGACCACCAATGTGGTGCTGCGCTTGGACGAGCTCGACCGCGTCGTCGACACCACAGGCGATGACATCACCCTGCAACTGACCAATGGCGCCCGGATGACCGGCGCGGACCTAGTACGCCGCGCATTTACCGCGCACGGCTATGTGACTCTAATCCACCCCGTTAAAGGCCCGGTAAACCTCTATCGCACCGAGCGGCTCGCCTCGCCGAAGCAACGCACCATGGCTGCCGCGGAAAATCCCACCTGCCCGTGGCCCCAGTGCAATTATCCCGCCGATGAATGCCAAGTCCACCACCTCACCGCGTGGCACCACGGCGGCGAAACTAACCCCGAAAATCTCACCATCGCCTGCCCGTATCACAACGGCGTCAACGACGATGACCCCAACGCCCCGCCGCTGCGCGGCCGCCTAGCCCGGGTAAAGGGAACCATTAGGTGGCTGCCACCCTGGGCGGAAAGCAGCTAGAGGTTACTGGGCCGCGCGGCGTTGGCGTGCGAATTCGGAAAGCACGGAACCGGCCGCGACGGAAGCATTGAGAGACTCGACCCAGTCTGTCATCGGGATGGACATGATGACGTCGCAGTTTTCGCGCACCAAGCGGGAAATACCCTTGCCCTCGGAGCCGATGACGATGACTACGGGATCCGTCGCGCCGTTATAGGTATCCAGCGTATGCTCGCCGCCGGCGTCTAGGCCTACGACCTGGTAACCGCTCTTTTGGAATTGCTGCACGGTGCGGGTGATATTCGTCGCGCGGGCGACCGGCAGGCGCGCCGCCGTGCCGGCCGAGGTACGCCACGCCACGGCGGTCACGGACGCGGAACGACGCTCTGGGATGATGACGCCGTCGCCACCGAAGGCCGCCACAGAGCGGATAACCGCACCGAGGTTGCGGGGGTCAGTGATGTTATCCAGGATGACGAACATACCTGGGCGCGCATTCTCGGCCGCGCGGGCGATGAGCTCGTCGACGTCGGCGTACTTATACGGCGGAATCTGCAGTCCGATGCCCTGGTGCATACCATTGCCGGTCATGCGGTCCATCTCGTGGCGCTGCACCTCGATGATGGGGATATTGCGGGTATTGCACATGGCCACGGCCTCGGACAGTCGCTTGTCATTGCGGGTACCGGCCACGATATAGAGCGTGGTGGCCGGCACTTTTGCGTGCAAACACTCGATGACCGGGTTGCGGCCCACGACCATCTCGGCGGTCTCCTTTTGGTGGCGACCGGAGTTGCGACGCTCGCGTTCCAGCTTCGCCTTGTGCTTAGCGTGGTAGATGCGGTCCTCCGCCTTGGGCGTCGGGCCCTTGCCGGCCAACCCCTTGCGGCGCTGGCCACCGGAGCCTTTGGTTGCGCCCTTCTTATTGGTCTTGCGGATTCCCGCGCCACCGCGGCCGTGGGTACGTGCCATAATTTATGTCCTTTCGGGGTGCTTAACGCTGCGCCAGCGACCAGGTCGGGCCGTCTGGGGTATCGGTGATGGTGATGCCGGCCGCCGCGAGGCGGTCACGGACGGCGTCGGCAGTAGCGAAGTCCTTGTCCACGCGCGCCTGGGTGCGCCGCTCCAGCTCAGCTTGTACCAGCGCGTCCAGCGCGACATCCGCCCCGCTAGCTTGCGCTCCATCTTCCCACTCCAGCGGGTCAAAGCCAAGTACGTGCGCCATCGCGCGGACCTGGCCGGCCAGCGTGCGTGCCTCGGCCTCATCACCGGCCGCCAGCGCCTTATTGCCGGCGCGGACGGTGGTGTGGATTTCCGCCAAGGCCTTGGGCACACCGATGTCATCATTCATCGCGTCTTCAAACCCCTGCGTCCACTCACCGAGCTCCAAGCCATCGAAGTGACCGAGGAAGTCCTCGATGCGGCGGTAGCCGGCGGCGGCCTCGGTCAGCGCGGCTTCGGAATACTCCAACACGGAGCGATAATGCGCCGAGCCCAGGTAGTAGCGCAGCTCCACTGGGCGCACCAGTTCGAGCATATTCGGGATGGACAGCACGTTGCCCAGCGACTTCGACATCTTCTCGCCCGACATCGTCACCCAGTGGTTGTGCATCCAGTAGTTAGCGAACTTATCGCCGGCCGCGTGCGACTGCGCAATCTCGTTCTCATGGTGCGGGAACTGCAGGTCCAATCCGCCGCAGTGGATATCGAAATTAGACCCTAGGTAATAGGTAGACATGGCCGAGCACTCCAGGTGCCAACCAGGGCGGCCGTCGCCCCACGGGGTGGGCCAGCTGGGCTCGCCCGGCTTCGCGGCCTTCCACAGGGCAAAGTCCTGTGCGCCGCGCTTGGCGGAATCCTCGCCTTCGCCCTGCTCCATTTCCTCAACCTTATTGCCGGACAGCGAACCGTAATCGGAGCCTTCGGCCTTAGTCCAGGCGGAAACGTCGAAGTAGACGGAGCCTTCGGCGGGGTAGGCAAAGCCGGCGTCGATAAGCCGCTGCATATAGTCGACCATCTGGGTGACAAAGCCGGTAGCGCGCGGCTCTACTGACGGCGGGATAACGCCCAGGGTGTTATACGCCTTAGTGAACTCGCGCTCATAGGTGGAAACCCACTCCCACCAGGGGCGATTATTCTCGGCCGCCTTGGTGAGGATCTTGTCATCAATATCGGTGACGTTGCGCACCAGAGCTACGTCATAGCCTTGGGCGAGCAGCCAGCGACGCAGGATGTCGAAGGCGACGCCGGAGCGCAGGTGCCCAATGTGCGGCTGCGCCTGCGGGGTGGCGCCGCACAGATACATCGAGGCGTGGCCGGGGCGAATCGGCTCGAAATCGCGTTGGCTGCGGGTGGCTGTGTCATAAATGCGCAAAGTACTCACGCCACCCAGTCTAATTGACGCGTGCACGGGGTTAGTGTGGTGGGCTAGGCGCGCCAGACGACGGCCGTGGCAACCGCCGCGCGGCCCTCCTTCCGGCCAGTGAAGCCTAGGTGGTCCGTCGTGGTGGCAGAGACGGACACGGGGGCACCGAGGATCTCGCTTAACACAGCCTCGGCCTCTGCGCGGCGCGGGCCCATTTTGGGGGTTTGGCCGATAAGCTGCGCGGCGGCATTGCCGATGATGAACCCTTCGGATTCAAGCAGTTCGCGGCACTCGCGCAGCAGCTGGGCACCGGCGACGCCGTCGTATTCGGGGCGGCCGACGCCGACGAAGGAGCCAAGGTCGCCGAGGTGGGAGGCGGATAAGAGGGCGTCGACAAGCGCGTGCGCTACCACGTCCCCATCGGAGTGGCCCTCGCAGCCAGCATCGCCCTCGAAGAGCAAACCGGCGATCCAGCAGTCCTTGCCGGCCTCGATCTGGTGGGCGTCGGTGGCGATGCCAACGCGTGGGATAATCGGGTTAGTCATGGGTCTCCTCGGTCAGGGCGTGGGCCAGGGTGAGATCGATGGGCGTGGTGATCTTGAAAGCCAGGGCATCGCCCGGCACGGTTGCCACGCGCTCGCCGTGCCATTCCATGAGGCTGGCGTCATCCGTAGCGGTAAACTCCGGCCGCTGGGCCCAATAATCCAGGTTGGCCTGGCGCAGCGCAGAAAGGCGAAATGCCTGCGGGGTTTGCACGGCGCGCAGGCAGGAGCGATCGGGAGTGCCAACCACGGCGTCGGCCGCGACTTCCTTGATGGTATCGGCCACGGGAACCACCGGCACGGCCGCGGGGGCGCCTTCCAGCACGCGCTTGGCGACGCCCCGCACCATCGCCGGCGGCGTCAACGCTCGGGCCGCATCGTGGATAAGCACCACGGCGTCCGCGTCCGGGATTGCTTGCAGGCCGGCCCACACGGAATCGGCGCGCTCGCTGCCGCCGTGTACGAGGCGGATCGGGGCTGGGTTCGCGGCGTCTGTAGCGTCAGCAGTGTCGATGCGGCCGATGATGCGCGCGGCTTCGGCCTCCATGTCTGGGCTGACCAGCACGATGGCCTCGTCAACCACACCGGAAGCCAGCAGCGCGCGCACGGAGCGCTCCATCAAGGTGCGGCCACGTAGTTCAACGAAAGCCTTTGGCACCTCGGCGCCGAGGCGGGTACCCTGACCGGCGGCGGCGATGAGCGCGATGACGCGCGGTTTAGTCTTCGTCGTCGAAGGAGAGGTCATCGAGATCGATGTCGTTGTCAATATCGGTGGTGATGGACTTATCGTCTACCAATCCGGCAGCGCGGTGTCGCTCGATGGTGGCATCGATTTCTTCCATCATGGTATCGGCCTTCTTCTCATCGACCGGCTTGGCCAGCGCCAGCTCGCCTACCAGGATGGTCCGGGCCTTACCCAGCATGCGCTTCTCGCCGGCCGAGAGGCCACGGTCCTGATCGCGGCGCCACAGGTCACGCACGACCTCAGCAACCTTATTGATATCGCCGGAGGCGAGGCGCTCCTGGTTGGCTTTATAACGGCGGGACCAGTTGCCAGCCTCTTCGACGTCCTCATCACGTAGCACGGAAAAGACCTTTTCCAGCCCTTCCTTGCCCACAACGTCGCGCACACCGACGTTATCGGCGTTCTTAATGGGCACGCGGACAACTAGGTCGGACTGGTTGATGTGCAGCACCAGGTATTCCAGCGTTTCGCCGCCCATCTCGCGGGTCTCGATATCCTCGATGACGGCCGCACCGTGGTGCGGGTAGACGACGACCTCGCCGACCTTATACTCCATTGCCACTCCTTATTTTCCCGTTTTATCCCGGTTGACTAAGGCCGCTATTTTATCACGGGCGGCCGCCCCGCCTGCGGATACCCCCGTATACCCCCACGGTCTACCCGCCCGGTTTGGGACAAACTGTGTACTTTAATGCGAAAGGGACTAGGCTAAAGCGTTGATAAGCCCTGTGATCGCAATTGATGGAGGATGCTCAACGTGCAGTCCCTGAAGTCCGCCGCCCGCCGCGGTGCCATTATTTCCGTTACCGCCGTCTCCGCTCTGGCGCTGGCTTCTTGCTCGGCGGGTCAAGTCACCCAGACCGCCGATAAGGTGGCTGCGGTCGATGGCGCTTCTGCAAGCACGGAAGACAACAAGGTTGCAGTTCGCGATGTCACCATCTTGGTAGAGCCGAATGGCAGCGCAGCGTTGAAGTTTAGCGCGGTCAACCAGGGCTATGACACCGACGTTGTCTCCTTGGAATCCGTCAAGGTTGATGGCCAGAGCGTCGAGATGAAGCAGACCAAGCCGCTGCACCGTGATCAGTCCATCATTGCTGATTCCCAGAAGAACCTGGAAGCTCACCCCCAGCAGGATTCCGAAACCGTCCAGTACATCGCCACCAAGCTGAAGAATGATGACTTTGGCTACGCCGGCGACCGCCCGGTTACCTTCGAGTTCTCCAATGGCTCCATCGATGTAAACGCCACCATCGCTGCCACCCAGATGCAGTCCGGCGAATTCGATCGAGATGTAGAGTCCCCAGACGGCTACTCCGAGGCCCCGAAGAACTAAGCCACAGCGCTTCCGCCCCCAGCCTCCCTTTCCGGGCTGGGGGCGTTTATGTGTTTTAGGCTAGAAGCTATGGCCAAGAAATCTCGCCCCATCCATACCTGCTCCGAATGCGGATACGTCTCGCCCAAGTGGCTCGGGCGCTGCCCGGACTGTGGGTCGTGGGGAACGTTGGAGGAAAGGGCACCGGTAGTGACGAATCCGGGGGCAGGGGCGTCGGCAAGCAAAAGCGTGGCGCCGTCGAGCCCGGCGCAGCCGATTACCAAGATTGGGGCGCAGGCGACAAAGACGGTGCGCACCGGCATCAGCGAGCTCGACCGCGTCCTAGGCACCGGCATCGTGCCGGGTTCGGTGGTGCTTATGGCCGGCGAGCCGGGCGTGGGCAAATCCACACTTTTGCTGGAAGTAGCCTCACGGTGGGCGCAGCTCGGCCGCACCGTGCTCTATGCGACGGCTGAGGAGTCGGCCGGCCAAGTCCGCTCCCGCGCCGAGCGCACCGGGGCGCTGCAGGAATCGCTGTATTTGGCGGCCGAGTCCAACTTGGATGCGGTCTTTGGGCACGTCGATAAGCTCAAGCCAAGCCTTATCATCGTCGACTCCGTACAGACCATGCACGCCGTGGGTGTGGAGGGCGTATCCGGTGGCGTGGCGCAGTCGCGCGCGGTGACGGCCGCGCTGACCTCCCTGGCGAAATCTACCGGCATTCCGGTGCTGCTGGTCGGCCACGTAACCAAGGACGGCAATGTGGCCGGCCCGCGCGTGCTGGAGCATCTTGTCGACGTCGTTTTAAACTTCGAGGGCGACCGCCAATCCAGCCTGCGCATGCTGCGTGGCATCAAGAATCGCTTTGGTGCCACCGATGAGGTGGGCTGCTTTGAGCAGACGGCCGGCGGCATTCGGGAGGTTGCAGACCCCTCAGGGCTCTTCCTTTCGCACCACGGTACGACACCGGATGGCTCGGCCGTGACGGTCGCGATGGACGGCGTGCGGCCGATACTGGCGGAAGTGCAGGCGCTGACGGTGGACCCAGTGGCGAAGAACCCACGCCGCGTGGTTACCGGGCTAGATTCCAATCGCGTGCCGATGGTGCTCGCGGTCCTGCAGGCGCGCGCCGGCCAGCGCACCAACGACAAGGATGCCTACGTGGCCACGGTAGGCGGGATGCGGATTACGGAGACCGCTACGGATTTGGCGGTTGCGCTGGCGACGTGGTCCTCGCTGCACGAGCAGCCGCTGCCGACCAAGACGGTAGTCATCGGCGAGGTGGGCCTGGCCGGCGAGTTGCGCCCAGTACCGAACGTGGAACGGCGCTTGATGGAGGCCGCGCGGCTGGGCTACAAGCACGCGCTCGTCCCGCGCGGGGATATCGAGCCGGTCGAAGGCATGCAGGTGCGCCAAGTGGCGACGCTGGGGCAAGCCATCGCCGCGGTGTCAGGGTAGCGCCTAGCGCAGGGTGAAGTCCTGCGGCGGGGAGGAGTTATCGCCGATGACGGTGTGGGCAAAGTAGGCACCGGGCTCGGCCGCGGGGCGGTCGGTGCACTCGCCCGGTTTGGAGGCCTGGCGGGACCATTCGGCCTCGAATTTCACGTCCTTGCCGGCCGGGAAGGTTTGCGAGCCGGTCTGCACGGAGGCATAGCAATCCGTATCGGACCACACGCGCTCGTTATCGGCCATCTTGTAGACCTCGAAGCGCAGCAGATTCTTATCTAGGTCGATTTTGCAGTCCGCGGCCGTGGGGTTGGTGACGGTCATGAAGAACTTCGGCAGCTCGCCTTCCGGCACGGAGTAGTTCAACATGGAGGTGCGGACATCGAGATCCGCGAGTTCGCAGGTCTTCTTGGCTGCCTCGGAGCTTGCAGGCGCAGCGCTCGACGGCTCGCTTTCGGCCGCCTTGCTTTCCGATGCCCCCTCGGCCGACGTCTTCGTCTCCGAGACGGTCCCGGAGGATTCGGGGGCGGCAGAGGAGGAGGTTTCCTCATCTGCGGACGTAGGGGCAGGTGCGGCGGTATCGGCCGGCTCCTCGCTGCTGCCCCCGAAGGCGGCCACGGCCGCCCAGATCAGCACCACGGCCAACACGAGCACGATGATGAGCGCAGCCACGCGGCGGCGCTTGTAGATCTCTTCTGGTAGGGGCTTTTTCTGCGTCACACTGTCAATTTTAAGCGGTGGGCGCGGGCCGGTGCGCTAAGCCCGCGCCGCGTGTCAGGCCGCTACTTCACGCCAAGGGTCTGCAGGGTCTCCACGCTGGAGTCCTCCAGCAGGTAGCGCGCGCCGACGACGCCCAAGGCGCCCTCGTCGAGCAGGCGGCGGATGTTGGGCACGTTGGCGACTAGTTGGGCGACGGTCTGGCGGGTGTGTTCCCTCTCGACGTCGTCAGTCGTGGCCTTAGGGCCTGCCACCAGCGCGGAGGCAGCGACTTTTTCAATAATGGGGCGCTGCAGGCCGGTGGGCAGCTCGCCGCCGGCCACGAAGCCGGTAGCCGCACCGACTGCGCCGCAAGATTGATGGCCGAGGACCACCAAAAGGTTGGGCTTGAGGGCGGCGAGGGCGTAGTCGAGGGAGGCTAGGACGGAGTCGTCAAGAATGTGGCCGGCGGTGCGGATGACAAAGGCATCGCCGAAGCCAATATTGAATACGTGCTCGATAGGGGCGCGGGAATCGGAACAGGAAATGACTACCACGCGGGGATCCTGGCCGTGGGTAAGACCCTCGCGGTTATAGATCTCGCGCACGTCGACGGTCTCACCGTCGAGAACGCGCTGGTTTCCGGCCTGGAGAGCCTCCCATACGGCTTGTGGTTCGTGGGCAACATTACGTAAAGACATAGGCCACATTCTAATGCCTTAGACTATCCCTCACGATGGATACGCAAGTTCTTCTTTCCTGGTTCGATGCCAATGAGCGCGACCTGCCGTGGCGCCGGCCTGGCACCAGCGCCTGGGGCGTGCTGCTCAGTGAGGTCATGAGCCAGCAAACCCCCGTCGCCCGCGTGGCCCCCGTGTGGGAGGAATGGATGCGGCGTTGGCCCACCCCTGCGGACTTCGCACAGGCTACCCGAGCGGAGGTGCTGCGCGCTTGGGGCAAACTGGGCTACCCGCGCCGTGCCCTGCGCCTGTGGGAGTGTGCGGGGGTAATTGGCAGCGGCGAAGTTCCCGCGGACGTCGATGAATTGCTACGCCTACCAGGCATTGGGGACTACACCGCGCGCGCTGTGGCGTGCTTTCACTATGGGGCAAATGTGCCGGTGGTCGATACCAATGTGCGGCGGGTTTATGCCCGGGCGGAAGAGGGCCGGTTCCTGGCGCCGCAGCCCGCGAAGCGAGAGTTGGCGGCCGTAGCCGAGCTTTTGCCGGCCGAGAATGGGCCGCGCTTTTCGGCCGCGCTCATGGAGTTGGGCGCGCTAGTGTGCACGGCGAAGAACCCCTCCTGCGAGCAGTGCCCGCTGCGCGCAAGCTGTGCGTGGCAGTTAGCTGGCCGGCCGGAGCCCAGCGCGCAGGAGCAGGCGCAGGCGAAAAAGCGCGTGCAGAAATTCGTGGGCACGGACCGGCAGGTGCGCGGCAAGATTTTGGATGTGCTGCGCGCGGCGGATGGGCCGGTGCCCCAGTCCGAGATTGATGTGGTCTGGCCCGATGCGGCACAGCGCTCCCGGGCGTTGGCTTCGCTGCTTGCCGACGGCCTCGCCGAACAAAACGACGCCGGCCTATTCCACCTACCCATCTAGGGAGTTAATAACGGCCGGCTATATTCGCAGTTCGCGATCTCGCGGGTGTGATCTGTTTAACGCCACCGACCGCGGAAATTGAAGCCGCCGGGCAGATTTACCCACATTCCGCCGCGGGAATTAAACGTTACCGGCCCTACCTTGGTAGACATCGAGGCTCCGGAGCCAGATACGTTAATCCAGCTATTCTTGCCGGTCTTTTTTCTTGAACGATACTGAAGCCCCATGGGCATATATTTTAACAATTCCGCTTGCGCCGTTCCTACTGACCGGTAGGTTTTGGATATGGAAAAGATTTGCATAAGGCTTTTAGCCGTTTGTTCACTGATTCTCGGTACCCTCTTAGTTCCACCAACAGCGCAGGCGGCGGTGACCTCGGCCCGACCTTCGCCGCACGTGCTCGATGGCGTCGGCCGCGGGCAGGTATTCACGTATGACACCACTACGGATGATGGTCGGCCGATTCAGGCCTCGGCAACCTTATACGAGCCGAATACACCGTGGCGCGGCAAAGGCGAGCGGCCCACCATCATCTTCGCGCCTGGTACCCGCGGCGCAGGCGACCAGTGCGCGCCGTCGCGTGCCGGTATGGGCCTGGGCTCGGTAGGGCTGAGCAAAGTCGGCTCCCCCACCATCAACGCGAACTACGAGTACGGCTTCTACATGGGTGCGCTCCAGCATGGTGCCCGAGTCATCGTGGCAGACCTCATCGGCCTTGGCATGCCAGGGCACCACACCTATGTCAATCACATTGAAGAAGCGCACGCCATGCTCGATGCCGCCCGCTCCGGCCTAGAGCTGGCCCACGCTCCGAAGGACGCCCCTATTGGCTTTGCGGGCTACTCGCAGGGCGGCGGAGCCTCGCTGGCTGCCGCGGAATTCGCCGACTCTTATGCGCCCGAGCTGAACGTGGCCGGTACCTACTCCGGTGCCCCGCCGGCTGACCTACCAAAGGTAATGAAGGCCATCGACCGCTCTTCCATCGTCCATGTGCTGGGCTACGCCATCAACGGCTTTGCCGAGCGCGACCCCAAGTTCCGCGATGCGGTCCTAGAAGAACTCAATCCACGCGGCATTGATTTCCTGCGTTCGGCAGCCACCAGCTGCACGGGTGACTCCATCCTCATGTGGGGCTTTAGCAATACCCGCCAGCTCACCCGCACAGGGGAATCACTCTCTGATCTTGTTGAGCGTAAGCCCATCATTAAAAAGGCCCTGCTACGCCAGAACCTAGGAAAACATGCGTTGAAGGGGCCGGCGTTGATCGCTAGCTCGCCGCACGATGACCTCATCCCGCACGAGCAAGTTCGGTCTACCGCAGGGGCGTACTGCCAGATGGGCGGGACCGTGGACTTCATGGCCGCGCCTGGTACCGCAACGATTCCGGGCGCCGGCGCCGACCACGCGTTGCCGCTATACATTAATGTCCCAGTGGGCTTGAAGTATCTCTTTGACCGCTTCGACGGGAAACCGGCGCCGTCGAATTGTGCGGGCTGAGCGGGCCCAGAAGATCCGAACCGCACACAACGCAATACCACCCAGCCTCGCAGAAAGCGAGATGCTGGGTGGTTTTAACTCGTGCTCCTGTTTACATCGGCTGGCCGGCGCCTGCTGGCGGCGGGTTGTGGCCGTCGTCATCAGAGTCGGAGTCAGACTCTAGGTCGGTGCCGGCGGCGGTGGAACCGCCATCGCCTGGGACGTCGGGGCTGATGGTATCGGGCTCGCCGGAATCGGTGGGCTCGGCGTCGTTGTCGCGCACCTCGGCGTCGTCAAGCTGTGGCTCCTCAGTGTCCTCCGGCAAAGGCTTCGGGCGTGGGCTGAAGGTGAACTTCGCGCCCGTATTGTCCTTGGATTCGCCATCCCAGTCTTCGACGTCGACGGTGATGATTTCGCCGGCGCCGATTTCGCCGAAGAGGATCTTCTCGGAGAGCTGATCCTCGATCTCGCGCTGGATGGTGCGGCGCAGCGGACGAGCACCCAAGACCGGGTCGAAGCCGCGCTGAGCCAAGAGGTTCTTGGCCTTGTCGGTGAGCTCGATGCCCATATCGCGCTCGTCCAGCTGCTTGGCCACGCGGCCGATGAGCAGCTGGACCATCTCCACAATCTGCTCCTGGGTGAGCTGGTGGAAGACGACGATGTCATCGATACGGTTCAAGAACTCTGGGCGGAAGTGCTTCTTCAGCTCGTCGTTGACCTTCTGCTTCATCCGATCGTACTGCGCGTCCGCATCATTCTCAGAGGAGCCGGTAAAGCCCAAGCCCACCGGCTTCGAGATGTCCTGCGTGCCCAAGTTCGAGGTGAAGATAAGGACGGTGTTCTTGAAGTCGACGACGCGCCCCTGGCCGTCGGTAAGCCGGCCATCTTCCAGCACCTGCAAGAGGGTGTTGTAGATCTCCTTGTGGGCCTTCTCGATCTCATCGAAGAGCACGACGGAGAACGGCTTGCGGCGGACCTTCTCGGTCAGCTGGCCGCCCTCTTCGTAGCCAACGTATCCCGGAGGGGCACCGAAGAGGCGGGAAGCGGTGAAGCGGTCGTGGAACTCGCCCATATCGATCTGGATGAGGTCATCATCCGAGCCGAAGAGGAAGTTAGCCAGGGACTTCGACAGCTCGGTCTTACCCACACCGGACGGTCCGGCAAAGATGAAGGAGCCGGACGGGCGGCGCGGATCCTTAAGGCCTGCACGGGTGCGGCGGATGGCGCGGGAGACGGACTTGACCGCCTCGTCCTGGCCAATGATGCGCTTGTGCAGCTCTTCTTCCATGTTGAGCAGGCGGTTGGATTCCTTCTCCGTCAGCTTCAGCACAGGGATACCGGTCCAGTGTGCCAAGACCTCTGCGATCTGATCCTCGCCCACCTCGGCGATCTCCTCAAGGTCGCCGGAGCGCCACTGCTTTTCCTTTTCCGCGCGCTCCTCGCCCAGCTTGCGTTCCTTATCGCGCAGGCCGGCTGCCTTTTCGAAGTCTTGGGCATCGATGGCAGCTTCCTTTTCCTTGCGAACCTCGGCGATTCGGTCATCGACCTCGCGCAGGCCCTTTGGCGCGGTCATGCGCTTGATGCGCATACGGGCACCGGCCTCATCAAGGAGGTCGACGGCCTTATCCGGCAAGAAGCGGTCATTGATGTAGCGGTCCGAGAGGGAAGCTGCAGCGTGCAGCGCTTCGTCCGTATAGGAAACGCGGTGGTGCGCCTCGTACTTATCGCGCAGGCCCTTCAGGATCAGGAAGGTGTCATCCAGGGAAGGCTCGTCCACCTTGACTGGCTGGAAGCGGCGCTCCAGCGCGGCGTCCTTCTCGATGTGCTTGCGGTACTCATCCAAGGTGGTAGCACCGATGGTCTGCAGCTCGCCGCGGGCCAACTTTGGCTTCAGCAGCGAGGCAGCATCGATAGCACCCTCGGCAGCACCAGCACCGACCAGGGTGTGGATCTCATCGATGAACAAGATGATATCGCCGCGCTGGTTGATCTCCTTAAGGACCTTCTTCAGACGTTCCTCAAAGTCACCGCGGTAACGGGAACCGGCCACCAGGGAGCCTAAGTCCAACGAGTACAGCTGCTTGTCCTTGAGGGTCTCCGGCACCTTGCCGTTGACGATGTCGAGCGCCAAGCCCTCGACGACGGCGGTTTTACCAACACCCGGCTCACCAATGAGGACCGGGTTATTCTTCGTGCGGCGAGACAGCACCTGCATGATGCGCTCTACCTCAGACTCGCGGCCCACGACGGGATCGAGCTTGCCGTCTTTTGCGGCTTGGGTAAGGTTGCGGCCGAATTGATCCAGGACCAGGGAGTTGGAACGTTCACCAGAACCACCAGAGCCGCCGCGGCCGCCAGCGCCGGCACCTGCACCAGCGCCCGCGCCCACCGGACCGGAGCCCTGGCCATTTGAGGAACCACCCTCCTGCTGGCCCCCCTCATAACCGGAGAGCAGCTGAATAACCTGCTGACGCACACGCGGCAGGTCCGCGCCGAGCTTGGTCAGCACCTGGGCGGCGACGCCGTCGCCCTCGCGAATGAGGCCTAGCAAGAGGAACTCAGTACCGATGTACTTGTGCCCCATCTGCAGGCCCTCACGCAGGGAGAGCTCCAAAACCTTCTTGGCACGTGGAGTAAAGGGGATGTGGCCGGTGTGCGGCTGGCTGCCTTGGCCGATAATTTCCTCGACCTCGCGGCGGACATCCTCCAGGGAGATACCCATGGACTCCAGCGCCTTGGCGGCTACGCCTTCACCCTCATGGATAAGGCCGAGCAGAATGTGCTCGGTGCCGATGTAATTGTGGTTAAGCATGCGTGCTTCTTCCTGCGCCAAAACGATGACGCGGCGAGCACGATCGGTAAACCTCTCGAACATGATTCCCCTATACTTTCGCTTCTAATGTGGTACCCACTCTAACGCGGCAATCCGCCGATAATTTCCGGTTTTGTCCCCAGATGCCCGCAATGCCTCGAGAATCTACCATTCTTGCAGCTCACACGGGTGTACGCCGGTAGCGAACAGGGGCACGGGCATGTAATCTAGAATCGTTTTATTGTTCCCTGCCCTCTCCCGCATTGTTTAAGGAAATCTTGATCGTGCCCCAGCTTCCTGAGTTCTTTGCCACCCAGCACAACTTGCACGAATTGGCCGTAGTGGATGGCACCCCTTCCTCCACGCTTTTCGCCGTAGAAGACGGCACCACCCACCAGCGGTTGAGTGTGGAGATCTTTGCCTCGGGCACCACCGGCATGGTGGAAAAGTCCACCGCGTTGCATGGCTTGCATCACCCGGCTATCGCACCGCTGGTCGGCACGGGCACCACCGCAGACGGCCAAGAGTTCATCGTGCGCGAGGGTTTTGCCGGCACGCAGCTTTCGCAGCTGCCCGATAACCTCAGCCGCGAGGATGCCGTGGAGGTCTTCGGCCCGCTGGCAGGTGCGGTGGACTTTTTGATTTCTCGCAATCAGGCGGATTTTGCGGTGCATGGGCTGAGGGAGGCCCGAGTGGGCGTCGATAAGCAACGCCAAATTTCGGTGCTGGCCGCAGCCGGCCCGTCCGGTGAGGAGCACGGCGATGCGGTAGCGGCATTTGAAGAGCTCGTCGCCCGCAAGTGCCCAGAGTATAAGCCCACCGGCAATGCGGGTAGTGCCAAGGATGTGGTGGAGCACCTGCGCCCGCAGCGCGAGTTTGATACCGCGCAGATTCCGCGCGTGCAGGAGCCGGAGCCGCGCCCACAGCAGCAATTCGCCCCACCGCAACAACAGCAACAACCGCAGGCGATGGCCCAGCCCATGGCGCAGCAGCCGATGGCGCCGGCACCGAAGAAAAAGGGCAAGGGCGGGCTTATTGCGCTCATCACTGTGTTGGCGGTGGCCGCGATTGCTGCGGCGGCCGCACTGTGGTTCTTCCTGTCCTACCCCAGCTGGAATGACAAGGAGCAGAACCTGGCGGATGCCTATCCGAACCTGGTGGGCTCTCGCAGCGGCCAGGACGGCTTCGATGGGGCAAAATGCTCGTCACGCGATCCGGAAACTGGCCAAGAGGCAAAGATTTCCTGCGTGGGCGATGGGTTTAGCTATATCGTGACCTACTACCCCAGCGTGGAGGAGCGCGACGCCATGCTTCCCGACGCCGAACCGGTCGAGCTTTCCAATGATCAGTGCACCATCCAAAGCTTCGAAACTACTGCGGATGTGCCTACCTATGTCATGGCCGTTGGAGGCACGCAGTCCGCGTTCCTGGTGTGGGGCGATAACGCCGAGGATGAGCGGCTGAACCTGCCGCTATGCGCCTCTTAACCGCGCCATAATTTCAGGCCCGCATGCCACGCGTGCGGACCTCTTGCATGCTCTGGTGGCTAGTTTGCGGACGGCACCCGCTTTAGGAATGGGGCAAGCACCACAACCACGATCGAGAGCACTCCGGCGAAAAGGAAGGCCCAGTGCGCACCGTGAGCGGTGGCTGCGGCTTCATTCATGCCTTGGGCGGCACCGGACTTGGTGCCGCGGGAGAGGAAGGTCATCAAAAAAGCAGTGCCGGCTGCGCCCGCCAGCTGCTGGAGGGTATTGAGGATGGCAGAACCATGGGAATAGAGATAGTCCGGTAGGGAGGCCAGGGACGTCGTCATCAGCGGCGTCATCATGAGCGCAATGCCAAGGGCAAAGAGGATGTGCATGCCAATGACCATCCATACCGCGCTGTCCTGGCTAAGCAGGGTCATCAACCAAGTTCCTGCAGCGAATATCAGGGCGCCGGGGATCATGAGCGGGCGGGGTCCGTGGACATCATAAAGGCGGCCGACCATCGGCGAGATGCCGCCTTGGAGCAATCCGCCGGGCATGACGACGAACCCGGTAACCAGGGAGCTTACCGCCAGAGAGGTTTGCAGGTAGATGGGCAGGATATTAACCACGCCGAGCAATAGCCCAAACATGAGCAGCATGCCCAGTACCGCCACGGTGAAGTTGGGAACCGTAAACGGGCGCATGTCCAAAAGAGCGCGATTGTCTTTTGCCAGGCGCAGCTGGCGGCGGGTAAATAGCGCTAGAGTCACCACGCCAACCGCGAGGACAATGATGTCTCTTACGCCATCGCCATCCAGCATGTTCTCGATGGAGGAAACACCGTATACAAGCCCGCCAAAGGCGATGACGGATAAGAGGACGGAGGGGAAATCCAGCGGGGTATCACGCTTATCACCCACGTTGACTAGGCGGAAGTAGCCTGCGGCGCAGATGAGACCGAGCAGCGGCACCATGGCCCAGAAAATGACATGCCATGTAGAAATGCTCAAGATGACACCACCTACCGTGGGGCCGAGCGCCGGGGCGACGGAAATGACCACGGAAATAATGCCCATGACGCTGCCGCGGCGCTGCGGCGGGACGAGGGTCATGGCCACCGTCATCAGGGTGGGGATCATCAACGCTGTCCCGACGGCTTGGAAGACGCGCCCCGCGAGTAAGACGCCGAAGGCCGGGGCAAGGGCAGCCAACACGGTACCGGCAAGGAAAACACCAGACGAGGACAGAAAGATCTGTCGGGTGGTGAACTTATCCATGAGAAAACCCGTGGTAGGGATGACCACGCCCATGGTGAGCAGGAAACCGGTAAGCAGCCACTGCGCAGAGGTGGCCGGGATCCCATAGTCCGCCATGATGGTGGGCAGCGCCACCGAAAGTGCGGTCTCGTTCAGGATCATCACCATCGCACCAAGGACGAGGATGGTGAGGTTGATTTTTACCTCTGCGGAAATTTGGGGATCTGGTTTCTGAGACACCCAGACAGGATACTGAGGCCTAGGGCATGGGGAAAGTCGGGAGTATAATTTTAGTGTCTTCACTCGCGCGGTGAGACCGCGCCACCCGAGCCTAAAGCGAGGTACACCCCCAGTGCGTTTTCTCAACGATTCCCATCCGCCGTACGAACTGACCTACTCCGATGTCTTCATGGTGCCCAGCCACTCCGAGGTGGGTTCGCGCCAGTCAGTGGATCTCACTACCGAAGACGGCACTGGCAATACCATCCCACTCATCGTGGCCAATATGACCGCCGTGGCCGGGCGCCGCATGGCCGAGACCATCGCCCGGCGCGGCGGGCTGACCATCCTGCCACAGGACCTCTCCTTAGAAGCGGCCGCAGAAACCATCGCCTCTGTGAAGGCGGCGGACTTGGTCTATGACACCCCAATTACCGTCAAGCCGCACCACACCGTGGGCTATACCAGCAACCTTTTGCACAAGCGCGCCCATGGTGCCGCCATCGTGGTCGAGGGGGACATGCCCATCGGCATTATCACGCCGAAGGACCTGCGTGGGCAGGATAACTTCACCGCCGTCGGTCAATTGATGACCACCGACTTGGTCACGCTACCGGTGGGCATTGACCCACAGGAGGCCTTTACCAAGCTGCGCAAAACCTCCCGCAAGCTGGCGCCAGTAGTCAACCCGGATGGCACCTTGGCCGGAATCCTCACGAGGAAGGGCGCGGTGCGGGCGAAGATGTACAGGCCAGGCGTCGACAAGCAA
Source organism: Corynebacterium sp. p3-SID1241 (assembly GCA_025144025.1). Taxonomy (GTDB): domain Bacteria; phylum Actinomycetota; class Actinomycetes; order Mycobacteriales; family Mycobacteriaceae; genus Corynebacterium. Next base: position 133,128 of record JALXWS010000004.1, on the reverse strand, counting down.
GGCCGCTTACACATCGGTGCTGCGGTGGGTATTAACGGCGATGTGGAAGGCCGCGCCCGCGCCTTGGCGGAGGCCGGTGCTGATGTGCTGGTCATCGATACCGCGCACGGGCACCAAGACAGCATGCTCAGGGCACTGCGCAAGGTCAAGGCTCTGAACCTGGGGCTTCCCATTGCCGCAGGCAATATCGTGACGGCCGAGGGTGTGCGCGAGCTGGCAGCGGCCGGTGCCGACATCATCAAGGTCGGCGTGGGCCCAGGCGCGATGTGTACCACCCGCATGCAAACTGGTGTGGGCCGCCCGCAATTCTCGGCCGTCCTGGAGTGCGCTGCGGCCGCCCGCGAGGTTGGCGCCCACGTCTGGGCAGACGGCGGTGTACGCGACCCGCGCGATGTCGCCCTCGCCCTAGCCGCAGGTGCATCCAATGTAATGATCGGCTCTTGGTTCGCCGGCACCTTTGAGTCCCCAGGTGACCTGCACAAGGATGCCGACGGCGCCTTTTATAAAGAATCCTTCGGTATGGCCTCGCGCCGAGCGGTGCGCGGCCGCAACTCCGATACCGAAGCCTTTGAGCGTGCCCGCCGCGAGATGTTCGAAGAGGGCATTTCTACCTCCCGCATCTACCTCGACCCCGAGCACGGCGGCGTGGAGCACCTGGTGGACCGGATTGTCTCTGGCGTGCGCTCCTCGTGTACCTACGCCGGCGCCGATTCCTTGGCCGCCTTCCGCGAGCGCGCCACCGTGGGCGTGCAGTCCGCCGCCGGCTTTGCCGAGGGGCAGCCACGGGCCACGAACCGCTAAAACAATAACCCCAGTGATGTGCAGATGGCCTGCAGGGATCGCTCTGGGGCTTTCAAATGCGACACTACCATGGGAGCCATGACGCCATAATCAGCTACCCAACGCCAGCTAATTGGATGGTTTTCAGCTCCCAGAATGAAAAGGTTTCTCGATCATCCTGACCCGGCGGCTCTTTATCTATGGAACACCCGCGTCTCGAAGGCATTCCTAGAAGATATTCAGCACGCTGAGGTACTTCTGAGGAACCACATAGACACAGCACTCTCGGCCAAGTACGGCCCCGAGTGGTTTGACTCCCCAAAAATTCCTTTCACTTCCCAATCCAAGAAAGCAATAACAAAAGCCCAGAGACGCACCAATTTCAATAAGAATCGGAACACCGGAAAGGTAATCGCAGAATTAAATTTTGATTTCTGGCGATACCTGTTGACCACGACTTATCAGACGACGATATGGCCATGCCTTCACTCCACCTTTTCCTCACGGGTTTCCCGAAAGGATTTCGAGGCTCAAGTACAAATCATTTACACCTTTCGAAACAGGGCAGCCCACCATGAACCCATCATTAGGGACTGCCGCGGCATGGAAGAGAAGGAATTGGACAACATATCAACAGCACTTCACAAAGTTTGTTCCTGGATCTCCCCGGAAGCGGCCTCCTGGATACTCGAGCAATCAAGAGTTCGAATGCTAAGAAGCCAGCGTCCCTAGAAGCCCTCCGCTCAGCACGTGCTACGTTGACAGATATGTTGACTCGCTATGACCAAGCGGCCTCCCGCGCGGCCGCGCAGGTTATGGGGCAGTACTCTACCAGCTTCTCCCTGGCCACGCGGCTTTTGCGTGGGCGGGTGCGCGCTGATATCCGCCACCTGTATGCGGTGGTGCGCATTGCAGACGAGCTTGTCGACGGCGCCGCAGCGCAAGCCCACACCGACCCCGCCGCCGCGCTGGATGCCTACGAAAAGACCATCCTGGCCGCACCGCAACGGCGACTGCACACCGACCCGATAGTGCACGCTTATGCCATCACTGCTCGCCGCTGCGGCTTCCACCGCGAGTACCTTGCTGCCTTCTTTAACTCCATGCGTGCAGATCTCACCCAGCGCGAGTACTCCCCATCGGAATTGCAGGACTATATCTACGGCTCAGCGGAAGTCATTGGGTTATTGTGCCTGCAAATTTTCTTGGCCGAAGAGGACGTCTCCCCCGCCGACCGCGCCGCGATGGAGCGCGGTGCCCGCGCTCTAGGGTCAGCCTTTCAAAAGATTAATTTCCTGCGTGACCTGGGTGAGGATAGCTCCACTTTGGGCCGAACCTATTTTCAGCAGGCCCCATCGGGACGGATTGATGAGGCCACCAAGTCCGCGCTCATCGCAGAGATCCGCCAGGAGCTCGCCACCGCCGCGCTCACCATCGACGTGCTCCCGGCTTCCGCGCGGGTCGGTGTGAGCGCGGCGGCGGATATCTTTGCTGAGCTCACCAATCGCCTCGCCGCCACTCCGGCTACGGTACTTGCCACCACGCGAGTATCCGTGCCGGACCATACCAAGGCTTGGCTCGCGGCCCGCGCGGTGCGCCGTCGCGGCCACAGCAACCTGACCCCGCCCCTAGCCGGAGATTAAGGAGAACAACATGCACGCCGTTGTTATTGGAGCCGGCATCGCCGGCCTCGCCACCGCCGCTTTGCTCGGCCGCGAGGGCTACGAGGTCACCGTCGTGGACTCGCTGGATGAGGTAGGCGGGCGTGCCGGCAGCTTCGAGGAAGCCGGCTTCCGGTGGGACACCGGCCCGTCGTGGTACCTCATGCCCGAGGCTTTCGATCACTTCTTTGCGCTGTGTGGCACCTCCACCGAGGCAGAGCTGGATCTAGTGGACCTCTCCCCTGCCTACCGCGTCTTTCATGGCGATGCGCCGGTAGACGTGCGCTCCGGGCTCGAAGAAGTCACCGCGCTTTTCGAGTCACTGGAGCCCAGCGCGGGGGAGAAAGTCCACGCGTACTTAGCGCAGGCCAGCGATACCTATGAGATGGCGCTTAAGCACTTCCTTTACACCACCTTCTCCGCGCCGCTGAACCTGGTGCACCGCGATATCCGCACCCGGATTTCGCGCCTCATGGCTCTGCTGACGGTAAACCTAAAGCAGTACGTGGGCCGAACGTTTTCTGATGCCCGCCTGCGCCAAATCTTAAGCTACCCGGCGGTCTTTTTGTCCTCCGAGCCGGCCGCCGCACCGGCACTGTATTCTTTGATGAGCCACACCGACCTGGTGGAGGGCGTGCGCTACCCGCAGGGTGGCTTCGCCGCCGTGGTTCAGGCCATCTACCGGCAGGCACGGAAGTTTGGCGCCAACTTCCGCTTGGGCGAGGAGGTGACCTCCATTAAGGTTGCCAATCGTCAGGTCACGGGTGTGCGCACGAATAAGGGCGCTATCCACGCCGATATTGTGGTCTCGGCGGCGGACTTGCACCACACCGAGACCCAATTATTGCCACCACAGCTGCGCACCTACCCGGAGCGCTACTGGGGCCGGCGCAATCCGGGCTTGGGCACGGTACTCATTCTGGCCGGGGTGAAAGGCGAGCTGCCCGAGCTAGCGCACCATACGTTGTTCTTTAGCGAGGACTGGGATCCGGATTTCCGTGCCGTCTATTCCGGTCCGGAGCCTTCCCGGCCGTTGGGGGCCTCGGAGTCCATCTACGTGTCCAAGACCTCAGCCACCGACCCGAACGTAGCGCCCGCGGGCCACGAAAACCTCTTCATTCTGGTGCCGGTGCCGGCCGCGGAGGCGCCCGGGTTCGGCAATGCCTACCACGCAGAGGAATCCGAGCGCGTTGCCGCGATTGCCGACGCCGCCCTTAACCACATTGCAGCCACGGCTGGGGTGCCGGATTTGGTAGACAGGGTCGTCGTCAAGCGCACGCTCGGCCCTGCCGATTTTGCCGAGCGCTACCATGCTTGGTCGGCCGGTTCTATTGGGCCCGCGCACACGCTGCGGCAATCGGCGTTTTTGCGCGGGCGTAATGCCTCGCGCAAGGTCGATGGACTCTATTACGCAGGAGCCACCACCGTGCCAGGCGTCGGCGTGCCAATGTGCCTGATTTCGGCCGAGAACATTATTAAGCGCCTGCGCAGCGATACCTCCGCCGCGCCGCTTCCTACCGGCGCCGACTAGGCCGACAGCGCACGCAAAAGGCGCTCCCCTCGTGGTAGGAGCGCGCCAGCCGGTTATTTCTGTTCCGGTTTTACCAGCGGGAAGAGCACGGTCACGCGGATGCCCAGGCCGGTCAGGGCCATGAGCAGGCGGTCCATGCCCATGCCGGTGCCGGTCGTAGGTGGCATGTCCTGCTCCATCGCGGCGAGGAAGTCCTCGTCCAAAACCATGGCTTCCTCGTCGCCGCCGGCGGCCAGGGGCGCTTGATCCTCAAAGCGCTCGCGCTGGACAACAGGATCGACAAGCTCAGAATAGCCGGTAGCCAGCTCGAAACCGCGCACGTACAAGTCCCACTTTTCGGTCACTCCCGGCTCGGAACGATGCTGGCGGGTGAGCGGGGAGGACTCCACTGAGAAGTTCTTGACAAAGAGGGGCCTTCCAGCTGGTCCTCGCACAGGACCTCCCAGATCTCTTCGACCAGCTTGCCGTGGCCCCAGGCGCCCCGGGCGGGAACGTCCAGGCCAATGACCTTGGCGATCTCCTGGAGCTCTTCAACGGTGGAGTCGATGGTCACTTCCAGCTGGCCGGGGTGCAACAAATCCGCCGAGGAATCAGAGATCCACCACATCCACGCCTGGAAACACGGAGGATTCACGAATCCGGAAAACCTGGTCACCCCTCTGTCGGCACCACACCGGGGCCAACAACGACGACCCGACCAAACCCAGCAGGCGCGGCCGAATAGACAGAGTAGGCGGCAAAACCGCCTGGTCCCCACCCTGGGGCATTGTCCTCTAAAATCACCAACGACTTCTAGCGCTAAAGCCTTGGTGGCTTTAGCGCTAGAAGTCGTGCCCAAGCTCACCCCACCCCTGAACAATCAGATAAATACCCACAATGGCGGCAACCCAGAGCAGCGTGACCTTTGTTTCATACTCCAAGCGATGGGCGATCCTTTGCAGACGGGGAAAGAGCTTCTCGCCGTACGCCCCCGCCAGCACTCCCACCACTATTGCCGGAATGATCATGACCACGCAGTAGCCCGCAAGCACACCGGCCTGCCCCGCTCCCGGCAGCTGCATCGCTTGCACAATCGAGATCGCCGCCAAATAGGGAACCATCGTGGCCGCTTCGGCAAAGCTGACGGCCAAACCCAATCCAACCATCGCGAGTGGCCCGAATCCTCGCTTCCGCGAAACGCGGGCATCGTCCTCTGCGGTTTTCTTTTTCGGCGTGGGGCTCAAGATTCCATAGGCGGCCAACAGCGAACCGGCCCCTATCTTCGCCACGCTGAACCATTTTTGTTGGTTCAGTTCCGCGAAAAATCCGAAGAATAGTTGCGTCCCTCCGAGCAGCATCAGCCCCAGCGCGAAATAGACCGTGGCGACGGTGGCCAGGTAGGTGGCGTAAGCCCCCTTGCGCATGGATCCCCAGGTCAGCAATAGGCCAATGGGCACCACGATGGCTCCCACACTCAAGCTATCAAGCAGCGCCAGGCCGATCAGGGGAAGAATGGAGTTCATGGGCTTCCTAAGTTCGTGAGCAGCACCAACATGTTATACAAACGTATAACAGAGGTTGGCTTAACCGCAACCGTTATGCTGTAAGAAAAGTTGAAAGGAGCCTGCTGTGGCAATCTCGCCCGAACAGATCGCAGACGCAACCTTGCGGATCATCGTCAGCCAGGGCCTCGACGTAGTCAGCATCCGCACCGTCGCCAAAACGATCAACGTCGCCCCGCGAACCGTGCAATATCACATGGGCACTCGTGATGAATTGCTGGCGAAAGCCTTCCGTCACTCCATCGACCGCCAAGTCAGGCGCGTCGCAGCACTAACCAACAAGCAAGACCTCCTCCCCGCCCTGGCAAGCCGGCTCCGCGAACTGCTCCCCATCGGCCCCGATCAACGCATCGACGCCGCAGCGTGGATCATCTTCGGCGCTGCATCCTCCACTCGACCCTCCCTAACCGACATGTATATGGACGAGCTGCGCACCTTCCAGGCCCGCCTCACCGCCTTCTATGAACAGGTAGCGCGCGCCGGCCGCCTCGCCGATAATCTCGACTCCACCCAGGCAGCACGATTGACCACAGCATTAGTCAACGGCCTCACGGTGGATTACCTCAATGCCCCCGCAACCCAAAAAATAGACGCAGACCTCGAAAGTGGTCTGCGCCTAATAATCCTGAGCTAGTTGTCACGCTCTGGCTTCACGAGCGGGAAGAGCACGGTTTCGCGGATGCCCAAGCCGGTTAGGGCCATCAACAGGCGGTCCATGCCCATGCCGGTGCCAGCTGTAGGAGGCATGCCCTGCTCCATTGCGGCAAGGAAGTCTTCATCCAGCACCATGGCCTCGTCATCGCCACCGGCGGCCAGGCGGGCCTGATCCTCAAAGCGCTCGCGCTGGATAACCGGGTCCACCAGCTCTGAGTAGCCGGTTGCCAGCTCGAAGCCGCGCACGTAGAGGTCCCACTTCTCGGTCACGCCCGGCTCGGAGCGATGCTGACGAGTCAACGGGGAGGTCTCAACTGGGAAGTTCTTGACAAAGATGGGGCCTTCCAGCTGGTCCTCGCACAGGACCTCCCAGATTTCCTCCACTAGCTTGCCGTGGCCCCAGCCGCCGTCCTTCGGGACGTCGAGACCGATGACATCGGCAATGCCCTTGAGCGTATCGATGTCGGTATCGATGGTGACCTCCGGCTGGCCCGGAAACTTGCGTTGTAGGGCCTCATTGAGGGAGGGATACATCTCGATTTCGGGCCACTCTTCGCCGCCGAAATCGAACTCGGTGCCATCCGACAAGGTGACGGTGGTGGAGCCAAAGACGTCGCGCGCTACGGCCTGGATGGACTCGCGCGTCATGCGGGCACAATCGTCGTAGTCGCCCCATGCAGCGTAGGTCTCGAGCATGGCAAACTCCGGCGAGTGGGAACGGTCCACACCCTCGTTGCGGAAGTTACGGTTGATTTCAAAGACGCGGTCAATGCCACCGACAACGGCGCGCTTCAAGTACAGCTCTGGGGCGATGCGCAGGTAGAGGTCAATATCTAGCGCATTGGAGTGGGTGATAAACGGGCGAGCGGCCGCGCCACCGTGCAGGGTCTGCAGCATCGGGGTCTCGATTTCAACGAAGTCCTGGCTTTCTAGGTAGTTACGCAGCGCGCGCATGACCTTCACGCGGATCATGGCGTTCTTGCGGGCCTCTTCGCGGATAATGAGGTCGTTATAGCGCTGGCGCACACGGGTATCTTCTGCCATATCGGCAAAGGACACCGGCAGCGGGCGCAGAGATTTAGCAGCCATGGTCCATTCGGAAACCATGATGGACAGCTCACCGCGGCGGGAGGAAATTACGCGGCCGCGCACGGAGATGAAATCGCCCAAGTCAACATCGGCCTTCCAAGCGTCGAGGCGCTCTTTGCCCACCTCCGCTAGGGAAAGCATGGCCTGCACCTGGGTGCCATCGCCATCCTGCAGGGTGGCAAAGCACAGCTTGCCGGTATTGCGCATAAAGATAAGGCGGCCGGCAATGGCGTGGGTTACCTCGGTTTCCTCGCCTGGGGCCAGGTAGGTCACGCCTTCTTCCGTGCCCGGCTCTTCGCCCTCGGCCACCACGCGGAAATCGTGGCGCAAATCCTTCAAAGAGATGGTGCGCTCAACGGTGACCGGGTAGGCCTCTACGCCGGATTCCAGCAGGCGATCGCGCTTTTCGCGGCGGATGCGTAGCTGCTCAGGGACATCGTTTACTTCATTATTCTTCTGCTCGCTCACGTTAGCCTAGGGTAGTCGATCCTCACCGCAGCACGCGATTTAGCCCACGCCACCCTCACCCCGGAAAAGATTTACGCATAATTCACTTCACTGTCACCTCGGGGTCAACGCACAGTTACTGAGATCTCCTTATATATATGGTTGTCCCCGTGTGTAAACAATATTTTCGACCCTTTTGGAGCAGTAATAATGGCGCTTAAAGGCCGCAACCTTCTCTCTAGTCTCTTTGCATCCTCTCGTTCCAGCCTGACCTGCACCTACAAGTGCGGTAATGCTTGCTTTGGAGAGTGCGAGAACAAGTCCGATAACCCGTACTTTGCTGACCAGTTCTCCCGCCGTACCGCGCTGCGTGCGGGCAGCCTGTCCGTCGTAACCGTTGGCGGCGGCGCTGCTTTGGCGGCCTGCTCCAACCCGGATGATGCGTCTAATGAGGCTTCTTCCTCCGAGGGCAAGGCCGGCAAAACCTCTGAGGCGAACGTTGAGCTCACCTCCGCAGAGGGCATGAAGTTCGACCCAGTACAGCCAAACGAGAAGGACGAAGTGGTCATCCCGGATGGCTACGAGCAGTCCGTCCTCATTGCCTGGGGCGACCCGCTGTTTGAGGACGCGCCGGAATTCGATGACAAGAACCAGACCGCCGAGGCAGCTGAGAAGCAGTTCGGCTTCAACAATGACTTTGCGGGCCTTATTGAGCACCCGGACGATGACAATCGCCTTATCTACGTCTGCTCCCACGAGTACACCACCGAGCCGCAGATGTTCCCCAACTACGATGCGGATAACCCGACCGAGGAGCAGGCCAAGATCGGCTGGGCTGGCCACGGCCACTCCATCGTGGAGGTATCTAAGGTTGGCAAGACCGGCGAGCTCAAGCGCGAGTTCGGCCCGCTAAACCGCCGCATCACCGCCACCACCGAATTCACCCTGGTGGGCCCAGCTGCCGGCTCCGATTACGTCAAGACCTCCGCCGATAAGACCGGCAAGAAGGTCAAGGGCACCCTGAATAACTGCTCCGGCGGCATCACTCCGTGGAATACCATGCTCTCTGGCGAAGAGAACTTTGACCAGTACTTCGCTCACGCCAACCTGGATGACAAGAAGGCGCAGGAGTCCCTGGAGCGCTTCGGCATGGAAGACGGCGAGTCCCAGCGCAAGTGGGAGCGCTTTGATAAGCGCTTCGACGTCTCCAAGGAGCCGAACGAGCCGAACCGCTTTGGCTGGATCGTAGAAATCAACCCGCTGGACCCGAAGTCCACCCCGGTCAAGCACACCGCGCTGGGTCGCTTCAAGCACGAGGCCGGCAACATCCACATCGCATCCGATGGCACCGTCGTGTGCTACTCCGGCGATGACTCCCGCTTCGAGTACATCTACAAGTTCATCTCCACCAAGAAGTACAAAGAAGGCGACATCGAGCACAACCTCACCATCCTGGACCACGGCACCCTGTACGTGGCCAAGATAGAGGGCAACTCCCCAGAGGACGAGATTGACGGCTCCGGCGTGCTGCCAGAGGATGGGGCCTTCGACGGCAAGGGCGAATGGATCAAGCTGCTGACCTCCGATACGGAGAACAACAAGTTCGAGTCCCACGTTGATGGCATGTCCGCCGAAGAGGTTGCCGTCTACACCCGCGAGGCCGCCGATAAGGTGGGCGCTACCAAGATGGACCGCCCCGAGGATATGCAGGTCCACCCAGACTCTGAGAAGGTCTACGTCGCCCTGACCAACAATAAGTACCGCGGCGCTACCGGCGAGAACGCCAAGAAGAACAAGGAAGAGCCGATGGAGTGGGCTCCCATCAAGGAAAATAAGAACGGCCTGGTCATGGAGATTGAAGATGACCACGCTGGTGAGAAGTTCACCTGGAACCTCTTCCTGGTCTGCGGCGATCCGAAGGAGGCCAATACCTACTTCGGTGGCTTTGACAAGGAGAAGGTATCCCCAATTTCCTGCCCGGATAACCTGGCCTTTGATAGCCACGGCAATATGTGGATCTCCACCGACGGCAACGCGCTCGAGTCCAACGATGGCCTTTACGCCGTAACCACCGAGGGCGATACCCGCGGTGAGCTCAAGTGCTTCTTGACGGTTCCGGCAGGTGCTGAGACCTGCGGCCCCATCGTCACCGATGAGCGCGTGATGGTCAACGTCCAGCACCCAGGCGAAACCGATGATGCCACCTTTGAAAAGCAAACCTCCCACTGGCCTGACGGTGGCAAGTCCACCCCTCGCCCAGCAGTGGTTGTGGTGTGGAAGAAGGGCGGCAATATCGGCGTCGATAAGAAGTAAGCACCACCTGGTTTAAGCACCCACCGCGCGGCCCTCGTTCCTCCACTGGAACTGGGGCCGCGCTGTTGTTTTCCCTGCCGGCAGCATGAGGTACTGCGCCGCCTGCGCCTTCCAAATATAAATCCACCCGCTGGTCTCCCCCACAAGCAAATGCATATGTGAGTTATGGCATACTGTCCGCACGTGTGAGACACGCCACCTGCCCGCATATGAGGAGACGCACATCATGAACTCTCTTGTCCTCGCCATTGTCGGCATCGCGATGATGGTCGCCGGCTACTTGCTCTACTCCAAGTTCCTAGGAAAGAGCATTTTCCGGCTATCCCCGAACTACTCCACTCCGGCCCACACCATGGAAGACGGCGTGGATTATGTACCTACCAATAAATTCGTCCTGTGGGGTCACCATTTCACCTCTGTGGCGGGCGCCGCACCGATTATCGGTCCTGCCGTAGCGGTCATTTGGGGGTGGGTACCGGCATTTCTCTGGGTCACCATCGGCACCATCTTCTTCGCAGGTTTGCACGATCTCGGCGCTCTGTGGGCCTCCCAGCGCCACAAGGGTCAGTCCATTGGTACCTTGTCCGGGCGTTATATTGGCAAGCGCGGGCGCAACCTCTTCCTCATCGTCATTTTCCTGTTGCTTTTGATGGTGAATACTGCCTTCGCCGTTGTCATCTCAAACCTGCTGGTATCCACCCCCACGGCCGTCATCCCCACGTGGGGTGCCATCGTCGTGGCGCTACTTATCGGCCAGGCCATCTACCGCCTGAACTGGAACCTACCGCTGGTATCTATCGTGGGCGTTGTTACGCTCTACGCGCTTATGATCATCGGTGACCGCGTGCCCGTGGTCTTGCCAGATACTGTCTTGGGGATTCCCGCCAACGGCGTGTGGATCATCTTATTATTTATCTACGCCTTTATTGCTTCGATGCTGCCGGTATGGGTGCTGCTGCAGCCACGCGATTATATCAACGGCCTGCAGCTTTTCGTAGGACTGGCCATCTTGTACGGCTCTTTCCTTATCACTCGGCCCTCGATTGCGGCCCCAGCGCTGCGCGAAAACGTACCAGACGGCACCCCAGGCATCTTCCCGCTTCTCTTTGTCACCATCGCCTGCGGCGCAGTCTCCGGTTTCCACGGCGTGGTGGCCTCCGGCACCTCTTCCAAGCAGGTGGCTAAGGAAACCGATGTGCGCTTTGTGGGCTATTTCGGCGCCGTGGGCGAGGGCCTGCTCGCACTGGGCACCATCATCGCTACTACCGCCGGCTTCAAGACCACCACGCAGTGGGAAGAAATCTACTCCGAGTGGAACGCCGGCGGCGTGGACGCCTTCGTGCAAGGCGGCGGCGCGCTCATGAATGAAGGCATGGGCATTCCTACCTCCCTTTCCGGCACCATTTTGGCCACCATGGCCGTGCTTTTTGCGGCCACCACCATGGACTCGGGTGTGCGCCTGCAGCGTTTGGTGGTCCAAGAAATCGGCGAGATCATAGGAATCCGTATTAAGGCCTTGGCCGCCACCGTCATTGCGGTGGGCTTGGCCTTTGGGCTGACTTTCTCCGCCGGCGCGGACGGCTCAGGAGGCATGACCATCTGGCCGCTATTCGGCACCACCAACCAGCTCATGGCAGGCCTCACCTTAGCCATCGTGGTGGTCATCCTCACCCACCTACGTCGGCCGACGTGGCCAGTGGTCGTCCCACTCATCTTCGTTACCGCCATGGCCTTGTGGGCCGCACTCCTGCAGCTAAAGTCGTTATTTACTAGCCAGAATTGGCTGCTATTCTGCATGGACGCCATCATCGTGGTAGCCACCATCTGGGTCATTGTGGAGGCCGTCGGCGCCATCTCCCGCGCCCGCAAGGAGGCCCCTCTGGAGTGGAGCGATGAAGACCTCGACGCCCCGTTGCCCGAGCATGCTCGACAAGCTTAAGGCACTCGCGGCTGGGCTCAATGAGTACTACCAGGCCCCGTACCGCGCCAGCTTTGCCAAGGCCCAGCAGCAGGAAGACGATCTCTTCATGATGCTGGTCGTCTCAGAGGCCCTGGGCATCCCCAACCCGGCCAGCTACTACACCCTGGAGCTTTTGCCGCTGGTCTATGAGGATTTCCACGCCTGGCATATACGCATGGGAATGGATAGATCCCCGCTGGAGAATATTCAATGTTGCTAGAGACCGCACCCATCATGTTCTTCGGAGGCAAAGGAGGGGTGGGCAAGACCACCCTGGCCACCGCCACCGCGCTGCGCTTGTCCCGCGCGCACCGCGTCTGCTTAGTTTCCACGGACCCGGCGCATAATCTGGGGCATATTTTTGGTGCCTCGCTTGGCGACGCCCCCGTCAGCCTCACCCCTGCCCTTTCCGCCATCGAGATTGAGCCGGCACGCGCCACGGAGCAACACCTAGCGCAGGTGGAAAACTCAATGCGCCGCTTTATGCCCGAGCACCTGCACGGTGAGGTGAAAAAGCACCTCGACTTGGCCCGGCAATCGCCCGGCACGCAGGAGGCGGCTTTGCTGGAGCGCATCGCTGCCCTCGTCGTGGAGGAATCCGACTTTGATTACCTCATTTTCGATACCGCTCCCTCTGGCCATACCTCGCGGCTGATGGCCCTGCCGGAGATCATGGCTGCCTATACCGATGGATTGCTCTCCCGGCGTGAGAAATCCGATAAATTCGGCTCGCTGGTGCGCGGAATGTCGCAAGGAAGCGGCGCGGATAATGACCCGGTGGACCGGCGCAATCAGGAAATTCGCGCCACACTTTTCCAGCGCCGCGAGCGCTTTGCCCAGCTGCGCGAAGCGCTGACTTCCTCACGCACGGTCTTTCATATCGTGCTTACCGCCGAGCGCCTGCCCGTGCTGGAGTCATCCGAATTCCATGCCGACCTCACCAGCAACGGTGTGCGTGTGGGGTCCATGCTGGTCAACCGGCGCACCCCGCCCGACCAAGGCGAGTTCTTGGCCGCCCGGCGAGCCGCCGAGGATGAGGCGCTCGCGCTGCTACGTGCCAAGCTCCCACAGACCCCAGTGCGCGAGGTTCCGTGGCTACCGGAAGAAGTGGGAACTCCGAGGGCCGTCGACAAGCTGGCGGCATACCTCTAGCTCTACCCACCCACGCCCCCAAAGGCGCGGGTCTGCTAAAACCGAAATATGTCTTTGCTCACCACGGAATACCTGTCCCAGTTGCGCAAGGAGGCCGCGGCCGATGCACGGCTGCGCCTAGCCCGCAACGCCATTACCAATGTCGGGGCGGCCAAGTCTGCGCTGGACCGCGACCGCATCACGGCCCTCTACCCCACCACTGAGGTCAAGCTGGATAGCCTGAGCGTCTCGGATCAAAAGCGCTCGGGCCGTTGCTGGATGTTCGCGGCATTGAACGTCTTTCGCCACCGCGCGGCTAAGGAACTCAACGTAGATAACTTTGAGTTTTCCTTTACCTACCTGCAGTACTTTGACAAGCTGGAGCGCGCCAACCTGGTGCTCAACCAGCTACTGGATAAAAAGGAAGCCGGCTGGGATGAGCGCACCGTCGCCGCGGTACTCGATCACGCCGGCGCCGATGGCGGCTGGTGGTGCTTCTTTAGCAACCTCGTAGCCAAGTACGGTGCCGTGCCTGCCGAGGTCATGCCGGAGGTACGCTCGTCTGGAAATACCGCGGAGATGAACCGCGATCTTGCCACCGTGGTACGCCGCGCCGCCGCACAGGACAGACCGCGCGAGGACATCATCGCCCAGGCACGCACCGATTTCCACCGGATCCTGGCCATTCACCTGGGCACCCCGCCGGAGGAATTTACCTGGGCATATCGCACCAAGGACGAGCAATTCGTGCGCCTGCACTCCACCCCGCGCGAGTTTGCCGATAAGTACCTGCCGAACTTGGACGAATACGTGGTACTGGCCGATGATCCTCGCACCACCAACCCCAAGCATCGCGTGTTTAGCAGCGCCGATGAAACCAATGTCCTGGGTGGGGCACCGCAGGAGTACTTGAACGCAACCGTGGAGGAGCTCAAGGAGACCGCCAAGCGCAGCCTAGCTGCCGGTGAGCCGGTCTGGTTTAGCTGCGATGTCAACCGTCAGTTCTCCTTCCTCAACGGCGTGTGGGACGAGGGCCTAGTGGATACTGATGGCCTTTACGGCATCGATTCCTCCATGAGCAAGGAGGAGCGTTTTACCTCCGGCGAGACCGCGCCTACCCACGCAATGGTCCTCACCGGCATCGATGGTGACCGCGCCTGGCGCGTGGAAAATTCCTGGGGCTCCAAGCCACCGCGCAAGCACGACGGCGAGAACGTGTCTGGCAAAGGCTTTGCCACCATGGCCGATGCCTGGTTTGACCAGAACGTCTTCCACATCGCCGTGCGCAAGGAGCACCTGAGCGACGAGCTGGCCGAGGCGCTTTCCACCGAACCGATTGAGCTTCCCCTCTGGGACCGGATGAACTAAGGAGAATCGAGAAATGACAGAGATTAAACCGAACGAGGTTCATGCCGCCACTGCCGAGCTCACCAGCGATGCCGCGCTGCGCCTGGTGCGCAATGGGGTGGCTCAAGAAAGCGCCGATAAGCTCAGCCTCGACCGCGAAGTACTGCGTACCCTCACCCCCGTGACCAGCCATAAGCTAGATTCGTGGGACGTGGCCGACCAGAAGGCCTCGGGCCGCTGCTGGATTTTTGCCGGCCTCAATTCCCTGCGCGGCGGCCTGATGGACAAGGCCAAGCTCAAGGATTTTGAGCTCTCGCAAACCTATATTTACTTCTTTGACAAGCTGGAAAAGGCCAATTGGTTCCTTACCGCCATGGCTGAGCTCAAGGACCGCGATATTACGGACCGCACCGTAACCAAGCTCATGGATGATCCCATCGATGACGGCGGCCAATGGTCCATGTTCGTCGCCCTGGTGGAAAAATACGGCGTCGTGCCGAAGTACGCCATGCCAGAAACTGCGTCTTCCGAGGCCACGGCGATGCTTAACCGCAACCTGCAGACCGTGCTGCGCCGCGCCGCCCACCGCATCCGCAGCGGCGAAGAGGGCGCGCATGAGCAAGCGCTTGCCGACGTCTACCGTATCCTCACCGCCAACCTTGGTCTGCCACCCGAGGACTTTGTGTGGCAGTACCGCGATAAGGACGATGAATTCCACCGCGCTGGTACCTATACCCCACAGGAGTTTGCCCAGGAATACCTGCCTGCGGACCTAGGCGAGTACGTGTGCGTTGTCAACGACCCGCGCAATGCCTATGGCGAGCTCTACACCGTGGAGTATCTGGGCAACGTGGCTGGAAAGCGCGTGACCTATTTGAACGCGCCTGTGGAGGTGCTGCGCGATGCCGCGCGTGCCTCCATCGAGGACGGTCAGCCGGTTTGGTTCGGCTGCGATACCGACCAGCAGTCCGATGATGAGCACGGCGTGTGGGCCAAGCACCTGCACGATTATGAGGCTTTCTACGGCGTGGAGATGGATCTGGACAAGGTGCAGCGTTTGCGCCTGCACGAGTCCCTCATGACCCACGCGATGGTGTTTACCGGCGCCGATATCGCAGACGACGGCACCGTCAATCGCTGGCGCGTAGAGAATTCCTGGGGCCCGAAAAAGGCCGATAAGGGCTTTTGGACCATGGCCGATGACTGGTTCGACGAGTTCGTCTTCGAAATCGCCGTGCACCCCTCCCGCCTGCCGGAACAATACCAAGCGACGTTGCAGTCCGAGTCCGTGACCACCCTGCCGGCCTGGGATCCGATGGGAGCGTTGGCGCGTTAAGCCTGCGGCACGCTAAGACTGCGGCGTGCCAAGGCGCCGCACATAGAGCATGCACACTAAGTCGCGGTCCTCGTTGACTGCAATGGTGCGCTCGCCCACCTGGGTGAAGCCACGGCTATCGTAGAACTGGTACGTGCAGCCGTCATCGGTATACAGGTAGATATTCTTTCCCGCGTGGCGAGCTTCGAAGGCCTCGAGCAGGGCCGTGCCCACGCCGCTCACGCCGGAGTTCGGCTCGGCGACGAGGAAGCCGATTTCGCCGTCGACGGCGTGCTCGCCCAAGTACTCAAGCAACATGTCCTTATTGGCGGAATCATAATCATCGCGGTGTCCGCCTGGGCGCAGGTTATGGAAGATTTCCACCGCACGGACATAAGCCTTGCGCCACCACGGATACGGCAACGCGGGCTTGCCCTTCATGGAGGCCAAAAGCACGCCCAGGAAGCGGCCGCCATCGTAGGCCGCCAAAATATCGGTGGCCTTGGCGCGCTCTAAATCCCAAAAATAGCGGCCATAGGCGCGCTCAAAGCGCGGGTTCTTCACAAACCAGTGCAGGTGCATGCCCTCGATGGCAAAAGAAATGGCTTTGGGCTCATCGCGCGGGTCAAGGTCACGGATCTGGATATCGGTCATTAGTCCTCCGATAGCTGCTGGGAAGCGGTGCCCTGCGCGCGCTGTAGCGCACGTTGTTGCTCGCGCTCGAGCTCGGCCTTGGCCTCATGTTCTTCGATGTTATTAAAACCGATGCCCAGCGGCAGGCCCACATTATCGATGAGCCGCACGCTGCCGATGGTAGCGGCAACGAGTAAGCGGGCATCACCCTCCGCAGGCGGGTTACCCAAGTCGCGGCCGCGCACCTCGAGGTATTCGGGCTCAACGCCGGCTGCGCGCAGGACTTCCGCGGCGACCTCGCGGACCTTCTCCGCACCGGCTTCGGCGGCATGCGCGCCGGCGGTCAGCGCGGCGGATAGGGCCGCTGCCTGGTCACGGGATCCGGCCGGGACGTTGGTATTGCGCAGGCTCATCACCACGCCATCGGGCATGCGCACTGCTGGCACGCCCTGCACGCGCACGCCTAAGTGGAAGTCTTGGACCGCGTGGTGGATGGCGAGGAGGAGCTCATAGTCCTTTTCGCCGAGGAGGACGTCGGTAGGCGAAAGCGTCAGGATGAGCGCTAGATAGAGCGTGGCATCCTTACTTAGCTCCGGTTCCAGAGTGGCCTCGGCGTTGGCCGGGGACACCGCGATGCGGCGTCCGTGCGGCCACAAGGTCTCTACCGAGTAATTCCAGACTATGTCCACGCCCTCGGCGCGCAGGAGTTCAAGATCCTCCTCCCGCGGAGATTGCAGGGCCACGACGGTAACGGCGCCTCGGATGCGCTTGGCCGCGCGTACCAGCGCGATATGGCCAGCATGCACACCGGTAGTCAGGGGCACGAAGGCCACCGGACGGCCAGTCTTATGAAAGGCGCTGCCAACCATACGGATGCGCTCAATCTCACTGATGACGGTGGCGTTTCCCAGCTCTAGGCTCATCGGCTCTCCTCTTGTAGGGCCCACATCTCTAACTCCTCGCGGCCGTCTACCTCACCTAGGCGGCGGGCAACCTCCACATAACTGCGGCGCAGGCCGGGATCGGTGGCGCCACGGTAGGCGGCGATGATTTCCTCGGTGTCCATGTCCTCACCCACCAGGGGTGGCTCTTCTGAGGGCGAGAGGAAATGAGCATCAACCGCAGCAGAGATATGCAAGCGCCGCAGCATTTCGGCGTAGTAGGCGCGGGCAGCGAAGGGGGCACGCTCGGCGTCGGAAACCGCTACGGTCTCGGCGCGAAACTCGGCGATATTAAGTTCCACCACGGTCTCGCCCAGCTCATCCAGGGTGGTCACCGCCCAGCGCTTAAGCGTAAATGGGGCGAGCGCCGCGACAACGCAGCCGTGGGTTTCCAGTGGATCCAATACCTGCACTCCGCGCGAAAGGCAGGTGTGGAAAACGATTAATCCGCGATGTACGTATGGCTCAAGCAACTCCACGGTAGCTTCCAGGCGGGAATCGCCCACGGCGATAATGAGAGCTTCGAAGGAAGAAAGCTCGGCTGGGTCCGAAAGCATCTGCACCTCATGGCCGACGCGTTCCATGGCATTGGCCAAGGTAAAGCCGGCCAAGCTACGGCCGAAGAGAGCTACCCGCATGCGTGGCGGGCGCATTTATTTATCCTTCTTTTTCTTTGCCTGGGCCAAAAGCTCGGCCACGGATACCGCACCCTCACGCTTATCGTCGCTGCGACGGCGTCCGCGTGTCTGCTCCTCCGGCTGAGGTTCAGCCGCACGGTGATGCGGACGGGCTGCCTTCTGGCGTACTGGTTCGGCCGATTCCGGAGCCACGTGTTGGCCCGAGCCTGGATATGCCGCGCGCTCATCGCGCTGCGGCGCCGCCTGCTGCGGAATGTCCTGGGTTTCGTCGCTGGCGGTGGTAGCGGCCTCCGGCTTGCGGTGGCTGCCGCGGTGCTCGCTGGCTGCGGAAGTGCGGGAAGTCTTCAGCGAATCATCACCGCCGGTATCCCAACGCACGGCCTGGAAGCCACCGGTATCAAAGGTGGAGGCACCAGAAAGCTTGCCGGAGGTGCGCTGCGCGCGCGTCTTTTCACTAATGATGTCATTGAGCGGGTTGGACTCGGTATGCGCAGCGGATGGCTGATCGCCCAGGCGGCCGGCGATGGCATCGGCGGACGGGGCGCCGGAGGAGGACTGGGTGAAGTCCACACTTCCCTCCTCGGCACCGGGGCGGGCGGCGGCCGCGGTCTGAGCCTCTAGCTGCATGATGCGGCGAGCCTCGGCGTGCAGTGCGGCCGGCTCATAGGTGAAGTCGTGGCCGGAGAGGTCTTCAATCTGCTTGCGGATGGAGGCAAGCTCGGTGCGGATCTCATCGAGTAGCTCCTGATCCGGCAGGGACTGGCCTTCGGCGGCGCGGGCCTGCTTGAGCTCGGCGCGGTGAGCGCGCTCCTGCAGTTCCAGCTTGGTTACGGACTCCTCGGCCTGGCGGCGATAGCGCATGACCAAGAAGAAGCCGAGCACGGCGGCCCACAGGGCAGCAATGAGGGCGATCTTGAGCGCGGCGGCAGAGCCGGAAATCAGCATGACGATGCTGGCCACCACGGCCAGCACCACGAGGACGATAAGGCCGATTTGGCCCAAGTCCGGCTTGGTCGTCTTGGCGGAAGTATTGCTAGAAGAAGAGCGCGGCTCAGTCATGCTCACTAATGTACCGCTTGAACCCCATCTGGTGGGGGCGGGGTCTCACAGTGTCGCTCCAGACGCAGGCCAGCAGCAGACATCGCGAGTCCACCGAGCGCGGAGGCAATGACCCCTACGAGGTCATCGGAAGCTGCCGCGAGCGTGCCGGCATTGGGGATGACGTAGACGGCAATGCCGGCATAGATGCCGCCCACGATGGCGCCCGTCCACGCCGAAGCCTTGCCCACCAACATGAACTGCGTGATGGTCATGGGGTTGAGCTGCGAATTATCCAGACCAATACCATGCTCGTCCTCGGTGGCTTGGTCCACCTTCCAGGTCAGCACCAGGCAGATAACGGCCATGAGCCATAGTGTGGCCGACACCGTCACCGGGATTTGCAGCATGGAGCCATAAAAGCGCGTGGTGAGGATGGCCGCGGCGGCGGCAAAGAAGACCCCGGTGCCGATGAGGGCACCCAGCGAGGTCCGTGTCATAGCTCCTCCATCATGCCCAGCCGGCGAATCTCGGCGCGCTCTTTCGGGTCGAGTGCTGCTACCCGCTTGGCGACGCCCTCCCCACTCAACCTAGCACCACCATCGGCCGCCAACCATGGAATCAGTACGAAGGCGCGCTCATGGGCATAAGGATGCGGGACGATAAGCTCTGGGTCGTCGGAGGTAAAACCTTCAATATCGACGATGTCCACATCCAGCGTGCGCGGGCCCCAGTGGCGCACGCGCACCCGATCGGCGGCCTCTTCCAACTTCTGTCCGCGGCGTAGGAGTTCCTTCGGTGACTCGTCGACGTCCACGATAAGCACGGCGTTGAGGAATTCGTCCTGGTCCGTAACGCCCCACGGCGGGGTGGCATAGACGGGCGAGGCGGCGACGATCTCGCCGGCGAACTCATCAAATACCGTGTGCAGAAGCCCCACGCGGTCATCCAAATTGGATCCGATGGACAGCACCGCACGCATTAGAGAGTCCTTGCGTGCTTGCGGGAGCGGCGGGCGACCACGGCGACGTCGGCAAAAGTGCGCGGAATCGGCGCCTGCGGCTTGTGCAGGGTGACCTCCACGGCATGCAGGCCCTCGAAGGTGTCCATGATGGTATCGGCCACCTCACTGGCGACGGTCTCGATGAGGTCGCGTGCGGGACCTTCGATGATATTTGCGGCGACGTCGGCAAGCTCGGCGTAGTTGATGGTCTTGGACAGATCATCGGTGGCGGCGGCGTCGGCGAACTCGGACCAGCAGGTGATATCCACGATGAAGGGCTGGCCGGTGCGCTTTTCTTCCTCAAAGACGCCATGGTAGCCAAAGCATTCTAGGCCGGTGAGCTCGATGCGGTCTGCCATGTTTTACTCCTTAGGGTTGCGCGGAAGAGCGGTGGATTTCATGGTGCCATTGCCATCGGAGCCGTTGCTATAGCTGCCGCTAGCATTGGCCCCGCCCGCGTAAGCGTTGCCGGCGTTCCACGCGGCCGCAACATCGACGGCATCGCGGGAGACGGCGACCTCATGCACGCGCACACCCCACGCGCCCATCTGCGCGGAAATGGCGGTCACGGCCGCGGTCGCGGGATCAGCCAGCAGCGGGCTGGACTCCACGCCGCGGTCCTCCCGAATGGCGGCGAGGAAACGCTTGCGGGAAGCGCCCACCAGCATGGGGAATTCGGCGTCGAGGAATTCCGGCAAGGCCTTGAGCAGCGCCCAGTTATTCTGCGGGGTTTTGGCGAAGCCTAAGCCCGGATCGAGCACGATATTATCGCGGCGCACGCCGGCCTCCAGCGCGTTATTCGCCAGGCGTTCTAGGGTTTCGTGCACATCGCGCACCACATCGCCGCCGTGGTCGGCGCTGCCGGCCGCCGAGCCAAACGCGCCTTCCTGCAGCGTGCGCCAGTGCATCAAACAGACGGGCACGCCGACCTCGGCCATCGCGCGATACATATCAGGATCAGCCAGGCCGCCGGAGACATCATTGATCATGTCCACACCGGCCGCTGCTGCCGCGCGGGCCACCGAAGCGCGCATCGTATCCACGGAGGTGCGAATGCCCAGCTCACTCAAAGCCCTAATGACGGGTACCACGCGGCGCTCTTCGACGCCCGCCTCTACGCGCACCGCGCCCGGCCGGGTGGACTCGCCGCCGACGTCTATCATGTCCGCACCCTGGTCCACGAGCTCGCGCGCGTGGTTAATGGCGGCATCGAAGTCCAACCACCGGCCGCCATCGGAGAAAGAATCCTCCGTGACGTTGACGATGCCCATCACGAGCGTGCGGTTGGCGATGCTCAGATCCGAGACCGAGGTTGCCTGCTCCATGGTGTGCTCCTTATCGCTTGTAGTGGTGAACCGGGGGTTTAGCTGCGAATCAGGCTGAGCACCTCAGCGCGAGAGGCGGCGTTATTTTTGAATCCGCCGCGCACCGCGGAGGTAGTCGTTGTCGCACCAGGCTTGCGGATGCCACGCATGGCCATGCACAGGTGCTCGCACTCGATGACCACGATGACGGACTGCGCGCCGAGAACCTCCACCAGTGCGTCTGCCACCTGCTGGGTCAGGCGCTCTTGCACTTGTGGGCGCTTGGCGTACATATCTGCCAGGCGGGCAAGCTTGCTCAAGCCGGTGACGTGGCCATCCTTGCCTGGGATATAGCCGATGTGCGCCACGCCGTAAAACGGAACTAGGTGGTGCTCGCAGGTGGAATAGATGGGAATATCGCGCACTAGGACCAGTTCCTGGTGGTCTTCGGCAAAGGTCTTGTGCAGAACCTCCGTCGGATCCTCGTGCAGGCCGGCGAAGACCTCGCGGTAGGCGCGGGCCACGCGGGCCGGGGTTTCGCGCAGGCCCTCGCGATCGGGGTCCTCGCCCACTGCGAGGAGCAGCTCGCGCACCGCTGCTTCCGCCCGGTCCTGGTCAAAGGGGGCGCGGGCGGGTATGTGGTTATCAGCCATTAGTTATCATCTTGCTTTTCTTCATCGCGCGCGTAAGGGTTCCTACGGCGATCCTTTTCCTTCCAACCAGGGGTAAACCACTGGCTGGTATCAGCGTCCTGCTCTGCACCGGCATCCGGTTTGTGGTGTTTGCCGCCGCCGGTGGCAGGGCGGGCGGCAGGACGTGCGGCGGGTTCGGAAGTCTGATCCGGCTGGCCATCGCGCGGTGGCTTGGTGTCCTTCGCTTCCTTATTCTCGGTTTCCTTGGCAGGGCCGCGGCCCAGCTCGCGAGCGGTGTCCGGATCGACGTAGTCACCTGCGTGCTGACCAAAGTTGAAGCCCACCTCGCCCTTCGGCTCTTCGCCGGCGAGCCGACGCTCGCGGGCGGCCCGAGAGGCATCGAGAAGCGTCATGCGCTTAGGCAGCTCCTCGCCGCGCTCCTTAGCCAGCTCGACCGGGGTCTTCACCGGGGCGTAGCCAATCTGTCGCGGGAAGCGATCGTCCTCACCTGGGAAGACATCGAAGGCCTCGCGCGGCTCGATGCCGTCGAAAATGCGCTCGAGATCGGGTCGGCGCAGGGTTTCCTTCTCCAGCAGGGCCTCGGCCAGCTTGTCCAGGTAGTGACGGTTATTGCGCAAGATGTCATAGGCCTGCTCGTGCGCGCGCTCGAGCAGGTAACGCATCTGCTCATCAATCTTGGAGGCAACCTCATCGGAGTAATCGATGGAGCCACCGCCACCCATCTGGCTGAAGGGATCGCCCTGCTCCTTGCCGTACTTCACGGTGCCTAGGTCCGGGGAGAAGCCGTACTCGGTGAGCATGGAACGAGCGATCTTGGTGGCGTTTTCAATATCGGAAGACGCACCAGTGGTCGGCGCACCGAAGACCAGCTCCTCGGCTGCGCGGCCGCCCATGGCAAAGACCAGGCGGGAGAAAAGCTCGTCGCGGGTGTACATGCCCTTGTCATCTTCCTGCGAGGTCATGGCGTGGCCGCCGGTACGGCCACGGGCCAAGATGGTGACCTTGTAGACCCGCTCGATGTCCTTGAGCGCCCACGCGGATAGCGTGTGTCCGCCCTCATGGTAGGCGGTGACCTTCTTCTCGTGCTCGGAGATGATCTTGCCCTGGCGGCGCGGGCCGCCCACCACGCGGTCGGTAGCCTCTTCCAGGGCGTCATAGGTAATGACGTTGCCGCCGATGCGGGCGGTAAGCAAAGCGGCCTCATTGAGCACATTGGCCAGGTCCGCTCCGGACATGCCGGCGGTGCGCTTGGCCAGCTGAGCTACGTCGACTTCCTTTGCCAGAGGCTTATCCTTCGCATGCACGCGCAGGATCTGCTCGCGTCCGGCAAGATCCGGGTTGGTGACAGGAATTTGGCGGTCAAAGCGGCCTGGGCGCAGCAGCGCCGGGTCCAGGATATCGGGGCGGTTGGTGGCGGCGATGAGGATAACTCCTTCGCGATCACCAAAACCATCCATTTCTACTAGGAGCTGGTTCAGGGTCTGCTCGCGCTCATCGTGGCCGCCGCCGGTGCCGGAGCCGCGCTGGCGGCCGACGGCATCAATCTCGTCGACAAAGATGATGCAGGGGCTATTTTCCTTCGCTTGCTTGAACAGATCGCGCACGCGGGAGGCACCCACACCGACGAACATCTCCACAAAGTCAGAACCGGAGATGGAATAAAACGGTACGCCGGCCTCGCCGGCCACAGCGCGAGCAAGCAAGGTCTTACCGGTGCCCGGAGGGCCATAGAGCAACACGCCACGCGGAATCTTGGCACCCAGCTCGTGGTAACGAGTGGGATCTTCCAGGAAGTCCTTGATCTCCTGCAGCTCATCCACGGCCTCGTCCGCACCGGCCACGTCCTCAAAGGTATTGGTGGGCATGTCCTTGGTCAGTTCCTTAGCCTTGGAACCGCCGATGCCAAACATGCCGCCGGCGCCCTGCTGCATGCGGGACATGAGCCAGAAGAGGAAGCCAAAGAGGATGATCATCGGCAGCAGCATGCTGAGCATGGAGCCGAGGAAGGATTCCTGGGTGACGTTAGTCTGGTATTTCTCGGCACCAGAATCCTTGACGGAGTTAAAGACCTGCTCAGAGGCGCGGGCCGGGTACTTGGCCACGATCTCTTTCACGCCGTCGCGCTCGTCTACCGTGATTTCGTCTTTGAGCTTGATGCGCAGGCGCTGCTCGCGGTCATCAATTTCCACCTCATCGACGTTTTTGTCCTTGAGCTGGGTCAGTGCAACGGAGGTATCTGCTTGCACATAGCCGCGGGCATCGTTGCTGAAGAAGGTAAAGGCGTACAGCGCGATAAGGATTAGAGCCGCAATCCCGCCGTAGCGAAGAATCTTGTTGTTTTTCATTACTGCGCGATTTTAGTTGGTGGTATAGACATCAGGGTGAAGGGTGCCCACGTAGGGCAGATCGCGGTAGCGTTCCGCATAGTCCAGCCCGTAGCCGATGACGAATTCATTCGGGATATCAAAGCCCACATCCAAAAGATCAATTTCGGCTTTCACAACCTCCGGCTTGCGCAGCAACGTAACCACATCGAGCGAGGCCGGGTTGCGCCCTAGCAAGTTTCGGATGAGCCACGACAGGGTGAGGCCGGAATCGATGATGTCTTCCACGATGAGCACGTTGCGCCCTGCGATATCGCGGTCCAAGTCCTTCAAAATGCGCACCACGCCGGAAGAAGAAGTGGAGGCGCCATAAGAGGACACGGCCATAAACTCCAGCTCGGAGGGGATGGATAGCTTGCGCGCAAAGTCCGTCAGGAAGAAAGCCGCGCCCTTGAGCACGCAGACCAAAAGCAGGTCTTGCTCAGCATCGGCATACTTTTCAGAGACCATATCAGCGATCTCTTGGACGCGGTTTTGTAGTTCCTCTTCTCCAATGAGGATTGCTTCAACATCGTCACCGTAACAATTTGCGGGAACGGCGAAGTCTTTCTTGTCGTGCACGTGTGCGCTCCTTTAATGACCAGACAATAGTGCCAGTTTGCCACCTATACGGGCTACTTCCAACCTCTGCCCCACCTGTCGGGCCGATCGCACGGCCACCGGCCCTTGCCCGTGCCAGTGGGTGCACAGCTTGCCGACGTCCCCCACTCCCTTCCTCGTGACTTCTACCCCCTCACCGACCAGCCACGCCGCGATCGCTCGCCGGCGCCGCGGTTCCGCCATCGCAGCCAGCGCCGCGCAGTCCGTGGTGGGTGGGGTGTGCAGGGCGGCGTCGTCAAGCGCGGCGTCGCTTGCCGCCTGCGCCAGCGCTGGCACCGCATCCCCACCGATGATGTGGTTCAGCTGCGGGATAACCTCGCGGCGCAATGCCACGCGGCGGAAATTTGTATCCGCATTCTGCGGGTCCTGCCACGCCGATAGGCCCAGCTCCGCGCAGGCGCCCTCGGTATCGGCGCGGCGCACGCCCAACAACGGCCGCACCACGCGGGCGCCTTCCACCTCGCTGCGCTCACTCATGCCGGCCACTCGTCCACGCAGCGCGCCGAGCAATAGCGTCTCCGCCTGGTCATCGGCCGTATGCGCCACGGCTACCTCCAATTCCTCGGCCGCACACGCGGCGGCTAGGGCCCGATAGCGCGCCACCCGGGCGGCCGCCTCCATCGACTTCTGGCCCGTTGCGCCGGCCTCAACGTCCAACACTCGCGCCCGCGCACCTAGCTTTCGCGCCTGTTCGGCCGCGCGCTCGGCCTGCGCCCGCGATCCATCCTGCAACCCGTGGTCCACGCACAGCGCGAGCACCTCGTGTCCCTCCGCCACGAGCGCGGCCATAAGCGCCAGCGAGTCCGCGCCTCCGGAGAGTCCCACGGCCACCGCGTATTCGAGGGCGGCGGCGCGCACGCCGCGCCGACAAGCCAGAAAATGCGGCGAAACCCGCGGCCAGAAGGGTTTTTTAAAACTCATGCAACGCCGAAGCCAACGCGTCCTGGGCCTTGCGGGCGGCCAAAATATCGCCGTCATTAACAATGAACGCAAAGGCATACACGCGCCCGGAATTGCCCTGCGCGGTGCCGGCCAAAGCCGAGACCCCAGTCAGCGTGCCTGTCTTGGCGCGAATATAGCCCTTGGCCGCGGAATCGCTGTAGCGCTCGTACAGCGTGCCATCGCCGCCGGCCACCGGCAGGTAGGACGCCAACGGGCGCAGGCGCGGGTCCTTGACGGCGCGATTAATGATCTGGGTCAGTAGCCCAGCGGTTAGCCGATTGTTCTCCGAGAGCCCGGAATTGTCCTTAATATCCACGCCGTCGACGTCGAAGCCCTCTTCCCGCAGGACATCCAGCGTGGCTTGCGTAGCGCCTTCAAAGCTCGCCTCCTTGCCGCGGGAAACCGCCAGCTCACGCGCAATGGCCTCCGCCATGACGTTATCGGAATGACGCACCATCTCCCGGGCGCGGTCCGACAGCGGCGGCGAATCCACGCTCGCCACCTCCTGCGCATTCTCTGTGACGGCGCCCATCCCCACTTTGCCTGCACCAAGGCGTTCGCCCAGCTGCTTAGCGACGTCCAAAGCCGGCTCATGACTGCGCGGCACATCCCCCGTCGTCGCGCCCAGACGCCCGCCATAGAGCATGGCCGGTTCCATCGGTGCGACGAAGCCTCCATCCACGTTCTCCGGATCCCAGCCCGGGGCCTGCGCCTCGCCGAACCACGCGGAGGTATCGATGTAGACGCCATCGACCTGCTCGATGTTCTTAGAAATCTGCTCGGCCATGTCATCGAGCTGTTCGTGCGTCATCCACACATCACCCGCGGCCTTGATGACCACGTTCTTCTCGTTCGACCCGCGGTAAACCTTGGTGGTGACCTTCTCATTCTCATCCAGCGCCAACGTAGCCGCCGCGGTAGTGAGCACCTTCGTAGACGAAGCCGGGGTGAGCCGCTTATCCGCGTCGCGCTGCCACACCACGTCACCGGTTTCGGTATCGATGACCTCGCCGCCAAAGGTGGCGAGGTCCTTATTCTTAGCGAGCTCATCCAGCTTCGCACCGAGAGCATCCAGGTCCGCCTCGCCCGGTTCCGCAGCACGCAGGGGCTCCTCTGGAGCCTCCACCACCTGGGCCTGACCGTGCGAGAGATCGCCGTATTCGCGCTGGAGGGTAACGCCCAGCGCAGCCGTACCTCCGACCGCTGCTGCTACCACGAGCGCGGTCGCTGACCACCAAACATGCTTTGCTTTCATTGCCACTAACACTAGCGCGAATCCGCAACGCGCTAGACTATGGGCAGTAATTGATACCCAATCCCCATGGAGGACATCGCTGTGAGCGTTGAAGTAACCATTGAAATCCCGAAGGGCTCCCGCAACAAGTACGAGGTTGACCACGAGTCCGGCAAGGTCTACCTCGACCGTTACCTGTTCACCCCGATGGCTTACCCAGCTGACTACGGCTTCATCGACCACACCCTGGGCGAGGACGGCGACCCGCTGGACGCCCTGGTCATCCTGCCGGAACCGGTCTTCCCGGGCGTAGTCGTTGAGGCCCGCATCGTCGGCGTCTTCAAGATGACCGACGAGGCCGGCGGCGACGACAAGCTGCTCGCCGTCATCGATGACCCGCGCTGGGAGCGCTACCAGGACATCGACGATGTGGAGCAGCACATCAAGGACGAAATCGAGCATTTCTTCGTCCACTACAAGGACTTGGAACCGAATAAGGAAGTTTCCGGCTCCGGCTGGGGTGACAAGGCCGAGGCAGAGAAGATCCTCGACGAGGCTAAGGCCCGCTTCAAGTAAGCCTTCTGGACTCGGGCCCCTTAGGGCGTTTCGATCAAATAGCACCGCGAAAGCGGCGGTTTTCAAGACCAAATTTGATCGAAACGCCCCTTTTTGTCCCTTTTGTCCCCCCTCACGCCCACGAGGCTCTCCCCCGCGACATCGCCCCACTCCCGCAGTACGATTCGATCACATAGCAAGCCGAAACCACCGGCCTCGGGGGCCTTAAATGATCGAAATGAACGCCTAGGGGTGAGCGCATGAAAATCTTCACAACGCGCACGGCCGCACGCCGCGCTAGCAACGAACAAGCCGTAAAACTCTGCCACGGCCTCTACACCGACAGGGAGCCCTCGCCGCGTGAACTCGCGGAAATTGTCTCCCAGCGCTGGCCCGATTCGGCGCTCGATGGCTACTCCTGCGCCCATCACTACCTCGGCCACGCCTTAACCTTCCCGCTCCATTTCCTACGCGCGGGAACGATGGCCTCCAGCCCTTACTTCCGCAGCCGCCGCGCTCGGCCGAAGGCGCTCGGCCAACTCAATGGAATTAACGTGTGCAATCCGCTGCAGGCCACAGAAATTATGGCGGAGGAAGACGCCGTCGCGTTCCTCGAGGCCTACTTTGCCGGCCAATACGGCACTTCCCAGATGGAAGGTCACATGCTCGACTTCCAGCGCTTTCCCCAGCACACCCGGCGCGTGCTGGAAAACACCATCCTCGGCGCCGATAGCGTGCCGGAGCGCAACCTCACCCGCGCGCTTCGGCCCCATGTCACCGTCTACAACAACAGGTACATTGGCCCGTACCGTTGGGACCTGCTCTTGAAGGAGCACAAGCTGGCCATCGAGGTCGACGGCTACGCCTACCACCAGGGCGAGAACCGGCAACGCTTCGAAATTGACCGCCAGAAGCTTAACGACGCCGTCCAAAGGGGATACAAACCCCTCCACTTCACCGCCGCCACGATCGAGCACCACCTCGACATAGCTGTTGGCCAAGTCCTCGCGATAGTCCACGGTAAAGGCGACACTGTGCAGCCACCGTGGCAGTGGCACCACTACTGGCGGTTCCAGCATTAGCACAAGGCCACCGCTCGGACGATCCAGAAGCACGCAAGTAACTAAAGTGAATGGCATGAAAAACGTTCAACCAAGTGAAGTACCAGAAGGCGCACAGCTCATTGATGTCCGCGAGAATGACGAGTGGGCGGTGGAGCGCGCAAAGGGCGCGACCCACATCCCGATGGGCGAGATTACGGGTCGCATCCAGGAAATCGATCCGGACAAGGATATCTATGTCATTTGCCACGCGGGAGGCCGCAGCATGCAGGTATGCCAGTATTTAGAGCATGCGCTGGGCTGGGACACCATCAATGTGGAGGGCGGCACGGATAATTGGAAGGCTTCCGGACTTCCCATCGAAACAGATTAATTGGCCTTAACCAATCTTTTGGGATTATGATGATGGTATGTCTTCCACGAATAATTCTGTAATCCCAACGACCCTGCTCGAATCCCCGTCGTTCCAGTTGGAGCGCCTCCGCCGCCGCACCCGCGATGGTGTCGAGGCCGCCCTGCAGACTAAGCAGACGACGCTGCGCGAGTACTGGGTCCTGACCTGCCTAGTGGACGCGGATGCTGCGTCGCAGTCCTATCTGTCCGAGACCCTGGCCATTGATGCCTCTGACATGGTGCGTCTTATCGACGCCCTCGAGGACCGCGGCTGGGCCAAGCGCGAGCGAGACCCGAAGGATCGCCGCCGCCAGATCGTCGCGTCCACCAAGAAGGGCACAAAGGTCCACAAGGACTTGGCGGAGCTTGTCGCCACCGCCGAGGACGAGGCTCTGGATGAGTCCACCAATAAGCAGCTCAAGCACCTGCGTAAGTTGGCCAAGTCCATCATTGCCGCGGACGAAGAAGAGGCGTAAATGGCAGGACCCGAATCACGTGTCCCGCAACAGTACCTTTTAGGTAGCGCGGCACCGCGGCCGCGCACGCTGTGGGACATCATCACAGCCACCGCGGAAATGTACCCAGACGCCGCCGCGCTTGACGACGGCGAGATCATCACCTACTCCGAGCTCATTCACGAGGTCGAGCTGTGGGCCACCGAGCTGCATGCCAATGGCGTGCGCCGTGGCGATCGCATCGGCATTCGGATGACCTCCGGCAAGCGCGAGCTCTACCTCGCCATCCTGGCAACCTTGGCGTCGGGCGCGGCTTACGTGCCTGTCGACGCCGATGATCCAGACGAGCGCGCCGAGATGGTCTTCGGCGAGGCCGATATCGATGGCGTCTTTACGGACGAGGGCTTCCGCTTCCTGCGCGATTCCGCGCGCCCCGACGCCCCAGCCGAAGAGCCGGCCGAGAAACCCAATGCCCCGCGTCCGGAAGACACCGCGTGGATCATCTTCACCTCCGGTTCCACCGGCAAGCCGAAGGGCGTGGCCGTGAGCCACCGCTCCGCGGCCGCCTTCGTGGACGCCGAGGCAAGCCTCTTTTTAGTAAACCACCCGCACGGGCCGCTTGGCCCGGAGGATCGCGTGCTCGCTGGCCTGTCTGTCGCCTTCGATGCCTCCTGCGAGGAAATGTGGCTGGCCTGGGGTCACGGCGGATGCTTGGTCCCGGCACCGCGCTCCCTGGTGCGTTCCGGCATGGACTTGGGTCCGTGGCTCATCCGCCGCGATATCACCGTCGTGTCTACCGTGCCTACCCTGGCGGGCCTGTGGCCGGCCGAGGCGCTGGATAATATCCGCTTACTCATCGTCGGCGGCGAGGCCTGCTCGCAGGAGCTGGTGGACCGCTTGGCCACCGAGGACCGCGAAATGTGGAATACCTACGGACCCACCGAGGCCACCGTCGTCGCCTGCGCGCAGCAGATGTTGCCGGGCCGGCCGGTGTCCATCGGGCTGCCTCTGAATGGGTGGGATTTGGTGGTCGTCGATAAGCAGGGCATGCCTGTGGAAATGGGCGGCGTCGGCGAGCTAGTGATCGGCGGCGTGGGGCTGGCGTCCTACCTGGATCCGGCCAAGGACGCGGAAAAGTACGCGCCGCTGGAGTCTATGAGCTGGCAGCGCGCTTATCGCACCGGTGACCACGTGCGCTTGGAGGAAGACGGACTGTACTTCGTCGGCCGCGTAGATGACCAGGTGAAGATTGGTGGGCGCCGCATCGAGCTCGGCGAGGTCGAAGCCAATGTCGCGGCCCTGGATAATGTCTATAACTCGGCCGTGGCCGTGCAAAAGACCCCGGGCGGCGAATCCGTCCTAGTAGGTTATGTCTCCCTCGATGATGAGGCCAAGGGCTTCGACCATGAGGCCGCACACGCGCGCCTGGCCGATACCATGCCGGCCGCCCTCGTCCCGCGCATCTGCGTGATGGAGGAGCTGCCGGTGCGTACCTCCGGCAAGGTAGATAAGAAGGCCCTGCCGTGGCCGCTGCCTGGCGTGGGCGTGGAATCGACCACGCTTACCGATACCGAGAAATGGCTCGCGGAGCTGTGGGTGGAAACCCTTGGGGTGTCCGTGGAGGACGAGAACGCCGATTTCTTCTCGCTTGGCGGCACCTCGCTCGCGGCCGCGACCCTCGTGGGCCATATTAGGGAGCGCTACCCCAACGTGGCGGTGCGCGACCTCTACGACCACCCACGCTTGGGTTCGCTGGCCGAGCTCATCGCCGGTGCCGAGCCGCGCCCCGCGGCTGCCGATGTCCCCATGCGCGAGGTCACCAAGGTCGGCTTTGGCACCCGCCTCGCCCAGACCCTGATTCAGATTCCCGTTATGACGCTGGCCGCCTCCAGCTGGCTGGCCTGGCTTCTGCTGGGCTCCACCGTGGCAGCATCGCTGGGCTTCGAGTGGGCCACGGCCTTCCCGTGGTGGTTGGTCATCGTCATGCTCGTTGTCTTTGTCACCCCAATCGGCCGCATCCCCATCGGTGGCTACGGCGCGCGCCTCATTACGGCCGGCATCACGCCGGGCGATTACCCGCGCGGCGGTTCGACGCACCTGCGCATCTGGGCGGCCGAGCGCTGGGCTAATGCCTCTGGCGCGAGCTCCCTGGCCGGTGCCACGCGCGTGAATAACTACGCCCGCGCGCTCGGCGTCAAGGTCAAGCGCGGCGTGGATTTGCACTCCCTGCCGCCGGTTACTGGGCTTCTCACGCTGGGCAAGCACGCCGCCATCGAGCCTGAGGTGGACCTCTCCGGCTACTGGTTGGACGGCGATATCCTGCACGTGGGTGCCATCGACGTCAAGGAAGGCGCTCGCGTGGGCGCGCGCTCCACGCTGCTGCCTGGCACCGTGGTGGGCAAGTATGCGCACGTGGAGGCCGGTTCCACCGTCACCGGCCGCAAGAAGATCAAGGACGGCCAGCGCTGGTCGGGCTCGCCTGCTAAGAAGGTGGGCCGCTCCAAGCACCGCTTCCCGTCCCATACGCCAAAGCGCCGGCCGTGGTGGGTGGCTATCTATGACGCCACTTCCGTCTTGCTGGCCATCCAGCCGGTCGTTGCGCTGGCGATAGGCGCGGCCGTCGTGCTCGCCCTTGTGCATTCCACCGGCGGCGATAGCTTCGTCGGTGCGGTCTTCTTCGCGCCCGTCGGCGCGCTGGCGGCCTTTGGCACCTATATGTTGCAGACCTGGCTGGGCGTGCGCATTCTCTCGCTGGGTATTAGCCCAGGCGTGGCACCAGTGCGCTCGGTCACGGGCTGGCGCCTGTGGGCCATCGAGCGCCTCATGGACGAGGCTCGCACCAAGCTCTTCCCGGTGTATGCCTCGCAGCTAACCCCAGCGTGGCTGCGCTCGCTCGGCGCGGACATTGGCGCGAATGTGGAAATCTCCACCGCGGTGATGATCCCCAAGCTCACCGAGGTCAAAGAGGGCGCCTTCTTGGCCGATGACACCATGATCGGCGGCTATGAACTCGGCGGCGGCTGGATGCGCACCGGCGAGACCAAGGTGGGCAAGCGCTCCTTCGTGGGCAACTCCGGCATCACCGCGCCCGGCCGCAAGCTCTCGAAGAATTCGCTGGTTGCTGTGCTTTCTTCTACCCCGAAGAAGACGAAGGCCGGTGCCAACTGGTGGGGTGCCCCGCCAGAGCGCATGCGCCGCGTGACTGTGGAGGTGGACTCCCCGGCCAATTCGGGCGAGGCGCTTACCTATAACCCAGGTCTTGCCGTTAAGGCCGCCCGCGGCGTGGTGGAAACCATGCGCCTTTTGGCACCGATGTTTTCTGCTATGCTGCTCGCCGCGACCCTTAGCGTGTACTACTCGCTTCTCGACGCCCTCGGCTTCCCCCTCACCTGGCTCCTCTCCGGCCTCGTGCTCATGGGCATGGGTGCCGTAGCCATGGCCGTTACCGTTGCCGTGAAGTGGATCTGCGTGGGCAAGCACCGCGCGGCCGACCACCCGCTGTGGTCCGCCTTTGTCTGGCTCAACGAGCTGCAGGATACCTTCGTGGAAGTCGTTGCCGCGCCGTGGTTCTTCCAGCACACCTACGGTTCCGGTGAGATCAACCTGGGCCTGCGCGCCCTCGGCGTGGAAATCGGCCGTGGTGCGTGGATCGATTCCTACTGGTTCCCGGAAACGGACCTCATCTGCATCGGTGAGGCCGCCACCGTGGGCCCTGGCACGGTGGTGCAAACCCACCTTTTCCAGGACCGCGTGATGAGCCTGGATACCGTCACCGTAGAGGCCGGATCTACGCTGGCCTCCCATTCGGTGGCGCTGCCTGCCTCGCTGATTGGCAAGGCCTCCACCGTAGGCCCCGGCTCGCTGGTCATGCGCGGTGACCGCGTTCCCACCAACGCCGTGTGGCAGGGCAACCCCATCGAGCCGTGGAAGCGATAGGCCAACGGCAGGCACCTTCGCCCTACCGCGCGAAATCCTGATACTTAATCATTTCGCCGGACTTAAAGTCCCAGGCCTCCACCCGAACGCGGTCAGCAAAGACCTTGACCCGCAGTCCGGTGGAGGCCTCTTCCTTTTCTTTGACGATTTTCTCGTCATTATCGCCATCCGGCAGGTACTCATTGAGGATGGCACCGGTGTTGACTACCGGGAAGCCGGTGCGGCCGGCCTCGCCCGTGCCGTCGTAGCGGCGGGTTCCCCACCAGTTATTCTGGCGCAACGAAGAGTGGCTGTGGCTACTAAACCACACGATGTTGTTGTACTTATTAACCACATTGGATAGCGCCTCGAGGTCTTCGAAATCATTCTGGTACCACGCCGAATGGGACATTGATACCGTCTGCGGCAGTAGCGGATGGCTAAAGACCAGCGCCGGAGTGCCCTGAGCATCCCAATAAGCCAGGCGCTCATCTAGCCAATCGAGCTGTTCCTTGCTGATGCGCTGGAACGGCTCCTTGCCGTGGCGCAGGATATCGGAATAAAACTCGGTATTCACCGAAATCAGTGGCACTCCGTCAACTACCTCTTCCTTCCACGGCTTATCCTGGCCAGAGTATTTGAGAAAGCGCTCGAGGTAGGTTTCAGATCCTTCCTTACCGTACATTTCGTGGTTGCCGATGGTCCACAATTCCTTGCCCGAATCGTGCGGCTCCTCGCTGTGCGCGGCCAGGAAATCGTCCCACTGCTGCTGCGAGCCATCGTCCACGAGGTCGCCGTTGAGCACCAGCGCCCCGGCCTTGTCCTCCATACCGTTCAACTGGCGGACGGCGTCTTTGTAGTCTTGGGGGTCACCCTGGACGTCGGAAAGCACGTCCACGGTAGCCTGCGGCGCCCCTTTGAGCTCACCCAGCGGCTTGACGACGCCCACGTTGTCCACCGCCCACCACCAGTCATCATTGCCATTGTTGTAGCTAAAGCTGACCTGCATATTTTTCGCGCCGCCCGGCACGTCCACGCCGATGGACTCGTGCTTGGAGAATACGTCCTCATCAAAGGCGGCGATTTCCTGTGCTTCCCCACCATCGAAGGAGACCTTCACCGTCGCGTTCTGTCCTTCCTTACCCTGGCGGTAATGGTGGTCGAATTCCACATTCACCCGCTCCTGCCCCGCCACCGGGATAGCCGGGCTCTTCAGTCCGGCGGTCATAGAATCGCTTTCGGCCAAACGCTGCTGCTTATTGTCAATGATGGCGAAGGTGTCATGTGCTTGGGTGAAGTAGTGGCGCATATCAGTACCGGCCGCCCAGGTCCAGTGGCGCATATCGCCAAAAGTCCAACCCTTCCAACGGGCCTCGCCCGAGTCCACGCCCTGCACGTTGGAGCTCCACCCCTCCGGCGCGCGGTGGGTAAACCATGCCGGGGTATCTACCTCGTCGAAGCTTTCTTGCCACAGCACTCGCGATTCTGTGTCTTCCCCCGGCTGCACATCGTCTCCCGCCGAGGACCCCTCGGACGAGCCCTGGGAAGACCCCCAGGAAGAGCCTAACGATGACCCCAAAGAAGAACCAAAGGAGGAACCCGGAAGCGAGGACTGGGCCGCCGCAACGGGTGCGCCCACCATTCCGGTGAGCGCCAGGACAGATGAGAAAGCACAGAGTTTATTTTTCATAATTCAATTTCTATCCGGTCTGGGCAACGAGGCGGTTACATATACGTAAACTCTTGGCAAGCACTACATGCCCGCCAAGAGTTCTCGCTTTTAGGTCCGCGTGAATTTAGGCGTGGCGGTCGAGCCAGTCCACAACGGTATCGAGGGCCTGATCAGCAGCCGGCTCATTAAAGACCTCATGCTTCTGGCCTTCCCAAGTCACAAACTCCACGTCTTCAGAAGAGATGGAGTTGTACCAATCCTGGGAGAAATACGGCGGCACGATGCCGTCCTTGGTGCCGTGCATGATGAGCGTCGGTGCGGTGAAGAGGTCCGCATTGACGGCGTCATAATTCGCAATTGCCGCCAACTGCAGGGCAGTTCCAGCGCTGGTCTTCTGCGCAATGAGCGGGCTAGAGGCATACTCGCCCTTCACCGCCTGGCTAGTGGAGATACCATCCGTAAATGGATTAGACAGCTGAATATCCTTGCTCCACTCCGGCGATTGTGCGCCGATTTCGGTGCGGTGCGGAATCAAGTTCTGCGCATAGTGCGCATTAAAGCTGGTGAGTTGGGCTAGCGGCAAGCGCTCAAAGATGGTGGGATCCAGCTTCTTCTGGGTCTCCGAAATATCATCCGGGGTGATATTCTTTCCGGCCACGTTCTTGCCAGAAAGGTTCAGCGGCGCGCCGCCACCGTTGGTGATGATGCCATCGACCTTGCCCGGCTCACGGATGCCATAGGCCTCCACGGTCAGTGCGCCCATGGAGTGGCCCAGTAGGAAGGTCTTTACTCCCTGATTTTCTTCCTTCGCGATGTCCACAACACGGTCAAAATCATCGAGGATGTACTGGAAATTATCGATATGCCCCATCGGTACGCTGCCGCCGGCGGATTTGCCGTGGCCGCGGTGGTCAACGCGGTAAACGTTGTAACCTGCATCGAGCAAGCGCTTAGCGACGTAATCGTAACGCCCCGAGTGCTCAGATACACCGTGCGCAATAACCACCGCACCGCGTGGGTTGGCCACCTTCTGCTTGCGGTAGTAGATCTTGACGCCCTCGCCGTGAGCGCTGTCGAAGTAGCCCTCCTCATCGGATACCTGCTTTTCCGAGACAGTTGGGCGCCCCAATACATCTGGTTTCTGGTCTGCCGCGGGCGCAGGCGCCGGAACTTCTTGGGCGATTGCCCCTGCCGTGAGCGTGCCAGATACCGCAACTGGTGCCGCCAGTACTGCTGCCGCTGTCAGGCAAGCGGTTATTTGCTTCTTCATCATCACTGCCTCCTTGAGGTGTTGTAGCTCATATCGGTTTGCCAGATGAGATTGAGATAACAGTGATGCTAAATATTCTGAGACGGAGACCACAAATAGTTTTCGACAATGCTACCTACGGTCCCGTAACATAACCGCACGGAAATCCCCCTTTAAAACCCCCTAATTTACGCGAAACTATTCCTCCCATTTACCCCCTTTTGGTACCCCTAAAACAAAAAGCAGGAAACTCGGACTTACCAAGTTTCCCGCCTAATGTGCGGCTAATTTAGCTCAACCTAGTCACCAATCTGGTCGCGACCACGCTTGACGATGTTCTCATCGACCTCACCGACCAGCTCATGATCCTTATTGGTGTACTCGAACTTGGACAGGACATAGCGCATGGCGTTAATACGGGCACGCTTTTTGTCGTTGGACTTAATGGTGATCCACGGCGACTCTTCCGTATCCGTGTAGCGGAACTGCTCTTCCTTCGCACGGGTGTAGTCATCCCACTTATCCAACGAAGCCAAGTCCATCGGGGATAGCTTCCACTGGCGCACCGGGTCGATCTGACGGATAGCGAAGCGGGTGCGCTGTTCCTTACGGGTAACCGAGAACCACAGCTTGGTCAAAGAGATACCCGAGCCCAGAATCATATTCTCCAGCATCGGAACCTCGCGGAGGAACTCCGCGTGCTGGCTTTCGGTACAAAAGCCCATTACTCGCTCCACGCCGGAGCGGTTGTACCAAGAGCGGTCGAAGAAGACGATTTCGCCACCGGCCGGGAAGTGCTCGATGTAACGCTGGAAGTACCAAGAGGTCGACTCACGCGGCGATGGCTTCTCCAGTGCCACTGTGCGAGCACCACGCGGGTTCAGGTGCTCGTTAAAACGCTTAATGGTGCCACCCTTGCCGGCCGCGTCGCGACCCTCAAAGATAATGATGTGGCGCTGGCCAGTTTCCTTGGTCCAGTTCTGCC
Source organism: Corynebacterium sp. p3-SID1241 (assembly GCA_025144025.1). Taxonomy (GTDB): domain Bacteria; phylum Actinomycetota; class Actinomycetes; order Mycobacteriales; family Mycobacteriaceae; genus Corynebacterium. The sequence continues at coordinate 95,704 of JALXWS010000004.1, read as the reverse complement.
ACTTCAACAGCTCAATCTGCAGAGCGCGCTTCACAGACTCGTACTCATCGCGAGTCATACGTTCATCGTAGGGGTAATTTTCACGCCAAGTCTGAACCGGGGAACCGTCCGGCATAATCAGCGAAGGATCATCCTCGTCGGTTCCATCGACGACGTAGCCGTCAGTTTTAGCCAGGTCGATCTCGGGAAGGTCGTCGTCTTTAATATCAGCCATACTCAAAAGTTTACCGGTTACCCAACTATTCGGCGCGCCAATCAAAGGCACATTTACCGGATTTACCCCTAAGTTCTCCCCCACCCAGACATAGCAAAAGAGCCCCACCTAAAGGTGAGGCTCTTAGAAATCGCTTACGCGATAGGGATGCTCTTAGACGAACATACCGATCAGCTGGGAAGCGCCCTTAGCAATCTGAACGAGCGGCTCGATCAGGGTTGCGTAGATGTTCAGGTCGTTTGCGAACTCGGAAGAACCGATTGCGAAGTTAATGAAGCCGTCCATTTTATCTCCTTAGGACTAGTGTTTGAAGATTGAAAATCAGAACCTAAAAGGCCCCGATGAGAAGTAAATGAATTACTTGTTCTCAGCAATCAGGGAAGAGGTGCCTGGGAAGAAATCAGCTGCCTCAGGCTCGGAGGACAGGAAGTCGAAGGCCAAGATGGTGTTCTGGAAGAAGGAACCAACATTGCCCAGGATCTTGCCCCAGCCTTCCCAGGTGTCTACGAAGTTGTCGAGGTGGGTCTGAATGAGGGAGAGGTCCATATTGAACTCCTTGAATAGGTTTCGGGTATTTACACCCGAGGGTATTGCGGATTTGCAGACACCCTCTGTGGGCGTCACAAGTAACTATTTTGTCACACAGCGCTCAAAGATCAATCCGAAACCCTTAAGTTTTTAAATCTCGGGAAAGCCCCCATAGTTCCCAGCCGCCACTTTATACACAGCATCCTCCATTCCATTTCTTACCCAAACGTTAATTGATATGCCCTTTACCTGCGGCTTTTCTGACGATGAACAGAAATAGTCGAATTCTTTGGAAAAGTGCGTAACAAACATCAGGAGCGCTCCGATGAACACTGTCCAAAATTTGGAAATCCAGCGGAGAAACCGGTTTCAAAATTGCCCTAATGTGGGGGTATGCCAAAGACCCCAGATTGGCCGTTTCCGCTTCCGCCCGGAGTTCTAGGCAGCCAAATAGAGGCGAAGGCACAACCAATCAGCCGCCATTCAGCCTCAAAAATGGACCACTGGCTGAGAAAATTGTTATTCAGTGTGAAAGTTGAGGTTTGGAAACGCACTTTTCATCTTTTCCGTGTAGCGACACGCAAAAGCGCCCTACGAGGAGACGTTCTTTATCTCACGTAGGACGCTTTAAATGGCGGCATCTAGCTCGCACGGAGCTAAATGGGCGCCTTTCGAGGTTTGGGCTCTATTAGAAGCCCATGCCGCCCATAGCGTCAGCGTCCGGCATGCCGTTGTTGGCGCCGGCCGGCTCAGGCTTGTCGGCAACGACAGCCTCGGTGGTCAGGAATAGAGCTGCAATGGAAGCAGCGTTCTGCAGAGCGGAGCGGGTGACCTTAACCGGGTCATTAATGCCAGCCTCCATAAGGTTGACGTACTCGCCGGTAGCAGCGTTCAGGCCCTCGCCTGCCGGCAGGGAGGAAACCTTGTCGGCCACAACGCCTGGCTCCAGGCCAGCGTTGTGTGCAATCTGCTTCAGCGGTGCAGACAGGGCCTCGCGGACGATCTTGACGCCGGTAGCCTCGTCGCCCTTGAGATCATCCAGGGAATCCAGGACGGAAGCAGCCTGTAGCAGCGCTACGCCGCCGCCGGCAACGATGCCTTCTTCCACGGCAGCCTTTGCGTTGCGAACTGCGTCCTCGATGCGGTGCTTGCGCTCCTTGAGCTCAACCTCGGTAGCGGCACCGACCTTGAGCACAGCAACGCCGCCGGAGAGCTTAGCCAAGCGCTCCTGCAGCTTCTCGCGGTCGTAGTCGGAATCGGAGCTTTCGATCTCGGCACGGATCTGCTTGATACGGCCGTCGATCTGCTCCTGGGAACCAGCACCCTGAACGATGGTGGTCTCGTCCTTGGTGACGACAACCTTGCGTGCCTGGCCCAAGTACTCGAGCTCGGCGGTCTCGAGGGAGAGGCCGACCTCCTCGGAGATGACCTGGCCGCCGGTGAGGATGGCCATGTCCTGCAGGGTGGCCTTGCGACGATCGCCGAAGCCCGGTGCCTTAACCGCAACGGACTTGAAGGTGCCGCGGATCTTGTTCACAACGAGGGTAGACAGGGCCTCGCCCTCAACATCCTCAGCGATGATGAGCAGCGGCTTGCCGGACTGCATAACCTTCTCCAGCAGCGGTACGAGATCCTTGATATTGGAGATCTTGGAGGAGACCAGCAGGATATATGGATCCTCGAGGACGGCCTCCTGGCGCTCCATATCGGTAGCGAAGTAGCCGGAGATGTAGCCCTTATCAAAGCGCATGCCCTCAGTTACCTCAAGGTCAACACCGAAGGTATTGGACTCTTCCACGGTGATAACGGAGTCCTTGTTTACGGAGCCGTTGCCCACGGTGTACATAGCCTCGGCGATCTTCTCGCCGATGGCCGGGTCAGCAGCGGAGATGCCAGCGGTGGTAGCGATCTGCTCCTGGGTTTCTACTTCCTTAGCAGAGGAGAGCAGGGAGTCTACAACCTTCTTGGTTGCGGTCTCGATGCCGCGCTTGATGCCCATGGGGTTGGAACCTGCGGCTACGTTGCGCAGACCCTCGCGTACCAGAGCCTGTGCCAGCACGGTTGCGGTGGTGGTGCCGTCGCCTGCGACGTCGTCAGTCTTCTTGGCAACTTCCTTGACCAGCTCGGCGCCGATCTTCTCGTAAGCATCCTCGAGCTCGATTTCGCGAGCGATGGAAACACCGTCATTGGTAATGGTCGGGGCGCCCCAGGACTTTTCCAGGACGACGTTGCGGCCCTTGGGGCCGAGGGTGACCTTGACGGCGTCGGCAAGCGTGTTCAGGCCGCGCTCAAGGCCGCGGCGGGCCTCTTCATCAAAAGCGATAATCTTTGCCATTGTGTTTGTGCTCCTTGGTTTATTGAGGACGACACTCACGTCTTTCTCGCTGCGGACGCCCGCGACGGCATGGCTGGTGAGTGTGAACCAACCTCAACCACAACGATGTAGATTTATCTAGCACTCATACTGTGCGAGTGCTAACGACCATTCTGGCACTCTCCCACCGCGACTGCAAGAAAAAATGGCGCCCCCGCAAAGAGACGCCTTTATATAAGGAATGGATCAGGAACTAGGAGCTCTTCACCGTGCGCTTGGTCCAGCGGTAGATGAACGTCAGCGCGACGATAAAGAGAACCACGCCGACGATGGTGGCAGACGTGCCGCCCTCGAAGATCTCTAGCGGGCTATCACCGCCGGCAGCGGCGATGATGCCGGCATTGACCACGCCAAAGAGGGACTCGCCCACGATAAGGCCGGTGGCCAAGAGAGTGCCCATGCGCTTGGCAAATTCCGGGCGGGGCTGCTTAGCAGCCCACTTGTCATAGAAGGTGCCCAAGATTGCGCCAATTGGAATGACGATGGTCAGCGCGGCCGGCAGGTACATGCCCATGCCTACCGCCAGCGGGGAGAGCGAGTACTTATCGGTAAATTTGCGCAGCAGTTCATCAGTAATAATTAGGACAGCGCCGATGGCCATACCAATAAAGATGAGGTTCCAGTCCAGCGAGCTATCGAAGATGCCGGAGGCAACGGAGGACATCAAGGCGGCCTGCGGGGCTGCCAGGGCGTCTTCGCCGGCGCCCTCCATGCCTTGGAAACCGAAGCCGTTGAGCATGACCTGCAGAATCGGTGGGATGACCACGGAACCAAAGACCACGCCGATAATGAGGGCTACCTGCTGCTTCCACGGGGTGGCGCCAACGAGCTGACCGGTTTTAAGATCCTGCAGGTTGTCATTGGAAATGGTGGCAATACCAAAGACAATGGCCGCGGTAAAGAGCGTATAAGCCACCAAGGAGAGTGGATCCGCGGTGGTGCCGCGGGTGACGGCCGCAATCAGGAGCGAAGCGGCCAGCACGGCGATGATGCCGATGGAGGAAATCGGCGAGTTAGATGCGCCAATGAGGCCAGCCATATAGCCGCAAACGGAGGCAATAATCAGGCCTACCAACAGGGTAAAAAGGACCGAAACAGTAATAAGCACAGCCATATGCTCGTGGATATCGGTTCCGCGTACGAAGTCCCACAGCAGCAAGGCAATGGGCACCATGAACGCCACGATGGTAGTAGCCACGTACGGGAACGGAATATCACGCTCGGTCACATCTACTTCGGAACCGGCCTTGCGGGCGCGCGAGGTTGCCAAGGACTGGCGGATGCCCACAGCAATAGGGCCAGCGATCTTCAGCAGCGTCCAGATAGCGGCAATGGCCATGGTGCCCACGCCGATGAAGCGGATGTCATCGGAGAAGGTGGTATCGACGACGTCGGCAAGCGCAGCGGCGCCCGAGACATCGCCGGCGGTGAAAATGGGCAACAAGATGGAGTAAGAAATCACCACGCCAACCAGCATCGCAATGCCTACCGGCAGGCCAACCAAGTGGCCCACGCCAATGAGGGCTGTGGACAGGCTGGTGCCCAGGGTGGTCGCGCCAGTGCCCAGCTTGAAATACGCGGAAGCCTCAGAAGCGGCAGCCTTCATCGCGGCCAGCAGCGCCATTAGGGCTGAAGTAATGCCGCCGGCGACGATGACGCGCAGGCCCTTGGCATTTTCCTCATGGCTGGCGCCATCGGCGTTCTCGTCGCCCACCTTGAGTACCTCGGCCGCGGCCACGCCTTCTGGGTACGGCAGATCGGAGCCGGTGACCAAGGCACGGCGCAGCGGGATGGAATACATCACGCCGAGCACGCCGCCGATAGCGCACACTCCGGCCGTCTGTAGGAAGCCAAAGCCCTGCCAATAGCCCACCATGACTAGGCCAGGGAGGACGAAGATGATGGCGGACAAGGTACCCGCGGCAGAGGCAATAGTCTGGACAATATTGTTTTCTTTAACGTTATGACCCTTGAACCGGCGCAGCACCGCCATGGAAATCACGGCAGCCGGGATGGAGGTAGCAAAGGTCAAGCCCACCTTCAGCCCCAAGTAGACGTTGGCGGCGGTGAAAATGAGGGTGATCAGGCCACCGATAATGACGCCGCGCAGGGTTAGCTCAGGCAGGGTGGCTTTGGAACCTGCGGCGGATGATGCGTTCGCCATGCCAGGTCCTTTCTATTCTCGGCTATGAAAGTTTCTTGTCTCACCCCGCGTAGCAGGCCGCAGCCAACAACGTCCGTTTTCGCCCGTTTCACTCCGGTTTTAGTCCCGGTTTATGTCCGAACGGGCAGAATCCGCACAGGGTGGAATGCATAAATTTTAGTTCACTACCCCGGTGTTTTCCTATTCCGGTTGCTCTATAGCTTGGGGCAGGCGGGTACCGTAGAGGGCATGACTGCACTTAATGAAAGCATCCGCAACGATCGCGAGACCATCTTCCGCCAGCTCAGCGAGCTGGTATCCTTCAACTCCGTCCACAACGAGGAGGGCTTGGAGGACCAGACCAAGGGCGCTAGCCAGTGGGTAAAATCCGCACTGGAAGAGGCCGGCGTGAGTGTGGAGACCATCACCACGGCCGATGGTTCCACCGCCATCTTGGGCGAGCGCAAGGGCGATGAAGGCGCAAAGACGGTGCTGCTTTACTCCCACTATGACGTGGTGCCGGCCGGCAATCGCGAGGCCTGGGAATCCGATCCCTTTACCCTTAGCGAGCGCCAGGCCGCCGATGGTTCCACCCGCTGGTACGGCCGCGGCGCCGCCGATTGCAAGGGCAATGTAGCCATGCACTTGGCGGCCCTGCGCGCGGTAGACAATAATGGCGGCACCAAGGTTAACCTGAAGTACCTCATCGAAGGCTCCGAGGAGCGCGGAGGTGAGGGCCTATCCCAGCTCATTAAGGATCGTCCAGAGCTTTTTGCGGCCGACGCCATCCTCATCGCCGATGCCGGCAACTCCGCCGTGGGCCAGCCCACCTTGACCACCTCCCTACGCGGCGGCGCACAGATTGGCGTGCAGGTCGATACGCTTGCCTCCTCCGTTCACTCCGGCCAGTTCGGCGGCGCGGCACCGGATGCTGCGAAGGCGCTGATGCGCGCCATTGATTCCCTCTCCGATGGATACGGCCGCACCGTTATCGATGGCGTAGATACCACCACCGAGTGGTCTGGCCAGGAGTACCCGGCCGAGGCCTTCCGCGCCGATGCGCAGCTGCTGGAGGGCACCAAGATCATGGGTGAGGAGGATCCCGCTGGCGCCACCCCGGTGGCCAATATGGTCTGGTCCCGCCCGGCCATTACGGTCACTGGCTTTACCTCCACCCCAGTTTCGGCGGCGGTCAATGCCGTGCCTGCCACCGCTTCCGCCCAGCTCAACCTGCGCGTTCCAGCCGGTGCCGATGCCGCTGCGATTGCCGACGCCGTCTGTGAGCACCTGCGTGCCCACACCCCCTGGGGCGCACACGTCAAGGCCGAGGTACTGGAATCCAACGCTGGCTTTGCCACTAATCCCGAAAAGCCAGCCGCTGCCCTGCTGGGCGAGTGCCTATCTGAGGCTTATGGCAAGGAACCGGCCGCACAGGGCATGGGCGGCTCCATTCCGCTGACCACCGAGCTACAAGAAGCTCACCCGAACGCGGAGATCGCCCTCTACGGCGTGGAAGAGCCCAAGTGCACCATCCACTCCGCCAATGAGTCTGTGGATCCCACGGAGATCGAGAATATCGCCGCCGCGGAGGCGCTCTTCCTGCAGCGCTACGCCTAAGGCTGAACCCCTAGGTCCAGCTTGGGCTCTGCCTGCCGCCACGGTTGACGCGGCTTACCCCGCACTCTGAGTGCGGGGTTTCTTTATGCCGCGAAATGGCCCCATATAATACAGTGCATAAAAATAATCCTTTCGGAGCCGTAGAAAAACCGGTAAAGTAGCAGAAAGTTGGCCCCGCGCTCGGCCATGTTGCTTGCATCGTGCCGCCGCAGCGTACTCAACAGCGCGCGGCACGTGAATGTTCTCGCCTCTCAGCAGTTGTGGTGTTTGTGGTGTTCGCGGCAGCGGGGCAGGAGAACTTGACACAACCATAAGGAGCGCAGAAACCAACGTGCTATTACTTCTGGGTGCTCTCATCGCCGCGACCGTGGCCGCACCGTTACTCATCATGCGGATGGGGCGCCCGGCTTTTGGATTTCTGGCGCTAGTTCCCGCCGCAGGGTTCGTGTGGACGCTCGCGCATTTTCTGCGCGGAACGTTCAAGGACGGCGGCGGTGTGGACTACACCGTGGCTTGGATGCCGTCCGCCAACCTCAGTTTTGACCTGCACCTAGACGGTTTGGGGGCCCTTTTTAGCCTGATCATTTTGGGCATGGGCGCACTGGTGCTGGTGTATTGCTGGGGCTACTTCGATGGCACGCGGCGCCGCTTAGCTATGTTCGCCGCGCAAATGGTGGGCTTTGCCACCGCCATGTTTGGGCTGGTGGCCGCGGATAGCTTCCTGCTGATGTATGTGTTTTGGGAGATTACCTCCGTGCTGTCCTATCTCTTGGTCAGCTACTACGCGGAGCGTGCCTCATCCCGCCGCGCCGCACAGCAAGCGCTCATGGTCACCGCGCTGGGCGGACTATCCATGCTCATGGGCATCATCTTGCTCGGACGACAAACTGGGGCGTGGACCTTTAGTGAAATCGCGGCCTATGAGCACTTTGCACAGACGCCCTACGTGACGGTAGCTATCGTGCTCATCTTGGTCGGCGCGCTAACCAAGTCCGCTATCGTGCCGGCACACTTCTGGCTGCCCGGAGCCATGGCGGCACCGACGCCGGTCTCGGCCTACCTGCACTCAGCAGCCATGGTAAAGGCCGGAATCTATTTGGTCGCGCGCTTAGCACCCTCAATGTATGAGGTCGCCACTTGGCATGTGGTAGTCATTTCCCTCGGCGTATTTACCATGCTGCTAGGTGGATGGATGGCCCTCAAGCAGCGGGACCTGAAGCTGGTCTTGGCCTATGGCACCGTCTCCCAGCTGGGCTTTATTACCTCCATCGCGGCCGTGGGCTCGCGCGAGGCCATGCAGGCCGGCCTAGCGCTGACCTTTGCGCACTCGCTATTCAAGGCCGCACTCTTCATGGTCGTCGGCGCGATCGACCATTGCTGGGGCACGAGGGACATCACCAAGCTATCGGGGCTTGGGCGCAAGGAGCCGTTCCTCTTCGGCATTGCAATCATTTCTGGGTTTTCTATGGCCGGCGTGCCGCCCCTTTTTGGCTTCGTGGCCAAGGAAGCAGTGCTGGAGGCCACCATGCATGAGGAGCTTCTGGCAGGCATGCCGCGCAATATGATGCTGGTGGCCTACGTCATCGGTTCTATCCTCACCATGGCCTATACAATGCTTTTTCTGTGGGGTGCCTTTGCCACGAAGAAGGAGATTAATGGCGCGGAGCCAGCAGAGGCCGTCGCTAAGATGCATCCCGTCAGCATCGGGCTTTGGCTCTCCCCCGCCGTGCTCACTGCTTTAACTGTGGCGCTCGGCGTATTCCCCAAGCCACTCTCAGCAGCGTTTGACCAGCACCTCAATTCCATCTTCGGCCCCAAACCACATAGCGAACTGGCTTTGTGGCATGGCTTTAGCGTGGCACTGGGCCTTTCGGCGCTCATCATCGTTGCCGGTATCGTCCTGCACTGGCAACGGCAGGTGCTGGCCAAATGGCAATTCTCCTACCCCGCTCTGGGAAATGCGGATGATGCCTATGATTCGGTCATTGCTCACCTGCGCAAGCTTTCGCTGCACACGACGGCAACCACGCAGCGCGGTTCCCTGCAGCTGAACTTGACGGTTATCTTTGCCACGTTGATGCTGCTGCCGCTAGCTATGCTCATTAAAGGTGACCTGACCGATATCCGCATGATCGTGGCAGAAAATCCCTGGCAGATCGTGGCCGCCTTCATCATCATGGTGGCCGCTGTGGCCGCTACGGTAACCGATAATCGCTTGTCCGCCGTCATTATCGTTGGCGTAACCGGCTATACGCTTTCCTTCATTTTTGCCCTGCACGGCGCGCCGGACTTAGCGCTTACCCAGCTGCTGACGGAGACCATCGTCATGGTTCTTTTCATGCTGGTGCTGCGCCGCATGCCGGCCTCCACCGAGTGGAAGCAGGATCCCAAGATGGGGCGCCTGCGCGCGTGGCTTTCGGTGGGCACGGGCCTGACGGTAACCGTGGTGGCGATGTTTGCCATCAACGCGCGCCAGTCCAAGCCCATCTCTGAGTTCATGCCCGATCTGGCCAAGGAGATTGGCCACGGCGCCAATACCGTCAATGTCTTGCTGGTGGACCTGCGCGCATGGGATACCTTTGGCGAGATCACCGTCATTATCATCGCCGCGCTGGGCGTGGCCTCGCTGATTTATCGCACCCAGTCCTTCGCCCGCGCGAGCCGCCGCCCCACCCTGCAGGTTACTGGGCGGCGCTGGCTGGCGGCCGGCGTGGAATCAGAGCAGGCACTCAACCGCTCGCTGATGATCGATGTCTCTACCCGCGTACTCTTCCCGTCTATGGTCGCGATTTCCTTCTATTTCTTCTTCGCAGGCCATAATGCACCGGGTGGCGGCTTCGCCGGTGGACTCGTCGCCGCCTTAGCTCTTATCCTGCGCTACCTGGCCGGCGGGCGCGCAGAGCTGGATGAAACCCTGCCTATCGACGCCGGCCGCACCATGGGCACCGGACTCTTCCTATCCGCGGTGGCCGTGGTGGCCCCAATGTTCTTTGGCCACCCTCCGCTAACCAGTGGGTATACCTCACCAGAGATCCCGCTCATCGGCGCGGTATCGCTGCCTTCGGCGTTGGTCTTTGATGCGGGCGTCTACCTCATCGTCATCGGCCTTACGCTCTACATACTCAGTTCCTTGGGCGCAAAGCTGGATGAAGAAGAGGATATGCGCAAGCAGCGCGCCCGCGACCGCGCCCGCTCGCTGGCCCGCCAGCAACGCCAACGCACCGCCAAGCAGAAAGCGCAACGGGCGCAACGCAAGGAAAAGAAACAAGCCACCACGGCAAGCACAGCCGCTACGACAGGAAAGGAGAAGTAAATGGAAGCCAATCTCTTCCTCCTGCTCGCCGCCGGCGTGCTCGTAGCCGCGGGCATCTACCTGCTGCTAGACCGCGCCATGACCAAAATGCTGCTGGGCCTTTTACTCTTGGGCAACGGTGCCAACCTCTTCCTGCTGCAGGCAGGCGGCTCGGCCGGTTCCCCGCCCATCGATGGCCGCGAATCGGAGCCGTTTGGCGCCGAGATTGCAGATCCCCTCGCCCAAGCGATGATCCTTACCGCCATCGTCATTTCCATGGCTCTGACAGCCTTCATTCTGACCTTGGCCTACCGCCAGTACCGCTACCGCACGGACGATGTCATTGAGGATGACGCGGAGGATACCGCCATTGCCGCCAAGGCTGCACGCCCTGGCAATGCGGCCGCAAGCCCAGATCACGATGCCTCCAACGATCCCACGACGGGCCGCGCAACCAAAGAAGGCGATAACTTCGGTCCAGAGTCCTTTGAAGAGCCTGTAAAGGGGGCCCACGATGAGTGAGACCATGCAGCCGCTTGTCGATGCCCTCTTTCCCTACATCGGCTACCTCATTCCCCTGCCCATCATCATCCCAGCGATAGCCGCAGCGCTCGCCTTGATCTTTTCCCGCGTGCCCAATGCGCAGCGCCAAATCGTATTTTTCTCGCTGCTTATAACGGCGGTAGTCAACGCCGTGTTGATCCTCATTGCGGATTTTGAGGGTATTCAAACACTGCAGGTGGGCGGCTGGGACGCCCCAGTGGGCATCACGCTAGTGGCAGATCGCCTCTCTGCGGTGATGCTCTTTACCTCATCCGTGGTTCTCTTTTCTGTCATTTGGTACGCCATCTCCCAGGGTGTGCGCGATGGCACCAAAGACGAGCCGGTGGCCGTATTCTTGCCCACCTACATGTTGCTGACCATGGGCGTAAATATCTCCTTCCTGGCCGGCGACCTCTTCAACCTCTACGTGGGGTTTGAGGTCTTCCTCGTCGCATCGTATGTGCTGTTGACCTTGGGTGCCTCGGCCAGCCGCGTGCGCGCTGGTGTGGGATACGTGATGGTATCCATGGCCTCGTCGATGATTTTCTTGCTCGCGCTGGGCTTTGTGTATTCGTCGGTAGGCACCGTGAACATGGCACAGATTGGCCAGCGCATGCAGGACCTCCCGGAAGGCACCCGCACCGCGATCTTTGCCACACTGCTCGTTGCCTTTGGCATTAAGGCGGCCGTCGTTCCGCTGGACGCCTGGCTGCCGGACTCGTATCCCACGGCGCCTTCACTGGTCACTGCGGTTTTTGCCGGCCTTCTGACCAAGGTGGGTGTCTACGCCATCATCCGCGCCCGCTCCTCTATTTTCACCGCCGGCGGCCTCGATACCGTGCTCATGTGGGTGGCCCTAGCCACGATGCTGGTGGGAATTTTGGGCGCCATCGCGCAGTCCGATATTAAGCGCCTTTTGTCCTTTACCCTGGTCAGCCACATTGGCTATATGATCTTCGGTGTTTCGCTCGGTACCGCGCAAGGGCTTTCCGGCGCCATCTTCTACGCCGTGCACCACATTTTGGTGCAAACCGCGCTCTTTTTGGTGGTCGGACTCGTCGAGCGCCAGGCCGGCACCTCTTCGCTGCGCCGTTTGGGCTCGCTGATGTACTCCGCCCCGCTCATTGGAATCTTGTATTTCATCCCCGCCATCAACCTGGGTGGTATCCCGCCGTTCTCGGGCTTTTTGGGCAAGGTTATCTTGCTAGAAGCCGGTGCAAACGAGGATTCCTGGATGGCCTGGGTGCTTATCGTCGGCGCCGTGGTTACCTCCCTGCTTACTCTCTACGTCATGATGCTGGTGTGGGCCAAGGGCTTCCAACGCGACCGCGCCGATGCCCCTGAAGGCAACGTGGCACTCGCTCGCCCGGCTCCGCTCTCTGACATCACCGATGAGGTGGAATTTTCCTCCCGCCAAGACGTGGGCAGGGTTCCCTTTGGCATGATCGCCTCTACTACCCTGCTGGTGGCCGCGTCTACCTCCATTACCTTCCTGGCTGGGCCTATCTCGGGCATCACCTCGCGCGCGGCCGAATCCGCTCAGGATACGTCCATCTATCGGTACGCGGTATTGGGCGATAGAGCTGATGACCCCACCCGCCACCTCAATCAAAAGGAGCGCTACACCGGCGGCGCGGATTCCTATGAAAATCGCCGGCATCCCTCCCAGGAGGCGGAGCCACCCGCCCAGCCGGGCCTGGATGCACGCACCGACCCGGAAGCCGGCGGCCGCGAGTCCCACTCCGGCACCGTAAAGACACCAGACGCCGCCAAGAGGAAGGATATTAGCGATGACTAACGCACGCTTTTCCGGCCTGCGCCACCGCTTCCGTCCGTGGTTCATCGTCTGGCTGACCATCATGTGGTGCATGCTCATGGGAGAGGTCACCGTGGGCAATGTGGTAGCCGGTCTCCTCATCGGCATTATTATCGTCTTTGCCCTGCCGCTGCCGGCCATGCCTATCGCAGACATCGATGTTTCTTGGGGCAAGCTCATCGCCTTCATGGCCCGGTGGTTCTGGGAATTGTTCTACGCCTCGCTCAAGGTGGGCTGGTTGGCCGTGCGCCCGCAGCCCGTGCCCAAGACCGCTATCTTGGAGCTTCCCATGCGCTTGGATAATGAATTCGTCCTATCCCTGGCCGTAACGCTGTATAACCTGCAGCCAGGCGGCACGGTTACCGATATCGATATTGCCAACCGCATGATCACCGTCCATATCCTCGATGCCCGCGATGAAGCCCAAATCCAGCACGAGATCAACGCCGTGGCCCATTTGGAGGCCTCATTCATTGAAATCTTTGAAAGGAGTCACCCCTAATGGACCCGCAGATCTATAATGCGATTTTGCTGGTGGCTGCCGCGCTGTTGGTGGTCTCCTTCCTCATTACCGTCTGGCGCATTATCACCGGCCCCAACTCACTGGACCGTCTCGTGGGCATGGACGGCTTTACCGCGATGTTCCAATGCGCGCTGGCTACCTACATGTGCTGGTCGCTCAATACCACGGTGGTCTCGGCCATGCTGGTCATCGCGCTCTTGGGCTTCATCTCCACCGTATCCGTCACTAGGTTTAGGAAGAGGGATAATCAATGAGCTGGTCTTTCATTGCAGATGTGCTCTCGCTCATCCTGATCATCGGCGGCAGCGTCCTCACCCTGGCGGCGGCGATCGGCATCGCCCGCTTCAAGGACACCATGTCTCGTGTGCACGCGGTAAGCAAGCCGCAAACCACCGGCCTTATCCTGACGATCCTTGGTGCCATCATCCGCATCACCGGCGCGGAATCCTTCAGCGTTGCCGAGCGGGGGGATTTAGGAATGCTCGTTTTGCTGGTACTGTTTGCCATGTTCACTAGCCCGGTAACCGCGCAGCGCACCTCGCGTATTGCTCGCCGTGAAGGCCTGTACGGCACCGAGGAAACCATGTCCCGCAACGACCGACCCGCCGCGAAGTCGCTGCGCCGCAAGTAGGAGACGCTTTTCACCGTGAAAAAGCTTTATGGGCTTCCCACTGTGGTGACTTTGCTCGCCGCTCTTATCGGCGTCATCGTCTACCGCTTTAGTATCTACGACGGCAATAGTGCCTTTGTGTGGCGTGTGCCCTTGGACCTGAAGATTTATTGGCTTGCCGGCGGCGAGGTAGCCGAGGGCGCGGACTTGTACGATAACGCCTATATTGGCGACCTCCCCTTTACCTATCCGCCCTTTTCCGGCACTTTGTTCAAATGGCTTTCCCCGCTTGCCGACGACCCCCTGATCCTCCTCTGGCAAGGCGGCACCGCCCTTGCCCTGTTTACGGTCATCATGCTGGTCCTGCGCGAGCGCGGGCTCAAGCTTTCCCCGGCCATCTGGTTGCTCGGCATCCTGCTGGTGAGCTGCACCCCAGCAAATGAACCGGTACACGGCACCTTGTTCTTTGGCCAGATCAATATCTTTTTGATGCTGTTGGTGGCCTTGGACATACTCCCGCGCAAGCGTGCCCTGCCGGGCATCGGCATCGGTCTGGCCGCCGGCATGAAACTCACCCCTGCGTATATGGGGTTAGTGCTTCTCTTTCAAAAGCGTTGGTGGCAAGCCGTTATCGCCATCCTGACATTTGCGGTAACCGTTGCCATTGGTTTTGTCACCATCCCGGATGCCGCCGATTTTTGGACCGATGCCATCTTCAAGTCCTCCCGCGTGGGCGAGCACACCAACCCCGGTGCACAGTCCATCCGCTCCGTCATGGCTCGCGCTTGGGGCATCGATGGCGGCTGGATCTGGCTTGTCGCAGTAGCCGTGGTTTTCGTGCTGACCTGCCTGGCGCTGCGCACCGCAATGAAGCACCACAATAATTCGGCCGCGCTCGCGCTCGCCGGGATCAGTTCCTGCTTGGTCTCGCCCTTTTCCTGGTATCACCACTGGGTGTGGACGGTGCCGCTGGCCGTCGTGGTGATGGTCTCCGTCAACCAGGCACTGGGCAAGCGCCTGACTGGATTCCTCGGGGCGCAGTGTTCAGGACTGGTTTCTGTGCTCGCGATGTGTGCGGTGACCAAGCCGTTTATTTCCGCACCCGTGTGGCTTTCTGCAGCCAGCCGCTCGCTCAACCACTGGGATTTGCAGCCGTGGGGCATGCTGGCCTTTACCGGCGCCGGCGTCCTCTATATCGCCTTCTACGCGGTGTGGGGTTTTATCCCCGGCACCCAGCCGGCCGAGGAAGCGCCCACTCCGGGCCGCCATCAACTGCCTGCACATCCCGAGCCCGCTACCGCGGAAACCGCAGTACGCCCAGCGCGTTCGTTTAATACTGAGGCTACGGGCCGTGGGGATCATCCGAGAACAGCGCGAGCTGTCAGCGATGAAACGGCAGAATTGCCTGCGGTAGGACCCGAAACCCGCGCGTTTCCTGCGGCCCAGGACATCACCGATATCCCCGATACCCCGGCCTACGGGCGCCACTCACGCCCCGAGGATTAAGGCCGCAGGCCTAGGCCCGCGGCTCCTTACCCCACCTGCGGGTTTAGAGCGGGCGGAAGGTGCGCAGTTCGCGGCAGGTCTCCTCCACTACCTTGCGCCAGCTGCCGGTCTCTTCAAAAAGGCGGCGTTGCCGCTCATAGCCGGCGCCTTTATCGATAATTTCATGGATGAGCTCTAGCTCGTTAACGCATCCCAGCTCGCGCGCAATGGGGGTTAGTTCCTCGACCATCTCCGCTAGCTCGTCCTTGACCCAGGCCTCATCGGTCTCGCGGGAGGTAATCACCAAAGCGTCCATGCCGTAGCGGGCACCGCGCCACTTGTTTTCTGCAACATGCCAGGGCTGCAAGGTGGGGAGGGGTTCCGCGGCGTCGATAAGCCGGTCGTAGTAGACCACTAAGCAGTGGGTAAGCGCAACAATGGCGGAAAGCTCGCGCAGGTTCGACGTCGCATCGGAGACGCGCACCTCCACCGTGCCCCACTTAGAGGCCGGCCGGATATCAAAATGCATGGAACCGGTGTGGTTGATTACGCCCGAAATCGCTTGGTCACGCATATAGGACTGCCACTCGGCCCAGTCGTGGAATTGATAGGGCATGCCGGCGGTAGGCAGCTGTTGATACAGCATGGTGCGGTTTGAGGCGTATCCGGTATCGAGCCCCTCCCACCCTGGTGAACAGGCGGAAATGGCCAAAAGATGCGGATACTTGGTCATCAACGCATTAATAATGGGCCAAACGCGGTTTTCGTGGCTTATGCCCACATGCACATGCGTGCCCCAAAGCAGCATCTGCTTTCCCCAGTACTGGGTGCGGGCGATGATTTCTTTATAGCTGGGCTTATCAGAAAGCGGATTTTCCCGGAAGTCCGTAAAAGGGTGTCCGCCAGAGGCCCAGACATCCACGCCCAACTCATCGGCCGCTGCTTCCACCACTTTTAGCGAGTTCTGCAGGTCAGCAATTGCTTCTGGCACCGTGTGGCAGATGCCGGTAACCAGCTCCACCGTGTTCTGGAGGAATTCCTTTTCCAGATGTATTTCGGGGTGGGCCGCATTGGCAAGATCGATAAGCTTCGCGCCGCGCGGGACGAGGTCGCGCGTCTCGCGGTCCACGAGCGCTACCTCCCACTCCACACCAAGGGTTGGTTCGGGCGAGCGGGCGAATTGTTCTGCCGGAATCTTCACCCATTCAGCTTAGCTTTTGACAGGTATTAAGACGCGAATTTTATTTAACCTGATTGCTTCGGCGGACGTGCGGGCACTCAATGGTTCAGATCAAAAAGTCCAAGGTCATCCGTTGGAAGAACAGTAGTGTTCCTTTTCGTCCGGATGGCCTTGGACTTTAATCCAGGGGCGCGGCTTGCTTAGGCCTGCGGCACCGCTAGGGCCACGACGACGGCGCCGTCATCGGTGGCTTCCTTAGGCAGGTCGCGGTTCATGGGGGCGACATCGGCCTGGTAGCGGGCGGCTACCTCCTTGGCCAGCGTCTCAGCAGAGGCGTCACCCTCGGGGAAGAAAACGGTGGTCTTCGGGACGGTGAGGACATCGCCAGGCAGGTTGCCTACATAGCCAACCTTGAAGCCGCCACCCTTGAGGGAATCGGCTTCCTTCTTGGCCTTGTCTACCTCGCCGGAGTTATTGAGCACGCTGACTTTAATGTCATTGCGGTCGCGGGCGGCGGAGTGGGCGTTTTCCTCGCCTGCGGCTTCATTCTCAGCTGCGTCACGCTCCTCAGCGTCACCGGAAGCGGCTGCATCACGCGGCTTATCGCCCTCACCTGCTGGGGCGGGGGCAGGAGCGCCGGGTCGATCGGATGCCTCTGGGGCGCCCGGGGCGCGGGAGCCTGCGGCATCGGGGCCAGCGGAGCCTTCAGGCGCGGCACCGAGGGTGGAACCGGTGGAGTTTTCCTGCTTGCTCTCAGAGGCAACGGTGGAATCATCGTCTCCCGAGGTCATGGAGTACAAAGCCCAAAGGCCAAGCATGACGGCAACGGCGATGAGGACCATAGCCAGGCCACGCAGCGGCAGCCCACCCTTTTTAGCGTGCGCGCCGCCACCAGCGGGGCGTTTAGCTGCACGGGAAGCGGACGCACCGGCAGCGGAGCCGGCGCGGGTTTCGTCGGATACCTTGTCGGTTGAATTTTCCGGATTCACATTAGTCACATACGCAACACTAGTACCTAGTTTTAACTAGATGGGGGATTTCCTCGTGCGGCGCGCCGCGTGTTTTCCCGCTCTTCGCGCAGCCGGCGCAGTCGTGCAACCAGGAGGGGATGGGATTGGGCGGCCACGGGGGCGTCGAGAAGCAGGTTAAGGCGCTGGTGGTAGCGCACCGGGGAGATGTCCAGCTGCGCGCGGATGGCCTCTTCCTTGCGGCCGATGCTGCGCGGCGCGGTTTCCTCAAAGTCTAGAATGGCGGCGTCTAGGTCAGACAAGGGGTTCATGCCTAAACTGTAAGGCATGACTATTCGCCCCATCGTTATCCACGGCGAGACCGTGCTTCATGAACCCACCCAGCCGGTAGAAGAATCCGAGATTTCCACCCCGGAAATGCAGCAGCTCATCGGGGACATGTATGAAACCATGGACGCCGCCAATGGCGTGGGCCTAGCCGCAAACCAGGTAGGAATTGGCAAGCGCCTCTTTGTCTACCACTGCCCCGATACGGATGGCCCCAATGGCACCGAGCTGCCGTCCGAGAAGGCGGGCATGCGCAAGGGCTGCATCATCAACCCAGTGCTGGAGACCTCCGAGATTCCAGAGACCATGCCGGCTGACGACGGCTCCGATGACGAGGGATGCCTTTCCGTGCCGGGCGAGGGCTTTCCCACCGGCCGCGCCGACTGGGCCCGCGTAACCGGCAAGGATGAAAATGGCAACGATGTCTCCGTAGAAGGCTATGGCTTTTTCGCCCGCTGCCTGCAGCACGAGACCGGCCACCTCGATGGCTTTCTCTACACCGATACCCTTATCGGCCGCTATAAGCGCCAGGCCAAGAAGGCCATTAAGCGCCACGGCTGGACCGAGCCGGGTTATTCCTGGGTACCGGGCAAGGACGCCGATCCCTTCGGCCACGACGACTAATGTCTCGCATCTTCCGCTCCGATGCCGTCCAAGTGGGCGAGCGCGTGGTTGCCCGGCGCGATTTCGGCGATGTGCATAGCGATGTAATTGGACACGTAATAAGCCTCAATCCGCTGGTCATCCGCCCACAGGAGGTAGGTGGCTACCCCTCCGACCTAGAGGCGGTAGAGATTCCGCCGGAGCAGCTCAAGATCATCAAGCGCCTGTCCCCGCGCATGGTCCGCAACTCCGATATCCGCGCCGTAGAGGTTGCAGCGGCCGCGGCTTTCCCCGGCAAAGAGCACGCTTGGACCAGCGATGGTTCCTGGCTCATGCGCGCCGGCGATGGGGTTACCGGCCGCTCCAACTCGGCCGTTCCCCTGGGCCCTTCCGCGGGCTTTACTCCAGTGCCGCTGGAGGAGATTAAGGCCTTCTACGCCCGCCACAATCTGCCGGTGCGCCTGCTAGTTCCGGAGCGCATTGGCAAGCCGGCCGAACGTCTGCTTGCTGACGCCGCTTGGGAGACCGAGCCGGAGATACTCACTATGGTTTTGCGCGATTTGCCCGCGGTTGCCGACGCCCCCTCTGCCTCCCCCACCTTCCGCATCGACGACCAACCCGATGAGGACTGGCTGGCGATGTATCACTTCCGTGGCATAGCCCTCCCGCCCGAGGCGCTGGAGTACCTGCGCACCCGCATCGAGGGAACGATGGGCTTTGGCCGCCTAGTAATGGATGGCGAAACCGTCGCCATTACCCGTGGCACCATTACCGAATCCGGCGATGGAACCAAGTGGCTGGGCTACTCAGCCGTTGAGGTGGCTGAAGGTTTTCGCCGCCGCGGGTTTGGCACCTTGCTGGGGCAACACATGCTGCGCTGGGGCCGCGAAAATGGCGCAGAGCACGCCTATCTCAACGTGCTGGCCTCCCATACCGCTGGCGTGCGCCTGTACGAAAAGCTCGGCTTCATCGAGCAGCATCGCCAGGTCTACGCCCGCATGCGCGACTAGGCCCCGCTGATTCCTTCCGGCCTGGGCACTAAGCCATGTGGGACTGCCCGCTGATTCCTTGTGGGCTGGGTAGTGAGCCTTATGGGACTGCCCGCTGACCCCGCTGCGGCGGGCAGGTAACCTATGTGGCATGCGCATAGCCACGTGGAATATTAACTCCGTCCGCACCCGCACTCAGCGGGCTGTGGACCTTATTGCCAAGCACGATATTGACGTTTTGTGCCTGCAAGAAACCAAGGTTAAAGACGATAAGTTTCCACGCGAGGCCTTCGAAGAAGCAGGCCTGCACGTCACCTGCCACGGGCTCAACCAGTGGAATGGCGTGGCCATTGTGTCCAAGGAAGAACCAGAAGACCAATGGGTGGGCTTTCCGGGGCAGCCCGGCTTTGCCAAAGATCCAGAAAAGCCACAAGACCGCGAGGCCCGCGCGCTGGGCACACGCATCCGCGGGGTAGAAATCTGGTCCCTATACGTGCCCAACGGCCGCGAGATTACGGACCGCCACTACGACTACAAGCTGGACTTTCTCTACCATCTGGCCCACTATGCGGAAAATAATGCGCACTCCAAGCTTTTGCTTACCGGTGATTTCAACATCGCCCCGCGCGATGAGGACGTGTGGGATATAGAGGCTTTCCGCGGCAAGACGCACGTTACCGAACCAGAACGCGCCGCTTTTCAGATGCTAGAAGAAGCCGGCCTCGAGGAAGTTACCCGTCGGTTTACCCAGGATCAGCGCTATACCTACTTCGACTACAAGGGCATGCGTTTCCAGAAAAATGAGGGCATGCGTATCGATTTCCAGCTGGCCTCGGCGTCACTGGCCCAGCACGTGACCGGCGCAGAAGTAGATATGGTCGAGCGCGCCGGCGATAAAACCTCCGATCACTGCCTGCTTATCGCAGATTATGATCTGCCCGATTTTGATTCCGTTCGTTAGATGTCTTGGTCGCTTGATCTCAGCTTTTGGCAGCTCGTATTCCTAGTACTGGATTACGGCATCAAGATTATTGCCGTTGGTTTTGTGCCGGAAGGCCGCCGCCCATCCAGTTCCACCGCGTGGCTATTGGCTATTCTGGTGCTGCCCTTTATTGGCCTGCCGCTGTTTTTGCTCATGGGCTCGCCGTATATCAACCGGCGCCGCCACCGCATCCAGCAAGAAGCAAACGAGCAGATTGAAAACGTCACGGCCCACACCCCGGACCACCCACAAGGGATCCTTTCGGCCGAGATTGAATCGGTCATCAAACTCAACCGGGAGCTGACGGGATTTCCGGCGTTGGTTGGCCGCAATCTTGGCCTGCACGCGGACTATGACGAATCCATCCGGGCCATCGCTGCCGCCATTGACCGCGCCGAAAAGTACGTGTCCATAGAGCTCTACATCCAGTCTTGGGATGAGGTTACGGACGTATTCTTTGAGTCCTTGCGCCGCGCTACGGCACGCGGCGTGAAGGTACGGCTCTTACTCGACCAGATCGGAAGCTTTAAGTACAAAGGGTATTTCAAGCTGGGCAAGCGGCTGACCGAAATTGGCGTCGACTGGCGGCTAATGCTCCCCATCCAGTTACACAAGGGCCGCTTCCGCCGCCCAGATCTGCGCAACCACCGCAAGCTGGTCATCATCGATGGCAAGGTCGGCTTTATCGGCTCGCTGAATATGATTAAGCGCCAGTACAAGACCAAAGACCGCTTCTGGATCGACTACATGGTGGAGCTCTCAGGCCCGATTGTGACCTCCATGTCCGCAGTATTCGCCGTGGATTGGTACTTGGAAGCGGACGAAAACATTCCCCTTGATGAGCTTCCTTATGATGACGCGCAGACTGCCGACGCCAACCACCTCCAAATGATCCCCTCCGGCCCCGGCTACACCACCGAGCCAAACCTGCGCATGTTCAATTCCCTGGTCCACCATGCCAAGGACCGACTGGTGTTGTGCTCGCCCTACTTCGTACCGGATGAATCCTTGCTCGAGGCCGTGACCACAGCCTGCTACCGCGGCGTAGACGTGGAGCTTTATGTCTCCGCAAAGGCGGACCAGTTTATGGTCAACCACGCCCAGTCCTCCTACTACCAGGCACTGCTGGAAGCAGGCGTACGCATCTACCAATTCCCCTATCCCTTTGTGCTGCACTCCAAGTTCATCATCACCGACCCGGATGACCCCGGCCGCGATCCGCTGTGCATGTTTGGCTCTTCCAATATGGATCCGCGCTCTTTTGGCCTGAACTACGAATCCACCATGCTGGTAGCCAAGGGCGACCTCATTGACCAGTTCAACCAGCTAGCGGCCAACTACCGGGCCGTATGCCATGAGCTGACCCTTGAGGAGTGGAATGAGCGTGGCTTCATCCGCCGCTACGTGGATAATGTCATGCGCCTTACCTCCGCGCTGCAGTAGAGCGGACACGAACCATCACGACTGCAGCGAAGACAGTCTGGCAACAAGAAACCGCCCCAGCGGGCAGCGAATGAATTGCCGACCGGGGCGGTGAAGCGTTATATGGGTGGGTGTTTAGGCGTCGCGTTTTTGCAGGACGATGACTCCCAGGACCCACAAAAGGAGAGCCCAGGCGAGAAACACCAGCCCGAAGCCCCAGGATTCCTTCCACGGAGCATCTACTGGATCTATCTCCCAAAGCCAAGACTGGAAAGACTTGAACGGCATGAAGTTAACCAGCTTGCTACCAACCTTGGGGATGCTGGCGACAAGATTATCTACGCCGAGGAAGAGGATGAGGCCAATAGCCACTGAACCAGCCGTCGAGCGCAAGAGCAAACCAATTCCTTGGGAAAAAAGGACGAGCAGCGCGGAAGCTAGCGGGTACTTCCACAGCTGCTTCTGGCCCATCTCATCGTCCCAAGGTTGGAATTGCGCGGCAACCTCATCGTGAGCAAAAAGCTCGGTGAGTAGATAGGCGCCGGCCACAGCGATAAAGCTGAGCGCGGCCGCGATTACCGCGTACATGAGCAGCTTGACCAAGGCCACCGACCAGCGGCGCGGTGTGGCCATGAAAGTGATGGTCTGCGTACCAAAACGGTACTCGGTGGTCACGATCATGATGGCTTGGATCATGAGCACGGGCAGGCCGAGGGCCAAAAGAAAAGACACCGCGCCATCCGGGGTGATAACACCCATACCCATTGCCGCATCCTCAGGGGTTTCGGCCGGTTGCGTCAGGCGGGCATTGAGGATGGCCCAGCCCCAGGCAAAAAAGAGGAAGATGAAGGTGGTCCACCAGAAGGAGCGGGTGGTGTGCAGCTTGGTCCATTCGGACTTCAAGGTATTCAGCATGGCGAATTAAACCTCCTGCTGGGTGGGTCGAGCGAGCGGAGTTGCTGTTCCGGTGGTTTGAGCGCCGGTAGAACCGTGGTACTGCACGGAGTCACCAGTAAGTTCCATGAAGGCGTCCTCCAAGGAGGCGCGCTTGAGGCTTAGCTCATTGAGCGGCACACCGGTAGAATAGGCCAGCTGTCCCAAGAAATCGGTGGTCTGGTTGGCAACCTCCAAGCGGGGGCGGCCCTCTTCGTCGGTGGACTCGGTAAAGAAGATACCTTCGGCGCGCAGCGCGGAACCGAAGGCATCTAGGTGGTCGGAGCGCACCAACACGGAGGACTGCGAATGGTCTTTCACAAATTCATAGGTGGGCTGGTCAGCTACCAGGCGGCCCTTGCCAATAACCACGAGGTGGTCGGCGGTCTGGGACATCTCCGAAAGCAGGTGGGAAGAAATCAGGATAGTACGGCCTTCTTCGGCTAGGGCGCGCACGAGCTGGCGCACCCAGCGGATGCCCTCAGGGTCGAGACCATTAACCGGCTCATCCAAGATGAGGATGCCCGGGTCACCGAGCAGCGCGCCGGCGAGGCCTAGGCGCTGGCCCATGCCGAGGGAGAAGCCGCCGACCTTTTTACCGGCGACGTCGGAAAGCCCCACTAGCCCCAAGACTTCATCGACGCGAGAAGTAGAAATGCCGTTGGACTGCGCAATCCATTTCAGGTGGTTGGCGGCACTGCGGTTGCGGTGGACCGATTTGGCATCGAGCAAAGCGCCGACCTCGCGCAAGGGATCCTTCAACTCGTGGTAGTGCTTACCGTTGATGCGCGCCCTACCGGCCGTAGGAGCATCCAACCCTAGGATCATGCGCATGGTGGTGGATTTGCCCGCGCCATTGGGCCCCAGGAACCCGGTAACCATGCCGGGCTTTACCTGAAAGGTGAGATCATCAACGGCGCGGACAGACTTATATTGTTTAGTCAGTCCTTCTACTTCGATCATGGCACTAGCGTGCCATAAATTCGGCAACTTTACCTGTTCAATACCTCCACGCGCTCGCGCAAGGCCGGGAAAGCACGCCGGAAAGCGGCCAACAGAGGAAGGCTTTCCACCTCATCGAAAGGCACCCAGCGCAGCTCATAGGATTCTTCATTAGCCGTGGTAGGCAGCGGACCCCCCGTACGCGTGCGGGCCAAAACGGTGGTATAGGTCCACTCCCCCGGCAGATCCCCCGCCGCCGGATAGGGCCCGGCCGTTACCCGCGCATCGAGCACCTCCACATCTTGGGGTGCAATGGCGCACTCTTCGTGGGTCTCGCGCAATGCGGCCTGCGTGGGCGTCTCCGTAAAATCGCGCGCCCCACCGGGGATTCCCCAGGTATCGCCGTGATTAGTCCATGCGGCGCGGTGCTGGAGGAGCACCTTGCCCCCGGCTACAAGGAAGAGGCCGGCGGCACCAAATTTTCCCCAGACGCGAATGCCGCCGGGACCTGCCGCCCAGCCGTCTCCACTGTGAGGGTTATGCATGTTGCCTATCC
This sequence comes from Corynebacterium sp. p3-SID1241, assembly GCA_025144025.1. Lineage (GTDB taxonomy): Bacteria > Actinomycetota > Actinomycetes > Mycobacteriales > Mycobacteriaceae > Corynebacterium. The sequence goes on along the minus strand of JALXWS010000004.1, from coordinate 71,657 downwards.
TAGCCACACACGCGGGTACATGGTGGCGCCCAGCACACTGCGGACGCTATTCTGAGTGAATGACCGAGCAGGCAGTCCGGGCAGAAGGCGTGCAAGACGAGCACGCTCACCCGAGCGATCACTGGCTCGATGAGGTCACCGCACCCACCGGCCCGGCCTTCAGCGGGCTCAGCCGCCGCGCAATGGAATGGTTCGCGGGCCCGGCGCGCCTATTGCGCCGTTTCTACTACTTTGCCTCCACTACCCCAGGCAAGCTTTTTACCGTCACCCTTATTCTCACCGTGGCCCTGGGCGCCGCTGGCTTATCGATGTCCCAGTCATCCGCTGCTCGCCACTCTGACCTGGATGAGCTGCTCAGCACCACCGAGCCTATGTCCAATGCGGCGCACCACCTTTATAGTTCGCTCTCGGTGGCCGATACCGTGGCCACCACCGGCTTCGTGCAGGCTGGCGTGGAATCGGAGCAAAACCACAATCGCTATAGTGAGGCCATCGATGCCGCCTCCATCGCGGCCACCGAATCCGTACTAGGCACCACGCAAGATGATGGCCGAGTGCGCGAGCTGGTGACCTATATCCAGCGCGAGCTTCCCGTCTACACCGCGATGGTGGAAAAGGCCCGCTCCAATCACCGGGCGGGCAATGCGGTGGCTAACTCCTATATGTCCAATGCCTCTGCGCTGATGCGCGAGCATATCCTGCCGGCCGCCTCCGAGCTTTTCCAGCTGACCACCGCGAAGGTCAATCAGCAGCAGCAAAAGCTCACCTCCCCACAGTGGGTGCCGCTATCCGGCCTGCTGGCCGCGCTCTTCTTCCTCGCCATGGCCCAATGGTGGCTCTGGCGCCAGACTCGCCGGCGTTTTAATCGCGGCTTTTTAACTGCCAGCGTGCTGTTGTTCCTGGCCATTTCGTGGGTAGCCCTGTCTAACCTCGCCACCTGGTCCACCGGCCACCAAGGTTTTGAGACGGCCTCGCGCCCGTGGGATTCGCTGACGGCTTCGCGGATTGAGGCGCAACAGGCGCGCACCTCTGAGACCCTGGCGCTGGTGTTGCGTTCTTCCAAGGAGGATACAATGGTGCGCTTTTCCAGTTCGATTGGCTCCATCGAAACAGCCCTGGAGGATTATGAAAAGGCCCTCAACGATGAGGACGTAGAAGTCACCGACCCAGAGCTCATCCACAGCGCACGTGCCGCCGCCGAGCAGTGGCGTGGCACCCACGAAAAACTCATTGGTGCGCTGGAGGACGGCGACTATGACGAGGCCATCTATCAAGCAACAGCCACTGAACCCAAAGATGGCGAGATGACCGCGGCGCGCTCCTTCGACGAGCTTGACGGGGAGCTCTCCGAGCTTATCGGCCAGGCTCGCATCGCCATGCGCAGCTACCTGGAGCGCGGCCTTACCGCCATGACTGCAGTATCTTCGGCCGTCTTCCTGCTGACCCTGTGCGCCATTATCGCGGTGTGGCTTGGTATCCGCCCCCGATTGCAGGAGTACCTCTAATGCGCCGCCCACACGCCACCCTAGCTGCGCTCGCCTGCCTGAGCCTCGCGCTGCCGCTTGCCGCTTGCGACGTCCGCTCTACCCCGCCGCTGGAAGCGCCAGCTAAGCACGCGCTGGATTCACGGCCGGGCCCACCGCTACCGGAGGGATCAAAAATTGAGAAGGCCGGCTCTACTTCCCCACATCGCGCTAAGGATGAAGAGCTCAAGGGAAGCTACCGGCCGGACGATAAGAAGGCGAAGGACCGGGTACCAGACATCGTGAAGCGTGGCCGCCTCATCGTGGGCGTGGACCGCTCCAATAACCTGATGAGCTACCGCGATGCCGCCACCGGAGATGTGCGCGGCTTTGAGGTGGACATAGCCCGCGAAATCGCCCGCGATATTTTCGGTGATCCGAATAAGGTGGATTTCCGCTTCGTGGAATCTTCCGAACGCGTCGATGCCCTCAATGCCGGCACAGTGGACATGATTGTGCGCACCATGACCATTAGCCCAGAGCGCGAGCGCGAGGTTGCCTTTTCTATCCCCTATATGAGCACCGAAACCCGCATGTTGGTGCTGACTAGCTCTGGGATGAAATCGATCGAAGATACCGCCGGAAAAACCCTTTGCGGTGTTGGGGGTTCCACCGCGCTGGAGACCATACGCGCCCACGCCCCCAAGGCCGATATCTTGGTTACCCGTTCCTGGGGAGACTGTCTCATGGCGCTGCAGCTTAACCAGGCAGATGGCATCGTCGTCGATGATGCCCTGCTTTCCGGCATGGCCGCTCAAGACTCTTATACCTCGATCGTGGGCGAGCCCCTGGAGACCGAAAATTACGGTGTGGCCGTGCGCCGCCCCAGCAAGCAGCACAACACCCGCCCGCTGCTGCGCCAAGTCAATTCCACGCTAGAGCGCATTCGCCGCGATGGCACGTGGTCCAAAATCTTTAATGAGTGGCTGGGCACCTACCTGGAAGAGCCCACACTGCCGGCCGGCAAGTACATCGAGGAGGACGCTAAGTCATGAGCCATAACCCGAACTTCAGCGATGACGAGCTCGAGTACATCGAGCCCGAAAACCTCGATACCCAACGCGACTTCCGCCAGCCCACCAATGCGGCCAACTCCGCGCAAGAGCCTGATGCGCTTGGCGATGCCCCCTCGGACGACGGCCCAGCCACCGCCGCCGTTCCCTTCGACCCGTTTGGGGACGAGGACGAAGAAGGAACCGCGGCCGTGGCCTTTGATCCCTTCGCGGACGAGGAGTTCGGAGAGGAAACCGGCACCGCTGCTGTGGCTTTCGATCCGTTCGCGGACGAGGATGAAGATGGCGACGGTTCCATCGACCCAGACCATATCTCCAGCTTGCTGGCGGACCTAGACAATATCCGCGCCCGGCGCGAACAACAACGGGCGCAAAAGTCCCAAGAGGACTCCTCACAGCGCTCGCGGCGCCGCGCACTCAATACCTTCCGCGAACGCCGCGGCACCCACCGCACCGAGCGCCGCGTGGCCGATGGCATGGTGCGCCTGCCCTTTATCACCCCGTCCGAACCCACCGATGCCCTGATCGATCCGGCCGAGAAAACCGCCGGCAAAAAGATCCCGCCGCCGCAGCTGCAGCCCGGTGACGTGGTAGCCGGCCAGTACGAAATCTTGGGTGTTATCGCCCACGGCGGCATGGGCTGGATTTACCTGGCCAATGACCACTTTGTCTCCGGAAGAGTGGTGGTTCTCAAAGGTATGCAGGCCCAAAAATCGGCCGATGAAACGGCCGCTGCGGTGGCCGAACGCGAGTTCCTCGCGGATATTACCCACCCCGGTATCGTCAAGATTTTCAACTTCATCGATGACGAGCGAGTGCCCGGTGGTTTTATTGTCATGGAGTACGTCGGCGGGCCGTCGCTAAGAAGCAGGCGCAAAAAGCAACCCGATAAACTCCTGCCTGTTGATATCGCCATCGCCTATATCCTGGAAATCCTGCCTGCGCTGGAATACCTGCATTCGCGCGGGGTGGTCTACAACGACCTTAAGCCCGATAACATCATCGTCACCGAGGACCAAGTCAAGCTCATTGATTTGGGAGCGGTTTCCGGAATCGGCGCCTTTGGTTATATCTACGGCACCAAGGGTTACCAGGCCCCAGAGGTAGCCACCGAAGGCCCCTCCATCGCCAGCGATATTTACACCATCGGCCGCACCCTGGCCGCGCTCTGCCTCAAGCTGCCTACTGAGGACGGCGTCTATCAGCCCGGCATCCCTACCCCCACCGAGGAGCCAGAGCTGCGCCGCTTCCTCTCCCTGTACCGCCTGCTACAGCGCGCCACCGGCCCGGACCCAAAGCACCGCTTTACCTCCATCAAAGAGCTGCGCACCCAGCTCTACGGGGTTTTACGCGAGGTCATTGCCATCCGCGACGGCCTCCAATACCCTTCCCAGCACTCGCTCTTTTCGCCGCAACGTACCACCTTTGGCACCAAACACCTAGTCTTTCGCACCGACCAGCTTATCGACGGCATCGATCGCACCGTCCAAATCACCGCCCCCGAGGTGGTCTCCGCGCTGCCCACCCCGCTGCTGGACCGCGACGATGTGGGCGCCGGCCTCCTCCAGGGTGCATCCTATGCGGAGCCGCAGGAAGCCCTGGAGACCCTCCGCCAGGCCATGCAGACGCCCGAGTACGAGCACTCCGCCGAAATCCCGCTGGGCGTGGTCCGCTCCATGATTGACCTGGGCTATACCGGCCAGGCCCGCCAGTGGCTAAGCTCCATCGAAGACCGCCTTGGCCAAGATTGGCGTTTCCAGTGGTATGCCGGCATTACTGAGTTGCTTCACGATGACTACCGCGACGCGCAAAGATACTTCTCTACCGTCCTCGACCTCCTGCCAGGCGAGGCGGCCCCCAAGCTTGCCATCGCCGCCATCAACGAGCTCATTCTGCAGCAGCTCGATTACATCGATACTTCTCTCATTGACCCCACCGTGGCCCGCGCCTGCTCCAATATGCACTCCACCCTGGCAGATCTCCCCAACTCCGCTTTTGAGGGTCAACCCGAAATTTGGAACCACATCACGGAGGACCCGGCCGCACTGCGTTTTAACTCCATGCGCCTCTACGGAATCGTGTGGTCTACCAATCCCACCACCGTCTCCTCCTCTTTTGGCCTCGCCCGCCAGCTGCGCGCCGAAGGCCAGGTGGAGGTGGCTGTCGTAGTTCTAGACAAGGTTCCCAATGCCTCGCGCCACTACCGCATGGCCCGCTTAACAACGATCCTCCAGCTCATCGTCCACGACCTTTCCGAATCCCGCATTCGCCGCGCTGCCCGCCGCCTCGAAGAGGTCCCCACCAACGAGCCGCGCTTCCTGCAGATCAAGATCGCCGTCATTTCCGCTGGCCTGAACTTCCTGCGCAACGCGGATCTTTCCCGCGCCGCCTCCCCCAACGATCTCTTCGAGTACGCCTTCACCCAGCGCGGCCTGCGTACCGGCCTGTCCGAGACCCTCCGTGCCCTCGCCCGCCAGGCACCATTTAGCCGCCACCGCTACGCCCTCGTGGACCTTGCCAACCAGGTCCGGCCCGTCACTACCTTCTAATCGCTACACAGGCACGTACAGCCCCCACAAGCGGCAATCCTCTAAGCCATCCTGCGCTGTAGGAATCAGACGACACTTTTGAAAATTTAAGAACGAAGCATTTTGACTGCCTCCGGCGTTCCCGATAACGACAATGCCTGTAGGACCTCGTCCACACTTCGCGGCGGCTTTTGAAAAGCGGCAGCCGCGTCCTCAATCGATTGCTGCACAATCGCGGGCGAGGAAGCGATTAGCTCGCACAAAACTCATCGGCACTCTGCCGCCTGATGCCAAAACCATCAAGGATGGAACCAGGAAAGTCTTTTATATTTTCAGTAATGATACTTTGAGCACCACAACTAATTGCTGCCGCTAGGACATGCCTGTCGTTCGGATCTGGTAACCATAGGTCATCGATTAATTCCTCGTATTCAGTCACAAGACAGTCCTCGACCGCTAAACACATCAATCTACGGGTCCGGCATAAATTTTTAGGGTTTAAATCGGGGCGATTGCGCTGCAAATTAAAGAAGACTTCATCTAGGATTCTCTCCGTCCATCGGGCCCGGAATACACCGCTACCAGCCACCCTTATCAGGAGATCACGGAGCATGCTCGGGTAGAGCACATTGGCGTCATAAACTACCGTCAACCACCCCACTAATAAAGCTCCAGGTCCTCCGATAAGGCTGTCAGTTCAGCTACGGCACGGCGCTGACTGGTGTCTCTTTCATTCTTGTAATTCTGCAGATCCGCAAGTCTCACGCGACGATGAGAACCAACTTTGTAGCCGGGAAGGCTTCCTTCATCAATGAGCTTTACAACGTGTGGCCGCGAAACATTGAGATAGTCTGCTGCCTGTTGCGTGGTGAATTCGGATTCCTCGGCCACCACGCGGACTGATTTCCCTGCCACCTCGATGGCGAGAACTTTCTGTAGGGTTTCGGCGATCTCTCGTGGAATTGGGACTATTTGCTCGGTTCCTTGCACAAATATATCCACTGGTGCCGGTGAATCTTCTACCTCCAACACAGAATTGAGTCTTAATAAGGCCTCTTCTGCTCGGCTGATATCCCGAGTTGACTCGTCATTTTGCAAATCCTTCATACCCTCACCCTACAGAATAAACGCAATAACCGAAACGCTTGCTGTAATAGGTACAGAGATCAAAACGAGGCGTGCGGTCACTTGTGGATCGCACGCCTCTCGTTCACATTCCAGCTTCTAGCTGGACGCGAGATTCTCTACTTGTAGAGGCCAGCCTCACGCGCCATAGCAGCGATTTCGGCGGACTTCTGAGCGATAGCCAGCTCCTCATTGGTCGGGACAACAAATACCTTGACTGGGGAGTCATCGGTAGAAATCATGCGCGGCTCATCGGAACGCACCAAGTTGCGTTCCTTATCAAAGTCAATGCCGTACATATCCAGGTTGTAGAGGGAATCCTGGCGGACCTCGGTATCGTTTTCACCTACGCCGGCGGTGAAGGTGATGGCATCAACGCGGCCGAGGGAAATCATATAAGAACCGATGAAGCGGCGTAGCTGGTGGATGTAGATATTATAGGCCAGCCAGGCATCCTGGTCCTCGTTATCAATGCGCTCGCGCAGCGTACGGAAGTCATTGACGCCGGCGATGCCCTTGACACCGGATTGCTTATTGAGCAAGGTGTCAATCTCGTCCACACTCATGCCCGCCTCGCGGACGAGGTGGAAAATGATACCCGGATCAATGTCACCGGAACGAGTACCCATAGCCAGGCCTGCCAACGGGGTAAGGCCCATCGAGGTATCGATAGCGCGGCCGTTGCGGATAGCCGCTGCAGAAGCACCGTTGCCCAGGTGAAGAGTGATCTGGTGGGTGTGCATCGGGTCGCGGCCCAAGAGACCTGGCACCTGCTGGGAGACGAACTCATGGGAGGTGCCGTGGAAGCCGTAGCGGCGGATATCGTACTTGGAGGCCACCTCATTATTGATGGCGTAGAGTGCGGCAGCCGGCGGCAGGGTATTGAAGAAGGCGGTATCGAAGACGGCAACGTGCGGAATATCCGGCAGCATCTTGCGGGCCACGCGGATGCCGTCCAGGTTGGCCGGGTTGTGCAGCGGAGCCAGCGGGATGAGGTCTTCAATCATGGACTCAATCTGGTCCACGATGAGCTGTGGCTCGGAGAAGAGGCGGCCGCCGTGAACAACACGGTGACCAACGGCGATAACATCCACGTCGGTCGGGCCAACGTTGTGCTCGCTCATGATGGCAAAAGCGCGCTCGAGGCCGAAGGAGTGAGTAGGGATTTCCAGCTCTTCCTTGTACTTCTCACCACCGGTCTTGACGGTGACGGCACCGAGGGGCTCGCCAACCTGCTCGACCAAACCAGAGACCAGCGGGGTATCCGTGGCGCTGGACTCGGGATCGACCAGCTGGAATTTAACGGAGGAAGAACCTGAGTTAAGGACCAGAACGTATGACATTTATTTTTCTCCAGCCTGAATAGCGGTGATTGCAACGGTGTTGATGATGTCCGGAACGGTCGCACCACGCGACAAGTCATTAACCGGCTTGTTCAGGCCCTGCAGGATGGGGCCTACAGCGAGCGCACCGCCGGTGCGCTGTGCGGTCTTGTAGCCAATATTGCCGGCCTCAAGATCCGGGAAGACGAAAACATTTGCCTGACCGGCAACCTCAGAATTCGGCATCTTCTTAGCCGCAACTCCTGGGTCGCAGGCGGCGTCGAACTGCAGCGGGCCATCCACCTTGACGGAGGAATCCAGCTTCTTGGCTGCTTCGACGGCGGCCACCGCACGGTCGACGTCCGGACCGGAGCCGGAGGTGCCGGAGGAGTAGGACAGCATGGCCACGCGCGGGTCGATGCCGAACTGGGAGGCGGTCTGTGCGGAGACGATGGCAATCTCGCCCAGCTGCTCGGCGGTGGGGTTCGGGTTGACGGCGCAGTCACCGAAGGCCCACAGGCGGCCGCGCATGACCATCAGGAAGATGGAAGAGACCACGGAGGCATTCGGCTTGGTCTTGATGATCTGGAAGGAAGGCTTAATGGTGTGCGCGGTGGTGTGAGCAGCGCCGGAGACCATGCCATCGGCTAAGCCCTTGTGCACCATCATGGTGGCGAAGTAGGAGATGTCCTGCATCGTCTCGCGAGCCTGCTCGAGGGTAACGCCCTTCTTCTTGCGCAGCTCAGCAAAGTCAGCGGCGAATTCCTCTGCCAGTGGGGACTCGAGGTGATTGATGATATCGGCGCCAGATAGGTCGAGCTTGAGCTCTGCGGCGCGGGCCTTGATATCGGCCTCGTTGCCCAGGATGGTCAGCTTGGCAACCTTATCGCGCAGCAGCACGTGGGCGGCCTCGAGGATGCGGTCATCGTCGCCCTCTGGCAGAACGATGTGCGAACCGGCGGCGCGGGCCTGGTCAATAAGCTGCTTCTGGAAGAGGTCTGCGGACATGACCGGGGAGACGTCGCCAAGCGCAGCAAGTGCGCCCGGAACCGCTTCCAGGTCGGTGAAGATGCCAGCAACGGTGGCACCCAAGGATTCCGCATTGTGCTGTGCCAGCTCGCCGGTGCGCTGCGGGACGCCGGAAATGATGGCCAGCGGCAGGCCAAGGGCGGCAGCTACTTCGGCATCGAAGGCGATATCGCCGGTGCCCTGCGCCACGATATTCTCAGCGGCGGGAGCCTCAGCAAGTACGGCGGCGACGGTGGCATCGAAGTCTTCGAGGCGGATGAACTCCGCGCCCAGTTCTTGTGCCAGGGCCGGCACGTCGAGGCCATCGAAGCCCCGGCCAATAGCGCTAATAACTGCGGAATGGGATGCAGACATGCAAATTACCTTTCATTCACGGTCACTTGAACACAATTAACGCGCGTCATAACTTCATGTCATACGTCACAGTTATTAACACGCGGTGACTATTCCACTGTACGCGATTTACCCCCTCCTATGCCCTATCGTGACCTCCCTAGACTGGGGTTAGTAATGCTGTGGTTTTTATCGCATAGTGACCGCGTAGAATATGCAGCAAAACGAAAGAAAGGACACCTGCAACACATGACTACCCCTGTGCGCGTCGCCGTGGTCGGCTCCGGCCCGGCCGGCATCTACGCCTCTGATCTTCTAGTGAAATCCGACCTCGATGTGCAGATCGATCTTTTTGAAAAGATGCCGACGCCGTTCGGATTGATCCGCTACGGCGTGGCACCGGATCACCCGCGCATTAAGGGCATTGTGCAGTCCCTGCACAACGTTATGGAAAAGGAAGATATCCGCTTCCTAGGCAATATCGAGGTGGGCAAGGACATCACCGTCGAGGAGATGCGCGAGTATTATGACGCCATCATCTTCGCCACCGGTGCTACCGCCGATAAGCACATGGGCATCCCAGGCGAGGATCTTAAGGGCAACCATGGCGCAGGCGAGTTTGTGGGCTTTTATGATGGCAACCCCAACTTCGAGCGCGATTGGGATCTCTCGGCAGAATCCGTTGCCGTCGTCGGCGTGGGCAATGTCTCCCTCGACGTCTCCCGCATCTTGGCCAAGACCGCAGATGAGCTGCTGGTTACTGAGATCCCGGACAACGTCTACGCAGCGCTAAAGAAGAACCGGGCCAAGGAGGTCCACGTATTTGGCCGTCGCGGCCCAGCACAGGCCAAATACACGCCGAAGGAGCTCAAGGAGCTGGACGAGTCCCCGACCATCGAGGTCATCGTCAATCCTGAGGACATCGAGTACGACGAGGCATCTGTGGAGGCCCGCCGCGCCGCCAAGTCCACCGATCTGGTGTGCCAGACCCTGGAGTCCTACGCCATGCGCGAGCCGGGCGATGCCCCGCACAAGCTCTACATCCACTTCTTTGAGTCCCCGGTAGAGGTGCTGGGTGAGGACGGGCACGTTACCGCCCTCAAGACCGAGCGCACTGAGCTCAATGGTGATGGCACCGTAACCGGTACCGGCAAGTACACCGAGTGGCCGGTCCAGGCCGTCTACCGCGCGGTAGGCTACCACCCGCAGTCCGTCGACGGCGTGCCTTTCGACGAGACCAAGGCCACCATGCCAAACGACGGCGGCCACGTGTTGGCCAATGTCGACGGCGAAAAGCTGCCTGGCCTCTACACCACCGGCTGGATTAAGCGCGGCCCAGTGGGCCTGATTGGCAATACCAAGTCCGATGCCAAGGACACCACCACCATGCTCATCGCCGATTACAAGGCAGGCGACTTGGAGCCTGCCACCAAGCGCGATCCGCAGGACATCCTAGACTTCTTGGCCTCCCGCGATATCGCCGTGACCACCTGGGAAGGCTGGCACCGCCTGGATGCCGCCGAACGCGCCGCCGGTGAACCGCACGGCCGCGAGCGCATCAAGATCGTTGAGTGGGACGAGATGGTCAAGCACGCCGGCCCGCAGGCCTAGCCCATGCCGCATTTCATTTCCGCCGCGCCCTTAGGCCAACTGGCAGCCTTGGACGTCCACCACCTCTACAAGCTGCGGGTGGATGTCTTTGTGCACGAGCAGCGCAGCCCGTACGCCGAGATTGACGCCACCGACGCCGACCCCCAGACCGTGCACGTGCTGGCCTGGGACGCGGACACCCACGAGCTACTCGGCACGGCCCGCGTCTTTCCGGCTGCGCCTGCCGACGACACCGCGCTTTCCGACGCCACGCCTACCAACGCCCCGACCACCGGCGCACAAATCGGCCGCTTCGCGCTCGCGCCGGCCGCACGCGGCACGGGACTCGGCCGCGAGCTACTCCAGGCGGCCATAGACCTTGGCGAGCGCATGCGCCCAGGCCAGCCGCTCTATCTGGAGGCGCAGGCCGGCCTAGTGGACTATTACGCTTCCTTCGGCTTCACGCCGACTGGAGAGCCATTCGATGACGAGGGAGTCCCCCACCAGCCGATGCTGCGCCCCGCCAGCTAGCCGCTTGGACAGCTGGCCGGCTATTAGTCGGCGTCATCCACGCCGGAGGCGAGCTTCGGGTCGAGCTCCACGCCGCCCTCGTACTCCACGACCTCAATATCGGGAACATTCTCGGTTTCTGGCTCGATGCCGCGGGCGCCGCCTTGCGCCAGCAGGCCCGGCGTGGAGGTCACCTCGATCTTATGCGCCGCCAGCGCCGCCCGATCGCGCGCTTCTTCCACATTTTCCGCAGTAGAAGAGACCAAACCCATGCGGCGGCCCTTGTAGGCCCCCGGCTTGCCAAAGAGTTTCACGTCCGTCTCCGCGTAGCTGAGGGCCGCGGCGATGCCGGTATAGGCAACCTCCCCCAACTCCTCGTCCGCGTGGATTACGACGCTAGCGCCCGGGGTGACCAGGGTGGCGTCTATGGGGTAGCCCAAAATCGCCCGCGCGTGCAGGTCAAAGGCGGAAAAACGCTGCGTATAAGAGGTAAGCATCGCCGTATCCGAGGGCCGCGGGGAGACGGAGGAAAAGTACACGTCATCTCCGGCAACGAAAAGCTCCACGCAGTACACGCCGCGCCCGCCCAGCTCATTGGAGATGCGCGCGGCCACCGAGCGGGCATTTTCCAGTGCGATCTCGCTCATGCCGGTAGGCTGCCACTCCTCCACGAGGTCGCCGCGCTCATGGCGGTGGCCGATGGGCTCGCTAAACCACGTGGCCAGCTTGCCCGTAGCCGGGTCGATAGACCGGATGGCCAATAGGGTGACTTCCAAGTCAAAATCTACGAAACGCTCGGCCACTACGCGCTGCGAGTCCGAGGACACGCGCCGCACGGTCTCCCAGGCCACCCGCACATCGTCCTCCTCGCGGGCAATCATGTGGCCCTTGCCGGAAGTGGACACATCCGGCTTAATAATGCACGGAAAGCCCAGCTCCCCCACCGCTTCCTCCAGCTCCTCCAGAGAGTTGGCAAAGCGGTATGCCGAAACCGGCAGGCCGATATTCTCCGCCACCTCGCGCACGCACTGGCGGTCCTGCGTCATGGCGCAGGCACGAGCGGAAGGCACCACGATGGCATCGCTATGCGCTTCCATCTCCTCCAGCGCTTCTACCGAAACGGTTTCTACCTCCGGAACCACAAAATGCGGCTGAATCTCTTGGGCCAGCTGCAGGATACGGCCGATGTCCTTGATATCGGCGACGTAGCTAAACTGCGCCACCTGGTGCGCCGGCGCGCCAGCATACGAGTCCACCGCGTGGACCTCAAGGCCCAGGTTCTGGAAGGAGATGGCCAGCTGCTTGCCCAGCTCGCCCGAGCCCAGCAGCAATACCTTGGTGGCGTTGCTGGTCAGCGGCGTGCCAATATGGCCGGCTATCTCTCCTGGATTATCCATGAAAATGCTCCTTCGACAAAGGGTCGTGATCTATTGATCTCTCATCACATCGTGGCGGATGATGGTCTGGTCACGGCCCGGACCGACGCCGATGTAGGAAATGCGGCAGCCAGACAGCTCTTCCAGGCGCAGGACGTAGTCTTGTGCCTTCTGCGGTAGCTCCTCAAAGGTGGAGCATTCGGTAATGTCCTCGTCCCAGGCGGGCATGGTCTCAAAGATGGGCTCGGCGTGGTGGAATTCGGACTGGGTAAGTGGCAGCTCGTCGTAGCGCTTGCCGTCGACGTCATAAGCCACGCAGATAGGAATCTCGCCAATGCCGGTAAGAACGTCCAGCTTGGTCAGGAAGTAATCGGTAAAGCCGTTCACACGGGTGGCGTAGCGCGCAATGACGGAGTCGTACCAACCACAACGGCGCTTGCGGCCGGTGTTCACACCAATCTCGCCGCCGGTGGTCTGCAGGTACTCGCCCCACTTATCAAAAAGCTCAGTCGGGAACGGGCCAGCGCCCACGCGGGTGGTGTAAGCCTTGATAATGCCCAGCGAGGTTTTAATCCGCGTCGGACCAATGCCGGAACCGACGGAAGCACCGCCGGCGGTCGGGTTAGACGAGGTCACGAACGGGTAGGTGCCATGGTCCACATCCAGCATGGTGGCCTGGCCGCCCTCCATGAGCACGTGCTTACCGGACTCGAGGGCCTGGTTGAGCTCCAGCTCGGCATCGATAACCATAGGACGAAGGCGGTCGCGGTAGCTCAAGAAGTACTCCACAATCTGGTCCGCCTCGATGGCCTTGCGGTTGTACATCTTCACCAGCATCTGGTTTTTAATGTCCAGCGCAGACTCCACCTTCTGGCGCAGGATGGACTCATCAAAGATGTCCTGCACACGAATGCCAATGCGCGCTACCTTATCGGCGTAGGTCGGGCCAATGCCGCGGCCAGTGGTGCCAATCGCGCGCTTGCCCAGGAAGCGCTCCTGCACGCGGTCGAGCGTCTGGTGGTACGGGGCCACCAGGTGCGCATTGGCAGAAATCTTCAGGCGCGAGGCATTCGCACCGCGGGCTTCGAGGCCATCAATTTCATCAAAAAGCGCCTCGAGGTTAATTACCACGCCATTGCCCAGCACCGGGGTAGCGTTCTCAGACAAGATGCCGGCTGGCAGGAGCTTCAGCTCATATTTATCGCCGCCTACCACGACGGTGTGGCCGGCATTATTGCCGCCGTTCGGCTTGACCACGTAGTCAACCTTGCCGCCGAGGATGTCGGTCGCTTTGCCCTTACCTTCGTCGCCCCATTGGGCGCCGACAATGACGATCGCTGCCATTGTTTAGTCACTTCCTCATTATTGAAGCCAAAATACTCTCCAACTTTACACTTTCCCGGCCCAAAAAGCGCGCGTAGCATGGTGCGCATGCGTTTTTTGTTCCTCCGCTGCGGCGCCCTGGACATCCCCATGCCCGCTGAGGCCCATGATCTCTCGGCCGTTCCCACCCGCAAAGAGCTCGCGCTTATCGACGCCTTCTTATCCCCCCTCCTTCCCACCGACCCCACCCCCTCCCTCGACGACATCGCCGCCCAGCCCGACGTCCGCCACCTCGGTGCTCCCGAGCCCGCCCCGCAGGCACCCCACCTCACAGAGCCCGCCCGCATCGTCATCGCCGGCTCCGATGCCGCCCTCTCGGCCGTGCTCACCCGCCTAATGCGCTCCGACCGCCTCTGGGCCGAGGTTGCCTTCATCCCCGTCCCCTCGTCCGCAGCATCCGCCTCCACCCCATCCGCGGCCGCGCAGAACTGGGGCCTTCCCACCGCCCCGGCCGAAGCCCTCGATTTCGCCCGCACCGCCCCGGTCCGCCCAGCTCCGCTCATCCGCAACGATTCTGGCCTCGCAGTCGCTGGCTCTGCCACCATCTCGGATGCCGCAAACGGCGCTTTCACCGGCGAAATCATAATCGATGACCACACGCTCGCCGCCTCATCCCCCAAAACCTTTGGCGCACGGCTAGTCCCGATGACAGACGCCCCCGGCATCCTCGCCGCCCGCGCCACCTCCCCCGTCGAGTCGCAGGGCCGCCTGCGCTCGCTCCTGCGCAAGCCCGGCCAACTCGACCCCGAATCCGTACGGACCGGCCGCGCCGTCCAGGCCGGCGGCCCACAGCTGCGCGTCATCGTCGATTCCGTCGCCCACAAGCGGCCGGTGACCCGCGTGACGTTCTACCGCCACCTGCGCGACCTCCAGATCGTCCGGCCTTAGCCCACGCGCGAGGACGCTAGTCCTCGCGCCCCCACACCTCCGGCGGGTAGGCCGGGTGCTGCGAGGTCGGCACCAAGTGCGCCACGGCCGATTCGCGCGATAGCCCGCAGACCATCAGCATGTCCACCACAATGGAGCGGGTCTGGCCCAGAATCATATAGGCCGACAGCGTGCCTTCTTTATCGATGATGTCCAGCCCGGCGCGCCCGCCCACGATGCGCAGGCGCTGCACGAGGTCCGGAATCTCAATCGCCTCGTCGTGGCCGTGCTGTTTGCCTTGGCCGTAGAGCTCGCTGATGGCGAGGATGACATCGGAAAGCTCATCGAGCAACTCCAGCTGCCCATCCGAAACCTTATCGCGGTCTTCCGTCAGGCCAAGCGCCTGGCGCGAGAGCACACGCACCCCACGGACCGCGTTATCCACCGGCATGAGAATGCGCTCTAGCGAACGAATGCTGCGCCGCGAGGCCCACAACAGCGGCGAGACCTCCGAGGCCTCCCTGCCCGATTGTGCCGCACTCAGCAGGGTATTGATGCTATTTTGCGTACCACGCACCGCCTCGCGTGCGTCGCGGATGACGGCGGGGTCTTGCTGGCGGATGCCATACGTGACGTCGGCAAGAATGCTCGAGGCAATCTTTAACACCTTCGAGACCTCGCGCCGCGCCTCCACCAACGGGGAATTAGGAATCAGCGCAATGGTGATAAGGCCAATGCCCGAACCAATCATCGCGTCAATCGCGCGGTGCAGGCCGCCCGGACCCTCCGTGGGTGGGAAAATCGTTGCGATCAAAATCGCACCAAAGACAATCTGGTTGGTCACCAGCGGCGACTTGGTCAAAAAGGAGCCCACTACCAGGCCCGCGCCCACGATGAAGAAAATCTGAAACGGCCCCTGCCCCACAATCTGGAAGAGCAGGTCGCCCACGGCCACGCCGATAATGCCACCAATCGACATCTCCAGCGCCTTTTTCATCCTGTCCCCACCCGAAAGCCCTAAGATGATGACCGCGGAAATCGGGGCGAAGAATGGCTGCGGGTGCCCCACCACGTCGCTGGCCACCCAGTACGCGAGCGCCGCGCCGATGGTCGCCTGGACGATGTAGACAAACCGCGAGCGGATGCGGTTTACCCGCGAGAGCACCGAGCGGTCAATCACCCGCAGCTTTTCCCGCGTTGAGACTCTTTCCTTCGCTTCCGACATGACTTCCAGCATAGAAGACCGCCCCTACCATCGCCGCCGTCCCCGCGCATCTCGGCCGCCGCCCGGCTTGTGGATAACTCTTGCCGACGCCCCCCATTCCCCCACCTATCCACAATTTCCACTTCCCCGGCCGCGCACCGCTTGTTTGGCCCTCGCGTGCCTTTTAGCTTCGGCCGTGTGAACACCGATTTTCTTTTGTTATGCCGCCGCGGCGTCGACCTCGTCGCCGAGTTTCAGGGCTGCTCCGAAGATTCGCTTCTCGAGGCCGGGGCCAGCCCCCTTCTGGCTGCCCAGCTCGCTCGCCTGCAGCACGCCTATTTCGGCCGCACGTCGAATACCCGCAAGCAACGCCTCGCCCGCGACGCCGCTCGCAGCCGCGCCCATGACCTCGCCACGCTCGATAGCATCGAGTCTTATACCCGCCGCGTGCGCGACACCAACCGCGCCTGGGACCTACGCCTAGAACTCTGCCGCACCGAGGCACGCCTCATCCCCTCCGTGGCCAAGAAGCTGCTCAAGCAGCTCAGTCCGTCGCGCCGCCCCGAGCCCGGAGTGCGCTATACCCGCCGGGCCGACGGCCCACACACCATCTCCATTACGGCCGATCCCACCGATATCGCCGATATCAAGGGCGTGCTCTCCTCTGTCAACAAAGAGGATCCCCTCGCCGCCGCCAAGAAGGTCCTCCTCGAGGGCAACCCCGGCGCGCTGCCAGCCGTGCACACCAACGTCATCCTCACGCTGGACCAGCTCGACCGCATTGTCGCCGCACCTTCCGACGCCTCCGATATAACCCTCCAGCTCACCAACGGCGCCCGCATGACCGGCGCGCAGCTCGTCGCCCGCGCCTTAGCTCAGCGCGGCTATGTCAGCCTCGTTCACCCCGAGCACGGCCCGGTAAACCTGTATCGCACCGAGCGCATGGCCACGTGGAAGCAGCGCATGCTTGCCGCGGCCGAGCACCCCGTGTGCGCGTGGCCGGGCTGCAATACGCCTGCCGACGACGCCCAAGTCCACCACCTCACCGCCTGGTCCTCTGGTGGTCCCACCAACCAAGAAAATCTGGTCACCTTATGTGCGCACCACAACGCCGTCAACCAGGATGACCCCGCCCGGCCCACCCAACGAGGCCGCATGGTGCGCGTCGATGGCCGCGTCGCCTGGATACCACCGTGGAGCAACACCCCACGCTTCGTCCCCAGCCCTGCCCGGCCACCGAATCCCCACCCTTAGCCATCTCGGCCCTAGCCTCGCTAGCGGCCCTCCGCCGGACGGCACAGCGCCGCCAGCCAGCTCAGCGCCCGTCAACCAGTCCTGCGCCTGTCAGCCGACGCTCAACCACCGGCCGAAGGCAACCTGCCGAAGACACGAAAAGCCGCCTCCCGCGCAGGGAAGCGGCTGATTCAGCGTGCCTTTTACGAGGCTGCCTTAACTGAAATTTACTTGGAGATGGACTTGCCCACAGAGTGCAGGTCCTGGCAGGACTCGATGACGCGCTCGGACATGCCCTGCTCTGCCTTCTTCAGGTAGGAGCGAGGATCGTAGACCTTCTTGTTGCCAACTTCGCCGTCGATCTTGAATACGCCGTCGTAGTTCTCCATCATGTGGCGAGCGATCGGGTTGGTAAATGCGTACTGGGTATCGGTATCAACGTTCATCTTGATAACGCCGTAACGCAGAGCCTCTTCGATCTTTTCCTTCTCGGAGCCGGAGCCGCCGTGGAAGACGAAGTCGAATGCGTACTCGTCCTCGCCTAGGCCGAGCTTCTTCTGTGCAACCTTCTGGCCCTCAAGCAGGACCTCTGGGCGAAGCTTCACGTTGCCTGGCTTGTAGACGCCGTGAACGTTGCCGAAGGTAGCGGCCAGCAGGTAGCGGCCCTTCTCGCCGGTGCCCAGGGCATCGATGGTTTTCTCAAAGTCCTCCGGAGAAGTGTACAGGTTAGCGCCCGCCTTAGCCTGGACGCCGTCTTCTTCGCCGCCAACGACGCCGATTTCGGCCTCGAGGATGACGTGAGCGTTCTTAGCCTTCTCCAGCAGCTCCTGTGCGATGACCAGGTTCTCGTCGATTGGAATAGCGGAGCCGTCCCACATGTGGGACTGGAACAGTGGGTTCTCGCCGCGGTCGACGCGCTCCTGGGAGATTGCCAGCAGTGGGCGGACGTACTCATCGAGCACTTCCTTCTGGCAGTGGTCGGTGTGCAGCGCGATATTTACGCCGTAGTGCTTGGCGGCCTCATGAGCGAATGCGGCCAGTGCCTGAGCACCCTTGACCTTGTCCTTCACAGCCAGACCGGAGCCGAAGGCGGCACCGCCGGTGGAGAACTGGATGATGCCGTCGGACTCGGCCTCCGCAAAGCCCTTCAGAGCTGCGTTAATGGTCTCAGAAGAGGTGCAGTTGATAGCTGGGAACGCGAAGCCATTCTTCTTCGCGGTATCCAGCATCTCGTTATAGACCTCAGGGGTTGCAATTGGCATGAGTTTCCATCCTTAAAAGTGGGGTTGTGGTCAAACACGTTCCAACACCCAAGTATGCCCGTTTCACGGAATTTCTGCCGCAAAAACTATGTGACATTTTCAACCCGCCTATGCTCGGCGCGGACCCGCTCCGCCACTGAGTTATTTGGGCTGTGGATTATTTAGACGTGTGCCGCGTCACGCGGGCGCAGGCCTCCATCAGCATCCACCCGGATAGTTGCACGGACAGGTCGCGCTCGTCCACGCGAATGATGCCTACCTTCTCACTCATGGTGCGCCGGCCGAAGCCGTAGTTATGCGGCAGGCGTGCATCGGCCGTCCAGTCGGATCCGAAAATCGGCAGACCATCGACCTCGAGTCGGTGCTCCCATACAGATTCGGCCGAGGCCATCACCATGCGCGCGGCCAGTTTCTTCGTCGCGCGGTTGGCGGGGGAATCGCCGGGCAGGCGCACGGCGACGTCGGCGAGATAGCGCATCAAAATGCCCTTAAACAGGCCGCCGTCGCCATCACCGGTCTCCCAGTCCACCACGCCTGAGGGCGTAGCCATACCGGAAGCCACGGTTTGTACTAAGCCACGGATGCGGATGATGTACTCCATCATCTCGGAGGCCATCTCGGCCTCGTACACGCTGTCGATCTGCTCCAAGTCACCCACGCCGGCCTTTTCGCGCAGCGCCAGCACGATTTCCAGGCACGCGCCGAGCACTACGCCCTGGCAGTAAGGGTGGATGTTTTTTACCACCTCAGGGCCGTCCATGCGCATGCGGACACCGTCCATGATGTAGCCGTCGTCGTCAAGCAGGTGGTCATAAATCCAGTCGATGATGCGCCGCGCTTCCTCGATGCGGCCCATGCGCGCCAGCATGATGGCACCCGGGCCGTTGGAGGGCACATTCATGAAATTCTCGCCCACTCGCCACGGCAGCACGCCGAGTGTTTCATCGAGGCCGGCGTGAATATTGCGCTGCAGCGCCGCTAGACGCTTCGGCGTCTTCGCCTTCTTCAACCCTTCCACGCGGCCGAAGGCGAGCGCGAGCCAGGCCTTGTCGTCGTAGTACTTATTCTTTGTCAGTTGCGCGAGGTTGCGAATGCGGATGCCCCGCATGGTGTCGAAGATGCGGTGGCGACGGACTTTGGTGTTATTGCGCAGCGCCGCATCAATCAGGCAATCGAGATAGTGGGCCTGCCACCAGTAATGCCAGTGGACGAAGAGCTTCTCCTTCGTGGTGGGCGGCCAGCTAACCACCGCTAGATTGGTGCGCGGCAGGCCCCACACGGAGTGCGCGTGGCGCTCATTGATGGCGGCTTCTGCGAGTTCGGCGCGGTGGGCCCATTTTTCTTCCACGATTCCTCTATCACTCCAGTTACGCGGGTGGATACAGCTAGTGTAGCGATCTTCCTACCAAGAATTAGCCAGATCGGCGTGCTGGCGGATCCAGGCGTGCATGGCGATGCCGGCCGCGACACCCGCGTTGATGGAGCGGGTGGAGCCAAATTGGGCGATGGAGCAGGTCATCACCGCGGCATCCTGGGCCGCTTGCGTCACGCCGGGGCCTTCTTGACCGAAAAGGAGCAGGCTGCGTTCGGGTAGCTCGGCCGTTTCAAGGGGTACGCAACCGGGGGTGTTATCAATGGCTACGACGGTCAAGCCTTCCTCGGCCGCCCATGCGATAAGCTTCTCGACGCTCTCGTGGTGCATCAAATGCTGGTACCTGTCCGTGACCATTGCACCGCGGCGATTCCACCGCCGGCGGCCGACGATGTGCACGGTATCGACGGCGAAGGCGTTGGCGGTGCGCACAACGGTGCCGATATTGGCATCATTTTCGAAGTTCTCGATAGCGATGTGCAAGCTATGCCGGCGCTTATCGATGTCCCTTTTAATCGCTTCCCTGCTCCAGTAGCGGTAGGCATCGACCACGTTGCGGCGGTCGCCTTCGGCAAGCAGCTCTGGGTCGTACTTCGCGGCGTCCGGTCCTTGCGGCAGCGGGCCTTGCCATGGGCCTACGCCATGGCGACCTTCATTCCATTCTGTCGGGCCCTTGGCTTCGTCCGTTTTAGCCTGGTCTGCCTTGGACTGACCCGCCGCGCCATCTGCGTTAGGCGAGGTCAAGGTCGCCCAAGCCCAGCAGGGAGCGGTATTCCAAGCCTTCGGCAGCGATGACGTCGCCGGCGCCGGTCTCGCGGTCGACGACGGTCGCGACACCAACGACTTCGGCGCCGGCCTCGCGCAGCGCGGCCACGGCGGTCAGCGGGGAGTTGCCGGTGGTCGTGGTGTCTTCTACGACGAGGACCTTCTTGCCTTCTACGTCGGTACCTTCAATGCGGCGTTGCATGCCGTGCTTCTTGGCTTCCTTGCGCACGACGAAGGCGTCGATATCGCGGCCGGCGGCATGCATAATGGAGGTCGCAACTGGGTCGGCGCCGAGCGTCAGGCCACCGACGGCCGCGAAATCCCAATCCGCGGTCAGCTCGCGCAGCAGCGCACCGATGAGGCGAGAAGCCTCGTGGTGTAAGGTAGAGCGGCGGAGATCCACGTAGTAATCAGCCTCCTTACCCGAGGACAAAGTCACCTTGCCGTGGACGACGGCCAATTCCTTGACTAGCTCGGCAAGCCGGGCCTTCTTCTCGGCGTCCAGGTTCTGGGCGCTGACGTTGTGCACATTTGTGTTCTGAGAATCCACAGTCATCTGCTCCTTGTCGTGGTTCGTGGGCGGCGGCCGGCCGCCCGTATCGAACTCTAGGCTACTCTCCCCGGCGCGGGTCCGATTCTTCGGACGCGGAGTCGCATGCGGCGTCGGAATGGGCGGAGTCGGAATGGGCAGCAGCGGAATCGGCGGCGTCGGGATCGGCCGAGCTGGTGGAGTCGTCGGTGGGGCTATCAAAGATGGAGGCGGCACGGAACTGCTGGCGTGGCAGGCGGGCGGTGTGGGAGTCGGGGTTGGGGCGCTCGCGGCCGTCGGCAATCGCGTCGACTTCGTCGCCGCCCAGAGCGGTGTGCTCGACCGGACCGCGGGTTTCGGAATACGTGCGCGACGGCATCTGCAAAGGCTCCTCCGGTCGCTGGATAACGGGCCGTTCAAACTCCGGTACGCCTGCGGCCGGCGCACCGCCGACCGCCTCTACGATGGGTTGCGCGGGAATCTCGCGGGCTGGGTCCAAGTCTTCGAGGCGCAGCACCTGCGTGGCCGAGGAGCGCGGTGGTAACACGCGAGCCGCATCCGCCAGAAGTGCCAGCGGCGGCAGCATCGCGTCCCACTCCGCCGAGCGCGCTTGTTTCGTGGTCTGCGCAAGTACCCACTCGGTTTCCATCCACAGTGCTGACACGGATTCTGGCATTTGCTGCAGGGCAACATGCACGCGCTCGTCGACCATGCGCTCGGTGACTGCGCTTTCCGAGGAATACACATCGAACCCCTCGATGGTCATGGCCAAAAGCAGGTCCTCGGAGGTCTTTGTGCTCTCGCGGTCGAAGCGGCGGAAATCCAGCACCATGTCTGAGGCCGCGCCGGTGCGCATGGCCATCACGTTGACACCATCGATATCCATCAACAACATCTCGTGGCCGTAGACGTTGCCTGCAACAATGTCTTTGGGTGCTGCGCCGGTGGAGGCCACTCCCCTCGTCCATTCGTCTACGAGATAAGGATCGGACTTCATAAATTCAAAGCCCTTGGCTTCTGCCCAATTCCGGCGCTCGCGGCGAATCGTTCCTGGCAGAACCGGCCGATGGCGGGCGTGCGGCTTCGAATGCGGGCGTGGCTCGCTTTCTGGATCGCTTGCTGATTGGCGATCCGACTTGTGGGCTAGATCGTGGATCAGGGCTTGCTCTGGTGTGGATTCTGCGCTGGACGCGGACTCGGAATCCTTGTCAGGCTCCGGTTCGCGGACCGGTTCCGGTTTAGGGTCCGCTTCGACAGTGGGCTCGGATGAGGGAGCTGAGTTGGGGGTTGTATCGGAATCCAGGTTGGGCGCGTCGCCGGTGGGACTCGCGGTGTCGTGTGGCGCATCGACGGGAAGGGCTTCTGCTTGCGCGTCGGTGGAACTGCGCTCGGCGAGAGCAGGGTCGGTCTCGGCGGACTCGGCGTCAGCGGAGCTGGAATCGGCGCGCGCGGCAGGGGCGGGCGCGGCCGAAGCTGGGGCCGCGGAAGCCGGCTCGGTGGAAGCGGTGTCTGCTTCGGCAGTGGAGGCAGGGGTCGAGGGGGTGCGCTGTTTGCCGTCGTAAAGCAGCAAGGCACCGCCGGCAATGCCGAGAAGAACCGCGAGAGCAAGGATTAGAAAAGCCATCACCCCACGATAGTAGTAGGAATGGGCAAGCCCTCAGCGCTCGGCGCGCGGGTGCAGGCGCGGGAGGCTGAGGGCGAGGGACGCGCGGGGCGATTAGCCGTTGACGGTAAGGCGGTCGCCGCGCTCGACGGGGTTTTGGGGGTTGGCAGACCACTGCGACCAGCCGCCGACAAAGTGGCGCAGGCCGGTGAAGCCGGCGTCTTGCATTGCGGCGAGGGCAAGGGCGGAGTGGTTGCCGGAACCGGAGTAGATGATGGCGCCTTGGACGTTGTCGGGGGTGAGTCCGGCGTCGAAAAGCACTTCGCGGATTTCGCCCGTGGACTTCCAGGTGCGCAGGCCATCGTTGTGGAAAAGGCGCTCCGGCACATTGACGGCACCGGGGATGTGGCCGGCCTTGAGGTCCAAGTTTTCGCGACGGCCAGCAAAACGGTTGCGAGTGCGGGTATCAATGAGCAGGCCATCGTGATTGCGCACGTCATCGATGGTGGCCACGGGCATATGGCCGGGGTTGACCGTTGCGTTGGCACCTACGGCGAAATTGCCGGGGCCGGTCAGCGTGGTATAGCCCAGGTGGCGCCAATTGGCTAGGCCGCCGTCGAGGATCCGGACATTCTCTAGGCCGGCCCAGCGCAAGGTCCACCAGGCGCGGCCGGCGAAAAGGCCGCGGCCTTCGTCATAGACCACGACGGGGCGATCCTCGCGGATTCCCCACTGACGGAAGTGTTCTTGGAGCTTATCCGGATCCGGCAGCGGGTTGCGGCCTACCTGAGAGCCGGGCAGGCCGGCGAAAGAATTGGCGGTATCGCTAAACAACGCCGTCGGAATGTGCAGGGAGGTGAACTGGTTATAGCTCTGGCGCAGCTGGGGCTGCCAGTGGGTGGCCAGGAGGGTGAATCGCTCGCCGTGATAAATGGATTCGCGGAGTTCTTGTGGGGAGACCAAAATGCTCATGCCCCTGAGTTTAGGGGCATGAGCACATTTTGGCGCGGCGGGCGTTAAGCAGCCGACTAGCGGGCGGCGATGTCTAGCTCCGCGCCGCCATCGGCGACGTCCACGTGAACGGTGTCGCCATCAACGATATTGCCGGCCAGCAGCTTCTTGGCGAGCTTGTCACCAATGGCCTGCTGGATGGTGCGGCGCAGCGGGCGGGCACCATAGGCTGGGTCGTAGCCACGCTCGGCCAACCAGGACCTGGCGGAATCCGAAACCTGCAGGGTCAGGCGGCGGGCGTCGAGGCGCTCGGACAGGCCGCGCAGCTGGATGTCGACGATGCCGCGGAGGAGCTCCTCCGACAGAGGCTCGAACATAACCACGTCATCGAGGCGGTTAATGAATTCGGGCTTGAATGCCTTCTTTACCGCATCCATGGTCTCCTCGCGGGTGCCGCCGGCACCCAGGTTGGAGGTCAGGATAATGACAGTATTGCGGAAGTCGACGGTGCGTCCCTGGCCGTCGGTAAGCCGGCCCTCATCCAGAACCTGCAGGAGGACGTCGAAGACGTCCGGGTGGGCCTTTTCTACCTCGTCGAAAAGCACGAGCGTGTAGGGGCGGCGGCGAACGGCCTCGGTGAGCTGACCGCCTGCCTCATGGCCGACGTATCCCGGAGGGGCACCGACGAGACGGGAGACGGAATGCTTCTCGCCGTACTCGGACATATCGATGCGGACCATGGCGGATTCATCGTCGAAGAGGAAGTCTGCCAATGCCTTCGCCAGCTCGGTCTTGCCCACACCGGTGGGGCCGAGGAAGAGGAAGGAGCCAGTCGGGCGGTTGGGGTCGGCCACGCCCGCACGGGAGCGGCGCACGGCGTCCGATACCGCGGTGACGGCTTCCTTCTGGCCGACCACGCGGTTGCCCAGTACGGATTCCATATTGAGCAGTTTTTCGGTCTCGCCCTGCAGCATCTTGCCGGCCGGGATGCCGGTCCACGCCGAGACGACCTCCGCGATGGTATCTGGGCTTACCTCCTCATCGAGCATCGTATTGCGCTGCTCGGTGGCCTTGACCTCCGCGGCCGCGAGATCCTTTTCCAGCGGTGGAATCTTGCCGTAGTTGATCTCGGAGGCGAGTGCAAGGTCGCCATCGCGCTCGGCGATTTCGGCCTGGCGGCGCAGATCATCGAGCTCTTCCTTGATGTTTTGAACATCATCGATGGCCTTCTTCTCATTGGCCCAGCGGGCCTTGAGCTCACCAAGCTTCTCGCGCTGGTCAGCGAGCTCACCCTGCAGGGTAGCCAGGCGATCCTGGGAGGCGGCGTCAGATTCCTTCTTCAGCGCTAGCTCTTCGATCTCCATGCGGCGGACGATACGCTCGAGCTCGTCGATTTCCTGCGGGGATGAGTCGATCTCCATGCGCAGGCGGGAGCCTGCTTCATCGACGAGGTCGATGGCCTTATCCGGCAGGAAGCGGTTGGTGATGTAGCGGTTGGATAGCTCGGCGGCCGACACCAGCGCGGAGTCCATGATGCGCACGCCGTGATGCACCTCGTAGCGCTCCTTCAGGCCACGCAGGATGCCGATGGTGTCCTCCACGGAAGGTTCGGCGGCATAGACCTGCTGGAAGCGGCGCTCAAGGGCGGCGTCCTTTTCGATGTACTTTCGGTACTCGTCCAGAGTGGTGGCGCCAACGAGGCGTAGCTCGCCGCGGGCCAGCATGGGTTTAATCATGTTGCCGGCGTCCATGGAGCCGTCGCCAGTAGCACCGGCACCAACGATGGTATGCAGCTCGTCGATGAAGGTAATTATTTCGCCCTCGGAGGACTTAATCTCATCGAGCACGGCCTTAAGGCGCTCCTCGAATTCGCCGCGGTACTTAGCACCGGCGACCATGGAACCTAGATCCAGGCTGATGAGGGTTTTTCCCTTAAGGGACTCGGGGACGTCGCCAGCCACGATGCGGCGGGCTAGGCCCTCCACGATGGCAGTCTTGCCCACGCCGGGCTCGCCAATGAGCACCGGATTATTCTTCGTGCGGCGGCTGAGCACCTGGACCACGCGGCGAATTTCCTGATCCCGGCCGATGACCGGGTCGATCTTTCCCTCACGGGCGCGCGCGGTGAGATCCGTGGCGTATTTTTCTAACGCTTGGAACTGATCCTCTGGGTTTTCGGATGTCACCTTGGCAGCGCCGCGCACGGAAGGAAAGGCACCCTTGATGGCCTCATAAGTAGCACCACGGCCGGTAAGCAGCTCGGCGGCGTCGGTCTTGGAGCCAGCAATAGCAGCGAGAAGGACCTCGGTGGAGACGAATTCATCGCCCAGTTCACCGGCCAACTCCTGCGACTTAGTCAAGACATTAAGGCCATCGCGGTTAAATTGCGGATTGGCCATATTGGCGCCCTCCGCCTTGGGATACGAATCAACGAGCTCGCGGGCTTCCTTGAGCACGGTATCCGGATCTACGCCCGTGGCTTTAAGAACTGGGGCGGCAATTCCGCCTTCTTGGCTAAGAATGGCTGCCAGCAGGTGGGCCGGGCGGATATCCGGATTGCCATTGGACGAGGCGGTTTGCAGGGCGTCCTGTAAAGCCTCTTGTGTTTTAGTGGTGGGGTTAAATGAGTTCATGTGTGCGTTGCTCCTTCTAAGTTTTATTCACCCACTGTAGGGCTTCACTTAGCACAACGCACCCAGAGTTGATCCTATTCCACTCAACCTATGGCAGATTTTTGTCCACCAGCTGGAGACCATACGCCACCGCAAAGAAGGACGAGGTCAATACCTGGGAGAAGAGACCCCACTTCAAGTCATCCTCGTACTCCCTGAAGTCTCCCAAAGCGCACAGATGGGATACACCGTCAGCGCCCGCCCACATAGCCAAGGCACTCAAGTAAACCAACTGATCTGTCGGCTGAATTCCTGCCTCCATAACGAATTCGCGCAATAGCTTCATCATGATGGCAAAATTTTCCGTCATGCCTTCATGCGGGCTGCCGTCACCGCTATGCGGAACGATCGACCCATTAGCTAGGCCGATAACCGCACAGAACCGTTCAGTATGACGGAGCGAAAAATTGAAATATACAGAGGCCACGATATGAAGACGATCCACGATAGCGGAATCCGCCGGCAAAGAACCGATTGCCTTTTCAAACATCTCGGCCATTTCCAGGGTCACTCGCTCTTCGGCATACTCCCGCAGCGCGAAGTCATTGTCGATCACGGAGTTGAGAAAATCCGTAGTGGTATTCAACTCTTGAGCTACTTGTTTGAAGAAGGAACGGCCAACCCCCTCCCGTGCCGCCACTTGAAGCGCCGTTTCAATAATTAGATCCTTGGCCTTTTCAAATTCCAAGGACTCAACGCTCTGAGGGGCAACGAGTGGACGATCTTCCCACTGCCCCATTGCCCGCTCCACAACCTCGCGTGCGGAATACATAATTGGCCGACGCTCTGGAATATCTTTGGTGGCAAACCAATCAATAATCGCTTCCAACACCAGCTGGACAGTCTGCCTCAGGTTGGCAATGCGAATTACCGAATGCTGGAAACGGACCACACCCTTGGTACTGAGATGGCTAAGGCCGTGAATAATTGACCAGATGGCAAGAGCAATGCGGCCGATATCACCAAGGGCAATATCTTCCCCTACAACGGCGCCCTGTTCTTGAGCCAGTTGCTTCAGCACATTCACTACGAAATCTGCGCCCGAGTTTCCAGTATGCGTACCTTTGGCCATATTGCATACCTGAACATCGTCCAAGGCCGGGTATCTCTCAAAGAGATAGCCATAAAGCTCTGGCTGTTCCTGGCAATAGAAGAAGTACCCTTCACCCAAGGCCTTCAAAATCTCTGCGGCACCCGCACCTTCAGGAAGGCGGTCCACCACTTTTTCCATGTAATTGGTTAAACGCCAATCCAGAAAATTGGGCATCGCCTCAAGAATCTCTGAACTGGAAGAGAACTCTGCCTCAATATCTGAGAGCGGACACTGCAAGGAATTTGCGACTTCCCCCAATGTTACTGCAGGCTCACCCCGCGTCCCAGCAATATCTAAGGCCGCTTCCAAAATCCCTACTCGCACGGAAGCGCCATCCAGCTCATACATCTAGCTCCTCATCAAGACAGAGTTTGATACCCTGCATTTATAACAAAATCTAAGGTAAATCAATACTCGCCAATTGTTAGCGCTTCAAATGACTCCACCTTTTAAAGGTGAACAGCGGCAACAGCAGGGGCAATCCCCAGAAAGGCCCATGTAATCATTATTTATTTAAATAAACATAGCCTTAGAATACTTAACGTTAAGCGTTTTTCTTAACCTTCTACACCGAGAATCGGCAGTGCAGGAGTAAAAATTTCGGCCGTCAGGACACACCTAGAAGACACGGTCTTGACAAAAGGCCCCGCCACAGGTTCTGCGGCGGGGTTGGCAAGGGGGCGTCGGCAAGCGCAGCTAAGCCTGCTTATGTCCTACGTGGCCGATGCCTTCTTGGAAAATGGTGCCGCGCGGCGGCATGAGATGCATGGCTTTGAACGCAATGTAGATGCCGATGGAAATGGCCAGGGAAATGGCACCAAAGAGGCCGGTAAATCCGTACATGACGGCCATGGGCGCGATGATGGTCCACGAGATTTCAAACGGACCGAAGCCGATATAGGCCATGCCGTATTCGGACAGGGTGCCGGATTTTAGTTTAGGATCCACGATCTTGAGGATGGCGATGCCGGTTGCCACGGTAGCGGTAGCCCAGCCCCAGCCAAAGATACCGCGCTCGATCCAGCGCTCGCCAAAGAACTCGGCCGGGAACCACAGCAGGAAGAGCGCGCAGAAGATGGTACCGAGGATGAAGAGCAGGAGAAGCGCCTGCCAATAAGAAGCAATGGCGGCCGGAACGATGGCAGCCACGCCGAAGGCAATGAGGTAGTCCGTAGCCGCGCCGGAGATGGAGGAAATGGAGTCCTTGTCTAGGTAGTCCTCAGCGCCAACGAAGTTCATGAGTGCACGGAAGAAAAGGCCCACCACCATGGACATGGCAAAAAGTGGCACGGAGACGTTTTCCCAGATACTGCTCAAACCTTGATTGATGCCATAGGCAGTCATCACGGTCAAGATGATGAAGCCAAAGTGCAGCGCCAGTGGCTCAATGGAGGATGGGTTAGTAGTGGCGCGGCCGAGGGAGGGGCGGTCATCGATGTTCTTGATATAGCCGCGGCGAAGTTCTTCTGGCAGTTCCTTGGGAACGTGGGAAACCTTGCCTTTGCGGATGCCCCAGTTGCCGGCGACCACACCGCCGGTGATGGCGGCTAGCGTACCGACGGTCGCAGAGGTAAAGCCCAGCGAGGACGCCGTATCAGCACCCACACCTTCTAACGCGCCGCCCACAGCCGCGGCGGTACCAAAGCCACCGGTAAAGCCGACGGGCAGCATCATGCCGAACCAGTTCGGGGTATCGAAAAGCGGCGCAAAGAGGAAGAGGCCCAGCACGATGAATAGGCCCCACTGGCCGGTAAACATCATGGTGGAATAGCCCCACATATTGCGCGCGCCCTTGCCCATGTTTCCACCGACTTCCATGGAGTAGGCCATAGATGCAAAGACCACCGCGATGAGGATGGAGGTGTAGTCTCCCAAGTTATCGGAGAAATTGATCCAACCCAGCACATTCGGGCCGACCAGAAGGCCGATGAGGCCGGCGGTAATGGGGGCAGGCAGCAGCAGGTCCTGGAAGATGAACTTCACCTGGTGGCGCAGAACGTTGCCGATGACCATGAGCAAGGAAATCCAGCCCACATCCAACATGAGCGTATAAGCGGAAAAATCTTCCATGAGGACCCTTTCTAGCTGTGCAGTTATGACAGACTGCCCCCGTTGGAGGGCAGTCGGATAGACAGTACAATACCTGCCACTAAGTGAGCCACAACATACGATCCCGTTTTCACCCCCACTACAGCTTTCAGTAGGTAGCTCGACCCCCGGTTGGGCGCTGACTATTAGGATGATGTGACATGTGGGAATTGGGCGAGCATTTTCGAAACTACGCAGACGAGTACCGCGATGCGGTGCACGAGCATTTCTTTAACGCGGTGCCCGAATCCCGGCAGGTCTTTGCCCTGTCCATGCGCGATACCCATACCTCCTTGACACCTGCGCTGGCGTGGGTGCTTGAGCACACGGAGACGGGGGAGCCCCTGCTTGCCGACGTCTCTGCCAAACTCACCCAGCTCGCCCGCGATCACCGCCGGCATGGGTTCCCAGCCGAAATCTATTCCCAGTTTGAACACGCCCTCGTGGCGGGCCTGCGGGTACTGGCGCTGACGCAGTATCAGTACGACTTCGCACGCGACGTCATCCACCAGGTATGCGAGGCGATGGCTAAGGCCGCCCGAGAGGCAGACGCGGCCGGCGAGGCGCCAGCCTACTCGGCACAAGTTGTTGCCGTAGACCACCCCACCCGGGATACCGCAGTCATCCGCGTGGAGGCCGGCCTTGCCGTGCCCTATCAGCCAGGCCAGCACTTTCCCGTAACCACGCAGTACTTGCCCGGCCAATGGCGGATGCTAACCCCCGCGCAGCCTGCCGACGGGACCGGTCAGCTGATCTTCCACGTCTCCTCTGCAGGCGAGGCTTCTCGTTCCCTCGCCCACGCGCAGCCCGGCGATTGGTGGACCCTGGGCCAGCCCAGCGGTGGCATCAGCGCCAATGACTCAGGGCCGGGCGAGTCAGTGATTATTGCTTATAGCACCGGTTGGGCTACAGCACGGTGCGTGGCGCTCGCCGCGCTGAAGGAGAATAGCCGCCAGGTACCGCGCATCTTTGCCGTAGCGGGCAGCCCCGGCGCACACTACGACACTTACTTCCAGCAGAACCTGGCAGCACTTGGCGTACCGGTGCGCCGCATCGTGCGGGAAGAAGAGGACCCGTGGTTGCTCAATGCCCGCGAATTGGCACCCGGCGCCGACTACGCGGCCTCCGGGGAACCGACCGATGTAGTAGTCAACGAGGTGGAGTTATCCACAGGCACTCCCCCACGTTTTTTGCTCGTCGGACCGGCCGAGGAAGTCGCGGAAGGTACGGAAAAGTTGGTTCAAAGGGGCATCGGCAAGCAGCAGATCGACGTCCTTAGTTGGGGCCGCGACGGACGCTGGCAGCCGGAAGACTATGCGGCGCTTTCCTAATCCACAGCGCCCACAACCGGCAGGGCGCGGCGCGTTTTCGATACCTCATTCGGATCAATGTCGGCATAAAGGATGTCATCTTCATAGCCGGCCTCGGCAACGCGCACGCCATTCGGATCGACGATGGTGGAATGGCCAATGCCCGTCGGGCCGGAAGGATTGCCCGCCTCCGCATCGCCACCCGGGCGCGACTGGCCGGCTGCAACGATATAGCTGGTGGAGTCCAAGGCACGCGCGGCCGTAAGCAGGCGCCACTGCTCCAGCTTGCCGGGGCCGTCCGCCCAACTGGTAGGCACCACGATGAGCTGCGCGCCCTGGCTGGCAAGCTCCTTGAACTGCTCTGGAAAGCGGATGTCATAGCAGGTAGCCACGCCTACTACGAGGTCATCTACGTCAAAGGCCACCAATGATTCGCCGGCCAAGACCGTATCTGATTCGTGGTAGTCAAAGGCATCGTAGGTGTGGATCTTGTCGTAGCCGCCCAGCACGCCGGGACCCGCAATGAGCGCCGTATTGGTCACGCGATTTATGGTCTTCCCGTCGCGTTCCACGGTATCGGCTGGGCAGAACATGCCTGCCACGACGGTGACCTCAAGTTCCTCCGCGAGCGTTTGGATCGCCGTGGCGAACGGGCCTTCGAGCGTCTGCGCCTGCTCATCAAGGCGCCCGGAGCGGAAATTCTGCGCCGTGGCCTCCGGCAGCACGATTAACCGCGCCCCGTTTCCGGCCGCCTCACGGATCTTGGCGAGGGCCAGTTCCTGGTTTTCGGTGACATTACTGGTGGACGTTAACTGCACTGCTGCTACCTTCATGCCTCCCAAAATAATGAAGCATGGCGGAGTTATCCACAGGCTGCGTCTTTACCCCTAGCACGGCGTTGTATGGTCCTTCAGGCTTAGGGGCATGAGTTATGTAGAAATTCCCACGCACCTGCCCGATTACGTCCATTCCCTCATGGCGCGCCCTCCGCTGCCACCGCCGACGACCGCACTCGATACCACCTGCCGCACCGCGGCCGCACTAGAGCGAGCCCGTGCCACCTGGTCCAACACCGTGGCTGCAACGGAGGACGCCACCGCCGAGCAATTGCGCTCCGTTGAGGCCTTCCTCCACGCTGCCTCCGGGGTGGATTCCCGCCTGGGCCATGCATTGGGAGATGCGCGATGACCCTATCCGTGGCTTTAAAAAATGGTGCCAGTACGTTGCACAGCGAACACGCTGAACTGCGCTTTCGTGTTATAGATGCGCACCAGGATTGGATCGACCTATCACTGATTGGACCCGCTGGCGAGGCCGCGCGCACCAGTTTGGCGGGCTACACGGACTGGCTCGCACAACCACTGCACCAGATGGAGCAGGTTGCCACCACCCTTGAACTCCACGCCAGCCTGCAGGCCCGCCGCGAGGAACTCGAGGACCGCATCATCGCATTTCTAGGACAAGTGGATGAGCGCAATGGCGCCGCGGCCAGCGCCGCAGGGCTCTTGTTGAATCAAGTGCGGGCGCTGGGCGATTCCCTCGACTGGCTCTGCTCCCAAGAAATCGATGCCCTATGTACGCCTGCCGGGGTGGCCCCACCCGTTCGCTTGGAAGACTTCTCCGATCTTCCAGTGGATACCGTCCACGAGATTAATCTTGCCCACGCCAGCGAGCACGTATCTCAGCTAGCCGCGCAGAACCCAGATATGCGAGTGCTAGAAACTAGCGACGGACGGCTCGTAGCCATGGTGGACCCTGGCAGCTTTAGGACTACGCCGGCATCACTTACCACCTTCGTAGAAGGAGTTCACTCCTCCGATCCAGAAACCTGGCAGCGTGCGGTAGACCGCGGCCGCAATCTAGCCAAGGCCAGCGGCGGGCCCGCGGTCGTGTGGTTGGGCTACCAGGCACCCTCCTCCCTGCCCCGTGCGGTTCACGCCTCTCCCGCGCGAACTGCCAGTCAAGAACTCGCCCGGTTTCAGCGCTCGCTCGGTAGACGCTATCCACAGGCCAAGCGCACAGTAGTGGGATACTCCTATGGTTCTGTCGTCACCGGGCATGCCGCAAAGCAGGAAAGGATTGCTGAGGACGTAGTGCTCGTCGGCAGTCCCGGCACCGGCGCTGGCCACGCCTCAGAACTGCATGGCCGCATCTGGGCAACCACAAACGCCAACGACCCCATCGCAATCGCGACGGGGCCTCACGGCGGCATCCATGGCCCCGATCCCACCATTGATACCTTTGGCGCTACTCTCCTTCCCGGTGCGGATGGCCTCCCTGGCGATCATGGCTCCTATTGGGAGGACCCGCGGTTCTTGCGTGGCCTAGGCCAAGTGGCACGCGCGAACTAGTCCGAGAGGTAGGGCCTTTTAGAACAGACCAGCCGGCTGGTCCGAATAGGAGACCAACATATTCTTAGTCTCCTGATAGTGGCCCAGCATCATCAAGTGGTTCTCACGGCCAAGGCCAGATTCCTTGTAGCCACCAAAGGCGCTGTGCGCTGGGTAGTCATGGTAGTGATTGACCCACACGCGGCCGGCCTGGATATCGCGGCCTGCGCGGTAGCAGATGTTTTGGCTGCGCGACCATACGCCGGCACCAAGGCCGAAGTTGGTGGCGTTAGCGATTGCGATCGCCTCGTCATAGTCCTTAAACGTAGCTACGGAGAGCACTGGGCCGAAGATCTCTTCTTGGAAGATGCGCATGTCGTTACTTCCCTTAAACACGGTGGGCTCAATGTAGTAGCCCTTTTCTAGACCTTCCACCTTGTTCACGTGGCCGCCAACAAGAGTCTCCGCACCTTCTTGCGGACCAATCTCCAGGTACTGCTTGATCTTGTCCATCTGCTCCTGGGAGGCCTGCGCACCCATCATGGTTTCCGTATCAAGCGGGTGTCCAATCTTAATCTTCTTGACGCGCTCAACGGCCAGTTCCAAGAACTTATCCGCAATGTCTTCGTGCACCAGCGCGCGCGATGGACACGTGCAGACCTCGCCTTGGTTAAGGGCAAACATGACAAAGCCCTCTACACACTTTTCCAGGTAGGAGTCGTCTTCATCCATGATGTCTTTGAAGAAGAGGGACGGGGATTTACCACCCAGCTCCAAGGTAACGGGGATGACCTTGTCAGCGGCAGCCTTGTTGATGATCTTGCCCACCGGGGTAGAGCCGGTGAAGGCGATTTTGGCAATGCGGTCCGAACCGGATAGTGCCGCACCGGCTTCATCTCCCAGGCCATTGACGATATTAAGCACGCCGTCAGGAAGAAGATCACCGATGATATCGATGAGCAACAGGATGGATGCTGGGGTTTGCTCAGCCGGCTTCATAACAATGCAGTTTCCAGCAGCCAGCGCTGGCGCAATCTTCCAGGCGGCCATGAGCAACGGGAAATTCCACGGGATAATCTGGCCTACGACGCCGAGCGGCTCATGGTAGTGATAAGCCACGGTATCCTGGTTGAGCTGGGACAGGCGGCCTTCTTGGGCGCGGATGGCGCCAGCGAAGTAGCGGAAGTGATCCACAGCCAGCGGAATATCAGCGGCCAGAGTTTCGCGTACGGCCTTGCCATTCTCCCAAGTTTCCGCGACCGCAATCTTTTCCAGGTTTTCCTCGATGCGGTCCGCGATGCGATGCAGGAGCAACGCACGCTCGGCCGGGGTGGTTTTACCGAAGTTTTCGAAGGCCTTTTCCGCGGCATCGATAGCCAAGTTGATATCGGCTTCTTTGCCGCGAGCTACCTGGCAAAATACCTCGCCGTTTACCGGACTGATGTTGTCCATGTATTCACCATCGACGGGCGCCACCCATTGGCCGCCGATGTAGTTGTCATAGCGTTCGCGGTAGTCAACGATGGAGTCTTCGGTTCCCGGGGCTGCATACAGGGTCATGGCGTGTGTCCTTTCCTGGAGAAAATTACAGATGGGAGTGTTGTACAACACTATTGCTTACTGGCGTGTTCTACATCACCCACCTGCTAGTCATCCTAACCCTAAACTTTGCAATGCGCACTTATTACGGTTACCTCCTTTGCAAATATTCACATGGCACCGCGAATACGCGAGTAGAAGAAAACCCCGCAGCCAGCGGGGAAGCTGGCTGCGGGGTTGGGTGTACTCGTCTGCAGAGCGAGAGTTAGTCTTGGCCATATCCACGGCCGCGGGAGCGCTTGCGCTCACGCGCGGTGCGTGGGCTCCACATCACCACGGAGGTGGACCGTGGGACATGGACAAGCTCACCACTGCGCTGGGAGCGACGGCCGGCGGCCTGCTCTCGCAGGGCCCGGACCTCTTCAGCTAAAGCGTCGCGCTCGGCCTCGAGCCGATCGCGTTCCTCGGTCAACTCGATGATGGACTTGATTCCGGCAAGATTGACGCCATCGTCTTGGGACAGCGCCTGGATCTTGCGCAATAGCTCGATGTCCCGGTCGGAGTAGCGGCGGCCGCCACCACGGGTACGAGCCGGGGAGACCAAACCCATGCGGTCATAGGTTCGCAGGGTTTGGGCGTGCATCCCAGATAGCTCCGCCGCTACGGAAATGACGTAGACCGCGGTGCCGGAATCTTCTGCCTTTCCAGTGCTCATTTCTTAACACACCTCCTGCCTTAAGCATTCTCGGTGCCGGCCCACCCCGCACGCGGGTTGAAACCGGAGTCCTTTTCCGCTTGAGCATAGGTGCGCAGAGCGCTGGAAGCAGCGGCATCGAGCTTGGTGGGCACGGTGACCTGAACGCTAACCAGCAGGTCACCAGAAGTGCCACCGCGCTTGGCGATGCCCCTTCCGCGCACCCGCAGCGTGCGCCCATCTGGCGTGCCGGCCGGAATCTTCACGCGAACCGGGTTATCCAAGGTAGGAACCGTGATGGTATCGCCCAAAGCGAGCTCCGTGAAGGAAACCGGAACGGTGACATGGAGATCATCGCCTTCGCGAGTAAAGACCTTGTCCGGCTTGACGGTCACTGCAACAAACAGGTCTCCGGCCGGGGTGCCGTTGGGGCCTGCTTCACCCTGGCCGGCGAGGCGTACCTTTTGGCCATCGATAACACCGGCCGGGATGCGAACGGTGATATTGCGGGTGCGGTGAACCGTGCCGGTACCGTGGCAATCCTTACACGGGTCCGTAATACGGCGGCCAGTGCCGTCGCAATCCTTGCATGGAGCGGAAAATCCAAAGGCACCGCGGTTTTCAGACGTATAGCCCGAGCCATTGCACGTGCCGCAGGTGGAGGTTTTACCGGAAGCAGACCCTGAGCCGTGGCACGTGGTGCACGGTGCGTTGCCGCTCAGCGCCAAAGGGATGGTTATTCCCTTAGCGGCCTCGCGGAAGTCAAGGGTTATTTCCGTTTCGACGTCGGCCCCCCGCGACGGTTTAGCTGAGTGGCCAGCACCACCGCCGCGGTTGAAAACGCTACCGAAGATATCCCCAACACCGCCGCTTTGAGCCGCTCCTCCAGCGGATCCTCCGAAGAGGTCCGAGAGGTCGAATTCTTGCGCACCTTGTCCACCCATGCGTGTGGATCGAAACCCGCCGGGAAACCCGGCGCCTCC
Source organism: Corynebacterium sp. p3-SID1241 (assembly GCA_025144025.1). Taxonomy (GTDB): domain Bacteria; phylum Actinomycetota; class Actinomycetes; order Mycobacteriales; family Mycobacteriaceae; genus Corynebacterium. The sequence continues at coordinate 35,430 of JALXWS010000004.1, read as the reverse complement.
CATCCGTCCAAAGCCACCACCATTGCGCAGCATTGCCTTGAACTGGTCGTATTCCTTGCGCTCAGAGGCGTCGGAAAGCACGTCATAGGCTTCCGCAACCTTTTTGAACCTTTCCGCTGCTGCGGGGTCGTCCGGGTGGGTATCGGGGTGGTTTTCGCGGGCTAGTTTGCGGTAAGCACGCTTGATTTCGTTCTGTTCTGCGGACGAGGAGACCCCCAGATCCGCATAATAATCCTTGTCTGCCCATTCGGGTTTAGCGCTCACTGGGCATCTCCTCCTTTCAAAGAGAATCGCTAGAAGTTAAGTAAAAAGGGCGCCACGGGAAGGTGAAAGTTAAGTTCCCAGGGCGCCCTTTTTGGTTAATTATTCGGAATCTTCCGAGCTGCCGGCCTCATCGCTGGGGTCCGCGATGATGACCATGGCATTGCGTACCAACCTCTCGCCCACGCGGTAACCCTTGCGCAGCACGGTACCGAGCACCTGTTCATCACCTGAGGACAAATCCTGCACGGCCTCGTGGATCTCCGGGTCGAAGGCATCGCCCTCTTGACCGAAGGCCGCGAGTTCGTGCTTTGCCAGAGTGTCCTGGAGCTTATCCGCAAACGCCTTGAGAGGGCCTTCCAAGTCACCGTGTTCATCGGCCAGTTCCAGGTCATCAAGGACAGGCAGAAAATCTGCGATGACCTTGGCCTTGGCGGTCTCGATGACGGCTTGGCGGTCACGCTCGGTGCGGCGGCGGTAGTTGGTGTATTCCGCATTCAGACGCTGCAGGTCCTCCGTGCGTTCTGCCAACTGTGCTTCCACATCGCTAACGCCGGCGCCCGCGGGCTCTTCGCCCGCGGCTTCGGCCTCTACCTCATCAGCGTTGACATCTGCCAGCGCTTCTTCGAGGTCAGCATCGAGAGAGGGATCCAGCTCGGCTTCTTCGGTGGCATCAGCCTGCGCTTCTTGCGCGGCCTGGGCCTCCTCAGCCTGCTCGGCGGCAGCCTCAGCGCGGTCAGCCGAGGTAGCCTCCGGATCCGTGTTTTCCGGGTCGCCTGGGTTTTGCGGCATTCCGCTGTCCTGAGTCATTACTTGTCGCCATCCTTGTTCTCGTCCTCGTCAACGACCTCAGCGTCGACGACATTCGGGTCCCCCTGAGCAGCGCCTGCATCGGCAGCACCTTCGGTGCCGGCCTCAGCAGCCTGTGCCTCGTAGATCTGCTTGCCCATCTCCTGGGATTCGGTGGACAGCTTCTCCACTGCGGACTTGATGGCCTCGAGGTCATCGCCCTTCAGGGCCTCATCGACGGCGTCAGCAGCCTCGGTGACCTTGGTCTTCACGTCCTCGGATACCTTGTCAGCGTTGTCATCCAAGAACTTGCGGGTCTGGTAGGAGGTGGACTCTGCGTTATTGCGCAGCTCCTGCTCCTCGCGGCGCTTCTTGTCCTCTTCGGCGTGCTGCTCAGCGTCCTTGACCATGCGGTCGATCTCTTCCTGGGACAGGCCGGAACCATCCTGAATCTTGATGGTGTTTTCCTTGCCGGTGCCCTTGTCCTTTGCGGTCACGTGGACGATGCCGTTGGCATCGATATCGAAGGTGACCTCAATCTGCGGAACACCGCGCGGTGCCGGAGCAATACTGCCGAGCTCGAAGGAGCCCAGCAGCTTATTGGCGGTAGCCATCTCGCGCTCGCCCTGGAAGACCTGAATCTGTACGGAAGGCTGGTTGTCTTCCGCGGTGGTGAAGGTCTCGGACTTCTTGGTTGGAATGGTGGTGTTGCGCTCGATAAGCTTGGTCATCACGCCACCCTTGGTCTCAATGCCGAGGGACAGCGGGGTGACGTCGAGAAGCAGCACGTCCTTAACCTCGCCGCGCAGCACGCCTGCCTGTAGGGCAGCGCCCACAGCAACAACCTCGTCCGGGTTAACGCCCTTGTTGGCATCCTTGCCGGTCAGTTCCTTAACCAGGTCAGATACGGCTGGCATACGGGTGGAGCCACCAACGAGAACAACGTGGTCGATATCGCCGACGGAAAGGTCAGCATCCTTAATGACCTGGTTAAACGGAGCCTTGGTGCGGTCCAGCAGATCCTGGGTGATCTTCTGGAACTCGGTGCGGGTCAAGGTCTCATCCAAGAACAGCGGGTTCTTGTCGGAGTCAACGGTGATGTACGGCAGGTTGATGTTGGCCTGCTGGGAGGAGGACAGCTCAATCTTGGCCTTCTCTGCAGCCTCGCGCAGACGCTGCACGGCGCGCTTGTCCTTGGTCAGGTCAACACCCTGGGAAGTCTTGAAGCGGTCTACCAGCCAGTCAACGATGCGCTGATCCCAGTCATCGCCACCCAGCTCGTTATCGCCGGCGGTGGCCATAACCTCAACCACACCATCGCCGATTTCCAGCAAGGAGACGTCGAAGGTGCCGCCACCCAGGTCGAATACCAGGATGGTCTGCTCCTGCTCGCCCTTTTCTAGGCCATATGCCAAAGCTGCGGCGGTTGGCTCGTTGACAATACGCAGCACGTTCAGGCCTGCAATCTGGCCAGCTTCCTTGGTGGCCTGGCGCTGTGCATCCTCGAAGTAAGCCGGGACGGTAATAACGGCGTCGGTAACGTCCTCGCCCAAGTAAGACTCCGCATCGCGCTTCAGCTTCATCAGCGTGCGGGCGGAGATCTCCTGGGAGGTGTAGTCCTTGTCATCAATGTTGATCTTCCAGTCAGTGCCGATGTGGCGCTTGACGGAGCGGATGGTGCGGTCAACATTGGTCACCGCCTGGTTCTTAGCGGACTGACCAACTAGGATTTCGCCGTTCTTTGCAAAAGCAACAACAGAAGGCGTGGTGCGGGAGCCCTCAGAGTTTGCAATAACGGTGGACTCGCCACCTTCCAGTACGGAAACGACGGAGTTCGTCGTACCAAGGTCAATACCTACTGCGCGTCCCATGATTTCTTCTCCTTTTATCTTGAGATAATTAGTAAAGTTGACTGTCAGTGACTCAACTTCTCGTTGCGTCCGAGCGCTACTGTAACAGAACTTCCACGTCCGGTCACACACCCTTGAGTCTGTGTCACTCAACCCTTACAACCGGAAGCCTACAAAAGTTATTCCTCGCGACTCAACTTTTCTCAAAATTCCTGCTTTTACCCAGCTCAGCACAGCTCTTTCCGACGCCCCCTTGCTCACCCCTACAGATTTACCCCCGCAACCTAGCCTGCACCCAAATGGAGTTCCTTAAATCGTATTAAGAGGATCCAAAAGTTACTTCAGAAAGTATCCAAAAGAGGATTGGCAGCCCACCTCCGCTACCGCATACTAGGAATCACAGTAGCCAAGAGCTGCTACCCCAGAGAGATTGTAGTTTTACTCCGCCTATCCGAAAGGAAAATATATGTTCGATTCCCTCGCAGACCTCAGCTCCGCCATCGACTTCGAGGCACTCGTAAAGGGCATCAAGGGCCTCATCGAAACCTCCTCCGAATCCAAAACCGACTCCGAGGGTCTGTCCGCCGTATTCGAGGGTCTGTCCTCCAAGGATGACGCAGAGGTTGCTGCAGAAGCTAAATAATTAGCAATCTGCACTCCTTCATGAAGACCAGCTAACCCCCTCACCTTCTTTTCCGCTCGGAATCCACCTAAGGACCCGCGCACGAAGGTGCGGGGGTTTGGCTGTTTTCAATGGCTACTTCGCGGCCGTTGTACTTACACTAAGGAGACAAACCCATCGAGCTTTAGCAACCAGGAAGCGTGTGCCGCACCGTGCCTAAATTTTCACAGCCGCATATTTACCAACGCATTCGCGCGGCCATGACCTTGCAGCGAACAGCTGCGCTTACCGCGGTAATTTGCGTGGCGCTCACTCTTCTCGGCGCGTTTTTCACCCCCACAGAACACCAGCTTTCGGCCACCGTCTTGGGTCTTATTTTGACCGTCACTACTACTTTGGCATTCCGCCACCCGCTCCTGATGTCGGTAATTTTTGTGGCGGTGTGGATGGGGTCTACTTTCGCCGTAGGTACTCCCTACCTCTGCTACATCTTTTTAACCCCAATCTTTATCGCCGTGATCGCGTATCACGGTAAGAATTGGCAGACAATTGGAATAGGTGCCGTCTTTTGGGCCGCAGGCCTAATCGATCCCAGCACCGCACAAATCAGCGTAAATCCTGCGCCAGCCTTTGCATGGGCAATGTTCATTGGAGTCGGCGCGGTCATCGGAGCAACTTTTGCCCATTCTGCTCAGCGATACAAGACAGCCATGGTCGAGTGGAACGCCGATGTTCAACGGAGACAATCGGATCTCGCCGAAACGCTGCATAACTCCGTAGTCTCCAGCCTGACGGTTAACACCATGCAGCTTGAAGCCTTAAGTCTCGAGTATTCCCAAAACCAAGAACTTGCTCGACGCCTGGATGAACTCAGCGATTCCATGCGCTCCTCTATGTCCGAAGTTCGCGCGCTGACTAAGGTTCTCCGAAACAACATCGAAGGCATTAACGACGGTTTAAGCTTCGGCTCCACAACCAAGCCAGATACTTTTGCCCAGCTTCTTTCCCGAGAAGAAGGCCGTCTATCTAAGTTAAACCGACAACCAGTGATGGAGGTGAGTACCGAAGAGTTCACCCCACGTTTTCCTCCAGAAACGCTAAACTCCATTGCTGCAATCACTACCGAAGCCTGTTTAAACGCAGTCAAGTACTCTCCACCAGGCGCGGAAATCGTAATCTCGGTGCGACCACATTTGGGATGGACCGTCATAACAATTTCCAATCCCGTTTCTAAACCGACTAGTACAAATGCCGATATGTCATCGGGCATTGGTATGGCATCAATGTCACGAATAGCCACAACAATCGACGCCCGCGTTGATACCAAATTTGAAAACAATCGGTGGGAACTTTCGCTTTCGCTTCCACCCTCCGCCCAAAAAGCACGTTAAGTGCAACACTTCTCCTAGCAAACCTGGAAAGCATACACTAAGCTATCGCTTGTTTCTGACTAAAACAGTTTTTATTAAAGGACCACGCATATGCAGGCCGCACTTGCTAGTTTTCTCGCTCCATTTTTGTTGTCATCCTCCCTCCTAGGGGGACTGACCCCTGGTGATCTATCTCCACACACGGAATATCAATCGCCGGTCGAATTGGTCTTTGGCTGCCCATCACCATGGTGCGTGAAGTAAAGATTTCTCTTCTGGTCGTCGATGACGACCCACTTGTTCTCGAGGCCTTGGGGCGCTACTTCGCCTCAGCGGAGGACATGGAGGTGCGCGCTACCGCAGAAAATGGCAAGGTCGCCCTCAAATTACTGCAAGAGCAAGAATTTGATGTCCTTGTCGCGGACATCCATATGCCCGAAATGGATGGCACTACCCTCTTGCGCGAGGTCAATAAGATGGATAACCCACCCGTCTTTGTTGCGATGACCGCCATGGACAATGATGAAACCCTCAAAGAAGTCATGTCCAATAAGGCAGCGGCCTATATTCTAAAGAGCTCAAAACCGGTCTATATCTTGGATACCGTGCGCGAGGCCGTGCGCGGTGGCACGGTTGTTACCCCACAATCCCTCACCCGCCTTTTTGAGCAACTTCCTGGTTGGAACGCGGAGAAGAGCAATTCCAATGGGGCGAATGATACCGCTAAGCTCAAGGACAATCATCACATTTCTCCTGCTTTAGAGCAGGTCCTAGATTTAGTCTGCCAAGGCAAGTCGAACGAAGAGATTGCCAAGAGCACACATTATGCACCGGGCACGGTGAAAAAGTATGTTTCCACCCTCCTTAGCGAGTTTCACGCTAAGTCCCGTCTTGAGCTGGCGGTAAAAGCTTTGAAAGCTGGGTACGGTTCCTAAACCGCGGTTGCTAAACAATCTCGGGGGTAGACACCCCCGGTTGCGTCAATACCCCCTCTGAACCCCACATGCTGGGGTTTATTTTTTGTCTTTCTACCCCCGCGTATCGTTTTCTAAAGGAGACTAGCATCACGTTTGCCGCTTCTCTATAATTACGGCAACACGAAAGTTCGTAATATTTCCTAGGCAATAATCGGAGCCTGAACCTGCAGGGTTGCCACACGCCAGAGCGCTTTAGCTCTCGCGTTTCCCCTAGTTCCCATACCCACGTCATAGAAAGCAGGTGAGTGTTGAACACCAACCTGGCGCGCGTTCGTCGCAGCAGCGATAGGCCTCCCGTCCGCACACAGCCCGTATAACGGTCTGCTGAAAGTCGCACTTTCAACCTGAATACCTGTGAACCCCGCACTGCGTCGCGCCCCTGCGTGTTCGCTCCTCAACCCGCTGCATCGCGCAGCACGACATAGCTCACCGCTCATTTCCCAGATTCATTGCCTTCCGGTATCCCCATATCCGCCGCATTTGGCAGCTCCTTTGCCCCGCGTGGATGACGGCCGCTGGGACGTGACCCGTTTGAAAAAGAGGTATAACCCATATGACTTCTCCTGCTAATACCCGCTTACCCATCTCTGATGATGTGGAGGCTGTCCTGCCTGCAGCTATCAGCCGCGCCCACAACTGGTTGAAGTCCACCGCGGACGAAGAAGATAAGGCCACCGAACAGCTCGCGGACCTACTGCGCGATGAAGACGGTGTGAAGTTCACCATGGACTTCGTCGACCGCGTCATGCGCCCAGAAGACGACAAGGTAGCAGCGCACGCACTGAAGGATATTTCCTCGCACTATGATCCTTCTTTCTTGGGAAGCATCAACGGTGCGCTCGTTGGCGCCGGTGGCTTCTTCGGACCAATCCTGCCCAACTTAGTGATGCCCATTACGCGAATCTACATGCGCAAAATGGTCGGCCACCTAGTGCTGGATGCAGAGTCGGAATCGCTAAATAAGACGCTCGACAAAGCCGCTGAATCCGGCGAGCAGCTCAACCTCAACCTACTGGGGGAAGCGGTACTCGGTGAGGCTGAGGCAAAATCCCGTGCTGAGCGTACCCTCAAGCTCATCCAAAATCCGCGCGTGACCTACGTTTCCGTGAAAGCCTCCTCCATGGTGGCTCAGCTTAACCAGTGGGACATCGACGGTTCGGTGGAGCGGCTCAAAGAGCGCCTGCGTCCACTCTATGAAGAAGCAGCGCGCCGCAATCCGCAGGTGTTTATCAATATGGACATGGAGGAATACCACGATCTCCACCTGACCATCCGCCTGTTCAAGGAGCTAATGAGCGAGCCGGAGTTTAAGAATCTAGAGTCCGGAATCGTCCTGCAGGCCTATCTTCCTGATACGTTTGATGCCCTCAAGGACATCGCGGAGTTTGCTAAGAAACGCGTCGCTGAAGGCGGCGCAAAAGTTAAGGTGCGCATCGTTAAGGGCGCGAACCTATCTATGGAGACCGTGCAGGGCGAGGTCCACGATTGGCCGCTTGCTACCTACACCAACAAACTCGATGTGGATGCTAACTACTATCGCCTACTGGATTTCATCCTGCGCGAGGAGTACGCCGATAGCGTCCGCATCGGTGTAGCAACCCACAACCTCTATACCGCCGCAATGGCCTATGAGCTGGGTAAGAAGCGCGGCGTGCTGCACATGATGGATTCGGAGATGCTGCAGGGCATGTCCCCAGCACAGCAGGCAGCGGTGCGCAAGGTCTTTGACGGCCGCCAGATCCTCTATACCCCGGTTGTCCACGCAGAAGACTTCGATGTCGCCGTGTCCTACCTGGTACGCCGCCTAGAGGAGAACTCCGCACCACAAAACTTCCTCTACGCCCTCTTTGCCCCAGGCGAGGAGCCGCTGGCGGACCAGGAAGAGACGTTCCGTCGGGCCGTCGCCAAGCGCTGGGACACCTTCGCTGGCGCCCGTCGCACCCAGAACCGCCTCGAGGAGGATGGCCGCCAAGCACCGCGTACCGGCCGCTTTACTAACGAGGCTGATACTGACCCGGCTCTCGCGGCCAACCGCCAGTGGGCGCTGGAAGCGCTCAAGCGCAACCCGGGCGAGCACGGCATCAGGGAGGTCACCGACCCAGCCGCGGTAGAAGGCCATATCGCCCGCGCCAAGGAGCTGGGCACCGAGTGGGGTAAGCGTCCTGCCGCCGAGCGCGCCGCGGCCCTCGAGGCGGTCGCGGACGAGATTGCTTCCCAGCGCGGTAAGTTCATCTCTGTGGCTGCGTATGAGGCCAATAAGACCGTTACTCAGACCGATCCTGAGGTCTCTGAGGCGATTGACTTCTGTACCTACTACGGCCAATCCGCGCGCCTGCTGGAGGAGTCTTACTCTAAGTTCACACCCCACACCGTCACCGTGGTGACCCCACCGTGGAACTTCCCCATTGCCATCCCGACCGGCGGCATTGCGGCATCCTTGGCGGCCGGCTCGGCGGTTATCGTCAAGCCAGCCCCACAGGTGGTTCACTGCGGCAAGCTCGTGGTGGAAGCGTTCCGCACCGCTCTGGAGGCGCAGGGACTGGACCCGGACCTGGTCCAACTCGTGCTTACTGATGAAGGCGAAGCCGGCAAGGCCCTGCTTTCCCACGATGACGTGGACAATGTCATCCTCACCGGCGCCTCCGATACCGGCGCGCTCTTCCGTTCCTGGAAGCCGAAAATGAATATCATGGCGGAGACCTCCGGCAAGAATGCGCTCATCATCACCCCGGCCGCAGACCCAGATCTGGCCATCGATGACCTCTACAACTCTGCCTTCGGCCACTCGGGCCAAAAGTGCTCGGCGTCCTCCCTAGTCATCTTCGTCGGTGCAGCCGGCAAGTCTGCGCGCCTGCGCAACCAATTGCTGGATGCTGTCAAGACCCTCAAGCCCGGCCCTGGTTTCGACATCACCACCACCATGAATGGCTTGGCAGAAGAGCCGAGTGAAAAGCTCCTGCGCGGCTTGACACAGCTTGAGCCGGGCGAGAAGTGGCTGCTCAAGCCGGAAAAGCTCAATCAGGAAGGCACCCTATGGTCCCCGGGCATCCGCGATAATGTGCAGCCGGGCTCCTGGTACCACAAGAACGAGTGCTTCGGCCCCATCCTTGGCATCATGTATGCCGATACCTTGGAAGAGGCAATCGCTTGGCAAAACGACACCGGTTACGGTCTGACTGGCGGCATCCACTCGCTTGACGACGCCGAAATTGAGTACTGGATCGACAATGTTGAGGTGGGCAATGCCTACGTCAACCGCGGCATTACCGGCGCGATTGTCCAGCGCCAGTCCTTCGGCGGTTGGAAGAAGTCCGTCATGGGCCCGGGCGCTAAAGCCGGCGGCCCGAACTATGTGGCGCAGATGGGTGAGTGGGCCGATGGCGAACTCAAGCCACGCAACGTAGACATCGCCCCAGCTAGCCTCGCCGCACTGCAACGCCTGCGCGATAACCTTTCCGGCAAGCTCTCCGAGGACGACATCTCCTGGCTGTGGCGCGCCGCTGAGCTAGACCAGGTGGCCTGGCAGGAGGAGTTTGGTCGCAACCACGACCGCACCGGTTTAGTCTCTGAGGCCAATATCTTCCGCTACCGCCCGCTGTTGAGCAAGCTGCGTGTGCGCGTGGGCGAAGGCTACGAGCTGCGCGAGGTCGCTCGCCAGGTGCTGGCTGCTGCAATCACCGGCACCGCCACGGAAATCTCTGCCACCCCGGAGGTAGCCACTCAGCTGCAGGACCTCGGCTTCGACGTTAAGGCCATTACCGACGAAGCCTTTGCCACCGTCGTGGCTAATGACCAGTCCTCGCGCGTGCGTGCGCTGCGCACCGTGCCGGATTCCATCTACGAGGCCGCGGTGCGCTCCAACTCCGTAGTGCTCGACCAGCCCGTGCTTGCCGACGGCCGCCGTGAACTCATTCCTTACCTTCTTGAGCAGGCAGTCTCCGTAACCATGCACCGCTTCGGCATCATTCGCAACGTAGGTAACCTGCGTGACGAGTAATTCCCGGCCGCGTCAGCGGACGCGTTAAAGGTACTGATGGGAGGTAGCGCCCCGCCCGTGGGCCGCTACCTCCTTTTTCGTATATGCGCTGCGAGTTTTATGTGGCATAGTGGTAGGCAATGTCTACATCACATGATTCGTCTTCTCTCGACGAGGCCAAGCGCCCGTCCGCGCAGGAAAAAGGAACCGCGACACAAATCCAAAAACCCGGCGAGGAAGATGCGCACACCCTCGTCTCTTATGATGACGCACACCTTGGCGCCGAACTCGCCAATGAACACCCCGCCGAGCACGATAATAAATCCGCCATTTTGGCCAAGGACTTCCGCACCATGGCCAAGGTCTCGGTGGTCTTTATCCTTATCGTCACCGGCCTAGCGCTGGCCGGCTACCTGCTCAAGTTCATTTGGGTAGGCCTGCTGCCGGTCTTGCTCGCCATCCTCGTTTCCACGGTGCTCTACCCCATCAGCGCGTGGCTGCGCAGTAAGGGATTCCCGCGCTCGCTCGCGGCGGTGAGCACGTTGCTCGGCCTCATCATTGTCTTCTGCGGCGTCTTTGCCGCCATGGCGCCAGTAGTCACTAGTCAGAGCCAAACGCTCATTAATCAGGCTGAAGACGGCATCAACCAGCTGACGGAGATGGTGGAAAAGTCCCCCATCGATATCCAAAGTGACCAGCTACAGTCCGTGCTCCAGGACGTGGTCAAGTTTGCCAAGGGCCAAGCCTCCACTATCGCCACCGGCGTTATCTCTGGTTTCTCGATGGCCAGCTCCATCGTCGTGGCCGCGCTGATCATGCTCTTTGTCACCTTCTTCATCATTAAAGACGGCGACAAATTCCTACCCTGGCTGCGCAAGTACACCGGCAACTCCACCGGCTGGCACGTTACCGAGCTCGGCGCGCGCATCTGGAAGACCTTGTCGGGCTTCATACAAGCGCAGGCCGCCGTGGCCATGGTGGACGCAGTTCTCATCGGCCTTGGCCTGTGGGTTCTGCAAGTTCCGCTTGCGCTCGTCATCGCCGTGGTGACTTTCTTCGCCAGCTTCATCCCAATCATCGGTGCTGTCACCGCCGGTGCTTTGGCAGTTATTATCGCCTTGGTATCCAATGGCCTGACCAATGCACTATTGGCCTTGGCCCTTATCATCATCGTCCAGCAGGTTGAGGGCAATATTCTCCAACCTATGTTGCAGTCCAAGGCAATGGGACTGCACGCGGCCGTCGTCCTGCTCTCTGTCACCATCGGCTCTACCCTGGCAGGCATCGTCGGCGCCTTCCTCGCCGTCCCCGTGGCCGCCACCATTGCCGTTGTTGTGCGCTACCACGCCGAGATGGCCGCGCTTCGCTCCGGCGAGGTTGGGCCCTCCGATATAGACATTATTACTGGCTCCAAAGACGACCCTGAAGAGGTCAGCGACGCCGTCCACGAACATGACGAGACCCCACGCGACAAGGTAGAACAGCTCTACCAGTCAATGAGCCCGTTGAGCTAAACACTCAACCTCATAGACAAGTGCGCCGGTTTTCGCCGACGCGCTTCATTTTTCTAGCGTAGAAAGCCTAAGTCCGTGGCGGCCGAGGCAAGCTGGCGCGCGCCTCGGTCGAGGACGCCAGCCCAAGTGCCCATCGATTCTTCATTGGCGGAGTCGGATACCTGCTTGAGCAGGGTGCAAGGCACATCGAAGCGCTGGCATACCGCAGCGAAGGAGTAGCCTTCCATATCGCAAAGCTGCGACTTCTTGGCCAGCTCAGTGCGCAGGGCGGTATCGGAGACGAACATATCGCCCGTGGCCAGTCCACGTACTGGCAGGCGGCCGGAGGTCTCAAGTTCGATGGTCTCTGGCAGCAGATAGCGGTTGATATCGGTAAGCACTTCTAGCTTGAAGTCGTGCTTGGTGACCTTATTGACTTCGAAGACGCCAGCCATGCCGTCGACAAGCGCGCCCGCCGTGCCAATGTTGACAACGCGATCGGGAAGGGCGCCGTTAGCGCGGGCTTCGGCAAGAGCTTCCGTTAAGGCAATGGCCGCCGGAACCGTGCCGATTCCGGTAATGAGCAAGGGCTCGCCTTCCGGAATATGGGCGGCTTCCGCATCCACAGCGGCGACGAAAAGGTTGCGTCCGTTGAGATTCTCCATGCCTGCGAGAATACCTGCCCGCCCTAGTCAAAGTTCAACGTGCGGTTCTTTTGGCGCAGGCGAATCGTAATATTTTTCTGGCCGGCGCCCAAGGCGATAATTCGGCCGGTAAGTGCGCGCGCGACGGCGAGGTCTTCCTCCGTGGGCGCTTCGGCCGCCACTCGCACCGTGGGCAGCCAAGCATCATTCGGGTCTGGGGCGCCGAGGTGAATGAGCCGTTCGCGCTCCACATCTATCCAATAGCCTTCCGTAGCCATGAAACGATCATGGCTCCCCTCGAAAGAATCGCGCCGCCACCCACCCTCGGCCACGCGAAAGACAAAGGGGCAATAGCCAAAGCGCGAGGGCACGATATAGCGCGTCTGTGGGCTCACGCGCCAATGGCCGCGCGCGGAGCTCCACACTTGGCGGTAGGTATCAGCCAGGCTCATACCTAGCCGCAGGCGCTGCTGCCTATCCTCACCCAACCCGGCACCTTCTACCTGGGTGTTTAGCTCTCCAAGCCGCGTGGCATCGGCCACGTACATCCCCAACCACGCCTCCTCCGGAGTGGTGTACGGACCGGTGATATCGCGGTGGAACGACTCTGGAACTGCCCGTTCCGCATCCTTGGGAAGGCGCTGGCGGGCGGCAAAGGCCCACAGGCGCGGATGTCCCATGCGGTAGAGCATCACCGTAGCCCGCGGCAGGCGGTCGTGCACCTGCTGGCGCGTCAGATAATCACCCGCGCTGATGCGCCGCAGCAGCTGCTTAGCGATGTCCCCCTCTACCTGCTGTTCCATGCCCGGAGCGACCTCCATGTCCGGCAGCTGACTTAGCAAGATGAGATCGATGATGTCTCCCAAATCAAAGACTTTGCTCAATTCAGATTGGGCATCTGTTCCAAAGGCTTCGATTGCGTCATAGCCCAACGCACCGCCTAATCGTCTGATGAGGTCTGGGGACACGCTCACGCGATTGCGAGTTGCATGCAATTCCGCGGCGCTGAGATTGCGATCCAGTGTCACAAGTGTTCCTTTCTCCCCCTCATAGGGGATTCAAATTTCGGTCACGCTTGGGATTAAGCCGGACATAGAAGCGCCGTTTTGCTCTTCCCGCTCGCCAAAATTCCGCGTGCGTTCAAGCTCTCGTGCTAAAACACTGCCCTTTCACCGGTTGCTAAGCCCTTATACCTGACAGACTTGGTGGTATTTTCTCCTTTTAGCCTAATCCCTTAACTAAACAGATGTCACACTTATGCCATCCGCTTTACGCGCAGATAACTTGAATAAAGACGAATGCCTGTATTGAAGTTCTTTTTGAAAGAATTTCTGCAAGTCGTATGTCTATAGTATGACACGGATTAATCGTTAGATTATCCAATCTCTCTCGTATCCCGCTCTTGAATTGCTTATGGAGGAGTTCAGCCTTGAACAACAACAATGCCTGGGGCCAGCCGGATCAGCCCTCCACGGATCCTTCTACTCAACGCAAGCGCCCCTTGCCGCGCGAGGAACAAGCTTGGGACACTCCCTCGCCTAATTCCCCTACAACCTCGACCACTGCAGCATCACCTACGGGTGAGGGTTTTGACGCCTCTAAGTCCTCCGGAAAAGGTAAACGCATCGTGTTCCTAGTCATCGCTGTGCTAGCGGTTTTCGCTCTGGTTGGTGGTCTAACTTGGGCACTGGTCAATAGGAACGATTCAAGTGATGCCGATGATCCAAATGAACCCGCATTGGCTGCTAGCTCTGAGGCTAAAGATTCCTCCCACCCTGAGAAGGGATCTGAGTCCGACAAAGATGAGGACAACTCCAAAAAGGACGGGGAAAAAGATTCCCCAGAGAGAAAAAATAACGCTAAATCACAAGAACTGACCAAGTACGAGAAGTGCAATGAATACGCAGATGACAAGCTCAGTGATTTGCGTGCCCCGATAAAGATGTACTGCGATGATTCCTGGCTTTTTGCTGGTGAGGACGGAACCTCGTCCCAAGCCTTGTTCTATTGGACCGACAATGCCTGGCACCGATACGAAACAGATGGAACGTCGCGGCCGTCCCATATGGGATGCTACAACCGGTCAAAACTTGAAGACGCCGGTGCCCCACTCCCCTTGCTCGATAAGGTTTTGTTGTGCGACGCCAATGACAAACCCAGTGCGGAATCTGCAGCAAAAGATGAAGCTGGCGCTAGCGCAAAATCTATTGACGAAATGCCGGACGATAGCGCCGGCCCCCGCTGCGACGGCCGATACATTTTCATCGCGGAATCCGTTATGGTCCCCCTAGGCAGTGACCCCCATCCTGAGCTTTCTCGCGTCCAGGGTAATTATCCGGGTTCACACACAATGAGCGGAAAAGCCTGCAGCTCTCTTCGCGGCCAAGTAGACGGCAATGACGTCTACGCCGTCTACTTCGACGCAGGCCATAGCGTGGAGAAAGTGTGCGAGCTAAAAGCGCAATACGGTGGCAATGCTCGTTCACTAAATAACGATGCGGACTTCTCCGACCCCTGCTAATCCCCTCTCCATGTAAATCCCCCCTTCCCTATTACTCTCTTCTCCCTACGACTCTGCTCTAACACCAGAAAGGAACTCTCTGTGTCCCACTACAACCTCTACGATTCTCTCTCCCTCGATGCTTCGGCAGATTCCGCCGATCTTATCGAAGAGATCGACAACAAGCTCGCCCAAGTCGATCCCGGGGACGCCGCAGCGCGCGACGAACTGAGCACTGCGCGACAAATCTTTTCCGCAGACAACCGGCGCAAGCAATACGATAACGACTTGGCTAATACCACTGGGCCGGAAGTAGATATCGCACGCATCCGCTACATCGCCGCCCTCCCGTCCGAAACCGCGCCGCAAGAAAATCTTGCCTCCTATACCCCGGCGCCGGAATACACCCCTCAGCACTCGGCGCAACCACAGCAAGACTGGAAGCCACAGGCAACAAATCAGCAATTCAGCAGCAGTTCAAGCTTCAACGTGGCCAATAAACAAGTCACTGTTGATTTTAGTAATGTAACATTCCCCGTCGAACCAGACCGCCAACGCTGCCAATCGATCATGTGGTGCGTGCTATGGGGCATCCTGCTCCTCTTGTGGCTTATTGCCGGAATCCGCGGCTTGTCCCTTGCCGGCGAAGCTAGTGACACCACCGCCATGGGCCTCGTCTTTGATTCCTCAGAGCTTGAGTCCAAGACCGCAGATTTCAGCGCCTCTCTGATCAAAACTGTCGTAGCCACCCCGCTCATGCTGATTCTCTGGGAGTTCGTCTGGTCGATTCGCAAGACTATGGGACGCCGGGCGGTTGAGAATGCCTAGCTCGCATAGCCGTCTCCATGGCCGAGTACTGACCATCGGGGCAGCAATGAGCCTGGCAATCGTGCCCTTTACTCTGGCTGGCTGTGGAAATAATTCCACTGACACTGCTGGTCAAAATCTTCACTATGAGACTGCTTCGAGGTCCACTTCACCAGAACAAGGTGACAATGCAGAGCAGGAGACCTCGACGAAAGAATCTGCCCCAGAAGAAAAAGCTACTTCCAAGCCAGTGCCACCCAACGTAGTGATGGACGAGGAGGAGGAAAGCCAGGCGTCCCAACTAGATGACGAGAATTCTTCTGCTAGCGGAGCCAACCAAACCTGCGGTACGCACAGCGCACAGACAGCGTTCCAAGACGGCGTTTCCCAAGTTGCGCCGTGGGGCACCATTGGTTGGGAGCTTTTCGATTCCTCCGGCTACGACCCATGCGCTTCCCTATCGTGGGAAACCCTGATGATTGAGGGAGGGACAAGTTCTTCACCCTTCCATATCATGCTTTTTAACCACGGTGAATACTTAGGTACTGCAACAGCAAAGCCCTACGGCTTCGCTCCCACGGTTGAACGCGTCAACGATTGCGAAATAGCGGTGACCTATCACTGGCCACGCGAGGGCGAAGGCAATGCCAACCGCTCGGGTACGACCAATGCAGGCTTCCGGTGGGATGAAGGCCAGCAGAAGGTCATCATGTCAGGCGACGTTCCACCGATGCAGTAGATCGATGTAAAACAAGCACGTTTCGCTAAAATGTCACCAGTTTGGCGGCGAAACGTGCTTGTTTTGCGCGCTGCGTGACGCCAAGCGACGGTGGGGCCTCAAGGGGTGCGGGAAGCCAAGAAATGGCCGCGTTCTGGGCTTTCGCGGGGAGCCAGAAGCGGTTATCGTGGCCACAACGTAGCCGAAGGGGAGATAGGAATGAGCGAGAAAACGTTTCAGCAGAAATTCGGGGCTTTCGCGCTGGTGGCGGCGGTTGTCCTGCTGATCGTGAACTTAACCGTAGCAGGGCCTACGGTGTTCGGTATCTCCACGCCGCTGTTGCTCGGTATCACTGGCATCATAATGATGCGTGGTGAGAGAAGCAGCAGCGGCGCACAGGACGACTAGCGCAGGCGGTGGCCAACGAAGCCGGCGGCGAGGGTGTTGCCGGAAGACTGGTCGATGAGTAGGAAATTACCCACCGCACCGCGGGCGGCATAGTCCTCGACGGGGAGCTCGGCCTGGGTCTGGATAGTGATGTGGGCGATGTCGTTCATGGCGACAGATTCGGGGTCTTCCACATCGGAAACGCCATCGAGGTCCAAGGTGCGGGTGACTGCGGCGACGCGGACCTTGACCAAGGAGGAACCGTAGCGCAGCTTGAGCATCTGGCCGGGCTTGATGTCCTTTTCGGTCAGGCCTACAACGGTGGCATCGAATTCGCGGGTGGCCGCGGGGCGCTGAGGGCCGGCGAGGAGATCGCCGCGGGCAAAATCGATGTCGTCGGCAAGCAGGAGTGTCACGGAATCACCGGTGGCGGCGGAGTCGGCGGGGCCATCGGCAGTATCTATCTGGGTGACGGTGCTGGTGCGGCCCTCGGGCAGGCGGACCTCGTCGCCCACGGAGATGGACCCCGCCTTCACGCGGCCGGCGTAGCCGCGGTAATCGGAGGCGTGCTCACGAATGACGTACTGGATGGGGAAACGGAAGTCCAGCTCATCGGCGCGACCGGTGGCCACGGGGACGGTCTCGAGAACCTCGAGGACGGTCGGGCCGGTGTACCACGGCATATTCGCTGAACGCTCAACCACGTTATCGCCTTTGAGCGCGGAAATCGGCACCACGGTGGTATCGGTGATGTCTAAGCGCGCGGCGATCTGGTTGAACTCTGACTCGATATCGCGGAAGACCTGCTCGTCATAATCCACCAGGTCAATCTTGTTCACCGCGAGGACCACATGGCGCACGCCGAGGAGGGCGGCCACGTTGAGATGGCGGCGAGTTTGTTCGACAACGCCATGGCGGGCGTCGATAAGAAGCACCACCACTTGGGAGGTGGACATGCCGGTGACCGTATTGCGGGTGTACTGCACGTGGCCGGGGGTATCGGCGAGAATGAAGGTGCGCTTATCCGTAGCGAAGTAGCGGTACGCCACGTCGATGGTAATGCCCTGCTCGCGCTCGGCACGCAGGCCGTCAACAAGCAAAGAGAGGTCCATGCCGTCGAAGCCGCGGTCAGTGGAGGTGCGCTCCATGGATTCGACCTGATCCGCGAGAACGGACTTGGTGTCATAGAGCAGGCGGCCAACGAAGGTGGACTTGCCGTCATCGACGGAGCCGGCGGTGCACAGGCGCAGGGTATCGCGCTGCTTGAGGGCGCCGACATTCGGCGCGAGGGTCGTGGTCATCAGAAGTAGCCTTCCTTCTTGCGGTCCTCCATGGCGGACTCGGAAAGTTTGTCATCGGCGCGGGTGGCACCGCGCTCGGAAAGGGTGGAAATGGAGATCTCCGCGAGCACCTCGTCCGGGGTCGATGCGGTAGATTCCACGGCGCCGGTGCAGGACATATCGCCCACGGTGCGGTAGCGCACGGTGCGGGTTTCCAGCTCCTCCCCCTCGGCCGGGCCACCCCATTCACCAGGCGCTAGCCACATGCCATTGCGCTTGAATACCTCGCGCTCATGCGAGTAGTAAATGGAGGGCAGCTCCAGCTCGCGGGCGCCGATGTATTCCCAAATATCGGACTCGGTCCAGTTGGAGATGGGGAAGACGCGGACGTTTTCGCCGGCCATCTTGCCGCCGTTGTATAGATCCCACAACTCGGGGCGCTGGCGGCGGGGATCCCAGCCGCCGAAGGAATCGCGAATGGAGAAGATGCGCTCCTTGGCACGGGCGCGCTCCTCATCGCGGCGGGCGCCACCGCATACGGCGTCATACTCGCGCTCGGCGATGGTCTCTACCAGCGGCACGGACTGCAGCGGGTTGCGGGTCCTATCAGGGCGCTCTTGCAGGTCGCCGCGGTCGATCCAGTCCTGGACGCGTGCGACGTGCAAGCGAGCGCCGGATTCTTCCACGAGGCGGTCGCGGAAATCGATAACCTCAGGGAAGTTGTGGCCGGTATCGACATGGAGCAGCTCAAACGGCACCGTGGCCGGGGCGAAGGCGCGGCGGGCTAGCTCGAAGACAACGACGGAGTCCTTGCCGCCGGAAAAGAGGATGCCTACCTTGTCGAACTGCCCGGCCACCTCGCGCAGGATGTGGATGGACTCGTTTTCTAGGTCTTTTAAGTGTGGAGAAAGTGTGCTCATTATTCGTGTAACCCGCATTCTGTCTTGCCGTCTGCAAATACGCGCCCGGACCGGGCATCGTCGCCTTCACCAACCGGGAAAGTCAGCGGGGCGCAGCCGATGGAGCGGTATCCCTTCAGGGTGAGTGGGTGGATGATGAGGTCGTTGTCCTCGATATAGCGGTCCGTATCGTCCAAATCCCAGGTGATAATGGGAGAGATCTTCAGCCGTCCGGTGCGGTCGAGGCTCAGCGCCGGGGCGGTGGCGCGGTGTTCGGAATCGGCGCGGCGCAGGCCGGTGACCCAGCCAGCATATGGGTCCATCGCCATATTCAGCGGCTCGACCTTGCGCATGCGGTTATAGGCCGCGGTATCGCGAGCGTAGAGGCGCGGACCGTACACCTCGTCTTGCTCTTCCGGGGTGAGCAAAGGCAGCACGCGAACAAGTGGGAGGTCCGGGTAGCGCTTTTCTACCTCATCGGCTACCTGCAGGGTTTCCTGGAAGTGCCAGCCGGTATCGATGAAAAGCAAGTCTGCATCGAGCCCAGCACGGTGGGCGAGTTCGGTCAAGACCGTGTTTTCCATGGACATGGTCACGGCCAAGCGGCCGGGTGCGTGCTCGGCGGCCCATTCGGTAATGGTTTCAGCGGAGGCGTCATAAAGCTTATCCGCCCACTGGTCCACCAATTGCTGGTTGCGCGCGGCTACCTCGGCGTCCAGCGGCACAGTATCGCGCGTGCCTTCCGGGGAGATGCTGGGGTCGCGGTAGTTCTTGCCACCGTCCAGCAGGTTCGTCGTTGGGGTCATGCCGTCACACATTAGGCAAAACCCCAAGGCGGTGCAGGAGATTGTGCGCGAAAAGGCGCTGAGCTTGGCGGGAGGTGCGAATAAAAAGTTTCCAATCCGTACCAAGCGGACTAGATTTACAGACAAGACAGTCTATTGCGGGCGTCCGCGCCCCGCACAAGGAGGCACTTTCATGCAGCGTATAGCAATCATCGGGGAGGGCCCGGCAGCCCTATCCACCGCCGAGAAGCTTATCAGCGCTGGCATGTGTGTGGACCTCATTACCCAGTGCACCGCACCATTCGGTCTACTTCGACGCTTTGCGGGTTTGGCCGGTGTGCTTGGCGACGCCGTCTCTGCCGCCCACTGCGGCCCCGGAACCACTCCCCGGCTCCGCCTTATAGGCAATGTCCATGTGGGCGCCGAAGGCGATATCACGCATAACGAAATCCACCGCTTGGCCGCCTCTGGCAATCGCGAGCTACTCATATTGGAGCTCAAGGCTCGCGGCGTGGCCGTCACTACGTAGGAAGGCCTATGCGCCCCACTGCAGGATTTTGAAGACTGGCGCAGCGTCATCACCCGCGCGCAACTGGCTCACGTGGGGATTTAGCAGCAATTACCGACTAGCGCCCGACCCACCACAGGTATAAACTTGCACGGCTACCCAGCCACGGCAAGGAAAGGGGCGCGAGTCCATGGATCTGGTTCGCATTCTCATTACACGGTCGGTGCCGTATACGCCGTATTTCATCGCGGTACTTGTCCTACAGGCCTTATCTACAGCCGCCACGCTGTACCTTCCATCGCTTAATGCCAAGATCATCGATGAAGGTGTGGCTCAGGGCGATGTCAACTTCATTTGGCGCACCGGCGGCATCATGCTGGCCGTAGCCTTTGCCCAAGTCATCACCGCCATCGGCGCGGTATGGTGCGGCAGCCGCACCGCTATGGGCGTCGGTCGAGATCTACGCGGCGAGGTCTTCCGCCACGTAAATTCCCTCTCCACTGAGGACATGAGCCACTTTGGCACGCCTACGCTAATCACCCGTGGCACCAATGACGTCCAGCAGGTGCAGATGGTCTACATGATGATGCTGAACTTCATGGTGACCGCACCCATCATGTCCATCGGCGGCATCATCATGGCCGTGCGCGAAGACGCCGGCTTGTCCTGGCTAGTGTGGGTATCCGTGGCTGTTTTGCTCGGCACCATCTCCGTTATCATTTCCCGCCTCATGCCGCTCTTCCGTTCCATGCAGGACAAGCTGGATTCCATTAATGGCACCCTGCGCGAGCAGATCACCGGCATCCGCGTGGTGCGCGCCTTCGTGCGCGAGGCCTATGAGTCCGAGCGCTTTACGCAGGCCAATAAGGAAATTACCCGCCTGTCCTTGAACATCGGCCGGCTTTTCGTGGTGATGTTCCCGCTTATTACGGTGATCCTCAATGTGGCTACGGGCGCGGTGCTGTGGTTTGGCGGTCATCGCGTGGATGATGGGTTGGTCAACGTCGGCTCGCTCACGGCTTTCCTGCAGTACCTGCTCCAGATTCTGGCGGCAGTCATGATGGGCACTTTCATGGCGATGATGTTGCCGCGCGCCATCATCTGTGCGCGCCGTATCACCGAGGTGCTCCGCCATGAACCATCCATTACCCCACCCAGCACCACGACCACCCCAGAGACCTCTGCGGGCACGGTGGAATTCCGCAACGTGGGCTTTTCCTATGCCGGTGCGGATGCGCCGGTGCTAGAAAATATCTCCTTTACCGCCCAGCCCGGCACTACGACCGCCATCATCGGTTCAACGGGCTCGGGCAAGACCACCCTGGTTTCCCTCATCCCGCGCTTGTACGTCCCCACCGAAGGCCAGGTGCTTATCGACGCCACCCCTACCACCTCCCTTCCCCGCCAGGACATCGTCCAGCGCGTATCCCTGGTTCCACAAAAGGCCTACCTATTTAGCGGCACGGTGGCCTCCAACCTGCGCTTGGGCCGCCCCGAAGCCACCGATGAAGAGCTTTGGGAGGCGCTTCGCGTGGCCCAAGCAGACTTCGTTGAGGACCTAGATATGCCTATCTCTCAAGGCGGCACGAATGTCTCCGGCGGTCAGCGCCAGCGCCTGTCCATCGCCCGCATGCTTGTCGCCCAGCCTCTGATCTACCTCTTTGATGATTCCTTTTCCGCGCTGGACGTGGCTACCGATGCCAAGGTGCGGGCGGCGATGCGCGCCTCCTTTGCCGAGCGTAAACAGCCGGTGACCAGCATTATCGTCGCCCAGCGCGTGGCGTCTATCCGCGATGCGGACCAAATTCTGGTACTGGACGCCGGCCACATCGTCGACCGCGGCACACACGAGGAGCTCCTCGGCCGCTGCGCGATCTATCAAGAAATCGTTGATTCCCAAGAAACCGCCGGTGTTGCAGGAGGCGAAAACTAATGGCTGAGAACACCACTTCTACCGCCGAGTCCACGGATGCCGGATTTGATCCGATGGGCGGCTCCGCACCCCGCCAGGCCAAAAATTTCTGGCCCTCCACCAAACGCCTTTTCTCCCTGCTTGCTCCCTTCAAGCGCCGCCTATGGGCCGTCGCGGCGATGAATATCGTCTGCATCTTCTTGGCCGTGTTAGCCCCGAAGATCATGGGCAAAGCCATGGACGTCATCTTTGCCGGCGTCATTTCGCGCAACCTGCCCTCTAATATTTCCGCCGAGCAAGCCATTGCGGGCCTGCGCGCTGAGGGGCAGGAGCGCTTTGCGGATATGGCTTCCGCGATGGACTTCGTCCCCGGTGAAGGCATCAATTTTAACCACCTGGGCACGCTCATCATCACCGTGATCGCGATGTATATCGTTTCCTCCGGTTTCCAGTGGTGGCAGGGAGCCATCCTCAACAAGGTAAGCATGGATATCGTGTTTGACCTGCGCGAGCGCGTGGAGGCGAAGGTGAACTCGCTGCCGCTGAATTACTTTGATTCGCAGCAGCGCGGCGATATTCTCTCGCGCACCACCAATGACATCGACAACGTGCAACAGGCCCTGCAGCAGGCGCTATCGCAGCTGTTTTATGACGCACTATTGGTCATTGGCATCACCGTCATGATGTTTAGTGTCTCCTGGCAGCTCGCTCTCATCGCCCTGTTGTCCCTGCCGCTTACCGGTCTAGTTATCGGCGTCATCGGCAGCCGCTCGCAGCGCCAGTTCACAACGCAGTGGCGCTCCACCGGCCAGCTCAATGGCCAAGTGGAAGAAACCTTCTCCGGCCACGACCTAGCCATCGTCTTTGGCCGCACGGAGGCGATGACGGAGGAATTCGACAAGCGCAACGAAGAGCTCTATCACTCCGCAGCAAAGGCACAATTCCTCTCCGGCATCATGATGCCCATCATGCAGTTCCTGTCCTACCTGTCCTATGTAGCCATCGCGGTATTGGGCGGCCTGCGCGTGGCCAATGGCCACATGACTCTCGGCGCTGCCACTGCCTTCATCCAGTACTCCCGCGAGTTCAACCAGCCGTTAGGCCAGCTCGGCGGCATGATGCAGCAGGTGCAATCGGGCGTGGCCTCGGCCGAGCGCGTCTTTGAGCTTCTCGACGCCGAAGAGCAATCCCCCGATACCACCGACGAGGACCTTCCCGGCCGCGCTCAGGGGCTCGTAGAGTTCCAGGACGTAAACTTCTCCTACTCGGAGGACAAGGAACTCATTACCGGCCTCAACCTGCGCGTGGAGCCCGGCCAGACCGCAGCCATTGTCGGCCCCACCGGTGCTGGCAAGACCACCCTAGTCAACCTGCTCATGCGCTTCTATGAGTTGAAGGGCGGCCGGATTCTCATCGACGGCCGCGATATCGCCCGCATGCCCCGCCAGACGCTGCGTTCCCAGGTGGGCATGGTGCTCCAAGACGCCGTGCTCTTCAAGGGATCGATCATGGAAAATATCCGCTACGGCCGCTTAGACGCGACGGACGAAGAAGTCATCGCCGCTGCAAAGGCAACCTATGTGGACCGCTTCGTCCACGCGCTGCCCGATGGCTACGACACCATCATCGACCAAGACGGCGGCGCTATCTCGGCCGGCGAGCGCCAGCTCATCACCATCGCCCGCGCCTTCTTGGCCCAGCCTGCGCTGCTAATCCTGGATGAAGCCACTTCTTCGGTCGATACCCGTACCGAGGTGCTCGTCCAAGAGGCAATGAACGCGCTGCGCGCCGACCGCACCTCCTTCGTCATTGCCCACCGCTTGTCCACCATTCGCGATGCTGACCTCATCCTCGTCATGGAAAACGGCACCATCGTGGAACAGGGCTCGCACGATGATCTTCTTGAGGCCCAAGGCGCATACTGGCGCCTGCATCAGTCCCAGTTCGCTCAAGGGTAGGTTTTCGCCGGCGGTGAGCTATTCCAGCCCTACCGTCACGGTCGGCGCGTTAAAGTGAGCTCCCTTGAGGTTTACCAGCTCAAGGGTGACATCGCGCAGCTCGAGATGGTCCATGATTACATCAGGCACTTCCGCATCGGGGACGGGGTGCGGCTCTGGAACACCAAGTTTGTCCAACACGGCATTGATATCGTCGCGGCTTAAATCGATATCCGCCCGGGGTGCAGAAACCTTACCCACCGCCGGGGTGGCTGTGAGCCCGGTAGCCATGATGGTCACCGGTCCCCCGCGTACCTCGGTGGTATCCCCTCCCGTAGTCAACATGCCATCGCCGTAACGGCCAGGCAGCGTGATCCCAAGGTTGTCGATGTCGAGGTTCTCGCCCTTCAGCTCTAGAACCCGCACATCACCGCGGGCGGTGGGGAAAGTACCCAAGGACACGGTGACATTCTTCGTCAGCGTCACCTTATCCGCGAAGACGGTACTGAAGTACGGAACCGCTGGGGCATCTTGCGCATTAACCCGTTCGGAACCGCTCACACCGCCAACCGCCAGCGCGCAGGTCAGTACGGCCAAGCAGCTACGCACCGCCCGCGGCATCGCCCTCGTCATTGCTCTGCTGCTTCCTTGGTTCGGCGCTTTTGCTCCCCCGGCTGCCACGCAAAGGTAAAGGCCCCGCCAATGATGCCGAGCAGGGAGCCGATGATGAAACCACCCAAATTGGACGTCGGCAAGGCGATAATGGCCACGATGATGCCTAGCACACCAACATAATTCGAGGTTGCCGGCTGGAACCACGCACCAAGGCCGAACATGGCCAACAAGACGCCGATAAGCAGCGTAGATACGCCAGAGATGGTAGAAATCATCACCAAAAGGTCAGAGATCCGGATGGTGATATAGGCCGGCGCGGCAATGATTATGCCGGACAAGATGAGCAACAGTCCGGGAAAGAAGGGCCGGCCGTTGCGCCAGCGGCGGAAGCGCTGCCACAGGCTGGGCTTAGATTCCTCCTCGCCCGTTGCCTCCGCCGCCGGGAGGGTCTGTGTTTCTTCCGTGCTGGACTCAGCAGCCATTATCGGACCCCCTCCTCACCGTCACTCCCACATTCTTGGCAGAAAGGCGCTGCGCGCCCACGGAGGTGGCCTTCACATCATCAGCCTTGAGGGAAACTTGCTTGGAATAGAGACCCCAGGCGCCAGGATCGGCGGTATCGCTGAGCTGATTCGCATCGATACCTACGTTGACATCCTGCATCACCAAGGAACCATCCACGTCGGTCGCACCGACCAGCAGGCTATCGGACTCCACGCTGCCCTCACCCTCGGCCTTCAAAGCTAGGGTGGCCTCTCCACCAACGCCGGGCACCTTCGGAACCGTCACAGAAAGGCACAGGTCAGAAACCTTGGCATGATCCAGCTTGATGCGCGCTACGGGAAGGTGTTCCTCGGCCTTTTTATCATCATCAACAAAAAGCGAAAAGCCTTCTCCGTCCAAGTGCCCCATGGTGATTTTGAAGAAGCTACCCGAAAGCGCCAGGTTGGCAGTCAAGCCGCCTTGCGCCACGGCGAATCCGGTAACGCCAAAAGCGGCAAGGCCTGCGGTCAAGGCCACCGCGGCCTTGATGATATTCGTTTTGCCCATGGCGGTCTGCCCTTTCTGCGGCGGTCTAGGTTCTCTTCTTGCCAGGTTGGGCCACGCTGCAGGCACCGGCACTGGCTATACTCTGCCGCCGTGTACAGCACGTTTAAAAGAATTTGACGGCCGAGTTCCTCATTTTGACAGTCTACAGCCCACCCCGTTGTGATACCGCACTGAATGCAGACTCTGGGATTTTCACCCCAAGGCTTTAAGGTAGATAGCAACGTGGAGCATCAGTAATAAAGGAGCACGCATGACCACCGTGTTCGGTTGGATCGCTATAGCCGCATCGATTCCGGTGTGGCTGTACTTTTTCACCCGCGTATGGGCCCTCTTTAAGTTCATCCGTTCGGGCGGACCCACCCAGCTCAAGCGCACCGATAGCCTAGGCAAGCGTTTATGGCGCGTTATTGCGGAAGTCTTTGGCCATTCCCACTTCAAGGGCAAACCTCTGGTTAATGCCGCCCACTGGCTGGTGATGGTGGGCTTCCTCTTTGGCATCCTGGTGTGGTTTGAGGCATATATCCAAACCTTCGCGCCGGATAAGGGCTGGCCGTGGCTCAGCCACTGGCCGGTCTACCACTTCGTGGAAGAAATTTTGGGGATCGCGACGGTCCTAGGCATTGGTTTCCTCATCGGCGTGCGCCTCAAGCTCGGCGATACCGAACGCGGCAGCCGCTTCTTCAATTCCCAAACCGCCTCGGCGCGCTGGGTAGAGTTCATCGTCTTTTCTGAGGGACTCGGCATGATCTTGGTGAAGTCCGCCAAGATCGCCACCTACGGCGGCGGCTCCGCCTGGGCGGATTTCTTGAGCGTCCACTTGGCCAAGCTCTTCCCCGAATCCCCGGCGTTGGTGAGCTTTTTCGCCCTGTTCAAGCTGCTATCCGGCATGCTGTTTATCGTCTTTATTTCCCGCAATTTCCAGTGGGGCGTGATGTGGCACCGCTTCACCAGCTTCTTCAATATCTTCTTCCAGCGCAATGCCACCGGTGAGAAGGCCCTGCAGTCTCTACCCACCCCGGACTTGGAAGAAGACATCACCCCGGGTAGCTGGAAGATGTTGCTGGATTCCACCTCGTGTACCGAGTGTGGCCGCTGCCAGGAGCTATGCCCTGCATGGAATACCGAGAAACCGCTGAGCCCCAAAAAGGTCATGATGGACCTGCGTCAGGGCGCACTGGATAACTACAACCCGCATGAGGGCCTGGATGTACTGTCCATGGCTGGGGTTATCGATGACGACGTGCTGTGGTCATGCACCAACTGCGGTGCGTGTGTGGATCAGTGCCCTACCGATATCGAGCACATCGACCACATCGCGGACCTGCGCCGCTTCAAGGTGCTTGCGGAATCGGACTTCCCTTCCGAGCTCACCGGTTTGTTTAAGAATATGGAAAGCAAGGGCAATCCGTGGGGCCGGAATAATTCTGAGCGCCGCGCCTGGATTGATGAGGCCCGCGCCGATGGCATCGACGTTCCCATCATTGGTGAAGACGAGGCCGATTTCACTGAAATGGAATACCTGCTCTGGGTCGGCTGCGCTGGCGCTTATGATGACGATGGCCGCCGCACCACCCGGGCGGTAGTGGATCTGTTGCATACAGCAGGAGTGAAGTTCGGCGTGCTCTCCACGGGTGAGACTTGTACGGGTGATCCTGCCCGCCGCGCCGGCAACGAGTTCCTCTTCCAGATGATGGCGCAGCAAAATGTGGAGACCCTCAACAACGCCTTTGAAGGCGTGCCGGAGGGCCAGCGCAAGATCATCACCACCTGCCCGCACTGCTTTAATACCATCCGCAACGAGTACCCAGACTTTGACGGGCATTTCGACGTCTTCCACCACACCCAGCTGCTCAACCGCCTGGTCCGCGAGGGCTTGCTCAAGCCAGTGCCGCGCACGCCAGAGAATCGCAAGCCAATTACCTACCACGATCCGTGCTTCCTCGGCCGACACAATAAGGTCTTCGATCCTCCACGCGAGTTGCTCGAGGCCACCGGCGTGGAGCTGCGTGAGATGGACAAGAACCGCGATGAAGCCTTCTGCTGTGGCGCCGGCGGTGCCCGCATGTTCATGGAAGAAAAGCTCGGAACCCGCATCAATGATTTCCGCACCGAGCAGGCTTTGGAGACCGGCGCGGAAGAAATCGCCACCGGTTGCCCATTCTGTAATGTCATGATGACCGGCGGTGTGAAGTCCTTGTCGCAGGATTCTACCCCCACCACCAAGGTCAATGACGTGGCGGTTATGCTGCGCAATTCCATCTCCCTCGACGAGTCAGGCACCCTCCCTGAGCCCCACCCCAAGGCGTTCCTGGCCGCCCCTGTGCGCCACCAGAAGTCCGCGGGCACCAACGAAGCCCCGCTTGCCGACGCCCCCACTTCCGCCACCCCAAACACCACCCACACCCCGGCCGCTTCTGCAGCACCGGCCGCACCCGCAGCGCCGAGTGCACCCGCCCCTCCAAGTACTCCAACAGCACCTGCACCACAGGCACCAGCCGCACCGACCCCGCCTAGCGCACCTGCAGCGCCAGCGGCACCAGCCTCACCAACTGCGCCACAAGCTCCGCAAGCACCAGCGACTCCAGCGGCTCCAGCTGCTCCCGCGGCACCGAGCGCTCCTACCCCGCCAAGTGCCCCGCCGGCACCTGCACCCAAGGCACCCGCAGCTCCAACACCACCTAGCGCGCCCGCAACGCCCGCGGCCCCGACCGCACCAGCTCCACCACAAACTCCCCAAGCACCAGCTGCTCCCGCGGCACCGAGCGCTCCTACCCCGCCAAGTGCCCCGCCGGCACCTGCACCCAAGGCACCAGCCGCGCCGACCCCACCTAGCGCGCCTGCGGCACCGGCAGCGCCGAAACCGCCACAGGCTGAGCCGCCAGCCGCACCGACCCCGCCAGCACCGCCGGCGGCTCCGGCACCACCGGCGTCGGAAAGCGTGCCCAAGCCACCTGAATCTGAGTAGGCGCGCAGGGGCATTGGTGCGTACGCTGTAGTCCATGCATTTTAATGTGGGACTCTCCACCGATGCCCTGCTGCTTGCGGCAGGCGCAACCGAAAATACAAATTCCCTCGTCTCGTTCGCTTGGATTATGGCCGCGGCTCTACTCGCGCCGCTGGTCTCTTATATGTTGGGCTACCGCCTGCCGTCGGTGGCCCTCTTGCTGATTTTCGGCATGATTATTGGCCCTTCCGTACTCGACCTCGCTGCCGAGGACGAAGGCATCGAAATGCTCAAGGAGCTCGGCGTGGGTGCGCTGTTTCTCCTTGCAGGCTTTGAGATTCAAATCTCTACCCTCAAAACCAAAGAAGCCGGAACGGCACTTTCCACTTGGATAATTTGTGCTCTCGCCTGTGGCGTGGGCGCCTACTTTTTGGTGGATAACGTGCCCGGTGCCATCGTCGTCGCCTTGGCACTGACATCAACGGCACTGGGCACGCTCACGCCGATGCTGAAACAGGACCGCATTCTGGGTACCAAGGTGGGCAACTCCGTGATGATTCACGGTGCCATTGGTGAGGTCGCCCCCATTACCGCTATGGCGCTGTTGCTAGGAACCCGTTCCACGCTGACGACAATGATCATTTTGTTGTTCTTCAGCATCATCGCCGTTGCTGTCGCCGTCATGCCGGCAGCTATCGCTTCGACAATCCCTTGGGTGAAAACCGCCTTTATCTCCGGTGCGGGCTCCACCAATCAGACGATCTTGCGCCTTATCATCCTGATTCTGGCCGTCCTCATGGCGGTTACGGCAGTCTTTGAACTCGATATCGTGCTCGGCGCCTTTGCCGCTGGCATTATTTTGAACCGCATCATCCCGGATGAATTCCACCGCCGCCTTGAACACCGCCTCGATGTGGTGTTTTATTCGATGCTTATCCCAGTCTTCTTTGTGGTCTCTGGCATGAGCATTAGCTGGGATACCATCGCTCATAATCCGTGGAAGGTACTGGGCATTCCAGCTCTCATTTTGGTGACCCGTGGCCTGCCCGTCTTCTTGCGCGAAAATGTTGGGCATACCGGATCTGATATTGAAACCTTCCGCCAGCGCCTCCAAGTAGGTTTGTATTCCGCCACCGGTCTGCCGATCATCGTGGCGGTAACGTCCCTGGCGGTCAATTCCGGAATCATGGAGGCGGAAAATGCCTCGATCTTCGTCTCTGGTGGAGCGCTTACTGTCGCCATCTTCCCGTTCTTGGCCAGCCTGGTGGGCGGAAACGAGCAAGAAAAGAAGGACGAGAAGACCCCTAACGCTGAAACGAAGGACCTATAGGACGCGTTCGCTGAGAGCACGTCCCTGGAAGGGAAGAATTTTCCTAGACTGGAAAATGTGAGTAATAACTTTGGTTCTTCCCCTATCAGTCGTACGATGCGTCTGTCCGATTCCGAGCGCAACGATGCCATCAATGACCTCGCCCGCGCCGTGGGTGAAGGCCGGTTAACCATGGAGGAGTTCGAGGACCGCTCGGACGATGTCATGCGCGCCAGCACCCACCAAGACCTCGTGCCCGTCTTCCAAGACATTCCGGCGCGTGGTTCCCACGAGGTCAAGATTTATTCTCAGGGAGAAGTCACGCGCGCGCATAATGCAGGCAAGAAACCGAAGTTTGCGACTGCCCTTTCCGGCTCTGTGGTGCTTGCGGTAGCAAGCCCTACGCTTATCTTAATGAGCGCTACCATGAGCAACCCATGGCTTCTGCTCGGAGGCGCGGTGACAGCCGCCCTCATCCCAATTTTGTGGATCATGCTCTACGTGGCCAAGGTGGGGCCGTCTTCCTGGCACGCCCCATCCGTGCGCCAGATTGAACGGCAGCAGTTGCGTGAGATTCGCGCTCTCACGGCACATGAGCGCGCGCAGCAAAAAATGATCGAGGAAAAGATGTGGGCCGATCGCCGTATGCAAGCTGGGGAAATCACCGGCCAAGCCATGGATCTGGCCAAGCGGAAGTTCAGCGAGTGGAATAAAAAATAGTCATCGCCCGTGTTCAAGCATTTTGTGTAGCTGTGAATCGTGGCACAATATTTCCATGACTTCTCCCAAACACCGCATCTTTGACCAGTCCGACAAACTCAAGGGCGTCGCGTATGACATCCGCGGCGAGGTCTCTGCGGAAGCGGAACGCATGGAGCTCGATGGCCACACCATCTTGAAACTCAACACCGGTAACCCGGCCGTCTTTGGCTTCGAAGCACCCGATGTCATCATGCGCGATATGATCGCTGCCCTGCCTACTTCCCAGGGTTATTCCACCTCCAAAGGAATCATTCCTGCCCGCCGATCCATCGTTACCCGCTACGAGCTGGAGGACTTCCCGCCCTTCGATATCAACGATGTCTTCTTGGGCAATGGCGTCTCAGAGCTCATCAGCATGACCACTCAAGCGCTGCTCAATAATGGCGATGAGGTTCTCATCCCGGCACCGGATTATCCATTGTGGACCGCAGCTACGTCCCTGGCAGGTGGCACCCCCGTGCACTACCTGTGTGATGAGGACGATGATTGGAATCCATCCATCGAGGACATCGAGTCCAAGATTACGGATAAAACCAAGGCCATCGTGGTCATTAACCCGAATAATCCGACGGGTGCGGTCTACTCGCGCGAAGTGCTGCAGAAGATCGTCAATATCGCCCGCGAGCATAACCTGCTCATCTTGGCCGATGAGATCTATGACCGCATTCTTTATGACGGCGCGCAGCACATCTCCATCGCTTCGCTAGCCCCTGACCTTCTCACCATCACGTTCAATGGCTTATCCAAGGCCTATCGCGTGTGTGGCTACCGTGCCGGCTGGATGGTACTTACCGGCCCTAAGCACCACGCCCGTGGCTTCATCGAAGGCCTTGAGCTTCTGGCCGGAACACGCCTGTGCCCGAACGTACCAGCACAGCACGCTATCCAGGTGGCGTTGGGTGGCCGGCAGTCTATCTTTGAGCTCACCGGTACCGGCGGGCGTCTTTTGCGCCAGCGCAATATCGCCTACGAGAAGCTCAATGAGATTCCCGGCGTTTCCGCGGTAAAGCCTATGGGCTCGCTCTACCTCTTCCCGCACCTGGATCCGAATGTGTATGAAATCCATGATGATGCCAAACTCATGCTGGATATTTTGAAGGCGGAAAAGATCCTCATGGTGCAGGGAACCGGCTTCAACTGGCCGAACCCGGATCACTTCCGCGTGGTCACGCTGCCGTGGGCATCCCAGATTGAAAACGCCATTGAGCGCCTAGGTAACTTCCTTGTGAGCTACAAACAGTAGTTTTCCCGCCAGTTGCTAATGATAGTGATATTCCCTCACAATAAGGTGTATGGGAAGACATTCTGCGGCAACCAAGTCCCAGCCGGCTTCCGCCCTGTGGAGCCGGCTTTTAACTTCGATAGCTCAAAATCCTTGGCGGATAGGCCTGTTTAGTGCGCTCGCCGCAGCGCTCATATCTACCATTGCTGGCTTGGTAATACTTTGGCCCAATAGCCCTGCCAATGAGCACACCTCCGCAGAATTTCAGCAAACCTACACGCTCAATCACCCACAGGTAGAGGGCACGGTAGACACGGCCGACCATTCGGCTTGTCAATCGGAACAAACGGGACAGGTCTTTGACACTCCTCCCCTTATCCCCGGTACGGAAGAGATACATTGCGATCGCGCACTAGTTAAGATCACCTCTGGCGAAGACGCAGGGCACATGACCCAGCTGGTCACCTTTGGCAAAGCTGGCGATCCGCAGTTGGAAACCGGCGACAAGATAGTCTTATCCAAGGCTACTGACCCGTCCGGTGCGGTTACCTATGCTTTTGCGGATTATCAGCGCACCGGCAGCCTAATCCTGTGGGCGGTAATCGTCACCATCATCGTAATTGCCTTCGGGGCATGGCAGGGAGTGCGCGCCATCGTCGGCTTGGCGTTTAGCCTTGGCGTAGTCTTTGCGTTCCTTTTGCCTGCGCTTATCGACGCCCATAGTCCCCTCTGGACTGCCCTCATTTCCTGCGCCGCAATCGTCTTGGTCGCCGTACCACTCGTGCACGGAGCAAATTGGAAAGCAGCTTCAGCGGTAGGTGGGTCTCTGCTTGCGCTCATTATCGCGGCATTCCTCGCCTGGGCCACGATCGATACCTCGCAGTTGCAGGGCTACAGCTCCGAAGACAACCTAAAGCTTTTGCTCTACATGCCGGGCGTTTCCATCCTTGGAGTGCTACTGTGCGGTTTCGTGGTCGGCTCCCTTGGCAGCCTCGCCGATGTCGCCGTGGGCCAAGCCTCCACAGTCACCGAGCTCCACGAAGCCGACCCAGACGCGCGCCCAAGAGAACTCTTTCTTTCTGCAATGAAGGTAGGCCGGGATCACATTGCCTCGATGATCTACACACTCATCCTCACCTATACCGGCGCCACGCTTCCGCTTCTCTTACTCATTACCGCAGCGCAGCGCCCCGCCAGCCAGATGCTCACCAGCGATCTCGTCGCCACCGAGTTACTTCGCTCCGGTGTGGGTGCGATGGCTCTAATCCTCGCAGTGCCGATAACCACACTCATCGCAGCGTTTACGATTCCGCATAACCGTGTAGCCGACTAAAGACGAACTACCTTGAGAACAAGCGAGAGGGCCGAGCAATGTTTCTCACTGCTCGGCCCTCCGTATCGCTTTTGGCATCGCCCTAGTTAAAGGGTGCGGCCCAAGGCCTCAACCTTCCAGCCGGCCTGCTGCCAGTCTGCGACAGACAGCACATTGCGGCCGTCGATAATGTGCTTTTTATCCACCAGCTGGCCCGCTTGTTGCGGATCCAATTCCTTGAACTGCTTCCACTCGGTTGCCAGAATCACCAGCTCTGCCTCGCGCAGGGCGTCATCAGCGTCTGCAGCATAATCCAGGGTGGGGAATACCTTCTTGGCGTTATCCATACCCTCTGGGTCATAGACGGAAACTGCTGCGCCAGCCAAGGACAGGGAGCCGGCCACGGCGAGGGCGGGCGAATCACGCACGTCATCGGAATTCGGCTTAAACGCACAGCCCAACACGGTTACGCGATGGCCCAACAGAGAACCGTTGAAGGCTTCCTTGGCCAGATCCACCACGCGGTCACGGCGGCGCATATTGATAGCATCCACCTCGCGCAGGAAGGTCAACGCTTGGTCAGCACCGAGCTCACCCGCACGCGCCATGAAGGCGCGAATGTCCTTGGGCAGGCAACCGCCGCCAAAGCCGAGGCCAGCACCGAGAAACTTGCGGCCGATGCGCTCGTCGAGCCCAATGGCGTCGGCAAGAGCGGTAACGTCCGCGCCTGCAATCTCGCAGATCTCAGAAACGGCGTTGATAAAGGAAATCTTGGTGGCCAGGAACGCATTAGCGGAGACCTTGACCAGCTCGGCGGTCTGCCAATCCGTCACGATGAATGGGGTGTCCTGTGATAGCGGCTTAGCATAGACCTCGCGCGCTACCTCTTCGGCCCGGCTTTCGCCCTCACGCACGCCGAGAACTATGCGGTCTGGGGTGATGGTGTCCTTGACGGCATAGCCCTCACGCAGGAACTCCGGGTTCCATGCGATTTCCACGGTGGCGCCTTCTGGGGCAAGCTCATTGGCTAGTTCCTGAAGTTCCGCGGCGGTGCCGACCGGGACGGTAGATTTACCGAAGATGATGTGATCGCCCTTGAGCTTGGGCACCAGGTCCGTAATAACGGCCTTAACGTAGGTCATATCCGCTGCATAGGAACCACGGCGCTGCGGAGTACCGACGCCTAAAAAGTGCAGGTTACCGAACCCGGCTGCTTCTTCATAGTCCGTGCTGAAATCAAGGCGGCCGGCCTCGATATTGCGCTCGAGAACCTCGGGCAAGCCCGGTTCATAGAATGGAACCTTGCCCGATTTAAGAGCGGAAATCTTATTTTCATCTACATCCACGCCTAGTACTTCATGGCCGAGCTCAGCCATGCAGGCAGCATGGGTTGCACCCAAATATCCGGTGCCGATTACAGTCATACGCATAAAGCCCCATCTTAGAGGCCCTATGTGAATGCCGGTTTAAGGCTATCGGAAATTCAGGTAAGACTTCGATGGCGTCGGGCCGCGCTGACCCTGGTACTTCGAACCCAAAGTGCCGGTGCCATAAGGGCTTTCGGCTGATGAAGTCATCTTGAAAATAGCCAGCTGCCCCACCTTCATACCCGGCCACAAGGCAATGGGCAGGTTAGCGGTATTAGAAAGCTCCAAGGTGATGTGACCAGAAAAACCTGGGTCAATGAAGCCCGCGGTGGAGTGCGTCAACAACCCCAAGCGGCCAAGAGAAGACTTGCCCTCTAGGCGGCCAGCCAAGTTTGCCGGCAGGGTGAATTTTTCCAGCGTGGCACCGAGCACGAACTCACCCGGGTGCAGGATGAAAGATTGATCTTCTTCTACCTCCACCAAGGTGGTGAGGCCCGGCATTTCCTGTTTGGGGTCGATATGCGTATATCGGGAGTTATTGAAGACACGGAAGTACTTATCCAAACGCACATCTACGGACGAGGGCTGGATGAGCTCACCGTCGAAAGGCTCGATGCCCAATTCTTCGGCGTCAATGGCGGAGCGGATATCACGATCTGAAAGAAGCACGGCCCCAATTCTACTCATGCCGAGGGCCGCGGTGTATAGTAGGCCGGAGCGCACAAACGCGCAGTGCCGACGTAGTTTAATGGTAG
Source organism: Corynebacterium sp. p3-SID1241 (assembly GCA_025144025.1). Classification (GTDB taxonomy): domain Bacteria; phylum Actinomycetota; class Actinomycetes; order Mycobacteriales; family Mycobacteriaceae; genus Corynebacterium. Next base: position 379 of record JALXWS010000004.1, on the reverse strand, counting down.
AACTGCAGCTTCCCAAGCTGCTAGCGCGGGTTCGATTCCCGTCGTCGGCTCCAAATTTTTTGGGGGAAGTTTCGGGGGGACCGTCGTTCTATGCTTTCCTGCTTAGCCACTGGGCAAGTTCTGGGTTAAGTAACAGAATGTGTGTCCGGTCGGCGTGTTGCGGGGCGGGTACACGGTTAGTTACTTCATGGGGTCTTTTCTGATTCCTATCGAGTGTTCGCACTCGGTTGGGATAGCGTTGTCGCAGAAGGCTGGTCGGCCTGTTTCTTGGTCGGCTTTGTTGTGGTCTTCTTCGGCAAGATAGTTGACTTTGGCGAGTTGATCTTGGCCATAATTGCACTGCCTGGCGATATTTAGCGGATCGTCAGGCAGTTGCTTT
>JALXWS010000039.1 GCA_025144025.1 Corynebacterium sp. p3-SID1241 | reverse complement strand
GAGCACCCGTGCCGCCCACGCGCCGCCCACGAGAGCAAGGAAACCGTCCTGCGGTGCGTTGCGGGCGGGCAAACTGCCGTCACCAAAGGCAGAAGGGGAAAGCGCCGGATGGTCAAGCAACGCCATATCGCGCCACAAGAACTCGCCGGGCAAGGCAAAGGGCCAGCACACCGCGGCCACGAGGAGGGTGCCCCAGATGAGGAGTAAAAGACGCCTAGCCTTCACGGTGGCGGCGCATGTACATATAGGCGGCACAGAGCAATAGACCAACGCCGATGGCCTTGCCGGCCCAGCCGACCACCATCAAGGCGCGAATGGTGCGAATGACCGGACGTACCTCATCAAGGCGCTCCGCGCGGGTCTCATCGGACCAGCGCAGATCGGCGGCGAAGATGGAGCGGTCTTCTGTATCGTCATTCGCCACCATGGTGCCGGCTTGCTTTTCGTCCGCGGCAAAGAAGATCTTGATGTTCTCGCGCAGGTCCACCATGGTGCCGGTGGTGGGCTCGACGGAGATATCGCGGCCGATGGTATAGAAGGGCTCCACCGTGACTCGGTCAGTGGCATCTAAGCCGAGGAGTTCGCGCGACTCGGCGTCGTAGAACCGCTTTGCCGGCCCGGAGATGCGGAAATCCTCGGCCGCTAGTTGCTTATCGCCAGTGCCGGTATCGACCTCGGTGGTAATGCTCTTGCGCATATCAGCCAAGGAAATGGGCTGGATATCGTGGTGGAAAGAATAGGTGGGGATACCGTCGAGCTTTTCCGTCGTGGTGAAGTCCACCGCCGTGGAGGATTGCGTCGCTAGGTCGAAAAACGGATAGGAGCGCTGCTCGGTACCGGAGGGAAAGAAGTAGTTGATCCCATCGCGCTCGAAGTCGGTGCGGGCCATGCCGGTATCCAGCGCCGGTAGGACAAATTTCCATTGATCTTTCGGCGCAGCGACTGGGTAGGTGGACTCGCGGTTCAACACGGAATGCTCCGTGATTTGGGCAAGGGGAGTATCCCCGGCGAGCAGGCGAGAGAGCGAATCGGAGTTAGCGAGCGCATCATCTTCTGCCACCTCGGAGGTCGTGGTATTGCGCTCGATAGTAAGCAGGTCGTGGTGCAGGTAGCACCACATGGGTGCCTGCTTTTCTTGGCACTGCGGGTCCTTGCTATCGCCAGAGGCTTTGGCCCCGGCGATGAACTCGGGCGCTTCCATCCACACCCCGGCCGACGGCGCGGTGACGGTGTTGATGTTTTGGTCGAAGGCCAGCGGCCGAGTCTGATTGTTATACAGCGGCGGCACCACGGTACCCAGCACCAAGAAAATGACGGCGGCAATGAAAACCCACGCCAGTGGCGAGCGTGGCCAAAGGTAGCGTTTCATTGCAGTAGTATGTCCAATCAGTTTCAGGTCGATCCGGGGTTAGGAGCAAGCGTGCAGCCGCAGGCATCTGTGAAAAGCGTACCCCAGCATCTGCCGGAGCTAGACGGTTTACGCGCGGTCGCTTCCCTTGGAATCATTGTCACCCACGTGTCTTTTCAGACCGGAACCGGGTGGGGGTTTGCCGGGCGCTTTGATTATTTCGTCGCTGTCTTCTTTGCGCTCAGTGCCTTCCTCTTGTGGCGTCGCCGCGGCTTGCACACCTTATCCGGCTATGCGCGCTCGCGCGTGGCCCGCCTAGTGCCGGCCTATTATGCCTGCGTGGTGGCGGTGATGCTCCTGCTTCCCGACGCCCACTCGCTCACCCTCACCCAACTGCTGAGCAACCTCACCTCTACCCAGATCTATGTGGTGGACGGGCTAGCGCCGGGGCTTACCCACCTGTGGTCGCTATGCGTGGAGTTCTTCTTCTACCTTGCCCTGCCTGTGTTGGTGTGGCTTCTTGGGGTGCTGCCGCGGCGCTGGCGGGTAGCGGCCATCGCGCTGGGCGCCGTGATTAGCTGGGCATGGGGTTTTGTTCCCTTTGTGGCCGATTACTCCAAGGATCAGGTCAATTCGCAGATTTGGCCGCCGGCGTATGCTTCGTGGTTTGCCGTGGGAATGCTGGCCGCGGAATGCGAAGAAGCCGGTATTAGCCGGCGCGTGCAGCGCGTGCTGCGGCCGCGCTGGGCGTGGTGGCTTGTGGCAGCGGTGGTGCTGTGGCTTGCCAGCCGCGAGTGGTTCGGGCCGCAGGGACTGGTGCATCCAGAACCGGGCGAATTTTCCCGACGCATCATTGCGGGAGCGGCCTTTGCCGCAGTCGTGGTGGTACCGGTAGCGCTCGCCCCACGGGATAAGTCCTGGCTGACCACTCCGCTCATGCAGGCACTGGGCGCGTGGTCCTATTCCATCTTCTTATGGCATGTGGCCATTCTGGGACTGGCGTTTCCGCTTACCGGGGTGCCGCTGTTTAGCGGGAAACCCCTGGACTTTTGGGTGATTCTGGCCGTAACGGTGGTGGCCACCGTGGTGGTCTCGGCCGCGAGCTATACGCTCATCGAGCGTCCCGGCCGGGATCTTCTCCTCGGTCGGAGGCGAAAAGACAGGCCACGCCCGCGGCACACAAGCAGCTAAGCAGGAGCGAATCGCCCGCATAGGATCCCGATGTCCACGGCGCGCGTGCGAGGATCGCCCCGGCCGCCGCTACGACACCGGGCGCGAGGTAGGCGCGCGGGATGGTGGTCCAGCGCAGCACCAACCAAGCGGCAACGGCCGCCACCGCGGCCGGCCAGCCGGTCAGGGCCAGCGCGCCGAGAGCGACTACGGCCGAGGCGGCACCGCCGCGCGGC
>JALXWS010000038.1 GCA_025144025.1 Corynebacterium sp. p3-SID1241 | reverse complement strand
TGCTGGTGGAACCGGGCGAGCATCTCATCATCTGCGGTGGTACTAATACCGAGTGAGTCGAGGACGTCCAGGGTGTTCTGTAGAGCCTGTTCGTCGCTGCGTTGGGAGCGCAGTTCGTCTAGCTCGGTCTCAAGCTGGCGAATCGGGTCAGTAAAGCTGTCGCGATAGTCCACGGCCTGGTCATAGGATGCAGCTACCTTGTCGCGCACGTTGATTGCTTCGTCTAGGAGGGCCTGGTCGTTGTTGCCGTGGCGTAGCCTGCCGAAAAAGCCCCTCGAGTTCTTCGTGTCCTCGAACTCGCGCACTACAGCATCTTGCTTGGAATACTGCTGTCCGAGCTGTTCAACCTGCTGGTTAGCCTGGTCGTACTCACCGCGCAGCGTCTCAAGCTGATTGTTTACGCGTTCTATCTCGGCATCGATACGCTCCACGGCGTCATTGGACGGTGTAGCGCTGTACTCGTTGCTTGATTCCGGTTCTGGCACCTCGTCGGCGTTGTTGACCTGGGCGCGGGCATGGAAGTCAGCAAAGCGCGCTTCGCGTTTAGCGGCAAAGCTGCGCATGTACTCACCCATTTCGGTGCCGACAAACGGGTTATCGGTGTCCGTTTGGGAAGGCTGGTTGACGAGTTTGGTCAGCTCCCAATCCTGCTTGGCCTGCCCAAACAGCGCCTGGGGTGTCTTATCTCCTTGCTCGCGCATTCCTGCGGACACCAGCAGGTCGCGGGCGTATTCGGCAGACTCACGCCGTGCGACCTGATTCACCTGGCCGTGTCCGGTCTCGGTGTCTCCTGGCTGGGTCTCGGCGATATAGAGGAAGTTGCCCTCACGTCCACGGGTCATAGGAACGTAAACACTGGCCTTATCTAGGTTGCCCACACCAGCTACAACGCGGGCCACGTCCACGGTCGTGCCTTGGGAACTATGCCCAGTAGCGGCGTAGCCCAGTTGGGTGTGTTTATCGAGGTAGTCGCGGTTTAGTGTCACAGTGGCTAAATCATCATCACACCGTCGGGCCGTAACGGAACCGTCTTTTCCGATGGAATCAACGACCCAGCGTTGACCATTGCGGACAACATCGCCGTTGCTGGTCACCAACTTTGCATCGTTGCGACGAGTCAGGATGACATCACCGACACCGGCTGTCAGTCCATCGGACAAGCCCAGGCGGTGCTCGGGGTTAATCTCGCCGCGCTCGGCGCGAATCTTCTGCGCCGCAGCATTGAGCGCAGTGGCCTGGTCGCGGGTGGCAGCAACCAGCAGCGACTGCTTGCCTGCGGCAGTATCCTCGCGCCACCCAGCCAAAGCATCGTCCATCATTGCCGTAACCGATCCTGCGTGCAGGCGCTTGTTCTGCATGTACCACTCGGCGGCACGAGAAACGTCTGCTTCTTCGCCACCGCGCAGCCACTTCGATGCTTCACGCTCCCCCACGTCACGCTGGCGGAACACCTCGCGTAGCTCGACGGCATCAGGCAATTCATGAGACAAGGTCGCCAGCATGCCAGAGCGGGCCTTGACCGCCGAGTATTGTTCTGGGTCTCCCACAAAGACCACGCGCGCGCCGGCAGCAGTGGCAGTCTCCAGCACACGGATCGTATCGGGGTTAGACACCATGCCAGCTTCATCAACAACCACAACGGTGTCCCGGTTCCAGCCCAGCTTCGCCGCTGTATGCTCCGGTGTCAGATCGTCGGTGCCAACAAAAGCGCGTGCAATCGTCATGGATTCATCGGCCACATTCTCTCCCACCATCACGTCAGCAGCCTTACCCGTAGGTGCTAGGCCTACGACGTGTCTACCGGCCTGATTCCATGCCTTGTGCGCGGCCTTGAGTGAGGACGTCTTACCGGCACCAGCTGGTGCGACCACCACAGACGTCAGGTAGTCAGAGCCGACAACCGCGCGCATAGCATCAGCTTGCGCAGGCGAAAGCTCACCCTCAACCGGTTGGATCGACTCGGCGGTAACCCCGCGCTCCACGCGCGCGGTAGCCATATCAACGCCACGTTCAACCTCGTCGACCACCTCGACAGTGGTGTACTTCTGCGAACCTTCACGCTGGGTATTATCCAGCTCGCGCGACTTCTCCGGGGTCACCGACCATGTACCGTGCGCAGCCAACGCGGCATCCACCAGCCCCTCAACCGTGACCGTCATATCCTCCGGGGAAACTGCGCCAGGGCGGATAAGTTCCGCTGCTTTTTCGGCAACATCAGCGCGGGTAAACGTGGAGCGTTCTGCGGCAACTTCCGCCAAAATTTGGGACGGTTTCGGCAAGAAATCCTCGGAAGATTCACGCGCATCTGCTTCATTTTTCGGCTCAAGTCCGGCCACAAACTCACGCACCTGCGCGCCGTGTTCAGCACGTGCCCACTCGGTTTCTAGCTCGTCTAGTGGGGTGTCGGTGTCCTTGGTACGCCGGGTGATTTTCTGCGCAATACGCTCATAGGCCGCGCGGGTTTCAAGCCCATTGTCGGCCTGCCACTGGTCGATTTCACGCGCCCTGGTCGAGTACGACGCAATCAATGCTGGGGCATCAAGACCGACAATTTCAGCGCATCCATTGACCACGTCGCCGAACTCCACACCGAGTTTCTGGCTCAAGATTTCACGCACCGTGGCTTGATACACCATGCCTGCCGCGCGCGCCTCATGGTACAAACTCACCCCATCGAGCGTGCGCACTTTGCCGTCTCGACACAGCTGTTTATTCGCCAACAACACGTGTGAATGCACATGCGGGTCGCCCGCGCGTGAAGTGCGGTGCTCGTATTTCACGCCCGAAATACCCGCCAACCTTTCAACGACAAGACGTTTTCCGGCAGGCTCTTTTACTTGCTTTCGCGTGTAGCCGGCATGCTCCGACAAGTAATCCAACGCCTGACTTACAGCCGCCTGGTGGGCCTCATCGACGATGCCACGCACGGCAGAATCTGCGCCCATACCCCACAACAAGGAGACAGATTTCGGCGCACAAAACGTCAGATCGAAGCCTGGAACACTATCCTTTCGCGGAGCATTTCCAAGCCCCACACCGCTCGGAGCGACCGCCTTATTGAACCAATTCTCAACCGTTTTTCCCGACACAATCGCACCGTTGTCGGCGCCCAAAAATGCCGAAACCTCGGCCACGTTTTCCCCTCGAAGCCACGCCGAAGCCGGTTGCTTTCCGTCCTCGGAATAGTACGAATCCGGCCCCCGATTCTCATCAACCGTGGACTGATAATAGGCCACAGAGTGCGCACCCATCTTCGCGATAGTCAGCACTCCGACACCTCCTGTCAATCACCACGGCGACCACCTGGACACCCCATTGGGCAACTTGTTGCAAATGTACCATGA
>JALXWS010000037.1 GCA_025144025.1 Corynebacterium sp. p3-SID1241 | reverse complement strand
TGCCTTATCCACCTCACGGTCAAGCGCGTCATGCGCCTTGATGAGTTCCGGGGCCATGGCGAGTGGGTTGTAGTGCTCGGCCAGCGAGCGCTCTGGGGGCAGCGCGCGGGCATCGAGCACCTTCTTGCCTGCCTTAATAATGCGCTGCCGTGTTTTCTCGTCGAACTCTGGCACGGGGAACGTGTACCACGTCAGAGTTGATCCGAAGCGGAGATCGGATTTAATTCGTCCTTCAATTGTTTGTTTTGCCACGTAATAAACAATTGGAGGACGAAATCAAAGAGAATTGAAGACCTTCTGGGTCAGGTAGAACGAAGTTCGCGTCTCCAGCTAAAACGCAGAGCGCTTGAATTTACGCAAAGAAACAACACTTACGAAAAAAGAAACCGCGCTTAATAGTAATGGAATACGGCCGGGTGGAACCTCTAAAGCGAAAAGAAGGAGTTTCCAATTTGTATCAGACAATGATGGCCAAAGAGCAGTTTGTAAGACAAGCTGTGCTACAAGCGACAAAGCAAGTGTATCCACACCCACATATCTACCTATAAGAAGCGTCAAACCTGTAAGAACAGTAGATACATAAGCAAATCTAGTGCTTCCTATGCCGCAAAGGAAAAATACCCAAGGAATAATCCATAAAGTTACGAGGACTATACCGTCAATAGACAGCCAATTCCGTGAAGATTGCGCTTCTAACCTGGAAATCTGATTTCTGAAAAAAATCACTGGCAATGCGGCGTAAGAAAACGAACATAAAGTGCCAACGTTTGCTCCAGCGGTATCAGCGAGCCAAGGGATATTTAGTAACCATCCCTCAGCAAAAGCAAGAACAAAGCCGATAAACAGCACCATGACTAAAACAGTAATTAGCCTATGCCCACGGCAGTACAAGAATGCGTATGATGTCATGAGCTAATTGCTAACTCTGCACACAGTGTGCTCGATACGCTGAACAACATCTTCAACGTTAACTTGTCGATTAGGCTCCCAAGGAAGACCACTAAGCGTAATTCCCAAATCTTTCGCCGGAATTCCGCAGATTTTAGCGTCTGAACGAATCAGTTCTGCAGATCCAGCTTGATCCACGAATTCTCCAACTATCCCCTCTACCGTGGATTGGCCGCTTAAACTTAAATGCTCTTCCGAAAAATCTCCCCACATCACAGGACGTTCTGAAAAATCTCTCCACTCAGTGGGTGCTATTTTAGAGAAAGCATCCCTCGCCTGGATATTAAGTAATATATTTTCGCTAGGAATTTCAGGCCATGCGCATACATTAGAAGAGCAAACAAGCTGACGAGAATCTCTTTGTGCAAGGCCAAACTCTGTGAGTTGCTGCGCCCAAGCAAAAGAACCGATAAGACAGAGAAGCCCTAAAAAGAAAGTTAACATATACATTTTACTACTGTGCCTAAACAGTGCCGCAGCCGAGACTATGGTCAGTGTAGCTCCGATAATCCCTGCAATTGCTGTCCCAATTGCTTTCACATCTAGCGTTGCATCATAAGAACAGCACGCTAAAAAATCACCAGTTATATGTCTTAGGGCTCCAGGAGAAGTGGCTGGAACTACCGCATACCACGTATATGCAAGCGCAGCTGATACAGACACTGATATCAGTGGTTTAAACGAAAAACCAAGTGCACTTCCGATTAGCGTCCAACAGATGCCGACGATGGACGAGTAAGCCAGCATAACCCAAAAGATTAAAGAGCCGAACAGCGCAGAATCAGTACTTTGTGAAAGACTTGCTAATACATAGCCAAGGGGAAAAATCAGCGACCATGCAAACATTCGGTTCACATAAATACGAACTACAGATTTTCTCCCCATCTGCACTAGAGGACGAAAACGTGATGCTTCCCATGCCATTGCGGCAGAAACCGCAGGAGCAATTACGAAGAACACCAGTGTAGATTGAGCAGCATTCGACTCATAGTATGGCGTCTTTCCTAATTCCGAAATGGGAACTCTGCTAAGGATTAGCCCAATAAGGCAAATCCATAATGATGGACGACGAAGCCAGTGTTTAACGCCGAAATTAGGAATCACTGTAGTTTCCTCTCCGTACAAGAGATCGTGAGAGAATATGCGCTGGGGTATTTCCCGACTCTGTAGCTAGCTGTACAAAATCTTGCCGTGAACCATCGAAATGTAGCTTCCCCTTATCAAGAACAAGGACACGCTCGAAAGGTCTCTGTAGTTCGCCGGCATCATGCGTTGAGACAACTAGGTTATGCCCTCTATCCACAATCCGTTGGTATACCTCAGTGACATGCTCTTTGTTGAGTGGATCAAGTGCCGCACTAGGTTCATCAAGCAGTAATGTTTCCGCCCCAGAGTTCAACGCAGTGGCGATCGCTAGCCTAGAGCGTTCTCCTCCGCTAAGACTTTCGCACCGTTGACTAGACACTCTTGACAAATCTACAAAATCTAGCCAATCTAAGCTTTCTTTCTTTGCAGTCTTTTTATCTCGTCCGAACAACCAAGCAACATAAGCGCAGTACTCACTAGAGGTGAAACCGGTAATAGGGTTAAATTTCTGCTCCACTATAGATATAGATCCTTCCCTCAGGACTGTTCCTTCCTTAGGAGAAGAATCTGATGCAAGAGCAGAAAAAAGCGTTGATTTCCCAGCGCCATTAGCCCCCAGTAGAAGCGTGGGGCGTTCATCTATCACCAGCTGCGGTATATCCAGAATTGTCTTATTTGAACGCCGTACTCTTAGTGCATTAACTTGGATGGTCGCTACCATACAAATTTCATCCACTTGATGGTCAAGTGGTTCCACTTGAATGTATGGATATCAGCATGATAATTTCCTGCAGCCTGGCGCCCCCACCCGCCTCGGTCCCAGCCCCCATAGCATCTATTGAACGAACGCGATCCTAGGTCGGGGTCCGGCCTCTTAGAAAGCTCTCGGCGCAGGGTCATCTCAACTTTTCCAGGAGATCCTGGTGTAGCATTTGAGCAGGTAGCTGCTGTAATCTCCGTGTTGTAACCATCAATGTTTCGATCGGTCCAGCCACGAGTCCTGTAGCTATCGCGAACCCCGTTAACACTGGTTTCAAAGTGTCCCTCCGCGTTCGCTGGAGCAGCGAACATAGAAACCGCCAAGGCAGTAACTAGCCCTGCTGCAATTTTCTTCTTCACAGTACTTTTCCTTTCGAAAGTTAAGCACGCCAAAATCGGCCTCGTCTTTATGTGTCTGCCTCAAGCCCTAAGTGGTAGATGGCTTTTACCTATGCCTGAAACAGTTTTACCTTAACTTATTCGCTATAGTATGCACAGCCCGCAGTAAAGATATTCTAATTAATTCCCCCCCAATTACCCCTTATTCCCAAGTTTTATCCACCTCTAAAGTGCATATTCATATTCACACGCCACGAGGAAAACGCCAAGTTCAAACGGCATAAATCTTTCGAGTTGACGCGTCCCTCACTAGGCTAGGGGCCCTTTGTCCTTGCAGACATATAGCGGGGATCGTACGTGCGCAGAAGTAGACATACGACTACACAGCTT
>JALXWS010000036.1 GCA_025144025.1 Corynebacterium sp. p3-SID1241 | reverse complement strand
CGCTTTATCCACTTCGCGGTCGAGCGCGTCGTGGGCTTTCACGAATGCAGGATCCATTGCGAGCGGGTTGTAGTGCCCGATCAGTGAGTGTTAAGGATTGTTTTCATTACGCGGAAAGCAGCGTATACCCACTGGTAATTGCTAATATCCAGAGAACTCAACGTGTTGATAGGAGAATTTCTCTAACGGAATCTATTGAAACGAAGAATTAAATAGATTAGCCTAAATATAGAAGTTGAACGTTATGGGTTTATCTGAAATGGGTTAACGCCGTGTGTGCACTTCGTAATGTAGGTTTGTGGATTGGTCTTCTTTCCACTCAGAGCTAAAAGCACGTCTAGATGATTTTTCGATCGCGGAAACGCGTAGTAGCACTCGTTTTAGCTGCAACAATGCCTCTTTCTTCGCTGTCTTTGGCAAATGCTGTCGCTCAAGAGAATCCAGTTGTTTCTCAAGAAGGTACTCAGGTAGACGGAGTCAAGAGCGAAGATCTTTCTCCAGAAGAACAGCGCGCAGTGGAAGAGCTGACGCCTCAATTGGAGGAGCTATTTGAAGGTGGAATGACTAAGGATAGCTCCGGTAGGTACGTTTTTGACTACGATAAAGCTTCGCAGAACCTCGGCAAGGACAAGGCAGACGAGATTCAGGCCGAAGTAGATCGCATGACCGAAGTTGAAAAGGACTCGGCACATAAAGTAGTTCCTCTCGGAACGGGTGAATATACCAAATGCGTTTTGGAGAAGTCTGGCTATGGTGGCTTGGTCGGACTATTTACTGGCGCATACAGTAAGATGATTGAAAAGAAGCTCTGGTCTGAAGTTGCTAAGGTAATTGTAAAACAGATAGGAAAGAGCGCCGTTAAGGGCGGAGTTGTAGGCGTAGCTGCCGCACTTACCGTCTCTGCTGGTTGGTGCGCTTGGGCTGAGTAGATCACCCTTTTGGGCCTTGGACTATATGGTCCAAGGCTTTTTTATATTCGCGAAACTTCTTTTCGCCTAGTACCGAAAGGGCCACAGCCTGAGTCTTCCCTCGCGGGGATTTCTTGAATAGATTCACGAATCCGGCGTCGGCTAGAACCTTTAGCTGACGCGACAGGCTTGGTGCATCGATATCCAAGACTTCACGTAAACGCTCGTACTCTGACTGCTCAACTCGAGACAGGTAAGCCATGATCTGCAGACGAATGGGAGAATGAATAAGGGAACTTAACTCATTCATCGGCTTCCTACCTCCTCCACATCCGAGCAAAATACGCGGCATAGCACGCAGCGCTAACCGTGGAAAAGGTGATGGATACCCCTACCCCAGTGGGGACACTATCAATAAATGAGAATAGTGAAACAATTATCGGGATTGCCATCAGGGCGGTATCTAGCATGGTTACTTTTGGACGATCTAGTGCGTTGACATGAAGGCCTATCCACACAATCATGCTAACCAAAGCGGCAGAAACAACTATCAGAGCAGGGATATCCCCTTTTAGGCCCAGAAAAAGAAGAATCCACAAAGCAATGGTAGATACAACTCCAACTAGGACTTCACTTCTAGACGGGCGACTGAGCTCAGGTCTTTCATTTAGTACTTTCGCGGCATTAAACATAAACTTATACTACCTCAATGTTGGCAAATCGCCAACATTGAGGCGGGGTAAGTTTCCCTAAAAGGATGGGTGCACATAAGCAGACACACGACTATATAGTTTGCTCTCGTAGCATAGAAAAGGTGGCTACGTCCCCAGTGTGGGAGTATTGCGAAACCCCCGCGCGGGCATTAGCCTAAGACATGACAGCATGGTTCGTCCCTGAACCATCGCTGCACAATAAAAAGGGCCCCAACGAGTGCCAGCTCGTTGAGACCCTCGGGCCTTAAAGACCCACGTGAAGCATCACTGCAATGAGCTTCGCTGTTACGGTCGCAAGAACTATGACCTTGATTGCCACATCGAGCCAGCTAAGCTTCGTGGCGTCAAGGTCTTTTCTTTTGCGACCGGGTGTATCCAATGAGTGCCTACCCATTGTCTACCTCCCTTTTACGTCGTAGGGTTGTCCGCTCGCCCGAAAAACGGCGCGCGAGACAGCCCACGTCACGCGCGGGCCTTACCACGCACCGACGAGGAAGCCACGCACATACCCCACCACAAGTAGCGGGGTATGATTGTGAACCAAAAATAACGTTAGCAGGCCATGTTGAGTAGAAAGTACGGTGTAAGTTTGCCGCTTCTCTTGTAAAAGCCGCTCATGAGGGGGGAAACACACAACGAGATACACGTATCCGTATGCTGTTTCATCAATCTTGCTGCACAGAAATATGATAGTAGTGCTCCCGCCGCTCAACCGTACGCTGCAACTCCAGACTATGGGCCGTGCGTACTCGAACCCACAGAAGTTCATGTACGAACTAAGACCCCCGGCGGCGATGCAAAGATCATCGGTTTTAAGCCGGTGACTAGGTGTAGTCATCCAGTAACTTCCATCAAACACGAGAGTAAACTTAAGTACCAGTATTGGATGGTATGGAGAGACGCACCATTAAAGTCTGGCGTTCCTACGCGCTCTTACAACCGGGGGCAATCCAAACTCGAACAGAAAAACATTGAGTTTCATTGCAATGGTTTAGTGGATACGAACTTTATTGGCTCGACTACGGGAACTATCGTAGACGGTGATAAAACTTACACTGCGACTGTTAACACTAAACCGTTTAGAGAAGCATGCAAGGTTTAATAGGTAGAACTTCAGATAACAGCAACCAGGCTAGAATCTTTGTGCTCTTTGCGCGTACGGAAGCTACGTATGACGAGGAATTCGTCGGAATAGCTTTAACTAGGGAGCAGGAGCGTGCCATGGGCGAGCATGTTGATTCTTCAGATATAACCTGTTGGACTGAAGAAGTTCCCCTTCAAGGCTGGAAGGGGGAACTAAACAAGGGTCATTTCCCGAGACTTGTTTATCTCGTTTTTAGGGAAGGGTATGCGCAACATTCCTCCGTGCGCTACCAGGAAATAAGCCCAGATATATTGGCCGCATTTACCACGCGTGAAGCAGCTCAAGCTGATGTTGTTTCTCGGCAGGAAAAGGAGCCTGCATTCTTGCCGAGTGAGTTTCATATATGGGAAGTCGAGTTCGGGTCTTTGACCGAAAACTTCCGTGGCCAAGGTCCAGAAATCCCCATGTACTGAGCAGTCCGTCTCGGCGGCTTTAGCCTCTGTTGCGGGGAAGAACGTAAGCATCTATACCGCTGCGAAATGGTGGAATGGGCTTTCATAGAGGTTAATATGGAGCGTGCTCAGTGGGACCCCTAGAGTCGCGTATCTAGGGTGCGTAGGAAAGTACCAGAACGCAAAGCTTAAAAATTTATCTTAGGCTGTATACCGGTGAGACTTCAACAGTTGTGACTCTCTTGAATCAAGGCAGCGGTTTTATGTGTTGATTGGTATTAAGGTAAGGACTGGTGAAGGAGAATGGCTCAATGAATTCCTATATCAGAATTGGGTTATCCGCAGTTTTAGGGATATGTCTTGTCGCCCTCTTAGCTCAATTTGAAGTGATTAGCTGGGGAAGCGGGGGGACGGCTGGAATATCAGCCATAGCAGTAGCAACACTTATAAATTTGTTCCGATACAGGAAGAAGCCTAATCCCCGCCGATATCCGCGCTAGATACGATCCGTAGAAATACTGTCGGATGCGAA
>JALXWS010000035.1 GCA_025144025.1 Corynebacterium sp. p3-SID1241 | reverse complement strand
GACAGCATAGGGTGTGATTTCTGGTGGAACGCTGCTTAAGGAAGTGGCTGGGGTAGCGCTGGCTGTTCCCTGCACCCCGGAAAGGGTGATCATTAGGCTAATAGCGACTGCGGATAGCGAGCGAAAAGGTTTCTTCATGACGGCAAACTCCTTCGAGGACGGAATAGTTGAGCAGAAATTCGTTGAAGAGCTGCATTTGTACTGCTCTCAACCGGAACTTGAAAGGCTGATAAAGCGGTTTAAAAGTTCCTTCGCTCAAGAATTTCACGAATTGGATGACTTTTCTCCCGTTGCAGTGGAAACCGAAGAAGACGACTATAATCTAGCTATCGAAGCAGCAGGTAGGGGCGATTTTGAGGATCTTCGAGCTTATGTAATAAAGCAAGAGTTTGTTTTCCCTGTCCGAAAAAAGAACGAGGAAGATCTCGACAAAATCAGCAATAGGGTCTTCGGGATTGTTGGAGAAACTGTTGAGGATGTCCCCTATTTCAGCTTCCTTGACCTGGAAGGGGATCGGACCTAAGTAGCCCCAGCGATTCTCCGCGTTCTGAGACGCCTGCACCACGCCTGGGTGATGTGCTCGACGCTCAAGAGCGCATAGAGCGCCCCGGACGGGGCGGGCGCGCTGGCTGGCGTTAGCCGCGTTCAAAGTCAGCGTTAACCAAGTCAGCCGCCGTCGCCGTCTGCGTCGACACCTGGCGCTGCCGCGCGTACGGCTGCGCCGCACGCTTGCCCCTGAATTTTTCGTGCCCGACAGCCCCGCCCTGTACGTGCTTTTTCCCGAGGCCACCACGGAATCTCGCCAGATTGCCCGGGAGGATCTCGATCGGGCCGGCTCCCAGGCCCAGGAGCTCGACGGGCGGATCAACGACCTGCTCGCCGTCCTGGACGACGAGCTCAGCGAGGGTGCATGAGTGATCAGGGCACCTGCGAGTGGTGCGGCGGGCCGATCCCGCCCCGCTCGGATCCGCGGGGGCAGGGGGCTCGGTTCTGCCGCCCTGCGCATCGTGCTGCCACCCATGCGCGACCGCCAGACCATGGCTAGGCGCGTGCGGGGCTACGTCACTCAATCTAAGAGCGCTGCTTACAACGGTTCTAGTGCGCCAGGTAAAGCCACGAGCAGCGAGCGGAAAGCCTTGGCCACGATGGGCCGCAGAGGCGGCAAGAAAGCCGCACAACGCTGGAAAGACCGTGATAGCGACTATGCGCAGTCTGAGCTTGCAAAACTGGAGCGAACGCACCGAAGGAAGCGAGTTCAGGGGCAAACGACGCGTGCAAGAATTCAAGCCCTTGTCGGTCAAAGCTTTGTAGAAACCGGCAAGCTTCCGTCGCGCAAAGAAATCATGGCTGAAACAGGCGTGTCTGAATCTACCGTCAAACGGCATCTGCGAGAGCTACGTACTGCGGGGTTGCTTCCCGAGTTGTAGGGGGTCATACCGTAAGCAATATACGGTTCCCCTGCCGCTAGGCAGTTAAGTAAAACCTCTCTTAGCAAGATTGGGTTGGATGGACTATGTCCCGGTGTCACTAAGAGTGCATAAGGTGTGTCGCCGCTACGGCCAGAAGACGAGTAGGTCGAGCAGCTCGTTCCAGCTGTGGATCGTGGCCATAGGGTCGGCAAGAATCGCGCCAAAGGTAGCGCCTAGCGTGAGTGAGCGCAGCTCGGAGAGCCGCCTAAGACTGGTGCGAGGATTCGGGTTTCTTTGCATGGATATCTCCTTTGCGCGGCCGTATTTCGGTCGTGCGGAAAAGGAATATCGCAACCGTCGCGTTGTCCGGCTCCAGGTGCTCGGTTTGGGCTGCCGCCCGAGCCGTCCGGCTCGGTTGCCCCGGTGCAGTCCTCGTGTGCTCAATCGCGTAGGAGTGTCTTGCCCTCCATGGGTGCTGCTGCCGGGTCTTTAACCGCTTAGACGGGCACACAGCGCGTGTGTCACGTCGGCCTACACGCGTTGTGACACCTCGTGTGTCACGTTGTGTGACACACTGCCGCGGTGCTCGCTGCGCTCACACCTTGCCCCGCAGGTCTGACAAGCCCGGGGCGGGCGGAATGTATCCAAATATGTTGCTGGCCTACCCGCCAGGGCGGTCAGTCTTTCGGGCCGGAAGAGTCGGCCCGAGCCCACGCCGCGAAGCGGCTGGGGAACAACACACTATTGGCACTCTTAGTGTTAATCGGGTGACCAGGCGCTTTAGCGTCCGGCAAACTTTATCGCACGTGCGATAAAATGGAGGTATGACGACCCAAAAAGAAGTCTGCGAAAGGTGCGGCAAACCGATCCCGCAACGGACGGATCCGCGTGGCCGGCAGGCGCGGTTTTGCTCGGGTGCATGCCGCGCTGCTGCGTCGCGTGAGCGCCGTAGGCGACAGCACCAAGAGGAGTTGGCGCAGGCGCATGAGCAAGCCACGCTGAAGCTGCGTACCCCCAGAGAGGAAGTAGCTGACGCGGCTCGTGTCATCGGAGAGATGACTCGCGATCTCCGGACGGGGCGCGAATTCTATGTCAGTGATGAGCACCAGGAGTTGGTGCTTGCGGTGCGTGAGTTTGCCGAACTTATGGAGAACAATGCGCGCCGTTCTGCCGCCCCTGCTGGCTTGAATCGTGCCGCCCGGAGGGCAAAGAAAAAGCGGCGACATTAAGCGATTGCCTAATTCTCTGCCGGGTTTTCCATAGTTGGATGAGGCTTATACGTATTTCCTCTAAGGGTGTCCAGGCCGTATAAGTGATGAAAATTCATCCGATAGGTGTTACCGTATCGACGCTATGAATTTAAATGCAGGTTTATATTTTCATAGCAATCTGTTCTCGATTGTTCCTTACGGAATTTGAGAGCAGTTCTCCTCCGAAATCTAGTTCTCCTTTTTGAAAGGCTAATTCTTCATGGTCACCAAACTAGGGCGTAAAGTCCCAGCTGCTGCTTTGGCTCTAATTCTTTCTTGCACTTCTGCTGCGGTAGCAAATGCAGATACACAGAATACTGAGAACGTTCAGAAGCCAGAGCCTATTACCACCCACGAGTTGTCTCCTGCTGATATGGATGCGGCACAGCGCAACATGGAAACTCTTTTCACTACGCTTCTGCACCAAGACAATGGAAAGTGGGTAGTGAATGAGAAAGAGGCTCGAGAGACAGGTACCTCTGTCAAAGAACTGCAGACAATTGCAAACTCACTAAATGGTCGGGATGCTAATGGCAAGCCTCAAGTTTCTACCTACCACAGTGTGAAGTCTCCTGAATACCGTCAGTGCGTTCTCAACGCGGTCGGTCTTGGCGGTCTAACAGGTGGTGCTGCTGCTGGCGGATCGCAATTGGCGTATCTTATCGCGGCTCAGAACTGGAAAGAGGTTGCCTGGGTTCTGGCTAGGCTCGTAGGCGTTAACGCTCTTAAGGGGGGTGTGGCAGGAGCTGCTGCTGCACTTGCTGGTGCGGGAGTATGGTGCGCAACGAAGTTTGCAAGCTAAGCAAATGAGTCTTGCTAAGTTTGTTCCTGCCCCCAAAGCCGCACAGGACTCGGCTCGATTTGTTCAAACTTATCTGTTGGATAAATCAGCTCGCGAGTTCTTCCTCCAAGAGCGAATGAAAAATGTAGTAGCTCTTGCTAAACAAGGGAATTGGTCTGAGGCGTCTAAAGAGTTCCGCGAGCAGACAGGTGCGGATATTAAAATGAGTGTCTTTGCAGCTCAAATTGCTGCTGTTGTTTAGGCACAAAGAAGTTCCTGTTCAACAGGTGTAATGCGCTTTCTTAAATAAGAGTTCTGAGACACGATAAAA
>JALXWS010000034.1 GCA_025144025.1 Corynebacterium sp. p3-SID1241 | reverse complement strand
AACTAGGCGGGCCAGCGACCATAGGCCATGGTCAGGGGGCGTGAACACTGGTGACCAGATAGCAGGTCGCTTGTGTCAGGCAATGCGCCGGCGCATTGCCGTATCAGTATGAGCAGCAGAGCGCGCTCAAAACGTTAGGGCGCGCACGCGCAAAAGAGAGCAGTCCCTTTTCGCAGTCACCTATGATCCTCAACCCACCAGGGGTATGCACACAGCGCTCATACACTAAAAGAGCCACACCGAGAGAAAGGACCACTGTGACGACAGCAGTTATTTTCAACCCCACCACCAATGAGGAGTACTTCACCACTCCATGCTTCAGCACTCGCGCCGAAGCCTGGGCATGCGCAACCGGGTTCATCTTGGCACGCTATAGCGGGGAGCAGGACGCCGCAGTAAGAGGCAACCTCGCAGACGCCACGCTGAACAAGGAATACGAGTTTTACTCCACGATCGACCTACGCCAAGCATCGCTCTACGGCCCTCCAGTCTCGATCGTTCTCAACGACTAACCCCAGCAAGACAAACAAAGGCGGCACCCTTCGAGGCGAGTTCCTTTTACCTAAAGCACCTGCGCAAACTTACTACTTATTGCTTAATTGATGAATCTCAGTTCCTTTGCCATTAGCATTGAAGGCGAGCAACTTAACTACGATACCTAGTCGAGGTGGCCAGTGTGAAAGTCCGCAATTTAATCACCGCTTCAATGGCAGCTTTCCTTCTCTTGTCTCCGAATTCAGCTGTTGCTGCAGAACCTGCCCTATCTTCTTCTCAACCAGTGGCCGCAATTCCTTATGGGTGGACAAAGGTCGATGGACATCCAGACGGCACGCCCAAAAAAGAGTGTGGTCCATCCAACGATGGGGAAATGGTTGAAACCGAAGACGCCGAGGGAGGACGACGGTTCTGGTCGTGCAGGCACATAAACCCCATTTTCAAGGATCCGTACTGGGAGTGGAGCGAAACTCTACTACAGTAGAAAATTAACTTAACCATGGAACTAACACCTAGGGCACAAGAATGCTTCGCGGTTGCCGCTTCAATCGCAGAACAAGCTGGTGTAGACAAAATAGGCGCCGAGCATTTGCAACTAGCTCTCCTACAAGATGAGGACTCAATTCCTTATCAAGTTCTTGACGCTGAATATGATGCTGACATGTTCCGGAGAAATCTATCCTCCTACTTAGAAAAGGAAGGATATAAACAACCGACTAATCGCGCTTCTTTTCTTCCACGTCAAAACTAATTTGATCATTGATCAAAACATGATCGCCACTAACTTCGCCACCAAAGCATTAGACTCCACCCAAGGAATGGCAGGAGTGGCGGCTGTAGGCGGTGTGTCTATAGGTAAATATTGCGCCGGTGGCCGACATCGATGACGTTAATGATTACGGTGTCTTCGTGGATAGAGGAAATTACTCGGTAGTCTCCTACTCTCCACCGCCACAAGCCAGACTTGTCTCCAACAAGTCCCTTACCGCGTACATGTGGATCGCCTAGCTCTGCTACCTCGCGGAGAAACTTACTGATGTGTTTTTGTACAGGCTTATCAAGCTTCCGGAACGATTTCGCAGCACGCGGGGTGAACCTAATCGACCAAGCCACACTCGTCCTCTAGTTCCTGGAGCGAAATTGTCTCTAGTTCACCGCGTCGAGCTGCCTCAGCTTCTGCCTCAAGTATGTATACGTACTCAAGCTGATCTAAATAAGAATCAAGGGCCTTGCGTAGATAAAACGCTCCAGACCTTCCCGTGCGAGAAGCAAGCGCATCCAAGCGCTCCTTTTGCCGGGTGTCAACGCGCAAGCTAATTACCGATCCACTCATGTAAACATGTTTACACCAGGTGAAACGATTTGTACACC
The DNA here is from genome assembly GCA_025144025.1 of Corynebacterium sp. p3-SID1241. Taxonomy (GTDB): domain Bacteria; phylum Actinomycetota; class Actinomycetes; order Mycobacteriales; family Mycobacteriaceae; genus Corynebacterium. Next base: position 2,854 of record JALXWS010000034.1, on the reverse strand, counting down.
TATAGTGCCTTCAACGCCCGATACACCGTAGGACGGGTCACCCCGAATTCCCGCGCCAAGACTGCTTTCGACTCCCCCGCCAGCACGCGCCGCTTAATCTCCGCCACCTGCTGCGGGCTAAGAGCAGGCTTGCGGCCTTTGTACTTGCCTGCCTTTTTCGCCAACGCAATCCCTTCCGCCTGCCGCTCGCGGATAATGGCCCGCTCAAACTCCGCAAACGAACCCAAAATGCCAAGCATTAAATCCGCACGTGGATCCGTGGTGTCTTTCGCAAACGCGAGATTCTCATGCAGAAAAGTAACAGTCACACCTTTGTTGGTGAGTTCATCAACAATGCCGCGAAGATCCGTCAGCGAACGGGCAAGGCGGTCAATCGATGAGACGACGAGTTCGTCACCGTCGCGCACATACGCCATACACTCCCTCAGTCCTGGGCGGGCAGTCTTAGTGCGGCCGGAAATCTTATCTTCAAAGAACCGGTCAATCCTACCGGAAGCATTGAGTAGTTCTTTCTGGCGCTGATTATTCTGCTCCACCGTGGACACACGGATATAGCCCACCCGCTGCCCATGCGAACCAGAGCTTTTGGCCATTAGTCTTCGCCCCGCGAAGGTTCAAAGGCAGCATTCTCCTGGGCAATGACCGCATCACGATACGACTCGATTGCACCCGTGAGGGCGTACAGCTGAATGCCGTCGAGGCCATCAGCGTCAGCAAGCAAGGCTTGTACAATCCTGCCCAACGCCTGCTGCCCCGACGAGAGTCCACCATGCAGATCTTTCACCCGCGCCAACGCGGGTACAGAGTCAATATGACTTTCAATATGGAAACCATCAGACGATAACACCCCACTCACCACTTTCTGTAAACATAAGGCTTAGACCCCGCTAGACACGTGTAAAACAATGCTAGGAATGGCCCTATTTTACAGGAAGCATTCCACCCCAAACCGGCGTAATAATAGGGTGTACCTTTTCCTCACAAGCCTGACTCATTAATCTCAAAACTATGATAATTAACATAGGCATTAACCTATGTATCCAGGTGTAAAGCGCGTTACCCTAAAAGTGCTGGAAACAGCGACATCATCTTTCCCCAAGGAGTACAAAATGCATAAAGTAGCGAAAGGCCTAGCGGCAGCTTTTATTGCTGTATCTATGTCGACAGCTCAAACACCAGCTATGGCAGTCCAAGCCCCACCATCACAAACGTTCACAGAAACACGTGCAGTAAGTCAAAATCCTGCCGAAACTCCCGCTTTCCTCGGCGGCGAGCTTCATGGACTCACAACTCAAACACTGTCAGTTGATGAATACGGTGAAGTTACCGCAACCATCAATAATGACACTGGAGAAGTGACTACTACTTACCCTGACGGTTCAGTCAAAACAATCACCGCAGAGGAAAGCGCACAAGCACTTCGAGCTCGTCTTAATGAAGCAAGCCCAGAACAGATCGCCAGCCTACAGGCTTCCATGGAAGAGCGCATCTCCAAAGAACAGGTATGCCCTTACGTTGTTGGCCTAGTCGGTGCAGGACATACTGCAGCTTGGGGCAAAGTACTAGCTCTAGCAGCTGTCAACCCCGTGATTGCTGGACTAGCACTTGCAGGTGAAACCGTATTCTGGACATGGGTATCTACCCACTGCTAAAAGGAGAACCTCATGCCACTGTGGATCATCGCAATTGTAGTTTTTGCTGGGGGCAGCATTGGCTATGCCCTTGGTCTAAAAACGCGAATGGAAAATAATCCAGAGCTCCAAGGAAAAGGCCTTCGAGTTTTGTTTGCAAATAAGTAAAATATTACATTCGCTCCGGTTCGTCACTCATCCAAGTTGACGAACCGGATTTTTACCAGACTTAACACGTTAAATAGAGGGCTTCTGTCTCCAGTACGCTTCAAGAGTTTTATCTAACTGCCTAACGGCAGGGGAACCGTATATTGCTTACGGCATTCACACCCTAGCTCTGTATCAGGCCAGCTTTCTTCAACGCAGAGATATGCCGCGCCACAGTGCTTCGTTCGCAGCCGATCTCCTCAGCTATCTGACGAGCGCTTGGAGAACTTCCAGTATCGAAAAACGTTTGGGAGTAGATAGCAAGCACACGACCACGCGTACCTCGTCCTTGAATGGATCGTCGTTTATTGGCAGCAGCTAGAGATTCCCGTTGTCCTTGCGCGTATTTACCGTCGGGGTCTGTTTTCCAGCGCTCTGCGGCTTTCTGGCCGCCTCTGCGCCCCATGGTGGCTAGTGCTTTGCGTTCGCTACTGGTGGCTTTTCCTGGAGAGCTAGAGCTGGTGTAGGCCTTGCTCTTGGACTGGGTGACGTACCCACGCACTCGCCTTGCCATGGTTTGGCGGTCGCGCATGGGCGGCATCTCACTGTCACGCCCGGCCCCGCCGTGGGTCTGGGCGACGTTGTAGGCGTGCTCATAGGCGTCGATGATTGCTGCGTCTGTCAGGCGTTGGCCTTGCTGGCGCAAGCGGTGGCCAGTTTTAAGCGCATGCCTAAAGGCTGTTTCGTCGCGTGCTGCGGTTCCTTGGGCAATCCAGAGCACACGCACGCCGTCGATAAGTTCCGGGTCGTACTGGTCGAGACCGCCGGCGATTTCCGCGTCCACGTCCTGGGCAAGTGCCTTGAACGCTTGGGCTTCTTCGCGGCGGGTCTTGACCGCGTTAATGAGTTCGCGGCCAGAGGTAAATTGCTGGCGTGGAGCAGGGCTGAACTGGTCGTGCCCTGCCATATCCCTCACCTGCTTTATCAAGTCTCCAAGACGCATCACCCGGTTGTGCTGCCTATACCAACGATAAGCGGTAGGAGCCTTACCGGTATAGAACGGGTTGCGGCTAAAA
>JALXWS010000033.1 GCA_025144025.1 Corynebacterium sp. p3-SID1241 | reverse complement strand
GGCGCGGTGGCGGCGGGATTTGAACCCGCGGTTGGGGGTTACCCAACAATCGCTTTCGAGGCGATCACCTTCGGCCGCTCGGACACGCCACCGCGTTCCAGATTACGGGAGTGGGCCCGAGCGACAAAATCGCTGCGCCGGCGGGGTGCCAGCGCAGCGAGAAGCGGAAACGGGGGACGAGGATTAGTCGTCCTTCAGGCCGCCGATAACCTCATTGGCCTTGTCCTTGACGCCTTCAGCGGCGTCAGAAAGCTTGTCCTTAGCCTCGGAGGTGACCTGGTCGGCCTTGCCCTCGTTAGCTACGTCCTTGTTGTCGGTAGCTTCGCCGTAGGCTTCCTTTGCCTTGCCTACAAGGCCGTCCTTCTTGTTTTCCAAATCGCCCATAATCACTCCTTTGAGTAGACGGTTAGTGTATGGCAGCCAGTGTACGCACTTTCAGCGCAGGCCGTCGAAGAATTTACGTAGCCCAGCGGCGCACTCCTCTTCGAGGACGCCGCCGCGGACCTGCGGGGCAAAGGGGGCGGTGGGGGCACGCAGGACATCGATAAGCGAGCCGCACGCGCCGGTCTTTGGCTCGAAGGCGCCAAAGACCACGGAGGAAACGCGCGCTGCCTGCAAAGCACCGGCGCACATGGCGCACGGCTCCAGCGTGACGACGAGCTCGCAACCGGAAAGGCGCCAGCCATCACCATGCGCGCGGACGGCTTGGCGGATGGCCTCCACTTCCGCGTGGGCGGTGGGATCGGCTAGCTGTTCGCGGCGGTTGACACCGGTGGCTAGTTCGGTTCCGGTGGCGTCGTAAAGCACCGCACCCACGGGGACATCGCCGGCCGGGGTGCACTTGGCGACGTCGAGGGCGCGGCGCATGCGAGCCTCCGCGCGCAGGAGGGGCTCAGGCGTTATCAATGACGTCTTCCAGCTCATCGCCAAAGCCAAGCTCGCCGGCGATGCGCAGCAACATATCGGAAGGCCAGTCCTCGTCATTGTCGATGATGTAGCCCACCTGATCCTCGGACAAACCGAGGTCAGCGAAGATATCGAAATCGCCCTCGCCAAATGGCTCGGCCTCATCGGGGTCCACATCCGGGATTTCATGATCGTTGATATCCATGAAATCAGCGGCGAAGTCATCATCAACGCCATAAGTGGCATCAGAAATGAGCAGCTTTACCCCGCCCGGCACGGGGCGCACGGCAATAAAATAGGCGTCCTCCACGCACAACAGCGCAAACGCAGCACCCTCGGAGCGGAGGCTGCGCACCGCATTAATAGAGGTCTGCGGGTCCTTAAAATCATCGTTGAAGCTGCGCACCAGCCACTGGCCCTCAGCGCGGGCGACAGTTACCGCAAAGGAGTAATTTTCGTTGCTCATACCTCGTGAGATTAGTCGTGTTGTGCCACAATTGTCATCGTGAGTTCTCAAGATGTTCAACGCCCGATCTGCATTATCGGCCTCGGCCTCATCGGCGGCTCGCTGCTGCGCGATCTCGCCGGATATAATCACCCGGTTTTTGGATACAACCATTCCACTTCTGGCGCCCGTACTGCCGTCAAGCAGGGCTTTGACGTCACCGACTATCTTCCCGCCATTTTGGCCCGCGCGGAGACGGAGAACGCGCTTATCGTCATAGCCGTGCCTATGGGCGCTGTGGGAAGCGTCCTCGATGCCATTCAGGAACACGCGCCCAGCTGCGGCATTACGGACGTCGTTTCCGTTAAGACGGCCGTGCGCCAGCAGGTGCTGGAGCGCGGAATGGAGTCGCGCTACGTAGGCGGCCACCCAATGGCGGGTACCTCCAAGTCCGGCTGGAATAACTCCCAAAAGGATCTTTTCCGCCGCGCCGCTTGGGGAATTACCTATGATTACGCCGCCGAGTGCGAGGCCCGCGGTGAAAAGATACCGAAGCAGTGGATTGAGACCTTCACCGAGGTCGTGCGCATGACCCAGATGGTGCACGCGGAGGCGGTGCCTATCCGCGTGGCTAACCACGATGCGGCGGTGGCGCGCATCTCCCACTTGCCGCACGTCTTCGCCGAAATCCTCGCCGTGGTGGGCGATAACGGCGGAATCCTGGCGCAGTCCCTGTCTGCTGGTTCCTTCAAGGACGCCACGCGCGTGGCCGGCACGCACCCGGAGCTGGTACAGCAGATGTGCGAGACTAATGCCCCAGCGTTGGTGGAGGCTTTGGACGAGGCCTTGGATCTGCTTCGCGACGCCCGCGAGAAGCTCGACTCCCCCGAGCCTTCCATCGCCGAGCTTTCCGACGCCGGTTATCGCGCCCGCACCCGTATCGATGCCCGTTCTGGCGCGCGCAAGGAATCGGTCTCCCCGGTCAAGATTTCTTCCCGTCCGGTGCTGCGCCTGCACCCAGGCGGCCCGAATTGGGTGGCGCAGCTGCGCCAGTCCGAGTCCCTGGGCGGGCGCATCGAGATTTTCTAACGCTTGCGACCCCGTAGGCCGGGAATCCGGGATACTACCGCGGCGGCAACAAGACCTAGCACCGCTATTCCGGCATAAAGCCAAGCGTGGTCGGCGCTGGTTTGCGGGGTTTTCGGCGGTTCAGGGGTGGTTTCCGCGGTGAGAATCGCTTCCTTATCGCGTCCGCTGACTACTCCCTCGATCCAGTCCTTGGTGCCGGCCAGCGTGGTAATAGCTGCACTAGGTGAAGGCAGGTCTGGGTCCCCGTTCGCAGTGCCCGCCGTGGCGAGTCCGGCGAGTTTACCGTCTACAAAGAAGGGGCCGCCGGAGTCACCACCCTGCATTCCCGCTCGGCCGGTGGAATGTACATCAAGAATGGCACTTTCGATCAATGGCATCGGGCCATCTGGCGCCCCACCCGGCATGGCCTCGCTGGCTGGCACGCTTTCTGTCCCCTCCGGCGCACTAATTTCTGGCATGGCCTCGGACGCGGGAACGCTTTCTCCACCATCGGCCTCCTCACCAGCGCTCGCGGCAGCGTCCGCAGTGGCGTCCGCGCCAGCAGGGCCGGCGGGACCACCGCCGAGGAGCTCGGCCACTTCCATTTCTGCTTGGGGCAGCTGACCGCGGCGCGCCATAGAAGAACTACTGCTCCAGCCGTAGAGTGTGCCGCGTTTGCCCGGTTCAGGAACTTGGGTGGAAATCTCTGCGGGTTTTGTATCGGTGACAGGGGTGGTGAGGTGGAGAAGGGCGGCGTCGGAAAGCGGCGACAGCGCCCAGGAATCAGCGTCGTAGGTGGTGCCATTGATGCGGGCCTGGGTGCCCTTGTTATTCACGGACTCGAGGCAGTGACGTGCGGTGAGCACCCATTGGGCGGCCACGAGAGTACCGGTGCAATCACCGAAGCTACCCACACGTCCTATCTTGAGCTGGGCGACGGTGCGGGCCTCCGGGGAGTCCGTTGCTGGATCACCGTGTTCGAGCGCAGTGGCCGGGGCGGCAGTCAGTGCCACGATGCTGGCGGCGAGCAAGGCGGGGAAAATTTTGTGCTGCATGATTAGTCCTTCTTTCCGGCAGGAACGGCGATGGCAATAGCTTTGGCGACGGCCCATTCGGCCGGCCCCTTCCCTATCAGGCGGCGCCACAGGGTTGCGATAACGAGGAAGAGGGCAATGAAAGCACAGGCCCAGGCGGTGTTGTGCAGGGCGATGTGGCTTTGCCAGTAGTAGGCGGTGAGCACGTGCAAGATGTAGATGCTCAGTGACATCGCACCCAGCGCAGCAAAGGGATAGACCAGCTTGGGCGCAGCTTGACCAGCAAGCAGGCAGAGGTGTAGGACGACTGCAGCGACGGCAATGGACAGCATGATCTCACCCACTACGCCAGTGTGGCCGGTAAAACGTAGCCAGCCAGGAATGTCCGTAGTAAAGCGGAAGTAGAAACCGATAGCGGCAACGATGCTGGCTATAACGGTAGAAGCCCACTGCGCAGCGGTGCGTTGCTTGCGAATATAGATTTCATAGACCAGCATGCCGGCGAGGAAATAGGCGATATAGGCCAGCAGTGGGTATACCTGCGGTAGGGTCAGCGGAGCATATTTCACGGTCGCGGCTACGGTGACCACAGCGAATAGGATTAGCCTCCAGGCCCAGTGCAACGGGGGGACCCAGCACAGCAACATCATAGTAATGCCAATTACTACTAGGACGACCTGAATCTCTCCCCCTAGGGGCAGTAGCGCGAGGCCGATGAGTGTAATTATGCAGCCGCGGGCAAGGATACGCAGAAGCGTGGTCACCGTGAAATTGCGGGCAATGATCATCAATGTGATACCCGCCAAAATGGCAAAAAGCGCGGCGGGCAGGCCGTTGAGAATGACTTTGGTATGCCACACGAGGGAGGCCATGTGCAGGACTACCATGCCAATAATGGCAAGTGAACGGGCTATATCAAGCCCAACGATGCGCGAAGATGCGGACACCGGGCGTTCTCCTTCAAGACAGAGGGGAGCGCGTTGCCGCAGTCCCCTTATTAATAAAGACTTTCTTTTTCTACTAAGTCTGTCTGGAAGGTTGCTGTGAACGTTTTATACGTGTCCTGCATTTTATAACGGGGTTATATAAGACTTATTGCGGCAGTGAAAACCCGTCTAATCGCGGAAGTTATCATCGCGATATTTGCGCGACCGAGAAGGATCAGCAGCAAGCTTGAGAAGCGGGGCGCATATTAGACCAAGCACAACTCCGCCTAGAAGGAGCCACAGGCTCCCAGAACCGAGCCATAGCGCAAGGCCAAGGACAATGCCGGCAATGAGACCCGGCAGCAATGAGGAAGACTTCATAGACGGGCACCTGCGAAATAGATTAGATACAAGAAAAGCCGCCCGAAGGCGGCTCATTTTGTGCGCCCGGA
>JALXWS010000032.1 GCA_025144025.1 Corynebacterium sp. p3-SID1241 | reverse complement strand
GTGACATTTTTGTTTTTTCTTCTTGTTGTTTTTGTTGAGTTACACCAGTGTGTTGGTGTTTGTTGTGGTCAATTAGTACCAGTAGCCTTCACACTTTGCAGTGCGTCCAGGTCTGGCCTATCTACCCTATCGTCTTTAGGGGACCTTAACGAAACCTCATCTTAAAACAGGCTTCCCGCTTAGATGCTTTCAGCGGTTATCCCTTCCGTACGTAGCCAACCAGCGATACCCCTGGCGGGATAACTGGCACACTAGAGGTACGTCCGTCCCGGTCCTCTCGTACTAGGGACAGCTTTCTTCAAGTTTCAACGCGCGCGGCGGATAGAGACCGAACTGTCTCACGACGTTCTGAACCCAGCTCGCGTGCCGCTTTAATGGGCGAACAGCCCAACCCTTGGGACCTACTCCAGCCCCAGGATGCGACGAGCCGACATCGAGGTGCCAAACCATCCCGTCGATATGAACTCTTGGGGAAGATCAGCCTGTTATCCCCGGGGTACCTTTTATCCGTTGAGCGACACCACATCCACAAGTAGGTGCCGGATCACTAGTCCCGACTTTCGTCCCTGCTCGACATGTCTGTCTCACAGTCAAGCTCCCTTGTGCACTTACACTCACCACCTGATTGCCAACCAGGCTGAGGGAACCTTTGGGCGCCTCCGTTACATTTTGGGAGGCAACCGCCCCAGTTAAACTACCCACCAGGCACTGTCCCCAACCCAGATCATGGGCCAAGGTTAGATGCTCAATCCGATCAGAGTGGTATTTCAACAACGACTCCACCACCACTAGCGTGATAGCTTCTTTGTCTCCCACCTATCCTACACAAACCGAACCAAACACCAATACCAAGCTATAGTGAAGGTCCCGGGGTCTTTTCGTCCTGCCGCGCGTAACGAGCATCTTTACTCGTAGTGCAATTTCACCGGGCCTGTGGTTGAGACAGCAGAGAAGTCGTTACGCCATTCGTGCAGGTCGGAACTTACCCGACAAGGAATTTCGCTACCTTAGGATGGTTATAGTTACCACCGCCGTTTACTGGGGCTTAAATTCTCAGCTTCGCAGTCAAAGACTACTAACCGGTCCTCTTAACCTTCCAGCACCGGGCAGGCGTCAGTCCATATACATCAACTTCACGTCTTCGCATGGACCTGTGTTTTTGATAAACAGTCGCTTCCCTCTATTCTCTGCGACCCCACAACGCTTCCAGCCGCATGGGCCTTGACGTCGTGAGGCCCCCCTTCTCCCGAAGTTACGGGGGCATTTTGCCGAATTCCTTAACCACAGTTCACCCGAACGCCTTAGTATTTTCAACCTGACTACCTGTGTCGGTTTAGGGTACGGGCCATACACACACATCGCTAGAGGCTTTTCTCGACAGTACAGGATCACCACCATCAACCCTTTCAGGGTCTACGCATCACGTCTCAACCAAACATGTGGCGGATTTACCTACCACACGGCCTGCACGCTTACACCACCAATCCAGTAAGTGGCGTGGCTACCTCACTGCGTCACCCCATCACTTGAACCACACATCAGGCCCCACGACATCAACACCACCAACACTCAAAGAGCATCAGTAGCGCATCCGCGGTGGTTAGTATCAGTGCTTTATCATGGGCGCGCATGTACGGGTACCAGAATATCAACTGGTTATCCATCGACTACGCCTGTCGGCCTCGCCTTAGGTCCCGACTCACCCTGGGAAGACGAACTTGACCCAGGAACCCTTAGTCATCCGGCGGATAGGATTCTCACCTATCAATTCGTTACTCATGCCTGCATTCTCACTCGCACACAGTCCACGCCTCCTTACGGTAACGCTTCCACCCATGCACGACGCTCCCCTACCCAAACAAAAATATGTTTGCCGCGGCTTCGGCGGTGTACTTGAGCCCCACTAAATTGTCGGCGCAGAACCACTCGACCAGTGAGCTATTACGCACTCTTTCAAGGATGGCTGCTTCTAAGCCAACCTCCTGGCTGTCTTCGCGATCCCACATCCTTTTCCACTTAGTACACCCTTAGGGGCCTTAACCGGCGATCTGGGCTGTTTCCCTCTCGACTATGAAGCTTATCCCCCACAGTCTCACTGCCGTACAACACAATTAGCGGCATTCGGAGTTTGGCTGACATTGCTAAGATTGTAGTCCCGCTCAACCAACCAGTCGCTCTACCTCCACCAAGCTATAATACGACGCTGCACCTAAATGCATTTCGGGGAGAACCAGCTATCACGGAGTTTGATTGGCCTTTCACCCCTACCCACAGCTCATCCCCGCAGTTTTCAACCTACGTGGGTTCGCGCCTCCACAACCTCTTACAGCTGCTTCACACTGGCCATGGGTAGATCACCCCGCTTCGGGTCCAGGACATGCCACTAAAACACCCCATTAGGATTCGGTTTCCCTACGGCTACCCCACACGGGTTAACCTCGCGACATGCCGCTGACTCGCAGGCTCATTCTTCAAAAGGCACGCCATCACACACAAAAAGGTGCTCTGACGGATTGTAAGCACATGGTTTCAGGAACTATTTCACTCCCCTCCCGGGGTACTTTTCACCATTCCCTCACGGTACTTAATACACTATCGGTCACACTGAGTATTTAGGCTTACCGGGTGGTCCCGGCAGATTCACAGCAGATTCCACGAGCCCGCTGCTACTCGGGCAACCCAACAACCCACATGCCATTGTCTTCAACTACAGGACTCTCACCTTCTCCGGCAGGCCATTCCAAACCACTTCACCTAACAACAACACACAAGCACGATGATGGTAGTCACCGCCCATTGGGGCCCACAACACCGCACACACAACCCCTACCAGGTATCACATGCACACGGTTTAGCCTCATCCACGTTCGTTCGCCACTACTAGCAGAATCATTATTATTTTCTCCTCCTACGGGTACTAAGATGTTTCACTTCCCCGCGTCAACCCCCACAACAGCTATGAATTCACTGAAGGGTAACCCCACATAACCAGGGCCAGGTTTCCCCATTCGGACATCCTCGGATCAACGCTTAATTGACAACTCCCCGAGGCTTAACGCAGCCTTTCACGTCCTTCATCGGCTCAGCATGCCAAGGCATCCACCATGCGCCCTTAATAACGAACACACAAACCACCACACAAACAAGCAGTGGCCACACAAGTGAACTTGACAAAAAATTAACTAAAGAAAAAAGAAATCACACAAACACACACAAACAAACCACAAAAGCAGCCCATCCATGCATGTTTAATGCTCGCGTCCACTATACAGTTCTCACACAACACCCCAACCACACCCGGCCAACACAAACCGTGTCAGCACGACACATGGTCAGGCACAAAAAAAGGGGAATAATGCCCCAGACACCCAACAATGCACCAACATACAAACAACCTATTTTTTACAACTGTGCACGGCTTGTGTGTCACAAAGCGCCATTCAAACACTTGACTTGCCTTAAAGGTGCGTGATTCACCCGGATTTCAACAAACAACGTTGGCAGCATGACACTCGCACACTCAACCAACCACCCACCACAAACCGTGGCAGAAAAAGCACAACTGTGCCCAAAAATAAAGCTCCTTAGAAAGGAGGTGATCCACCCGCACCTTCCGGTACGGGTACCTTGTTACGACTTCGTCCCAATCGCCGATCCCACCTTCGACGGCTCCCTAACAAGTTTGGGCCACCGGCTTCGGGTGTTACCAACTTTCATGACGTGACGGGCGGTGTGTACAAGGCCCGGGAACGTATTCACCGCAGCATTGCTGATCTGCGATTACTAGCGACTCCGACTTCATGGGGTCGAGTTGCAGACCCCAATCCGAACTAAGGCCGGCTTTCAGCGATTCGCTCCACCTCACAGTGTCGCTGCGCATTGTACCGACCATTGTAGCATGTGTGAAGCCCTGGACATAAGGGGCATGATGATTTGACGTCATCCCCACCTTCCTCCGAGTTGACCCCGGCAGTCTCTCATGAGTCCCCAACCAAATGCTGGCAACATAAGACAAGGGTTGCGCTCGTTGCGGGACTTAACCCAACATCTCACGACACGAGCTGACGACAACCATGCACCACCTGTACACCAGCCACAAAGGGAAAGACTATCTCTAGCCCGATCCGGTGTATGTCAAGCCCAGGTAAGGTTCTTCGCGTTGCATCGAATTAATCCACATGCTCCGCCGCTTGTGCGGGCCCCCGTCAATTCCTTTGAGTTTTAGCCTTGCGGCCGTACTCCCCAGGCGGGGCGCTTAATGCGTTAGCTACGGCACGAAAGTCGTGAAAAGACCCTCACACCTAGCGCCCACCGTTTACGGCATGGACTACCAGGGTATCTAATCCTGTTCGCTACCCATGCTTTCGCTCCTCAGCGTCAGTAACTGCCCAGTAACCTGCCTTCGCCATCGGTGTTCCTCCTGATATCTGCGCATTTCACCGCTACACCAGGAATTCCAGTTACCCCTACAGTACTCAAGTTATGCCCGTATCGCCTGCACGCCCGGAGTTAAGCCCCGGAATTTCACAGACGACGCGACAAACCACCTACGAGCCCTTTACGCCCAGTAATTCCGGACAACGCTCGCACCCTACGTATTACCGCGGCTGCTGGCACGTAGTTAGCCGGTGCTTCTTATCTAGGTACCGTCACAAAAGCTTCGTCCCTAGCGAAAGGAGTTTACAACCCGAAGGCCGTCATCCCCCACGCGGCGTCGCTGCATCAGGCTTGCGCCCATTGTGCAATATTCCCCACTGCTGCCTCCCGTAGGAGTCTGGGCCGTATCTCAGTCCCAATGTGGCCGTCCACCCTCTCAGGCCGGCTACCCGTCGCCGCCTTGGTAGGCCATTACCCCACCAACAAGCTGATAGGCCGCGAGCTCATCCTACACCGAAAAAACTTTCCAACCATCACACTAAAAATGGTTCCTATCCGGTATTAGACCCAGTTTCCCAGGCTTATCCCGAAGTGCAGGGCAGATCACCCACGTGTTACTCACCCGTTCGCCACTCGAGTACCCTGCAAGCAGGGCCTTTCCGTTCGACTTGCATGTGTTAAGCACGCCGCCAGCGTTCGTCCTGAGCCAGGATCAAACTCTCCACAAAAAAATTTCAGAACAAAATCCGAAACAGGCCGTGAAAAGCCCGAAACCCAACAAAAGAACAAACCACCACAAACCACAAAAGCCTGTGCTGGCGTCCAAAAAATTACTACAAAGAAAAATACAGTTCCCTCAACCCGACGGGGCCAAAAATAAGGAAACCAAAAAGTTGAACACAATCACATGCCAACCAATCCATCTCAATGCAGCCGAAACACCAAACAGCATTCAAATGAGTACGCGCTTCACATACCCAACCGGCACACACCAACCAACAAACCACCTAAAGGCTCACTGGCAGACAAACCAATCAACACACAACCATGCACACAAAAA
>JALXWS010000031.1 GCA_025144025.1 Corynebacterium sp. p3-SID1241 | reverse complement strand
GTTAAAACGTATGTTCTGCCATATGCTAAAGCATATGTCCACCCGCATAGACCTCCGTGGTTAGTATTTGTGCTGGTAGTGGGCCTATATGTTGCGGGGGAGCAGTGGGGTGGCATGGCTTGTACGCCAGGTGTTGGTGGTGTGGAAGACTTGGCCTTGGCGCAAAATCTTGCGGCCAATTTCGCCGCGCTTGAACCCGAAGAGGGCGTAGAGCATGTTCACTTTGGCGGTCGCATCGGCTACTGCTGCGTGTGCGTCCGGATTGTCCAGTCCCAGGCGGTCAAGGAGTGCGGGCAGGTTGTAGGGGCCACGGTCGAGTATTTGCTTGGCAAGGTCAATGGTGTCAATAAACGGGAAGAACTCGTCCTCGTCCTCGTCGACTCCGGTCATGCGGTCGACCTCAGCAACGATCATTTTTGAGTCAAACGGTGCGTTGTGCGCGAATAGCTGCACGACAACCAGGTTAAAAGCACTCTCCATTGTCGAATACCCCATAAAAGGATGCGTGTACGAAAGTATCCACCATATAGGTGAAATAGTTCCTACCCCTTCTTTGAGAGCTTTCTGGAGGTAAGGAACACGAACAAAAACATCCACAACAAAGCGATCACTCCTGAGAGAAAGAATGCCTCAGCACTAGATTCCCCCGGAGAACGAGCGAATGAAGTTGCGATAATTTGAGAAGTTGGCAAGAGCTTCTCAACACCATTCGTACCCGCCAAGAGTTGATTTGCAATCGAGATTCCCATCGTGGCGATCGTTAGCCCCACTGCTGCGCCCAAAACGCCAGCGAAATTATCAATATACGTTGAAAGCCAAAGGTAGAAGCAACCTACAGCAAGTATTCCCAAAATGGTCCATAGAGAATAAACGGGAAGAAGCTTACTAAGCGGCTCCTCAGGATGGCCACTCATGTACCTATAGATGAGAGTGATTAAAAATTGAAGTACACCCATAACCAGGGCGAGGGAAAAAAGGATAGAAATCTTCTCAATCAAAAGTTTCTTCCTTCCCTTAGGTTGGCTTTTAATCCAATTGATATTTCCCCTTTTTTGCTCCGGCCCCATTAAGGTCGCGGACATTGCCGCCACCAAAATAGGGGAAAGGATTCCGAAGTAAAGTCCCCCCATATTTGCCCAAGCAAAACCAATGGCACTGTTGGAATCTTGACCCCATTTCTCTTCCGGAACCATTGCGATTCCGAACCAAAACGCTAAGAGAAAAAGAAGTACTACCGCGAGAGCAATCAAAATCGTAGCTGGCGACTTCCGAAACACTGTCAAATTAAAGTTCATCTTGAAACCTCCTAGGAACCACAACAATTGAAAGAGTTGCAACAACAAGGGCGACTACGATCACAATTCCCAGATCTGAAAGAGACAAGACGTGATCCAAAAGACTGTCTTCTTGTACCCCTACAGGGGATAGAGCTCCAGCTAAAGTGAAAGGAGTGAAAATTGCTACTGTCTGAGGGATCATGTGACCAGCTGAACCGAGAACTGAGCCTATCAGCGCGATACCAACGACCCATCCAGGGTGCTTGAGACGCAAGGCAAGATGGAGGAACAAGGGAACCAAGGCAACAGTTTCCACTAACAAAGCAAAAATTACGACTACCAATTGGTTCCCTAATACTGGCACGTTGAAAGAACTACTAGCTTGAACTGTCGCTAGTATGACAGCTGCAATTCCGAAGAATGCTACTAAACTCACCCATACAGACTTAATGAGCATGATTTCTCTGGCGGACGTCCCTAGAGATTGCAGCCGCGTAAGCATACGATTTTTTCGATCTATCGACGAGATCACCAAAGAATACGAACCAATCAAGAGAGGAAGCATCAGACTTCCCAACTGAACCATATTCAACGTCAATGACCGCGGGTCCCGTTCTGTAGGATCCAGCTGGTTAAAGGTAGTAGTAGTCAAAATGAAAGCCCAAAAACCAAAAAGAACAATAAGGGCTAAAGGGAGAAAAACATTAAACTTACGCTTCAGTTTCAACGGTTCTTGAGCCATCAGAGAGAAAATTAATGCTGGCTTTCTTTGCGTCGAAGGAGCTACGTGAGTCATCGCTATTACCTCCTAGCCCCTTCGATATCCGCACTACCCGTCATCGTCAGGAAGGTATCCTCCAAAGTGTGGCTTTGAATTGTTGCACTAGCAATGGGGGATCCTTCAGTCACAATTGAAGTAATAATTTGGGACGACAGCTCCCTGTCTTGGTATCGCAATCGAATTTTTCCGTCATCAAGGATTGAGTAAGGGATACCTCGCCGGTCTAAGACCTGCCTCACTTCGAAAGAATTCAGAGCATCAATCACAAGAGAAGGAGCACCAATTAGACTGCTGAGCTCCCCCTCATAACGCAAAGAACCCTCATGGATAATGCCTACGACATCAGCAATTTGTTCAATTTCGGAGAGGATGTGACTAGAGACGACTACGGTTTTTCCCATTTCTCTGGAAAATCGCAAAATTAACTCACGAATTTCTCTAATTCCATCTGGGTCTAGGCCGTTAGTCGGTTCGTCGAGCAATAAGATGTCGGGGTCACCAACCAAGGCTAGCGCGATTCCCAATCTTTGCTTCATACCCAGAGAGTATTCTCCGGCTTTTCGTTTTCCGTGATTAGAGAGGCCCACCATCTCAAGAATGTGACTAGTGTTTGTCTTGACGCCCCTGAGCTTGCCGAGGTAGGAGATGTTTTCCACCCCAGTTAAATTAGGATAAAATGATGGCTCTTCGATCAGGCTCCCGATATGAGAGAGATAGCTTGTGTCCCCGCCAGCCACCGGCCTTCCTTCAAGCTCAACAGTGCCAGTATCAGGCCTCAAAAGACCCAAAATGATTTTCATCACCGTGGATTTTCCCGCTCCATTTCGGCCCAGGAAGCCGTAGACTTTACCAGCAGGAACGGTGATTGAAAGATCTTTGATTACTTCAGTCTTTCCGAGTGTTTGAGTCACGTGGTTTAAGTGGAGTTTTGCTCCCCTGTCCATTTTCCCTCTTTCTTTAAGAACTTCGAATCGGCCGTAGTGGCCTCGGAGCTCATTGTTCAATGAACGGGAGTAGAAATCCATCATAAGGAGACTTTTGTCCCCTACAGGG
Organism: Corynebacterium sp. p3-SID1241; assembly: GCA_025144025.1. Taxonomy (GTDB): domain Bacteria; phylum Actinomycetota; class Actinomycetes; order Mycobacteriales; family Mycobacteriaceae; genus Corynebacterium. Next base: position 2,614 of record JALXWS010000031.1, on the reverse strand, counting down.
GACAATCCTAAAGCTGACGACGTAGAGTTAAACCGACTAGGAATTTCACTTGAAGAAACTAAATCAATCTGCCATTGTGGAAGTTAACTACCCCCCTACCGCCCCTCGAAATTTTTTGGACAAGATAGCCGAAGCGTGGCAATCTTCCCCCTCAGCTCCATTACTAGGGGCACTTCTGAGTGCGTCGATACAACTCGCAATCTCGCTATCCATCCACGTAAATAGTCTTTTCGAGCCTGACTACCTGTGGTGGATATGGGTGTCGACGCAGTCAATTGTGTTACTTTTCAGGCGGCGCGCGCCGTTCCTTATTCTCATTATTCAATGCATATTTATGATTTCTGCGGAAGTTTTTTATTCTGCAGGCGCTTTTTGCCTTATTCCACTACTCATATCAGTCCATAGCACAAGTTCTCGCTCTACCGCTTGGAAAATCGGGGCAGGACTCCTATTAGCTCTAGCGGCCGATTTCCCCGCTTCATGGAAAATGTTTCCTATTTACGGAATCAGCGCCTTCCTGCCAACTTTCTTCTATGTAGGAACAATCTCCACCATTTCCTTGGGAGCGAGATTTCGAAAGCTATCGTTAGCTCGCCAAGATGACGTTTTCGCAGCTGAGCATCATGCTAGATTGTCCGAAAACAAGAGACTTCAGGCAGAACGTTCTACCCGTATTGCCACTAGTCTTCACGATAGCGTGGGGCATAGTTTGACTGCTATAGCAGCGCTAAGCGAAGGTGTCAAAGGTCAGTTAGTCCGCCCTGATCTAGAAGAAGCTTTGGAAATGATTGATGAATTGGCGCGTGACGCTCTTGCAGATACGCGTCGGACTGTTTATGAGATCAACCAAGAGGAAATACCCCCCAATCTAGCAACCTTAACCGAGGAGGGACAACACACATGGAATGATTTGGCTTCCCTCATAGAAGTAACTCGGAAAACTGGAATATCTGTTGCATTTCTAGAAAACGGTAAACGCACAGAGAACCAGTGTATCCAGGAACTGTGTTTTCAAGTCATAAGGGAATGCACGACTAACACGATTCGACATGCACAAGAAGCAAGCCAAATTACCGTTTCGTTAGATTTTTCTCCACATTCGGTTCGTATTCATTTTTCCGATAATGGAAAACCACAGACCTCTGTAGTGAAACCCGGAAATGGAATCCTAGGAATGCGTAGGCGTCTAGAGAAGGTAGGCGGAAGCTTAACCGCGAGCTCTACACATAGGGGATGGAAAGTGAACGCGATAATCCCTATTTACTCAGGTTTAGGGGAAGGAAATACCTGTGCAGAACGATATAGATAAGGACTCTTCAATTAGAGTAATGATCGTGGACGACCAAAAGGCCGCTCGGTTCGGACTTTCCTTGCTCGTAAAAAAGGCAGCCGATATGCGTGTAGTGGCGTCCGCAACCAACGGTCAAGAAGCGATTGAAGTACTTTCCCGAATGAGGGAAACCAATGTTCTCCTCCCCCAAGTCATATTAATGGATATCCGCATGCCTTTTCTGAATGGAATCGAAGCGACAGAACGGATAACTGCTTCGTTTGGCAAGATAAAAATATTAATAATGACTACATATGATCAGGATGATTACGCTCTTAGTGCTCTCGATGCGGGAGCCTCTGGATATCTACTTAAGGATGCCCGTTCACATGATCTACAGAATGCTATTCGATCTGTATACGGGGGAGACGCAGTCCTTACTCCTCGGATAACGGCCACCCTTCTTCAAGAGCGCAGACCAGTAAAAGCTTCGACGAAGCGTCAACGAGACGCCCAAAACACCCTAGCATCACTGTCTCCGCGCGAAGAAGAAGTTGCAGAGTTAATTTCCCAAGGACTCAATAACAAGGAAATAGCGGAAAAGCTTGTAATACAGCGGGACAGTGTGAAAAAGACCGTTTCACGAATACTCTCCAGATTAGAGATGCGGGACCGTGTGCAGATAGCGATACTATGGAACGAAGCACACGCGCAATAATGGATGCTCGCTTCATAAGATTCGCTCATTGAATAATTACCGCTAGCGTGTGAGCGTATGCGAAAAAGACTACCCACGGAGATCCTTGGGCGCGCAGCTGATAAACCCTTGATAGCCTCACCTCGAGGAAATCGATACAAACACAGAATAGCCGCTGCTCCATGTCGGCGGATAGTGCATCAACGTGAGGCGGATTCTGTCGAGCATTTTCACCGCTAGCACGTTGTGTGGGCTCAAGCCCGTGAAGTCGTGGAAATCCGCCAGTAAAAGTTTCCTTATGCAGCTGACTACCCGGAAGAATCCCTGGACGAACTGCTGGAGTTTACCGCAGTGCCAAAAGTAGTATAGCCCAAGATCTGGTTGAATAACCCCACTGAAAGATTCAATCGGGAAATTCGACGCTGTACGGACGTCGTGGAAACTTCCTGAATCGTGATGCTGTCATTTGCCTTGTCTGCGCAGTACTGGCTAAAACATGATGAGTAGATACAGCAAAACGTTATAGCCGTTGACTAATCTGTCCTAGACCAGACAAGTAATCGCACCAAGTTTTCCGACGGCGCTGCTGCTGGCAGTAGAGAAATCGCTGCATGATCATTACCTGCTGTCTGCGAGTCGGATTATGA
>JALXWS010000030.1 GCA_025144025.1 Corynebacterium sp. p3-SID1241 | reverse complement strand
TTCCTGGGTTCAAACAAGTTCCTGCGACAGAGGTAGCCGACGCATATATACGCTCTGTAGAAGGAGTCGAAACAGGGAAGGTGTTCCAAGTCTGGAACTAGAAAACCTCACCCCATAATGTTCTAGGCGTTGAAAACGCCTAAAGCGGCGCAGTCGTGAGGGTAACTATGCGCACCCACGGTGCCTGCCGTATGGCAGGACATATGGCTAAACACATAGAAAATATATGTTTCCGAGAATGCGCCACTACCCGCACTGTCTACGTCTAAACGACAGCAGTAATAAATAGGAAAGGGCACTCCCACCAGCGGGAATGCCCTCGTTTACTCGATTCAGAAAGGGAATTTGAGGCCTAAGATAAGGCCCACGATTGTGTCACACATACCCAAACAGGGGTCAGGTCCCTATGGGAATACACAAAGGCCACATACGCTAAACCCCACCAACACAAAATGTCGTTTAGCCCGACACGCCGCAAAACAACACATTCTGTCGTTTAAGCCGATTTCTCAGTCCAACTAATGGGGAGCAGTTCATCAATCTAGAGGGGCTGACTGTAATTGGCCTTACAGCGGTTCCATATCTATAGGCTATGCGAAGTTTCCATAGCCAGAAATTGTGCTCACCCATAAGAACGCTGATACGACGAAAGCCGCGGCGAATGTGAAGGCAAAAGCCCGCCATGATCGGTCGCTAAGCCGATCCTTTTTCAACATGTAGACAAACATGGTTAATACACCCAACGCCACCAATGAAGGTAGAGGTAGCCCATAGAAGACGAAAGGTATTGGAAGCCATGTGGACAGGAGCACTCCGCCATAAAGGGTTGCGACGCCCAAGACAATTCCAAAAAGTATTCCCGGAATGCTCGTTCTTTCTTTCACAACAAATTCCTTACCAATCAGTTTATCTTGATCAGACCACCGTTTTTAGCCTGCGCATGACATTCATTGATGGCGCCCGCTTCATCTCCTTCGTGTCGCAATCCAATGTCTCGACCAATGGCATTGTTTGTTTGATCCATGTGCCCAGCTTCAGGAGAACCAGGATGGTCTGTTTCGTGGGCATCGCCAATTTTTCGTGCAAAATCTGCGTTAGCCCGGATCGTTGTCAGCGCCTGCCACACACAATGCCTATCAGCGTCCTGAATGTTATCGTTCGTTACTTTGTTTGGAAACGTTTGCGAGGAGATACGTTCCGCGTCCTTGATTGCTTCTTTCGCGCGAGTACAATCATAGGGATTGGTCGCGCAGGCTGCCGCTTCATGCCTACCGATGTTGGTTCCATAGTTGTCGCCGGAGTCTCGAAAGGCGGTTTTATCCCCTGCAGAGCCGGTTTCATTTAAAACTTGCTGTACGATATGGTCTGGGGTCTCAGCCTTCGGATCAATATGCTCTTTCTCACGGAGTTCAATCGTCGTCTGAGCGATGCGCTCGTAAGAGTCAGTTTCTGCTGGTGTGGCATGTGCTGGCGATGCTGCCAAGGCATTCGCCGTGACGCCAATCGATAGTAGTGCTACTGCACCCAAAGCCTTCATATTTAAGCCTTTCTCGAATCTTGATGGACTCGACTAGCTCACCACGCCCAAAGCTCCAATACAACCGATAATCATCATCGTTACGGTATCGATACGTGGTCTTATATATCTGTTCACCTTCCACCATCCCGAATTACCTTGGCGAACAGATTTTCTGACGCATGGTGGGCAAGCGTGAAAACTTTCGTAGACTTTCGAGCTTTACTCGAGAAATACAAAGCCTCCCACCAGCGTTTCCACTGGTGGGAGGTTATTTTAGTAGCGGGGGCAGGATTCGAACCTACGACCTCGGGCCTGCCCCCAGAAAGTGTCGGGGGTCAGGCCCGTGAAATCACGCTTCTAGGCCTCGTCAGGTGTGGCTGCTAGCGTTAGTACTGGTTCACAATCACACCCCGCTACTTATGGTGAGGTGTGGGCGTGACTTCCTCGTCGGTGCGCGGTAAGGCCCGCGCGTGACGTGGGCTGTCCCGCGCGCCCTTTTTTCAGGCGAGCGGACAACCCTACGACGCAAGGGAGGTAGACAATGGGTAAACACTCATTGGATACACCCGGTCGCAAAAGAAAAGACCTTGATGCCACCAAGCTTGACTGGCTCGATGTGGCTACCAAGGTCATAGTTCTTGCGACCGTAACCGTGAAGCTCGTTACCGCGATGCTTCACGTGGGTCTTTAGGCCCGAGGGTCTCAACCGAGTACCAGTCGGTTGGGGCCCTTTTTATTGTGCAGCCGCAATTCAAAGATGAACTGTGCTGTCGTGTCTTAGGCTAATGCGCGCGCGGGGGTTTCGCAATACTCCCACGCTAAGCCCGTAGACCCGTGTCCCACTGGGGAAGAGAATCCACAAGTGTTCACTTGGGATAGCAATATCTACTTGTGTATGGTCGGGGTATGAGCACTTTAGTAGATATTGCTTTACCTCATACGGATTTAACCGCCAGAGAACACGCCCGGATGCTTGCTCCACTTCTCAAGCCTCTGGCGGAAGAGAATCGTCTGGCAATTGTTCTTAGTTTAACTTCGGGGCCACGCTCTAATAAGCAATTGCAAGAGGCTACTGGGTTAAGCCAAGCACTAGTAAGTCATCACATTGCAGCCTTGCGTGATGCGGAGCTAATAAGTGTCCGCGCTCAGGGAAGAGCAAATATGTATGAACTATGCTGCGAACAGCTCGCTGTACCAGTCCAGTGGCTTGCCCATTTAGCAACGTTGACCCCCGAGGGACAAAAAGCCTGCTGTACCAGTCCAGATGTGGATAATAACACTCCCGAGCGGGAGGCTAGCCAGTGATTGAGGCCCTGCAAACCTTTGGATTAATCCTGGCGGAATTGCTGGTCTTATTTTCAGTCATATCGGTGGTAGTAGCCTTGATTAACCGCCGCTTTGGCTCTGATCGGATTCAGCAATGGATGGCCGACGGTCGCCTACCGGGGCCGGTAAAAGGGTTGCTGTTGGGGGCTATTACTCCATTTTGCTCCTGCTCTACGCTTCCGGTTCTAGCCGGAATGCTGAAATCGGGAGTCGCATTCCGGACGGCCATGACGTTTTTGATTTCGTCTCCGCTTTTAGATCCCATCATTATTGCTGGCGTGGTGATTCTTTTTGGTTGGCGCGTTTCAATTGCCTATACCGTTGTCACAGCAGCGTGGGCCTTATTTGCTCCCGTTTTGTGGGATAGATTGGGCCTGTCTCAACAGGTCAAGAGGGTTAAGGTTATCTCGGATGAAGAATCGCACACTCCGTGGCGCGGATTACGTGCCGAGCTACGGCCTGTGCTAGCTGAAGCATGGAGTGACCTTCGACCCCTTTTATTCCCGATGCTTATCGGCGTTGCCATTGGTGCATGCATTTATGGCTTCGTTCCCCAAGACCAGCTGGCTAACATAGCTGGAGATGGCAAACCATGGAGTGTGCCGCTAGCTGCAGTTCTCGGCATTCCCCTCTACGTGAGAGTTGAAACGATGCTTCCAATCGGCCTAGCTTTACGCTCTGCTGGGGTTGGGCTCGGTGCTGTGTTTGCGCTCATGATTGGCGGAGCTGGAGCTTCCATACCGGAAGTTTCCATGCTTACAGCGCTTTTCAAGCCTCGCCTAGTAGCCGCTTTTGTAGTTACTGTTATCGGTACAGCTATCGCTGCCGGCTACCTAATACCACTAGCTGCTTAAGCTTTTCGACTACCCAAACGACAGGAGAAGACAATGAACCTGAAAGACCTTTTTACCGGAAAGAAGAAAAACAACAACTGCTGCACTACCCAAATTGTGCCAGACGACTCCCCAGCTAGTGACGAGCAAAGCACGTCGGCAGACGCAAAGAATCCGTCCCCTGAATCAGAAGACTGCTGTGGCAACCGCGACTAACCAACAACACCAGGCATCTACTTCACATTCACTTAGGAGACATTTCTGTGGCCTACGGTAACGATTGCAACCGTAGTGTGCACACCCACGACCCTGCCATATGTTCGTCGGTATGCTGTTTCATCTGCTGGTTTTCACCTAAATAAACTGAAAGCAAGGGACGAAGCAGCGCAATATGGGCATCCTCCTTTAACGGAAGTGCCTGAAGCGTCCTGGGTTTAGTTCCTACCTCAGCTAAGGAAGGATTGAACTATGCCTAGAAAGTATTCCGTCGAGTTCAAGGAGAAGGCGGTCCATCAGATCATCGAAATGGTCCGCCTGGAGTCTTGCTCACTGCAGCGCGCCTACACGGAGGTTGGTGAGCTGCTTGGGGTATCTCACCCTACGTTGCGGGCTTGGTATCGTGACAGCGCTTCAGTACGTGATGACTCTGACGCTTCAGGCGGCGAGACAATGGAAGAAGAGCTCAAGCGTCTGCGCCGCGAAAACCGCGAACTGAAACGAGCAAACGGGATTCTTAAGACTGCTTCGGCTTTTTTCGCAGCGGAACTCGACCGACCCACGACCAAATGACTCTTACATCGACACGTATAAAGATCAGTTTGGGGTCGAGGCCATCTGCCGAGTCCTGAAACAAGCAGATCGTAGATTCATTACTTCACGCGGCTACCGCAAAGCCACCACACGCGTTCCCAGTGCAAGGGCCTTAAGCGATAGCCTTCTCATCCCAGAGATACAGCGTGTGCATGCGGAGAACTTCTCGGTCTACGGTATCCGCAAAATGTGGCACGCGATGAACCGTGAAGGTTTTCATATCGGTCGTGACAAGGCTGCACGACTGATGAAGCTAGCAGGTGTTTCTGGCCGCAGACGTGGACGAACCCCTGTGACAACGATTAGCCCGAAGACGCCGGATCATCGCCCGGACCTAGTGCAGCGAAACTTTCGTGCACAAGCGCCAGGCAGGTTGTGGGTTGCCGACATTACCTATGTTCGCACTTCGTCAGGATTCGCCTACACCGCATTTGTAGTTGATGTCTTCAGTCGGAAAATTGTTGGTGTTGCTACACGCTCGACGATGCGTACCGATGCGCTGCCCATGGAGGCTTTGGAGCATGCGTTAACGACTGCAGGGCGAATTCATGGAAACCAGTTAATTCACCATAGTGATCGGGGCAGCCAGTACGTGTCACTGAAGTATTCCACTGCGCTAGCGGAATCCGGAATCCGTCCGAGTGTGGGAACAGTCGGCGATTCTTATGACAATGCTCTAGCCGAAACAGTCAATGGTCTCTACAAGGCGGAACTGATTCATGCTCAAGGTCCGTGGACGTCGGTCGGAGAAGTCGAACTGGCCACCTTGCGGTGGGTGCATTGGTGGAACACTAAGCGCCTTCACGAAGCATTGGACTACGCCACCCCACAGGAAGTAGAAACCGAGTACTATCTCACCCAGCCCATCAACACAGGGCCGCAAAAGAACCGGAACTAAACCCAGGACGCTTCAATCGGGCCGAAATCCGTATCACTGTTGAGGCTTGCAGCGATGCGTTTAGCACCATAAAGCCCGTGCTCATCATCGAAGGTGGTCTTGATTTTTGTACCAATAAGGGCATCGGAACACGTCTTTAGCCTGCGTTTTTCGCGGGTGTGGACCCATTTGTAGAACGAGGAGCGATTGAGCTTTAACACGTGGCACATCCGTGTGAGCCGAGTACTCGGTTCTGGGTCATAGACAAACTGGAAGCGGATTACCAGCGTGTCTCTTTAAGCAAAATATTTCGCGGCCTTGCGCAGGATGTCGCGTTCTTCGCGCAGCTTCGAGACTTCTTTTGCCTCACTGGCGGATCCGCTCAGAATCAGTCGTCGCCTGGGCCTTGTCGCGCATGGTCTTCGTGCGGGCACGTTTGCCGGTGCCGTACTGCTTAAGCCAGGAATAAAGTGAAGAACGATTGATTCCCAGCTCTGCTGAAGCCGCGTGAAGTGAGAGGTCCTCATTGTTTTCGTAGAGGGCCACAGCATCACGTTTGAACTGTTCGGAGTACCTAGGCATGGTGGTAGATTACCTTTCTTCCCAACCCAACCGGGCTGGATATCAGGTGTCTACCTAACGGGGGCCAGGTCCGTTTCTAAAAGCCC
>JALXWS010000003.1 GCA_025144025.1 Corynebacterium sp. p3-SID1241 | reverse complement strand
GGAAATCATCCGGCGTCCTGCCGCCATTGGGGGAATTTGATCCGGCTGATCCAAATTTCGAGCTTTTCGACCCGTGTACGGAGATTCCAAAAGAGTATCTTCAAAACGCCGGGCTCAGTGAAGCGATTGAGGAGCGGGAAAGACAATCGGGCTTTTCGTTTTGCGCTTTTGAGAGTCTCGAGGGCTCCTCAGGAGTGGTTATCGGTTTAACGTCATCGCGTCAGGCATCAATTTTCTCAGCCACGAAGGTATCTACATTGTCCGACGCGGAGGGGCGGAGCGTGCCGGTAATGCTAATCGAAAGTGACATGTTTGGAGAGATGTTCTGTACAGTTGGCGTTTCTACGTCGCGAGGGATCTTTAAAGTTAGTCATTCTGGGGATCAGTTTGAAGATAGCTACCAAACTAAGTGTTCGAAGGCTGCAGAAACACTAAAAAATATATACTGATTACACATTGGGGGAATTATGAAAATACGACCAGACAAGATCATGTCTACAGCGATGAAGACTGGAAATCTAAAGGATGAAATTGCAATAACTGGAGGATATACGTACTCGCCTCTGGATGCTGGTTTTTCTCAAGTTACCGGAATCGACCACGTCGGGTCAGTACATCAACGGGTTCTAGAGACTGATCCCGGGTCTGCTCGGCATTCTTTGCAGAAATTCTCGGAACAGCTGGACTGGTTGTATGACAGCTTAGGACGAGAAGCACGCGGGTTTCAGGCTCAGGAGGACGCGAATAGCCGGGGAATGGAGATAGCAGATGCGGGTGGTGATATTGGCGTCGAGTCGATGCCGATTATGAACCAGCCGGAGCCGGGGTATAGCCCGTTTGGCTTTACTATGCCGGTGGTGAATGTGGGCACTGACATCGTGAAGTTAGCAACAGACTTGATGTCGACACAGATTTGGAGCGTCTCGGAGGCAAATGCTCGGTGGAGTTCGCTGGCGTCGGAAGTAAGCGAAATTGTCAGTGGACTTGAGGAAGTAGCGGGGTCTTTGGAAAGCGAAAATGACAGTGAGGCCACGTCGCGGGCGGCAGCGAAGATTCGTGAAGTGGCGGCGTCGGGAAGCCATTTTGTGGCAAACGCTGAGGTTATGGGGGCAAAGCTGACTGGTTTTCACGCTAAGCTCATGGGAATGCAGCCTACCGCGATGGCAATGGCGATGGAGGTGATGGCCATCCCAGAACCGTTGGAACGAGAGATTGCGGAGAAAGCGGCTTTGGCCACGCTGCAGCCGGACTTGCAGCGCTTTGCGGTAGAGGCCATGCCGTACCAGCATGCCTTGATGGAACAATCGCCGGCGTCGGGTGGCGGCAGAGTTGAAGCGGGCCTTGCTGGTGTCGAAGGCGATGGGCAACGATATAACACCGAGGGAGTGGTGTGGCCTAAGAATATTGCGGAGGCGATTGCGCGAGGAGACCTGGGGCCAGGAAACTTTGACGTTGTTAATGGGAATGTGCAGGGGTTAGAAGCAGTGGGGATGAGTCCGCAGGAAATTAGCGATTTTCACGATGAGATGCGTACTAGCGGTAGGAATGCATTGGAGAAGCTGGCATTGGGGGACAAAGTCAATGTCGGAGGGCATAAGGTTGCGACCCAAGGAGCCTCGATGCCGGGTATGACTGGGCCGGCTGGCGCGATGGGACAGCTTCCTAGTGGCTTGGCACATCCCGTTAATGCAAGCCTCAATGGTGGAGCCGTAAACGGTAGCGGAACAGTTGCACCGGCAAGCACCGCGCAACCCGTTGTTGGAGGAATGGCTCCGACGATGGCAGCCGGAGGAACGGCAGAAGCGGGTCGCGGTGTCCAAGCAAGGCATACGGTCCGCGGTGGGTATGCCCCAGCCACAGGTAGTCGGGGAAGCAGTGGCGAAATGATCCGGGGAGCAAAAGGAACGCACTTGGGACAAGGTCTCGGGCGCGGAGCGAGAAGCGGAGTCCCCTTTGCCGGTGTTGGCTCAGGAGCAGGCGCGGGTATGCGCTCTGGTCTGAGCGGTGGCGCGGGTGCTGGTGGAGGTATGAGCTTCCGTAACAGTGGGGGAATTGGGTCTGGTGTGGGATCCGGCAGTAGCGAAGGTGCTGCGGCATCTCGAGGCGGGAATTCCGGCCGTGCCACTGGTGGTGCTCGAGCATATGGACCAATGATGGGTATGCGCGGCAAAGACAATGAGAAAAAGAGAGTAAAGTCCGTGACTACGCAGGTAGAGAGGGACCCGAATAAGCGCGACCTTCTGGGTGAGCCGCCAGCTGTGGTGCCCGGTGTTATCGGGGACTGGGTAAGGGAAGTAAACCCAGAAAAATAGCAACAAAAAGGGGCCGAGGAAATCCCTCGGCCCCTTAAATCAGCCTTTTACTGCTGTGGCAGCTCGGTGGCAGTACCGTTCAGATTCGGCTGAACCGGCTCTTCTGGAGCACCGGACTCAACCACAGGTGCTTCTTCAACGGCGGGATTGGGTGCGGAAGAGCTGGTCTCAGCATCCTTCTGCATTGGGGCTTCACCGGTGAAAGTGGAGGCGTTTTCTACCTTGGAATCAGAGTCCTGCTGATTCGGCGGGTGGCAGGCAGCGAGGGAAAGGCCAGCGGTGAATACGAGGCCGGCAGCGGCATAGCGGGAGAACTTTTTCATGGGGTTTGCTCTTTCTCCAGAGTGGTAAATGATTAAAGAATTAGGACTCGCGCGGAGTGGCGGCCTTAGCAGAATCGTACGGCGCAGCGGATTCGATGGTGACCGAAATGGTCTTGCCATTTGGGGCGGTGTACTCGCGAGTCTCTCCCTCCTGGGCGCCGAGGATGGCAGCGCCCAGCGGGGACTGTTCGGAGTAGGTCTCTAGATCCTTGTTATCGGAAGCAGCAGCTCGAGTACCGATGAGGAAGGTTTCCTTATCTTCCTTGTCGCCGTTGTAGTAAACGTGGACTACGGAGCCGGTGTGTGCAACGCCTTCTTGAACAGCGCCGCGCTCGGTGGTGGCATTCGCAAGAACCTCAGAGATCTGCTTAATGCGGGCCTCTTCTTGGTCCTGCATTTCACGCGCGGCATCGTAGCCGGCGTTCTCTTTGAGGTCGCCTTCCTCACGACGCTCGTTGATCTCTGCCGCGACAACTGGGCGGTGATCAATGAGCTCCTGCAGCTCGGCCTCGAGCTTCGCCTTGGTTTCTGGGGTGATGTACTGCTTTTGCTGCTCAGCCATTCTGCAACCTTCCGTAGATAGGAATTGTGGTCAAAGCCCCTGCTTTTGTCTGGGGCCAAAAGTTAAAGTGGAACTTGGCAAATGCCCAGTTCTAGGCGCTACAAATCCTAGCACACGCGGCTAGCGGCTTTCCGCGTAGTCAGGATTATCCATATCTAAATATTCTGGAATATTGCCGGAGCAACCGTAGGCACCCCCAGCGACGGCGCGAGCATTAGTGGGAACATCTACGGCGATGCGCTGGGTTTCATTTCCGCCAGCGGGGACAGGAAACTCGCGCCGGCCTACTTCGGCTTTGGAATAGTCAAAGGCTTGGACAATGCAATAGGCATCTTCATCAGTGTGGTTGCGGGTGACATCGACCCACACGCGAGTGGAATCATCGCTGAGGACTTTCTGAGTCACGATAGACACCTCCGCATTGACGCTTTCCTTTTGCTGGAAATACCGGAAGCCAAAAAAGATAAGCGCGATAAAAATGGCGATAAAGATGAGTACCAATGCTCTATTAGTCCAGCTACCAGAGTTCTTTTCAGAGGAGCCGCGGGAACCATAGCGGGCGGCTGGGCGAGATTTTCCGGCGGAAGTCATGTCCTCTACTCTAGTCGAGGACTACTGTTTTCCAATTATCTACTAGGATATTCATCTGTTCAGAGAACCTAGAAATAAGGGGATGGATTTTCAGTGAGCGATTTTCGCCTACTAGCTATCCACGCGCACCCAGATGATGAGTCTTCTAAGGGTGCGGCAACCACCGCGCGCTACGCTGCTGAAGGTAACGACGTCTTGGTGCTGACCTGTACGGGCGGCGAGCGCGGCGATGTGATTAACCCTGCCATGGACCGCCCTGGGATTAAAGAAAATATGGGCGAGGTTCGACGTGAAGAAATGGCTCAGGCGGCGCGGGCGCTGGGCGTAAAACATCGCTGGCTGGGCCACGTTGATTCGGGCTTGCCTGATCCGGTCGAAGGTAAGTCGATGGAGGAACTGCTTCCGCTAGGGTGTTTTGCCTTGCTGGGGGATGACGCCGTTGCTCAAGAATACGTGCAGGTAATCCGCGAGTTCCGTCCGCACGTTATCGTCACCTATGACGAGAATGGTGGCTACCCACACCCGGATCACCTGATGGTGCATCGTGCTTCCATGATCGCATGGGAGAAGGCAGGAGACCCTGAATATCACCCTGAGTTGGGCGAGCCGTGGTCTCCATTGAAGCTGTACTACTCGCATGGGTTTGTCTACCAGCGCATGAAGATGTTCCATGATTTGCTTCTTGAGGAAGGTAAAACCAGTCCCTATGGGCCGATGTTGGCGCGCTGGGATACCACTTTTGGCGATATCATGGCCCGTGTGACCACTCAGGTGGAATGCGCGGAGTACTTCAGCAATCGCGAAGAAGCCCTGCGGGCTCATGCCACACAGATCGATCCGGCAGGCGCTTTCTTGGCTACACCGGTGGAGGTACAGCAGCGCCTGTGGCCTACCGAAGAGTTTGAGCTGGCCAAGACTCGCGTTTCCACCTCATTGCCAGAAAACGATCTATTTGCAGGCATCGAAGAGAAAGAGGAGGCTTAGGACATGAGCATGTATAACTCTTTCGTCCTTGCCGCGAACGACGTATTTGTTTTAGCCCAAGGAACCGAGGGCGCGGAAGGCGGCCCAATGGGGCCAGAGTTTGGCAAGGCATCGCCCATCGGCCTTCTTATCTTGGCGCTTATGGGCGTCGGCGTGCTAGTTGCAGGGTGGAACTTTCATCGTCGTTATTCGCGCTTTCGCCGCCGCATGATGTTTGCGGAGGACCACGGCATTGATCCCTTTGATGAGGAAGCCGTGGACGAGGCGATGAAGGAAGCCGGCATTTACGATAACCGCAAGAAGTCCATTTTCTAGGCGTATAAACTGATGAGCGTGAGTTTTCTCAAGAAGCTGGCCTACCCAGCCTATGAAGCCCGTCTAGCGCACCTTATCAAGGGTAAGCCACAGCCTAAGCACGTAGCCATCATGGCCGATGGCAATCGCCGGTGGGCACGTGAGGCAGGTTTTACCGATATCAGCCACGGCCACCGCCAAGGCGCGAAAAAGATCGGCGAGATGATCTCATGGTGCCGCGATACAGATATTGAAGTAGTCACCATCTACCTCTTGTCCACGGAGAATTTGAAACGTAGCGAACAGGAGGTCAAACTTCTCTTTGACATCATCTCAGATGTGGTCACTCACTTATCCCACAGCGATGTGGAGTGCCAGGTGCGCCTAGTAGGGCACCTAGATCTGCTTCCGGATGATATTCGCCAACGCATGGTCACGGCAGCGGAAAATACTAAAGATAATACCGGGGTCATCGTCAACGTGGCCGTGGGATATGGCGGGCGCCAAGAAATCGTGGACGCAGTGCAGAACTTGGTGCGTGCCGAAGCAGAAATGGGAACATCCGCAGCGGAAATGGCGGATCGGGTCACCGCGGAATCAATTGGAGAACACCTCTATACCAAGGGGCTTCCGGACCCAGATCTGGTCATCCGAACCTCGGGTGAGCAGCGGCTATCTGGTTTCCTTCTGTGGCAGGCTGCTTACTCTGAAATTTGGTTTACTGATACCTACTGGCCTGCTTTCCGCAAGGTAGATTTCCTCCGCGCATTGCGCGACTACTCGCAGCGCTCGCGCCGCTTTGGAAAATAGGCGCTAAAGCTTGCGCATGCGCACCTGCTCTACTAAGTGATGCGAGCCCTTCCTAAGCACGAGTGAGGCACGCACGCGGGTGGGAAGGATATTTTCCACCAAGTTGGGCAGGTTGATGGACTGCCAGATTTCACGGGCTTGAGCTCGGGCTTCTTCATCGTCCATGTCTGCATAAGAAGAGAAGTGGGCGTTTGGTTCACGGAAAGCGGTGTGGCGCAGGGTGAGGAAGCGATCGATATACCACTGCTCGATATCGTCTGTACGGGCATCGACGTAAACCGAAAAGTCAAAGAGGTCCGCAACGGTCAGCGTAGGGCTGGTTTGTAAGACGTTGAGCCCCTCGAGAATGAGGATGTCTGGCTGATGAACCTCTTGATTTTCCCCGTCCACGATGTCATAGGTGATGTGGGAGTAGAGAGGGGCCTTAACTAGTGGTTTGCCTGATTTAACGTCGGTAACGAAGCGGAGGAGAGCGCGTTGGTCATAGGATTCCGGGAAACCCTTGCGCTGCATGAGGCCCCGTTCTTTAAGAGTCTTAGTGGGGAAGAGGAAGCCGTCAGTAGTAACGAGCTCTACTTTGGGGTGGGAATCCCAACGCTGCAGCAGTACCTGGAGGAGGCGCGCGGTGGTGGATTTTCCTACGGCCACTGATCCGGCTACGCCGATGACAAAGGGAACATGCGTAGCAGGGTTGCCTAAAAAAGTTTCAGTAGCCGTGGTGAGCTGCTGGCGAGCGGTAACTTGCATATGGATGAGTCGGGAGAGGGGGAGATAGACATCAGCTACCTCAGCGAGGTCAATGCGGTCGCCTAAACCACGAAGCTGCTCCACCTCGTTTTCCGTAAGTACCTGCGGCATGGATTTACGCAGTTCACGCCAAGTCTCACGGTCAAAATCTAGGTAAGGGCTGGAATCCAAAGTGCGCGCCATGGCTCTATTGTCGCACTTGTGTAATTAGAGGGTAAAAGTATGCCCCCTTAGGGTGCGTGGCACGATAAGATATGCAGCAGCCCATACCGCTTGATTTTGAGAAGGGGACCACACTTTTATGGCTTCTTTTACCTCTGACCTTCGCGATCTTGATCCGGATGTATTCGGTGCTATCCAGGGAGAAATCTCCCGCCAGCGCGAGACTCTGGAGATGATCGCCTCTGAGAACTTTGTGCCTCGCGCAGTGCTCCAAGCGCAAGGCTCTGTGCTGACCAATAAGTACGCGGAGGGCTATCCCGGCCGCCGCTACTACGGAGGCTGCGAGCATGTCGACGTCGTAGAGGACCTTGCCCGCAATCGCGCTAAGGATCTCTTTGGCGCGGAATTTGCCAATGTCCAGCCCCACTCGGGTGCACAGGCAAACGCAGCGGTATTGTCCACAATTGCTGAGCCAGGCGATAAAATTTTGGGCCTGTCCTTGGCACACGGCGGCCACCTAACCCACGGCATGAAGCTGAACTTCTCGGGCAAGCTTTATGACGTCGCTGCATATGAGGTTGACCCTGACACTATGCGCGTAGACATGGATAAGCTGCGCGAACAGGCATTGAAGGAAAAGCCGAAGGTCATTATCGGTGGATGGTCCGCCTATCCGCGCACCATGGACTTCGCAGCCTTCCGTGAGATTGCTGATGAGGTTGGCGCCTACCTGTGGGTAGACATGGCTCACTTTGCTGGCCTTGTGGCTGCCGGCTTGCACCCGAGCCCAGTGCCTCACGCGGATATCGTTTCTACCACCGTGCACAAGACCTTGGGCGGTCCGCGCTCCGGAATGATTTTGGCAAAGCAGGATTATGCCAAGAAGATAAATTCCAACGTCTTCCCCGGCCAGCAGGGCGGTCCTCTAATGCACGTGGTCGCAGCCAAGGCTATCGCCATGAAGATTGCTGCCAGCGAGGAGTTTAAGAAGCGCCAAGAGCGCACCCTAGAAGGTGCCCGCATTCTGGCTGAGCGTCTCACCGCAGAGGACGCGAAGGCCGCTGGCGTGGATGTGCTTACCGGTGGCACCGATGTGCATTTGGTCCTGGCGGACCTGCGCAATTCCGAGTTGGATGGACAGCAGGCAGAGGATTTGCTGCATGAGGTAGGCATTACCGTTAACCGCAATGCTGTGCCAAACGATCCCCGCCCGCCGATGGTCACTTCTGGCCTGCGCATTGGTACTTCTGCGCTGGCTACCCGCGGTTTGGATGCCGAGGCCTTTACCGAGGTCGCAGATATTATTGGCACCGCCCTAGCACAGGGTAAGAATGCCGACGTAGAGACCCTGCGCGCTCGGGTGGACAAGATCGCCCAGCACTATCCGCTATATGAGGGCCTCGAGGACTGGAAGCTGGTCTAGTCCTTCACCTCATGGCCACGGGCCTGCGCCATGGTGGCGCGGGCCTGCTGGAGCCATTCCGGCTGCTCTTGGAGCAGCTGATTGATTTCCGCTGTAGTCAGCGGTTTATCCATATCATTCTTTTTCAGCGCGTTGACGGAAATACCCAGCTTATGGGCGACTTCCGGCCGTGGGTGGGGGCCTTCGCGGCGCAGAGTTTGTAGCCACTCGGGTGGGTTATGCTGCAATTCTCGCAGCTCTTCGTGGCTAACGGCACTGTTTTGAAACTCGTCGGGTGCGGCGGGCAAGTAGATGCCTAGCTTCTTCGCCGCGGTTTGGGCACGCATGGCGGTGCCGGATGGTTGCTTTTGTTCTTCAGTCACGCCTTCACCGTAGCACTTTCAGTAGACTGTCCTCCATGCTGCGCTTAGCTTTTGCCACCGGCACGGAGCCTGGAAAATGGTTTCGCCGGTTTGAAGAAAACACTGCTCATAGCGGCCTATATGCGGTTGATGCGGACGATGCGTTAGCCCCGCTCTTGGCCGGAAAAGTGGATGTGGCCCTTGCGCGACTGCCGGATGCGCGCGTTGATGACACTTTTCATGTGGTCCGCCTGTATGAGGAGGCGCCGGGCATTGCGGTGCCTAAAGACTCCGTATACGCGGAGGTGGGGGAGGAGCTCGCGCTTGCCGACGTCGCCGATGAGCACCTCAACTACCGCCTCGACGACTCCGGGCTTGTCGATGTCCCTGCGGTCCGAGACGCCCTTCAAGTAGTGGCGGCTAATGTCGGCATCGCCATCGCCCCACGCCCGCTGCTCAAGGTCCTAAGCAAGAAGCAAGTAGTGCCGCTGGGTCTTAGTGATGAGTCCATTCCAGTGACTGAGATTGCCTTGGTCTGGCGCAAGGAGCATGACGGGGAGGCAATTCAGGATTTTGTAGGCATTGCCAAGGGCCGGACGGCGCGTTCCTCGCGCCAAGAAAAGCCGAAGCGTAGCGCTCGGGAAAAAGCTAAAGCTAAGCAAGCTCGCAGAAACGTTAACAATTCGTTGCAAAAGGCGAAGAAGGGGATTAAGCAGCGCAAACGACGGTAGCGGATTATTGTAAGCTGTCTAATTCCTGTCCGTGTGGGTGGTGCCGGCTGGGTAGCGTCGTTACGGTGGGCGTCATTCGCCGCGAACGGCGATTTTAATCATGAATTTAGAATTAACTTACTTTCTCAATGAAAGGCTGATGCAGTAATGCAGAAGATGACCCGTCGCATTGCAGGTGGTTTTGCAGCCGCAACCCTATCCGTTGCCCTTGTTGCTTGCTCCGATGCTGAGGATGCAGCTAATGACGCTAAGGACAGTGCAGGCTCCGTAGCGGCAGACGCTACCGATGCTGCCGGTTCCGCAGCGGCTGAGGCTACTTCTGATAAGGACAAGGACGCAGATTCCTCCGAGTCCGAGGATGCGGCTGATTCCGAGTCTGACGATGCAGATGAAAAGGATGACGCTGATGACAAGGACGGTGCTACCAAGTCCATCGCTACCGCAAATGGTGACGTAGAAGTCCCGGCTGATTTTGCTTCCGCTATTGAAGAGAAGAAGGCCGAGTGGGGCGATGTACAGAGCATCGAACAGAGCGATGAAGACGAGTTCCTAGCTACTTTCGACGGTGGCAACCTGCTGACCTTTGACGATGACGAAGGCGCACAGCCCATCGTTGGCAAGATTGCGGAGACTTGGAAGGACCAGGGCGGCCTAGACGCTGAGGTAGGCCTGCCTAAGGCTCCTGAGGAGAAGGCTGCTGAGGGCAAGGGCTGGACCCAGCAGTTCGATGACGGCGTTATCTCTTGGCTCCAGGACGAGAGTGGCAAGTTTACCTCTTCCGTAGAGAAGTAAATAGCTCTTTCGAGTCCATCCCTTCGCAGCATATGCTGCGGAGGGATTTTTCGTTTTCTTAAAGTTCATCTTGCACCCATGTAATTTCAACCTTCAGTGCCTAGTTTGGGTGGAAACCCCGGTATTTGGGGTGATTCGGAAGAAGTCTGATCTACCGCACACCAAGGGAGAACCCTGCCACCATGACTCGTTCCTCTGTACTTTCTACTCCGCTTGCCACTACCGAAAACTCCGTCGCTACCAAGACCTATGTAGTGGATACCTCGGTCTTGCTCTCTGACCCCTGGGCTCTGCGCAAATTTGCAGAGCACGACGTTGTCCTTCCCGTTGTGGTTATTTCCGAGTTGGAAGGAAAACGTCATCACCCGGAGCTTGGCTGGTTCGCCCGCCAAGCTCTTCGCTTTTTGGAGGGGCTGCGCGCTACCTATGAAGCACTAGACCAGCCGGTACCGGTTAACGTCGATGGCGGCACCCTTCGCGTGGAGCTCAATCACCAAGACCAATCTTTGCTTCCCGCAGCATTCCGTGGACCAGAGGGAGACCACCGCATCTTGGCCTGTGCGCTCAACCTTGCGCATGAAGGAAAAGACACCGTGCTGGTGACCAAGGACGTGCCTTTGCGCGTGAAAGCCGGCGCGGTGGGCGTGCAGGCAGATGAGTATCACGCCCAAGACGTGGTCCTGACTGGTTATACCGGTATGGCTACGGTGCACACTAGCTCCGATGTCATCGATGCGCTCTATCGTGATGGGGAAGTCATGCTAGACGGTGTCGAGACGGAAAAGGGTACTTGTGTTGATGAGCTGCCGGTGCATTGCGGATTGACTTTGGTGGCCGGAGCCCAGTCTGCACTGGGGCGGATGAGCGCTGACGGAGTGGTGGAGCTAGTTCGCGGTGACGCGAATGCGTTTGGCCTCCAGGGGCGCTCCGCGGAGCAGCGTATCGCCTTGGAGCTGCTGATGGACCCAAGCGTAGGGATTGTCTCCATCGGCGGCCGCGCCGGCACTGGCAAGTCGGCACTTGCGCTGTGCGCCGGGCTGGAAGCCGTACTGGAGCATGGCGAACACCGCCGCATTGTAGTCTTCCGCCCGATGTATGCCGTAGGCGGACAATCGCTGGGATATCTTCCTGGTACCGAATCAGACAAGATGAACCCGTGGGCGCAGGCGGTCTATGACACCCTTGAAGGGCTCGTATCTGAAAACGTCATGGAAGAGGTGCATGAGCGCGGACTCATTGAAGTCTTGCCGCTGACGCATATTCGCGGCCGTTCCTTGCATGATGCCTTTGTCATCGTGGATGAGGCGCAGTCCCTTGAGCGAAATGTATTGCTTACCGTGCTCTCCCGTTTGGGCAAGGGCTCTCGCGTAGTACTAACTCATGACGTAGCACAGCGCGATAACCTTCGCGTGGGCCGCCATGACGGAGTCCAAGCAGTGATTGAAAAGCTCAAGGGGCATGAGCTTTTTGCCCACATCACTCTGCAGCGCTCCGAGCGCTCAGCTATTGCTGAGCTGGTCACCGACCTGCTGGAAGGCGGAAAATAGAAGGAGACGTTCGCGCCTGGCGATCTTTATGTGTACAGCGTGGCGAAGATGGGCAAAGCCCAGTAATAATGTTGTATATGAGCGAGAAAGCCAAGCAGACGTCTTCGGACGAGAAGAAGAAAGATTTCCGCATTCGCGCCTTTACTGCGGCGGACTATCCCCAGATGCGCGAGATCTATGAACAGGGGCTCAATACTGGGCACGCCACTTATGAGACCCGCTCCTTGACCTTTGAAGAGTTCAAATCCGGCAAGATTATGCCTTCGGTCCACGTGGCAGTGGAAGAAGATGATGATTCAAAGGTCCTAGGGTGGGTTTCTGCAGCGCCGGTATCTACTCGTACCGTCTTCCATGGAGTTGTAGAAGACTCCATCTACTTGGGCAGCGAGGCACAGGGGCGTGGCATTGGCGGCGCCCTCTTGGACCGCCTTATTGAGGTTTGTGTAGACCTGCATAAGTGGGCTATCCATTCGTGGATTTTCCCTGAAAATACAGGGTCTGCAGGGCTGCATAAGTCTCGCGGGTTCGTCAAAGTGGGCACCTACTCGCACATGGCCAAAATGACCTACGGTGAGCTTGCAGGGCAGTGGCGCGATACCGACGTCTATGAGCTGCTTTTGCCCAAACCAGAGGAAAAGAAGTGTTAGCTTTTCCAGCGCATAAGAGCCGTTGCTCGCGCAACGATTGTAGTGCGAGCGAGGGCTCTTCTTTTTGCTTAGTGCTTCTTGAATTCAGAGGGGTTTTACAACACTTTCCCCTAGGAGATCTTGTTGACCCTGGGGTTGTGGTCGCGTTCCATATGGGCACCTAGACCTCAGGTACATCCCAAGAGCCGAACCAATGCTGAGTTCGAGTGCGCATTGCGTCGCTCAGGCGGCTAAAGTGCGGAATCGGAGTGCCGTGTGCGCGAGCTAGGGAAACCAGGTAGTCCCTAGTGCGCCACACCTCGATGGGGCGGAATTCAATATCCAGCGCCGCTTGCAGGCCGCCGGGGGCGTAGCCGAGGGCGGACTCTACGGGGGCGTCGGCAAGCGGGGAGCATCGCGCAGGGCATGCAGCTCCCGGCTTGTAGCCTGTACTTCAGCAGGGGAAAGAGACATTAGTTAATCGTTTCCTTCAGGCGCTCCTGGCGCAGTGGCAGGAGGAGCAGCAGTGCGACAATGGCTAGGGGGACCATCAGCGCGATGACCGGGGTCAGGCCGTCATTATAGGAATTGAGGATTGCCTCCTCGATCGGCTTGGGGAAGGACGCAACCAGGTCCGGGGTGAGGTTATTCGCGCCACCGCTAGCATCACCAAACTTCTCAGCGTAGGCAGCACCTTCCGGGCCCATCTGCTGGAATGCCTCCGGCATGCGGGTGGCCATCTCATCCTTCATATTGTGGATGAACATGGAGCCAACCAAAGAAGCACCGAGGGCGGAGCCGATTTGGCGGAAGAAGTTATTCGCCGCGGTAGCCGTACCCACCTGGGACAGCGGGAAAGAGTTCTGGACAATGAGCACGAGGACCTGGATCACCATGCCCAAGCCGATGCCGAAGACGAGGAACTCGCAGCCCAACTGCATTAGTGAAGTCTCCACAGTAAGGTGGGACATCCAGAACAATGCGCCGGCGGTAATAGCCAAACCAATAATGGGGTAGATCTTATAATTGCCGGTCCTTGCAATGATGAAGCCTACACCGGTGGAAGTGCCGATAAGGCCCACCATCATCGGAATCATCATGAGACCCGCCTTGGTCGGGGTCAGGGTGTGAACCATCTGTAGGTAGGTAGGCATATAGCCCAGAACGCCGAACATCGCTAGGCCAAGAACCACGCCGGACAGGGTAGTCAGGGTCATGTTGCGGTTCTTAAATAGGCGAACCGGAATGAGTGGCTCCTTAGCGCGCAGTTCCACCAGAACGGTAATGATTGCGCCAACGATGGTGATGGCGCCGAGCGTGAGGATCATTGACGAGCCCCACTCATATTCAGTGCCGCCCCAAGTGGTCATGAGGATAAGGGAAGCGGTAGTGATCGCGATAAAGGTTGCGCCGAGCCAGTCGAAGCGCTTCATGTCAGCGTCGCCAACGCGCAGGTGCAGCACTAGGGTGCACACGATAATAGCCAGAATGCCGAGGGGGATATTCATCCACATGCCCCAGCGCCAGCCCGGGCCATCGGTAAACCAACCACCGAGGACGGGGCCGAGGACAGAGGAGAGTCCAAAGACGCCGCCCATGATGCCCATGAACTTGCCGCGCTCGCGGGAGGAGGTCACCTCGGCGATGATGGACTGAGAAGAAATCATCATAAAACCTGCACCAAAGCCCTGCACAGCGCGGGCGATGATGAGCAGTGTCATGGAGTCGGCAAAGCCGCCTAGCGTGGAGCCCACAACGAAGGTGGCGATACCGCCGATGTAGAGCCACTTGCGGCCCAGCATGTCACCCAACTTGCCGGAAATAGGCATAGCGATGGTCATGGTGACAAGGAAGGCGGAGATGACCCAGCTCATGTGGTCGACGCCGCCGAGCTCACCAACGATGGTGGGGAGAGCTGAGGAGAAAATCATTTGGCCGAGGGAGCTCATCAGCATGGTGAGCATCAAGGCCGAGAAAATGAGCCCGAGGTTATCGGCTCGGGACTGGCCCTGCGAAGGGGCCTTCGTGGCCGCATCTACCATCGCATTCCTTTCATAAAATCAGTTATAAGCGTAAATGAAGTATCGAGACGTGCGTCGAGGTCTTCGCTGCAATCTGCATCGGGGGATGCCATCGCTAGCCACAAGGCCTCGCGGACGAGGCCGGCGATGAGCATCGCCTCGGTGTTGGAGGAACAGCTAGAGAGGACGCGAAGCTCCGGTTCTTGTACGAGGCGTTCTTCAATGAGATCGATGAGCTCGATGGATTTAGCCCGCTTCCGGCTTATCGCTGCAGCTGCTGCATCGGGCTCATTAGCGATGCGCTTGCGGCGCTCTCGGATAGTCGGGTTGATGTGGTGGCCTTCCATGTGCTGCCTGACCAGCTGGAGAACCAGTCCCACCATGCTGGTTGTTGGCTCTTCGAGGAAGGACTCCCGCATCTTCTCCGTGAACTCGGTACTTGGAGCTCCCAGTACAGCGGATTCTTTGGAGTCGAAATAATTGAAGAAGGTGCGCCGAGAAATACCGGCTACTTCGCAGATCCGCTCAATCGTGACCGCGCTAAAGGACTGCTCATCCACCAGCTTTGTGGCGGCATCCTCTATGCGCAGGCGTGTCTCAAGGCGTTTCTGCTCGCGTAGTGATAGTTCTTCTTGCACGCGTTGCAACTTTACACTCGGTGCAAACTTACACCAAGTGCAAAATCGGTGATTTAAAGGTGGGTTTCCGCTAATGTGTTCTGTGGCACAGCTCCTGTCGACGCCCCACTTACCTAGGCATACGAAACCCCGCCCGAGTCCTGCTCGGGCGGGGTATCGGTGCGGCGAACCTTAGAAGTTATCGCGGTCGCGGTTAGTCATGCTCAATACATTGAGGCGCTTATCCAGCTCTTCCTCGGTGAGGTTATCGCCGTCGACAAAGCCCAAATCAATAACAGCCTGGCGGACGGTGATCTTCTCATGCAGGGCATGCTTTGCCGCCTTAGCGGCGTTCTCGTAACCGATAGCAGAGTTTAGCGGGGTCACGATGGAGGTAGAAGACTCCGCAAAGTGCTTCATGCGCTCCTCGTTGGCCTCGATGTGATCGATGCACTTATCGGCGAAGACGCGGGAGGCATTGGCCAGCAGGCGAGCGGACTCGAGCACATTGCGGGCCATCATCGGGATGAAGACGTTGAGCTCGAAGTGGCCTTGGGCGCCACCAAAGGCGACAGCGGCGTCATTGCCCACCACTTGGCCGGCCACCATAGTGACGGCCTCTGGAATAACCGGGTTGACCTTACCCGGCATGATGGAGGAACCCGGCTGCAGATCCTTCAGATGAATTTCTGACAGGCCGGTCAGTGGGCCGGAGCCCATCATGCGCAGGTCATTAGCAATCTTATTGAGGGAGACAGCAATCGAGCGCATAGCGCCGGAGAATTCCACCAAGCCATCGCGGGCAGCCTGGGCCTCAAAGTGGTTTTCTGCTTCCTTCAGCTCTTGGACGCCGGTGAGATTCTTGAGCTCCTCGGTGACCTTTGCGCCGAAGTCTGCAGACGTGTTGAGGCCGGTACCGGTGGCGGTACCGCCAATAGCGAGCTCGCCCAAGCGCGGCAGGGTAGCCTCGACGCGCTCGATCGCCAACTCCACCTGGCGGGCATAGCCGCCGAATTCCTGGCCAAGGGTGACTGGGGTGGCATCCATCAGGTGGGTGCGGCCGGCCTTGACCACATCGGCGAATTCCTTGGACTTCTTGCTCAAGGACTCGTGGAGGACCTTTAAGCCCGGTATGAGGTCATTAACGGCAGCTTCCGTGGCAGCCACGTGTGTGGCGGTGGGGAAGGTGTCATTGGAGGACTGACCCATATTCACGTGGTCATTCGGGTGAATCTCCACGCCGTTTTGGTGTGCCAAGGAGGCGATAACCTCATTGGTATTCATGTTGGAAGAGGTACCGGAGCCGGTCTGGAACACGTCGATTGGGAAGGCGTTGTTATGCTTGCCCTCCGCGATTTCGGTAGCGGCGGAAATGATGGCATCGGCCTTGTCTGCGTCCAGCTTGCCGGAGTCCTTATTTACCTGGGCGCAGGCTGCCTTAAGCAGGCCAAGAGCACGGATCTGGGCATTTTCTAGGCCACGGCCGGAGATGGGGAAGTTGTCCACTGCGCGCTGGGTTTGTGCACGCCAGAGGGCATCTGCGGGAACCTTTACTTCGCCCATAGTGTCATGTTCAATGCGGTATTCAGTCATGTGAAGATCACCTCAGTTACTTGTTTAGTGTGTGCCATTCAGTATGGCGGAGATTTGTGGGGAGGGCCGCCTTCGGGGGTGAACCCTACTTTTTGGTCGGGGTGTTGTAATCCACGACCGAATATTCCTGCAGCTTGGACAGCTTATGGATGGAGTCAATGTAGCGGATGGTGCCAGACTTGGAGCGCATGACTAGAGAGCGAGTGGTAGCGCCGGAATTGCGGTAGGAAACACCGCGAAGCATGTCACCATTCGTTACGCCGGTAGCAGCGAAATAACAATTCTCAGAGGAGACCAGGTCAGCGGTGGTGAGCACGCGGTCCAAATCGTGGCCGGCGGCACGGGCCTTCTCGGCTTCCTCTTCGTCCTTAGGCCACAGCTTGCTCTGGATCTCGCCGCCCATGCAGCGCATAGCGCAAGCCGTGATGATGCCTTCTGGCGTGCCGCCGATGCCCAT
The DNA here is from genome assembly GCA_025144025.1 of Corynebacterium sp. p3-SID1241. Classification (GTDB taxonomy): domain Bacteria; phylum Actinomycetota; class Actinomycetes; order Mycobacteriales; family Mycobacteriaceae; genus Corynebacterium. The sequence goes on along the minus strand of JALXWS010000003.1, from coordinate 220,827 downwards.
CATCATGTCAATGGAGTTGGAGTCCTGGCAGGTGGCAATGGCGCCGGCTACGTCGCCATCCATAATGAGACGCACCTTGGCTCCTGCAGCGCGAATTTCTGAGATGAGCTGCTCGTGGCGTGGGCGATCCAGAACCACAACGGTGAGGTCGGAGGGGCGAATATTCTTCGCTTTGGCCACGGATTGGATATTCCACTCCACAGACTCATTGATGTCAATGGCCCCCACGGCCTCTGGGCCGACAGCAATCTTTTCCATGTAGAAGACTGCGGAAGGGTCATACATGGTCCCGCGCTCGGCAGCGGCGATGACAGAGATGGCATTGGGGCGGCCTTCTGCCATCAAGCGAGTGCCGTCGACTGGGTCTACGGCGATATCCATGGCGGCACCTTCGCCGGTGCCCACCTCTTCGCCGTTGAACAGCATCGGGGCCTCATCCTTTTCGCCCTCGCCGATGACAACGACGCCGTTCATTGCCACGGAGTTAATGAGCTTGCGCATGGCGTCGACCGCCGCGCCATCGCCCTCATTCTTCTGGCCGCGGCCTACCCAGCGGCCGGAAGCAAGCGCTGCTGCCTCGGTGACACGAACCAGTTCCATTGCTAGGTTGCGGTCGGGAAGATAAGACGTATTTTCGGACATGTGTAGTGGTTGCCTTCCATAGTTTTCTCATCGAGGGGTGTTCCCCTTGATGCTCTACCTTTCCATTCTCGCACTTTTTTGCTCTAATGGGTTCGGTTTTGCGCCCCATTTGTGGGGGGTTATCCAAACTTGCGGGGAAGAAGGGGCCGTGTGGCTTTTTGCAAGCAGGGCGTGCGATACTAAGGCGCGTGGCTGCAGAACAAAGACCAAAGATTTTTGAAGGTGCGAAGGATATTTCCCTGTCCCTCGCCGTCGTGGTGATCATGATGCTGCTGGCCGTGGGAGCTACAGGCCTTTGCTCGATTAATTCCGAAACGAAGCAGGGTGCGGTGCAGGAAGTAGATGAGCAAACCTTCCTTGAAACCCAAGCCCGCGCAGGCGTAGGCGCGATCCGTAACCCCGATATGCCAGAGGGCTGGGAGGCTAATGCCGCTCGCCGCGTTGATCTGGGCGGAGAAAATGCCACCGTGGTGAGCTGGGTAACCGCAGACCAAGGGTTTGTGGAATCTACTCAGACACAGATCGCGGCCGATAAAGCAGGGGAAGAATACGACGCCGATTACCGCGGTATTGCCTCCACTCGCGAGGTTGGGGGCAAAACAGTGCGGGTACTTGAAAGCGACGAGGGGTCCGTGCGTCGCTTGTGGATCACGGATTTGGGCGATGCCCGCCTCATCATCTCCGGAGCCGCTAATGACAGCGATTTCGAGGCCGCCACCGCAGCGTTTATCGACGCCGCGCCTATAGCCGAAAAATAACCTCGCCCAATCCTTCTTCCGTGGGGAAGGCGGTAAGACCGCCTCCCGTGCGGGCAACGACTTCAGCTACACTACCCGCATCGAGGCCGCTAAGGCGCGTCTTTCCTACGAAGACTTCAATGCGCTCACGCTTGGAGCGCTGCGGATAAAGGGCAATCTCGCGGACCTTGTCATCTTCAAAGCGCAGTACCACGGATCGGGAAAAGTAGCTGATCTCGTCTTCGCTACGGGTATGCGCTGGGCCGAAGAATTCCTCGACGTACTCGCGTGAATCTCCTGCCATGATGGAACCGGCGGCTGCAGATTTTGATACGAAATCCACTCTTTCGCCGGGGTATCCATATATTTGCACTAGTTTTCTCCCTCAGTCTGTGCTTCTTCGGCCTTATCAAGGGCATCTTCCACGCGCTTTGCCGCGCCGTCTAGGTGCGCCTCGCATGCGCGGGCAAGCGCCTCACCGCGCTCCCAATACTTCAGTGATTCGTCCAAGCCCATTTGGCCGAGCTCTAGGATTTTGACGGTTTCAATAAGCTCCTCGCGGGCTTGTTCATAGCTCAGTTCTTCTACTGGGGTAAAGGCATCCTGGCCCGGTTGGCCGGTACCAATTGTGTCATCGGACATTATTTTCTCCTCGTATAGTGATTAATCGGCGGCCTGGGAGGCCATAGAAACAGCGGTGATAGACCCATCGCCCACGCGAATGCGCAATTGCGCGCCGGGAGGGGATTGCTCATAAGAGGTAACAACCTCGGGGTCGGAACCATCCTTGGGTACCACCTGCACGATGGAATACCCACGGGCCAGCGTTGCCGAAGGTCCCAACGCCGAAATGCGCGCGCGGAGAGATTCCACATGGCGAGCCTCGCGCTCGAGCATGACATCCATCTCTCGGCGCATGGTGGTGCGGGTGCGGTCTACCTCTTCACGGCGGGCACGGATGGGCGTCATCGGGTCCGCCATGACGGGCCGAGAGCGGATATTGTCTAGACCTCGCCGTTCCCTTTCTACCCACCCGCGAAGGGCACCGGCTATGCGCGACCGGGCCTCGGCGACTACGGCGCGCTCCTCAACCACGGAAGGCACGACGCGCTTTGCAGCGTCCGTTGGCGTGGCCGCACGAAGGTCAGCCACGTTATCAAGCACCGGGCTATCGGGCTCGTGACCAATGGCGGAGACCACCGGAGTCCCAGCCGCGGACACAGCGCGTTGCAACGCTTCCTCAGAAAAAGGCAGGAGGTCTTCCACAGATCCGCCACCTCGGGCAATGATGATGACATCTACCTCTGGATCGGCGTCGAGCTGCTGGAGTGCATCAATAATTTCTGGCACGGTATTTGCGCCCTGGACTGCGGTATTAATAACGTGGAATTGCACTGCTGGCCATCGGTCATGGGCAACTGACATCACATCACGCTCCGCAGCTGAACCACGGCCGGTGATTAATCCAATCTTGTACGGCAGATAGGGAAGCGTCCGTTTGCGAGAGGGATCGAATAAGCCCTCGGCGGAAAGTTGCTGGCGCAATTTTTCAATGCGGGCTAATAAATCGCCGATTCCGACATGGCGAATCTCCGTGGTCCACAGCGAGAAGGAGCCACGGCCGGCATAGAAAGCCGGTTTTCCATAAACAATGACGCGGTCGCCGTCCTTGAGCGGTGCCGATAAAGATTGCAGCATGGATGATGGGCAGGTTAGCTGGACGGACTTTTCCTGCTGCACGTCTCGCAGCGTGAGGTAGGACAGCTTCCACGTGGGTTTAAAATTGATTTGGGTCAACTGTCCCTCTACCCACAGGTAACCTAGCCGCTCGATCCAGCCCTTGACTTGGTCATTGACCTTGCCAACGGGCCAGGGAGTCTCCGGGGTATTTGCCGGTTGATTCACACAGCCTCCCTTTCTTCAGTCTGCCGTGATTTTCTCCCTAGTTTAAGGGCCAGTGCGCCCTTCCGTCTCTCTTGGGGTAGGCAGAATGGTGGCGTGTGGGTCCACTATTGTTTTGTGTAGTGTTTCGATACTCTGGGAGCCATGACTGATGGTAAAAATGTTCTCCTTGCGGCTCCGCGCGGATACTGCGCAGGTGTAGACCGCGCGGTCGAGACCGTGGAAAAGGCGCTAGAAAAGTACGGCGCGCCCATTTATGTACGCAAACAAATCGTGCACAATCGTTACGTCGTAGAATCTTTGGCAGAACGCGGCGTCATTTTTGTTAACGAGGCTTCTGAAGCGCCCGAAGGTGCTCATCTAGTATTCTCAGCCCACGGCATTTCCCCCGCCGTGCGCGCGGAGGCTACGGAGCGAAAGCAACTTACATTGGACGCGACTTGTCCTTTGGTAACCAAGGTGCACAAGGAAGCCCAACGATTCCAGCGCGATGGGTACCATATCCTCTTGGTTGGCCACGAGGGTCACGAAGAGGTGGAAGGAACCGCCGGTGAAGCTCCTGAGGTCACCCACCTTGTCGATGGTGTAGACGGCGTTGCTAAGCTGCCGGATTTCCTACAGGATGAAAAGCTAATCTGGCTCTCCCAAACTACGCTTTCAGTAGATGAGACCATTACCATTGTCAACAAGCTGCGCGAGCGCTTCCCACACCTAGAGAACCCGCCTTCAGACGATATTTGCTACGCCACCCAAAACCGCCAGGAATCTGTCAAGGCCATCGCACCTAAGTGCGACCTGATGATTGTGGTGGGCTCAAAAAATTCCTCTAACTCGGTGCGCTTGGTAGAGGTAGCACTCGAGGCTGGCTCCAAGGCCTCTCACCTTGTGGATTTTGCCAAGGAAATCGATGATGCTTGGCTGGAAGACGTCCGCACCGTCGGCGTTACCTGTGGCGCATCCGTTCCGGAATTGCTCGTACGTGAGGTATTGGAGTTCCTAGATGAGCGCGGGTACAGCGATGTAGAGCAGGTCACCACTTCCACCGAGACCATTACCTTTGCCCTCCCACGTGATTTGCGCCCAGCTCGCACCTAAGCGGTGCCTAGCACTGCGGCAAAGCAGTTAAAACGAAGGAAGGCCCGGAAACGGGCCTTTTTGTTTTTAATCTTCGTCGTAGAGGTTATCGTCCCACCCTTGTTTGGTCTGTTCTTTCTGCGCTTTGGAAGCGGGTACCGAGTCGCCGGCGCGCCGGGATGGATCTGGGCGGCGTGGGTTCTCGCGCTCTTCTTGTTGCAGGCGGCGCCGCTCCTCGCGATCGCGGCCGCGCAGGCGGTCCTTCGGCGCGGGGCGAGATTTCTTCAGCGTGTGGGCGGCCCGAGTACGCTGCGGAGTGGCTTTGGGGGCCTTAGAATCTTTTACGGGTTTATCTCGCGCCATTAACTCCGCTACAGAAAGGCGCTCTGCACGATTGCGGCGGTCTTGTTCCGCTTCAGTACGGCGCGAAGCAGCCTCCCTATCGACGATGCGCCGAGCAGTCTTGCGGTAGCGCACCCACCGTAGCCAGCCAATGACCCCCGCTCCTACCAAAGCGATGAGGAGCCACAAAAAGTTTTGTACAAGGGGAAAAGCCGAAGTGACAATCGCGGTCTTGGAAAAGGATGAAGCTCCCTCGGGCAGGTTGGCCTTAGTGATAAAGAATCCGGCCAATACCACCGTGAAGGCGTAGAAAATGGGGATGGAAGCAACGGTAAGGAAAAGGCCGCGTTCTTCTACTACAAGGCCTACCAGTAGCGAGCCGATGACAAGGAACGCGAGGTAGACCCATCCCAGGGCACCCATAAGGATGGAAATCAACGCGCCGGTGAGCAAGATTGCCGCGAGCAGCCCAAGGCCCTTGCCCAGCGCGATACTGGGGAGACCGGAGCTTTGGGCGGCGGAGGACTTTCTTTGCTTGGCTTGTGACACGTCGAAAGATCCTACCGGTTGGTACCTAGCTATGGCCATTTCCACGCACCAAAGCGCCAGATTTATGGTGCTGAATGCCCGCGGGGCCAGGTGTCAATGGGCAACGGTTCACGAGGAGTGCGGTCCGTGCGGCCCGGTATATCCATCTCATGCAATTTCCGGGCGGTAACACCCACGCGTGAATCGAGTGAGGACAGTGTGGCATTATAGGCCTCGACCGCCTTTTCTAGGTTGTGACCAACCTTTCCATAATGCGCAGATAGGGTATTCAGGCGCGTGTATAGTTCGCGGCCTAAGCGCTGGACCTCCTTGGCTTTGGCAGAAATGTCCTCTTGCTGCCAGCCCATAGCCACTGTGCGCAAGAGTGCAAAAAGGGAGCTGGGGGTGGCGATCACCACGTTGTGTTCAAAGGCATACTCGATGAGCTCAGGATTCACCGAAAGGGCGGCATCGAGGAAAGGATCGGCAGGAACAAAAAGGATCACGAACTCCGGAGTGGGCTGAAAAGCTTCGATGTAGTCCTTTTGGGACAGAGCTTGAATATGCCCGCGCATCAAATGTGCATGACGGCGCAGGAAACCAGCGTGTTCTTCTGGGTCCTCTGTTTCAAGGGCATCGAGGTAAGAAGTAAAAGGAACCTTGGCATCCACGATGATATGGCGGCCACCGGCCAAGTTGATGAGCATGTCCGGGCGAACTATTCGCCCGCCGAGCGGCGCAGAGACTTGGCAGTCAAAGTCCACATGCTTGGTCATGCCTCCAAGTTCGACAACGCGCTCTAACTGCACCTCGCCCCAACGTCCACGAACATTCGGCGAGCGCAAGGCGCTGACGAGCTTATCGGTGCGTTCATTAAGACGGGAGGAGGTACGGGTAACCGCCTGTACTTGGCTCGATAGGGATGCGAGCAGTGCGCTGCGATCTTCCTCAATTTCTTGGAGCTGAAATCCCAAGCGGTCCATGGCCTTTTCTAGCGGTTGGAGCTCGGCTTGGCGGCGCTGTGAATCCTGTAGCGCGCGGTGTTCGGCGCTCGGCGCAGAACGAGTGGCGGAGTAGGAATGGGCTAGCCAGCCCATCACCGCGCCAAGGATGAGGCCGATAAAAAGTAGCAGCACGGGCAAAGTGGAAGTCATAGTCTCCAGCATGGCATGTGCTGCCGACACAACCTACTACTTTTTCGAATCTCCGTTCAAAAGCCCTTCGAAGGCGTCGCGCGCACGCCGCAGGTTAGCGCGCATGCCGGGTTTTCGATGCTCCTGTGGGGTGGACTCTACGTTGAGGGCGGCGTCGAGGGAGTCTAAATCGCCGTCAGCAGAGACGTCGGCAAACGCGCCTTCTGGGGCAGCATAGTCTGGCATTTGTAGCCACGCCTCGCGCTTATAACGCCCTTGGTCTTCGGTGTAGCGGCCGATGAGATAGCCAGCCACAGTGGAAAAGTCCAAATCTGCTGCGGTCTTTTCACCGGACTGGAGCTTAATCATGTCCTGCCCGTAGCGGTAGGCCACGGCAAACATTGCGGCGGTTGGAACCGCAAGGAAACCACCCACGAGGCCAAAGAGAGCGGAGCCGACCGTCACGGAGACCAAGACGATGACTGGGTGCAGGTCCATTGCCTTGGACTGCAGCCACGGCGAGAGCACATTGCCCTCCAGCTGTTGGACCAGCAGAACTAGGCCTAAAACCAGTAAGGCCTTGGTGATTCCAAGAGACACCAACGCAATGGTGACCGAAAGGGCGCCGGCCACGATGGCACCTACAAAGGGGATAAACCCGGCGATAAAGGTGATAATCGCCAAGGCCATGGCCAAAGGGACGCCGATAAGGGCGAGGCCGATGCCGATAAAGATGGCGTCGACAAGCGAGACAACCGCCTGGGCGCGAATGAAACCGCCCAGCGTATTCCAGGCGCGAGTAAGCAGCTCCGTGAGGTGCCAGCCGGCGCGCTTGCCGGTAGCATCGCGCAGCCAAGGCAAAAACTTGGCGCCGTCCTTGAGGAAGAAGAAGGTAAGCACCAACACGATAAAGAGGGTGACCAGGATCGATGTGGCCGTGCCGATGCCGGTGAAGACCGATCCGGCGATGGCACCGGCGCGCTGCTGCAGCCAGGAAGCCGCTTCATCGATATAGCTGCTCATATCCTCGCTATCGAGGTTGAGAGGCGGGCCCTGGGCCCATAGTTGCAAGCTTTGGATGCCGGACACCGTCTGCAAATACAGCGAACGGGATTGACGCATGAAGTCTGGCGCGACGAAGGCAATGAGCCCACCCACGGCTGTGAAAGACACCAAAATAGTTACGGCGGCCGCCAAAGCGGCGGGAAGGCCTATACCGCGCAGCTTCTTAGCCACGGGCGCTAGGACGGTGCAAATGATAAGCGCCAAAAGTACCGGCAAGATGCCCTGCCAGAAATTACCGAGCAGGCGGTAGAGGGCATAGAGGAACACGCAGATGATGAGTAGGCGGACCGCCCACAGGGACGCGGACTTAACCACCTCGCCGGCGATGACCGAGCGGTCAACCTGATCGCCTGGCGGATGCGGCGATACATCCTCCAGCTTGCTGGTATCGAAGCTTTCATCAAACTTATCGCCCAAGCCCGCTTGAGGGTCATCGGGCAGCGGTTGGCTATCAGAACTCACCCCACCATCTTGCCTTAAAAGAAAGCGGGTGCGTTAGGATTGGCCCCGTGAGTCTTACACTAGGAATCGTCGGCCTGCCCAACGTGGGCAAGTCCACTTTGTTTAATGCCCTAACCCGTTCTGAGATCTTGGCGGCGAACTACCCGTTCGCCACCATCGAGCCCAACGTGGGCCTGGTGGAGTTGCCGGATGTCCGCCTGACCCGCTTGGCGGAAATGTTTAACTCTGAGCGCATTCTTCCTGCCACCGTATCGTTCGTGGATATCGCCGGCATCGTCTCCGGTGCCTCCCAGGGCGAGGGCATGGGCAATGCCTTCCTAGCTAATATCCGCGAGGCGGATGCCATTTGCCAGGTGGTGCGCGCTTTCTCCGATGACAACGTCATCCACGTCGATGGCAAGGTTGACCCGCGCAACGATATCTCCGTTATTAATACCGAGCTCATCCTTGCGGACCTCCAGACCATCGAAAAGGCCTTGCCACGTCTAGAAAAAGATGCGCGCAAGAATAAGGACCTGGTCGCTGAGGTGGAAGCAACCAAGAAGGCCCAGGAGATTCTGGAAGATGATCGCACCCTCTTCGCCGCCGCGAAGGAGGGCGAGATTGACCTTTCCCTCGTGCGCGATCTGCACCTGATGACTGCCAAGCCTTTCCTCTATGTCTTTAACTCGGACGAGGCCGTGCTTACCGACGACGCTAAGAAGGAAGAACTGCGCCAGCTCGTTGCCCCAGCCGAGGCCGTTTTCCTAGACGCACAGACCGAAACCGAGCTGCTCGAGCTGGAAGAAGACGAAGCGCGCGAATTGCTCGAGGCCGTAGGCCAAGATGAGCCCGGCCTGGCTACCTTGGCCAAGGCAGGCTTCGCCACCCTGGGGCTGCAGACTTACCTCACCGCAGGTGAGAAGGAAGCCCGCGCGTGGACTATCAAGCAGGGCTCTGCCGCCCCGCAGGCCGCTGGCGTTATTCACACTGACTTTGAGAAGAAGTTCATTAAGGCCGAGATCGTTTCCTACGATGACCTCGTGGCGACGGGCTCCATGGCAGAGGCCCGCGCACACGGCAAGGTCCGCCAAGAAGGCAAAGACTACATCATGCAGGATGGCGATGTATGCGACTTTAAAATTGGCGGCTGATTCCACGCCGGTCTGAGCTTGGTCTTTGGCGGAGGGCGAGGGTCTTGGCCCCAAAGGAGAAAAGAAGATCGCGAATAGAATAACTCCGCGTTACTGTGGGCGGCGTACCCGAACAAAGGAGGCCGCATTATGGCTGAACTAGAAAACAAGACCATTGCCATCATCGCTACCAATGACTTTGAAGACTCTGAGCTAACCTCCCCGCTGGAGGCCGTGAAGAACGCCGGAGCAACCGTGCGTGTTATCGCCCCAGAGGCCGGCACCATCACCGGTAAGAAGGGTACGGAGATTTCCGTGGATGCCACTACCGCTGACTCTACCGGCGAGTCTTTCGATGGCATCATCTTGCCCGGCGGTACCAACAATGCTGACCTGCTGCGTTTGGATAAGGCCGCAGTAGAAATCGTGCGTAACCACATGAGCAAGGACCTCCCGCTCGGTGCAATCTGCCACGGTGCATGGATCTTGACGGACGCTGATGCCCTCAAGGGCCGCACGCTTACCTCCTTCCCATCCCTGCAGACAGACTTGCGCAATGCTGGTGCCACTTGGGTGGACGAGGAAGTCCATTGCGACCAGGGCTTGGTTTCTTCCCGCACGCCGGATGATCTCCCAGCCTTTAACGCTAAGCTGGTTGAGGAATTTGCGGAGGGCCAGCACTAAAGCTCTTTCCGCATATAGCCACGGGTGCCTCCCGTGGCTTTTTTGATCTTGCGCCAGATTCAAGGCCCCTATAAGGTTGAAATTTCCTGAAGGGGAGTAGTTCCCTCGGTTTAACCGAGATGCCTGGTCGACATACTGGCGTATAGCCCGGCCAGCCAGCGTCCGCACTCGTCGTGGTCGTGAACGAGACCTTCGGTCCGCAATCGAACCGAAGGGAGAAGTGACTATGCCCCATCCAGGCTCTGAACAGCGCGTCTTAGAGCGCTTCATGCAGCTTTCCATTGCCGCTGCGGCGGCCACCATCGCTCTCAAGGCATTGGCCGCGTGGTTTACAGGCTCCGTGGGTTTTCTTTCCGATGCCCTCGAATCCGTAGTTAATTTGGTGGCAGCCGTCGCAGGTTTTTATGCGCTGCGTATTGCTGCCAAGCCGGCCGATGATAACCACCAATTTGGCCATGGTAAGGCCGAGTACGTTTCTGCCTTGGTGGAGGGCGCGATGATTTTCATCGCGGCAGGCATGATTATTTACACGGCTATTCAGCGCTTTTTTGTGCCTCAGCCCATTGCGGAACCCGGTTGGGGCTTGGCGCTTTCCACGCTTTCTTCCGTTCTCAACTGCTTGGTCGGCATCGCCCTTATTCGTGCGGGCAAACACTACCGTTCCGCTACCTTGAATGCGGATGGGCATCACTTGCTTACCGACGTCTGGACTTCCGTCGGCGTCCTAGTCGGCATCGCCGCCGTGTATCTTACTGGATGGATGTGGCTGGACCCAGTGGTGGCATTGGCCGTGGGTATCAACATTTTATGGACTGGCTATACCCTCCTAAGCGATTCCGTAAGCCGCCTGCTTTCTGAGGCCCTCCCGGAGGAGGAACAGAGACAGATTCGCCAGCTGTTGGCACGATTGGAAGAGAAGCACGAGGTTAGCTTTACAGATCGGCGTACCGTGGCTTCTGGTCGGCAGCGTCTGGTGTATCTCACCATGGAAGTGCCAGGAGAGTGGAGCGTTATGCGCTCCCATGAAGTTGCCGATGACGTGGAGATCGCCTTGGACGAGCTATTTCAGGGCTGCAGTGCATTTATCCACGTGGAACCAGCAGGTTTGGACCATCGGCGGCCATACCTGTTCCGCTAAACCTAAAGCAACTCCGTTTTCATCTCCGTTTTAGGGCTCTACCCGACTAGACCAATATGTGTGACTACCTGTTTGGGTGTATGCACACTGTGTTCCTTCTGTAAAATTCCGGAAAGTAGCTACCCCCTATTTAGAGAAACCTGAATGTTTCCTGTTTCCTTCGTTCGGGGGTGTTTTTGGTGTTGGGAAATTTGGTGATTGTTGAGTCTATTGACTATGGGCACTGTGGGCACGCTATTCGACATCGAGTCTTCTCGTTCCTGCCTTTTACGGTGCAATTATTCGGATGTTATAAAACCGTTATAGTGCTTTCTGAGCTGCATGAACTGGGCAATCAGTGAAGAAATTGCAGAATTTTCTCTGCTGTCGGTCGAAAAAACTTGAATTCTCCGTATGGTGGTTGTCACAGCAAACAAAAAGAGATTTTCACCCCCGCACTCCACGTGTTGGGGGTAAGAAAATGTCCTTTTGTTTGGTTGAAGATAGCTATACCAATAGCAGAAAGGATTTACTGACAGTGGGTAAGAACATTAAGGACCTTTTTAACGCCACCGCATACGACAAGGACGGCGAGAAGCTCGGCGATGTCAACGAGGTATTCGTTGATGACCAGTCCGGCCAGCCGACCTTCGTTGAGGTTAACCACGGCCTGTTCGGCATGAACTCCAACTTGGTTCCGCTGCGTGGTCATGATTTCTCCGGTGATGACCTGAAGCTGGGCTTCTCCAAAGATCGCATCAAGGATGCACCAGACTTCGACTCCGATAAGCCGCTGACCCCAGAAGCACAATCCGATATCTTCAAGCACTACGGCCTGGAAAACGCACAAGACGTTACCGACTACAAGGATTCCAACCTTGACTCTAAGCGCGACGTGCAGGCTGGCGCTGACAAGGATCACAACCTGACCGCTGGCGCAGGCGCTGCAGGTGCAGATGTTGCTGGTGCACGCGCCGATGAAAATGATGAAAATAAGGCAGCTACCGACGCCGCTCACGCCGAGCGTAAGACTGGCGTCGCAGACGATGCTGCTGCACGTACGAACAACGACGGTGAGCTCATCCGCTCTGAGGAGCAGCTCAACGTCAACAAGGAGCGCGTAGCTACCGGTGAGGCTCGCCTGCGTAAGTATGTCGTGACCGATACTGAGACCGTTGAGGTTCCGGTTGACCGCGAGGAAGTTCGTGTCGAGCGCACCCCGATCAACGCTGAGGAAGCCAATAACTACAACGGCGCTATCTCTGGCGACTCTGAGGAAGCTTCCGTTACTCTGCACGAGGAGCGCGTGAACATCGACAAGGAAACCGTCCCGGTCGAGAAAGTCAACCTGAAGAAGGATACCGTCCGCGATACCGAGACCCGCACTGAGGAGCTGCGCAAGGAGCAGATCGACACTGATGGTGTTGATGGCTTCAAGAAGAAGTAAAAGCGCATAGCCAAAAGCCCGCAAGGTTAACGGTTAACCTTGCGGGCTTTTCTTTTTGCTTGAATTAGGAGACTGGCTTAAGCCTTGACTCCAATAGCCTCGGCCGAGTCAGAATCCATAATGTCCCTGACGCCGCTTTCTGCAGCATCCCAGGTTGCTCTGTCTTGGATTCCAGCGCGCTTGGCGACGATGGTCGCGCACAGTACTTGTCCAGTGACGTTAAGTGCGGTGCGGCCCATATCAATAATCGGCTCGATGGCTAGCAAGAGGCCGACACCGGCCAGTGGCAGGCCCAGCGTAGACAAGGTTAGTGTGAGCATGACCGTTGCACCCGTCGTACCTGCGGTAGCTGCAGAACCGATAACGGAAACGAAGATGATGAGGAGATACTGCGAGAAGTCGAGGTCAACTCCATAGAATTGGGCAACGAAGATGGCTGCGATGGCCGGGTAGACGGAAGCGCAGCCGTCCATCTTTGTGGTTGCACCCAGCGGCACGGCAAAGGACGCATATTCGGACGGAACACCCATTGCCTTTTCGCTAAACCGCTCAGTGGCTGGCATAACGCCCATAGAAGAACGGGTGACAAAGCCCAACGAAGTGACTGGCCATACGCGCTTATAAAAGCCCATGACCGGAATCTTGTTGAACTTCAGTACGGCCGGATAGATGACGACGAATACCAAGCCGAGGCCCACGTACATAGCTAGAACGAATTTGCCCAGCGAGCCCAGTGCGTCCCAGCCGTAGGTAGCTACGGCCTTGCCAATAAGCGCTGCGGTGCCAATCGGCGCCAGGCGGATGATCCACCACAAGATAACCTGGATGACCTTGAGGAAGGACTCGGTAAAGCGCAAGAAAGGCTCAGCAGACTTGCCGGTCTTGACTGCGGCGATTCCAATGGCCAGCGAGATGACAAGGAGCTGGAGGGCACCGAAGCTGAGGGAAACTTCGCCGTCGGAAAGCGAGGCAGAAAGGCCGAGGAAATTTTGCGGCAGCAGCTGCTCAAAGAACGCGGTCCACGAGCCAACATGGGAAGGATCCTGCGCGGTAGCTGCGTCAACGCTTGTGCCGACGCCCGGTTTCATTACCACGGCGACAATGATGCCCGTCAGAACAGAGAAGAAAGCGGTGATTGCGAACCACGCCAACGTGGAAATCGCTAGGGAAGCGGCGTTGGCTACCTTGCGTAGGTTGGCGACAGAGGTGACGACGGCCGCGAAAATCAGCGGCGGGATCATCACCTTGAGCAGCTGCACGTAGGCGCCACCGACGCCGGTGAGCAGGGTAGTTAACCAGCCGGGGTTATCTGGATCAGTATCCATGCCGGAGGCAATGAAGCCCAGGATAAGGCCGATAATAAGGCCTGCGATGACCTGCGCACCGAATCCCGTGGCCCAGCCGGGAAGCTTGGAGCGCGAAGACTCTTGTTGAGACATAAAGATTCCTTTGAAAATAAAAATGGACAGATCGGACTATTCGTCAGATACTGTTCGGTTCAACTTCAATACTGCTCACCTTATTCCCTGAATGCCCGCAGGTACAAGATGCGGCATCACTAACGGCGTTTCCACCTCAGCCCTTTGCGCTCACGCAGTGAGATGTTTGAGGTGGTTTTCTATTGCCGGTGAGCGCGGAGGGAGGGGTTGAATAATCACCTTGCGCCTCACTGCTAACTTTAAGTATCTATTTTCTCTATCTCAGGAGGCGCATTTATGGGTTGGGTCAAACCCCTCGTCGGTATATTCGCGGTTGGAGCTGTAGCTTTTATTGCCTTGGGCGGCGATGATGAAGACACGGTTGTGGTTAATCGGGTCATCGATGGCGACACCATCGACGTTGATATAGACGGTGAAAATACCCGGGTGCGACTGCTGAACATCGATACGCCGGAACTCGGCCATAACGGGGAGCCCAGCGAATGTCTCGCGGAAGAAGCGAAGCACTATTTGGAAAGGCGGCTGCCGCAGGGGACTGAACTCCGGTTGGAGTATGACTCAGACAGGACGGATAAATACGGCCGCACCCTTGCTGGGGCATTCCTTGAGGACGACTTTGTTAACGCCGATATTGCAGCAGAAGGATTAGCCGCTGCCGTTGTATTCGGAGGAAATGACAAGTTTTACGAAGAAGTGCAAAAGGCCCAACGTGCACCTAAAGATGCCGGCGAGGGAATCTTTGGGGTTTCGGATGAATGCAAAGTTTCCAGTGACGAAGAGATGGCCGAAGCACGTAGTATCGCCGAAGCTGCAGCTGCAGCTTTTGCAGGAATTGCGGCAGGGGACATCCCAGCTTATGAGGACTCCATAAATCAATCCGCTGCCGCAAAGGCGGGTTTGGTAGCCCTAACTCGCTCTAAGGACGGTCGGAGCACCTTCCAAAAGACCGCTTATCCGGATGCTCCGAAAGAGATTGCAGCCAATAAAGAACGCGAGCTTCGGGGAAATGAGAAACAGGCTCGAGAAAAGATTAATGAGCTAGAAGAACAAGAGCGAGAGGAAGAAAAGCGCGAGAAGGAGCGCCAGGAGGAAGAGCGCCGAGTAGAAGAGCAACGGCAAGAAGAGCGCGGGCAGGCCGAGGAAAGTGCACCCGAGGTGGAGGTAGCGGAGCAACCAACGCAGGATTACGAGAGCCCGGCGTATCAGCCGGCCGAGCAACAAGCGGCTCCTCAACCGGCGCCGGTGGTTGATACATATACCGGCTGCCGCGCATATAATGGAAACTACGCACTGACGTCCGTGGATAAGAAGGGTCGGCCCTATGCGAAGATCGACTGCACTACGAAGCAGCAGATCGGATAGGAGCCCGTCCTTCGCGCTCACGGTTAAGAGTAAAACGCCTCGAAGGACGGTTTCTGGTGAGCGCGAAGGGTAGGGGATGAGTTTTTGAGTCCCCTTTCCGCTCACTAGTGCTGTTCCGCAACACCAAAACTCCTTCGCCGGTGAGCGCGAAGGACGCGCCCGCATAGCATCTGGAATACTGGCGGCATGAAAATCCTCGTGACTGCATTCGATGCTTTTGGTGGAGAGAGTATAAATCCTACGGAGCAAGTGTTGAATCACTTACCTGGGCGCATCGGGCGCGCGGAGATTTCACAACTGGTTGTTCCAACGAGGTTCGGGGAATCGCTGCGTAGGGTGACTGAGGCCGCCGAAGAAGAATCAGCGGATGCAGTCGTCTGCCTTGGTCAAGCAGGCGGACGGGAGCGCATCATCCTAGAGCGGGTCGCGATCAACGTCATGGATGCCGAAATTCCAGACAACGCGGGGTACCAACCGGTGGATGTACCGGTTGTGGAAGGAGGCCCAGCGGCGTACTTTTCCACGTTGCCGGTTAAGGCAATGGTTAAGGCGTTGGGAGATATTCCGGCGCAACTGTCAAATACGGCTGGAACCTTTGTCTGCAATCAGTTGTTGTATGGTCTGCTGCACCATTTTGCAGGAACGGATGTGCGGGTGGGATTTGTGCACGTTCCCTACATCAAGGAGCAGAACAAGACAGATAAGCCGATGATGGAGCTGGAAGAGATCGCCGAGGGGATCAAGCGGGCACTATGGGCGGTGCAGGCTAGTTAGGGTAGCCTTTCTGGCTTTTTGGCTTGGCTAAATATAGATTTAGGGATATGTCTCGCTTTAGCCCTCTCAACTGGCCGGTTGTGCGACAGCTGCGCAGCGGTGATCCCTTTGGTAGGGACGTCAACACGCAGTCGCAAAAGAGCAAAGATAAGCATGGACGCACGGTGGAAGCAGACCGCGTGGTGCAATCGGTGTGCCCGTATTGTGCGGTGGGCTGTTCGCAGCGTGTGTATGTCAAAGATGACCGCGTCATTCAAGTGGAGGGCGATCCGGATTCGCCTATTTCTCGCGGGCGCCTGTGCCCAAAGGGCTCAGCATCGGAACAGCTGATTAACTCCGCTACGCGTCTGACCAAGGTTAAGTACCGTGCCCCGCACTCAACGGAGTGGCAGGATCTTGATGAAGATACCGCGATGGAGATGATCGCGGATCGTTTCTTGGAGGCCCGCCGCAATGGCTGGCAGGACGTGGACGATGAGGGACGCAGCCTTAATCGCACGATGGGTATCGCCGGTTTGGGCGGTGCGACCTTGGATAATGAGGAAAATTACCTCATTAAGAAGTTATTTACCGCCGCCGGCGCGATACAGCTTGAGAATCAGGCACGCATATGACACTCCGCTACTGTTCCTAGTCTAGGAACTTCGTTTGGCCGCGGCGGCGCAACCCAACCGCTGCAGGATATGGCGAATGCGGACTGCATCGTCATTGAGGGTTCTAACATGGCTGAGTGTCACCCAGTGGGATTCCAGTGGGTGGTTGAAGCCAAGAAGCGTGGTGCACGCATCATTCACGTGGATCCGCGGTACACGCGCACGTCTGCGTTTGCGAACCGCCACATCGGCATTCGCGGCGGCACGGACGTGGTGCTTTTGGGTGCGGTTATTAATTACCTGCTGGAAAATGAGCTGTATTTCCATGATTATGTGGTGGCGTATACCAATGCGCCGATGATCATCTCGGAGGACTATCAGGACACCGAGGACTCGGATGGTTTGTTCTCTGGTTATGATCCGGAAACCGGAAAGTACGTCACGGATTCGTGGCAGTACGTGCAAAAGCCGGAGGGTGCGTCGTGGAATGTGGAACGCGATGAATCGCTGGAGCATCCGAATTCCGTCTTCCAGATTCTCAAGCGGCATTACGCGCGCTATACGCCTGAGGCAGTGGAGGAGACCTGTGGTATTGCGCAGGAGGACTTCTTCTATCTAGCCGAGTCAATAGCACAGAACTCTACGCCAGAGCGAACTACCTGCTTTGCTTATGCGTTGGGCTTTACCCAGCACACCCTGGGTGCGCAGTTCATCCGTACCGCAGCTATTTTGCAGCTGCTGACCGGCAATGTGGGCCGTCCTGGCTCAGGCATTATGGCGCTGCGCGGCCACGCTTCGATTCAGGGTTCTACTGATATTCCGACGTTGTTCCATTCACTGCCGGGCTATTTGCCTATGCCGAGTGTCGATAAGCAAAGCTGGCCAGAGTTCGTCGATGGTATCCGTAACGAGTCGCAGAAGGGCTTTTGGCAGATTGGTGAGAATTACGCAGTCTCGCTGATGAAGTCCTATTGGGGCGATGCGGCAACCAAGGACAATGGTTGGGGCTATGACCTCATGCCGCGCATCTCTGGCGCGCATTCGACCTATGAGACTCTCATGGCGATGCTGGATGAGCAGGTGGAAGGCTATTTTGTCTTTGGCCAGAATCCGGCCGTGGCGCAGTCCAATGGCGGAATGCAGCGCCGCGGTTTGGCCGCGCTGAAGTGGCTGGTAGTGCGCGATTTCCAGGAGATTGAGACCGCCTCCTTCTGGAAGGATTCGCCGGAAATCAAGAACGGCGAACTCAAAACCGAAGATATCGGCACCGAGGTTTTCTTGATGCCAGCGGCAACCCATGTGGAAAAGGCTGGCACCTTTACCCAGACGCAGCGCATGCTGCAGTGGCGCTTCCAAGCAGCGCCGCCGCCGGGCGAGGCCAAGAGTGACCTGTGGTTCTTCTACCAGTTGGGCAAGAAGATTAAGGAGCGCCTGCGCGATTCCACCGATCCGCGTGACCTGCCTTTGCAAAAGGTTACGTGGGACTATGTGGAAACCGAGGAGGGCGAGCCGGATTCTGAGGACATCCTCAAGGAGATAAATGGCTACTACCTTGACGGTCCGAAGAAGGGCGAGCTTTTGCCCGCCTTCGTAGAGATGAAAAATGACGGCACCACCTCCGGTGGCTGCTGGATCTACACTGGTGTGTTTAAGGACGGCATTAATCAGTCCGCCCGTAAGGTGCCAGGTTCGGAGCAAAATGAGGTGGCTCCGGAGTGGGGTTGGGTCTGGCCGGCGAACCGCCGCCTGCTCTACAACCGCGCATCGGCGAAGCCGGATGGCACTCCGTGGTCCGAGCGCAAGAAGTATGTCTGGTGGGACGCTGACCTAGGAAAGTGGGTTGGCGATGACGTGCCGGACTTCCCAGTTACTAAGGCGCCGGAATATAAGGCTCCGGTCGACGCCGTGGGCCCGGAGGCCCTCGACGGCACCGATGCCTTCATCATGCAGGCGGATGGTCGTGGTTGGCTGTTTGCGCCGTCGGGGCTTTCCGACGGCCCGTTGCCCACCCACTATGAGCCCCACGAGTCCCCAGTGAACAATGTGCTGTACAAGCAGCAGCAATCGCCGACGCGCCTGACCATTAAGCGCCCAGATAACCTGTCGCGCCCAGAACCAGGCGAGCCCGGTTCGGAGGTGTTCCCGTTCGTATTCTCCACCTATCGCCTCACCGAGATGTATACCTCGGGTGCGATGTCGCGCCGCCTGCCGTATTTGGCGGAGCTGCAGCCTGGCCTATTCTGTGAGGTTGATAAGGCCTTGGCGGAGAAGCGCGGGCTGGAAAATGGTAAGTGGGCCACAATCATCTCGCCCCGCGGCGTGATTGAGGCGCAGGTCTTGGTTACCGATCGCATGCAGATGATGAAGATTAATGGCGAGGAATTCCACCAGATCGGTTTGCCGTTTCACTATGGAGAGTCCGATTCCACGGCGGTGGCCGGTGACGGCGCCAATGATCTTCTGGGATTGACGCTGGAGCCGAACGTATTCATCCAGAATTCCAAGATTGGTGCATGCGATATCCAGCCGGGGCGCCGCCCGCGTGGTCAGGCCCGAGTGGAGATGCTCAAGGAGTATCAGAAGCGCGCGCATCTGAACTTGGATTCCGGCAATGATCTACTCACCGTGGATGATTCCTTCACCTATAACCCAGAAGTGCAGAAGCCCGCGAACGCGGACGAACCCGGCGAGAACGGCGAGGAAAGCGAAGAGGGTAAGTAAATGACGAATCTACTAAC
This sequence comes from Corynebacterium sp. p3-SID1241, assembly GCA_025144025.1. GTDB lineage: Bacteria > Actinomycetota > Actinomycetes > Mycobacteriales > Mycobacteriaceae > Corynebacterium. Next base: position 201,676 of record JALXWS010000003.1, on the reverse strand, counting down.
CGAGGACGCCCGCCGGCACGGCTACGATAAGTACCGCCGCATGGCCTTTTTCACCGATACTTCCATCTGTATTGGTTGTAAGGCCTGTGAGGTGGCGTGCAAGGAGTGGAACCGCAACCCGGTTGAAGGCTACGGCGTCACTGGTGACTCCTACGACAATACGGGGGCACTTGGTGCTAATACGTGGCGGCATGTGGCCTTTGTAGAGCAAAACAATGAGCGCATCGAGCATGCTCGCGAGGAGGGAAAGAATCTCATATCCTTGGGCATGCCTTCGATAAAGGACCAGGCCCCAGATGTTGATACCACCCCTCCGGATACCGATACCTTCCGGTGGCTCATGTCCTCGGACGTGTGCAAGCACTGCACGCATGCAGGCTGCCTAGATGTGTGCCCCACGGGTGCGCTTTTCCGCACCGAGTTCGGCACCGTCGTGGTCCAGGATGATGTGTGCAATGGTTGCGGCACGTGTGTGGCAGGTTGCCCTTTCGGAGTCATTGAGCGCCGCGATGATGGTGGCGTGGCGCTGAAATACGATAAAACCGCCACCGTGGACCACGTGGATAATTCCCATGCTGGCGTCAATGTGCTTAGAAAGCTCAAGCAGCTGGCGCCTCAGGGCCCAGACCATACTCCGGGCGAGGCGATGCCGATTAAGAATCTGGGCGTCGCCCAGAAGTGCACCATGTGCTATGACCGGCTGAAGCAGGGGGAGCAGCCCGCCTGCTCCAAAACGTGCCCCACGGATTCCATTCAGTTCGGCCCGTATGAAGAGATGTTGGCTGCGGCCAAGGAACGCGTGCGGGTGTTGCATGAGCAGGGATTGACCGAAGCTCGGCTATACGGTGCGAATCAGGATGATGGCGTAGGTGGAACCGGGTCCATCTTCTTGCTTTTGGATTCTCCGGAGGTCTACGGTCTGCCGCCGGACCCGAGGGTACCGACGGCGGATTTGCCACAGATGTATAAGACTGCAGCAAAGGCTATCGGCGGCATGGCTCTAGCTGTGGCCGGTTCCTTTTTGATTGGGGGACGCAAATGAGCAGCTTTGATCAATATCGCCCGCCGCAGCCGGAGCGTCGCAATCGCTACCGCAAGTTCGATGGCACAAAGCCGAAGAAGAATCGTAAGCGACCAGGCGCGGGCGCGCAGGATGGTTCAAAAGAAGAGCGGATGGCGCAGGACTTCGAGTTCTCGTCCTACTACGGCCGCCCAGTGGTCAAGGCCCCGCCGTGGGAATGGCCGATTGGTGCCTACCTTTTCTTAGGCGGTGTTAGCGGCGGCTCGGGGCTTTTGGCAGCGGGTGCGCAGGCTGTAGGGAATGCGCCGCTGCGTCGTACCACCCGCATTTCTGCCTTTGGTGCCGCGGCCGTGGGATCGGTCTTTTTGATTCTGGATTTGGGCCGCCCGGAGCGCGCTTTGAACATGTTCCGTGTCTTTAAGGTGACTTCGCCGATGTCCATGGGATCCTGGATCCTCTCTGGTTTCGCGAGCGCGGCCGCTCTTCCTGCCGCGGCAGAAGTGGACGCACTGACGGGCCATACGCTGCCGCTGCCAAAGATGGTGCGCACGGCGCTGAAAAAGTCGGCCGCCCCAGCCGGGGTGGTAGTTGGCGTGCTCGGTGGCCCGCTAGCGGGCTATACGGCAGTGCTGTTGTCGAATACCTCGAACCCGGTGTGGAATGACATGAAAAAGCACCTGCCGTACGTATTCGTGTCTTCGGCAGCGGCAGCGTCATCAGGCATGGCTATGGTGACCACCCCAGTCGAGTACGCCGGTCCGGCCCGCGCGCTGGGTATGGCGGCTGCGGCTAGCGATTTGGCGGCGACGAAGGTGCTGGAAGATGGCATGGAGCCGGAACCGCGGGAGGCGCTGCACGAGGGCAAGCCGGGCGCGCTGATGAAGGCCTCGGAATACCTCATTGCGGCCGGTGGCGTAGGTAGCGCGCTCGCGGCGGCCACGAAATCTCGCGCGGTATCGGTGGCCGCAGGCTTATCGCTTTTGGCAGGATCTGCATGCACGCGTTTTGGCGTGCTCAACGCGGGCCTAGAAGCAGTGAAGAATCCGGAGACTACCATCGGGCCGCAAAAGCGCCGTGCGGAAAAGCGCCGGCGCGAGCAAGGCCTCGACCATGATGTGGTGAGCCCAGACTAAACCAAGTCCTGCAGGGAGGGCGAGAGCTCCGCGCCGATGTCTTCCATGCGTTGCTGTTCGGCCGTGGAGTCGTGGCCATCGCGGTGGAGGTAGTAGTTCAGCGCTACATCGCCCACGGTGGTCACGCAGGTGGTAGATACCGAATCCTTCACCGGCCAAGCGCTGCAATAAAAGCGCCGGTCAGCGGAGGTGAATTCGAAGGGGGAGTAGTCATTGGCTGGGCGCTGCTGGGCGGCGTTTTGCTCGTTGAGGTCATCTTGTAACAGCTCCAAATAGCGCCGAGCGGCTTCATCGGGGTCAGCAGGACAAATGGGCATTCCTTCGGCCTCATACTTGGTTCCTAGCAAGCTGACCTGCTCTTTATCCTCTGCGCGGTAGAGCGCGGAAAAAGAATGATCATCCTTTTCAGCTGACTGGGTGTCGAGCTTGGCTTCACCGAGCGAATCCGGCAGGGCCTCGCGCACCGCGGCGGGATCGACCGGGGAGCACTCGCTTGTCGATGCCTCCTCAGTGGAACACCCCGCCATCCCCGATGCGGCGAGGGCGGTGGCGGTGAGGGCGAAAAGATAGGGAATCTGTCGCTGCATCTTAGGCCTTGATATAGGCGTCGCTGGTGCGCTCGGTGGTGTAACCGATAACTGGGTAGCCGGGGACCTCGCCGATGAGGAGGAGACCGCCGGAAGTTTGGGCGTCGGCAAGCAGCACTAGCTCTTCCTCGCTCAAAGAGGAATCGAGATGTGGGCGCACCCAGTCCAGGTTGCGGCGGGAACCGCCGGGGATGAAGCCCTCTGCCAGTGCTTCCTTTGCGCTCTCGATGGTGGGCACGGCGGAGAAATCGAGCTCGGCGGCGATGCCGGAGGCGCGGCACATCTTGTACAAGTGGCCGAGCAGCCCGAAGCCGGTGACATCGGTGGCCGCGCGTACGCCCGCCTCCACCGCGGCGTGGGCGGCCTCGCGGTTCAAGGCGGTCATGGAATCTACCGCGGCCTGGGATACCTCGCCGGTGGCCTTGTGCTTGTTATTGAGGATGCCTACGCCGATGGGCTTGGTCAGCGTGATAGGAAGACCAGCCTTAGCGGCGTCGTTTCGCATGAGCTTATCGGGGGCGACGATACCGGTGGCGGCCATACCGTAGAGCGGCTCAGGGGCGGTGATGGAATGGCCACCGGTAATGGAGATGCCGGCTTCGGTGGCTATGTCCATGCCGCCGCGCAAGACCTCGCGCAGGACATCCAGGCCAAGCTTTTCATTGGGCCAGCCCACGAGGTTGATGGCGGTAACCGGGGTACCGCCCATGGCGTAGACATCAGAGAGTGCATTGGCCGCGGCCACGCGTCCCCAGTCGTAGGGATCATTGAGCATAGGAGTAAAAAAGTCAGCGGTGGAGATAACCGCCAGACCATCTTGGATCTTGACGGCCGCGGCATCGTCGCCATCGTCCAAGCCAACCAGCACGTTGGGGTCGGCCTTGCCAATGAGGCCCTCGACGGCGGATTCGAGCTGGCCAGCGGGGATCTTACAAGCGCAGCCGCCGCCGGCGGCAAAAGAGGTGAGCTTAATATCTTCGGTCATACGGCTATTTTACTAGTTCTACGGGAGCCCCTTGCTGCGTATTAAAGGGGAATAGTGCGCCGCTAAGGAATCTCTTCGGGCGGCGCAGGAGCCACTATGGCGCACCGCGATGAATGTAGCTTCTGGTAGGTGTCTCGGTACCGTGGAATGCCCGTGTAAGGTGAGCATACGGAGGCGTACGTGTCCTGGTGGGCGCCCCGGTCTTCAAAACCGGTGAGGCCGAGCATCTCGGTCTGGCAGGTTCGATTCCTGTCCGTCTCCGCCACTCGCGCGTAAGGAGGAATGCCATAGTGCCCACGCCCACGCCGGCTGCCAGCCCCGATCCCCGCAGGAATATCCCGCGCATGGACGAGCTGCTCCAGCTGCCAGAAGTAGCTGCCGCGCGCCAGCGCCTTGCCGAGCACACCATCCGCGCGATTATCCAGGTCACAGTCAGCCAAGCCCGCCGTGGCGGAGTGCCCATTAGTGAGCTTCCCGCAGCTATCGCGCAGCGGCTAGAGGAGAAGAATTCGCATTCCCTGCGGCCGGTCATCAACGCCACCGGTGTCATCATCCATACCAACCTAGGGCGCGCTCCGCTTCCCAGCGCCGCAGTAGACGCCCTCTACGATGCCGCCTCCTATACCGATGTGGAAATGGACCTAGAATCCGGCAAGCGCTCCAAGAACCGGGGAGCTGGCGCTACGGCCGCGCTGCTTGCGGCTTGCCCCGGTGCAGAAGATGCGCTGGTGGTAAATAACGGTGCCAGCGCCTTGCTGCTGGCCACCGCCGCGCTTGCCCCTGGTAAGGAGGTCATCATCTCGCGCGGCGAGCTTATCGAAATCGGTGCGGGCTTTCGCCTGCCCGAGCTCATCGAATCCACCGCCACCCGCTTAAAGGAAGTCGGCGCTACCAACCGCACCCACCTGGTGGACTATGAGCGTGCGCTGGGGGACAATACGGGCGCTATCTTGAAAGTGCACCCCTCCAATTTCCGCATCGAGGGCTTTACCTCTGCGGTAGGAGTAGACGAGCTGCACCGCCTAGCTGCGCGCCATGGCACCCGGCTCATTGTAGATTTGGGCTCTGGCCTACTCACCCATGACCCAGCCCTGCCTGAGGAACCGGATATTCATGCCCAGCTGCGCGCTGGTGCCGATATCGTCATTGCCTCCGGTGACAAGCTGCTCGGCGGACCGCAAGCCGGCATCCTATTGGGCACTAAAGACGCGATTGCCGCGGTGAAACAGCACCCGCTAGCGCGCGCCGTGCGCATAGATAAGCTGCGCCTCAACGCCTTGGAGGCCGCTATTTCTACTCCTTCGAATGCGGTGCAAGACGCACTGCACTTAGACCACGAGATCCATCGCGTGCGCACGGAGGCGATTGCGGAGGCGGTCGGCGCGCACGTGGTGGCCCATGATGGCCGCGTGGGCGGTGGCGGGGCACCCGAATGCCCCCTGCCGGGTTTTGCAGTCAGCCTGCCCGAGCACTATGCGGACGCACTGCGCCGCCATAATCCATCCGTCGTAAGCCGCGTGCATCAAGGACGCTGTTTGGTGGATATTCGCTGCGTTCCCGCGCACCAAGACGCGGCAGTAATAGCCGCGATTAAGGCGGTGGGATAGGTGTACGTTGTTGCCACTGCCGGCCATGTGGATCATGGAAAATCCACCCTGGTCCGTGCGCTCACGGAGATGGACCCAGACCGTTGGGAGGAAGAAAAGCGCCGCGGGCTAACCATTGACCTAGGCTTTGTCTGGACCACTTTGCCCTCTGGGGCGGATGTAGCCTTTGTTGATGTGCCCGGCCATGAGAAATTTCTGGGCAATATGCTTGCCGGCGTAGGCCCAGCCCCAGTAGTGCTATTCGTGGTTGCGGCCGATGAGGGATGGCAGGCCCAGTCCACCGATCATCGCGATGCTTTGCGGGCACTGGGAGTAGAGCACGGCATTATTGCGCTAACTCGCAGCGACCGCGCCACCGTGGAGCGCACCGCCGAGATTCGGGCGCAGCTAGCCGGCACCCCGCTTGCCGACGCCCCCATTATCCCCGTAGCCGCCCCTACCGGTGACGGGCTTGAGCAGCTGCGCCAGGCACTAGATGATTTACTGGCAGGTCTGCCTGCCCCCGATACACAAGCGCCAGTGCGGATGTGGGTGGACCGCGCCTTTAGCGTTAAGGGCGTGGGCACCGTGGTCACCGGAACGCTTGCTGCGGGCAGCCTGCGCGTGGGCGATAGTCTGCTGGCAGCCACGGCAGATGGCGAAAAGGAAGTAGAAATCCGGGGACTGCACAGTGAAAATACCGCGCATAAAACCCTTGGTTCGGTGACCCGCGCGGCCGTCAACCTGCGAGGGGTGGATGCCTCCGATATTCACCGCGGCGATGCCCTGCTTACCCCGGGTGCCTGGCGCATGGTGGAATCCTTCGATGTCCGCCGCACATTTGGTGCCGAGCTCGATGGGCAGCCAGATAACCTCGTCGTCCACACCGGCACCGCCGGGGTAGAGGCCCACCTGCGCCCCCTTTCGGCCGATTTCGCGCGCCTTAGCCTGTCTCGTCCGTTGCCCCTTCGGCTCCTTGATCGCTTCGTTGTCCGCAGCCCCGGCGGCCGGCACGTCGTAGCCGGGGTGGAGGCAGTAGATCTGCGCCCGCCCGAGCTTAACCGGCGCGGGGCAGCGCGCCGCCGCGCCGAAGCGCTAGGTGCTCAGGAATCATTCCGCGATTCAGCCACCTACCTGCGCCGCGTCGGCTACGCCCGCTTGGAAGAACTCGTACGCGATGGCTTCGATACCGCCGCGCCACCCGCAGGCATCATCGCCTTCCGCGACTGGTGGATTGCTGTTGGCCAGGTGACACGGTGGAAGCAAGCGCTTAGCGATGCCCTGCATTCCCACGCCACCGCACATCCCCTGGCACCAGGAATGCCGCGTAAGGCAGCAATGGACGCCCTCGACCTGCGAGAGGAAGGCTTACTCAGCCTCGCCATCGCTGCGGCGAAGGTAGAAAACAGCGACGGAGTGTTGCGATTGCCTGGGCAGAGCGTCGACTTAGGCGCCGCCGAGCGTGGGGTTGCTGCCATTGAATCGAAACTCAAGGCGGACCCCTTTGCAGCACCGGAGGCGGATGAACTAGCGGAACTGGGGATTAGTACCAAGGAACTCGCCGCCGCCGAACGCGCTGGGCGCCTATTGCGACTCAAACAAGGCATCATTCTTTTGCCTTCGGCCCCTGATGAGGCTCGTCGCCGCCTAGCCGAGCTAGAACAGCCCTTTACGCTTTCTGCTGCCCGCCAGGCGCTGGGGACCACACGCCGGGTGGCCATCCCGTTGCTCGAATATCTCGACTCCCAACGGATCACCCGCCGCGGCGAGGGAGGCCAAAGAACCCTGCGCTAGCTCATAGCCGATCCCGGCTACTTGCGGTGATTGCCCCCACGGTGGTGGGAGGCCTCGCGGGCAACGCGCCGGGCTCGCACGCGGGCGGACTCGGAGGAAAACCGGCCAGGCTCATCGGCTACCGGCAGCGCGCGCCAGCTGAAGTTCTGCTCGCCGGGAACGGATGAAACTAGTTTCGCAAGCTCTGCACTGGCTTGTGGCGGTGCGGCCTCAGCGGCAGCCCCAGTGTGCGGCTTGGCCCGGCGCGGTCCAACTGGTCGACGGGAACCGGCGGGAAGCGCGCTGACAATAGAGTCAGCGTTAAGGGTGTGCTCCCACGCCTCGGGTTGCGCGGGTGTAGCCGTTGGTGAGGCAGATGGGATTGCGGGGTGGTCAGCAGGCACGCGCAATGGTGGGACAGCGGGAGAGAACACCTCGGCGTCGGTGGCCTCATCAGCAGGAAAGTCAACGGCAAGCATTCCGTGGCTGGAATAGGCTCGAGCCGAGATTCCAGCACCAGAGCCACGAACCGCAGCAAGCGCGGCCCGCAGACCGGGAAGCTCGGCGATAGTGCCGCAGGGGCCAAGCACGACCTCCCCGCAGGTGGCCACCGCAGTATCGTCCAGGACGTCAACGGTGACGAAGAATTGTTGCGAACCCATCCTATCGAGCTGCGTGGCAGTAAGGTCCCCGGCCGCGGTATCGATCAGCATGCCCTTTCCGCCGGCCAGCAAAGCCGTGCCCTGGGGCTGATCATTGACCGGAACCATCCACGGCCACAAGCCAAGAGATACGGCAACGTCCACCTCGCCATCTACTACTTTCACGGTGGCGATAGTCTGCGGCTGGGCAGAAGAGAGCTTCAGTCGCTCCAAAGCAGGATACTCAGCAGCTTCTACCTCATCTAGGAGGCCGAGGAAGCCAAATTCAGAGCGGATGCGCCAGCCGTTGGTGTAGGTATCGGGTTCTAGGGAGACATCGACAAGCGCTGCCTGCTGTGCCACGCCGGGGATGCTCAACGCAGTGCCCACCACTGGGTGCTCGAGCACCGCCACGTGCTCTACACCGAAGTAACTAGTAGCGAGCGGGTAAAGCGCCATAGAAAGTCACTCCCAAGGTTTAAGGCCGGCAATTTTGTGTGTATTTCATCTTACGCATATGGGGTAAATAGTTGGCTCAGCTTTATATCCTGCGAGTTTTTATTAGTGTATATACAGCTCTCTAAAAGTTGCTAGCCCGGAAAACATAATAGGAGTAGAACCATCGCTTCTTCATCGTCTTCCTCACCGCACTCCGCACGCGGGGTCAATAACTCGGAAGAAAGCAAAAAGCGTACTCGAAACGCCAAGCGCATCTTGAAGGACATTATGTACCCGCATAATATCCACCCGGCGCTGGTACCAGGAGTATCCATTGAGGATCAGAAGGTGAAATATGGCGTAGACAAACCGATTCTATTCGTAGTCGGCGGATTGATCATTGTCTTCGTCATTTGGGGAGTTATAGCGCCTGAGCAGGTCTTTAATTCCTCCTCGGCGGCGCTAGATTGGGTAATGCGCAACCTAGGCTGGATTTTTACTGCCCTGGCGACCTTCCTAATGTTTTTGCTCATCATCCTGGCCTTTTCCAAATATGGCAAGATCCCGCTGGGCTTAGACGGAGAAAAGCCGGAATTTTCCACGGTGAGCTGGGCGGCCATGCTTTTTGGTGCTGGCATTGGCATAGGCATCATTTTCTTTGGTCCTTTCGAGCCGCTGAGCTATTACCTTTCCCCGCGCCCGGGCTCCTATGAGGCAGCCAGCGATGAGGCTGTACTGGGAGCCATGGCCCAAGCCGCTATGCATTGGGGCATTAATGCCTGGGCGATCTATGCCATCGTGGGTCTGTGCGTGTCCTATGTGTCCTTCCGCCGCGGCCGGGTACCGCTAATGAGCTCCATTTTGATGCCGCTATTTGGTAACCGTTCCAGCGACTCCCTGCCCGCCCGAATCATTGATGGTTTGGCCATTATTGCCACTCTTTTTGGCACCGCCGCCACCTTGGGCATTGGTGCCCTACAGATTGGCCGCGGCGTGGAGCTGGTCAGCGGCTGGTCTACTACCGGTAATACGGCGGCGCTGGTAATTATCGTCGTGTTGTCTATCGGCACGATTTTCTCGGCTGTCTCCGGCGTGGCCAAGGGCATTCGATGGCTTTCTAATATCAATCTTGTATTGGCCATGGCCTTGGCGCTTTTCTTCTTCGTCGTCGGGCCAACCGCCTTTTTGGCCAATATGCTGCCGGCCGTGGTTATTGAGTACCTCGACGAGATGCCACAGATGCTCTCGGCCAATATGGGCGAAGGAGAGGACATGGTGGCCTTCTTGTCCTCCTGGACCACCTTCTACTGGGCGTGGTGGGTATCATGGTCGCCGTTCGTCGGCGTATTCGTGGCCAAGATTTCGCGCGGCCGCACCATTCGTCAGTTCGTGTTCGGCGTGCTGTTGATCCCATCTGCCATTATTGTCGGCGCCTTTACCATCTTGGGTGGCACCACCATCTGGTTGCAGCGCCGTGATGGCGATATAGCGCCGGATGGGACCATCGATTCCATGCCGGCGGCCGAGGATATCTTCTTCAAGGTGCTCGATCACTTCCCGGGAGCGGAATGGATGGCGCCTATCGTCATCGTCATGCTGGTGGTCTTCTTCATCACGACTGCAGACTCCGCTTCGATTGTGAACTCCCAGCTCACCCAGCGCGGGAACCCCAAGCCGAACCCCGTGGTTACGGTCTTTTGGGTGGTATGCATGGCTGGCATCGCCGTGGTCATTTTGCTCGCTGGCGGCCGCAACGCCCTGCAGGGGTTGCAGAATCTTATTACTGTGACGGCGCTGCCGTTTGCGGTCATCATTGTTCTGATGTGCATCGCGCTGGTGCGCGAGCTGCGCCACGATCCCGCCTCCATCCGCCATTTCTACGAGGATGAGGCAGTCTCCAACGCAATTGTGCGCGGCGTGCGCGACTATGGAGATAACTTTGCCCTGTCCATCGAGCCGACAGAGGGGGACTACGCTACGGGTGCGCACTTTAACTCCACTGCGGCTGAGGTGACGGATTGGTACGCACGCACGGACGAGGAGGGCCGTGCTGTGGGGTATGACTACGAAGCAGGCGAGTACGTGGACAATGACCCTTCCATTGAGAATGGTGAGTTTATCTCGCCCGTAACAGAAGAAAAGAACGAAGGTTAATACCTGATAATCATTGTCAGGTAGGGTGCCAGATATGACCTTTAGTACCTTCGCTTTTGCCTTCGCCTTGGTGCTGCTCTCAGGGCTGTCGACTTCGATAGGCGGCGCTTTGGCGGTGGGAAGGCGCCAGCCTGGGCCGGCTTTTATGGCCGCTGCACTGGGGCTTTCGGCCGGCGTGATGCTGTATGTCTCCTTTATGGAGATCCTTCCGGAGGGCATTGCGCAGCTTTCCGACGCCCTCGGCGAGGAAACCACCGGCACCTGGGCCGCCGTCGGGGCGTTCTTTGCTGGTATCGCCGTCATCGCCATCATTGACCGGCTCGTGCCGGAGGAGATTAACCCCCATGAGCCGGCCACCACGGCCGAAGAAGCCCGCCGCAAGAAGCTAATGAAAACCGGCGTATTTACCGCCTGCGCGCTGGGCCTGCACAATTTCCCCGAGGGGTTTGCCACCTTCCTATCCGGCCTGGAATCTAAGGAAATTGCGGTGCCGGTGGCAGTGGCCATCGCCATTCACAATATCCCGGAAGGTATTGCGGTGGCTGTTCCGCTGCGCGAGGCCACTGGCTCCCGCAAGAAGGCCTTTTGGTGGGCGACCTTGTCTGGACTGGCCGAGCCGCTCGGCGCGCTCATCGGCTTCGGCCTTCTCATGCCGGTCATTGGGCCGGCGACGATGGGTATTAGTTTCGCCGCCATTGCCGGCATTATGGTCTTTATCTCGCTGGATGAGCTATTGCCCACCGCTGAGGAGACCGGCGAGCACCATCACGCTATCTACGGCTTGATTGCTGGCATGGCCGTGATGGCGGTTTCGCTGATGCTATTTATGTAGCCGGGCTACGGCGTTTCAAGCCTCCGCCGGCTGGGCGGAGGTGGCCGAGGTCTTGCCAAAGGAGGCCTTGACTGCCATCACGATGGTGGCAACCACTACGCCAAGCACTAGGCCGCAGACCATGGACATGCCGGTATCTGCCAGCCACGCCAGGGCGCCATTGGAGATCTTCTCGGTCACGGACGCGATGAATTCATGCGGCTGATCCATGCCGAATTCGTGCAGGCCCTTGACTACGATGTGGCCGCCTACCCACAGCATGGCGGCGGTACCGATGACGCCGATGATATCGAGAAAGATCGGCATGCCCTTGACTAAGGCGTTGCCCACGGTGGACTTGCCATTGTGGCGCTTATTGAGGGCCATGCCAATATCGTCCATCTTGACCAACAGGCCCACGGCGCCGTAGACACCCAGGGTCAGCAAGATGCCGACGAAAATGAGGGCTCCCAGGCGCATCCAGAACGGCTGGTCGATTACCTCGTTTAAGGAGATAACCATGATCTCAGATGACAAGATGAGGTCAGTGGTAATCGCGGACTTGACCAAGCTATCTTCGGCGTCTGCGCCCTTTTCCTGGACCGATTCAGTTTCCTTCTCTCGGTGGGGAAGAAGGTGATGCAGGATTTTTTCCGCGCCCTCGAAACACAAATAGGTGCCGCCGCACATCAAGATGGGCGTGAGCGCCCACGGCGCGATCCAAGAGAGGATCATGGCGATGGGCAAGATGATGACGAGCTTATTGATGAGCGAGCCCTTGGTGATGCGCCAGATCATCGGCAGCTCACGCTGCGGCTTAATGCCCTCGACGTATTGCGGGGTTACGGCGGCATCGTCGACCACCACACCTGCGGACTTCATGGAGGTTTTACCCGCAAGGGCGGCCACATCGTCAACGCTAGAGGCAGCGGAGCGGGCGATCAGGGCGACGTCGTCAAGCAGGGCAAAAAGGCCTCCAGCCATAAATTATCCTTCTGGGGTTAGGGTGATGTTATCGGACCAATACAAGTTTATCCCTTGGTGTGCCAACCAAGCCATCGCATCGTCGCCGCTGCGAGTAATGCCTTCTACTGCGGCAAGTGTGGTATCGATCGCTTTCTCCGCATCTTCGGCGGTAATTAAACCTGCGGAAGTTGCGGCCGATAGCTCATCGATGTCGAGCACGCAGATGGGCTCTCCGTGCGTGGCTACGAGGTCTGCGTAAAGATCGCGGGTGGTCCACACTGCACCATCGCGCAGGATTTCGGCAACGTCGATATAAAAATCTTGGCGAACGTCGACGCCAGGGCGAAAGTGGAAGATATTGGCGCGCAGATTGAGATCCGGCAGCAACCACGATTCTAAGTAGCCAAAGCGCGGGTGATCGGCGCCCCGGGCCATGTAAAGGCCAAAGTCGGTTTCGGTGTAGGTATCAACTTCTCGCAGGTAACCCTTGGGATCGGTATTCGTATAGTTCGCGGTATTAAAGGTCTCGCGCTTGACCGGATGGAGATCTACCGCCATCTACTTCACCTCAAGGAAGGCGGCGGTGGGCGCGAAATTACAGCGCGATTCTGCGGTATTAACAGACCCGCTAAGCAGCGCTACAACCGTGCCCTTGCCGGTCTGTGCGGTGCCGGACAAGGTAGTAGGGCCATCATTGTTGATGCCGTTGTTATTGAGCGGGGTAACACCGCTGCGCAGGGTATCGAGGTTGAACCACTGGACATTCATTCCGCCCTGTTCGCGCGCGGCCGGTGGGGTACCGAGAGCGGTGAAGAGGAATACGGTTTCGCCAGGCTTTGCTCCCGGTGCTGGCATTTCGGTGGGGCCGGGGATAGCGATAGCAGAGCCCATGGCGTCGCTGGTACCGCCGATGCAGTGGGCGGAGACGGTGGGCCAGTAGAACTGGCGGAAATTCGGGTTATTGCCCTCTGGCATGGCCACGCCTCCCTTGCCATCGCCGCCGCCGACGAAGAAGGCGAGGCCAGACAGGATGGCGTTGCGGGCGTCCTCCGGGATCCAAGGTTGGGCCGCGAAGGCGCGGATGCGGTCCTGGGTTTCTTGGTTCGGGCGGCCCAACTCGTCTAGTGGGCTATGGGAAGAAGCCTGCTGCACCAAGGAAGAAAGATCCGGGGCGGAGGCTTGAGCCGGGGCGACGAGGGGGGACGCGAGTCCGATGAGCGCGGCCGTAGCGGCGGCGATATAACCGGTGCGGCCGGACAGGCGCCAGGTGGTTTGGGCGTTGCTCACGATATCAATTCCTTGGGTGCGGTCTCGGGAAGGGTGGTCAAACCCCATTAGTCACATTTGTAACAATATTACCTACAGTAACGATAGTGATGGTTTCGGGAGTGTCAAGTGCTTTCGAAATCTATAAGTTTCTTCGCTCGCCCTATACGACGCGTTACGGGGTAAAGCCATCCCCAATGCTGCACTTGGCCCTTTAAGGGGGTATCGTGGGGGCTCGTTCAAGATCAATTCCGCGCGCGCAAGCGCTGTAGATCCTCCGAAGGAGAACCCCACTAGTGAGTAATACCGAGTTCCGTAATGTTGCCATTGTCGCGCACGTTGACCATGGCAAGACCACCTTGGTCAACGGCATGCTGGAGCAGTCCGGCGCCTTTGGTGAACACGGTGAACACACGGACCGCGTCATGGACTCCAATGACCAGGAGCGCGAGCGCGGCATTACCATTCTGGCCAAGAATACGGCCATCCACCGCAAGGGCCTTGGCAAAGACGGCCAGGACCTCATCATTAACGTCATTGATACCCCAGGCCACGCCGACTTCGGCGGCGAGGTCGAGCGCGGCATTTCCATGGTGGATGGCGTGGTTCTGCTCGTGGATGCCTCCGAGGGCCCGCTGCCGCAGACGCGCTTCGTTCTTACCAAGGCGCTAGAGGCCAAGCTGCCGGTTATCATCTGCGTGAACAAGACCGATCGCCCGGATGCCCGCATCGACGAGGTCGTCTCCGAATCCCAGGACCTGCTGCTGGAAATCGCCGCTGGCCTGGAAGATGAGGAAGCCGCAGCCGCCGCCGAGGAGCTGCTGGATCTGCCGGTACTTTATGCTTCCGGTCGCGCAGGCATCGCTTCCACTGAAAACCCTGGCGATGGCAATGTCCCAGAGGGCGAGGATCTGCAGCCTCTTTTCGACGTCATCTATAACGTCCTTCCTGAGCCTTCCGCGACCGTTGACGCCCCGCTGCAGGCCCACGTCACCAACCTGGACGCTTCCGACTTCCTTGGCCGTATCGCACTGCTGCGTATCTACGCCGGCCGCATTAAGAAGGGCCAGCAGGTTGCCTGGATTCACTACGACGAGGAAGGCAACCAGCACACCAAGACCGTTAAGGTGGCCGAACTGCTGCGCACCGTGGGCTTCGAGCGCCAGCCCGCGGAGGAGGCCATCGCCGGCGATATCGTGGCCATTTCCGGTATCTCCGATGTCATGATTGGTGACACCATCGCCGATCCGGAAAACCCTGAGGCTCTGCCGCGCATCACCGTGGACGAGCCGGCCATCTCCATGACCATCGGCGTCAATACCTCCCCGATGGCAGGACAGGGCGGTGGCGATAAGCTTACCGCGCGTATGGTCAAGGCCCGGTTGGAGCAGGAGCTTATCGGTAACGTGTCCCTGCGCGTGCTGCCTACCGAGCGCCCCGATGCTTGGGAGGTCCAGGGCCGCGGCGAGATGGCGCTATCCGTGCTCATCGAGTCCATGCGCCGCGAGGGCTTCGAGCTGACCATCGGCAAGCCTCAGGTTGTGACCAAGGAAATCGACGGCAAGACCTACGAGCCATACGAGATCCTCACCATTGACTCCCCGTCCGAGCACCAGGGCGCTATTACCCAGATGTTGGCTGGCCGCAAGGGTCAGATGCAGGCCATGGACGTTCGCGAGGGCGACTGGGTGCGCATGGTCTTCCGCGTTCCTGCTCGCGGTCTCATTGGCTTCCGCACCCAGTTCATGACCGAGACACGTGGTGCCGGCATTGCCAACTCCATGTCCGACGGCCTGGATGTATGGGCCGGCGAGATCAAGTCCCGCCCGACCGGCTCTCTCGTGGCTGACCGTTCCGGCCAGATCACTCAGTATGCGCTGATGCAGCTGGCTGACCGCGGCAACTTCTTCGTCGAGCCGGGCGCCGAGGCTTATGAGGGCATGGTCGTTGGTGCCAATAACCGCGATGAGGATATTGACATCAACATCACCAAGGAAAAGAAACTGACCAATATGCGCTCCGCTACTGCGGATGCCACGGTCACCCTGGCTAAGGCACACACCCTCTCCCTTGAAGAGGCATTGGAATTCTGTGGCAACGACGAATGTGTCGAGGTTGCCCCGGACGTCCTGCGCGTGCGCAAGGTGGAGCTTTCCGCTACCGACCGTAAGCGTGCCGCCGCCCGTGCCAAGCAGATGAATAAATAGCTTGCCCCTAGGTAGTGGTGATTGCCGCCGATGTGGCAACCACCGCCGCTAGCGCTGCCGCCTCCTCCACTACGGCTTTGACTGCAGAGGTGGCGGCATTGTCATATTCGAGCTCTTGCTTGATTTCTTGGATGCGTGCCCGCATCTCGCGGCGCTTCATCCCCTCCGCATCGTTTTTCAACAGGGTATAGGCACCGCTGACCTCGCGGAGGATATCGAGAATAATGACGTCATTGACCTCGGCCGGCCGCCGCGCCTCCAGGATTGCAACCAGTCGTTCGCGCAGTTTCTTTTCCAGCTCCAGGTCCGTCATGATGTAGCGGTCGCCGCTCAACTGCCACCACTTGGCCTTTTCTACATCCAGCTGACCATTCGCATGGAAGTCCAAAGCGATTATCTCCCTTGGGGTAAACCACGAGGCTTCCAATAGGTTTTTCATGCTGGTGACCTTGTGTTGCTGCAGCTCCTCCCAAGCCCATGCCAAGACGGGGTGTCCGGGGCGCTTCGCAGTGGCCTCTACCTTTTTCTTCCCGGTAAGCTCGATGTGCTCACCCAATAACAGGTCAGCGAGCACGGTGGCGCGCAGAGCAGCTTCATTATTGGATACCCAATCTTCCTTCTTGCCATTGTCTTTGGTCAATAGCAGGAACATCTCTTGGCAAATAAGCATTGGGGCCTCCCTATAAGAAGTAGTGTGGGTACGAGTTTAGCGCCAAAAATCTTCGTTTCGGCGGGGTAGAAGGACTAAAGTAGTGCGCGATGAAAAAGAATCCGGCTAAAACATGGCGCACGGCGTCGGTAATGGCGGCGATGCTCAGTGCAGTTAGCATCGCCTTTCTAAGCGCCTGCGCGGCCAACCCCGGCCCACCTCCAGTGGTGGAGGACAATGACTCCGCGCTGCAGGAAGACCAATCCACCACTGCCGCAACCCCGGAAGAAGAGGCACCTCAAGACACCGATTCCGCGCAGCGCCCCACCATTTCTGTCGGCGTGGATCCCCTGCGCGCGGGCCTCAACCCGCATTTGGTGGCCAATAATTCCGAGCTGGTGGACCAAATAGCCGAGCTGGTTTTGCCCTCTGCCTTCCACAACGGACGTATGGACGCCGATATCCTCGAATCCGCCTCCGAAGTAAAGGCACCCAAGGGCGTGGCGCAGCGGGTGCGCTACGTTATTGCCTCGCCGGCGCAGTGGTCCGATGGCACACCCATTTCCGGTGCGGACTTTAGCTATCTGTGGAAGCAGATGACCACCACGGCTGGCGTGCGGGATCCCGCCGGTTACCACGCAATTTCGGCCGTCAATACCTCCGATGGGGGTCGC
This sequence comes from Corynebacterium sp. p3-SID1241, assembly GCA_025144025.1. GTDB lineage: Bacteria > Actinomycetota > Actinomycetes > Mycobacteriales > Mycobacteriaceae > Corynebacterium. Next base: position 184,785 of record JALXWS010000003.1, on the reverse strand, counting down.
GAGGTCACGGTGGATTTTTCCCAACGGGTCAAGGATTGGCACCTGCTTTTCCATAATCTGCTGCCTTCGCATCTGCTGCAAGACGATAATTTCGGCTCCGCCTTGGCCGATAAAATCCCGGCCTCGGCCGGGCGTTTTCTCGTCGATAGCGTAGACCGCGGCCGCGGAGTCATTACCCTGAATCGCAATGACCGATTCTGGGGCGCAAACCCAGCCCAAGTGGACGTCATCCAGCTGCGGGAAGTCCGCGATAGCACCCAAGCGCTGAATATGCTGCGCTCCGGGCAAATCGGTTTCGCGGACTTTACTCCAGGTCAGACCTCGGAGGAAGCATTGGCTCTTTTGGGGCACGTCTCCCAAAAGACGCTTACCCGCTCACGACAGCTGCGCCTACATATGTCCACCGCTGAAGGAGCAATGGAAGAAAGATCGCAGCGCCGTGGATTGGCCTCGCTGATTGATACGGACCAAGTAGCCCGCCTAGCCACCGGCCGGGCCTCCAATCTGAAGCCCGGAAACAATCCAGTGGGCAAGAACGCCGATCTCACCGCGTTGCGCACCCGCGCTAGCAAGAAACCCATTCGCTTTGCGGTGGACCCCACCAGCCCCACGGCGTTGGCCGCTGCTAATACTCTCTACGACGTCCTCGAGGCCCATGGGATTGATGCCGAGATAGTCTCCGAGCGCCTGACCACGATTACCTCCAAGCTCCTGCCAGAAGGCGACGTGGATGCGGTAGTGACCTGGGAGGATATTTCTTTGAATTCGATGGCCGCGGCGAATATTTTCAGCTGTGATGATAAGCAACCGTTGGCCGGGGATCTTTCCGGCATCTGCCCAGACAATGCAGATGAAATACGCGCGGAAATCCTATCCGGAACCATGAGCCCTAAAGAAGCGCTCGGACGCATTCGTGACGTCAATTCCAAGGAAGTGCTTTATGTGCCGCTGGTAGATGAGACGCGAGTCCACGCGCTCGGGCAAGGTATTGTAGGCCCCGGCCAAAGCATCGATGATTGGGACGATGGTCTTTTCACCGCGCCCCGCTGGAGGATAGATGAAGACTAAAGACTTAACCGGTTACCGCGTCGTGGCGGTGCACGCCCACCCGGATGATGAAACGCTTTTCATGGGTGGCACGCTGGCGACTTTGGCCGCTCGCGGCGCCGAGGTTACCGTCATTACGCTCACCTTGGGTGAGGACGGCGAGGTCATTGGTGAGCCTTACCAGGGCCTAGCTGATCATGATCAATTGGGAGGCTTCCGCGCCCGCGAATTGGCCAATGCCCTCGATGCACTGGGCGTCAAGGGCATTCAACTGGGTGGATTCGGGCATTTCCGCGACTCTGGCATGGCGGGTTCTCCCTCACACGATAACCCCCGTGCGTTGGTCAACCGCATCGATGAGGCCGCCGAATTTCTCAGCGAGGAGCTCGAAGCCATCCGACCCCACGCCATCCTCACCTACGGGCCTGATGGCGGTTACGGCCACCCGGACCATGTGGCGGTGCACAAGGCGGTAAAGAAGGCGGCCTCGGCAAGCATGCGCATCTGGTACGGCATTTTTGAGCGCGCTGCCAACTACGCAGGCCTGGACACCCTCGATGCTCCGGCGGGGTGGAGCAAGCCCGGCCAGGAGTACTTGGACAATTTCACCAACAAGGGCGCGGACGTCATCCTCGCTCTTTCCGACGCCGCCTTGGACGCCAAGCGAGCCGCCATGCGCGCCCACGCCTCCCAAATCTGGTTGGCCGATGGCTCCACCACCCGCACAAACCCCACGGCCGCCGTGGCTGCCCTGCACGAACCGGAACAGGTGCCGGGTGCCTATGGGCTGTCTAACCTGTTGGTCATGCCGCTATTGCGCGCCGAGTACTTCCAGCTCGGACAGGGGGAGCCTGCCGATGACCTGCTCGGTGGACTGTAATGCGCACGGATTTTAGCCGCGGCGAGCAGATAACTGGACTGGTGTGGCTGGCCATTGGTGCGCTGCTGTCGGTCTTCCTCGAGGTCATCTACCTCACCGCGCGCATTCCGCTATCCAATGGGGCGAGCGTGGCTTTTCCCATCACTATCCTGCTAGCGTGGTGGTTTAATTCTGTGCTCACCCGTACTGCCCGCCTGTGGAGTTCCGCGCCGGTGGTCGGCGCCATCCCGCTTATCGTATGGAGCTTGGGCTTTTTCGCCTTCCTGCTGATGGTGCCGATGACCGGAGACATGCTCTTGGCCAATAATATTCTCAGCGTGCTCCTGCTTTTGGCGGGGATAGGCGGCGGCGTTTGGCCATTTTTCAAGCAGAAGTGACATACTGTTAAACATCCCAAATCCGAGAAATCAGGAAGCTTCAAGGAATCTCCATGACTTATACGATCGCACAGCCTTGCGTTGACGTAATGGACCGCAGCTGCGTTGAAGAATGCCCTGTTGATTGCATCTACGAGGGCAAGCGCATGCTCTACATCCATCCGGATGAGTGCGTGGACTGCGGCGCCTGCGAGCCCGCATGCCCGGTTGAGGCCATCTTCTACGAGGACGACGTTCCCGATGAGTGGCTGGACTACAACGACGCCAACGCGGCATTCTTCGATGACCTGGGTTCCCCAGGCGGCGCGGCGGCCCTCGGCCCACAGGACTTTGACGTTCCAATGATTGCCGCGCTTCCGCCACAGAATCAGGAGTAAGACATGGCACGCACACCGCTAGGAAAGACGCTTCCAGACTTCCCCTGGGATTCACTGGCCGGCGCCAAGAAAAAGGCCCAGGCCCACCCGGGTGGAATCGTTGACCTCTCGGTGGGCAACCCCGTTGACCCTGTATCCCCAGGCGTGCAGCTCGCGTTGACCGCAGCCGCGCAGAACCCTGGCTACCCGCAGACAGCCGGCACCCCGGATCTGCGCGAGGCCATCGCCGCCGCGCTAACGCGCCGCTATAACATGCAGGTCGACCGCGTATTGCCGGTGGTTGGCACCAAGGAGGCTATCGCCTGGCTGCCTACGCTTTTGGGTATGCGCGGCGAGACCGTCGCCTTCCCGTCGGTGGCCTATCCCACCTACGAGGTAGGCGCCCTGCTCGCCGGCGCCACGCCGCTGCGCGCGGATTCCGATTTCCAGGATGCCTCCCTGGTCTTTTTGAATTCTCCGTCCAATCCCACCGGCCGCGTGATCGGCGTGGAGGAACTGCGCCGCATCGTGGCGTGGGCGCGGGAGACCGGCGCCATTATCGCCTCCGATGAGTGCTATATGAGCTTGGGTTGGAACGACGATAACCCGCCGGTCTCTATCCTCGATCCGCGCGTGACCGATGGCGATAACACCGGCCTGATCGCTATGCATTCGCTGTCCAAGACCGCGAACATGGCCTCCTACCGCGCCGGCTTCTTCGCTGGCGATAATGACCTCATCGCCGAGCTGCTCCAGCTGCGCAAGCACGCCGGCCTCATCGTTCCAGGTCCCATCCAGGCCGCCATGGTCGCCGCGCTAAACGACGACGACACTGAGGCCCTTCAGCGCAACCGCTACGCCTCTCGGCGCGCGGTGCTCATGCACGCGCTTGTCGACGCCGGCTTTACCATCGACCACTCCGATGCCGGCATGTACCTTTGGGCTACCCGGGGCGAGAACTGCCGTGAAACCATCGATTGGCTAGCCGAGCGTGGCATCCTCGCCGCTCCCGGTGATTTTTATGGCCCGGCCGGTGAGAAGCACGTGCGCATCGGCCTCAACGGTACCGATGAACGCATCGATGCCGCCGTTGACCGCCTCGCCGGTGCCTGATTCCGGAAGGCCACCCGCCCGCGCGGGTATCTCCCCGCGCAAAACGGTCCTGCGTGGCCGCGTGCCGGAGGAAGGGGAGTACTTCGCCGCACTTGCCGGCGACTCCCCCTTTCCGGCTGGCACCGTGTTGCCGCCTGGTGCCGCGCTTCCGCGTCCCGTGCCGGCGTGGTACCACCCCACGGTGCCGCCGGAGCGCCCGATTCCTTTCGACTACTCCGTGGTCCACGCCGACCGCGACCTCATCGTGGCCGATAAGCCGCACTTTCTGCCTACGACCACCAACGGTCGCCTCCAGCGCGAAACTCTGCAAACCCGCCTGCGCGTGGACTTCGGTGAAGACGATATCGTGCCCCTGCACCGCCTAGACCGCCTGACCGCCGGGCTTGTCATTTGCTCCCGCAATCCCGATACCCGCGCCGCTTACCAGCGCATCTTTTTGGAGGGGAGCGCGGTGAAGAGATATCGGGGCGTCGTCAAGCAGCCGCTTTATGTGGACCGGGAAATTGCCCTGCGTATGCGCAAGCCCCGCGGGACGCGTCAAGTGCTCGCTGCTTCCGATGGCACGCTCACTTCTACCTATGTGCGCGCCGCCGGCCGGGAAGTGACCATGTGGCCGCGTACCGGTCATACCCACCAGCTGCGGGTGCTGCTCGATCACCTCGGCCACCCGCTGCTCGGCGACGATACCTATCCCACCCCGTGTGAGCTTGACCTCTATGACTTCCGCACTCCACTCGCGCTCCTCCACGAGGCTATAACTTTTATAGATCCTCTATCACATTCCGAGCGTCAATTTTTCAGTTCGCAGGGCTTAAGAACTACAATCGAGTAGTTATTGATTCACTGGCTAGAAAGGCGGCCCATGGCAGACCTCAGCGTCGCGCGCTTTGTGTCCAATTTTGGGCAGTTTCTCAAATTCGGCATCGTCGGCGGTTCCGGTACGGTTGTCAATCTTTTCGTCGTTTACCTGTGCAGAAAGATTACTTGGTGGTCTGGCGGCATTGATGCGGACGATCCATTTATGAACCTCTTTGGTTCCGTCTTTCATATCCGCTGGTATCACGTGTTCCTGACTATCGCCTTCTTGGTCGCGAACACTTGGAACTACCAACTCAACCGAATGTGGACCTTCCGCTCAGTCACGAAAGTGTCTTGGCTGCGTGGATTCTTCCCATTCCTGCTCGCTGGCATTGGAGCTTTCCTCGTAAGCCAAGTCGTGGCGACATTGTTAATGAACCCGACTTCGCCGCTGCATTTGCCTTCAGACATTCTGGATAATTCAACCGGTCTGCGTACAAAGGTGTACTGGGCATCGGCCATTTCCATCATTGTTGCAATGCCGATCAATTTCATTCTGAATAAGCTGTGGACTTTCCGCTCGAAGCCGAAGACGCCGCAGGTTGTCGAGGAGACTGAGCCCGCCTAGCCCGGCCCTGTGTCAAGCCTCGCCCCACCCCATCGCCCTTCGCGCTCACCAGCGCTCGACGGTGGGGCCTTTTCTTGATCTCGGTGAGCGGCAAGGGGGAGGAACCTACCGTCGCGTTCACGGCTAGGGCGAGACGAGAGAACCCGCCCTGCGCAGTGAGCGCGAAGGGCAGGTGAGGGGAGCTGGGAGGTGTTTAGTCCTCTAGCTCGGCATCGAGGCGGGCCTGGTCGCGGCGGTGCTGACGGCGACGAATGAATGGGGTGAGGATGAGTACGGTGATGGCACCGACGGCGGTGCCGATGAGGTAAGCGACGGGGTTGTGGCCGTCGGCAGGCGCGTAGGCATTATACGCAATACCAGCGAACATGGCGATCAGTGGGATGAGGTAGACGGCGATAGCCGTCCAGTTGCGGCTCACTAGCGGGGTAGCGACCCGCTTGCGCATCCAAGCCGTGCCGATGAAATTGCCGATGATGGATGGGGCGAGCGCGAGCAAGCACAGCATACTCATTTGGCCAGGGAGGACCCAAGCAAGGACTGCGGCGATGATGAGCTCGAGGAATGGGATCGGGGCCATGCCGATTGCGCATGCTTTGAGGCATGTATCGCGTTCGAATTCATCGCGAGTTGTGCGCTCGATTTCATTGAGGGAGTAGTTAGCAATGGCGTTAATCATGTTGTTCAGCTCCAAAGATTTCTTCAACGGTTTTTCCAAGTTCGCGGCAGATATCCAGTGCGAGGTGCACGGACGGCGAGTAGTTTCCGCGCTCGATATTGGCGATGGTCTGACGGGAGACGCCGGCCCTTTCGGCGAGTTCGGCTTGCGATAATTCCTGCCAGCGGCGCCATTTGCGGACCATATTGGGGTTCTCAGCCATCGTCCCTCCTTCCACCGTGTCAAATATATAGCAGTTAGTGTAAAAGATACTTGTCAAAATAGCAAGGGCTATGCACACAGATGCCAATTCCAATAGGGGCTTGTAGCGCAGGAAGGAAGCTGTGGATTCCCTCCTTTAAGTAGCTCAAGGGTGGCTTTAATGAGCAAAATGGCCTGGTCGAGGTGGTGATTGACGTCGTCGGCAGTGAATCGCAAAACCGTGAATCCGTGAGCCACAGCCGCGTTTTGCTTGCATCGGTCCGCTTGAAATGCCTGGCTGTGCTTGTGATACTCCCACCCGTCAACTTCCACGAGGAGTTTGCCCATCTTGAGATCAAAGCGGTAACCCGCAATGAGAACATTGTGCTCAGGATAGATTCCTTCTGCTCGGAGCTGCCGACTCAGCGTACGCTCCGGTGGGCTATCGGTGCCGATCGCGGCGTGCCGAATCGTGTCTTTCAGAGGCTTCGGAACGCGCCGCATACGTCGGCGATCTCTTTCCAAGCGGCCGGGGCCATGCTTTCCTCTGTAGTGTTCTTCCAACAGGGGCGTGCACGCACGCGAAATCTTGCGCGCAGCCCACAACGGTTGCACCACCGGTAGACCGTTTACCTTGCACGTAGCCCGGAGACGCGAGTGTGAAACATGGAAGTTCTTGCCCCTCAAGGTACGTGGTCCCTCCGCTTCCAGCGGAAACGTCAGCTGGCGGCCAAGGGAAATCTCCTGAGCCGTCTTTCCCGTGAAATGGATGCGGCTGAGTCCATGTGCGAGAGCCCGCGCCACCGCGAGTGGCGTCCATTCATCGGTATATATCCCCCGATGCACGCGAAAGAGCTTCCCCTCGCGCACCTTGCGACGAATCGCATCCTTGCTCAAACCCCGCCCGCGAAGTTCCGCGGTAGTCCATGCCCCCATAGAGCTTAAAGTAAACGGTTCCAAGGCGATGTGGCTACGCACGCTACCGCAACCTGTGGATAACTTGGGGCTAGGGCATACTTTTCCGGAGTGCGGCAGGGGCTGCTGTGGATAACTTCCCTTCGCGCTCACCGGCAGCCCCAGTTGGCTCCGATTTGAGCTCCCCGTGAGCGCGTGGGGAAGGGGCAGCAGAGTCTCCTCGTGACGCTCACTAGCAGTGCTTTCCGACGCCCCATCGACCTCCCCGTGAGCGCGAAGGGCGGGGGAGCAGGGTGAGTAGGGGCGAGGGGGGAGGTGCGGGGCTAGGTGAGAGGCAGCGTCGAGGTGGGGTTGATGCCGCGAACCTTGGAATTGATGACGCCGGCGAGGGCGAGCACCGCGAACATGGCGGCGGCGGAGAGGAGTTGGGTGCGGGCGGTGGCGTCGGTAAGCATGAGCACCGCGATGGCTGCGAAGAGGGCGAGGGCAAACCAGGTGAGGTAGGGGAAGGTCCACATGCGGATGGGCAGCGGGTGGAGGGCCTCAAGTTGGCGGCGCAGGCGCAATTGGCTGACGGCGATAAAGACCCAGACGATGAGCAGGGAGGCGCCGGCGGCGTTGAGCATGAAGGTAAGGAGCCAGCCTGTATCGGCGTAGTTGAGCACGACCATGACGGCCGAGAGGAGGACGGACAGGCCGATGGCGGTGGTGGGAACGCCGTCCCTATTGGTGGAGGTGAAGATGCGCGGGGCCTCGCCACGGGAAGCGAGGGAATGCATCATGCGGGAGGAGGCGTAGATCTGGGAGTTGAAAGCGGAGAGTAGTGCAAGGACGATGACGACTTCCATGATGCCGGCCGCGCCCGGGATGCCGGCGCGTTCGAGAACCATGGTGAAGGGCGATTCTGCGGCCGTGGAGGCATCTCCCAGGATGGAATAGGGCAAGAGGAACGTGATGATCAGGACAGAGCCTAGGTAGAACACGGAGATGCGCAAGATGGTGGAGCGCACGGCATTGACCAGGGACTTCTCTGGGTCTTCGGATTCGGCGGAGGCGATGGCGACCACCTCGATGCCGCCGAAGGCGAAGGCCACTGCGAGTAGGCCGGCCGCGACGCCGCCGAGGCCATTGGGCATGAAGCCGTCCTCTAGGAAGACGGAGGTTCCGATAAAGGAATGGCCGGGCAGGAGGCCAAGGATGAGCAGCGCGCCGATGATGAGGAAGGCTACGATCACGATGACCTTGATGAGCGCGAACCAGTACTCGAATTCGCCGAAGCTGCGCACGCGCAGCAGATTGATGATTCCGAAGAGGACCACGCAGATGGCGGCGGGGATCCACGGCGAAACGTTGAACCAAGAGCCAATGAAGCCGGCCGCGCCGGTGATTTCGGCGCCCAAGACGGCGACGGTGGCCAGCCAATAAATCCAGCCCTGGGTAAAGCCCGCCCAGCGGCCGATGCCGTGTTCGGCGTATTCGGAAAAGGAGCCGGAGGCGGGGATAACGGTGCCCATCTCGCCCAGCATCTGCATAACCAAAATGGCAAGAAAGCCGGCGACGACGTAGGCGAGGAGCACGGCGGGGCCGGCGGCGGAAATGCCGACGCCGGTGCCCAAGAAAAGTCCGGCACCGATGGTGGAGCCTAGCCCCATCATCGTCAGGTGGCGGACCTTCAGGCCAGAACCGAGGGTGGAGGAGTTATCAGTCACCCCTCCATCTTATTTTGCCCGATTGGGCTATAGGAATCGGGGGTGTTAATTCTTGTGCAGCTCGTCATTGAGCGCGACGGCCTCGGACTTCCACTCCACGGCTTCTACAGCACCAGAGATGGAGTTGCGGCGCAGCAGCATGCCGGAGGCACCGGAGAGCTGGGAGCCCTTGACGTTCTCGCCATTTTCGACGCCGAGTGCTTCCGCGACCTTGCCAAAGACGGCCACCTTGGTGCCGGCGGTGACGTAGAGGCCGGCTTCGACCACGGCGTCGTCGCCAAGCGAAATGCCGATGCCGGAGTTGGCGCCGAGGAGGCAGCGCTCGCCAATGGAAATGACTTCCTTGCCGCCGCCGGACAGGGTACCCATGATGGACGCGCCGCCACCGATATCGGAGCCATCGCCCACGACGACGCCCGCGGAGATACGGCCTTCAACCATGGAGGCGCCCGAGGTGCCGGCGTTGAAGTTTACAAAACCCTCGTGCATAACGGTGGTGCCCTCAGCCAGGTGTGCGCCCAGGCGTACGCGGTCTGCGTCACCGATGCGGACGCCGGAAGGTACAACGTAGTCCACCATGCGCGGGAACTTGTCCACGGAGTAAACAACGACCGGACCGCGGGAGGCCAGGCGGCCGCGCACCATCTGGAAATCGGACACGGCGCACGGACCGTAGTTGGTCCAGACCACATTATTGAGGTGGCCGAAGATGCCATCCATATTCAGGCCGTGTGGCTTGACCGCGCGGTGGGACAGGAGGTGCAGGCGCAGGTAAGCATCGTAGGTATCGACGGGGGCGTCATCCAGATCCTTGATGGAGGTCTCAACGGCAACGCGGGCCACGCCACGCTCCTCGTCCGAGCCTACCAGCGCGGAGAACTGCTGAGGGGTCTCCTCCAAGCGCTTGGTTTCGGTGGTCTCTACGTTCTTATCGGTGTATACGGCCGGGAACCATACGTCCAAGACGGTGCCGTCATGGGTAATGGTTGCTAGGCCGCGTGCAGATGCAGAAGTCATGCCCGCTAGCTTAGCAACTACTTCTGCGCCCCCGCGCGCTGGCCGGTGGGAAGCACAAAGGACAAGATGACGAGCACCGCAGCCAGGATGAGCACCGAGATGACCTGGTTGCGCGCGGCCGGATCAAAGAGCATGAGCAGAGTGAGGCCGGCCAAAGCAGCGGCCGTAACCCACGGAAGCCATGGGAAGCCGGGCACGTGGATTTCCGTCAGCTCTCTGTTATCGCGCAGCACGGGGTGCAGCTTAATAAAGGAAGCCACGATGAAGGACCAGATGATCAGCAGGCACCCGCCGACGGCGTTGAAAAGGAACGCCAGAAGCCCCGGAGGGTTCCAAAACTGCAGGCCCACCGAAGCGAAGGCGAAGACCATGGACAAAATCACCGCGTTGATGGGGGAGCCCGCGCGGTTTTGCTTCAGGAAAAATCCTGGGGCGCAGTGGTCTTTGGCCATGTCAAAGACCAAGCGGGAGGTAGCGTAAATCTGCGCGTTGAAGGCAGACAGCAGCGCTAGGGCGATAATGGCCTCCATGAAACCAGCCGCAAAAGGAATCTTGGCGGCCGCGAGAACTAGGGTGAAGGGGGAATCGGCCGCGACATCGGCGTCCTGGATGGAGCTAAACGGCAGCGCCATGGTGATAACCACAATGGAGCCGATGTAGAAGATCATGATGCGCACGATGATGGCGCGCACCGCAGTGGCCACGTTATGCGCAGGGTCCTCGGATTCTGCTGCCGCGATGGTGACCAGCTCGATGCCGCCAAAGGCAAAGGCGACGGCCAGCAATCCAGCGGCGAAGCCAGGCATGCCATTGGGCAGGAAATTATCGGTGAAATTGGTGCTGGCCAAGGAGACATCCATGCCCGGCAGGATGCCTAGCGCCATGAGTGCGCCGATGACGAGGAAGGCGACGATGACTCCGACCTTGATAATGGCGAACCAGAACTCGAACTCGCCAAAGCCCCCCACAGCAGCGAAGTTGACCACCGCGAAGAACGCCACGGCGATAAGCGCTGGAATCCACGGGGCAATATCGAACCAGCTGGAGATGATCGCGGCCGCGCCGGTGATTTCAGCGCCCATCACCATGATTAGCATGAACCAGTAAATCCACCCCATGGTAAAGCGCGCCCAGTGACCGAAGGCCTGGCCGGCGTAGGTGGAAAATGACCCCAAAGAGGGGCGGGCGGCGGCCATTTCACCAAGCATCCACATCACCAGTGCGATGAGCGCGCCAGCTACGGCATAGGAGATGAGGACGGAGGTGCCGGAAATCTGGATGCCGAGGCCCACGCCGAGGAAGAGACCGGCGCCTACGGCGGAGCCAAGGCCCATCATCGTGAGATGACGGGATTTTAATTGAGTGGCTTCGGCCATTGTTATCACCTTAGGGAGGACGAATTATTTGCAGTGAAGTGAACTTTACACAATGCGGTGAGCTGCGCGGAGCGCTAGCATGGCGCTTTGTGACTTTAGATCTATATGCAGACCCCATCGAACTAACCAAGGCGCTCGTGGATATTCCGAGCCCCTCCCACCATGAGGAGGCCATCGCAGACGCCATCGAAGAAGCGCTGCGCGGATTGGACGTCGAGGTTGCCCGCTACGGCAATACCGTGTGCGCCCGGACGAACCGCGGGCTAGATTCCCGCATAGTACTCGCCGGCCACATTGATACCGTTCCGTTGGCAGAAAATGTACCGCATCACATGGAAACCTCTGAAGACGGGGTAGAGATTATGTGGGGCTGCGGCACTGTGGACATGAAGTCCGGCATGGCCGTCTACCTCAATACCTTTGCCCAGCTGCACGAAGCGGACGAGCTAAAGCATGACCTCACCGTCATCGCCTACGAGGGCGAAGAAGTAGCCACTGAATTTAATGGCCTGGGCCACCTGCAAAAAGACCACCCGGAGTGGCTCGAGGGCGACTTCGCGCTCTTAGGCGAGCCCTCCGGCGCGATGGTGGAGGCTGGCTGCCAGGGCTCCATTCGCCTGCGCGTTACCGCCCATGGCACCCGCGCGCACTCGGCCCGCGCCTGGCTCGGTTCCAACGCAGCGCACAAGCTCGCGCCCATTATGAGCCGCATCGCCGCCTATGAGTCCCGTGATGTCACCATCGATGGCTGCACCTACCGCGAGGGCCTCAACATCGTCCACCTCGAGTCCGGCGTGGCTACCAATACGCTGCCGGATGAGGCGTGGCTGTTTGTGAATTTCCGCTTCGCCCCGGATCGCACGAACGACGAGGCGCTGGAGTATATGAAGTCCATCATCGGCGAGGAAGAAGATATCACCATCGAAATCGATGACATCGCCCCCGCCGCTCAGCCTGGCTTGGGCCAGCCAGCTGCCAAGGCGCTTATCGACGCCGTCGGGGGCAACGTCCGCGCCAAGTACGGCTGGACCGACGTCGCCCGCTTCTCCGAGATGGGCACCCCAGCCGTGAACTTTGGTGCTGGTGACCCAGGCTTTGCGCATAAGAAGGACGAGCAGGTGCCTACCGCCCAGATCACCGAAGTATCCACCGCCCTCCTGAGCTATCTGAAGGGATAGACCATGACCCCTGAGCAGATGCGCACCCTGCGCGGCCCGATGCTGCTGCGCACCGAAGGCGAGCAAGCCTCCACTTTTGACCAGCGGCTCTTGGAATCCGGAGCGGACCATGAGTGGCAGCATGCCGATCCATGGCGCGTCCTGCGCATCCAAGGCGAGTTCGTCGCCGGATTCGATGCGCTTTCCAAGCTGCCGAAGGCCGTCACCGTCTTTGGATCCGCACGCACCGCCCCGGAGGATGCAAGCTACCAGCTGGGCGTCGAGGTCGGCCGCAAGCTGGCCGAGCATTCCTATGCCGTGATCACCGGCGGCGGCCCCGGCATCATGGAAGCAGCCAACCGCGGCGCGCACGAAGCCGGCGGACTTTCCGTGGGCCTCGGCATCGAGCTCCCACACGAGCAGGGGCTTAATGAGTATGTGGATCTGGGCCTAAATTTCCGTTACTTCTTTGCCCGCAAGACGATGTTCTTGAAGTACTCCCAGGCCTTCATCTGTCTACCAGGCGGCATGGGCACCATGGATGAGTTCTTCGAGGTCATGTGCATGGTCCAGACCGGCAAGGTGACCAATTACCCCATCGTGCTCATGGGCACCGAGTACTGGTCCGGCCTGCTGGAATGGATGGAAAACACGCTCGCGGCCAGCGGCTATATCAACGACAAGGACCGGGAGCTTTTCCTGCTTACTGATAACCCCGACGAGGCCGTCTCCCACATCATTCAGCGCCACCAGGTCATGAGTGATGAGCGCATTAGGGAGGCGCGTTGAGCCTCGCGCACGTGATGGCGATTGTCAATCGCACCCCGGATTCCTTTTATGACAAGGGAGCTACCTTTGACCTCGACCCGGCGCTGCGCCGCTGCGATGAGGTGATCGCGGCAGGTGCCTCGATCGTCGATATCGGCGGCGTCAAAGCTGGCCCCGGTAAGGCGGTGGATGCGGCGGAAGAGATCGAGCGCGTGGTGCCGACCATCGAGAAGGTGCATCAGCGCCATCCGGATGTGCTTATCTCCGTCGATACTTGGCGCAGTGAGGTGGCAGAGGCAGCCATTGCCGCCGGTGCCGGATTAGTCAATGACACCTGGGCCGGCTGGGATCCGGAGCTCATCGAGGTCGCCGGCCATTACCGCGTGGGCTACGTGTGCTCGCACACCGGCGGCATTCCCCCGCGCACTAGGCCGCACCGCGTGCATTTCGATGATGTGGTGGCCGATGTCATCGCGGAAACCACCCAGCTGGCCGAGCGCGCCGCCTCCCTCGGTTGCCCAGAAGAGTTCACCTTTATCGATCCCACGCACGACTTTGGCAAAAACACCTTCCACGGACTCGAGCTATTGCGACGTATCGATGAGGTCGTGGCCACCGGTTGGCCGGTGCTCATGGCGCTATCGAATAAGGACTTCGTGGGCGAGACGCTCGACCGCGGGGTAGGAGAGCGCGTGGCCGGCACCCTAGCCGCCACCGCCTGGTCTGCCGCCCGCGGAGTGGCCGCCTTCCGCGTCCACGAGGTAGCCGAGACCGCTGACGTCATCCGCATGACCGCCGCCATCCAAGGCAGGGTGCCTCCTCTGGCGACCACGCGAGGCCTAGCATGAACGTCTCCGTCATCATCCCGGCCCTCAACGAGGAGCACACCGTCGCGGAGGTCGTGCGCGCCTGCCTCGCCGATGACCCCCTAGAGGTGCTGGTGATCGACGCCGATTCCACCGATGCCACCGCGTCCCGCGCCGCAGCCGCTGGGGCTGATGTACGCAATTGGCGCGATATACTCTCAGAAGAACCACGCCCCGGGAAGGGCGAATCCCTCTGGCGCGGGGTTGCTGCGGCGAAAGGCGATATCGTCGTCTTCGTCGATGCCGATCTCGAATCAGCCGCGCCGGGCATGGTCGCTGCCTTGGCCGCGCCTTTTGTGGACCCCGCCGTGGGCATGGTGAAGGCTCGTTACCAACGCAGCCTTAACGGTCAACCCACTGGCGGTGGTCGCGTTACTGAGCTAACCGCCAAGCCGCTTATCAAGCAGTTCTTTCCCGAGCTCGCTCATATCGACCAGCCGCTCGGTGGCGAATACGCCCTGCGCCGCGACACCGCCTTGGAACTTCCCTTTGTGGAGGGCTATGGGGTAGAAGCGGGGCTATTGGTGGACGTCGGCAAGCAAGGCACAGTGGCACAGGTGGACTTGGGAACGCGGATTCATCGCAATCGGCCGCTGCACGAGCTCGCGCCGATGGCCGAGGTGGTTGCCCGCACGCTACTCGCCCGCGCGGGAGTCATTGCTCCCGTTGCCCAACGCCCGCCGCTGAAAGGTAAGATTTAAACCATGCTGTCTTGGATTATGCTCCTCGTAGTCCTATTCGCCCTTGTGATAATCGGCACTTGGGCGTGGGGCTCTATCTTCGGCCGCGCCGAGGTCATGCACCCGCTCGATGAGTCGGAAGATGTGCGCAAGAATAATCGCGCCGCCGTCCGTGAAGGTTGCCTTGACAAGGTAAAATTCGAAGTCGTCCCGCGTGGCTACCGCCAGGACCAAGTGGACGATCTCCTCGCGCAACTGGAAGAACAACTATCTTCTGCGCAGAAAAGGTCTAAACTAGAAAGAAAAGAAATTAACTAAAGGAGACTCACTATGGCAGCAATGAAGCCGCGCACTACGGGCGGAGAGATGGAAGCAGTAGAGGAGTCCCGCAAAATCGTTATGCGTATCCCCTCCGATGGTGGCGGACGCATCGTCATCGAGCTGAGCAAAGACGAGGCCGCGGAGCTAGGTTCCCTGTTGACCGAGGTTTCTAGCTAGTCTAGGTACATGCTTTCTCATATCGTCGACATTCTGGCCGATCCTAATGACGGCACCGCGCTTTCTGGTGCCGATGATTTCTCTCGCCTCGTCTCGGAATCCGGTCACTCTTATGATGTGGCTAAGCAGGGCTACGTTACCCTCGCAGCCGGCGCTGGCCTGAAGCATAAGGGCGATGACATGGACATGGTCACCGCCCGTGAGACCTATCTGGCGATGGGCCATTTCGCGCCCTTCGTAGAAGCCGTGACCGGCGCCGTTCAGGACGCGCTGGATTCCGCTTCGCTGGCCGAGTCCACCCCTGCCTCCCTTCTCGAGGTAGGCGCTGGCACCGGCTACTACTTGGCCCACACGCTAGATTCCATTGCGGAGTCCCGCGGCGTCGGTCTCGACATTTCCCCGCACGCCGCGAAGTACTTAGCCAAGTGCCACCCGCGCGTCGGCGCCGTCGTGGCCGATGTATGGGAGCGCCTGCCTATTCGGGATGAGTCCGTCGATGCCATTTCCGTGGTCTTCGCCCCGCGCAATCCCGCCGAATTCCGGCGTGTGCTTGCCCCAGGCGGCCAAGTCATCGTCTTGACCCCCGGTGCCGGGCACTTGGACGAGCTGCGCGAGCCGCTCGGCATCCTCGGCGTGGAAGAAGGCAAGGTCGAGCGCATGTACGAGCAGGCCGAGGGGCATCTTGAGCAGGCGGCTGACCCAGTCGATATCTCGTTCCCCATCGAGCTCGATAAGGCCTCCATCGCCGCACAGGTGGGCATGAGCCCGTCCGCGCGCCACATCAGCGCGGGCGAACTCGCCGAACGCATGGCTGCTTTGCCACCGACGCTCACGGTCACCGCACGCGCCCGTTTGGATCGCCTCCGCGCCGTCTAGCCTCGACCGCGTCATCCGCCTTCCGCCGCCCTTCGCGCTCACCAGCAGCGCGCGGGGCGGTTCTTTTCGTTTCCCCGTGAGCGCGAAGGGCGTGAGGGTGACGCCGCACGGCGGGGCGGATTGAAAACGCACAAACCCGCCCTTGCCGCTCACTGAGAGACTAAAGACCGTGAGCGCGGGACGCGCCGGTGAGCGCGAAGGGCGGGTGACGAGCCAGAGCCTAGACGTTTAGAGCTTGGAGCCGGAGCGCTGCCAGTCCTGCTCGATGACGGCATCGCCGGAGGTCTCGACCCGCAGGCCGGAGCAGCCGCCCTCGAAGTAGACGCGAGAGGCCATGGCGATGAGCCCGCCGTCGACGAATACCTCCACGGTGGAGCCGTCTTGGATGATGGTGAGGGTATCGGAGTCACCTTCGGCAAGTGCAGCGGTGGCGGGTTCGGAATCGGAAAAGCAGTGGTCAAAAGCCTTGTTCATCGAACGATCGAGGCTGATGTCATCGCCGGAGTGGCGGATGGTGGCGGCGGGATCTCCGGCGCCGTCGAGAAGCGTGACGGTGACATTGGAGCCGGAGGGAACTTCCATGACGCCGGTCCAGGAACGGGCGTAATCGGAGAGCTTGACGGCGTCGGGCAGGCCGCGGGCAGGGGCCTGGTAAAGGACCCCGCCTTCGAGAGTTACTTTGCGCGGCAGGGAGAGGGCGTTGGCCCAGCCCTCAGCTTCCCAAGAGGCGTGCTCGGTGGCGTCATCGCCGCGTCCGTTGCCGTTGAGCAAGCCAACGATGACGGCGCGCTCGTAGCGCTGCTCTGGGGTGAGCGTGCCGGTGGTCGTATTGGTATTGCGCGGGCGGGAGAAGTCGTGGCCAAAGTCCACGCGGCGGAAGCCTGAGGCAACGGTGAAGGTTGTGCCCTCCAGTCGGCCGACGAGGTAGCCGGACACGTCGCGGCCGCCGCGCTCTAGGGTGACAAAGAGGACGTCGTAGATATTGCCGTCAACCTCGTCGCGCAGGCGGACCAGGCGTGGGGAGACGACCGGTGGAATGGGCGAGGTAGCGGGGACCTCGCCCTCTAGGAAGCCAGGGTCGCCGTCGAACTTGAGGCTGCCGCGCAGGCGCCAAGACACGCCGTCGGCGGATTCGAGGATGACGGGAACCGGGGCGTCGGAGTGGCCGGTGAGCGCGAGCATGAGCCAGCCATCGTGGCCGTCGTCGCGGTCATCGGTGGCCCAGTCGGCCACAACGGAAGGGGAGCGGAAGTGGTCAAAGTTTCGGGTATTGCCTACGACTTCGCCGAATCGTACGACATTCGCGTCGAGGGCCTGTGGGTCATCGGAGACCTCGCAGATTTCGTCCACATTGGCATAGCGGGCAAGATGGACGGCGATACCGGCGGCGGTCACCGAAGTGAAGTAGAGGTGAATATCCTCAGGGCCTTGGGCCACGGAACCGGCGCGCAAGGAGAGCTCGCCGCCGACGGGTGCGAGGACATCGTCGCAGTCCAGCCAATCAAAGGGGGTCTCTTCGGAGTAGGTGTGGCCCCAGCGAGCTGGGGAGTCAGCGGTGGGGCGGTACTGGTAGAACAGGTGCCAGGTATCGCCATCGCGCAGGATACCGGCGGGGGCGTCGAGGACGCCGTCTTCGGGGACAAAATGCAGTTCGGGGCGGTGAGTTGTCACGGCTATCCTTCCTTAAATCAAGCTGCGGTAGATATCGACGGTCTGGGCGGCAATCGTAGCCCAAGAAAAATGGCGGATGGCGCGTTCGCGGCCGGCGCGGCCGAAGGCAGCCGCGCGATCCTTATTTACGGCAACGTCGTTGACGGCGGCGGCGAGGTCGGCTTCGAAGGTGGCGGTATCGGTGGCGTCATAATGCACCAGTGCGCCAGTTTCGCCATCGAGCACTACCTCTGGGATGCCGCCGACGTCGGAGGCGACAACGGCAGTGCCGCAGGCCATGGCTTCCAAGTTAACGATGCCCAGCGGCTCGTAGATGGAAGGGCAGACAAAAACATCGGCTCCGGAGTAAATCTGCTGGACCTCGTTGCGTGGGAGCATGTCCTTGACCCAGAAAACACCATCTCGCTGGGAGCGAAGCTCCTTCACCAAGGCTTCGGTCTCGGCCGCAATTTCGGGCGTATCTGGGGCGCCAGCGCACAGGACCAACTGGATTTCTGGGTCGAATTTTTGTGCCGCCTGCAGCAGGTGCTTCACACCCTTCTGCCGGGTGATGCGCCCGACGAAGGCGGCGACGGGGCGCTGTTTATCCACGCCCAGCTTGTCCAGGACCTCTCCCTCCCGTGGCTGCCATAGCTCGGTGTCGATGCCGTTGAGGACAACGTGGACCTTGGAGGCATCGATGCGCGGGTAGGCATCCAGAATGGATTCCTTCATACCGGCGGAGACGGCGATGACGGCGTCTGCATATTCCATCGCGTTCTTTTCGGACCAGGAAGAGACGTCATAGCCGCCGCCAAGCTGCTCGCGCTTCCACGGGCGGTGTGGCTCCAGCGAGTGGGCGGTGACCACGTGCGGAATATCGTAGAGCCGGGCGGAAAGGTGGCCGGCAAGGCCCGTGTACCAGGTATGGGAATGGGCGATGTCGATATCGGAAGCAGCATCGGCCATACGCAGGCCAGTAGATACGGTCTTGAGCGCGCCATTAGCACCTTCGAGTGCGGGGTCTACGCCGTGGACAAAGACGTCCTTTTCTTCGCGCGGGGAGCCCATGCAGTGGACAGAGACATCGATGATATCGCGCATAAAACGGGTGAGTTCAGCTACGTGAACTCCGGCCCCGCCGTATATTTCCGGCGGGTATTCTTTGGAAAAGATTCCGGCTCTCATGTCCTCCCAGAATACGTATCTCTGGTGACGCGTGCAGAAATCTGAGACGGGGGTAAAAATGTGCAACTATCTGCTGCGAAATGTGGGATTTGCGGATAGGTTTGAAAACGTGAGAAGCCTGCCGAATGTCCTAGCCATTGTCCTTGCCGGCGGCGAGGGAAAGCGCCTTTTCCCCTTGACCGAAGACCGCGCAAAACCTGCCGTGCCCTTTGGCGGGTCCTACCGCCTCATCGACTTCGTCCTGTCCAATCTAGTCAATGCCGGATACCTCAAGATTGCGGTGCTGACGCAATATAAGTCCCACTCTTTGGATCGCCATATTTCCCAGGCGTGGAATTTGGCGGGTCCGACGTCGCAGTACATTGCCTCGGTGCCGGCGCAGCAGCGCCGTGGTAAGCGCTGGTACAACGGTTCGGCGGATGCGATTGTGCAGTCGCTCAACCTCATTTATGACGAGAATCCCGATTACGTCATCGTCTTTGGCGCCGACCACGTCTACCGCATGGATCCGGCGCAGATGGTAGAAGAGCACATCGCCACTGGGCTGGACTGCTCGGTGGCGGGCATCCGGGTGCCGCGCTCGGATGCGACGGCCTTTGGCTGCATCCAAGCCGATGGAATGGGAACCATAACGGAGTTTGTGGAAAAGCCTGCGGACCCGCCGGCGACGCCGAATGACCCGAATATGAGCTATGCCTCCATGGGCAACTATGTCTTTACGGCGCAGGCGCTTATCGACGCCCTTTTGGAGGACGAAAAGAACGAGGACTCCGCCCACGATATGGGCGGCGATATTATCCCGTACTTTGTGGAGCGTGGCCAAGCGCACGTCTATGATTTTATGGCTAACGAGGTGCCGGGCTCTACCGAACGCGACCACGGCTATTGGCGCGATGTAGGCACCATCGATTCTTTCTATGAGGCGCACATGGACATGATTTCGGTGCACCCGATCTTCAACCTCTATAACCGCGATTGGCCGATTCACTCAACGGATGACTCCAACTTCCCGCCGGCGAAATTCGTGCAAAACGGCATCGCGCAGTCCTCGATGGTGGCACCCGGCTGCATCGTCTCCGGCGGTACGGTGCGCAATTCCGTGCTGGCGTCCGATGTCCACGTGGCTGATGGCGCCACGGTCGAGGGATCCGTCATCCTGCCGGGTGCGCGCATCGGGCGAGGCGCGGTGGTTCGCCGCGCGATCCTAGATAAGAACGTCGTCGTGAGCGAAGGCGCCATTATCGGCGTGGACCGCGAGCGCGATGAAGAGCGCTTCAAGGTTTCGGACGGCGGCGTGGTCGTCGTCGGCAAAAACCAGAAGGTCTAGAGCTTCGTCACGAGCGTGAGCCCAGAGCCCAGCGGCAGCCGAGTAACGCTCGCGCCCTCGAGCTCGCGCAAGTACTCGTCGGCCTCGCGGGCGGCGGCGGTGTCGCGGTCGGTCCGGGAGGCGTCGGCAAGCGTGCCATCGAGCAAAGAGTTAGCCAAGACCAGGGTGCCGTGTTGATGCAACAGGGGCCACGCGGCCTTGATGATGGCGGGCAGTTCCAGCGCGGCGACGTCAGCATAGATGACCTGGTAGGCATCATTTGCTAGCCGCCCCATGACCTCGAGCGGGCGCGACGGCAAGAAGCGGCCGCGGGACGGCGCATAGCCAGCCTCGCGGAAGGCTTCCTTGGCGCTGCGCTGGTGCTCGGCTTCTGGGTCGATGCAGGTCAAGATGCCGTTTTCCGGCATGCCGGCCAGCAGGTAGAGGCCCACCATGTTGGCAGCCGGGGTAATCGCCACGGCTTGGGGCCGCTCGGTAGAACCTGCGGAGGCGGCCGTCAGGGTGGTAATCAGCTGGCCAGTAGATTCATCTGGAACCGGTAGCCCGTACTCCTCGGCGTGATCGCGCGCGCCACGCAGGGCCGCGGAGGGCTCGCTGGTGGACTCGATATAAGAACGCAGTGCTTCGTATGCGGTAGTAGTCACGTAATAAACCATAGGGAAAAGTGGCTGCCAATGTGGCAAAAACGCGGCTAGCCAGCAAGGTTGTGGTCGGTGGGGACGATGTGACGGACTCACAGGATATTATCAGCGCTGTGGCTGGAGTTTCTGTGCTGAGTGTAGAAAAATGACAGGCATGACAAAAACGAAGCGCGATGCCGAATCCCTTCAGCCCGCTACCTCAGGAGCGGAGTTGACCGGTACCGCGGCATTCGATGCTGGCGAAGGTGACATGCCCGCTTGGGGTGACCTCGTGGCTGAACATGCCGATGGCGTTTATCGCTTGGCTTACCGCCTTTCTGGCAATCAGCACGACGCCGAAGACCTCACCCAAGAAACCTTTATGCGCGTATTCCGCTCCCTGGATAAATACCAGGCGGGTACGTTTGAAGGCTGGCTGCACCGCATCACTACCAACCTCTTTTTGGATATGGTCCGCCACCGCTCCAAAATCCGCATGGAGGCCCTGCCAGAGGACTACGAGCGTGTGCCTGGTACGGATATGACGCCGGAGCAGGCATATTCCGTGGCAAACCTTGACCCAGCGCTGCAGTCCGCGCTCGACGGTCTGGCCCCTGATTTCCGCGTGGCCGTGGTGCTGTGTGATGTCGTCGGTATGAGCTACGACGAGATTGCGGAAACCCTCGGTGTGAAAATGGGTACGGTGCGCTCGCGCATCCACCGCGGCCGCTCCCAGCTGCGTGCGGCGCTAGAAAAAGAAGCGCAAACCAATGCGGAAACCCGCATCCTGCTGCGTACGCGCTAGACTCTAAAGAAACTGCATAGTCCCCGCTGCCGGCGGGGACTTTCCGCGTAAATAGTGGCAGAGCAATTGCTAGAGGAGGGTGTTGATGGATTCGCTGCGGGGACGCCAGATTTTGTCCACGCTGAGTGGGCGCGGCGGATTCGACGCCGCCCAGGCGAAAGCACGCGATAAGGCGAAGGCCAAGGCTCGGCGCAGCGATACCATTGGACACCTTGGCCCAGAGGCGGTTGTCGCCTTTGTAGACGGCGAGATGGAACCGAAATTCATGCACCGCGTGCGCATCCATTTGGTTCACTGCGCCGAGTGCCGCGCGGATGTGCATCAGCAGCGCCACGCCTCCGAATGGGTGCGCCACTGTGCTGATTCCGCAGCGGTCAAGGCACCGCAATCTCTGCTGGTGAAGCTCGCGGGTATTGCCACCGAAGAGGTGGCGTCGGGCCCCGATGCAGCGACGCCGGCGCACCGCCCGCAGCAAGATTTCCTAGACAAGGTGGAGATGGTGGTACGCGCAATCAAACACAATCAGCGCGGCACCGAGTGAGGGACTAGTATTTAAGCGTGTTTTCTTCCATTGGTTGGCCCGAGATCTTCGTCATCGTGCTCTTGGGCATTATCGTCATCGGCCCGGAGCGCATGCCCGAGGTGATCAAGGATGTGCGCGCGGCCATCTATGCTGCGCGAAAGGCCATCAATAATGCCAAGGCGGAACTCAACGGCGAGATGGGCTCGATTACCTCGGAGTTCGATGATATCCGCGGCCCGCTTACCCAAGCCGCGCAGTGGACGCGCCTTGGCCCGAAGGGCGCTATTACAAAGGCGCTTTTCGACGGCGACGAATCCGCCTGGGATGACTTCAACCCCCAGAAGATGGCAGACGATATCAAGACCAATACCGCGCCAAAGGAGCCGGAGCAGCAGGCACAGCACCGCCCGACCTTCGACTACTCGCAGGTGTATGCAGAGCAACCGCAACCACAGCAGCCTACCGAGACCCCGCAGCCACAACAGGCGCCGCACTCTCAACCATCGGGGCAGCCCGCAGCAGAGAAAAAGCCGCCACGCGGTGGGGAAGATTCCACCGGCGGCGGCTTGTGGGGCGATGTCACCTAGGCTGCTAATTCACGCCCAAGTTCAGGTTCTTGCCCACTAGGGAATCGGAGCGGATGGCAAGCTTATCGGCCACGGCTTGGATCTGTTGAGCGGCGGGGGACTCAGGGGCGTCAATAACGATTGGCGTTCCAGCATCGCCACCGCTGCGCAGGGTCGGATCCAGTGGCACGGAAGCCAAGAGCGGAACCTCGTGGCCCAAGATGACGCCGAGGCGATCGGCTACGATCTGACCGCCGCCGGTGCCGAAGACATTCATGGTGGAACCATCTGGCATGACCATGGCACCCATGTTCTCGATAACGCCGGCCACGCGTTGGCGGGTCTGCTGCGAGATGGAACCTGCGCGTTCTGCCACCTCGGCGGCCGCAGCCTGCGGGGTGGTGACGATAAGCAGCTCGGCGTTGGGGATGAGCTGGGCTACGGACAAGGCGACGTCTCCAGTGCCCGGAGGCAGGTCCAGAAGCAGCACGTCGAGGTCGCCCCAGAAGACATCGGCCAAGAATTGCTGCAGCGCGCGGTGGAGCATCGGCCCGCGCCACACCACCGGGGCGTTGCCCTCGACGAACTGCCCGATGGAAATGTGCTTAATACCATGGGAAATCGGCGGCAATAGCATTTCATCATCGAGGACGGTCGGGCCGTCGGTGCAGCCCAGCAGGTTAGGCACGGAGTGGCCGTAAATATCAGCATCCACAATGCCGACCTTTAAGCCCTTCTGTACCAGCGCCGCGGCGATATTTACCGTCATAGAGGACTTGCCGACTCCGCCCTTACCAGACGCCACCGCAAAGACCCGCGTGGTGGAATCCGGCTTGGCAAAGGGGATCTCCGGCTCGGCCTGGCCACCGCGTAGCTTTTTCTTGAGCTCGCGGCGCTGCTCATCGCTCATGGCTTCCATTGTCACGGTGACGTTTCCAACGCCCTCGATATCCTCTACCGCTGCGCGCGTATTGGACTCGATGGTGGACTTCATGGGGCAGCCAGCGATGGTGAGATAGATTTCCACGGCCACGTCATTACCGGTGATGGTAACGGACTTCACCATGTTGAGCTCGGTGATGGGGCGGCCGATTTCGGGGTCTTCGACGCGGGAGAGTGCCTCGCGTACGGCAGATTCAGTAATAACGCTAGACATAACTCTTGCCATCTTAGTCACGCCGCAACAGGAGGTAAACACACCCTCGGTGTAGAATCAGCTAGACGCTCAAGCGCCGCCTACCCCAAAGGAGAATAGTATCGCCATGCGCAGCTGTGCCCGCCCCGCCCGCGCCATTGCCGGTGTGGTGCTGACCGCAACGCTGCTTGCCGGCTGCTCTTCCCAATTCGATGCGGACCCTTATGCGGAAAACGCCAATCGCGCGCCCATCGACATCCTGGTGGATGCCAATGAGACCGACCAGTTGGTACTAGCGGAAATATTCCGTCAGGAGCTGATAGGGCAGGGGCGTGAGGCCTCCATCATGACGGAAGACATCTTTCAGGAGACCAAAGCGGGGCGGTCCTTGAACCAGCGTGGCAACTTTTATGTCGGCTGCACTGGGGCTTTTCTAGGCGTTCTCAATCCCGGTGAGGCGCGGGAAATCTCCAAGGTCTATAGAAAGGCCCAACAGGCTTCCCAGCCCGGCGGTGAAGACTACCTAGCCCGTACGCACATCGCGCTCATGTCATCGCTTCCCAGCGACTTGAGCACGGTGGAACCTTCCGGCGCCACCGGTTGTGAAGACGCTACGCCGGAGCTTCCAGAGAACTTTGTGGTTCTCTACCAAGACGAACTCTTCGACCGCGAGGAACGCCAATCAGTAGCCTCCCTCACGAAATTCATCACTCAAAAAGATATTTCTGAGATGGCGGAAAAGGCAGAGCAAAAAGGTGACGTTGAGAAAGTGGTTCGCACCTGGCTGCATGATTCCGGCATCAAAATCCTCAATGAAGAGGGCGATTCTGACTCCTCCGGTGGGTCTGATCTCACCGGTGGTTCCTAAGAGTTTTTCTTTGGCAAAATTGAGCAAGTTTCCGTGCACGCCAATAACCCTGAGACCCCGAGGCTAAGCCCACCGTCGGGCATACAGCTCCCGAGTCCGTGACGGCCTCCAAGAGCCTTTCTGGCTCGACATAGAAGTCATTACCGGTGCCAACTCCCTAGCATTTCAGTACGGCTGAGCATCCGTGCTGCTGCGAAAACGGCTGTCCAAATAAAATTACCCTCTCACTCCCTCCCTTCGCGCTCACCGGGGCACACTATTCTCGCGGCAGTCACTTTCCCGTGAGCGCGAAGGGAGGGAAGCAGGACGGTAAGAAACTGAGAGGTGAAGAAAGCCGAGAACCGTCGCTCTAAGGAACGTTGGCACCGGCATGAGTAAGCCCCAGTGAGGAACTCCTCACTGGGGCTTATGCGGTGCAGAGGCAACTAGATGTCGAAGGCCTCTTCCAGCAGGTTCTTCTGCTCAATCTGGTGCACCTTGGCATTACCGGTGGCAGTCGAGGACTGCGCACGACGGGAAACGCGTACCAGCTCTGGCATATCCGGAATCAACCGGCGCAGGTGCTCGTTGTAGAACGGCCACGGCCCCTGGTTGGCTGGCTCGTCTTGAATGAAGCGAACCTGGGTGGCGTTCGGGTAAGCCTCGAATGCCTCGCGCAGGCGGTTGAACGGAATCGGGTGGAGCATCTCCACGCGGACGATGGCGATGTCATCGCGACCATCGGCCTCGCGCTTCTTGGCCAAGTCCCAGTACAGCTTGCCGGAGACCAACATGATGGTCTTGACCTTGTCGGTATCGCCTACCTTATTGCCGTCGATGTCGACGTAGTTCGGGTCATTGATAACGGACTGGAAGCGCTTGACCTCGGTGAAGTCTTCCACAGCGGAGGTAGCTGCCTTGTTACGCAGCATGGACTTCGGAGTGAAGACAACCAGTGGGCGCTTCATCTCGCCAAGTGCCTGGCGGCGCAGCAGGTGGAAGTGGTTAGCCGGGGTGGAAGGCTGTGCCACGGTCATGGAACCCTCAGCGCATAGCTGCAGGTACCGCTCAATGCGGGCGGAGGAGTGGTCCGGACCCTGGCCCTCGTAGCCGTGCGGCAAGAGGAGCACCAGGCTAGACAGCTGGCCCCACTTGGCCTCGCCGGAGGAGATGTATTCGTCGATGACAGTCTGAGCGCCATTGGCAAAGTCACCGAACTGTGCCTCCCAGGCAACGAGCGCGTCTGGGTTGCCCACGGTGTAGCCGTATTCGAAGCCCATGCCGGCGAACTCGGTCAGTGCGGAGTTGTAGACCATGAACTTGCCGCCATTGCCCTTGGAGGTGGCGAGGGCGTGCATCGGGTTGTACTCGTTGCCATTTCGTTGGTCGAAGGCCACAGCGTGGCGCTGGGTGAAGGTACCGCGGCGGGAATCCTCACCGGCCAGACGGACTACCTTGCCCTCACCAGCCAGGGAACCAAAGGCGATGAGCTCGCCCCAGCCCCAGTCGATGCCGCCCTCGCGGGAGGACTTCTCGCGCTCCTTGGCTACCTTGCCCACGCGCTTGTGGTACTCGAAGTCCTCTGGTGGGTTGCCGTATGCGGCACCCAGTTCGGCGAGTTCCTCGGCGGTAATCGAGGTATCCAGGCCGCGGGTGAGCTCCTGGGAAGAGGTAATTCCGGTCTGTTCCTTTGGACGAGCCTTACCAGCTTCCTTGTGCTCGGTAAAGACGGATTCCATCTGGTCATGGAAGTCGCGAGCAGCTGCCTCGGCGTCTTCGGCGGAAAGGTCACCGCGGCCGATGAGGTCGTTAGTGTAGTGCTCGCGCACTGCCTGGTGCTCGTCGATTACGGAGTAGAGCTCCGGCTGAGTCATGGACGGGTCATCGGCCTCGTTGTGGCCGCGCAGGCGGTAGACCATGAGGTCGATGAAGACGTCCTTGCCAAACCGGCGGCGGTACTCGGCGGCCATCTGGCCTACCCAAACAACTGCCTCGGGGTCATCGCCATTGACGTGGAAGACCGGGCAGTCGAAACCCTTGGCCAAATCGGTGGCGTAATGGGTGGAGCGGCCGGAGTCTGGGGTGGTGGTGAAGCCCACCTGGTTATTGACCACGATGTGGACGGTGCCGCCGTTGGTGTAACCGCGCAGCTGGGACAAGTTGATGGTCTCCTGGACAACGCCTAGTCCGGTGAACGAAGCATCGCCGTGGAGCATGACCGGAACAACGGTGTGGCCCTCTGGGCCCTTGTCCAAGATGTCCTGCTTAGCGCGGGCGATGCCCTCCATGACCGGATCGACGGCCTCGAGGTGGGAAGGGTTGGCGGCAAGGGTGACCTTGATTTCGCCATCGCCAAACATTTGCAGGTGGTGGCCCTCGGAGCCCAGGTGGTACTTAACGTCACCGGAGCCGCCGAGCTGGCCGCCCTTGTAGTTGCCATCGAACTCGCCGAAGATATCGGCAAGTGGCTTGCCCACGATATTGAACAAGACGTTGAGGCGGCCGCGGTGCGGCATGCCGATGACGACCTCGTCCAGATCCTGGCCTGCGGCGGTATCAATAATGGAATCCAGCAGGGGGATGAGGGTCTCTGCGCCCTCGAGGGAGAAGCGCTTCTGGCCCACGTACTTAGTCTGCAGGAAGTTCTCGAATGCCTCGGCGGCATTGACCTTCTGCAGGATGTACTTCTGCTCCGCGTTGGTGGGCTTTGGCATGCCCGCCTCCAAGCGATCCTGCAGCCAGCCGCGCTCATCGCGATCCAGGATGTGGGTGTACTCGGAGCCAACCTTCAAGGTGTAGGCGGCGCGCAGGCGAGACAGAACCTCGCGCAGGGTCATCTGCTCCTTGCCGCCGAAGCCACCGACATTGAAGGTGCGGTCCAGATCCCAGATGGTCAGGCCGTGGGTGGCGATATCGAGGTCGCGGTGGTCCGGGTGAGGCAGGCCCGGCTGCACCCAACCTAGCGGGTTGGTATCTGCCAAGAGGTGGCCGCGGGAGCGGTAGGCCTCGATGAGCTGCATGACGCGGGTGTTCTTGTCCACGCCGGAGTTCGGCACATCTTGTGCCCAGCGGAATGGCTCATAAGGCACGCCCATGGAGGAGAAGAGGTCGTCCCAAAAGGCGCCGTCGACAAGCAGCTGGCCAATGGTGCGCAAGAATTCGCCGGACTCTGCACCTTGGATGACGCGGTGGTCGTAGGTCGAGGTCAGGGTAACCAGGCGCCCAACGCCTAGGTCAGCCAAGCGGTCCGCGGATGCGCCAGCGAACTCGGCTGGGTAATCCATGGAGCCCACGCCGATGATGGAGCCCGCGCCCTTGGTCAGGCGGGCGATGGAGTGGCGGGTGCCGATGCCGCCTGGGTTAGTGAGGTTAATGGTCACACCAGAGAAGTCATCCATGGTGAGCTTGTTCTTGCGAGAACGGGTAACGATGTCCTCATAAGCCTCAACAAACTCGGAGAAGGACTTGTTCTCGCACTCCTTGATGGCGGCGACGACCAAGGCGCGGGAGCCATTCTTTTGCGGCAGGTCAATGGCTAGGCCCAAGTTAATGTGCTCGGGCTGGATGACATAAGGCTTGCCATCCTTTTCCTCGTAGCGCACGTTCATATCTGGGTGCAGCTGCACGGCCTTGACCATGGCGTAGCCAATGATGTGGGTAAAGGAGATCTTGCCACCGCGGGTGCGCTTGAGGTGGTCATTGATCATGGAGCGGTTTTCCCACATGAGCTTGACCGGCATATCGCGCACGGTGGTAGCCGTTGGGATTTCTAGAGACTCATCCATGTTCTTGGCAATGGCCTTGAACATGCCCTTGAGCTGGCGCTCCTCGCCGCCCTTGTATTCAGAAATGTGGTCGAGCGGGGACTCGGGCTTCTTTACGGATTGCTTTGCCTTGGCGGTCTTTTCCTGTGCCTTGGCCACGGACTTTTCTACGTTAGTCTCGCGGGCCTCCTGCTTGCGGGCGGTAGTGGTACCCTCAGTCTTCTTTGCGGCAGGCTTAGACGGCTTCGCTGCCTCCTTTGCCGGGGCCTTAGACTTAGGCGCGCCGTTCGCTTCGAAGTATTCGCGCCACTCCTTATCTACGGAGCTAGGGTCCTTGGAGTACTGCTGGAACTGCTCGTCTATCAGCCACGCATTGGGGCCGAAGATATTCGATGTGCTCACGGCAGGTATTCGCCTCATTTCTCTGCTTTAAAATGGTCGTTTATTCGACTTTAGTGCGGCCTTTGGACGAGTGCATAGGCCGCTCGCCAAAGAGTCTGCCTACATGATACGGGTCATACCCCTAAACTCACTATGTTAGGGGTATCAATAGCCCCACTTAGCCGTGCCCGGCTACCCCTAGGCTTGGGTGAGCGGCGAAAGCTGCTCGCCGGCGTGCTCAATTACCTGCTTGGCCAGCTTGCGGTTGGCGGTGGTACCCAGCACCGCGCCGATGCCCATCGGCATCAGCTTGCTAACCCATGCCCACTTCAGGCGCTTGGTGATCTGCTTGGTAAAAAGCTTGGTCAGGCGGCCATTAATTCCGGAAAGCGTGGGGCCGGAAAAACGCGACAGGGTAGCGGCCGAGCGCATGCCGGATACGCTATTGAGATCGCCCACAAAGGTATCCACCAAGGCTGAGCCCTTTGAACCGGTGAGCACGATAAGTACAAGGGCGCGGCGGCGCTCGGGGGACTTAATATCATCGCCACGTAGGTAGGCGGAGGCCAAGATATACCACGCAGCGGCCTCTAGAAAGACTACAGATTCCCCGGCAATGGTTGCCGCGCCCGTGACTAGGCCGATGCCCGGAATGGCGGCGGAAGCACCCGCCGCGGCGCCGGTGCCGGAAGTGATATTGAGGAAGTGCTTGTCAATGAGTTCCTGCAGTTCCTGCACGCTGGCGTTCTTATTGCGCTTTTTTAGGTTTTCGACGTACTTGATAATGACGCTGGACTGCACGGAAACCGCGCGATCCAGCGAATTGTGTAGCGCCGAGGTAAAGCGATTGCTATCTTCCGGATCGATGTCATAAGTATCGACGGTGTCCACCTCGGTGGAGTTGTCCTTCTTATCCTTAGTAAATAAACCCATGTGTCCTTCTCGTTTGCTGGAACTTATTTGAACCCAGCATAGTAAAGGCAGCGTTAATACGCCGCCGTGCAGCGATTAGATCGTCCAGGGCGTGCAGGCGTCCTAAGCTAGTGAGTATGGTTACGCCGCACGAGAACTACCGCGATTCCGGGGATTTTCCTCCGGAGGAGTCCTCCGCGGCGGCGCGCCTGAAAGCGATGCAAGCACATGAGCGCGCCCGCCGCGCCTACGAGGAGGCGCAAAACGCCTTAGCAGATGAATTGACGGTGCGTACAACCTCCGGGTGGGTGCGGGGTGTCATCGAAGAGGATTTGCGCACCGATCGCCCAATTAGTGCCGGCCCGGTGCTGACGTGGCGCGGTATTCCCTTCGGGGACACCACCGCGGGGGATAACCGCTTTCGCGCCCCGCAGCCGGCCCCGTCCTGGGAAGGTGTACGTGATTGCAGCCAGTTCGGCCCGCCGGCCCCGCAGCCCACTTATTCGTGGACCGATCGCATCATTGGCTCCGAGGACTGCCTGCACCTAGATATTGTGCGGCCACGCACCGAAGAGAAGCTTCCCGTGGTGGTCTACTTGCACGGCGGCAGCTTCATTATGGGTTCATCCCATATGCTCATGCTCCGCGGCTTTGAGCTGGCCACCCGCATGGACGTGGTCTACGTATCCATTAACTTTCGGCTCAATTCCCTGGGCTACTTGGATCTGCGCAGCTTGGGCGGGGACTGCAGCGCTAACCCGGCCGTGGCCGATCAGATCTTGGCGTTGCAATGGGTCCGAGACAATATTGCGGCCTTTGGCGGCGATCCTGATTCGGTCACCCTGATGGGTGAATCAGCCGGTGGTGCAGCCGTATTGACCTTGATGACGAGCCCGCCCGCGAAGGGCCTATTCCACCGCGCTATCGCCCAGTCTCCGCCGATTGCCATGATCCATTCCCGCGCCCAGTCCACACTGTGGGCGCGCGAGCTGGTCCACCGCATGGCCTTGCCGCGGCGAAGTTCGGTGGAAGATTTGCGGCAGGAGAACTACGCCGATTTGGTGCGGTCCGGCCAGTCTATGATGTGGCGGGCTGGGGAGCTAATCCACCTCAACTCCTGTTATGCGCCCACGGTGGATGATGAACTCATTCCAGAGCACCCCATCGCCGCTTTTGAGAATGGCCACCAGCATCAGGTGCCGCTGCTTATAGGAACCAATTCGGATGAGGCGAGCTTTGGCAAATTCCTTTTTCAGCGCCAGAGCTCCCGCGAGCGTGCCGCCCTGCGCCTTTTAGCTTCCTTCGATCCCCAGCACGCCCCAGAGGTCGTTGCCGCCTATGACGGCGCGGTGGCCAGGGAGGATTTTGCGCACTTGCTTGCCGACGCCCTCTTTTGGGCACCCTCCACCCGCATCGCCAGCGCCCATGCGCAGGCGGCACCAACGTGGATGTACCGCTTTGACTACGCCTCCGCGGTGCTCAAGTGGTTGGGGCTGGGTGCGATGCACTCGATGGAGCTGGGTAATGTCTTCGGTGATCCCTACTCTTCGCGCGCATCTTTCCTGACCAATTGGGGCTCGCGTGCGGAAATGGAGGAGCTTACCGCTACCATGCAGCAACACTGGTCCGCCTTCATCCATGGCAGCCGCCCAGAGGTGAGTTGGCCGCGCTATGGGGCGGATCAACGCGCCACCATGATCTTCGATGCGGAGGCCTATATCGAGCACGCTCCGCACGAGCTCAAGCGCCAGGCCTGGGAGGGCTACCACATGTTGGAGTGGGGCAGCGGGCGTCCGGAACTTGTGAGATCTTTGGGCTTTCAACCATCCGGGTGGGAATGACGGTAGACTTCACAGTGACCGCGGGCGGCGGCTTGCCTACCGTGGGAACCTCTGCTTCCGAAGGATGGATTTTAAACCACCATGAGCTTTTTCGAAGATATTGCTTCTGCATTGGATGCCGAGGGCATCGAGTCCCGTGTCAATGATGACGTCATGTTCGTTCCGATCACCTCTGATCTGGAAATCCAATTTATTGAAATCGATCCGCTCCTCCCCGCAGCGAATGTTTATATCGCCGCGGCGGACGTTGATGAAGACGATGAGGAATTTGAGGCAGTCCTTGTCTCCGTCGCCTTCTCTGTAGACGATGCCGTGGAGGCGGTATCCCGCCACATCGCCACCGACCAGGTCGTCACCGTCCTGCGCGACCTGCTGGAGGGCACCGATGAGCGCATCGCGGAACTGGAATTTGCCCAAGACGAACTCAACCCGCACTTAGTCGTTGCAGAAGTTGCCAATGACTCGGAGCTGCGCGTTCTGGTGGAAACTATTGACGGCGTCCCGTCCGCCATTGTCCGCTTCCTCGCCTTCGACTTTGATGAGGATGACCTAGATGACATTGAGGATGAGGCAGTTGCCCAGGCCTGGGAGGTAGATGAAGAGGACGAAGATCTTGATGAGGCTGACCGCATCGCCCTCTTTGATAACGCCGACTTCGATGAGGCTCCCATCGTGGAGGTTCCCGCCGAGGCCCTGGAGCTCGGAACCTATACCGACTTTGATCGCCTCTTCGATGTCCTCGGCCTCGTTTCTGAGCAGGCCCTGGATTGGGAGGCACAGCTGGTGTCCTTTGATGATGAGGACTACGAGGAGCCGGATGTCTACGATATCTTCGGCGAAGATGACGAAGATGAAGACTTCTTTGACGGCGAGGAAAGCGACCTCGAGGACGAAGCAGACGAAGACAACGAGAAGTAACACCCACTTCTCATAGCCCAGCCAACCGCTTCTTCTTGCGGCCTAGGCTGGGCTTTCGCGTTGCTATTTTCGCGCACCCCAAATTAGGCTTTGTATGATTCCCATACCTCTAGCCCAGCCTTACGAGTAGGAAAACCATGGCCTCGACCCGCGATACTACCTGGCGATACGTACTCGTCATTATCGCAGTGGCTCTCTCGCTTGCCGCTTGGTTTTGCACCGTTCTTGGCCTTTATTCCACGGTCAACGTGACCTTTGAAAGCTACCTAACCGGAAGCGTTTGGGTCCTTCTCTTTGTGGCCTCTGTGCTGTTGTACACCTCGCAGCACGGCTTGGTGCCTAACTGTATCCTCTTCTATCCGGTATTCGGGGCCTCGTTAAACCTGTTTCTGGGCTCGTTGACGGTGCGCTCGCAATTGCCTTTGTTCTTCGATTGCATCGGCACCGCCATTGTGGCGATCATGGCCGGCCCAGTGCTTGGAATGGCTACCGGCCTGACCACCACTGTGCTGGGCGGAGTGTACTTTGCCTATGATCTTGCTTTTGCCCCAGTAGGCATCTTTATTGGCGCTGCAGTGGGGTTATTGGCCAGGCGAGGGGCGTTTAAGAAGCTTTCATGGATCATCTTTTCTGGGCTGGGTATGGGCCTCGGTGCCGGGGTTATTAGCGTGTACGTGCTCATCTTCTCCTTCAGTGGCCGCCCACGGAAGGGACCAGAAAACCTCACCAAAGTCTATGAGTTGATTTTCCAAGACGAGCGCGTCGCCATCATCTCGCAGGGGCTTACCTCAGATGTCTTAGATAAAGTCTTTACCGTCCTTATCGCGTGCCTCGTCCTGCGATTTATGCCAAGGGCACTGGCGCGGCATTATACGGTGACCTTCAATAGTGAGGTGCTACGCAAGGTCCTTAATGCGCCTGATCCGCGTGCAGAGTCAGACGCATCCGCCACGTCTGCGAGGCGAGCCAAGCAACACGCGTCTGCTTAAGCGGCTTGGCTAAAGCCTGCGAAAAGTGACTCGGGGGAGTGGACCGGCTGATAGGAGCTATCCACGAGCCACACGTAGGTGGCATTCGGTCCGCGGGAGACCTCGTGGACGGCACCGGCCATCTCTGCTGGCACCAGCGTGCGCACCCAGCCTTCGGCTACAGCGGGTTCGACCGGCTGGCCAAAGTTCTCGGTGATGCGGATGGTAATGAGGTAGGCCGGAATTCGGTCTTGGCCAAAGCCGCGCACGCGAGCCTTAACCCGCGCACCCACGCGGTGGCGGGTAATGCTCATGCAGTATTCTCCGCTCGGTCCACCGGCGAGGGTGGGAAGCTGCTTTATCGGTGGACGCCAGGTGGGGGTGGGCCGTGCTAGGGAGCGCGGGTGGTGCATGATGGCCGCGATGGACTTGATGGTGTCGTATTCGTGATAGAGCAAGTCTGCGGCAATCTCGCTGGCGGATTGCGGCAAGGACATTGGGGTGGATTGGGAAAAGTTCTTCTGTACGTTGTGCATGGTCATCACACTAGAACCCGAGCTGGACATCACCCCACAATAATGAAACAAACGTTCGAACAGTAGTCGAAAATGGTCTTCCATCACGCCAAGGATTAGAGTTGCAGCCGATATGATGAATACACACAGCGGGGAAGTAGAACACGAGGAAGTACCAAAGATCCCACGCGAAATCTGGGTCATGGTCACCGCCGCCTTCATCATCGCATTGGGCTATGGCCTTATCGCCCCGCTCTTGCCGCAATTCGTGGTGAGCTTCGATGTCTCCATGGCCGCTGCCGGCCTCGTGGTCTCCATTTTTGCCGCCTCGCGCCTTATCTTCGCGCCGATGTCCGGCTCATTGGTGGATCGCGTTGGCTCGCGCCGCGTCTATCTCGTTGGCCTCATGACCGTAGCGGTCACCACGGGCCTCGTCTCTATCGCCCAAAGCTACTGGCACATCGTGGCCCTGCGCGCTGTAGCCGGTATCGGTTCAACCATGTTTACCGTCTCTGCCATGGGGCTTATCGTGCGCATGTCGCCACCGACGATTCGCGGCAAATGCTCTGCCACCTACGCCACCGCCTTCCTTCTGGGCAATGTTGCTGGCCCTGTGCTAGGTGCTAGTTTGTCCTTTCTGGGCTTTCGGTGGCCATTTTTCATCTATGGCGTGGGCGTAGCGCTCGCCGCGTTGGTTGTGTGGTGGCAAATGCCCCGCGTGAATCAAACGCAGGCAAGCCAGCAGAAGCTACCGCCAATGCGTCTGCATGAAGCTTGGAACGATACCGCCTACCGTGCGGTTCTGACCTCCAACTTTGCCCACAGCTGGATCAACATGGGTGTGCGTGTATCTGTGCTGCCCCTTTTTGCCGCTTCCATCTTCCATAATGGCGCGGCCGCATCCGGCCTCGCACTTGCGGTCTTTGCTGCCGGTAACGCCATCGTCCTGCAATTTTCCGGCAAGTGGTCCGATATTCACGGACGCAAGCCGCTCATCCTCATTGGCCTTGTCGGCTCGGCCATCTTCATGGTGTTAATGGGAATGGCCACCAGCGTGTGGTTCCTGCTACTCATCTCCGCCTTCGCCGGTGCCTCCTCTGGGCTTATCAACCCCTCCCAGCAGGCCGCGGTGGGCGATATCGTGGGCAATGACCGCTCCGGTGGCAAGGTGCTTTCCACCTTCCAGATGGCAGGAGACTTCGGCCAGATCTTAGGCCCCATGCTTATTGGCCTGCTTGCCGACGCCTCCGGCTTCCCCCTCGCCTTCACCGTCTGCGGCGCCATCGCCTTCATCGGCATCATTGCTTGGGCATTCGGCCGCGACCCGCATGCCGGGGTGAGAAACAAGTCGAAACTAACTCGGTACATCTCCTAAAGGCGTCAAAGCGCTTACTGGTATAAGGATCCGTGACCAAAAATTCGACAAAGCCCTTGAATCCTAGGTGAGAATATAGACTTGCTAGCGAAGTTGAGTCCTATGGTAGAAGGGCAATGACGGATTGGATGAAGTACCGTACATTAGCCAGGCGTGTCAAAAATGGAGAGATGCACTGGGATGCTCTTTTACTGGAGTCACCTTTGGAGTTAGCTTTGCGAAACAATTTGGCACTTTGGGTTAGAGATCATGGAACAGGACTATTTCCTGGAGGTCCAAAATTTCCAGAAACTTCGGTGAGGTGGAGAAACTAAAACAAGCAAGGGGCCGAGGTATGAATGCTAGCCTAAAAGGACGGTTATGAACAGAAAGACGTGTTGGAAGCATGATAGCCCTTGAAGACCCGGTGACTAATGAAAAGTTTAGGAATTCGGTAATTGACAACTTTTTGATCTTAGGTCAAGAGTGTTTCAAGTGGACACATCGAAATATGAATGCTGGCCGAAGACTAACGGTTGCAATTACGGTTCCGGATAGGACAATGGCGGCAGCATTGATTGCAGCTGGTTGGTCTGCGGCGCAGCTACCCCCACGCAGTATTTCGCTTCGGTCGAGATCGCTGAGGGAAATCCCAAGCAATAGTCCAGTTAGGTTTGCGACTAATTCTGAGATAATTCAGGGAACCTTTCAGCGGTGGTTTGAAAAGCGGGGAAAAAAGCAAATTGCAATATCAGGTCGGCGTTGGGTGGTGGAAGAGCCTTACGCTATTTGGCAGTTGAAAACCGAAATCGCGTCTAGCAATATTTGCCTACCCGACGGAGAACCATTTAGGTCAAAACGCGTATCTCTTGGGCCGTTTTCTATTTGGGAGAGTACTCCTCGCTCAGAATTGCTTTGGGCGGCGTTTCCTAGGGAAAACCGTATGATTGTCGGTACTAAGTCCCGGATTGAGCCCGAGTTAGAGATGCTCTTAACAAGCACATCTACTGATTCTCGCATTCAGTTAGGCGACTTGCTTCAGATTGATTCATCTGATCGATTTAGCTGGGGTACTCGACTTATAGGGGTGCGGAGTGCTCATGAGACATTGGCTGAGTTTAAGAGCAGTTCTTCTTCTTTGGTTGTACTCGATGGGGCCGGCGCTGCGGAAAATATAAATGTCTCAAATGCCAGCGTGACGGTTGCGATTTTTGATCGACGTCGGATGGATTGCACTCCAATTGAATTCTATTCCGATTATCGCGCCAATAGAGCTGACCCTGTGGTGCTTTCCAGCGAGTTGAACTGGCAGCCTCATCCTGCCTTGGAAGTTGATCTTTCTGTTAGGAGAGCAAAGATTTGCTAACCGAATTCCTGAAAAGCTATCGGAACTTTGAAACTGTCAACGGAATAAAAGGAGTTAGCGTTTATGTAGTTTCCGATGAGCTAGGAGATAATCTAGACCGAATCTGCAAAGAACTGTGGCTGATTCACAAGAAGTATGATGGAATCGATGAAGAAGATTTCCTAAAATGGGCGAAATGGATCCGGTGGATGAGGGCACACGGCTGGGTTAGTTCTGAATCGCAGATTCCGAATGCTGAGGTGTATGCCGAATTTAAAGCCTTTTTGGCGGAAGAATCCGAAGTCGGTGACGAGCCGGAGTTGTTAGCCGAACTTGAAATGATAGCAGAACACACGTTCAACGGTGAACCGTCTCCAATGCTGGTTGAACTCATCGATACCATTTCTGTATTAGGACATACGAACTGCTTAGTAGTGGCAAGCAGCCGCCTTACGCGAAATGCATTGAAAGAATATTTGGGTCCGGATGTTCTCGTCCTGACCCTAGCTGAGGCACGAACACAAAGTAGCAATGGGAAGACGGTTATTGCGTTCGGTTTCCCCCAATCATTTCCGTCTGCACTTTGGAGCTCCCCGCTGTCTGGTGAACTTATCTATATCGTACCTTCCTGGTTGAAGAATAAAGATGTGCCGAATACGCCAATGAAAGATGTTGCTGAGTTGTCGCTCAGAATAGACCCATATTTTGATTGGCCCGAAGGCGAAAAGGGACATTCGGAAGAGAAGTCTGGAAATTGTATCGACTCAATCCAGGTGGAAGAAGCAGTGTTAAATCCAACCTCAAGGTGGACTGGTGATCTGAGGCATGACTCAGCGTCTCCGCTTCCGAGTTTGGGTACGTTTGAACCAGATAAGATGCCGGCAGTTAGATTACACCTTTCCGGGGGGTGGACATTTTGGATGCCGATGAATGAGAGTCATAGGGGGGTTGACCTTTCTTTTCCCGTAGGTCAAAGAATCCAGTACCTCTCAGCACGTGAGTTAACCACAAGTGATTTACTTTTCTTTAGAATCGGTGAGAGCGAGACAGAAGAGCTAGATCGCTTGACAATCGAGGAACTTGGAACAGATTTTCTGGAGGTGCAAAAACGCCAAGAAGAATGGAAGGCAAAGCTTCGTGCAAATCTGCGTCGAATGGGCCCGCGTTTAGTAGCTCGGGAGCTGCGAACAATGGGCATAAAGACTGCTGAACGGGTCGAGAATTGGGCAGAAGACAGCTTGATTAAGCCTGTAAGCGACGTGGACTTTGAAAAACTCTTGGTTTGGTTGGATTGTGAAGTTGATTCGCATTTTAGCGCCGCAAGGCGTCTACGCAGTGCCCGTAGTGTAGCGGCCTGGAAGGTTCGCCGGTCAGTAGAGCGGCTAATAGATGTCACGGTGATGGACGACCTAAGTGAAGTGGGCTTTCAGATTCTGGGCTCTAATAAGAATGAGGTGGGAATTGCAGTTGTTTCAGAACTCACTGGAATTGACTATATTACGGTTCCGATTGACCGTTCGGACTCTAAGCGGGCAGTCAGGGAAGGTGCTGATCAATGGCTAATTTGATTCCAAGAGAGATACCGAAGACAGTCAAGGCTCCAAGAGGAGAGCGCGATTTATTTGAGCTTTTTCGAGAGGTTGAGGGAGCTGATGACTGGAACATATTGCATTCGTACCGCTTATCAAAGCATCAGTCGAAAGTAGAAGGCGAGATAGATTTCGTACTAGTCATTCCGGAATTCGGAATCGTGTGTATCGAGGTTAAATCGCATGAAAGGGTTGCTCGTAAAAATGGGCAATGGCTGAATTCGCGAGGGCATCCGATGCAGGATCCATTCAGTCAGGTTAGTGGAGCCATGTATTCGTTGAAAGAGAATATGGTTAAGAAGCTAGGTTGGCTCAAAGAAGTTCCTTTTTTATCCCTCGTTTGGTTTACGGGCTGTGATGTCAAAGGGCGTATTCCAAATACCGGAGAATGGGAGGATTTCCAACTGCTAGATCGGAAGGATCTTAAAGGAAATGTCTCGGAGGCTGTGAGAAAATCTACCAAACAGGGGATCGATAAGTTAGCGCGGAAAAACGAAAGGTTGAAAAAGGGAGCAAAGAACTTCTCTGTGAAAAAAGCGGAGGAAGTCGTGAAAAAGATGCGCCCCGATATCGAGCTTCAGGTTTCTGCTGAGGTGCTCCGTAATGAACGGAACCTAGAATTGCGCGGCTTTATCGAAGAACAATACAAGGCTCTCGATGCTGTTCAAACAAATCGGGCAATAGTATTCACAGGTCAAGCGGGGACTGGGAAGACTTTTTTGGCTATGGAAGTCGCGCGCCGAGTAAGTGATGACGGCAAAAAGGTTCTGCTGCTGTGTTACAACCGCAATCTAGCTAGAGATCTGTCGAGGCGAATGGAGGGGGCCGGCGTTGGTGTCTCCACGGTTCATAAAATGATGCTTAAACTAGCTGGAATGCAGATTCCCGACATGAAACAGCTGACAGCTGCAGAGAAGGCTAGATTTTGGCATGAAGAACTGCCCAATGCCGCAGTAGATAAGGTCCTAGAGGGCGGCTTTGAACCGGTGGACTGTTTGGTTGTTGACGAAGCTCAAGATTTTGAAGATGTAGTCTATAGGGATTTCTTTGACCTTATTCTAAAAGGAGGCCTGGAAGAAGGCGAAATTCGGGTCTTCGGAGATTTTGAAAATCAGGCAATTTTTTCGGAGCGGTCTGTTAAACAGGATTACGTCACATCCACAAATGGTTTCTGCTTCAACCTGGAAACAAATTGCCGGAATTTGCCACAAATCGCAAAGCGTGTTGAACTGCTCACGCCGGTGCCGGCGTGCAAGTCATTCCGGCGGGTGGACGATAGAGTTAGGCCTGAGCAATTCCTGTTTGATGAAGAAACGTCTGAAGAAGAGTGCATTCTACAGTCCTTAAAATGGCTCAAATCTCATCAAATTGAACCTGAGGACGTTGTCTTTTTGAGTTTCCGAAGAGATAGTTTTGCGAGCAAAGTGGGCAAACTCAATGGATATAAATTTGTGCCCTATGAGGTTGGATCAAGGGTTCAACCAGGGGAAATTCAATATAGTACGGTACATGCGTTTAAAGGTCTTGAGGCACCTGCTGTTGTTCTAACCGATCTGTCAACTCAAGTTTCAGGTTTCATGGATCTCCTTTACGTCG
The DNA here is from genome assembly GCA_025144025.1 of Corynebacterium sp. p3-SID1241. Taxonomy (GTDB): domain Bacteria; phylum Actinomycetota; class Actinomycetes; order Mycobacteriales; family Mycobacteriaceae; genus Corynebacterium. Next base: position 145,024 of record JALXWS010000003.1, on the reverse strand, counting down.
GGATGACGCGCCCGACGGACAGGTTGGCCATTTGCACGGGAAGAGCTGCAATTGCGGACGTCGTAAAGATGGGATTGGAATATAGAAATGTCTGATGGAATAAAGGCAAGAGATCTAACTGAGGAATGTATCCGACGGGAGCTTTTTGGACCTATAAACAGAGGCGAGTTTCGAGGACATTCCGTCGCTTTAGATGGATCGAAGGTAAGGTTTTCTCGAGCTGAACTGGAGAAGCGTCCAATACATGACAGTGAGACCGGTGAAGAGGTTATTACGCATGGTACGCCATTAACCAGGTACTCTGTTGGAATCCTTCATGGGACGCGCGACGAGAACTTGAACTCAATCGAAGAAGAAACTATAAACCTCGCGGGGGAGGAATCAGGAGCTGCGCCCGAGGAATTCTGTAAGAGTGAAAGGAAAAGCAAGAAATCCAGTCAAACGTTGGAAGCCGCATATGATGAGGAAGAATTTGACTTAACTGCGGCGAATAAACGTAGGCCTAGTTCGATGGGGCTAACCTTCAAACTTGATCTAGAAGTTGCAAATCGCCTTACCACCGTTTTCCGTGGTGCCTACTATGAAGCTACACAGGTAAACGTGGAGGGGCAACAGCATCCAGAGACATGGTGGGTCCGTCGTCCCTTCACTGTCGAAGGCCAGATAGTAATCCAGTCAGGCGGGAGTCGAGGAAAGCCTGGACAATCGGTCAAGCTTCGATACACGGATGGAAAAGAATCGCCTAATTTAGACCTCAAGGCGCAATGCTTTATTCGAGAAATTCCTGGATATACTAACGAAAGTCAGGTCATTGTTTCAGTAGTTGTGCGTAATGTGAGTAAGCGCGATGACGGCGCGCATGCTGTGTTCCAGTCTCGACTTTCCGTTTTCGCGGAAGATCGAAGCGCATTTCTTCCTTATGATGCAAACGCAGTGAGAGGCCAGGCAGATGAGCTAGAAGTTCAAACGCTTCGTCTGCTTTATAGGAATAGGCAAACTTACGCCATTGGGCATGGATGTTCTGCAGATTGGAATAGATCTCAAAATCCCACCGTCCTAACGGGAGAGGTTTTACCAACTTACGAGGTTGAAAGCCTGAGCGCCGATGTCTATTTCATAAACTCTTCGGGAGAACGTGAAAAACTCGCTATTAGCATGGGCGGACTGGCCAATTTTGAAAGTAAGGCTTGTTCCCAGGTAGATGTGCTGCTCGACCAATATGAGCAGTGGATCCACAAAAAAGAGGAGGAAGTGGAACTCCTTGAACCGGGCTATCACTCTGCTGCTTACTCTAACTTGAATAAGTGTAAGAAGGCTCTGGGGAGGATGAAGCAAGGGTGGGGGTTAGTAAAGGAAGACGAATTAGCGCGCACCGCGTTCTGCTTAGCCAATAGGGCAATGAATGCCCAGAGACTCAGATCAAAAATTCCGTTGAGGAAAGCCACTATTTCCGATAGGAACGTCACGTTCGCTACGGGGCCTTCAGAGCAAAATGAAACGGCTGGAACATGGAGACCGTTTCAAATTGGATTTCTCCTGGCGACAATTCCAGATGTATTGAAAACTCCGCGTCCAGAACGATTAAATCAGGACAATGATATTGTTGATTTAATATTTTTCCCCACTGGTGGCGGAAAAACCGAAGCTTATTTAGGCGTAGCGGCATTCAGTCTATTATCACGTCGTCTGATGGATAAAAATGATGCTGGGACTGACATTATTATGCGTTACACGCTGCGACTTTTGACCACTCAACAGTTCCTAAGAGCAGCGTCATTAATCTGTGTTTTGGATGATATACGATCTAAAAATGAAAAACTTCTTGGTGATCTCCGAATCACAATCGGAGTATGGTTAGGCTCTTCCGTTACTCCAAATACCTGGAAGCAAGCCCGAAGGAACTTGTCGGATCTTCGCAAAAATAGGAGTGCCAGTTCAAATCTCTTTTTGTTGAATAGATGCCCTTGGTGCGGAGCTCAGATGGGAGTAGTCGCAAGTAAATACAAAAGAACTTGTCTTGGATATCGTGAAACCGATGATGGGGCAAGGACTGAGTTTTTCTGTCCCGACAAGGCTTGCCGCTTTTCTAATGATCCTCTTCCGATCAAAGTGGTTGACGAGGATTTGTATCAAGATCCCCCTTCACTTGTAATCGCGACAGTAGATAAATTTGCACTTTTGGCATGGAATCCGGCCGCCCGTGCATTGTTTGGCATGCAAGGCAATGAACGCCGGTTTTCACCGCCTAGTCTGATCATCCAGGATGAGTTTCACCTTATATCCGGGCCTCTAGGTTCTATGGTTGGGTTGTATGAGACGGTTGTTCAGGATTTATGCAAGGTGGAACACGAAGGTAAAACCTATTATCCTAAAATAATTTGCTCCACGGCTACAATCAGGCGCTACAAGAGGCAAGTGCGGGACGTATTCGGCCGTATTGATTCTGAAGTAGAGCTTTTTCCTCCTCAAGGTCTCGAGGAAGGTAGTTCTTTTTTTGCGGAGACTGCCCTTGATGAAGATGGGAATCCTGCTCCTGGGAGAAAATACCTAGGGGTCTATAGTGGCTCCCTGTCTTCAATGCAGTCCTTACAAGTCCGGGTCGCGTCAGCATCGCTACAGGCAGGTCAGAAGTTGCTGGAAAAGGGCTTGGATTGCAAAGCTGTAGATGGCTACTGGACTAATCTAAATTTCTTCAACAGCCTGAGGGAGCTAGGCAATACAGTTTCCCTGATCGAGTCTGATGTTCGGGATTACTTGCAAGGGATTCGCAGGCGAGATGGATCGAGCGTTCGGTGGCCAGAGAATGTAATGGAACTTACTTCGCGTAAGCAGTCGGACGAAATTCCCAAAGCGTTAGATGAGCTGTCGGTAGGGTACAGAGCAAAGGAAGCAATCGATATTTGCCTTGCCTCCAACATCATTGAGGTAGGAGTGGACGTCGACCGATTGGCTCTAATGACGATTGTTGGTCAGCCAAAGACGGTGGGGCAATATATTCAAGTTTCCGGCCGCGTAGGACGAAATCCTGGGAACGCACCTGGCTTAGTTTTGACTCTGTATGGTTCTTCAAAGCCTCGCGATCGCAGCCATTATGAGAAGTTTCGGACTTTTCATCAATCACTGTACGCGCAGGTGGAACCAACTTCTGTAACGCCATTTTCTCGTTCGGTTCTTAAACGAGCTTTACACGCTGTTCTCATATCAATTATTCGGCAGCGATTTGATTTTGACATTCAGCCTTCCGAGTTCCCTGAGAAGGAATTTCAATATGCAGTTGGAGTTTTTAGGGACCGTGTCCGGGAGCAAGCAAGAGCGGCAAGAATGGACGATTTACTAGATTCCAGCATAGAGGATCGACTGATGGAATCTGTCCGTGAAATAGAAGGGTTATGGAAAGCCTGGGATAAAACAGACTGGGAAAAGCAACCGGAAGACGAGTTTCACGATGATGCGCTGCTACGGCGGGCAGGCAGTTATATCGACAGTCAGTATGTAAATGAATCCTGGGAAACTCCTACGAGCATGCGTGCCGTAGACGCGGAATGCCAGCTGAAAATCGAAAGGTGTTTGGAGGAAGCCTGATGGTAATTGCCAAGATTCGGCGTGCACAGCTTGTTTCGCCATTCGGCGTAGGTGCTATGAATGTATTGATAGACGGCACCTCGGTCATAACAGGTGGCCTCGACCATTGGTTTGATGGTCCGGATGCTACAAAAATAGATCCGGGAGAATTCGCTACTTCGGATTGGAGACTTGCACGTCGTCTGAAGGTTAAAGAATTTCGGCTGCCGCCTGACTATAGGGATGGAGGGGACATCACTGGGGTGAAGAATCTTCAGTTGCAAGTTCCGGTGTCAAGGTTCCCGCTCTGGGCATTCTGTCCATACTGTAAAAGCTTAGACAAGGGAAGGCCCGCAAGTCGCAATCAACTTAGGTGTAAGAATCCGATCCACCGAGGAAAGCGGCCTGTAATGACTCAGGTGCCATTTGTTACCTTCTGCAGTGATGGTCATCTTGATGATTTCCCTTTTCGCGAGTGGGTGCACAGAAGTCAAAGTACGAAGTGTCGTGGGCATCTTTTCCTGATCTCCAAAGGCAACGGTTTGGATAATCAGATTGTCCGTTGCGGCAGTGACGATCCAAACTCGGCCTATTCGGGATGCGGCCGCTCCAGGAGTTTAGCGAATACGATGGGGATGAAAGATCGTGATGCGGGAACAACGCAATTGTCTGAAGGTCTCTTGAGGGGAGATGACGTATTTACCTGTAGCGGAAAAATGCCTTGGCTGGGGGAATATTCTGCCGAAGGAGGATGCCAGAACAACGTCCGCGCAGCATTACGGGGAGGAGGCAATGTGTACTTTCCTCGTGTTGAATCGTCTATATACATTCCGCAGACACAAATTTCGCTTCCTCCCGAAGCTGAAAAAGTGGTTCGAGACGACGAGTTAATTTCGGATGTCAAGACGTTTGTTGATATTTTATCTGGGGAATTAAACCGTGCGATTGATATTGTTTTTGATAAACGTCGTGTCAGCTCCCGGGTTAGAGAAAGTATTTCCGCTGAGGAATGGCGAGAAGTCATCGGCTTAAGACTTGAATCAACCGAGAGCGATTTCGATATTCCGGAAAGCAATGACCTCGAGGACGAGCAAGAATGGCGCTTTCCTGAATATCAAATGATTAGGGAAGAGCCGACTGACGCGGATTTGAGCGCCTATGATCCAGGGATTCACTCAGAGCTTAGCTCACATGTAGGACGAGTGCGGGCAGTAGATGTGCTAAAAGAGACCCGAGCTTTGCGTGGCTTTACGCGCGGTATGGGAACTTCGTTGCCTCTTCAGAAGGGAAAGCAACTATTACGTAGAAATAGGAAAGATGATGACTTTTGGTTGCCGGCCTACGTTGTCAGAGGGGAAGGCATATACATTGAATTGAATGAAGGCAAGCTCAGGCATTGGGAACAGAGTGAGTTTGCGGTTGAGCGCGTTAAAGCCATCCAAAGAAACGAGTTTCGAGTCGCGGAGCAAATGGGCCGAGAAGCAGTGGAGCTGTCTCCCAGATTTGTGTTGATTCATACACTTGCTCATATCTTAATTAACCAGTTAGTCTTCGATTGCGGCTATAGCTCAGCAAGTCTTCGTGAGCGTTTGTACGTGTCCGATAAAGAAACTAATGCGATGGCCGGACTGTTGGTCTACACGGCGGCCGGAGATTCAGATGGCACGCTGGGTGGGCTAGTGAGGTTGGCCGGTAAAGAGGAATTAAATCGCGTACTTTTTACGGCTGTGGAGGAGGCTCGGTGGTGCTCAGTCGATCCAATTTGTATGGAGACCGGGGCTGCTGGACAAGGCCCAAATTCTTGTAATCTGGCGGCATGCCATGCGTGTTCATTAGTTCCTGAAACTAGCTGTGAAAATTTCAACAAGTTTTTGGACCGCGGGTTGCTTGTAGGAACTTTTGACGAACCGGACAAGGGTTTCTTTTCAGACATGTTTAGCTCAAGCTAGAAATATGGGACCTTTGGCGCAATAACTGGGGCTTGATCTCACCTGCTTTGTGCCCAGGTTGGTTTCTATTTCAAGGTATGGTTCTAAACCTCCAAATTTGTGCGGTGGTACTCGCACAAGCACTGTCCACCTATGGGGTGGAATGAGAATTTAGCTATTTCTTGTTGGCACTTGTATGTACCAAGTAGTATTCCTTTTTGTTGAGCCGCAGAATGAGAGTTACAATTGTAACGAAATCGATTTATATAATTCTTGCGTTATAAAAGTCTTGCTATACCTCCCCTTAGGGTTACCATTTTGCGGGTAGTTCTGAAGGCTAACTTAGTCTCGCAGCGCCAGAACCCTGACCCAGAATCCGATTTCAGATTTGTCTTTCAATTGGAGAAGAGCGGTTGGGGAGCATGCATCGGAGGGAAACCACGAGATGCTTTGGCTTACGTCTTTGACAAAGTCCGCTTTCTACCTCGTTTGCCGCCTTGGATTAGTAGGGCCTCATAAAGGTATAGGACCCGACGTGATAGATAGCAGGATCACCGCTTGCGTAACACAGTATTCCGTAACATTTAAGTGCTTCAATCGGTATCATCCATACAAATGGACGATTTGAATACTTGCAGTAAACTTTTTGCCCTTCGTGCTCGAAGTCAGTGGGTTCGAGAGTATCGATAATGTCTTGAAGTTGCGGTGGATATTGATTGCTGCTAAAGAGTGGAGATGTGCGGCTTCTATTTGCTAAGTTTGTTCACCGAGGGCGTACCTGTATTTCAGCCATCATAGAATTGGTCAAGGAATTCTCGGGAATCTCTTCCAAAGCGGATTTCTAAGGGATTAACTACTCTAAAAGCCCCTTTGCAGCATTACTTGAATTGCATTGCGCTTCTTCGGCATGATTGCGTTGACTTTTCATATTGTGGCTACCGCAACTCCAGCTGCAATTTATTATCCGGCTCTGCTTCAGAATTAGGTTTGCTTTTTTGAAGAGCATGTCTGATTTGTGTTCCGATTGCTTTTGCAACCGGTGGGGGGAAAGCGTTTCCCACTTGACGCCACTGAGCTGTTTTCCCGCCAGCCCATTCCCAGTCGTGGGGGAATCCCTGTATTACCCCACCCATTTGAACTGTTAGTCTGGGCATGTCAACCTTTGGATCGGTTGTGAAATCGGCTGAAGGAGAATCTTCGGCTATAGACGTGCCTTTAACTCCCAGTTCTTTCCAAGCTGCTTTAACTCGTGTAGGGCCAACATCCGGGCCGCCGTGCCTTTTGCTTCCACCAACTAGAGTTGGTGCGACCTTGTTTGCCCCAGCTGCCCACTTTTCTGCACCCCGCCAGCCATTTTTCGACATAAGTTCCAGGAGTGCTTCGCCGACTGTGGTCTGAGTGCCTGTGGCTTCTGGCCACGAAAAATAAGGGGCGTATTGATGTTTCAGTGCGACCAAGATGAAGCGAGGTCGTAGCTGCGGTACGCCGTAGTCGGCCGCTTGAAGAAGTTTCCAAAACACCGTGTACCCCATCACTGAAAGCCTTTCGATAATTTCCTGCCGGTATGGATCGAAGCGTCGTTGGCTCAGTCCTTTTACATTTTCGAGGAGTACAGCTGGAGGATCAATTTCATTAATTAGCCTCATTGCTTGAGGGAATAGGTCGCGATCATCGTCTGCTCCTAGCTGGTTTCCCGCAATCGAAAATGGTGGACAGGGCACTCCTCCAGAAAAAAGGTCAATCTTGTGGCGCCACGGGGTCCCATCCAGGTCGTGGACGTCCATTTCGAGTACGTTCCACTTTCCATAGCGTCCCTCTGAGCCTCGGTTGCGACGTAGGGTTTCGGATGCCCACTCGTCAATCTCAACTACGGCTACATGTTGGAAACTTGCCTCCTCGAGTCCTAGAGCCTGTCCTCCCGCACCAGCGCAGATTTCCAACGACGTTAAATGCTTTTGGAACAAGAGAAACTCCTTTATTTAAAGATATGAGTATAGAGATTTGATGACATATTTGCGTAACCCGACATCTTATACGGTTCAACATAACTGGAGCATAGGAATACGCCTAAAGCCAAGAGTTCAATTTGTCTTGCTGGTTTATCGTGAGGCGATATTGTGCGTTGCAGAGGAATTGCCTCTCGACTGCGATGCCAAAGCTCAATGATGGACAAACAGATGTTACTTAGATAACATGTCCCCAATGTTCGCGTAAGGCTGTCACGCGGGCTTGAATTTTGTATGCAAGCTTGAGGGGACGGTTTTACTGTGACTTCTACCGAATCGGTCTACACCTCTCACCAGAGTCATGGCGGGGAAATCCCGCAGCCTGGGGGACGGTGGAAACTCTTTTTATATAGCGCCATTGGCGCGTTCGTATTCTTCCTGCCGGTGACTTATCAGGATAAGCGTTCCATTCCTTTGGACCACATGGTCACCATGGTGCGCGAGGGGATTCCGGCGGCAGTGCCGTGGATTATCTTTGCGCTTGCCGTCTATGGCACGGTGCGCAGCTTTACCACCGGCGCGTTCAAAGAAAGCATATTGCAGGCGGTTTTTGCGGTGCTCAATATCGTGGGCGCGGTGGTCTCGTTCCTCATGGTCATTGACGCGCTGCCGTGGGTGCTCGGTGATGAGGATCTAGTGCCGTTCCTGTGGAACTCCATCGCGATTCCGGTAGGCCTCATTGTGCCTATCGGTGGTGCGTTCCTGGCATTTCTCATTGGTTTTGGCCTGCTGGAATTTGTCGGCGTGCTCATGCAGCCCGTCATGCAACCACTGTGGAAGACACCAGGGCGCTCAGCCATTGACGCGGTGGCCTCGTTCGTGGGCTCGTATTCGCTAGGCATTTTGGTCACGGACCGCGTCTACCAAAAGGGTGGCTATAACGGCCGCGAGGCGGCCATCATTGCCACCGGCTTTTCGACGGTCTCTGCGGCCTTCATGGTTATCGTGGCCAAACAGCTTGACCTGATGAAGATCTGGGGTACCTACTTTATTGTCACGCTCATCGTGACCTTTGTAGTGACGGCCATTACCGTGCGCATTCCGCCGCTGCGCACCATTCCGGATGAGTACTTTGCAGAAGCGCACCCAGACCCGGAAAAGCCGGTGGAGGGCTCGCGCATCAAGAACGCGTGGCGCGAAGCAATGCTGGCCCTGCAGCGCGCGCCGTCCTTGTGGGAGTCCATCTGGGAGAACTTGCGCGATGGTGTCCGCATGGCGGCGGCCATCGTATCTTCCATCATGTCGGTAGGCCTTATTGGCCTACTGCTTGCGCGCTTTACGCCCATCTTCGAGTGGATTGGTTACCTGTTTTATCCGTTCGCGTGGGTAGTGCAGCTGCCGGAGCCGGTCCAGGCCGGTAAGGGCGCGGCCATGGGTATTGCGGAGATGTTCCTGCCCGCCACCGCAGTGGCAGGCAGCGACAGCATGGTGCTCAAGTTCGTCATCGGCGTGGTGGCGGTCTCCGCCATCATTTTCTTCTCCGCGCTGGTGCCCTGCATCCTGGCTACCAAGATTCCGGTGAAGCTGACCCACCTGGTCATCATTTGGTTTGAGCGTGTAGCGCTGACCATTCTTATCGCTACCCCGATTGCCCACCTGCTTTTTTGATAAGTTGAATCCAAGACGGGTAAGAGGATTTATATCGCTGGAGGGTAATGATGCTTATAGCCACTATCGCAGCTGAGGTAGCTTTTTGGCTTTGCTTAGTGGCTGGCTGCCTCTTGCGCTACGTCTTTAAACTGCGCAAACTTGGCTTGATACTTATGGCCGCGACCCCAATTATCGACCTGCTGCTTTTAGTATTTTTCTATGTGAGCCTGCGCCAAGGCGGTACGGCCGAGTTCATGCACGGCTTCGCAGCCTTTTATATCTCCTTCTCGGTTGTCTTCGGCAAAGACATTATTGGATTCGTTGACCAGAAAGTTTCTGGTGCCAGCACTCGCAAAGGGCCTAAAGCTGACCAACGCAGTTTCACACAATGTGTCCTCGCAAGTGCTGGCGCAGCGCTTTTGCTGCTCATAGGTATTGTGGTGACTGGCTTAGCGGGTAGTTTCTGGCTTTTCTATTGGCTCATCGCCGTTGCTTTTACTCCCGCTATGTGGTGGGGAGTCCAACGTTGGATGAGTAAAAAAGTTACCCGCTAAACCGCGCGGCCCAGCTAAGCCCCAACGCCGTTGGCGTTTAGCTAGTGACGTGTGCCGTGACGATGTCATCGATAAGCCGCGCCGCTGCCTTGGCGGTGCGATTATCAATGTCAAAGGTGGGGTTAAGCTCGACGATGTCCACCAAGGCCAGCTTGCCGGTCTGCGCGATGGCTACAGCCATGGCGCGGATGCGCTCATAGCTCACACCCAGGGAAGCTGGGGCAGATACGCCCGGCGCGGTGGACGCCGGCAGCACATCGAGGTCGATGGACAGGTGGACCTTGTCCTTGCCCTCGGTAGCCTTGGCGGCTAGCTCAGCGCACTCGCCTGGGGTCAGGTTGACTAGTTCCTCGTCCAGGGTGATGGCGACGTTTAGGCTCTTTGCCTCGTCGAAAAGCACGGCGGTGTTATTGGGGCGGGAAATGCCCAACACGGTGTAGTCGAAGTCGTCGGTGAGCTCCGAAATCTGCTTGAACGGGGTGCCGGAGGTGGCTTGGTCCGCGCGGCGTAGATCGAAGTGGGCGTCCAGGTTAATGATCTTGGTGGCACCTACCGCGCGGTAGAGGCCGCGGTGGGAGCCAAAGGCAGTCTCGTGCCCGCCTCCGAGGACGATGGGCAGGCTGCCGGCCGCGACGAGTTCCTGCACTTTATCGGAAAGAGCATTGTGAGCACCGTCGAGGTCATCGGCCTGGGTGGTGATCGTGCCGGCGTCGGCAAGCGCATGCTCATGGTGCACCGCCAAGGAGCCAAGCGCGGAACGCAGCGCGGCGGGGCCTGCCGCAGCACCTTGGCGGCCGCCATTGCGCAGGACGCCTTCATCAGACGCAAAGCCTAGGAGGGTTACTGGGGCGGGGGATTCAGTGGACTGATTGATAACGCTATGCCAGCGGGCATGCTCTGGGCCTGGGCCATCGGAGCGACCGGACCATTCGGGGGCGGGGGTGAAAAGTTCAGCTTTTTCTGTGTTCATGGTTTTCGATGTTAGGTAAAACCGCGGCGTGTGGCAGGAAACTCTGCCTACAATCACTAAGCGTGAGTACCAACAGAGTCCCCGCGGCGCGTCACGCGATGGAGATCCTCAAGCTTTTATCCACCATCGACGTCCCTATTTCTGCTGCCCGCATCCAAGGTGAGCTCAACCTGCCGCGTTCATCTACATACCACCTGCTGGCGGAGATGGTTGATGCTGGTTTTGTGGCTCATTTGCCGGAGCATAAAACCTATGGCCTGGGTCTGGCTGCGTATTCCATGGCCTCGGCCTACGTGACGCAGCAACCCTTGGTGCGCATGGCTACTCGAGACTTGGAACAGTGTGCGGCACTGGTGGGTGGATCGGGGCATCTGTCACGTATGGCTGGATCGGAAATTTTGTATCTGCAGGAGGTGCGTGCGGTGGGGGCCACATCCTTGGTGACCGAGGTAGGTGTGCGCCTGCAGTCACATAAGACGGCGTCCGGGCGTGTGATGCTGGCACATCTGCCTGATGCGGAGGTGCGCGCCGCCTTTGATACTGCGGGAGGTAGCGGCTTTACCGCGTTGAAAGAACGCTTGAGTTTGGTAGCTGCACGCGGGTGGGACCAGGAGATTGAAGAAATTACTCGCGGTCAGGCCTCTGTGGCGGTACCCATCCTGGATCATTTGGACCGTCCAGCAGCGGCGGTAGCGGTGACGTATCCGGTGAGGACGTCGGATGCGAAGGTAGACGCCGCCATTCGAGCTTTGCTGGAGGTCTCGGACAAGGTAGCGGCCAAAATGTACCGCAATCGCAAAAAGTGAGGTAGCATACATTCATCGCGTTAGGCTGTCGCGCGACACATCGAAGTTATTAATCCCTTATTTAAAGGAGGTTTGCCATGCCTAACGCCTATCCAACCACCGTCATCGTGAATGTCGGTGCGTTGAGCATCGAAGATGTCGTGGCTGTTGCCTGCTATGGGGCGATGGTGGAAATTGCTCCCGAAGCTCTAGAAGAGGTGGCAGCTACCCGCGAGCGCGTGGAAGAACTAGCACAGGATCCCACCCCGGTGTATGGCATTTCCACCGGCTTTGGGGCGCTCGCTCGCCGCCATATCCCAGAAGAGATGCGTGCACAACTGCAGCTTTCCCTTGTGCGTTCGCACGCTGCGGGCACCGGCCCGGAGGTGGAAGAAGAAGTCATTCGCGCACTGATGCTGCTGCGCCTGTCCACCCTGTGCACCGGCCGCACCGGCGTGCGCCCCGTGGTGGTGGAAACCTATGCCAAGGCGCTGAACGCTGGCATCGTTCCGGTGGTGCGCGAGTACGGCTCCCTGGGCTGCTCCGGCGATTTGGCGCCGCTTGCTCACTGTGCGCTCGCCCTGCTGGGAGAAGGCGAGGTGCGCGTAAACGGCGAGCTGCAGGATGCGGGCGCAGCCTTGTCTGCGGCCGACATCGAGCCGCTGCAGCTGCGCGAGAAGGAAGGCCTAGCGCTTATCAACGGCACCGATGGCATGCTCGGCCAGCTTTGTCTGGCCATTACTGACCTGCGCGCGGCCGCAAAGACCGCCGATATTGCCACCGCCATGACTGTGGAAGGACTGCTCGGCACCCTCGTGGTCTTTGCGGATGACCTGCAGCAGCTGCGCCCGCACCCAGGCCAGGCCGCTGCTGCTGCGAATATCCTCCAGGTGGCTGAAGGCTCACAGATCTTGGAATCCGCGCTAGAAGATTTCAAAAAGAACCAGGTGCAAGATGCCTACTCTGTGCGGTGCGCCCCGCAGGTGGCCGGAGGCTTCCGCGATACCTTGGCGCATACTGCCCAGGTGGCGGAGCGCGAGCTCGCCGGCGCAGTGGATAACCCGGTGGTGGCCAAGGACGGCCGCGTGGTCTCTAACGGCAATTTCCACGGCGCGCCGGTGGCCTACGCGCTCGATTTCCTCGCCATCGTCACTGCGGACTTAGCCTCGATTTCCGAGCGCCGCACGGACCGCTTCTTGGACCCGGCGCGCAATCGCGGGCTGAATGCCTTTCTTGCCGCAGATCCTGGTGTCGACTCCGGCCACATGATCGCCCAGTACGCCCAGGCCGGCATCGTGAGCGAAATGAAGCGCCTGGCTAACCCCTCCTCGGCTGATTCCATTCCGTCTTCGGCCATGCAGGAAGACCACGTGTCCATGGGCTGGTCTGCAGCCCGCAAGCTGCGCAAGGCCGTCGACGGACTGCAGCGCGTGCTGGCCGTGGAGATCCTCACCGCGGCCCGCGCCATCGACATGCGCGAAGGCGCCCCGGCCAAGGGCACTGGCGCGGTGATTGAGAAGCTGCGCGAGACCGTCGAGGGCCCAGGCGTGGACCGCTACCTCTCCCCGGAAATCGAGGAGACAGTACGCCTAGTAAAGGACGGCGTCTTACTAGAGGCCGTCGAAACTGCAATTGGAAAGCTGCGTGATTAATATGTCGATCATCTCTTGGCACCCGCAATCTGAACCTAACCCCTTGCCATTTTCGCCGTTTAAGGCGAGCACGGTTCCGCGGCCCATTGGTTGGCTTTCTAGTGTTGATGGTCAAGGTCGCGAAAACATCGCCCCCTATAGCCAGTGGCAAAATCTCACCTTCGATCCACCCATGGTGATGTTCTCGGCTAACCAGTACCCGGATGGTCGCCGGAAGGACACGGTCCTCAATGCAGAAGAAACCGGCTGGTTCGTGTGGAATATGGCCACCTATGACCTACGCGAGGAAGTCAATAAATCCGCCCAGGTGCTCGACTATGGCGACAGCGAGTGGGACCGCCTGTCCGTTACCAAGGAATATGCGGACAATTACCGCACTCCCATGGTGAAAGAATCGCCGGTGAAGTTCGAGTGCCAGTACAAGACCACGCTGCGTGTGCCTGGCAATTCCAAGGTGGGCAGCATCGACCTCGTGGTGGCCGATGTGGAGACCATTCACATCGATGAATCTGTCATCGATGAGGAAGGCAAGCTTGACATCCTCAAGATTAAGCCTGTCGCGCGCATGGGCTACTTTGACTACACCGTGGTCACAGAAAAATTCGAGATGCGCGTGCCCGGTTCCGATGACGCCGCGCGCGCCGGGCTAGAGGGCAGCGCGTAGAGCTTGGGCCATGGCCTGCTGGCCCGCGTGGGTGGGGTGCATGGGAAAGGAATCGGTCTCCTTTCCTGTAAAGTCTACCCACGGCGAGGGGGAACAGGCGGTGTGGTCTAGGGCGGCGTCGGCAAGCACGTAAGTAGCCCCATGGCGCTCGGAGGCCTCGCGCACTGCCTGATTGATGCGCTCGATGGACTCTGCCAACCATTCCCGGTCGCTGGCCGGGATTTTTTCTATGTAGGGGCAGGTCTCCCCGTGCTTGATAAGGGGGAGGTAGCCGGTGGCAAGGACCTTCGCATCGGGGGAGCGGTGGTGGATTTCCTCATAGACCTTGTCGAGCCGGCGGGGGAGATCGCGAATTTCCATGTCTATCTGCGGGCCGGATTCCGCCTGGCAGATATCGTCCGTGGCGCACTGGGTAAGGCGCACGAAGCTGGCGTCATTGCCGCCGATGGATAGGCTTACCAGGTCGGTGTCTTCCCGCAGGGCGTCCACCTGGGCGGGGTGCTCGCCGGCTGAGGAGAGTACGTCGAGGGTGCTAGCGCCCTGGCAGGCAACATTGGTGAGCTCCGCATCCATCTCCTTGGCTGCGAGTTCGGGGTAGGAATCTTGTGCGCGCACGCAGGTATTGGGCGGATCGAGCGGTAGTGTGGTCGAGCCCATGGCCGCATAGGAATCTCCCAGCGCTACGTAGTGGGGTGGCTGTGGCTCCTCGGCGGGGGTGGAACAAGCGGCGAGAAGGGCCACGGAAAGGAGGGGGATGAACCGACGCATGCAGGCCATCCTAGATCATTGTGGGGTTGTCTCATATGCGAGACAGTTAGGGTTTGTGTGGCATGGTACACAGAGCTGGGTCACAGTACTTTATGACATGTGACGCCGAGCAAGCCCTCGGGGACAGCCCCGGGAAACCGGCCTAGGGGGCTTGGGAGGGCGTCGAAAAGCACGACGAAAGGAAGCCATGTCTCAACCACGCGAAGTACGCGCGCCGCGCGGAACCGAATTGTCCGCCAAGTCTTGGCAGACCGAAGCACCCCTGCGCATGCTCATGAATAACCTCGATCCCGAGGTAGCTGAGCGCCCCGAGGACCTCGTGGTCTACGGCGGCACCGGCCGTGCAGCGCGCAGCTGGGAAGCTTTTGATGCCATCGTAGAATCCCTCAAAGACCTCGAGTCCGATGAGACGCTGCTGGTGCAGTCCGGCAAGCCGGTGGGCATCTGGAAGACCAATGAGTGGGCACCGCGCGTGCTTATTGCTAACTCCAACCTCGTAGGAGATTGGGCTAACTGGGAGCACTTCCGCAAGCTCGAGGATGAGGGCCTCATGATGTACGGCCAGATGACGGCCGGTTCCTGGATCTACATCGCCACCCAGGGCATCCTGCAGGGCACCTTCGAGACCTTCGCGGCAGTGGCTAAGAAGCGCTTTGGCGGCAGCCTGGCCGGCACCTTCACCCTGACCGGTGGCTGCGGTGGTATGGGCGGCGCACAGCCGCTGTCTGTCACCCTCAACGGCGGCGCCTGCCTCATCGTGGACGTGGACGAGACCCGCCTGAAGCGCCGCCAGCACAAGCGCTACCTGGACGAGGTAGTCACCGACCTCGACGAGGCCCTCAAGCTGGTCCTCGAGGCAAAGGAAAACAAGAAGCCGCTATCGGTTGGCTTGGTAGCCAACGCCGCCGAGGTCTTCCCAGAGGTTTTGCGCCGCCAGCGCGCCGGGGAATTTACCGTCGACATCGTCACGGATCAGACCTCCGCACACGACCCGCTGTCCTACCTGCCTTCTGAAATTACCGTGGATGACTGGCACAACGAGTCCAAGGCAGACCCAACCACCTTTACCAAGAAGGCCCGCGAATCCATGGCCGCTCAGGTCCAGGCCATGGTTGAGTTCCAAGATGAGGGCGCTGAGGTCTTTGACTACGGCAACTCCATCCGCGATGAGGCCCGCAAGGCCGGCTACCAGCGTGCTTTCGAATTCCCGGGCTTCGTTCCGGCCTATATCCGTCCGCTCTTCTGCGAGGGCCTAGGCCCCTTCCGCTGGGCTGCGCTTTCCGGTGACCCGGAGGATATCAAGGTCACCGACCAAGCGCTTAAGGAGCTCTTCCCAGATAACGAGCACCTGCACAACTGGCTCGACGCCGCCGAAGAGTACGTCGAATTCGAGGGTCTGCCTGCGCGCATTTGCTGGCTGGGCTACGACGAGCGCCACAAGGCCGGCCTGCTCTTCAACGACCTCGTGCGCGAGGGCAAGATCAAGGCGCCGATTGTCATCGGCCGCGACCACCTAGATTCTGGCTCCGTTGCCTCCCCATACCGCGAGACCGAGGCCATGCTCGATGGCACCGATGCCGTGGCCGACTGGCCGCTGCTCAATGCCATGACTGCCGTATCTTCCGGCGCTACCTGGGTTTCCCTCCACCACGGCGGTGGCGTGGGCATGGGCCGCTCCATCCACGCAGGCCAGGTCACCGTTGCAGACGGCACCGAGCTCGCCGCGGCCAAGCTGCGCGCGGTGCTCACTAATGACCCGGGCATGGGCGTTATCCGCCATGTCGATTCCGGCTACACTCGCGCGAAGGAGGTCGCCGATGAGCGCGGCGTCCGCATTCCAATGGAATTCAAGGCAAGGGACTAGATGAGCACACTTTTTACCGGAATTTCAGAACTCCGTACGGTCAGCGAGCGTGGCACGCTTAACGACGCCGCCCTGGTAGTCGAATCCGGCACCATCGCCTGGGTCGGCCCAGCCTCCGAGGCGCCGGCGGCCGACGAGAAGGTGGACCTGGGCGGCCGCGCCGTCCTGCCCGGCTGGGTAGATTCGCACACCCACATGGTCTTCGACGGTGATCGCTCCGCCGAATTCGAGGCGCGCATCTCCGGCGGTTCCTATGAGGCAGGCGGCATCGCCGTGACCATGGACGCTACCCGCCAGGCCGGCACCGACCGCCTGGACAAGCTGGTGGCGGATCGCGTGGCCGCCGGCCGCCGCGGTGGCACCACCACCTTCGAGACCAAGACCGGCTACGGCCTTAACACCGAGTCCGAGGTGGAGGCCGCCAAGGTAGCCTCCCGCCACGTCGATGACGTGACCTTTTTGGGCGCGCACTTGGTCCCGCCGGGGGCAGACGCGGAGGAGTACCTCGACGAGGTCGTTGGCCCCATGCTTGAGGGCGTTGCTCCCTACGTGCAGTGGATTGACGTCTTCTGCGAGCGGGGCGCGTTCAATGAGGAGCAATCCCGCCGCGTGCTGGAAGCCGGTAAGAAGTTGGGCCTCGGCCTGCGCGTGCACGGCAACCAGCTGGGCGAGGGGCCAGGCGTTGCCCTCGCCGTGGAGCTCGGTGCAGCGTCTGTCGACCACGTCAATTACCTCAGGGACGAGGATGTCGAGCTGCTGGCCAACTCCGATACCGTGGCCACCATGTTGCCGGCTTGCGACCTATCCACCCGCGAGCCGCTCGCCCCGGGCCGCAAGCTTCTCGACGCCGGCGCCACCCTCGCCATCGCCTCCAATCTCAACCCCGGCACGTCCTATACCTCCTCGATGAACTACTGCGTGACCACCGCGGTCCTACAGCAGCACCTTTCTGTCGACGAGGCTATCCACGCCGCCACCACCGGCGGTGCGACCGCCCTGCGCCGCCACAATGTTGGCAATGGCCTCGATCCACAGGGCCGCCCCGCTAAGGGCACCATTGTGGAGGGCGCCGCCGCTGATTTGCACGTGCTCGACGCCCCCAGCGCCGTGCACTTGGCCTACCGCCCAGGCATGCCACTGAGCTACCGCACCTTTATCGCCGGAGCCTAGCGCTCCTCTAGAAAGGTCGCCGCTATCTGATATAGTCGGCGGCCTTTTTCTTTTGTCATATGCAGCCACGCGTCTTTTTTGCTGATAAAGACCGCCCGCGATCCATCCGGATCTTCTACCATAAAGAGGGTTTCTTCGTCTTGTGCACCATGAACAGTCCATGACTCTGGGTCGTAGAGGCGACGGAAGCGCCCTAGCTCTATCTCTACGTCCGTGCGGGTGATAGCCGGTGGCCGGTAGGGGAGGTTATCGGGGCCGTAGTCCTTTCGCGGTCCTTTTATTTCTCCGCGTTCAAAGTCGCTATAGACCTCGCTCACCTGGGCGCGCACCAGCCCATTGTTGTCCTCCGTGGATTCTATGCGCAGGCATAAAGGGTGCCGAGGCCGTGAAGTAAAGCAGGAGTATAGGCGGCCTACCTTAGGCTTATCGACGGCACTAAAAGTCACAAACTTGCCACGAGATGCGAAATCAAACTCCACCGGAAAGTAAGTAGTTTTCTCTTTGTCCACCACGCTGCCGAGGCTAAGAAGTTTTGGACGTGCGGCGTATTCAGTGCGGTGAAAGCGCACTGGATCTAGCTCCATCACATGAAACTCAAAGTTGTCCTCCACCTTAGTCATGCGAAAGACGGGGTTTAGGTGAAAGCGGCGGTCTGTAATGTGTACAAACTCGCCATGCTGTGGCCGACGGCTGCGCCTAGTGGGGTAGATCAGGCCCGTAGACAGCGAGGACAGATAAAGGTCTACCGGAGCGTCCAGTTCCGTGCTGAACCCTGGATACGAACTTAGCTTGGCACGGATACGTGCTTGGTCGTAAAGGAACCGTGGGCGTAGATGAGACATGAACTGCACCTTAGAAGAAGGACGCGACGCCACGCTTCGGTGTTTTCGAATTGCTTCGAACATTGCAGGAAATCTGGGCTAGGAAAGCCGAAGAGCTGCGCAATGGAGTTTGTGGCTGCAATCGCGTAGGGTTGGTGAAGCAATGAGCATTACCGATAACGCCACCGGCGGCGTCAACGAGCCGGAAGATTTTAATAAGTCGGAATCTCAGGACAACTCGCAAGGTGTCACCAAGGACACCAGGGCTGCGAATACTTCTGAGGACACCGGCGCTGAGTCCCAAGATTCAGCCAACGACAACTCCCAGGGGTTCGCGCATCTTGGCCTGCCAGAGAGGATTCTGGAGGCTGTTGCGAAAGTAGGCTTCACCAAGCCGTCCCCCATTCAGGAAGAAACCATCCCGATCTTGATGGAAGGCCGCGACGTAGTCGGCCTCGCCCAGACCGGTACCGGCAAGACCGCAGCCTTTGCGCTGCCGGTTCTGTCGCAGATTAACACCAAGGCCCGCCATCCGCAGGCACTCGTACTCGCCCCAACCCGCGAGCTGGCCCTGCAGGTGGCGGACTCTTTCCAATCCTTCGCCGAGTCTCTCAAGGGCCTCGAGGTGCTGCCTATCTACGGCGGCCAAGCCTATGGCATTCAGCTATCCGGGTTGCGTCGTGGTGCCCAGGTCATCGTGGGTACCCCGGGTCGCGTCATCGACCACTTGGAAAAAGGCTCGCTGGACCTGTCTCAGCTGCAATTCCTCGTCCTCGATGAGGCCGATGAGATGCTGAACATGGGCTTCCAAGAAGACGTCGAGCGCATCTTGGAAGACACCCCGGACCGCAAGCAGGTGGCGCTTTTCTCGGCCACCATGCCAAACGCTATCCGGCGCCTCTCTAAGCAGTACCTCGACAACCCCGCCGAGGTCACGGTGAAGTCCGAGCGCCGCACCAATGACAACATCACCCAGCGCTTCCTCCTCATCCCGCATCGCGCGAAGATGGATGCCTTCACCCGCATCCTTGAGGTCATCAATTACGATGCCATCATCGTCTTCTGCCGGACCAAGCATGAGACTGAAGAGGTAGCCGAGACCCTGCGTGATCGCGGCTTTAGTGCCGCCGCCATCAACGGTGATATTGCGCAGGCGCAGCGTGAGCGCACCGTCGATCAGCTCAAGGATGGCCGCCTAGACATCCTCGTGGCTACCGACGTCGCCGCCCGTGGCCTCGACGTTGAGCGCATCACCCACGTGGTCAATTTCGATATCCCGAACGATACCGAGTCCTACGTGCACCGCATCGGCCGCACTGGCCGCGCGGGCCGCTCCGGCGAAGCCATCCTGTTCGTCACCCCGCGCGAGCGCCGCATGCTGCGCTCCATCGAGCGTGTGACCAACGCCCGCTTGGAAGAGATGGAACTGCCGTCCGTCGATGAGGTTAACGAAAAGCGCAAGGAAAAGTTTGCGCAGTCCATTACCAACTCCATGGACAATAAGCAGGCGGATTTCTTCCGTACCTTGGTGCGCAAGTACTCCGAGGACAATAACGCGGCCATGGATGACATTGCCGCAGCCCTCGCTGTCATGCTTCAAGGCGGAAAGAACTTCCTAATGGAAGACAAGCCGCTTCCCAAGCCGAAGCGCGACCGCGACCGCCGCGACGATCGCAAGCGCGATTTCAAGGGCGGCGGCAAGGGCCGTGGTCCTAAGCGGCCGGACGGAGATTTTGAAACGTACCGGTTGGACGTCGGCAAGCGGCAAAATGTGCGCCCGGGAGCCATCGTGGGTGCTATTGCCAACGAGGGTGGCCTGTCTGCCAAGGACTTTGGCCGTATCACCATCGCGGTAGGCCATACTCTGGTTGACCTGCCAAAGAACCTTGACCCGGCAGTGCTGGATCGCCTGAAAGATACCCGCATTTCCGGCCAGCTGATCAAGATTAAAAAGGACACCGGACGCCCGCCACGCCGTGACCACGGCGGCGGACGCAAGCGCGGTGGACGCTGGCGCGACTAGCATTTTCGACTCAATGGGCCTCTTCGGAGGTCCATTTTTTCGTACCTTTTGACCTGCGGTTTTACTATAAACGGGGGTAGGGTGTCGGAGGCATTTTGTATACTAAAAGCGCAAACATGTTCTAGAGAAACTTCTGCGGGGGAAGTCCATGAATGCGCCCTATTTTGCCAATACCAATCCAGAAAATTCCACCTCACAAGCAGCTACAGACATCCGCAAGGCTGAATACCTCCTATGGAAGCGCGTGCATCCAGACCCGGATGACGATATCGAAATAATTAGCCAATCACTGTCGGATCTTACTGGGGCACGGCAATCGCGAATTAGAAATATCATCTTCGCCTTTGAGCGATTAAAGGAGTTGCCGCGCCTTAAATCCCGGCAGGAAGAGCTTTACCATTTAGATTTAGACCGCTTGATTACTATCGACCAGACCCTCTCAAAGCTGGGAGAGATTAACGCCGAACAGCGCTTGCTTATCGACGCCGAATTAACCACCTACCTCACCCCTAAACGCCCCAACCAAAAATTGCCGTCCCACCGCAACCTGCGGCGAAAGCTGCGGGAGCTCATTGTCCGCCTTGATCCGACCATCGCCGCGCGCGATCCGCGGCGCAAAGAGACTTATCGCCTCGAGCCCACGGGCGGGGAGTGGGCCGCAGTTTGTCTCGATGTCGGCTTAGAAACTGCCGAGATCATTGATCGAAATATCCGCGGTGTGGCCGCGGAGAAGGACATTTCCTTGGCGCAGGCGGCGGTCGAGTTGCTCACCGGAGAGGCCGAAGCCAAAGCGAAGGTGGTGCTCAATATGTACCGCTGCGATCTGCCGGATGCTCCCGCCTTTGTGCAAAATCTAGGGTGGGTTTCACCGGATGTAGCCGATGAAATGCAATCGCGGGCCACGACCGTGCGCGACATGGATGCAGCAGCGGAGGATGAAAGCGGAAACTATGTAACTCCGCCGCATATCCGTGCCTTTGTTGAGGGGCTCGATGGAACTTGCCGGTGGCCCGGCTGTACGAGGCCGGCGATGGCTTCCCAGATGGACCACCGGCACGATTTCGCCGAAGGGGGTCCTACCTCTGGAGCAAATTTGACCTGCCTTTGTCAACACCACCACAACATAAAGACCGATGGCCGAGCCTTCTATATTAAGGACCCGGTTAGCGGGGACGTCGTCTGGCTCTTTGAGGATTCCACTTGGGTCTATGACGAGGCTAGCGGTCCGCTTACACCGAAGAACCGACGGTGGGCACAGACGGTGGCGCAGGCGACGCGTCGGCGTCGAGAAAATGCGCACGAAGATGCACAAAAGTTGAAGGAGGAGCTCAAAAACGAGAAAAGGGACAGTGAAGACACTGCCCCAGAAGAATAAATGGCTTCTTAGAAGGCCACTTAGAAGTTGACGTACATCAAGATAAGGCAGACAATCCACAGCAGGTTGAACACGCCGCCGAATGCGGACAGCGGCTTCTTAGCAGCTGCATAGTCAAAGGTGGAGTTGGATTCTAGAGCTGTCAAGGACTTCTTCTGCTTCGGCAGAATCACGAAGAACAACAGGCACCACGCGATGATGGCCACGAGGATAGCGATGTGGAAATTGACCGCGGACTTGTAGGCGTCAATATCGGAAAGGAATACGCCGAGTCCCAGGATGGGCACGATGGCGGAGATGTAGCCGTAGGTATTGGTGATGTTGTGTAGAACGCGGGCGGAGCCAAGGGCTGCTTGGTCACCTTGTGCTGCCTTCGCCATTTGGGTCTGGTAGGAGGAAGTGGATACACACACCGGGCCAATCAAGAGGATGGCCGCAGCCACGTGGAGGAATACAAGGAAAGAAGTCATTGAAAGAACCCTTCAATCGCGGAAAGTTGCCACGTCAACCCTAATCAATTTCCAGTCAGGAGGGCTAACCGACATTGCCTTTGCATCGCGTGTACATCCTTGGAGGGTAGGGGAAGGGAGTACTTGCCGGCGATGTCGGCGAGGCGGCGCGAGTAGTCGCAACGGTTGGCCGGAGGAAGCCATTCCGCAGGGAGAGAATCTGACTTTTCTTGGTTGAGCTCACGGCTGGTGGCTACGAGATTGAGCGGATCGTTGCCAAAGCGGACCTTGGTTTCGCGATCCCACTCGGACGCACCCATGTCATAGGCCGCGGAGAGGGGAAAGATGTGGTCGATCTCAATAGGGGAGGTAGCAGGAATAGGGGTGCCACTATATGGGTCGTAGACAGTGCCGGAGTGGGCATGGCAGTTTTCGAGAGGATCGCTGGCCTGGCTTTCTAGAATGACCTCGCGCGTGGTGCAGGCACCGTGGGGCTGCCAAATGCCGAAGTCTTCGCGGTTGTAGCCGGTGGCCTCCGGCCGGGCTGGGAGGGTGGCAACATCAAAACGCGGAAAAGGCCACGCATACCATGCGCCGATGAGAACGGTAATGCATGATAGCGCGGCCAGGTAATAGGACTTCATGTCCTATTGGACTGTGCGGACCGCAGGTTGGTTCCGACTATTTATCGGTGACCTTCTCTGCTGCTTCCTCGAAGTCGAGGTTGGAGTCATTTTCCACGAGCTTGGCCAGCTTGGTGGACTCTTCGAATTCGGCCACAACCTCTGGCTTAGGCTCCTTGGTGAGCTTGGAGACAACAACCGCCACGATGAGGGCCAGGAAGAAGCCTGGGACGATTTCGTAGAGGACGTCGGAAAGCGGGGACATGCCCCAGCCAATAGCAACGATGGCACCGGTAAGCATGCCGGCAATTGCGCCGGTGGAGTTGAGACGCTTCCAGTACAAGGAGAGCAAGATGATCGGGCCGAAGGCAGAACCGAAGCCTGCCCAAGCGAAGCCAACCAGACCCAAAATGGAGTCAGATGGGTTGATTGCCAGCAGGGCGGCAATGACCGCGATGGCGACGATGGCGGTGCGGGAGAGGTTAATGAGGACCTGCTCGCCTGGCTTCTTTTTGGCAAAGATGAGGAAGAGGTCCTCGATGAGGGAAGTAGAGACGACGAGCATCTGGGACGACATGGTGGACATAATGGCGGCCAGAACCGCGGTCAGAATGAAGCCTGCGGGCAGTGGGTGCATCATGGCCTGCGCCATATCCAGGAAGATGGTTTCGAAGTTTTCCTGGTCGGTGATGCTGTGGCCGGTCTGTGTGAAAAAAACGGTGCCGGATAGGGCGACGAAGATGGCGCCGATGACGGATAGGCCCATCCAAGTCACGCCGTAAAAGCGGCCCTGGCGGGCGTCGGAAGGCTTGCGCAGCGCCATGAAACGCACGATGATGTGCGGCTGGCCAAAGTAGCCCAAACCCCAGGCAAGGTTGCCGATGATAACGCCGGCGGAAACGCCCGCGAACATGGAAAAATAGTTGTCGTTTTCGACGATGCCATCGGTGCCGTAGGCGTTATTGTCGGCGAAAGAGAAGATAGAAGCGGGATCGCTAAGAGAGACGATTGCCATGATCGGCACAATCATCAGGGCGACGAACATGAGCACGCCCTGGACGACGTCCGTGTAGGACACCGCCAAGAAGCCACCGACGAAGGTGTAGAAAATGGTCACGGCCGCAATAACCAGCATGCCGGTGAGGTAGTCACCACCGAAGGTGGACTCGAAGTAGCGGCCACCAGAGACCATGCCGGAGGAGACGTAGAAGGTAAAGAAGAAGATAATAATAGCCGCGGAAATAATGCGCAGCAGACGGGACTTATCGTGCAGGCGGTTTTCAAAGAAGGACGGCACGGTAATGGAGTTGGCCGCAATCTCCGAGTAGGAGCGCAGGCGCGGTGCCACCCACTTCCAGTTTGCCCAGCAGCCGACGAGCAGGCCGATGGCCATCCACAGCTCGGACATGCCCGAGAGGAAAAGCGCGCCCGGCAGGCCCATGAGTAGCCAGCCGGACATGTCAGAGGCGCCTGCGGAGAGAGCCGCTACGAATGGGTGCAGGCCACGGCCGCCCAAAACATAATCGTCATATTTGTCGGTTTGTTTGTAGCTCCAGTAGCCAATGGCTGCCATTGCGAAGAGATAAATGATCATCGCAATGACGTACCAAGTTGATTCTTGCACGTTTTACTCCTTGTAGATTTTGTAAAGGACATTCTTACGTTAACGAGGTCACAAGGTTAACCCAAGCGAAAATGCAGGTGTGGCGCATGTCTCCGTTTGGATTTTCTATCATTCAACTGGGAAAAGGGTGGAACATAACGAGCGTGTAACAAAATCAAATGGGCTGCTATGCTGGCGGCTATGGCTTCTTACCTTGTGCATGGACTGTGGCTGCCCGTAACGGGGCTTGGTCTATGGATTGAACAGGTAGAAGGGCACAAGATTGTTATGCCCAATGCCGTGCCGGAGGGCACATTTCCACCAGCGGTGGAGGCCATCTTGGGGAAAAAGTCCTTCCGCAATCGGGCGCGGGTTTCCTTGCGTACGCCGAAGGGCAAGGATGTTTCCTTGATGGTGCCGATGGCGATGTTCGGCCCAGAGGAGGCCGTCGCGGCCCTCGCGCAGATGGAACACCTCAACCATAAACCGCCAGCCACTATCGCCCCTGACCTGCAGTGGTTATTGCAAGCCTACGGTGGCTTGTGCAAATTCGTCCGCGCTGGGCGCGTGACTTTCCGCTTGGCGTACCAGGCCAATGAATGGTTCCCTATGTGGCAGCTGGCCTCGGGTTTAGGCGAGCGCGGATGGCTCGCGGAGATGATGGCCGCCGCGCCGGGGATCTTGCACGTAAATAACCGGGCTCTTTCGGATGATATGGCCGATGAGCTAACGCATTGGATTGCCTTCCGCGAGCTGCGGCCCGTGGCGGAGGCACCGCGGCCGATGCCATGGCACGAATTCGCGCGTGCTCTTTTGGATACCCGGCCGATTCTCCGTGGCCGGGCACAGCTGCTGCGTGGGCTCAACGAGTGGAAAAACTCGATTTATGAGGTAGAACTTCAGCTGGTTTATATCGTGGAGGAGCCACTGGAGGAAGACCCGGACGAGGCGAAGTGGCCCGTGCGCGTGCGGGTGCGCTCAGGCACGGATTCTCCGCGGCCGGTGTCGGCGCAGAGTTTGGATAGGGCGAGCGTCGAAAAGCTGAGGGAATCTCACCGCAAGGCCGTGCGCATCGCACCCACGCTGGGGGAGACCGCGCAGCTGCCGCAGGCTGGCGACGGCGACTGGGACGTCTACCTTGAGACCCACCAGCTCACCCACTTTATTACCCACGAGGTGGATAAGCTCAAGTCCAATGGCGTGACCGTCATGTTGCCCAAGGCTTGGGCTCAGATGGAGACCAAGGCCAAGTTGGAGACCCATGAGGCCCGCGATCCGGCCGAGGCCGCCACTAAGAAGCACATCGGCATGAATAAGCTGGTGGACTATAACTGGCGCATGTCCGTGGGCGATGTGGAACTTACTGAGGAAGAGATGGAGGACTTGGTCAATTCCAAGTCCGGTCTCATCCAGCTACGCGGCAAGTGGGTGATGGCCGATAAGCAGGTGGTCTCGCAAGTCTCCGGTTATATGGACGCGCTGCGGGAGAAGGCCATAGCGCGCAAGAAGAAGGAGCTGGAGCAGTTGGCCGCCACCGCGGAGATGGCCAAGCAACTAGAAGAGCCAGGCTGGGAAGCCCTGATGGCGGACGTGGAACGCCGCCGCCAAGAGTTTAATGAGGGCGGCGAGGAGCACGAGCAGGTCACGGTGGCCGAGCTGCGCGAGTTGGCGCTGGAGTCCATGGCCCAGGAGCCCATCGAGTTCACCGGCAGTACTTGGCATACGGCGTTGCTCGGCGGGGTGGATAAGGTCGCCCCAGAGCGCGTGGACATCCCTTCGACTGTGCAGGCGGAGCTGCGCGAGTACCAGCGTCGTGGCGTCGACTGGCTGTATTGGATGTCGCGCAACAGCATTGGGGCAGTGCTTGCCGACGACATGGGGCTCGGCAAAACCCTCCAACTACTGTCCCTACTCGCGGTGGAAAAGGACCGCGGCGAGCAGACCGGGCCCACGCTCGTCGTGGCGCCAACTTCCGTGGTGGGCAACTGGGCGCGCGAGGCTCAGCGCTTCGTCCCAGATTTCAAAGTCATGGTGCAGCACGGCTCGAGCCGTCCGCGTGGCGAGGACTTTATTAAGGAGGCCGGCGAGAGCGACCTCGTCATCACCACCTACGGCACTGTGGGTCGTGATTTTAAGGACATGGGCGAGGTGGGCTGGCAGCGCGTTGTCCTCGATGAGGCCCAGGCGATCAAGAACTCCGCTACCCGCTCATCCAAGGCCGTGCGCTCCCTGCCCTCGGAGCATCGCGTGGCGCTGACCGGTACCCCGGTGGAAAATCGCCTCTCAGAGATGCGCTCCATCCTGGATTTTTGCAACCCTGGTGTATTGGGCACCGCCTCGTTTTTCCGTAATCACTTTGCCAAGGCCATCGAGCGCAATAATGATGAGGACATGTCCGAGCGCCTGCGCCAGCTCACCGCGCCGTTTATCCTTCGCCGCGTAAAGACGGATCCGAATATCATCGATGACCTGCCGGAAAAGTCCGAGCAAATCCTTACCGTGTCCATGACCACCGAGCAGGCCGCCTTATATAAGGCACTGGTCAACCAGGTCAAGAAGGATCTGCAGGAGGCTACGGGAATAAATAAGCGCGGGCTGGTACTAGCCTCGCTGACCCGTATTAAGCAGATTTGTAATCACCCCGCGCATTACCTAGGCGATAACTCGCCGGTGACGCTTAAGGGCAAGCACCGCTCCGGCAAGGTCAAAGAGCTCATGCGCATCGTGGATGATGCCACCGAATCCGGCGAGCGACTTTTGGTCTTTACCCAGTACAAGGCCTTTGGCGATATCTTGCGGCCCTACCTTAGTAACCAGCTTGGCCGGGAGATTCCCTTCCTCCATGGCGGGGTAAGCAAGAATAAGCGCGACCAGATGGTGGAAGATTTCCAGTCCGAGGACGGACCGCCGGCGATGATCCTTTCGCTCAAAGCCGGCGGCACTGGTCTGAACCTGACGGCCGCCTCTATCGTCGTGCACATGGACCGCTGGTGGAATCCGGCGGTGGAAAACCAGGCGACGGACCGTGCCTTCCGTATTGGCCAGCGCCGCAATGTGCAGGTGTATAAGATGATCACCGCGGGTACGCTGGAGGAATCCATCCAGGATATCTTGGACGGTAAGACGCAGCTGGCCGGCGCCGTGGTGGGCGAAGGCGAGGGCTGGCTCACCGAGCTGGACCCAGATCAGCTGGCCGCACTCATGAGCTACCGGGGGAGGGAGTAATCTATGGCCGTCAAAGGCGACGACAACGTTATCTATGCCAATTTTGGCACCCGCAAGCGGGTAAGCACCCCGGCCGAGGTCAATCACGTGGACCGCAGCGGGCGCATCCTGTCCACGACGGCCTCGCGTATCGCGGCCTTTACCTCCCACGGTGCGGATCGCGGGCGGATTACCCGCGGCCGTCAGTATGCCGAGGGCGGACACGTCGTAGGCCTCGAGGTGCGCAATGGCGCCATCCACGGCCGCGTGGCTGGCTCCCAGAACGAGCCCTTTGCGGTGCTCATCCAGCTGCCGTACCGCAATAACGATGATATTGCCCAGCTGGCCACCGAGTTCGCCCGGACCCCCAATTCCGTGGCCAATGCGCGCAAAGGCCTGCTTGCCGACGCCGCCCTGGACACCCTCTTTGCCCCCGAGGCCGAAGACCTCCGCCTGACCTGCGACTGCCCAGATGGCGAGTACGTGTGCAAGCACATCGTGGCGGTGGGCGATAAGCTCGCCACCCGCGCTGATGCGGACCCAGCCGTCATTTTTAATATGCGTGGTCTGGACTTTGCCCGGCTGGAGCGCATGGTCTTAGAGCAGGCCAAGACGGTCAGCCGCGAAAGCTTTACCCCGAGCGACCTGTCCGAGGAAGAAAAGAATGACATCTTCTGGAATGGCCGCGAGCTGCCGAAGTTGCCGCAGCCCAAGGTAGCCCCAGCCATCGATGACTCCGATCCGGACCTGTTGCGCAAGGCCATGCGCTCGGTTTCACACACCAATCTGGATCTCCTGCGCGCGGTATCCGATATTGAAGACCTCTACTATCACCTCTCGCACTAATGACTGCTACCACGTTTATCCATACCTCCGATTTTCAGCTGGGCATGACCCGGTGGTTCTTGAAGGGCGAGGCCCAGGGCCGCTTTAACGATGACCGTGAGGCCGCCATCGTACGGCTAGGAGAACTGGCCGAGGAAACCGGCGCGGAGTTCATCGTCGTCGCCGGTGATGTCTTCGAGCATAATGCCCTCTCGCGCGAAATCCTCGCCCGCGCCACGGAGATGTTCAAGCGCCTGCCGGTGCCGGTCTATGTCCTGCCCGGCAACCACGACCCGCTGGTGGCGGATTCGGTCTTTTATAAGGCCAGTGCGGACAATGTCCATGTCATCGCGGATTCTGAGCCTATCGAGGTCGCACCCGGCGTGGAGTTGGTTGGCGCGCCGTACCTGTCCAAGCGCGCAAACCACGACTTGGTCCGCCAAGCGCTCGAACCATTGGAGCCGGCTGAGGGCATTCGCATAGCCGTCGGCCACGGCCAAGTGGATTCCCGCTCCGGCGAGGATGACGCCGATATCATCGACCTTGCCTTCGTCGAGGACTGCCTGGACCGCGGGGTCATCGACTACCTCGCGCTCGGTGATACCCACTCCACTGCGAGCCTCGGCACCACCGGCCGGGTGTGGTTCTCTGGCAGTCCGGAGACCACGGACTATAAGGAAGCGAGCACCGGTGGCGGCGAATCGGATTCCGGCAATGCGCTGGTGGTGCGCGTGGGGGATGAGGTGGACGTCGACAAGCGCCGCATCGGCCGCTGGACCTTTGAAGCCCTCGACGCCGCCGTGGATTCCGCAGAAGACGTGGACCGCTTCCTCGCGCGCTTGGGCGAGTACCCGGATAAGGTGCGCACGGCCGTGAAATATAGCCTGCGCGGCACGCTCGGGGTCGAGGCGCATGCCCGCCTGCAGCGCGGCCTGGATGAGTACGAGGCCGTATTTGCGTCCCTGCGCCCCCGCGAGCGCACCATGGATCTCTACCTTGAGCCCAACGAGGAGGAACTAGCTAGCCTCGATATCTCCGGCTACGCGGCCGAGGCCTTGCATGAGCTGTTGGAGAACCGTGAGGATCCCGTCGCCCGCGATGCCGCCAACCTGCTATTCCGCTTGGAGGGACAGTCCTAATGCGCATCCACCGCCTAGAACTCATCAATGTCCGCGGCATTGAGCACTTGGCCCTCGATGAGCTGCCCGAGACCGGCGTCGTGGTTATCCATGGCGAGAACGAGGCCGGCAAGTCCACCATCGTGGAGGCACTCGATGTGGTGCTCACCGAAAAACATAGCGGCCGCTCCAAGCGCATTCGCGCCCTGCAGCCGGTGGGCAAGGACGTTGCCCCGGAAGTTACGGCCGAGTTGAGCGTAGGGGAGTACCGGTTTCGCATTGCCAAGCGCTGGCTATCTAAGAAGTCGTGCGAGCTTAATGTCACTGCTCCACGGCCGGCGCAATTTACCGGCAGTCAGGCCGATGATGAGCTGGAGCGCATCCTGTCGGAGCACTTGGATCGCTCGCTTGTCGACGCCCTCTTTATGCGCCAAGACGACACCGGTGAGGCCATCTCTGCCGTCGGCATTCCGAGTCTGACCCGCGCCTTGGAGCGCGAATCGGGTCTTGCCGAAGATGAGGTCTCCGGCGATGATTCCGCGCTGTTGGCCCGCGTGGACAAGGAATACCAGCGCTCCTTCACCGCCGCGAAGGGGAATCCGGCCGGCGAGTACAAGGAGTCCGCTGCAGCTCTAGCTCGCGCCGAAGAAGAATACACTGAGGCTACCCGCGTACTGCGCGAGCTCGACTCCGTGGTTGAGCGCTACGAGCAACTCGAGCGCGACCAAGCCGCCGCCCAGTCCGAACTTCCCGCTGCGCAGGCCGATCTCACTGATAAGCAGTCTCGGGCCGAGGAAGCCGCGACCGCGCAGGCCAAGCTGGACTCCCATAAAGCCACGCTTGAGCGTGCCACGGACGATCTCGCTCGTGCGCAATCCGCAGTCACCGAGCGCGCAGAGCTCGTCACCGCCGCCGAGGAATCTGCCAGGGCTACCGAGGCTGTCCAGTACAAGCTCACCGCCGCGCAGGACAAGGCTAAAGAGGAGGCCGAGGAGAAGGAAAGATTAGAAAAGCGCCTGGCGGAGGCCAAAGAGGACTATGCCGCGGCCCGTAGCACACTTAAGCAAGCGCGCCGCCAGCAAGATAAGCAGAAGTTTGAGCAGCTCAGCGCCCGGCTAGAATCGCTTGACACCCTTGCCGCCGAGGCGGATCAAGCCCGCGCCGTCGTTGTGCAGCGCGGCCGAGAGGTCACCGCGGCCGATATCACCGGCCTGCATAAGGCAGACTCAGCGCTGTCGGTGGCCGAGCGCCTGCACGAGGCCGCGGCCGCCAAGGTGTATTTTTCTGGGCCGGCGGCTTCTACCATCCGCGTCGATGGCGAGGACATCGAGGTGGGGGAGGACACCGCCGTCGAGCTTGTCGATTCCCGCGTAATCACCATCGGCGATATCACCGCTCGCTTCTCGGCCGGTTCCTATTCCGCGGAGGACACCCAGCGTGATGTGGAACAGGCCCGCACTCGGCTGCAAGAACTGCTCGATACCCTGGGCGTAGGTTCAGTAGCTGCGGCCGAAGAAGCCCATGAGACGCACCGTGCGCAGAACGATGCCCTCGATGCCGCTACCCGAGCGCTTAATGCCGAGCTGGGTCCAGATGACTTGGCCGGCTTGCGCTCCCAGCATTCCGCGCTAGCCGAAAAGGTCGCGGACCTTGAAGATACCGCCGAGGTAGACCTTCCTGCCGCCGAAGCCGCAGAGGAAGCCGCGAGCGAGAAGGTCGATGCGCTCGACCGCGAGCTTGTGCCGTATCGCGAAAGCCGCCTTGCTCACGAGGTGGTGCGTCTAGATGCCGAGCTGGATGCCGCCCGCGAAAATGCGCAGCGCGTGACTCGAGACCTTTCCTCCGCGCGTGAACGCGCCGCCGACGAGGACCTGCGTGCCGAGGTCATCCGCCTAGAATCCGTAGTAGCGGACCTGCGTGGGCAACTGGATCAGATGGAAGCTGTGGACCTTAAGACCGCCAACTCCTTGGTGGAAGGCGCGCAATCCCATCTGAACTACCTGACCGACCGCATACAGCGCTGCGAGGTGGATCTTGGCCGGTTATCTAGCGAGGTGAACTTCCACTCCGGTGCCGCCGAGCGCGCACAGCAGGCCACCGCGGCGGTAGAGATGGCTCGGGCGGTGTACGAGAGCGTCGACAAGCGCGCCCAAGCAGCCCGTTACCTGCGCGAAATATTGCTCAAGCACCGCGATGCCGCCCGCCAGCGCTACGCTGCGCCCTTCGTAGCTGTGCTCTCACAGTTGGCGCGCGCCGTTTATGGTGGCGAAATCACCTTTGAGCTGGATGAAGATCTCCGTGTGATCGCTCGCACTCAGTACAATGAGACGGTAAGTCTGGCTAACCTTTCTGGTGGTGCCCGCGAGCAATTGGCCATCCTCACCCGCTTTGCCATTGCGCAATTAGTGGGGGCGGAGTCGGTACCGGTCATCGTCGACGATGCGCTGGGTTCTACTGACGCGCACCGTCTGCAACTTATGGCCACGCTCTTTTCCCATGTCGGCCGGGACAATCAGGTATTGGTCTTTACCTGCATGCCAGAGCGCTACTCCCGGGTGCCGGGACGCGACGAGCGCGACATAGCTTCCCTCAAAGGGGTAATCTAGGTCCCATGCCTTATCAAACTCGCTGGTTAAACGACGAAGAACAGGAGCTATGGCGCCTGTTGCTTGCCGCTGTGCGCAAAATAGATAGGGGAATGGATGAAACGCTGAAAGCCGGCGGGGAAGTCTCTGCCTCCGAGTTTGCCGTCCTGGTCGCTCTTTCAGAAGCGCCCGAACAGCGCCTGCGCCTGCGCGAGTTGTGCACGCAGCTGGAGTGGGACCGCTCAAGGGCCTCGCACCAGGTAACCCGAATGGAAAAGCGCGGCCTATTGTTTAAGGAACCGGACGAGGACGATGCCCGCGGTATCAATGTGTGCGTAACGCACGCCGGCCTAGAACACCTACGCCGCGCCGCCCCCGAACACGTGGAATCGGTGCGGCGCATGGTCTTTGATCACCTGAAGCCCGAGGATATCCCGGCGCTTAAGCGTTTTTTCACCGGAGTTGTGCAGGTGACTAACCTGCCGGGCTACGAGGGGTATGTGCCGGATTCACTACTACACGGAAAGGATTAAGTTCCATGATGGGCCAAGAGCTCTTTGAGCACCCAAAAAAGCAATATAAAACCTACGGCATCACCGCGCTGGAGGAGCTTAGCCCGCGAATCGGCGACCCCGAGGCGCACTTGGAGGATACGGCTAGCGCAGAACAAGTCGCCGCAATGGAAGAAGCGCTAGAGGCGTACCCAGCCTCCGCGCTGACCTACGACCAAGACACCGAGCTGTGGATCGTAGGCGCGGAGGACGACATCGAGCGCATGCTCGCGGATCGCGAGTCTTTCGTAGAAGCGCTGCTTAATAACGAGGACCCGGGGATCTAGAGTTCGGTCTTCGGCGTCAATCAAAAGTGCGAGGAATGCGGCCTTGTAAGCACTTAACTGTTAAGATATCCGTAGTTAATCCTCGGTGGATCGAAAGGTTTTATCATTATGAACGAGCGTGAGGCTCAGGAACAGCGCGAAGCGGCAGCTCGCGATAAGGGCAATGGCTGGGTTTCCGTCTTTGTGCAGTGGATCCCGAACATGCTGCTGGCACTGGTAATGGTTGCTGCCATGTTCTTCGGTATGTATTACATCGAGCACGGCACCTTGGACATCACTCAGCCGATCACCAACGAGTTCATTACTCAGTAGCTTCGGCACATAGAAGAATCCGGCTCCCGCACAATCGGCGGGGAGCCGGATTATTTTTATTTGCCCAGGGCTTGGCGCCAGGTCATCTTGCGGCCATTGTTCAAAATGGCGCGGCGGTAGATACGGCCGACGATGACGATAATAAGTGCCGTCGCTAAGGCCATAAGCAGATAGCTTGCGGCAAGGCCTAGCCAGCTGAGGTTGCCCCCGGCCACCTGCAGCGGAGCGACCAGCATGGACACCGGCGGCAACCAGGTCATGACTTGCATCCACGTGGCATCCAGGTGCATCCAGCCGAACATCGGTACATACATGGTGGCAAAGACAAGGAACAGAATCGGTGTCTGCGTGGACTGGAGATCCTCGGTGCGCTGCACCATCGAGCCGGCTGCCGCGTAGAGGCTGCCAAAGAAAAGCAGGCCTAGAATCTCGCCAACAAGGAGGACCGCTACCAAGCCATAGTCCAGCTCGAGGTCACTAGCCAGACCGGACGCAGCAAGCGAGATCGCGCCACCGCCCAGGATGAGGAGGGTAGCCAAGAAACCGATGATGGTATTGCCCAAAATCTTGCCGGCCAGGAAGTCCGCTGGGCGCACGGAAGATAGGATAATTTCCACCACGCGGGAGGACTTTTCCTCGGTGACGCGGCCGCCAATCAGACCAGCGAAAGTCATGACAGAAAAGACTACGACCATGGCTCCGATCATGACGGTGGCAACGCCGGCCAACTTTTGTTCAGTGCCGTCCTCTTCTTCTAGGTTGACCTGGTTGACCGTGGTGGACGGGGTAGCCTTTTCTAACTCTTGTGGGTCGATATTGAGCTTATCTAGTGCCGTTGCTTGTGCTTGAGAAGCAACGATTTGGTTGACCGTGGTAGTTACCGCGGCAGGCGTATCGCCCTTGCTGAGGAGATCCCAGCCGTCGTTCTCTGCCGGTACTAGGGCGGCATCGGCCTCGTCATTTTCCACCAATTGCTGGGCTTCCGCGCGGTCTTTTGCCTCTGTGGCATTGATACCGGAATCATCAAAGGCAGACGCTTCCATCCCCACGATGGCTACGGAATCCGGTTCGTCATCGCCGCTGAAGAAATTGATAGCAATGGGGGCGATAATGGCGCCGAGAATGAGTAGCAGCATTGTGCCCACTACCATCTTCGACTTCAGCGCGACTGCCATCTCACGCTTGGCTACAACCCCGATGGTCTTCATTGCGGAATACTGCATGGCTTAGGCCTCCTCATTCTGGTTGCTGGTGACGACGTCCTGGAAAAGCTCGGTCAGGTCTGGGATCTTGCGGCCGAAGGAATGCACCGGGCCTGCCGCTAGGGCTGCCTGCAGGATTGTCTGATCATCTACGGCGGGATCGGCTTGGAGCACTACGGCATTGGCAGTTTCTGCCACCAGCTCCGTGCCTTCCGGATACCAGCCGCGCGCTGGGGTAACGACCTCAAAGCGGGGAGGGCCTTGGCTGCGCAGCTTATCGACGCCCCCTTCAGCCACCATCTGCCCCTTCGTCACAATGCCCACGCGGTCACACAAGCGCTGCACTAGGTCCAACTGGTGCGAGGAGAAAATGACGGGCACGCCGCGATTGGCGCGCTCGCGCAACATGTCCGACATGACGTTTACAGCAACCGGGTCTAGGCCGGAGAAAGGCTCGTCCAGAATCAGCATATCCGGATCATGGATAAGGGAGGCCGCCAGCTGCACCCTCTGCTGGTTGCCCAAAGACAGGTCATCGAGCTTATCGTCCATACGCTCACCCAGGCCCAGCTGTTCAAGGAGCTCAGTGCCGGCGCGCTTGGCGGCGGACTTATCCATTCCGTGCAGGGTGCCGAGGAAGACCAGCTGGCTAAGCAGCGGTTCCTTTCCATAGAGGCCGCGCTCTTCCGGCATATAGCCAATGCGGCGCCGATTATCGTCATTAATTGCGGCGTTATCGAAATAGACTTCGCCGGAGTCTTTCGCCAGCACACCAAGCGCAATGCGCATGGTGGTGGACTTTCCGGCGCCGTTGGAGCCGACGAAGCCAAAGATTTCGCCTTCGCCAACGCTAAAGGTCATATCCCGCAGGGCTTGAGTCTCCCCGAAGCACTTATTGAGGTGGTCGATGGTCAAAGTGGGCATGTTTAGTCCTCCGAGTTCTGGTTGAAGGTCAGTGCGTAGCCGACAGCGGGCAAGGTGCCAGAGATGAAGTAGCTAAAAAGCAGGTAGTAGCCGACTCCTAACAGAAATTTGGTGCTATTTATTTCGAAGGTATCTCCGCTCAGAAACCGGAAATTAGATGCGAAAGCAGCCAATCCTCCGACGAATAGCAATGTCGTTGACAGCTTGAACGCCTTTTGCCGCCAGTGGTCCAGCACCTGGGCTTCATATTCATCGAGGGTGGCCAGGGGCTTAGTATCTTTGGTGTCGATGGAAATCCGCAGAATGGTCCACGGGATGCACGAGAGTGCGATTGTTATCGACGTAGCAAAGAGGGCCCAATAGGCGGAAAATGCCAGTGCAATGATGAGGAAAATCTCGGATACGGCTACGCAGCCATACATTGACGCGATTAATCCACGGGTAGGGCCGGGCCTGCGGAACCGTTCGGCGCGGATCGTTGTTGAAACAGGGGCGTCGTTTGCTGTCATACACCCAAGTGTTGCATAAACCCAACACTCTGGCAAGAGATTCTGCAAATTTTTCTGGGCTTGACCCTGACGCAGCGTAAGGCGCGACAATGAAATCATGGACGACATCGATGAAGTTCTTTATACCGTTGGCGAGGTAGCAGCGCTCTTCCGCATTACGGTGCGGACTCTGCATCACTGGGAGGCGCAAGGCTTGCTGTCTCCTACGTGGCGCAGCTGGTCCAATTACCGGCTGTATACCGAGGAAGACTGTGCCCGGGTGCAGAAGATTCTGATCTACCGCGCTACCGGTATGAAATTGACCGATATTAAACAGCTGCTAGATGGCGGTGCCTCCGATTTAGAACATTTGCGGAGGCAAAGAGAAAGCCTGCTCGCGCAGCGCGACAGCCTTACTGACATGCTGGTAGCAATTGACACCTTGATGGAGGATGCAATGAATAACCGAAAGCTCACCACCGAAGAAATCGGACAGATTGTCGGCGATGCCAACTTCGCGGCGCATCAACAAGAAGCCGAGGAGGCCTACGGATCGAGCGAGGATTGGGCTGTGTATCAGCAGCGCACTGCCGGTTGGTCGGAGAAGAACTGGAGCGATGCTCAAGCCGGCGTGGCTGAGGTGGAAAAAGAACTTGCCGAAGCTGTAGCGAGCGGTAAGACACCGGATTCGGAGGAGGCGCAGGGGATCGTCGAAAAGCACCGCGAAGCATTAAGCGCCTTCTTTCCCGTCTCGCCGGCAAAGCACTTCTTAATCTCGCGCGGCTACGTGGCTGATGAACGCTTCCGTGCCCACTATGAGACGCAGCAAGAGGGGTTGGCGCAATGGTTGGCGGACGCCATTGAGCATGCTGCTAAGGCGCAAGGGGTGGATACCGACAATCCAGAGTGGCGATAGAAGGCTCGTGTCCAGCTAAGGAAGACCTAGCTGACCGGAGAAAAATAAACCGCTGCCCACCAGAAAATCCTGCTGGGCAGCGGGGTCGGAAAACTCCTTCACCAGCTCCAACCCCACACCCTTGCTACCGGTGTTCTACGGCCTCATCCGAAATGTTTCACGCCACCACGCTGAACTGGAAAGTCACTGCCACGATCAGGCACCCGTTTCGTAGCTCGACCCGGTCCGCGAGACGGAAAACCGCGCTGTCCAGGAAGGTAGACATACGCCGACAGTATCAGACACACCTCCCGGCAAGCTGTGCAAGCCGGCCACGAGTCCGACATTGAATCCGCCGTGTGCGCGGGGTATTCCCGATTTTTCCTGGCCATATTCCCCAGAAAACCAGTGATAGGTTGCCCCCGAAAAGGTGGTCACTTTCGTTCCGATTTTGTGTACATGGCTAGAGCGATTGTTGGAACTCGGGTGGTTTCGGTATTGGAAGGAGATAAAGCATCTAGGTGATATTTCTTTCCGATTGTCTCATGAAAACAAGACAGTTGACGTCAAAGTTATTTCAACTATGACAGGCGTCTCAATACCGAAAGACTTATTGTGCCCCGCAGTTACGTCTTGAATTCGCAAAGTGAGGAGAAAACTACTCGTTCTGCCAGAAGAAAAATGGTTGCTTTCCTGATGTCAACCGTTCTTCCAACGTCTACTTTGTCCATAGTTCCCGCTGCAAGTGCTGACAGTATTTCAGAATCTGCCCCAATCTATAGTGAAAGGGTGGAAGGGTTTCCACCGGAGTTTTATGAAGCTCTCGACAATGCCTCGAAAGAATCTACTCCGGAAGGCGTAGCTGCGGCACTTTTTCCAAGCGATCCGGAAGCTCAAGCTGAGATAATGCCTTCGCTTCGTGAAGTTGAAGCAATCCAGAAGCAACATTCTGATTCGGAAGAGGTTTCTGTCCGTGCGGTTCCAGCCGCTATTCTGCCGTTCATTGCTGCAATTGGTGGCTGCGTCGTAGGGGCTCTTGGAGGAGCGGCTGCAAGCGAGCTGGTTAGTAAAATAAGGCATGGTCACAGACTAGAAGCCGAAGCCCGTGTTGATGCGCTAATTGGTGGCTGCATCACAGGGGCAGTCCCTCCGTTGCTTCGTCCTGTCGCAAACGCTGCAAAGGTCCCCATTCGTAATGCCGTATTAGCGCTTATGATTAGGTGGTATCAGATTACTTAAGAGCTGAGTAGGACACTTATGAAAAATGGGGCTTGGCCTCTTTGGCAAGTAGTCACCGCGTCTCTCTTAGGAGCTATCGCGGTCACAATTATATCGCTCCAGAGTGAGCAGGGAACCCTGGTGGAAGCGATTTTAATCTTCTGCTTGTCTTCGGTTTTTCTTTTTATCGTGTTCTTTTCTGCAGCGAGACTATTCAACGCGCTCTACCGACGTTGGAAATCTTTCAATCAGGAATAGGCGTAAAATTATAACGTCTATTCCTTTCTTTACTGGAGCAGCAATTGTTTCCATCATTGCCGCAGCCGTACTTTAAGGGCTGTGCATCTGGTGCACATCTTGAGTTCTAAGAGTCGTTGCAACGCTTTCCCTGGTTGCGCCCTTTAGCGTGGTGTATCTGTTACCCGGGTGAAGCCTCGTTTCGGTGAGCATAAAGGCGACCACCGCGTAGATCATATCGCAGCGTCCCCAGTTACGTTTGATTCTACGGAAGGGTGGTTCGGCCTTGGCCCCGTATCAGTCTCGCCGGATCAGCAGGGAAATGGAATCGGCAGTGCGCTCATCAAAGCCGCTCTGAACCAGTTAAAGCAGGCGGGTGCTGCTGGCACCGTTGTTTTAGGGGAGCCGGATTATTACTGCCGCTTCGGCTCTAAGCAGATACCAGGGGCGTATTTTACTGGCACGCCGGCTGAGTATTTTACTGTCCTGCCTATTGGACACGAGGCCCCGCGGGGGGCCGTTCGCTATCTTCGCGCGTTTGGCTAGCGCGAAAAATTTGCGTTCAGAATATCTCTATGCGTCAAGAAGGTGATGAATCAAGGCTTCGGGGCTTTCACGAAACCCCCTGACCAGTTATATCAGATCCGCGGCTACACGACAGTAGTCAAACAAATGCCGCGAGCAGGAACTTCGTCTTAGAACTCAAAGTTAGGAACCTCCGCATCCGTGCCTTCTCGCTTCTCAGCAAGCTCCACATTCCACCGCGTCCGCTCGACAAGTTCGTCAAAGGTAAGCACCTCCGGTGACCTAAGGTTCGAGCGGAAACTTTCAAAGCTACGGAACTTCGCGTCAATCCGGTTTCCTTGCGAGCTACACAAGTCGCTCATGGAGCCGATCACCAAAAACGAGCGTGGCTCGACCAAATTCGCACCGTCGCCAGTGCTGCCTCCCTCGGTGTTCCTCTCGGCAATCCAGCTAGCGTGGCTCTCTTTGGCGACTAGAACCGTTTCTTGGCCTGGGCTACTGCGCCGAAGAAATCGCGGCTGATCCCGTAAACATCACTGCGGTATTGGTCCCATGTCAGCAAAGGCGTGTCCGGGTGTTTAATCTCTGCCAGCGCCACTGAACGCAGCAGGCCGTTGGACACTAAGAAGGCGTCGGCGCGTTTCCCGGAAGCGTGCAGGTTTGCTCCGCGAACTGTTTGCTCAAGATTTCTCTCGTCCCAAGTGGTGTAGAGTCTACCTCCGAGACCAACGCCGAGGGCCCATGGGTTGGCTTCGAGAAGGTTCTACCACGCCTTCTCAGCGCCACCCGCCGCGTTTTTCGCTTCGGCAAACGCTTCGTGGTCGTCGAGCCACGATTGCATAGTGTTAACGACGTCGCGACGGTTCTTCAGTTCTTTGATCTCGGCGGCCGAGGTCTCGGTTTCTACGAGTACCTGGAGCGCCTTAGGGTCTCGCTTGTACAGCCGCTGAAGTTCGCTTTGGTCGGCGATGATGCGGTTGAGGACGTCATCGTCAACCCTGGAGGTTTTCTCGCCGGTAACGGGAATCGAGGCGAGGCTGCGGGTGAGGTCGATAAGTTTGTTTGAGCCTTCCCGGTTCAAGACGACGACATCATCGAGTTTCGGTCGTTCGAGTCTCTTCTTCGCGCCTGAAAACAGACCTCGCCAACTACGCCAGGCTCGCGCACAACTTGGATCTCGAGCTGGCGACGCTGTTTCGCAACTTTGCCGGAATCTCTGCCACTTCCACTGTTTTCTGAGCAGCACACGCCGCTACATCGGACTTAACATGTTCAGTGCTCGCTGTATAGTTCAGTCCATGCTGACTATTGCTTCACGTCTCGACGTGATGAACCGCCTGGGTCGTGCACTGGCCGATCCCACTCGATCGCGGATCATCTTGACCCTGCTCGACCATCCCGCTTACCCGGCGGAACTGGCTCGAGCTTTGGACCTGACACGCCCGAATGTGTCCAACCACCTGGCATGCCTGCGCGATTGCGGGATCGTCGTCTCCGAGCCCGAGGGTCGTCGGACACGATACGAGATTGCCGATCCCCACCTGGCGCAGGCGCTGACGACACTGGTCGATGCCACCCTGGCAGTAGACGAAGACGCCCCGTGCATGGATTCCGCCTGCTCGCTTCCCGGATGCGACGTAGCTGGGGAGGGCGCATGATCCTCACCACGGTCTTGCAGGCGATAGGCCTGTTCGCAACTACCAACATCGACGACATCATCGTGCTCTCCCTCTTCTTCGCGCGAGGGGCAGGCCAGAGCGGAACCACCGCCCGTATTTTGGCCGGCCAGTACCTCGGTTTTGCCGGCATCCTCGTCGCCGCGATCCTTGTGACCATCGGCGCCGGAGCATTTCTGCCCCCGGCAGCTATTCCATACTTTGGTCTCATCCCTCTGGGCATCGGCCTCTGGGCCGCATGGCAGGCCTGGCGCGGAGACGATAACGACGATGACGACGAGGCCAAGGTTGCCGGCAAGAAGGTCGGCGTTTGGACAGTCGCAGGCGTCACGTTTGCCAATGGCGGCGACAACATCGGTGTCTACACCCCTGTATTCCTCAGCGTGGAACCTCTCGCGGTAGTCGCCTACTGCGTTATCTTCCTCGCGCTCGTTGCGGTCTTGGTGGCCCTGGCAAAGTTCGTCGCCACCCGCCCCCCGATCGCGGAAGTGCTCGAACGCTGGGAGGGTATCCTCTTTCCCATCGTTCTCATCGGCCTCGGCATCGTGATCCTCGTCAGTGGCGGAGCCTTCGGGCTCTGACGGAGCAGCAGTGTTCCAAACGGCCTCGACTGGGCGCACCCCTCTCTGTTCAGACCCCAACAACTACCCGCAGCCAGTCCTGCGTGATCACAGCAACAAGACCGCTATGAAGCGCTGCAAAAACCGCGCCACCAGATGAGTACGGAAACTCTTCCGCGGCTCGGTCCGCGCTCATAAACAATCCGCGCTATAACCCGAGCAGGAACGGCGTTCAGACAAAGAAAAATGACCCCTCCGAACGAACGGAGCGGGTCATTTTTGTGTTCGCGGCCGTTTTCCTTCGGCCGGCAGGAGGTTTCGTGAAAAGATTGGAACAGTTTCGTGAAACCCCACTTCTAACCGTGTCCCCGACAGGGATCGAACCTGCGACCTTCGGTACCGGAAACCGATGCTCTAATCCGCTGAGCTACGGAGACATCGCTGGGAAAATTCCCAACGATGTGATTTTAGCGCATGGGTTAGCGGGGGACTAAATCAACCCGGGGGCGTCGGCAGTAGTGACTTCGCCGGTGCGCAGGTAGTGCACGCCAATGTCATCAACGACCTTATTCTGGGACGCAAAGTGGGCATGGCCGGGGCCGTGGACGGTGACCACTCGCGACTGCATCGGCTTCGAGAGGCTGGTGTGGTATTGGTACGGCGTTTGTGGGTCGCCCGTAGCCTGAATTTGGAGGGGTTTGGTGGCGAGCTTGGAACCGTCGAGAGGCGCCTGGCCCGTGACCGGTGCACGGCCACCACAGCCCGCGCCGGAGCCGTAGAGAGAGTTGATTTGGGTGAAGGGATCAGCGGTGACGAAGTTGGACCATAGGTAGCTCGGGTACAGCAGCGGATTTCCGGGCACGGTGTTTTCATTGCAAACGATGAGGTTTTGCATATTTATTGCTTGCGCGAGGGACTCCTGTTGTTTCTGCAAGGCGTCCGGATCGGCCTGCTCCGCATCCATAGGTTCGCTACCGTTGAGGTGCTTGGCAAAGGCATCCCATTGCGAAGGGGTCGGTACAACAAGGAGGCGCGTCATGTTCAGTAACGGGGAGGCTGCCTGCACGGCGTTGGGGTTGTGAATCTTCTGGCTGAGGAACTCCGCCTGCACGCGCAATGGGCCGGTGGCGGTCATGATGTCCGCACCAGGCTGGCCGGCAAACTCGAGTCCTGGAGGTAGGTCACCAATCTTGGCGTTCGGTGGCAAAACGGTAGGGCGTACACCTGCCTCACGAGCTACCTTTTGAGACCACTTTTCATAGACCTGCAGCGGGGTGGTGCCGAGGTGGTACTTGGCATCATTTTTGGCGATGAACCCGAAGAGTTCGTGCAGTGCCTTTTCATAGCCGCGTTGTTGCGAAGCAAAGATGCCATTCCACGCCAGCTTGGGGCTCATACCGGAATCCAACAAGACCTTGCCGGTGTGCTCCGGATATTTGGTGGCATAAGCGGAACCGAGGTAGGTGCCATAAGAAGTACCGGCGATATCAATCCTGTCCTCGCCCAAGGCGCGGCGAACCATCTCCCAATCTTCCAAGGTATTGGCGGTGGTTAAAGAATTGGTATAGCCCGGGGTGTTCTTCTCGCAGGCATCGCGAGTGAGTTTTCCTACTTGCAGGCTATCTCGGAGTGGGTCACTAGCAGCCGGAGCATCGCACTTGACTGGGGTGGAGCCTGGCAGGCCGCGTGGCTGTACGCCGATGGTGTCCCATTCGTCGCGCACGGCCTGTGGCCACGGAATGGTGCTATTGCCGGCCCATCCATAAGCATCGCCGCTTGGTCCACCGGGGTTAGTAAACAGCGCGCCACGGCGAGCGCCGGGGTTGGCGGCGGGAACGCGCACGAAGCCAACGCTAATGGTGCCGGCCTGTGGGTTGTCGTAGTACGTGGGGACTTCAATGCGTCCGCATTCGGCAGTGTCGATGTCCACCTGCTCTGGGCAGTCTTCCCAGGAAATGGCGGGCTTGGCTGCCTGTGGTGCAGGTGCAGGCGCGGCCGTGGCAATCGGTGCAGTGATGCCTATGGTCAGTGCGGCAGCACCAAGCGTGGCCGCAAGCTTAGAAGAAAAAGAAAGCATAGGTTAGGTCTCCAGGATAAAAAATAATTGGTAGACCTAGCCTATGCTTTTTTGATGCCCTTGGCATCATATTCACAATAGGTGGGTGCCCTCACCGGCCGGGCCGGGAGAGGGGCTACGCAGTACTACTTGACGATGACAACGATGAGGTCACGCGGACCGTGTACGCCCTCGACACGAGTGAGCTCGATATCAGAGGTAGCGGACGGGCCAGAGATCCAGGTTGCCGGCTTCTCCGGGTTCATACGGGAAATGACCTCGGGGATGCCGTAGACGATCTCATTCTGGTGGACGATGCACAGGTGGCGGTCCGGAACCAGGGTGAGCGCGCGACGGCCGCAGCGCTCATCAGACTCGAGCACGATGGTGCCGGTCTGGGCGGAGGTGACGTGGGAATAAGTAACCACAGCGTCGGTCTCGTTCAGGGTGCGCGGATCGACGGACTTATCGTCCGGCTTGGCGTCGAAGCCCTCGAAGAGGGTGGCATCCATGCCTTCGGCATAACGGATGTCGTTGCACTCGCGGTCCTTGAGGATCGTGGCGATGGTCTGCTTCAGCTCGCCTTCCTCGGTGACGTGCACCTCGGCCTTGTAGTCCTCGAGTCGGTCAATGAGCATATCGCGCAATTCGTCTGCGTTCAGGGTGCCTTCGTGCTGGTAGTCGCGCGGGGCATCAACGTGGTCGGGGAGACCAGCCTGCTTCTGGGCGGAGCGGATGCGGCTTAGGATTTCCTGCTTTGCGTTCACTTTTTGGACTCCTCACGGGCCTCGGCAAGAAGTTCCTTGCCTTCTTCGGACTCGAACCACTGGCGGAAGGACTTCTTTGGCGGAACCGCGGTATCGCGGCCCTCGGACCAACCGGACATAAACAGTGGCAGGGATTCGATGGTCTTGTTGGTGCCACCCAAAATGCGGCCCAAGGCCACCATGCGGGTTGCTTTATTCCACAGCTTCGGGTTGCTCCACAGCAGCTGAATGGTCTTGAACAGCTTGGGCTCGATTGGCGGAGTGGCGTGGGTGACCTTCTGGTGGCGGTTTTCCAAAATGACGTCAGAAAGCGGAATCTTCACCGGGCACACCTCGTCGCAGCGGCCGCACAGCGAGCACGCATAAGGCAGGCTGGCAGAAGGATCGTTGTGGTCCTTCATGCCGGTCAGCTGCGGCGTCAGGGAAATACCGATCGGGCCAGGGTAGACGGAGCCGTAGGCGTGGCCGCCGGCGCGCTCGTAGACCGGGCAAACATTCAGACAAGCCGAGCAACGGATGCACTTAAGGGCCTGGTGGCCAATCGGGGAGGACAGGGCCGCGGTACGGCCGTTATCCAGCAGCACCAAGTGGAAGTTCTGCGGGCCATCGCCCTCAGTAACGCCGGACCACATGGAGGTGTACGGGTTCATACGCTCCGCGGTGGAAGAACGCGGCAGCAGCTGGAGGAAGACCTCCAAGTCCTGGAAGGTTGGGACCAGCTTCTCAATGCC
This sequence comes from Corynebacterium sp. p3-SID1241, assembly GCA_025144025.1. Lineage (GTDB taxonomy): Bacteria > Actinomycetota > Actinomycetes > Mycobacteriales > Mycobacteriaceae > Corynebacterium. Next base: position 100,457 of record JALXWS010000003.1, on the reverse strand, counting down.
CATGACGGTAATGAGGGTCTCTGGCAGGGTCAGGCACATGCGGCCATTGCCCTCGGACTCTACGATGTTGATGGTGCCGGTTTCCGCCACGCCGAAGTTGGCGCCGGAAATGGCGACCTTGGCCTTCATGAACTGCTCGCGCAGGAACTGGCGGGATGCCTCAGCCAACTCCGCCGGCTCAGCCTGCAGGGTGTCATCGGTATTTGGCATCTTGTTGACGAAGATATCGCGGATCTCCGCACGGTTGCGGTGAATAGCCGGAACCAGAATGTGGGAGGGCTTATCCTCACCTAGCTGCACGATGAGCTCTGCGAGGTCGGTCTCGCGAGCGTTGATGCCTGCTTCCTCCAGGTGCTCGTTCATGCCGATCTCCTGGGTGGCCATGGACTTGACCTTGACCACGTCAGTCTCGCCGGTAGCACGAATCAGACCTTCGATGATCTGGTTAGCTTCCTTGGCATCGCGTGCCCAGTGGACAACGCCGCCGCGAGCCTTAACTGCCTCTTCGAACTGCTCGAGCAGTTCGGGCATGCGGGCTGCAACATCTTCCTTGATGGCGGAACCTGCCGCGCGCAACTCCTGCCAATCATCCAGCTCTTCTACAGCGTTGGAGCGCTTTTCACGAATAGTGGTGGTAGCGTGCTGCAGGTTGTGACGCTGGGTGGCGTTATTCAGGCCAACGTGAGCCAGCGGGACGAAAGCCTTGCTGCCGCGCAAATTGCCATAGCCTTCCGGCGCGCGCGGCGGGGTGGTATCGAGGAAAGAGGTCATTAGAGCATCGTCTCCTTGGAGTAGGCGGCGGAGGTAGGAGTCCATGGGTGCTCCTTGGTGGAAGCCAAGATCTCAGCCATGTGAACGGCGCGGATACCGGAACGCTGGCGGCTCAGGGCACCGCCGATGTTCATCAGGCAGGAAGAGTCACCGCCGGTGACGTATTCAGCCTCGGTTTCCTTAACGTGGCGGGTCTTATCGGTGACCATTGCGCGGGATACTTCCGCATTCTTAATTGCGAAGGTACCGCCGAAGCCGCAGCATTCTTCCTTATTGGGAAGTGTGACTAGGTCAATTCCTTCTACTTCCTGGAGAAGCTGCAGTGGGCGGTCTCCCAGCTTCAAAAAGCGCAGGCCGTGGCAGGAGGGGTGGTACGTCACGCGGTGCGGGAAGAATGCGCCGACGTTGGTCACACCGGCGACATCCACTAGGAATTCTGGAAGATCCAGGGTCTTCTGAGTGGTCTTGCGTGCACCGTCGACGTCGGCGGAGTTGCCAAATCGGTCCGCGATGCGCTCATGCTGTTCGCGAACGGCGCCGACGCAGGAGCCGGATGCCGCGACAACATAATCAATGGAGGGATCGGCAAAGGCATCCGCATAGGAGCGGATCATTCCCAGGGTTTCCTTCTGATAACCGGTATTGATGTGCATCTGGCCGCAGCAGGTCTGCTCCTCCGGGAAGACCACCTCGTGGCCCAAGCGGGAGAGAACCAGTGCCGTTGCCTTTTGTACGTCCGGGAAAAGGGCGTCACCAATGCAAGTGGAAAATAGCGCAATGCGCATACGGTGCTCCTCGTTGATTTTTTACATGGGGTAGCCATAACTCTACTCCTTTTAAGCAGTACGTGCGTAATGCGTCCCCCGCTTGACCAGCAATTATTTCGCAATATTAGTGTTGCAGAAAACTGCTATCAACCGTTTGCGCTGCAAAGGCGAACTTTTTGCTATAGCCCTTTTCACGCTCGTCTTTTCAGTGAACTAGAATCGTGCGACATGACTCCAGCTGATTTGGCCACATTGATTAAAAAATCCGCAATTAAGATCATGGACGACCATGATCTTGATTCCTCTGTCTTGCCAGAAACGGTAACCGTCGAGCGCCCGCGTAACCCTGAGCACGGCGATTATGCCACCAACGTTGCGTTGCAGGTGGCCAAAAAGGCCGGTGCCAACCCGCGCGAGCTAGGCGGTTGGCTGGCAGAAGCATTAGCGGACAATGACGCCATTGCTGAAGCCGCCGTTGCCGGCCCTGGCTTCATTAATATCCGCCTGGCTGCCGATGCCCAAGGCGAAATCGTGGCGCAAATTCTCCGTGCGGGCAAGGAGTACGGTTCCAATGATTCTTTTGCAGGCAAGAAGGTCAACCTAGAATTTGTCTCTGCGAACCCGACCGGCCCGATCCACCTCGGTGGTACACGCTGGGCCGCCGTCGGTGATTCTTTAGGCCGCGTGCTGGAGGCATCCGGCGCGGAGGTGACCCGCGAGTATTACTTCAATGACCACGGCGGTCAGATTGATCGCTTCTCCCGCTCCCTCGTCGCAGCGGCGAAGGGCGAGCCCACCCCAGAAGATGGCTACGGCGGTGCTTATATCCAAGACATCGCTCAGGCCGTGGTAGAGAAGAATCCATCTGCGCTGGAAGGCAGCGATGAAGAAGTCCAAGAAGCTTTCCGCGCAGACGGCGTAGAGATGATGTTCGCGCAGATTAAGCAGTCCTTGCACGAGTTCGGAGTGGACTTTGACGTCTACTTCCATGAGAACTCCCTCTTTGAATCCGGTGCTGTGGACGCAGCGCTGGAAAAGCTCAAGGCCGAAGGCCACATGTATGAGGCGGAAAATGCGTGGTGGTTGAAGTCCACCGACTATGGCGACTCCAAGGACCGCGTAGTGGTGAAATCGGATGGCAATGCGGCCTATATTGCTGGCGACATCGCTTACGTGGCCGATAAATTTGATCGCGGCCACGACTTGAATATCTACATGCTCGGCGCTGACCACCACGGCTATGTGCCGCGTTTGAAGGCGGCAGCGGCTGCTCTAGGCTACGACGCCGACGCCGTCGAGGTGCTCATCGGCCAGCTGGTTAACCTGATGCGTGATGGAAAGCCGGTGCGCATGTCTAAGCGCGCAGGCACGGTTATCACCATGGAAGATCTCGTCGCCGCCATTGGCGTGGATGCTTCGCGCTATTCCTTGGTGCGCTCTTCCGTGGATCAAACCATCGATATTGACTTGGCCCTGTGGGAGACACAGTCTTCCGATAATCCCGTCTACTACGTGCAGTACGGCCATGCCCGGCTATGCTCCATCGGACGCAAGGCTGCCGAGCTTGGCATCGACGCGGAAGGTGCGGATCTCTCGCTGCTTACTCACGAGCGTGAGGGTGACTTGATTCGTACCTTGGGGGAATTCCCAGCAGTAGTGGAGGAAGCAGCGCAGCTGCGCGAGCCGCACCGCATTGCTCGCTACGCCGAGGATCTCGCCGCGGTATTCCATCGCTTTTATGATTCCTGCCAGGTCCTGCCTAAGGCCGGCGAGGAGGAGGCACCAATCCACGGTGCCCGCTTGGCGCTGGCGCAGGCTTCCCGCGTGGTTCTGGCCAATGCCTTGACCATGGTGGGCGTGAGCACCCCGGAGAAGATGTAAGTGGCGGATTTTAATGAACTGCCGGCCCACGTCTGGCCGCGCAACGCGAAACGCGAAGAAGACGGCGTGGTTACCATCGCTGGTGTCCCACTGCCGGATCTAGCAGAAGAATTCCACACCCCGCTCTATGTCTTCGATGAGGACGATTTCCGCTCCCGCTGTCAGGACATGGCGCGAGCTTTCGGTGGTCCGGAGCATGTGCACTATGCCTCTAAGGCCTTCATCTCCAAAAAGATCGTGAACTGGGTCAATGAGGAAGGCCTGTGCCTTGATGCAGCCTCTCTCAACGAGCTCAAAATTGCCTTGGCCGCACAGTTCCCGCCAGAACGCATCACCACGCACGGCAATAATAAGGATGGAGAGTATCTGCGCCTGTGCGTAGATGCCGGCGTAGGGCATGTCGTCATCGATAACGAGCACGAGCTCGAAGAGCTCAATCGCATCGCTGGGGAAGCGGGCAAGGTGCAGCCGGTCATGATCCGCGTCAAGCCTGGCGTGGATGCGCATACGCATGAATTCATCGCCACAGCGCATGAGGATCAGAAATTCGGCATTTCGCTAGCCACCGGTGCGGCCTTTGCCGCGGCTAAGCGCTGTCTGGAAGCAGAGAATCTGCACTTGAGCGGCCTGCACTGCCATGTGGGCTCCCAGGTATTCAACGCGGAAGGCTTCAAGCTTGCTGCCGAGCGCGTAATGGGGCTGTACCGCCAAATTTACACCGAGCTGGGCGTGACCCTAGCAGAGCTCGACTTGGGCGGTGGCTTCGGTATTCCCTATATGCCTTATGAGGAGGCGCTGGATATCGAGCGGGTAGCGGCGGATATGCTCGGGGCGGTCAAGCACACCGCAGAGGAGCTGGGAATCGAGGCGCCCTTCCTCTTGGTGGAACCGGGACGGTCTCTGGTTGCCGGATCTGCGGTGACCGTATACCGCGTGGGGACCGTCAAGGACGTGGAAACCGGCAAGTCGGATTTGCCGCTGCGTCGCTATATCTCCGTCGATGGCGGGATGTCCGATAATATCCGTCCCGCTCTCTATGGCTCCGAGTATGACGTGCGCGTGGTCAACCGCTATTGCGATGGGGAAGAAGTTACCTCCCGCGTTGTGGGATTCCATTGCGAATCCGGGGATATCCTTCTTGAGGACGGCGAGCTACCCAATGATATTCAACCCGGAGACTTGCTTGCCTTTGCCGCTACCGGTGGCTACCAATACATGATGTCCTCGCGTTATAACGGCGCGGTGCGGCCAGCGGTCGTCGCCACGCGCGTGGGGCAAACTAAGCCGATGCTACGGCGCGAGACCATCGAGGATCTCCTCTCCCTAGAGGTGGATTAACTCCCTACCTTCAGACCCCGTTACATGGCGGAATTTAATTCATGCCTTGTGACGGGGCTTTTTCTATTGTTGGCTCTATTTAGGGCGAAAGTAGACAGCTTGTTCTGTATAGTATCCTGTATCCGCACTGAGCGGGAACGACACGTTGACCCCAACTTCAATATGGAGACGGACTATGGCTGCACCGACTAGTGAGCTTCAGGCACAAAAGCATTCCGGTAAAGGCGAGGGCGAGACCGTTGGCATCGCCCTGCTGGGCTTTGGCACCGTGGGTGCTGAGGTCTTCCGCCTGCTGGGAGAAAATGCTGATGCCTTTGCTCACCGCATTGGCGGCCCAGCCGAGATTCGCGGCATCGCCATCCAAAATAAGAATAAGCTGCGCCCAGGCGTGCCCAAGGAGCTTTTGACCGATGATGCCAAGGCACTCGTCGCCCGCGACGATATCGACTTGGTAGTGGAGGTCATCGGCGGTATCGATTTCCCGCGTGAGCTGGTCCTCGCCGCGCTTAATTCCGGCAAGTCCGTGGTTACCGCTAATAAAGCGCTGGTGGCCGCGCACGCAGACGAGTTAGCGGAAGCTGCTTACCGCGCTGGCGTAGACCTATACTTTGAGGCTGCAGTGGCCGCCGCCATCCCAGTGGTGGGCATGCTGCGCCGTTCCTTGGCCGGCGATCAGGTAGAGCGCATCTCCGGCATCGTCAACGGCACCACCAACTTCATCTTGGATGCCATGGAGTCCACGGGAGCTTCTTATGATGAGGCTCTGGCCGAAGCCACCCGCTTGGGCTACGCCGAGGCTGATCCTACCGCGGATGTTGAAGGCCACGACGCCGCTTCTAAGGCCGCCATTATGGCGTCTTTGGGCTTCCATACCCGCGTTAAATTTGAAGACGTCCACTGCGAGGGCATCACTAAGGTCACCGCCGCGGATATCGCCGCGGCCAATGACGCCGGCTTTTCCATCAAGTTGCTGGCCATCTGCGAGCGCCTCCAGCGTGCGGATGGCTCCGAGGGGGTCAATGCCCGCGTGCACCCCACGTTGGTGCCCAAGGAGCACCCGCTGGCTTCCGTGAGTGAGTCTTATAATGCCATCTTCGTCGAGGCCGAGGCCGCAGGTTCCTTGATGTTCTACGGCAATGGTGCGGGCGGCAATCCTACTGCTTCTGCCGTGCTTGGCGACGTCGTCGGCGCAGCCCGCAATATCGTCCACGGCGGCCGCGCACCGGGCGAGAATACCTATGCCAACCTGCCCATCGCAGATTTCGGTGAGGTGGAAACTCGCTATCACATCGATATGGAGGTCCAGGACCGCACTGGTGTGCTCGCGGCCATTTCTGCCGCCTTTGCCAATAATGGCGTATCCCTGGGCACGGTACGCCAAGAGGACGGCGAAGATACTGCCCGCCTTATCGTGGTCACCCACGCTGCTAAGGAGGCTACCTTGAACAAGATTGTGGCTGACTTGGGTGAGCTAGATGAGGTCAAGGCCGTCCATTCTGTAATCCGCCTCGGCAGCTAGCCCGACACAATAGACTGGATAGCTATGAGTATCGAAGTTGAAGTCGGCACCAAGGCAATCGTGACCGTTCCCGCGTCCACGGCGAACCTTGGCCCAGGTTACGACACCTTGGGGCTGGCGCTAAGCCTCTATGACACGGTCGAGGTAGAGGTCACCACCTCGGGCCTTGTGGTGGAAATTTTCGGCGAGGGTGCAGAAGACCTGCCGCGCGATGGCTCCCATTTGGTGGTCAAGGCGATTCGCTCCGCGCTTTCGGCAGCTGACGCCACCGTGCCGGGCCTGCGCGTGGTCTCGCATAATAATATCCCGCAGTCGCGCGGCTTGGGCTCGTCTGCCTCTGCCGCGGTGGCGGGCGTGGCCGCCGGTAATGCGCTGGCCGGAAGCCCGCTGACGCAGGAGCAGGTGGTCCAGCTTTCCTCCGCATTTGAAGGCCATCCCGATAATGCGGCCGCCTCCGTGCTGGGGGATGCCGTGGTGTCTTGGACCAATGTCCCAGTCGATGGCCATTCCTTGCCGGATTACCGCGCGGCTTCTATCAAGGTGCACAAAGATATCCGTGCCACCGCATTAGTGCCGGATTTCCACGCTTCTACCCAGGCGGTGCGTCGCGTATTGCCGTCGCACGTGACCCATTCGGATGCGGCGTTTAACGTCTCGCGCACCGCGGTGCAGGTGGCCGCATTGCAAAACTATCCGGACCTTTTGTGGGAGGGCACCCGCGACCGCTTGCACCAGCCGTACCGCGCGGATGTGCTTCCAGTGACCGCGGAGTGGGTGAACCGCCTGCGCAATCGCGGCTATGCGGCCTACCTATCCGGCGCCGGCCCCACCGTGATGGTGCTGCACACCGACGATATCGATGAGGGCATTCTTGCCGACGCCCGCGAACAGAACCTCCGCGTCATCGACCTCACCGTCGCCGGCCCCGTCAGCGTGGAGCTTACGCAGGCTTAATTTCCAGCCTGCACACGTTGTGAGGCTGGCGCGGCACCAAGTTAATGGTGGTGTCCTCATCGCTGGTTTCTTGCAGGAAGCCAGCGTGTACCGCACACAGGAACGGCGAAGGCTTAAGCCCCGAAGACACAAACGGGCAGGCATGGAGCTCGATGTCGGTTGAATCAGGTTTGGTGGCAGGATCAAAGCCCATATCGCGCAGGGTGGCAAAGAGCGTATCGAGCGCACCATTGGAGCCATCCGCGCCCGCGGCGCGCGCCCAGCGTCGCCCGATCTCGAGGGCCTTGGTCGAGGCGGCGTCATCAAGCTCTTCCTTATCCGCCAGCATCGTGGTCAGCACTTCTACCAAGGTGATGTATTCCTCTGCCACCGCTTTATTATCCGGTACGCGGGCCCGAAAGATGAGGGAGGGACGCCCGCGGCCCTTACTTGGCGCGGACACCACGTTGACGGCCCCAGCGTTGACCAGCTCATCGATGTGACCGCGGGCGGTGTTGACGTGCATGCCTAGTTCCTCGGCGACGGTGCCGGCCTTGGCGCCTTCGGGATGGCGCTGCACAGCGGTGAGCACCTCGCGCTGCTTGGGCGAGAGGTTGAGGGCCTCCGGAAAAAGTTCGGTGGTGGGCCGAGGAAGTGAATCAGGCATGGTAGGAATCCGCCTTGGGGTGGACAAAAACGTTTGCTTTAGGCACTGTTAAGGATACGATGTTACCCACCCCAACGTCTAAAGCGAACTCGCGGTCTATCGGTACGGACGCCTCTTGGCCGCCCAGATCAACGCGCAGCTGCATCGCCGCGAGGCTGGTGGCCTCGACTGCAAGGACTCGCACCGTCCACTGATTGCACGTTTCCTGCGCGGCGCCAATTGTGGCCGCATGCGGGTCAAAGGTCACCGCCACCTTCTGGCCGGGCGCAAGAGACGCATGCTCCGTGGCCGCCAGAACGGTAATATCGCCGCACGCGACTTCTACCGCGGACGCGCCGATCTCGGTCACGGTCCCTTCTAGGCGGTTGAGCCCTGCTAGTGCCGCAACGAAGCCAGAGGGTGGTGCGTTAAGCAGACGAGCGGTAGTGTCGTGCGCTCGTACGCGTCCGGAATCCATGACCAGCATGTCTCGCGCCAGGTTCGCAATGTCGAGCGCACTATGGGTCACAAGCAGCGTGGTCCGGTCTTCGCGCGCCGCGCGCAAGAAACCTCGCCACCTCTCGGCGGATTTCACATCGACAGCGGCGAGTGGTTCGTCCAAGATTAGGACGGCAGGCCGTGCGGCCAGCGCGCGCACCAGCGCCACGTGGGCGGCTTGGCCGCCGGACAGGGCGGGAACGGGGACGTCGGCAAGCTCGTGTAATCCCGCTGCCGCCAGGAGCTCCTGCGCACGTACCTTATCGCGGGTGACCATGGCCACCGCCTCCACGGCCGTAGACCGCGGCGGCAACCCCGGCCGCTGGGTGAGCAAGACGACGTCGGCGCCCTCCGGGGAGACCTCCCCGCCGCTCAGGCGCCCGGCAATGCGCCCCATCAAGGTCGTCTTGCCGGAACCATTCGGGCCCACCACGGCCGTAATGGCGCGCGGGGAAAAATCCGTGCGCATACCGTCCACGGTCACCGACAACGCCGGCGTATCAGTGGGTCGGGTAAGGGCGCGGAGCTTATCGACGTCCACCTCATGCAACGGCCTGGCCTGCGGCTGGTAGCTCCGCCGCCACAGGGCAGGCAGGCCCGCCAGCGCCAGGCAGGCTAAGGCCAACCCGATAAGCAGCGCGGAGAGCACGTATGCGCCATCCGCGTCGACCTCGCGCTCTAGGTAAATGCCCAGTGGCATGGTGCGGGTAACCCCCGGCTGCGAGCCAGCGAAGGTTAGGGTCGTGCCAAATTCGCCTAGGGATCGGGCGAAGGCTAAGCCGGCACCGGTCGCCAAAGCGGGCGCAATAGAAGGCAGGGTGATTTTGCCGAGTATCTCCCAGCGCCCCACGCCCACGCCGCGCGCAGAGGCGAGGATTTCCTGGTCTAGCTGGCGCAGCGCCGAATCGACCGCCACCACCACAAAGGGCAGCGCCACAAAGGTCTGTGCCATAACGACTCCGGGGAAGGCGAAGGCCAGGTGGATACCTAGGGCGTCGAGAAGCGGGGCCAGGAACCCCTTGCGGCCAAAGGCTGCGGTAAGGGCCAAGCCACCCACCACCGGTGGCATGGCCAGGGGTAGGTAGACCAAGAGGCGTACTACGGCGCTGCCGCGGCCGAGCTGCTGCACCCACAGGGCCAGCCCCAAACCCAGCACGAGCGCAAGGACCATGGATTGGAAGGCAGCTGCCACTGAGATGAGTAGCATGTCTCGGATCTCGTCACGCGCGATGTAGTCGCCGATACGCGTCCACGGCACGCGCAGCCCGAGGGCCGCCACCGGAACAATGATGGTGGCTACCGCAATGAGGCCAATAAGGCCGATGAGCAGCGGGGACTTTAGGCGGATGGGTTGTGGGGAAGACATAGAGATGTAGACTAGTCTGCCTGCTGGAAGCCGAGCTCGCGCCAGGTGGAATCAAAGTCAGTGGCCAAAAGATCTAGGACTTCCTGCGCCTCCTTGGGGTGTTCGGCTTCGGCCGTGACTGCGCCGACAATCTGGTTGGCGAATTTGTCCGCCCCAGGAATGTCAATTACTTCGACATCATCGCCAGCTGCGGCGGCATCGGTGGAATACACCCATCCGGCATCGGCTTCACCCGCGGACACTTTTCCTAAAACGTCCGCTACCTGGCGCTCTTGGGAGGAGGGGTGAACGTCGAGGTGCTTGTCATCGATGATCTGAGAGGAGATATCGCCGCAGGGTACCTGCGGATCACAGAGCACAAAGTGGCGGGCGCGGGAAAGATCCTGCAGCGAGTGAATATTGGCCGGGTTTCCCTTAGGCACCACCATGACCATGACATTGGTGGCAAGCACCGCGGGCGTGTCGACGGTACCATCCTGCACCGCCTTATCCATGGTCTTTTTCGAAGCCGTGAGGAGAAGATCGGCTGGGGCGCCTTCGCGCAGCTTGCTTACCAGATCGGAGGAGCCGCCATTTTCAAAGCTCAGATTTACCGGCGGAGCGAGCTGAACGGCGCGCTGAGTGAGTTCGTCATTGATGACGCGGGTGGAGGATGCAGCCAAGACATTGAGCGTGGCAGCATCCGCGTCCTGGGCGGAGGTCGTTGACGTTGGGGGAGCGCAGGATGTAAGGGCGAATGCGATGGCGGCGAGGAGTGCGGCGGCGCGCTTCTTCATCTGCGGAGGGCTCCTTCTACAGCGGAGAGTGTGACTTATCCAGGATAGCCCTCCGCCCCGCGAGGGTTTAGCTCACGCGGGTGAACTTGATGTGGAAGTCGTTTTCTTCTTCCTTGAGGTAGTCCAGCTCGAAGCTCTCCTCGCGAGCCTCGACCTCCTTGAGCAGTGGAATTGGATTATGCGGGGCGATGAGGATCATGGATTCGCCCACGTTGAGGGTGCCCAGCGCGCCATGGATAGCGCCGTGGCGAACGGCGTGCGGGATTTCGGAGGCGTTCAGAGTTGGGATGAAGTGTGGCTTATTGGCATCGGAGATGGGCAGTTGCATAGCGAGTAGTCCTTTCTTAAGGGGTGCGAGTTTCGCTCTGTTACCAATATTAGTACGATAAAACCCGTGCAAAATAATAGCGTGGCGCATCGCCTCATCTTCCTCGCCTTCGCAGGCCTATCGCTGCTGGTAGGCCTGGCTGCGGGCGCCACCCTATTGGGGTTGACCGCCACCCCTGGCGCGTCTTTCGCCGCCGACCACGGGCCACTCATGGTCTTCGGTTTCGTGGGCGGAGCCATCGGCCTTGAGCGCACCGTTGCTGTGCGCACCTCCTGGGCATGGGCTGGGCCCGTGTGCCACGTCGCCGGCGTGCTGGGTATTCTCGCCGGCCTGCCGCGGGCGGTCCCCGCAGTGTGTTTTGCCGCCAGCTTCCTTGTCCTTGGCTTCATTTACGCCACCATCTATCGCCGCCAGGCGAGCCTCGCGATCCTGGTGCAGGCAGCTGGCGTTATCGGGGGAGTAGCAGCCGCTGCACTATGGGCCATGGGCCCGGGGTTCGCTGCGGCGATGCCGTTGTGTGTCCTCTACGTTGTGGCCACCATCATCGGCGAGCGCATGGAACTAGCGCGCGTCACCATGGCCGGAACCCGCGCCGAAAACCACCTGGCCCTCCTAGTTCTGGGGCTGGCGGCGGCCAGCGTCATCTACGTGCTTGCCCCTGCGGTGGGCTATCGCGCCATGGGCTTGGTGCTCATCGCCATCGCAGCGGCCACCGCGCGGGTAGACGTGGCCAAGAATCTGGTGCGCTCTCACGGCCTGCCGCGCTACTCGGCGGCGTGCATGTTGGCTGGCTATGGCTGGCTCGCCCTCGGCGGTTACCTTTGGCTGCTGCACGGACAGTCCACCGACTTTGCCTATGATGCCTCAGTGCACGCCATCTTCTTGGGCTTTGTTATGTCCATGATTTTCGCGCACGCTCCTATCATCTTCACCTCCGTTATTCGCCGCCGGTTGCCTTACCACCCGGTGCTCTATGTGCCGGTGGCGTTCTTACATGGCGGCCTCGCGTTGCGCCTCCTTGCCGATTGCGCCGAGCACACCACTGCCCTCCACACCGGCGGGGTGGTTACGATATTCGCAGTGCTAATTTTTCTCGCCTGCGGCATTGTCTTGACTGCGAAGGAGGCGCGACGTGCGCATTCATGACGTATCCCTGGCCGCGCGCGGCCGCTGGCATACCCTGAGCGCCACCATTATTGGCTTGTGGATCCTTATTGGCCTCGGCGTTCTCATTGCCGCATCCTTGGGCGCTCCTGTGGTGTGGTGGGATATCGTCCACCCTTTCACCATTGGTGCGCTGACGACGGCAATCATCGTCTTTTCCACCCATTTCACTGAGGCGTTGACCCGGACTGCGGGTGGGGACTATCGGGGCGTCGGCAGTCGCGTGGGCCTAGTGCAGTTCGGGCTTATCCTGCTGCTCATCGATAGGGCGGGTTATGACTGGGGCCCGCTTGCCGACGCCGCCTCTATACTCATCATCGCCGCCCTTACCTGGCACCTGTGGTTTGTCGCGCGGCGCCTGCGTGGCTCATTGTCTGGTTCTTTTGCCGTGACCGTGCCCTTTTATATCGCGGCGGCCGTGTTCATGATTGCCTCCGTGGTGCTTGTCATCCTCAGCGGTAATGGGGTAGGCGAGTATTCCCTCCTCGTCGGCGCCCACTCGCGCGGCATGATCTGGGGCTTCGCGTGGCTTACCGTCATCGGCACGGTGGTCACGTTGCTCCCCACACTATCGGCCACCGCGATTTCACCCACCGCTCGCGCGCGGTGTACTCGCGCGCTCATCGTGCACTGCGTTGGCTTGTCCTTGGCGATGGCGCTATACGCGGTGGGCCTTACCCGCGTCGCAGGCGTGGCCCAACTGCTCGTGGTCCTCGCGGCGGTGCTCGTCATCCAGCCGGTACTTGCCACCGTCATGGGGTGCTCGCCGCGGCTGACCACCGCCACCGTTGCCGTCATCGCCGGACTGCTGTGGATGTTGGCGCTGTGTGCCGGCGACGCCATTTCCGCAGCGGTGGGCGCTTACCCGCGCACCATCACGCTGGTTTTGCTGCCTGCCTTCCTCGGTGCCGGCCTCTTGCAGTTGGTCACCGGTGTCCTTCACCACTTGCTACCCATCCTTACCGGCGCACGCCCTGATACCACCGAGCGCACCGGCTACGCCCGTCTGCTGCTCATCAACGTGGGCGGACTGCTGACATTGCTAGGCGCTACCGTGGCCGGGCTTATCATGATGGGGATAGGCCTTGCCGCCAACGTTATTGCCGTCGGCCGAGCCATCTACCTACAGAAAAGACTGGAGAGTTAAATGCTGAGCGTTTCTTCCTCACAACCTGCGGAAAAACCCGCGCCGAAGGATTCATCGTGGGCCTCGTGGCTGCTCATCGGCATAGCGCTGGCGGCGGTCATCGCGCTCGCGGTGGTCAATTCCACCGGCAAGGGCACGGAGTCTGCCGCACCGGTATCCTCTGGCGAAACACAGACCATTGACGTGGGCGTGGATGGTATGGCCTTTACCCCCTCGTCCATCGACATCGAGCCCGGCACCCACCTGGTGGTCAACTTCACCAACTCCGGGGACCAAGTCCATGACCTTAAGATTGGCGACGCCGAAACCGGCCGCGTTGACCCCGGCGAGACCGTCCAACTCGACGCCGGAGTCATCGACTCCTCCGAGGAAGGCTATTGCACCATCGCCGGCCACAAGATGCAGGGCATGACCTTCCAGGTCAACGTGGGAGACGGCGCCGCTGCAGGACATGACCATGCGGTGTCCTCAGCTAGCAATCCGCACGTAGACGTGCCAACTGCCGCCGAACTCGGCGCTCAGCGCGACGATTTTTCCGCCTTTGACGCCACCTTGAAGCCGGCCGCTGAGACGAAAACACATAAAGAGACCTGGACGATGACCGAGGAAGTCGTGGAGGTTGCGCCCGGCATCAAGCAGATGCGCTGGCTCTTCAACGGCCAAGCCCCTGGTCCCACCCTGCGCGGCAAGGTGGGCGATAAGTTCGAAATCACCATCAAGAACGAGGGCTCCATGGCCCACTCCATTGACTTCCACGCCGGCGAGGTCAACCCAGATAAGACCATGAAATCCATCCAGCCGGGCGAGGAATTGACCTATAAGTTCACCGCTAACCGCTCCGGTATCTGGATGTATCACTGCTCCACGATGCCCATGTCCCTTCACATCGCCAACGGTATGGCCGGCAATGTCATCATCGATCCACCGAACCTTAAGCCCGTTGACGCGGAGTATAACTTCATGGCTACCGATGTCTTCCTCGGCGCGGAAAACACTGGCGCCGACGCCCAGCGCGTTGCCGACGGCCGCTTCGACCTGATGGCCTTCAATTACTACCCTGGCCAGTATGACGCAGAGCCCATCAGGGCCAAGGTAGGCGAGACCGTCCGCCTGTGGCTGACCAACCTAGGTCCCGATCAGCCGCTGAGTTTCCACGTTGTGGGCGAACAATTCGATACGGCCTACAAGGAAGGCGCTTACCTAATCAAGGATGAGGACTCGACCGGCTCGCAAGCCCTTGACCTCCTCCCGGCGCAAGGCGGATTCGTCGAGATGACCTTCAACGAGCCCGGAACCTATTCCTTTGTCAATCACATTATGACTAACGCCGAGAAGGGCCAGCACGGCAAATTCATCGTTACGGAGTAGGAACTCCTTTGCCGCTTGCCTTGCATCGCCGTGCCCTTCGCGCTCACCGGAAGCCGATGGTGGGCGATCCACATCGCCCCCGTGAGCGCGAAGGGTGGTGGAGGCGTCTAGGTTCTCCTTGGCGCTCACCGGTGGAAGGATATGCCTAAGTCAGCGGTTGCCGGTGAGCGCGAAGGGTGGTGGGGAAGCAGAGCTGAGGGAGCTCGTGCAGCTCCGCACGGGTGTCGTAGTCGCGTTCAGCGCCGGTGCCAGGAATCTCGACGAAGTTAGCTCCACGGATAAGGCGGCGGACAGACACGTTGCGGGTCGTGGGAAGGGATTCGAGCTGCGCGCGGAGCGTGGGGGCGTGCCAGAGCGAGCACAAGGGCTGGAGATAACCGTCGGCGGCACGGGTGAGCACGGCATCGGCTGTGGAAGAGGTGAGAACTGCGCGTAGGTGGGGAAGCAGCTGCGGGGAATCGGGGGCATCCACGGCAAAGAGGGCGAGCTCGGAGCAATGGGATAAGGCTTGGGCGCCGGCGGCGATGCCGGCGACGGGACCACCGTAGAGCGGGGTCTCGCACACCTGAGGCAAGCCGAGGTGATGCGGAGAGACGGCCACGGTCGGGGTGCCGTAGGGAAGCTGGGCGAGCAAGCGGTCGATAAAGCGCGTGCCGTGTGCGGAAAGGGAGGCCTTATCGGCGCCGCCCATGCGCCTGCCGTGGCCGCCGGCGAGGATGACGGCGCCGAGCATTAGGACTCCGGGAGGGTGCGGGACCAGTCCCCGGAGCGGCCGCCGGATTTCGCCACGATGCCGCAGCGGCGGATATACGCGGAGCGGTCCACGCCCTTGACCATGTCGATAATGGCGAGCGCGGAAACATTCACGGCCGTAAGCGCCTCCATCTCCACGCCGGTGCGATCGGCGGTGCGGACGGTAGCGGAGATAGAAACGTGGTCGTCGGCAAGCGTGAGCTCCACTGCACAGCCATGCACGCCGATGGTATGTGCCAGTGGAAGCAGCTCGGGGACCTTCTTGGCGGCCGAGATTCCGGCAATGCGGGCTACCGCGAGGACATCGCCCTTGGGTACAGTGCCATCGCGCAAAGCGGTCATGACCTCCGGAGAACAGGCAACCTCGCCCTCAGCGGTGGCGGTGCGCACCGTGGGCTGCTTCTCGGTGACGTCGACCATATAGGCGGCGCCGTCAGAGTTCAGGTGGGTAAATTCCATGGTTGCTCCTTAATACAGATAAACGGTGATGTCCTCGCCCATGGCCGGCGGCTCGGAGTCGATGAGGCAAAAGCCAGTGGTGCCGGCCAGCGACACGACCCGGTGGCTGCCGTGGGGCAGGTGCGAGGTTATGGCGGGCGCTGCCTGAAAGTCTACGGTGGCGGGAACGATGGTCGGCCGTCCGCGGGACGCAGGAAGTCGCGAAGCCACCCGGGCGCGCAGGTTGACCCGCTGGCGTGGGGCGGGGTGTCCGGACAATGCGGCGATAAGTGGCCGGGCATAGAGCTGGAAATCGACGAAGGCTGCCACGGGATTGCCGGGCAAGCACAGCACCGGGGTGTCATTCCACAGGGAGTAGCCCTGCGGCGCACCCGGGCGCTGGTCGACGTGCCCGAACCACGCGGAATCCGTGCGCCCGAGTACGGTGTGCACGACGTCGAAGGCGCCGGCTGACACGCCACCTGAGGTGATAATGAGGTCGTGGGAGGAGGAAAGCTCATCCAGTGCAGAGGCGAGGTCCGCAGGGGAATCGCCCACATGGACGTGCGTATCTGCGCCGCAGAGAGCGGCGAGCATCGGGCCATTAGAATTCGGCAGCTGGCCGGGGGCGAGCTGCGCTGGGGAAGCGACGAGTTCTTCGCCGGAAGAAATAATCGCAATGCGTGGGCGGCGGTAGGCCGAGACGGAGTACACGCCGGCGGAGGTGAGGGCGGCGATCACGGCGGCGTCGACAAGCGTGCCGGCCGTGGACACTGGCGCGCCGGGCTGGATGTCCTCGCCGGCTGGGCGGATATGCGACTTGGTGGGTGCATCGGTGATGGTGACCTCACCGGGGAGTGCAACGGGCCCGGCCGGGGTGGTGGTGTTTTCGACTGGGACGACGAGCATTCCTGCGGTATCGGCCACAGGGGCGCCGGTCATGATGCGCACGGCGTGGTCGGCAGGAACATCGATGGGTAGTGCGCCGGCGGGTACATCACCGGCGACGGGGAGGGTCCACGGGCCAGGGGAGGAAAGGTCGGTGGCGTGGACGAGGAAGCCATCCATGGCAGAGTTGGCATGGGGCGGCACGGGGAAGCGTGCGGTGGCGTCGGCGGCGAGGACGCGGCCGATGAGGGAGGCGTCGACGGGCGCGGACTCGGCCGGCGGCGTGGAAGCCAGCGCGAGTACGGCATCGAGGTGCGCGGAGATGCTGCGGGGCGTGGACATAAGACTCAGGTTAGCCGCCGATGGCAGACATTGGGCGGTCTGGTTGGAGAAAGCCTTCGTCATCGATGCCGTGGCCGGGCTTTTTGGTCCACATTTCCCCAGCCCAGGCTTCCATGATGTCCTCATCGCTAGCGCCGGAGCGTAGCAAATCCCGCAGCGGAGTTTCGGAATTGCCAAAGAGGCAGTTGCGGATGGCGCCATCGGTAGTCAGGCGGGTGCGGTCGCAATCGCCGCAGAAGGGGTGGGTGACCGAGGCTATAATGCCCAGCGTGCCGCGCGTGCCATCCGGGGCGCTAACCTCCCACAGAGCAGCGGGAGCGGAACCACGGGGTTCGCGGGCGGACTCCATGGAAAAGTGTGTGCGCAGTCGGGCGAGGATATCTTCGGCCGTGACCATGTCCTCTCGGCGCCACTGCTCGCGGGGCCCGAGCGGCATCTGCTCGATGAAGCGAAGCTGGGCGCCGTGGTGGACGGCATAGTCCGCCAGCGGAACGATGTCTTCTTCGTTGACCCCGGGCATGACCACGGCGTTGATCTTGATGGGGTGCAGGCCCGCGGCATCCGCGGCGGCGATGGCCTGAAGGACGTGGTCAAGGCGGTCGCGGCGGGTAAGCGCGGCGTAGCGCTCGCGGTCGATGGTGTCGAGCGAGACATTAATGCGGTCGAGCCCGGCCGCGGCCAGGGCGCCGGCGCGCTTTTCCAAGCCAAGCCCGTTGGTAGTCAGCGCGGTGGATGGGGAGCGGCCTTGGTCGGTGCGCAACTGCTTGGTCGCGGCAATAATCTTCTCCAGCGACTTGCGTAGCAGTGGCTCGCCGCCGGTAAAACGCACCTGGCGGATGCCCAGCTTGCCGACGCCGATTCGGATCAACCGAATGGTTTCCGCATCGCTCAAGGTTTGCTCTGTGGGCATCCACTCCAAACCTTCGGCCGGCATGCAGTAGGTGCAGCGCAGATTGCAGCGATCCGTGAGGGAGACGCGCAGATCGCGGGCCTGGCGTCCATAGCGATCCAACAGGGCGCGCGTGCCATCAGCGGCCGGTGCAGGCAGATCCGCCGGCGGCTGCGCCCGGCCTACGGTGGGCAGGGGCAGCGAAACCACGGAGTGCTTCGAAGAAGTCATTGGTGCCAGTCTAAGAGAGAGGACGGGGTACACCAAGCTCTAACAACGATAGGGCCAATATTATTGCTGGTTTTCCCGGTTTAATTCATTCGGGCCAGTGGGATCGAGGCGTTGCGATTCACCGGGTCCCTTGAGTCGGATGATGTTGTACTCGCCTTCAGCCAGGTGGGCGCGCAGATCTTTCTTATCGAATTTGCCCACGGAGGTTTTATCAATGGATTTTACAAAGGTCCAATATTCCGGCAGCATCCAGCTCGGGAGCTCCTTGCGCATGCTGGCGCGCAGGCTTTCGGCGGTTTCGATGGTAGGTGAGACGCCTTCCGCCAATACGGTAACGGCGAGCGGGCGCTCCACCCACTGCTTGTCGGGGTAGCCAATAACGGCCGCTTCGACCACGCGCGAACTGGACATGATGAGGTTTTCTAGTTGTACGGAGTAGATCCATTCGCCGCCGGAGCGGATGACATCGCGGGCGCGGTCCTCCACGGTGAGGAATCCGTCTTTAGTTACCGACCCGACGTCGCCAGTGCGCAACCAGCCATCGGCGGTGAATTTATCTTCAGCGGCTTCGACCTGCTTGCCGCGGAATTCGGAGGCGATCTCATCGGGCTCCGCAGTAGGCGAGTGATAGTAGGAGCCGGTCACGAGATTGCCGCGCACCTGCAGCTCGCCGGCGTTGCGGTCGGTGCGGGCCACGACTTGGCCATCATTTACCACGCGGTATTCCAGCGAGGCAGGAATGCGGCCTTGGGATACGCGGTATGCCCAGCGGGTATCGCCCGAGGCACCTTGGGGCGGGCGGGCAACGCTGCCGACGGTGGAGGTTTCCACCATGCCCCAGACATGGACGACGTCGACGCCATAGCGTTCTTCCCACATCTTAATGAGCTGCGGTGGAACGGGGGAGCCGCCGGCATATATTTCTGTCAGCGTCATGCGCTCTGGCGGATGGTGCATGTAGTGAACGAAAAGCTGAATCCAGATGGTAGGCACGCCATGCGCCACGCGGGGTGAAGTGGCAGCGATGGCCTTGGCCAGGGTGGGGGCGGAAACGTCGGCGTCGGGAAGCACGAGCGGGGTGCCGGTCATGAAACAAGTAAACGGCACGCCCCAGCTCAACACGTGGCAGATGGGGATGCAGCACAGGAAGGTCTCACCGTGGGTAATGCATAGCGAGTCCGAGGAGCGCAGCTGCATTGCCTCCAAATAAAGCGAACGGTGCGAATAGAGCACGCCCTTTGGCGCGCCCGTGGTGCCCGTGGAATAGCACAGCGCCGCGGCTGTGCGCTCATCCAGCTCCGGCCAGTCATAGACGGTAGAGCGGCCATCGATGAGGGCTTCATAAGAATAGACCTCGACTCCACGAGGGAAGAGGTGGGCGAATTGTTGCGCCGGCTGTGCACCGGTGATGATGACGCTTGCTACCGATGTTGTACCGGTGAGGACCTTGCCCAACTGCTGAGCTAAGCGGGGATCGCATACAATGGCGGAGATTTCCGCATGATTGATGATGTGGCGAATCTGATCATTCATTAACTGCTTATTAAGCGGCGCGAAAATCGCGCCCTTGCAGGCGGTACCGAACATTACCTCAAGGTGCTCGGCGCAGTTCCACATAAAACTTCCTACGCGCTCATCGCCGGTGATCCCCAAATCATCATGGATAGCGTGGGCGAATGCGGCGGCGCGGGCGGCGATATCGCGGAAGGTTACTTCCTCAGCCGGATCAAATTCGGAGCCGGTGCCTTCGCCGTGCCAAGTGGTGACCGTAGTATTTCCGTGCACCGAGGCCCCGTACTCCAAAATGCGGGTCAGGGAGAGGGGTATATCCATCATCGTGGAAAGCATGCTTCTACTGTAGCGGTGTCATGGTGCGGGCGTGACACCCTATGCGTTATACTTATTCGCGACTGGTAGGAAACCGGAAAATTTAACTCCCCTTTCCTATGCAATCGGGCCCAGAGAACTATTTTTGCCCGCAGTCGTTTCTTGATTTCTTCCGGTTCGTGCACTCGGTGTGCGAAGTCTCCTCAAGGACACGGAAGAGGCCTCATACTTATTGCCCGGCAGGACGCGTATGCGCCTTGGCACGAGGGCGAGAAGTCTTAGAAAAATACACATTGGCTTCCAGTGCAACGCCGCGAGCATAAGCTCCGGCGGCTCCCGCATAAACGGACCTGGTCAAGCAACGAAAGGATATCCGTGAGCGAAACGGACAACACCGCAGCACAGGATCTCGCATCCCTAAAGCTGCCGGAATTGCGCAAAATGGCCGCAGAGCGCGGCCTACGTGGTGTCTCTGCCCTGCGCAAGGGGGATCTGATCACCGCCATTAAGACCGGCCAAGTTCCGCCAAAGGCAAAGGCCAAGGTGGAAAAGGCCGCACAAGTAGAAAAGGCGGAGAAGGCAGAGAAGTCCGAAGATACGGACAAGCCGCGCAAGCAGGCGCAGGATGATGCGCCGCAGAAGGCAGGAAAGCAGGAAGAATCCGGCGATAAGCAGGATAACCGCCAAGATGGATCTGGTGAGGAACAGCGCTACGAGTCGCGCTCGCAGGCCCGCCGCGCTCGTCGTAACCGCGCCCGCCGCCAAGAACGCCAAGAGCGCGAGGAACGCAACCGCAATGAGGAGCAGGGCGGCAATAAAGACAACCGCGACAATAACTCCCAGGACGGCTCTGATGATCAGGGCGATAAGAATGACCGCGGCGATAATAAGCGGCGCGGCAACCGCCATGATGACCACAATAATCACGAGCGCGGAAACCGCCGTGGGCGCCGCAACCGCCGCAATCGCCGCGGCCGCGGGAATAATCATGACAATAACGGTGGCAACGATCTGCAGGTGCGCGAGGGCGATGAACTGCAGGCAGTAGGCGGTATCCTAGACGTCGTAGACAATAACGTCGCTTTCCTGCGCACCACCGGTTACCGCGCCGCGGCTTCCGACGTCTTTGTCAATAACGGCATTGTGCGCCGCCTCGGCCTACGCTCTGGTGATGCTATTACTGGTCAGGTCAAGGTCTCCGGCCCGACGCATACGCATGGCAATGGCCGCAACCGCCGCAAGTACAACCAGCTGGTGCAGGTCGATACCGTTAACGGCATCGATCCGGAAGGCGCGAAGCAGCGCCCGCAATTTAATAAGCTGACCCCGCTGTACCCGAATAAGCGCCTGCGTTTGGAAACGGATCCGAAGAGCCTCACTACTCGCGTCATTGACCTCATTATGCCTATTGGTAAGGGCCAGCGCGCGCTTATCGTCTCCCCACCAAAGGCCGGCAAGACGACGATTCTGCAAAATATCGCCAACGCGATTTCTACCAATAACCCGGAGTGCTACCTCATGGTCGTCCTCGTAGACGAGCGCCCTGAGGAAGTTACGGATATGCAGCGTTCCGTCAACGGTGAGGTCATTGCCTCAACCTTTGACCGCCCGCCGTCAGAGCATACCTCCGTGGCGGAGCTGGCCATCGAGCGCGCCAAGCGCCTAGTGGAGCAGGGTAAGGACGTCGTAGTCCTGCTGGACTCTATTACCCGTCTGGGCCGCGCCTACAATAACTCTTCCCCGGCTTCCGGCCGCATCCTCTCTGGTGGTGTGGACTCCAACGCCCTTTACCCACCGAAGCGCTTCTTGGGTGCTGCCCGCAATATCGAAGAGGGCGGCTCGCTGACGATCATCGCCACCGCCATGGTGGAGACCGGCTCTACCGGCGATACCGTCATCTTCGAGGAATTCAAGGGCACCGGTAACGCCGAGCTGAAGCTGGATCGTGGCATTTCTGAGCGCCGCGTCTTCCCAGCTGTGGATGTCAACCCGTCCGGTACCCGCAAGGACGAGCTGCTGCTTGTCCCAGAGGAGGCGCGCATCATGACCAAGCTACGCCGCATCCTCTCCGCGTTGGATTCTCACCAAGCCATTGATCTGCTCATTAAGCAGCTGAAGAAGACCCGCTCCAATGGCGAGTTCTTGATGCAGGTGGCCTCCTCGGCCCCGATGGCTGCGGATAAGGATGAAGAAGATTATGTCTAATCAGGTTTCCCTCGTTGATGACATCGTGTCCGAGTATCAGGGCATTGAGATGCAGATGGGTGATCCGGAGGTAGCCGGCGACCAGAAGCAATTCCGCAAGCTTTCGAAACGCTATGCGGAGCTGCGCCCGATCATCATGGTTAATAATGAGCTGACTCAGGCCCGCGAGGATCTCGCGGACGCCAAGGAGATGGCCTACGAGGACCATGACTTTCAAGAAGAAGCGGACCTCCTAGAAAAGTCCGTAGAGGACTTGGAAGAAAAACTCGCTGACTTGCTCGCGCCGCGCGATGAGCAGGATTCCGAGGATATCATTATGGAGATCAAGGCCGGTGCCGGCGGCGAAGAAGCAGCCTTGTTTGCCGGTGACTTGGCCCGCATGTACGAGCGCTATGCGGATAAGACCGGTTTCAACTGGGAAGTCTTGGGACTCAATGAATCCGATCTGGGCGGCGTAAAGGATATGACCATATCCTTCCGCTCCAAGTCGCCATCGCGCGATGGGGCCTGGTCCGTATTCAAGTTTGAGGGCGGAGTACACCGTGTGCAGCGCGTCCCAGTGACCGAGTCGCAGGGTCGCATTCAAACCTCTGCCGCCGGTGTGCTGGTCTATCCGGAGCCGGAAGAGGTGGAGTCTGTCAATATTGATGACAAGGACATCCGCGTGGATGTTTATCGTTCCTCCGGCAAGGGTGGCCAGGGTGTGAACACCACCGACTCCGCGGTGCGTATTACTCACCTTCCCACCGGGCTTATCGTGACCTGTCAGAAGGAACGTTCCCAGATCCAGAACAAGGCGCGTGCGTTGCAGGTCCTACAGGCTCGCTTGGACCAGATGGAGCGCGAGGCTCGCGAGGCGGAGGCTGGCGAGCAGCGTGCTTCCCAGGTACGCACGATGGACCGTTCCGAGCGCATCCGCACCTATAACTGGCCGGAAAACCGCATCACAGACCACCGCATTGGCTATAAAGCCAATAATCTAGACTCCGTGTTAAATGGCGATATGCATGACCTGATTAAGGCTTTGCAAGACCAAGAGCGTGCCGAGCGCCTCGAGGCCGAGGGCTAGACGGGCGTGGACAACACGTATGGAAAGGCGCTGCGCCGCGGGGTGCAGCGCCTTCGTGCTGCAGGGGTGGCAAGCCCGGAGTGGGATGCGCGCATCTTGGTCGCGCACCTTATTCACTGCGGCCACATGGATATCCCGCTTGACCACGCTCCTATGCCTGGCTTTGATGTGGCCTTCGATGCATTGCTTCACCGCCGCGAGGCCCGCGAGCCCCTGCAATACGTGCTAGGCAGCACCTGGTTCGGTCCGTTGGAGCTCAAGGTAGGCCCGGGCGTATTTATCCCGCGCCCGGAGACCGAGGTCATGGCGGATTGGGCGGTGCGCAACGCGGACGGCCCCCGCCTGGTGGACTTGTGCACTGGCACGGGTGCGCTAGCGCTCTACCTGCGTCACTATTTGCCGGAGGCACAGGTGTGCGCAGTAGAGCTTGCCGACACCGCCCTTGCCTACACCGAAGCCAATACCCACGGCAGCGGGGTAGAGGTCATCCAAGCAGATGCCACGGCAGTCGATACGCTAGCGCAGTGGAATGGGACAGTGGACCTCATCGTGACCAACCCGCCGTACGTGCCAGAATCCCCGGAGCTAGATCCGGAGGTTTACCATGATCCGCACGATGCGGTTTTTGCTGGCGCGGATGGCATGCGAGTCATCACCAGACTGATACCTACCATCGCTCGGCTGCTACGCCCAGGCGGCAAGGTAGCAATCGAGCATGATGACTCCACGAGTGATGCGGTTCAAGCCGCGCTGGTGCACTATGGCGGTTTCGAACAAATAGTGCCGTTGCAGGATCTGACGGGAACGCCCCGCTTTGTCACTGCGGTGCGCGGGGTAGACTAAGACACCATTGAGGGCAAGAAGGGGAAAAGACTATGCAAGGAAAAATATTTAACTGCGCCGATGATGTCGAGCGCGAAGAAGGAATGCATAATGCGGTAAAGGCCGCACAATCTGGCCGCCTCGTTGTGATGCCTACCGATACGCTTTACGGCCTCGGCTGTGATGCCTTTGATAATGACGCCGTGGCGAATCTCTTGGCCACCAAGCAGCGCGGCCCGGATATGCCGGTGCCGGTACTGGTCGGATCGTGGGATACCGTCCGTGGTCTCGTTGCCTCCTATACCGATACCGCCCGTGACCTAGTGGAGGCCTTCTGGCCGGGTGGCCTGTCCATCGTGGTTCCCCAGGCACCGTCCTTGCCGTGGAACCTCGGCGATACCCGCGGCACTGTGATGCTGCGCATGCCGCTGCACCCCATTGCCATCGAGCTGCTGCGCGAAGTCGGCCCGATGGCTGTCTCCTCCGCTAATATCTCCGGCCACCAGCCACCGACCACCGCCTTGATGGCCAAGCAACAGTTGGGTAAAGCCGTAACAGTTTACTTGGACGGGGGAGAGACGGCCGTCGGCAAGCCTTCCACCATCATTGACCTCTCTGGTCAGCGCCCGTACCTGCTGCGCGAAGGCGCACTATCTGCCGAAGAAGTCGGTGAGGTTATCGGTGTCGATGCGCAGAGCCTGCGCACTCGCCCACAGGCCTAAGGAGGGATTCGCGTGAGCGGCAGTGGTGTTCCGCTGCGCGAGCTGGCCCTCGTCATCCTCGTCGCAGCAGCGTTTACGTATCTCACTACCGGTGTGGTGCGCTCCTTTTTGGTACGTACCGGCCGGGTGGCTGAGATTCGCCTGCGCGATGCTCACACCCAACCCACGCCGCGCATGGGTGGCGTGGCCATGTTTACCGGCTTCGCAGCGGCAATATTCCTCGCAGCCCAGCTTCCAGCCTTGACTCGCGGGTTTATGCCCGTCACCCCAGAGATGAATGCGGTGTTGTGGGCGGCCTTGGCGTTGGTACTTGTCGGCGTTGTCGATGACCTCGTGGAGCTCAGCGCCATAGTTAAGCTCTTTGGCCAGCTCTTTGCCGCTACTTTGATGAGCGGGCTGGGATTGACGTGGACACTGCTTTTTATACCTTTTGGCGGTGGCACCACGGTCGTCCTGGATCAGCTGCAAAGCACAATGCTGACTGCCTTTTTTACCGTATTGCTCATCAATGCCATCAACTTTGTGGATGGCCTTGATGGTCTTGCGGCGGGCCTCGGAATGATTGCCGGCGGCGCGATTCTGGTCTTCTCTTTGACCGTCCTCCACGATCAAGGTGGGGCGGTATCGGCATATCCTCCAGCCATTATCAGTGCCGCCCTAGTGGGCATGTGCGCGGGATTTTTGCCGCATAATTTTGAACCTTCCCGCATTTTTATGGGCGATTCCGGCTCTATGTTCATTGGTTTATTATTGGCTGCGGCTTCGACTTCAGCGTCGGGCAAGATCAATATGTCCCTCTATGGAACTGTGGATATTGTGGCGTTGATGTCTCCCATTATCGTCGTGGTCGCGGCAGTATTCATTCCAGTCTTAGACCTTGTCTGGGCCGTTATTCGCCGTCTTTCGCAGGGGCGCTCACCCTTTTCTGCAGATAAGGCGCACATCCATCATCGCCTCCTCTCGCTCGGGCATACCCACCGGCGCACCGTACTGGTGCTCTACCTTTGGGTTTCCGCGGTGGCCTTTGGGGCGGTGTCATTTTCCATCGTTCCGGCCCCAGTGGCCATTGGCGTTACTATTGTGGCCCTGCTTGTGGCTTTTACAGCGACGCTTGTGCCGCTGCGGCAAGGAAAGATCGGTCCGGCGGCGCGGGAGACGGTCGTGGTGAAGGAATCCGCTCCCTCGTGAGGTAGGGTGTGTAGCCGTGAGTGAAGCACAATCGACTACGCAACCCTCGGAATTTGATGACCACCGGCGCCCCATGCAGAGGGCGGTCAAACTTGGCGGCCTCGCCCTGCTGGTAATTACAGTGGTCTCTTTAGCCGCGTGGGGCGGCATGCGTGGGCTCCCAGGAATTTGGGGCGTATTGGTGGGCGCGGCCATCGGCGGCGGCTTTGTCCTTTTTACGGCTTTGTCCGTGTTGCTAACTGCTAATACCACGCCTGCCAACACCATGGCCGTGGTGCTGGGTGGGTGGCTGCTCAAGGTCATAATTTTGGTGATGGTGCTGATGTTTATCCGGGACATGGATTTCTACGACACCTTGGCTCTTTTTGTCACGGTGATGTTGGCGCTTATCGCTACCTTAGGCTCTGAGGTTTGGGCGGTCATTACTTCGCGGGTTACCTACGTCTCGTAGGTGGGGAACGCCTTTCAGCGCTGCGGCGCGAGCCCATTGCCTTTCTCTGGGGGAGGCAATGGGCCTCTTTCTTTGTGGTGTATGCAATCGTTTTTGCGCTAGTTACCCCCGTCAAGGTGGGAAAATAGGATAGTGTGATGAACTCCACGTGGTGCGATTTCGGCAGAATGTGGCCGTTTTGTTGTGAATTTGTGCCGGAATTGCGCCCTCTAGGAGCGAAGTGGAGCACATTAGTGGCCCCCCACGTGCGAAAACTCTTGATCTAACTGATACGCTTTTCTTCGGGTTACCGCGGGCTAGCGCAAAAGCTGGCTTTCGCAGCGGTGAATCCCTGTCTTACGCACGCTGATGTGCGACGGAGTCCGTGTGTGAGGCAGAGAGTTTGAGACGTCCATCGCACCACACGGCCTTCGACAAGCTGTGTGGCCCGAACACGGGAGAGAACGCTGAGCGTTACAACATTGGCCATGAAGGGTAGCTTCCACGCACCCGAACTGGACCCAGAATTTTTCCCGGGGCACGTAACCGATGATGGCGGAGTCGTTGACCTCTGGTTGAGCGATTTTGCCAACGGTTGGTTCGCTTTGGATCGCATCATGCTCGTTCGCCTTCTGATGGCGGCCGTGCTGGTGCTCCTATTTGTTGTCGCCTTCAGGAACCCGAAGCTGGCTCCTAAAGGAATTCAAAACGTAGGCGAGCATGCGATTGACTTCGTGCGAGTTCAGATCGCAGAAGACATCTTGGGCAAGAAGGAAGGACGTCGCTTCCTTCCACTTTTGGCCTCTATCTTCTTTGCAGTTTTGTTCTGGAACCTCACAACTATTGTGCCGGGTCTGAACATTTCTCCGAACGCCCGTATCGGTATGCCAATCGTCTTGGCAGCTGTCGCGTACATCGCCATGATTTACGCGGGCGCCAAGCGCTATGGCTTTGGCAAGTTCATCAAGTCCTCGGTGGTTATTCCTAATCTGCCGCCGGCCTTGCACCTTCTTGTCGTGCCGATTGAGGCTTTCTCTACGTTTGTTATGCGCCCAGTCACCTTGGCTCTTCGTCTTATGGCGAACTTCCTGGCTGGTCACCTCATTTTGGTCCTGTTGTACTCGGCTACGAACTTCTTCTTCTTCCAGTTCAACGCTTGGACCGCAGTGGGTGGCTTGACCCTGGTCGCAGCGGTTCTGTTCACGCTTTACGAGATTATCGTCATCTTCCTGCAGGCATATATCTTTGCCCTGCTGACGGCGGTATACATCGAATTGTCGTTGCATGCAGATTCGCACTAACAACAACGCGAACCTCGCGGTTAACTAAATACCCCAAAATCAAACCAACACCGCCCCGCAGGACATTCCCGCGGGATATACATTGAAAGGGAACGACTTTCACATGAACGAGATCATCCTGGCTCAGGACGCAGCAACCACCTCCTTCGACGGCCTTCAGTCCCTCGGCTACGGCCTGGCCACCATCGGCCCGGGCCTGGGCATCGGCATCCTCGTTGGCAAGACCGTTGAGGGCATGGCTCGCCAGCCTGAGATGGCCGGCCAGCTGCGTACCACCATGTTCCTGGGTATCGCCTTCGTTGAGGCACTGGCCCTGATCGGCCTCGTTGCAGGCTTCCTGTTCTAAAGAACGCTTTACACAAGTAAATCGAACTTTAAGAACGGAGACCCATGAACAACGTCATTTACTACCTTGCAGCAGAGGGAAGTGAGCATATGCCGCTGGAGAGCGGCAACTCCATCCTCCTGCCCAAGATGTACGACTTAGTCTGGTCAATCATTCCGTTCGCCATCATCTTGCTGATTTTCGCGAAGTTTGTTCTTCCGAAGTACAGCCAGATGCTGCAGGAGCGTGAAGACCGGATCGAGGGTGGCTTGAAGCGTGCCAAGGCTCAGCAGGCCGAGGCCAAGGCTGCTCTGGAAAAGTACAATGCTCAGCTGGCTGATGCCCGTGCAGAAGCTGCCGAGATCCGCGAGCAGGCGCGCGAGCGCGGCAAGCAGATCGAGGCCGAGGCTAAGACCAATGCGGAAGAAGAATCCCGCCGCATCGTCGCTAATGGCGAGAAGCAGCTGGAAGCTTCTCGCGCCCAGGTTGTCACTGAGCTGCGTTCTGAAATGGGCCAGAATTCCATCAACCTGGCGGAGAAGATTTTGGGCGGCGAGCTTTCCGACGCCTCTAAGAAGTCCTCCACCATTGATGGCTTCTTGTCCGAGCTCGACTCTGTGGCACCGGCCGGAAAGTAGGCAACTATGAAGGCAGCTAGCCGCGAAGCACTCGCAACCTCACAAAACCGCTTGGATGAGATCCTGGCCGGCGACAACAATGTTGCCACCGCCGCACAGGCAGGTTTGGATATCTTTGAGGTTGTCGATGTCTTGGATACCGACCGCGAATTGCGCGTCGCTTTCACCGATATCGCCGCCCCAAGCGAGGCACGTAAGTCTCTTGCGGAGAACCTGTTTGGCTCCAAGATTTCTGCTGGTGCGCTGCGCATCATCCAGGAAGCTGCGGCCGTGCAGTGGTCCACCCCGAAGGACTTTGTCAAGGGCTTGGTTTCCCTGGGGCGCCGCGCACTACTGCGCGGTGCCGAGTCACAGGGCCAGCTGGGTCAGGTAGAAGATGAGCTCTTCCGTCTGTCTCAGATCCTGGACCGTGAGGGCGAGCTCACCCAGCTGCTTTCCGACCGAACTGCTGATTCCGCCCGCAAGCGCGGATTGCTGGCAAACGTGCTCTACGGCAAGGTCACGATGTTCACTGAGGCACTGGTGCTTCAGGCCATCTCCCGCCCAGAGCAGAACCCGAACGACGATGTTGCCGCCTTGGCCGATTCTGCAGCAGACCTGCAGGGCCGCACCATTGCGCGCGTTACCGCAGCGGGTGAACTAAACGAAGGCCAGCAAGCAGTACTCGCTGAGAAGCTGGGCAAAATTTATGGTCGTGCGATGTCCATTCACTCTGAGGTTGACACCAGCCTCCTCGGTGGCTTGCGCATCCGCGTCGGCGATGAAGTCATTGACGGCTCTACAGCAGGCAAGATTGCTCGCCTGCGTGCCCAGATGGCGTAGCCGAAACGACAGAAACGAACTAAGTAAGTGCTGGAAGATACTACCGAGAGCAGGAAGAACATGGCGGAGCTGACGATCTCCTCCGACGAGATCCGTAGTGCGATTGCGAACTACACCTCGAGCTACTCCGCGGAGGCCTCCCGTGAGGAGGTCGGCGTGGTCATTTCGGCAGCTGACGGTATTGCGCAGGTTTCTGGCCTGCCATCCGTTATGGCGAATGAGCTGCTCGAGTTCCCAGGCGGCGTGATTGGCGTCGCACAGAACCTCGACACCAACTCCATCGGTGTTGTGGTCCTGGGTAACTTCGAGTCCCTCAAGGAGGGCGACGAGGTCAAGAGGACCGGCGAGGTTCTCTCTATCCCAGTGGGCGAGGAATTCCTCGGCCGCGTGATTAACCCTTTGGGTCAGCCAATTGATGGCATGGGCCCAATCAACGCTGAAGAGGAGCGCGTCCTCGAGCTGCAGGCACCGTCCGTGCTGCAGCGTCAGCCGGTGGAAGAGCCAATGCAGACCGGCATCAAGGCTATCGATGCAATGACCCCGATTGGCCGTGGCCAGCGTCAGCTGGTCATCGGTGACCGCAAGACCGGTAAGACCGCGGTGTGCATCGATACCATTTTGAACCAGAAGGCTAACTGGGAGTCCGGCGACAAGGATAAGCAGGTCCGCTGTATCTATGTCGCTATCGGCCAAAAGGGCTCGACCATCGCTGGTGTGCGCCGCACCCTTGAGGAGCACGGCGCACTGGATTACACCACCATCGTGGCTGCACCGGCTTCTGATTCCGCTGGCTTTAAGTGGCTGTCGCCGTTCTCTGGTGCAGCCTTGGGCCAGCACTGGATGTACCAGGGTAATCACGTCCTGGTTATCTACGATGATCTGACCAAGCAGGCTGAGGCTTACCGTGCCATCTCCTTGCTGCTCCGCCGTCCGCCGGGACGCGAAGCATACCCGGGCGATGTGTTCTACCTGCACTCCCGTCTGCTGGAGCGTGCTGCAAAGCTTTCCGACGACATGGGTGCCGGTTCCATGACCGCCCTGCCGATCATCGAAACCAAGGCAAACGACGTCGGCGCGTTCATTCCGACCAACGTCATTTCCATTACCGACGGTCAGGTATTCCTGGAGTCCGACCTGTTCAACCAGGGCGTTCGCCCGGCTATCAACGTGGGTGTCTCCGTCTCCCGCGTTGGTGGCGCTGCACAGACCAAGGGCATGAAGAAGGTCGCCGGTAACCTCCGTCTGGACCTGGCTTCTTACCGCGACCTGCAGGCCTTCGCAGCGTTCGCATCCGATTTGGATACTGCCTCCAAGGCGCAGCTCGAGCGCGGTTCCCGCCTGGTTGAGCTTTTGAAGCAGCCTGAGTCCTCTCCGCAGCCGGTGGAGTACCAGATGGTGTCCATCTACCTCGCCGAGGCTGGCATCTTCGACGTCGTTCCCGTTGAGGACGTCCGCCGCTTCGAGGCTGAGGTCCACGAGTACCTCAATGCAAACACCCCAGAGGTCTTTGAGCAGATTTCCGGTGGCAAGCCGCTGACTGATGAGTCCAAGGACGCATTGGTTGCGGCAGCTAAGGACTTCCAGCCAACCTTCCGTACTTCCGAGGGCCGCAACTTGGGGTCCGAGGCAGCGGTAGAGCCTTTGGATGAAAGCGACGTAAAGAACACCGAGCTCAACGTCTCCCGCAAGACGGCTAAGTAGAGTTCAGAACTCATAACTAACCGTCTAGATTAAAGAAGGGAGGAGAAACGATGGCTAATCTTCGCGAACTGCGAGACCGCATTCGGTCCGTTAATTCGACTAAGAAGATCACCAAGGCCCAGGAGCTGATTGCTACCTCGCGCATTACCAAAGCGCAGGCCAGGGTAGAGGCATCGCAGCCGTACGCGACCGAGATGACCAGCATCATGAATAAGCTGGCTGCGGCTTCTACGTTGGAGCACGACATGCTGCGCGAGCGTGAAGACGGCAACGTCGCCGCCATCCTCGTGGTCACATCTGACCGCGGTATGTGTGGCGGCTATAACAACAACGTCTTCAAGAAGGCCGCACAGCTGCAGGCTCTCCTGGAAAGCAAGGGCTACGAGGTAGTCCGCTACGTAACTGGCAACAAGGGCATCGGCCACTACAAGTTCCGTGAGGACGAGGTAGTTGGCAGCTGGGGCGGTTTCTCTCAGGATCCGACCTGGGAGGCCACCCACGATGTGCGCCGTCACTTGATTGATGGTTTCGTTGCCGGTTCTCACGGTACAACTAAGGGCCGTGCTGGCCTGCACGCACAGGGTGAAGGCGAAGGTGTCCGTGGCTTTGACCAGGTGCACGTTGTCTACACCGAGTTTGAGTCGATGCTGACTCAGACTGCTCGGGCACAGCAGCTGCTGCCAGTTGAGCCGGTCATTCAGGATGAGGAGTACCAACTCGGTGATTCCGCTTTGTCTGATGCCGAGTTCGGGGATACTGCCGCTGGTTTCGAGTTCGAGCCAGACGCAGATACGCTGATGCAAACGCTGCTTCCGCAGTACGTCTCGCGTATCCTGTTTGCTATGTTCTTGGAGGCATCCGCCTCCGAGTCCGCTGCACGCCGTACAGCTATGAAGTCTGCTACTGACAACGCGACGGAGATGGTCGATGACCTCTCTCGCGTGGCTAACCAGGCTCGTCAGGCACAGATTACCCAGGAAATTTCAGAGATCGTCGGTGGCGCTGGCGCGCTATCTGACAGCGCAGAAAGTGACTAGATTATGACTACAGCTCTGCAAGAGCAGAATGCACAGTCTTCGGCAGTCGCCGGTCGTGTCGTGCGCGTCATCGGTCCGGTTGTGGACGTGGAGTTCCCACGTGAGGCACTGCCGGCCCTGTACAACGCACTGCACGTCGACATTAAGCTCGAAGCTGTTGCAAAGACCGTCACCCTCGAGGTCGCTCAGCACCTCGGTGACAACCTTGTCCGTACCGTGTCCATGGCACCGACCGACGGCCTCGTCCGCGGTGCCGAGGTCATCGACTCCGGAAAGCCAATTTCCGTGCCAGTCGGCGACATCGTCAAGGGCCACGTCTTCAACGCCCTCGGTGATTGCCTCGACGAGCCGGGTCTCGGCCGCGATGGCGAGCAGTGGGGTATCCACCGCGAGCCGCCAGCGTTCGACCAGCTTGAGGGTAAGACCGAGATTCTGGAGACCGGCATTAAGGTCATCGACCTGCTGACCCCGTACGTTAAGGGCGGCAAGATTGGCCTCTTCGGCGGCGCAGGTGTGGGTAAGACTGTTCTCATTCAGGAGATGATTACCCGTATCGCCCGTGAGTTCTCCGGTACCTCCGTCTTCGCCGGCGTCGGCGAGCGCACCCGTGAGGGCACCGACCTCTTCCTGGAGATGGAAGAGATGGGCGTGCTGCAAGATACCGCCCTTGTCTTCGGCCAGATGGATGAGCCGCCAGGAGTCCGTATGCGCGTGGCCCTGTCCGGCCTGACCATGGCGGAGTACTTCCGCGATGTGCAGAACCAGGACGTCCTCCTGTTCATCGACAACATCTTCCGCTTTACCCAGGCCGGCTCTGAGGTTTCGACCCTGCTGGGTCGTATGCCTTCCGCTGTGGGCTACCAGCCGACCCTGGCTGATGAGATGGGTGTTCTTCAGGAGCGCATTACCTCGACCAAGGGCCGTTCTATTACGTCCCTGCAGGCCGTTTACGTTCCGGCCGATGACTACACCGACCCAGCTCCGGCTACGACGTTCGCTCACTTGGACGCTACCACCGAGCTGGACCGTGCGATTGCTTCCAAGGGTATTTACCCTGCAGTGAACCCGCTGACTTCCACCTCTCGTATTCTCGAGCCAGGCATCGTTGGCGAAAAGCACTACGAGGTTGCACAGCGCGTCATCGGTATTCTGCAGAAGAACAAGGAACTCCAGGACATCATCGCCATCCTTGGTATGGACGAGCTGTCCGAGGAGGATAAGGTCACCGTTCAGCGTGCCCGCCGTATCGAGCGCTTCTTGGGCCAGAACTTCTTCGTCGCACAGAAGTTCACCGGCCTGCCGGGCTCTTACGTGCCGCTGTCTGAGACCATCGATGCCTTCGAGCGCATCTGCGATGGCGAGTTTGACCACTACCCAGAGCAGGCTTTCAACGGCTTGGGTGGCTTGGACGACGTCAAGGCTGCATACGAGAAGTTGAACGAGAAGTAGGGAGAGGCACATGGCTGACATCACCGCCGAATTGGTTTCCGTCGAGCGCCTGCTGTGGACCGGACAGGCCTCCATGGTCACGGCTGAGACCACCGAGGGTGAGATCGGCGTGCTTCCCGGTCACGAGCCTACGATCGGTCAGTTGATCGATAATGGCGTGGTGACCATCCACCCCGTAGACGGCGAGCGCCGCGTCGCTGCCGTTCAGGGTGGTTTCCTCTCCGTTACCCAGGACAAGATCACCGTCCTCGCTGATTGGGCCATCTGGTCCGATGAGGTGGATGAGGAGAAGGCTCAGGAGGATTTCTCTTCTGAGCACGAGCTCACCAAGTCCCGTGGCGAGGCCGCACAGCGTGCAATCCGCCGCGCTAAGGCTTAGAACCTTGGATTGGTAGGAGAGGGCAGCAATAGCCGCCCTTCCTGCTCTCTTAAGGCGCACCGGTTTCAAACCGGTGCGCCTTCTTCGTGTTTTCTTTGCCTATTCTTATTGGCATACTGGGGCCGCTAGGCGCTACAATTCAAGAAATTAGTATCTCCACAGAGCGAGGATGGCGTGAATTAGCCCATGAATTCAACGTTTGTTGCAGTGCTTCTGTGGGCCCTTGGAGTGGCCCTGTTTTTAGTCTTCTTCTTGGCGGCGCTCCGGTTTTTTACTATCCGCTCTCGCGGTACCTCTGTGCTTTTGCGTCGTTACCCTGCCAGAAACTCCCTTTCTTGGCGGCATGGATCGCTGCGCTATGAGGGTGAATTTGTGGAGTATTTCAAGCTGCGTTCAGTCTCCCCGCGCTGCGACCTGCGCATCAATCGCCTCGACATCGAGCTAGTGAGCACCCGCCCGCTTGATGATGCCGAGGCTTCTTTTATGTCTGCCGCCACCGAGGTTGTGCGATTTCGCGCCAAAGGCAGGGAGTATGAGCTAGCCTCCGATCCGCACGGAATCATGGGCTTTGGTGCATGGGTAGAAGCGGCACCGTCCAAGCGCCAGCAGCGCTTCGATTTCCGGCAACTGCGCGAGCGCGCTACCCGTCAATCCAAGCGATAAGGCTACCCGCTAGGGTAGAGGTCATGCGTTTAGTAATCGCCCGATGCTCCGTAGATTACGTGGGCCGTTTGGATGCCCACCTTCCCATGGCAGACCGGCTGCTTATCGTCAAAGCAGACGGTTCTGTGTCTGTGCACGCCGATGACCGCGCTTATAAACCGCTTAATTGGATGACTCCGCCGTGCACCTTAAAGGAGTCCGCCATCGAGGACTTAGATGGTGAAGATACAGGTGAGCTCTTATGGTTGGTAGAAAATCCTAAAGGCGAGCAACTGCGAATCACCATCGCTGAGATCCACGAGGAAGTTTCCTATGACATGGGGGAGGATCCAGGTTTGGTCAAGGACGGCGTAGAAGCTCACTTACAAGAGCTTTTGGCGGACCAGATCGATACCTTGGGCGATAGCTATACCTTGGTACGTCGTGAGTTTCCTACCGCCATTGGTCCAGTAGACATCATGGCGAAAGACGAGAACAATAATAACGTCGCCATCGAGGTGAAACGCCGCGGTGGTATCGACGGTGTGGAACAGCTCACGAGATATTTGGAGTTGCTCAATCGCGATGAGCTGCTCGCCCCAGTGTCCGGCGTATTCGCGGCGCAGGAAATCAAGCCGCAGGCCCGAACCTTGGCAGAAGACCGCGGTATTCGGTGTGTCGTACTAGACTATCAGGAGCTGCGCGGCCTCGAGTCGAATGAATTGCGGTTGTTCTGATGCCGCGGCGAAATAGACGCAAACCGGTAGAGATTCGCTCCTTGCCGAAAGATGGCTCCACTTTCCTCGGGTCGCAGACGGTCGTGGGCCCTAGTTGGACCCGCGGTGAGCCCTACGTCATGCGTCATATCGGTTCCGCGCGTGCTCAGAAGTATTACGTGTGTCCGGGCTGCAACCAAAACATCCCCCCTGGGGTGGCCCATATCGTCGCGTGGCCCCGAGACGTGGGCCGCCAAGGCGACGATCGCCGGCACTGGCACCGCCACTGTTGGGAGCGTAGGTAGACTAGCGGGCATGATTGTTGCATTTTCTGTAGCCCCAGCGGTAGTCAATAATGACTCCCAAGAAATGGCCGATGCCGTGGCCGAGGCTGTACGCGTGGTTCGCGAGTCTGGCCTCCCTAATGAGACTAATGCCATGTTTACCCTTCTGGAAGGGGAATGGGATGAGGTCTTTGGAACCATCAAAAAGGCAACTGAGGCAGTGCGCGCTGTATCCCCGCGTACTTCTTTGGTGGTAAAGGCCGATATTCGTGAAGGCGTGACCAATCAGCTGACAGACAAGGTAGACGCGGTCAACCGCCGCCTTGCAAAGGAGGACTAGATGACTTCAGCAAATAATGCTTATGTAGGAGGCGCGCTTGATCTCAGCCAGGTCAAAGCCCGCGCTGAGGCGCGCCAGAAGGCGCAGGAGTCGCCGCACACAAACGCTAGTGGGGTCCAGCCGTTCTTTACGGTTACAGAGTCTAATTTCGAACAAGACGTGGTGCGCCGCTCTGCGGAAGTTCCAGTGGTCGTTCTCATTGGTACTGCCCGTTCCACGCAGTCAGAGCAGTTGCGGACCGATCTCCAGGATTTGGCTGTGCAAGGAAACCTCAGTTTCCTCGTTGCCTATGTAGATGCGGATGCTACTCCGCAGGTGGCGCAGGTCTTCGGCGTTAAGAATCTGCCTACCGTGGTGGCGTTGGGCGCTGGTCAGCCGCTGACTAATTTTGAAGGCGCGCAGCCGAAGGACGCGCTCAAGCAATGGGTAGACACCCTAGTGCAAAATGTTGGTCCACAGTTGAAGGGTTTGCAGGGCGATCATGGATCGGAACAGCCCCAAGAGGAAGAAGAGGATCCGCGCCTCCAGGAAGCAGAGAGCTTCTTGAATGCCGGCGATTTTGATGGTGCGCTCAACGTCTACAACTCCATTTTGGACTCCGAGCCCGATAACGTGCAGATTAAGCAGGCACGCGATACAACCATGCTGCTCAAGCGCCTCGACCCAGCCAATCAGACCGAGGATCCGATCGCGGCTGCGGAGGCGGATAAGGGGGACGTCGATAAGCAAATGCGGGCTGCCGACGCCGAAGTGGTTGCCGGCGCCCCAGAAAAGGCCTTTGAACGCCTTATTGAGACGATGAAGGTAACGGCCGGTGACGAGAAGGCTCGCGTGCGTGGACGCTTGCTGGAGCTTTTCGGTCTTTTCGAAGCCAGTGACCCACGTGTCCTAGAGGCTCGCACCAAGCTGGCGAGCGTCCTTTACTAGCTCGAGTAGCATAGGAAAACATGACTTCAGTGCTTTTCCTGTGCAATACAAATCGCGGCAAGTCCCAGATGGCAGCGGCGTTAGCCGCGAAGCATGCCCCTGAATGGGATATTTACTCGGCTGGGGTGCAAACTACGCCGGAGCATACCCAGCAGGGTATCAATCAAGAGGCTAAAGCTTCCCTCGCGAAGGTGGGAGCAGAAATGACTGGTACTCCTGCTCTAGTGGATCCTAACCTTGCCGCCACTGTCGACCACGTCGTCGTAGTAGGTGATGCGAAATATGAGGGGCCAGCACAGCGGTGGACTATCGAGGATCCTTCGCTTCGCGGTCTGGAAGGTGAAGAGCGCATGGACGCGCTCCGTGATGACATCGAAGCGCGCGTAGTGGAGTTCCTGCGGACGCAGCGATAAGCGTTTTATTGCTCCAGCACGTACCACTGTACCGAGTTAGCCGGTAGGTGAAGCGTGGTGAGATTATCCGCTACGTGAATGTGCTGGGGAAGCGGATTCCCAGCGCCTTCATAGACAGCATCATCAGTGTTGAGGATCATCTGCCACTCGCCGTCATATGGAACCCAAAGGTCGTAGTTGGGAATAGAAGAACCAGAAAGGTTGCACACGGCGAGTAGGGCGGAGCCATCAGCACCGTAGCGGACGTAGCCGAGCACGTTATTATTCGAGTCATCCGCCTTGACCCACTGGAATCCCCCTTGGCTAAAGTCTTGCGACCACAAGGCAGGGGTGTCACGATAGATGAAGTTAATATCGCGCACGAGTCTCTTGATGCCGCGGTGCCACTCGTTAGCCCACCCATCGAGGTTGCCCCAGTCTACAGAATGCCCCTCGGCCCACTCGGTAGTCTGGCCGAATTCTTGGCCCATGAACAGCAGGTTCTTGCCGGGGTGGGAAAACATGTATCCGTAGAGTGCCCGCAGGCCGGCGGCCTTATTCCAGTCATCACCGGGCATGCGTTCCCACAGCGAGCCTTTGCCGTGCACTACTTCATCATGGCTAAACGGTAGTATATAGCGCTCAGAGTAGGCGTAGACCATAGAAAAGGTGAGTTCGCCGTGGTGATGGGAGCGGTGGATGGGTTCGTGTTGGAAGTACTCCAGGGTGTCATTCATCCATCCCATGTTCCACTTCAGGGAAAAACCCAGGCCATTTTCAGAAGTCGGAGCGGTAACGCCCGGCCAGGAGGTGGATTCCTCGGCGATGGTGAGCACACCAGAATGGGTGCGGTTGAGAGTGGCATTGGTTTCCTGCAGGAATTGCACGGCCTCTAAATTCTCGCGCCCGCCGTACTGGTTGGGCAGCCATTCATCGCGGGAATAATCCAGGTAGAGCATGGAGGCCACGGCGTCTACGCGCAGGCCATCGATATGGAACTCTTCGGCCCAGTACAGTGCATTGGCTACAAGGAAATTGCGGACCTCATTGCGTCCGAAATCAAAGACATAGGTGCCCCAGTCGGATTGTTCACCGCGGCGGGGATCGGGGTGCTCATACAGCGCCTGTCCGTCGAAGCGTCCGAGGGCCCAGTCATCTTTGGGGAAGTGGGCCGGCACCCAGTCCACGATGACGCCGATGCCGTTTTCGTGCAGTGCATTGACCAGTTCACGGAATTCATCCGGCGAGCCCCAACGCGCGGACGGCGAGTAGTAGCCGGAGACTTGGTAGCCCCAGGAGCCGCCAAAGGGGTGCTCTGCAACGGGCAAGAGCTCGACGTGGGTGAAACCGTGCTCCTTGAGATACGGAATGAGTTCCTCGCGCAGGCGGTTGTAGTTGGCGCCAACCTTCCACGAGCCAACGTGAACCTCATAGATGCTCATGGGGACGTCGAGGTTGCCGGTGCGCTTGCCCATCCAGGCGGAATCGGACCAAGCGAAGCTGGTGGAATCCACGATAGAGTCTGTTTCCGGCGGGCAGGCGGTGCGCTTTGCCAAGGGGTCGGCCTTGTCCTTGCGGCCCTCGTGGCTAAAAATGGCGAACTTATAGTGCTCGCCAGCACCGATGCCTGGAACAAAGACCTCCCATACGCCGGTAGAGCCTAAAGAACGCATCGGATACTGGGTTGGGTTCCAGCCACAGAAGTCACCCACCACAGCCACGCCTTGGGCGTTGGGAGCCCACACGGCAAAGGAGACCCCTTCCACGGAGCCCATCTCTGTCTCGTAGCTGCGCAAGTTTGCACCGAGGACTTCCCAGAGGCGCTCGTGGCGACCTTCTCCAATAAGGTGCAGGTCCAGCGAGCCAATGGTGGGAAGGAAATGATAGCCGTCTGCCACAATGCGAGTAGGCGCCTCCGGATAGGAGATTTCTAGGCGGTAATCGCAGTTATCGCCCACCTCTGCTTCCCAAATATCATCGTCTACCAAGTCCATGGAAATGGATTGGGTGGGGGTGTGAACGTGTACCGCCGTGGCGCCAGGCTGGCAGGTGCGTACGGTGCCTTCGTGCCAACCATAAAAGCCGTGTGGGTCATGGTGGCGGCAGTCGTTCAGGCGGGCGAGATCAGCGGCCGGGATATTCATACAATCAGAGTACCTAGATCGAGTGCGGTTTTATGGGCAAATGTTTAAGGGCGATAATCGGTCACGTCGCGCCAAGCGAGCTGTTCTTGGAGGGCGTGATCGGC
The DNA here is from genome assembly GCA_025144025.1 of Corynebacterium sp. p3-SID1241. Lineage (GTDB taxonomy): Bacteria > Actinomycetota > Actinomycetes > Mycobacteriales > Mycobacteriaceae > Corynebacterium. The sequence continues at coordinate 60,950 of JALXWS010000003.1, read as the reverse complement.
GTGGGGCAGGACAAAGACATGGGCGACGTCGCGAAGCGGTTCCAAGCGCACAAAGTTGCGCTCTGACCAGTGATAAGCAGAGCCGGTAATGGTGTCTTGCACGGTATAAGATTCGCCGGGGTGACGGCCGATAGCCCGCATATCTACTGACACGGTAGCTTCCTGCGCGTTTCGCGGATCCAAATTGACCACGACGAGGACCACGTTGCCGGTGGCCGGATCCGCCTTGGAATAGGCAATGATGGCCTCGTTGTCGGTGTCATGGAATCGCAGGGTGCGCAATTGCTGCAATGCGGGATTATCGCGGCGAATCTGATTGAGTAGCCGGATATAAGACTCCAAGGAGTCACCGGACTTTGCGGCCGCGGCAAAATCGCGTGGGCGCAGTTCATACTTCTCAGAGTCGAGGTATTCTTCCGAACCCGGCGCTACCGGGGTGTGCTCGTACAACTCGAAGCCGGAATAAACACCCCACAGAGGTGACATGGTGGCAGCTAGGACAGCGCGAATGGCAAACATGGCGCGCCCTCCAGTTTGCAAGGACTCGTGCAAAATATCCGGTGTATTGACAAAGAGATTAGGGCGGCAGATATCCGCTTGCTCCACGTGCATTTGGCCAAATTGGGTTAGCTCGTACTTGGAGGTCTGCCACGTGAAATAGCTGTAGGACTGGGAAAAGCCGGCCTTGGCTAGGCCAAAAAGACGAGGAGCACGAGTAAAGGCCTCGGCCAAAAAGATGACATCCGGATGAGTGGCGTGTACGCGAGTAATCAACCAATCCCAAAAGTTTGCCGGCTTGGTGTGCGGATTATCCACGCGGAAGGTCCTCACCCCAGCTTCGACCCAAATCATCAAGGTTTCATAGATCTCGTGGTAGATGGAATCCGATGCGTTATCGAAGTTGAGCGGATAGATATCCTGGTACTTCTTCGGTGGATTTTCAGCATAGGCGATGGTGCCATCCGGAAGAACGGTGAAAAATTCCGGGTGGCTTTTTGCCCACGGGTGATCAGGCGATGCCTGCAGTGCAAAATCGAGCGCAACTTCGAGACCAAGCTCTTGGGCGCGCGAGACGAGTTTCTTAAAATCCTCCATTGTGCCCAAGTCCGGATGGGTGGTGGAGTGGTCCTGGATGGCCCAAGGGCTTCCAACATCCCCAGGCTCTGCAACGACCGAGTTATTCTTGCCCTTGCGGTGTACTTCTCCGATGGGATGGATCGGCGGAAAATAGACTGTATCGAAGCCCATATCGGCCACGCGTTCCAGTGCCTTAGCTGTGGTCTCAAATGTACCGTGAACAGGATTTCCCTCTTCATTCCAGCCGCCCGTTGAGCGGGGAAAGAGCTCGTACCACGAGTTATACAGCGCAGCGGGGCGTTCCACATAAACCTCGTGGATTGCACCCTCCACCAGAAGGTCCCGCAGCGGGTGCGAGTGAAGGATATCTGCCACTTCATCCGAAAGCGCTACCTGCACCCGCTTGTCGACGTCCTTAGACTCATCCGCCAAATCCCGCGCGGCCACAAAGAGCGGTGCCACCACATCAGACGGGGTTTGCAAAGCGGCCCGCGAAAACAGGTCCGCGCCATGGTGGAGATCATTGGCCAACTCGGCAGCGGACTGCCCAGCCGCCATCTTTTTGGTTACTGCATTCTTCCAAGTGGCGATGGGATCGGACCAGGCGTCAACTCGAAAAAACCAGGTGCCTTGGGTACCTGGGGTAAATACGCCATGTACGCGATCTTGGTCGTGCGGATCCGCCTGCATGGTGACGGAGGATGTGGCCGTGGTACGTGCCGCCCATGCGGACAAGGTAGCCGAGACTGCGTCGTGGCCCTCACGCCAGACTAAAGCAGTGACGGGAATTACCTCGCCTACAACGGCTTTGGAGGCTACAGAACCAGCGGAAATAAGTGGGCGGACATCGTCAATACCAAGGCGAGTAGTCATGCCCATAAGACTAATGCAGCTGTGTCAATTTCACCGGCCAAAGAACTAATCAGTCACAATGGAAGGCGTGAACGACGTAACTCCTACTGATCAAGACTGGCTCGTAGATTTCCGCGGCGTTGAGCTGCGCCGGGGTGGCAAGACTCTCGTGGGTCCTGTGGATTGGCAAGTAGAGCTTGATGAGCGCTGGGTCATCATTGGGCCCAACGGGGCAGGCAAGACTTCCTTGGTACGCATGGCCGCGGCCGAACAATTCCCCTCGAAAGGCACCGCCTTTTTGATGGGGGAGCAAATTGGCAAGACGGACATGCGCGATCTGCGCGCGCTCATTGGCATTTCCTCCGCGGCGGTGCAATCACGGATCCCAGACAACGAGCGCGTAGACGATCTCGTTGTCTCCGCCGGCTACGCAGTGCTCGGCCGGTGGCGAGAGGAATACCAAGACATGGACTTCTCCCGCGCTGATGACATCTTGGCGCAGGTAGGTGCGACCCATCTGAAAGAACGCACATGGGGAACACTGTCCGAAGGTGAAAAGAAGCGCGTCGTCCTAGCTCGCGCCCTCATGTCCAACCCGGAGCTGCTCATCCTCGATGAGCCTTCAGCCGGAATGGACCTGGGCGGCCGCGAAGACCTAGTGGGATACCTCGGCGATCTAGCCATGGATCCCGATGCCCCAGCGATTGTCATGATCACCCACCACGTGGAGGAAATCCCCTACGGCTTCACCCACGCCATGCTGCTGGATGAGGGTAAGGTAGTGGCAAAAGGCCTGATTAATTCCGTCCTTACCTCCGAAAACCTGACTCGCGCCTTCCACCAGCCCATCCAGGTGGACCGCATTGGACAGCGATACTTCGCCCGCCGAGCTTCTCTATGACCAATCCTATTCATGACCGTCTAGATGCCATCGACGCCAGCGATACCACCGGCTTTAATGGTGGGCGCTTGGCGGCAACGGTCCTGCTGTTGCGGGATGGCGCTGACGGTCTTGAGGTATGGGTCCAAGAACGGGTCCACACTATGCATAACTACCCGGGGCATTCGGTGTTTCCCGGAGGGGGAGTAGATCCGCGCGACTTTCCACCTCGATCTTGGGACTCGGGCGAGCTGTGGGCCGGTAAATCAGTCGTTGCGATGGCCCGGCGAATGGGGGTGACAAAGTACAAGGCCCATGCCCTTGTCTTTGCTGCTGCGCGCGAACTCTTCGAAGAAGCCGGCACCCTTTTTGCCATACGCGAAGACGGCATTGTTTCTAATGCGCGGCGCTATCACAAGGAGCGAAAGCTTCTGGAAAACCACACCATTTCCTTTACCGAATTCCTCAGCAATAACGGCATGCGGGTCGACGCCGATATGCTCCTTCCCTGGGCGCGCTGGGTAGGAAAAGGCAAGAGCCACTGGTTCGATACCTTCTTCTTCGTTGGGGTGTTGCCCTCCGGCCAAGAACCAGACGGGGATACCGATGAAGCTGATGATGCCGGATGGTTCTCCCCGCAGCTCATCCTGGATGGCTGGCGCGCCGGGCTGGTGCGCCTAGTCATTCCTACGTGGGCGCAAATGCAAAGGTTGAGCAAATACTCCTCGGTCCAAGAAGTCTTAGATGATGCGTCCTATTCTGATCTGCGCCCCGTCATTGGGGATCCCCGCGAGGATTCCCGGTACCGCGAATTCTTTTCCACCACCCCTTTAGACCGCATATGAGTTATACCCCCGCAGAAGTCAGCTTCCTGATGGACCACCATGAGGAAATAACTAGCCTCGATCTCACACTGACCAAGGCCTCTCGGCTCAAAGATGCCGAGGTCCTCAAAGAAAAGTTCGGCGACTTTGGCCGCGCAGTTATGGAGTTGGTGACTGCGCGTAATTCAGGCAAGCTTCCGCGCAATTGGCTGATGGATGCTGACTCCGCCCAGCAAGCCACTCCCACCGGCGTTGCTGCGTATCGCATGAGCTTCCTTGCGGAACAGGGAGTTCGTACCGTTCATGATCTCACCTGTTCCATCGGCACGGAAGGCTATAATTGCCCGCTTGACTATTTCGGCTCGGATCTGGATGAGTCGCGCGTGAGGATGGCTAGGTATAACCTCTCTTCGGCCAACATATTCCGCGCGGATGCGCTCACCACGACTACGACTGCCGATGTCCTCCTTGCAGATCCAGCCCGCCGCGCCGGTGGGAAAAGGATCACGCGGCCGGAAGATTTGGTGCCGCCGCTTCCGGAGGTCGTCGATAAGCATCGCGGCAAGGAGCTGGCCATTAAGTGCGCGCCCGGTCTTGATTTCAGCGAATGGGATGGTCTCGTTACCGTCGCGAGCGTCGATGGGGGAGTAAAGGAATCCTGCCTGTATACCCCTGGACTTGGTACGGGGCGCAAGGCGGTAATGATTCGTGGCGAACAGATAGATGTCCTCGATGACCAAGAAACAAACCTGCCAGAGGCCGGCGATATTGGCAGCTACCTGATTGATCCGGACGGCGCCGTCGTTCGTGCTGGCCTAGTTCAGCACTACGCGGCTAGGGAAGGGCTGCACCAAATCGATCCGCGCATCGCGTACCTAACAGGGGAGAGGATTCCGGAGGGAACTTCGGGATTTCCATTCATAGAAAAAGTACCCCTAAAGAAATTAAAATCCGTACTTAAATCCTATGACGCGGGGAGTCTGGAAATCCTTGTGCGCGGGGTAGAAGTGGACCCTGACCAGCTACGCAAGAAGATGAAGCTGAAAGGAAAGAAGCCTTTTGCAGTAATCATTACGCGAATTGGCTCACAGAGAATCGCCTTGCTCTGTCAACCCCGAGTATCATCGTCCGAGGATAATTACGCAACATAAATATATCGGAAAGGTGAGTGCCCAATGCCAACTATCGTGGCTCTGGTCAAACACGTGCCGGATACGTGGTCTACCAAGACCTTGGAAGATGACCACACCCTGGATCGCACCTCCGTGGATAACGTCATTGATGAAGTTAATGAATTCTCCGTGGAACAAGCCCTGCGCCTGCGCGACGATAATCCTGATGCAGGGTTCAAGGTGGTAGCGCTGACTATGGGTCCGGCCCAGGCGGACGAGGCTCTGCGCAAGGCACTGGCCATGGGCGCCGATGATGCGGTGCTCGTCTCCGATGACTCGCTGGCCGGCGCGGACGCACTGTCGACCGCATGGACTCTTAATGCTGCGCTGAACAAGCTTGACGACGTCCAGCTGATCACCGCAGGCACTGAAGCTTCTGATGCCTCCACCGGCCTCCTTACCGGACTGCTCGCCGAATACCGCCAGCTGCCAGCCCTTACCGCCCTACACAAGGTAGAGCTAGCTGACGGCACCGTGCAGGGCATCCGCGATGATGCCCGCGGCACTTGGGAACTAGAGGCGCCGCTGCCGGCGATTGTCTCCGTGACCGATAAGAGCGACAAGCCCCGCTTCCCCAATTTCAAGGGCCTAATGGCTGCCAAGAAGGCGGAAATTACAACTTTCTCGCTGGCTGAGCTGGGTATCGAAGCAATCGCGCCTACTACCGCCGTTACGGCCGCTGAGAAGCGCCCACCGCGTACCGCCGGCGAGGTTATCTCTGAGCCCAACCCACAAGACGCAGCGAAGAAGATCGCTGACTTCCTGTCCGCAAAGAACTTGATTTAGGAGTAGATATGTCTCACGTTTACGTACTAGTTGAGCACGATGCGGATAAGGTCCTTCCCGTTACCGGCGAGTTGATTACAGCTGCGCGGGAATTGGGTACGGTGTCCGCAGTGGTCGTCGGCAAGCAGGCCGATAAGTTCGATGCTGACCTTGCCGCCCTCGGTGCCGCGCAGGTGGTTCAGGCAACGGCCGAGGATTATGATCAGCGTTTCCTTACCCCAGAAGTTGATGCCCTGCATGCCCTCGGCGCAGCTAACCCCGCGCCCATCGTGTTGGCTGCAACTCCGGCGAATAATGAAATTGCCGGCCGCCTTGCAGCTCGCCTCGCTTCTGGAGCGCTCGTCAACGTCGATGCCATTGCTGCCGATGGCTCTGCCCAGATGACCATTTTTGGTGGTTCCTATGAGACCACCTCTACCGCCGCTGGACAGTGCCCGATTTACACCCTCCGCCCAGGCGCGGTTGAGACCGCACCACAGCAGGTAGAGGCGCAGCCGGCGCCCATGCCACTGCCGGCCGCTACGGGAATAGACGTTAAGGTAACCTCCTTCACCCCGGCCCAGAAGTCCGCACGACCGGAAATTACCGAGGCCAAGGCGGTCGTCGCCGGCGGCCGTGGCGTGGGCAACGAATTCAGCACCGTAGTCGAGCCGCTTGCTGATGCCCTCGGCGCTGCTGTCGGCGCCACCCGCGACGCGGTAGATGAAGGCTTTTACGACGCCGCCTATCAGATCGGCCAGACCGGTGTTACCGTCTCGCCGGATCTCTATATCGGTTTGGGCATCTCCGGCGCTATCCAGCACACCTCTGGCATGCAGACCTCCGGCACCATTGTGGTGGTCAACCAGGATCAAGATGAGCCGTTCTTCCAGATCGCTGACCTTGGCGTCGTGGGCGACCTGCATGAAATCGCTCCAGCTCTCACCGAGGAACTGAAGGCACGCCAGTAATGCCGTACTACTTCGATTACGCCGCTACCCAGCCGATGCGCCAGAGCGCGATTGATGCTTGGGTGGCGGCAGCTGGCTCCCTTAATTCCGGTGCCCAGTACGGTTCCGGCCGAAAGGCTCGGTCTGTGCTCGATGACGCCCGCGAAAAAGTTGCCTCCCTCCTTGGCTGCGAGCCAATCGAGGTCATCTTCACTTCCTCGGGTACCGAAGCGGACAATATCGCCATCCAGGGGCTCTACGCGGCTGGAACTACGAACCGCATCGTTTCTACCGATATTGAGCATCCCGCCGTGCGCGATACCGTGGCTAAACTGCAAAAATCCGGAGCGGCCGTCGACTTGCTTCCCGTCGATCGTTCTGGGCACATCGCAGACTTGTCGGCTCTAGACACGCTTGCCGACGTCGCCACGTGCATGTGGGCCAATAACGAAACCGGCACCATCCAGCCCATCGAAGAGATAGCTACACGTGCGAATGCGGTCGGCACCCCCGTGCACGTTGATGCGGTGCAGGCCGTGGGCAAGGTCCCCGTTAACTTTTCCGAACTAGGGATCACCAGCCTCGCCGCCAGTGCCCATAAGTTCGGCGGCCCTCGCGGCATCGGTCTGCTATTGACCAAGCGCAGCCCTGCACCCCAGCCGATCGCCTACGGTGGCGGGCAGGAGCGCGGAATCCGCCCGGGAACCGTCGACGTAGCTAGCGCTTCCGGTCTAGCTGCGGCGTTGGAAGAATCCGTCGCGGAAATTTCTACTCAGAGTGAGCGAGTTTCTGCGCTCCGCAAAAAGCTGCGTGACGGAATCCTTGCCACCATCGATAACGCGGTGGTCAATTCCGCCGAGCCGTGCCTGCCTTCCCACCTGCACGTCTCTTTCCCCGGTGCTGATGGAGATAGCCTCATCATGCTGCTGGATTCCCTGCAGATCGAAGCCTCCACCGGCAGCGCTTGTAGCGCAGGCGTAAACCGTATGTCTCACGTCCTCGAGGCAATGGGAGTTAGCGAAGCTGAAGGTATTGGCTCCCTGCGCTTTACTCTCGGCCGGCTTACTTCGGAAGAAGACGTCGACTACGTGTTGGCTCATCTTCCTGAGGTAATTTCACGAGCCCGTTCCGTCTAGCTATCACTCCTTTCCTTAGCCGCTGCCCTCCGGGCGGCGATAGCTTGACCGACCGTAAGCGCCCAGTTCTTGTTCTTGCGCGCTAGCGGTCCTTGTGGCTCGTCATATTCCCAGCGACCATCGTCAAAGAGCCACACAATGTCTCCGGTGTGCGGGTCCATTATGTAGAAGGCTCCACCGTCGGTCTTGATGTTGTGGTGATGCTGGCATAACGATGCCAAATTGCTAGCCGCCGTTTTCCCTCCCTTGGAATGGTCAATGCGATGGTCCTTCTGGCAGGTTTCTGCGGGGCGGTTGCAGCCCGGCCAGCGGCACACACCATCGCGACCTTCCACGAAGGCTCCAATGAGCGGGGGAGTGACGTAGCTTTCGCTCTCCATTTCTTTGGCCAAATCCATGTTCCGCGTCTGGGTGGGGCGCAGATTGTCTGCGGTGTCTGGGCTTATCCATCCGAATCCTCGGATAAACGCGGGTGCAGCTTCCAGATCGTGAGCACGGTACATGTGTAAAACCACCTTAGCCCGCGATTCAATCTCGCCCAGAATCAGTTTGGCCAGCGCCTCTGCCTTGGAGAGGTTATGTTTTTGGGCGGCCTTACAGACGTGTTCATCGATAGCTATCAATGTAGCTTCATCGAATTCCACTGCTAGCCCGGCCTTGCCGCCAAAGCTGGGGTAGGTGAAATAGGAGTCGCTCCGCGCGTCAGACTCCTCGGCTTCTTCGACATTCGGGTTTTCAACAGCGATGAGGCCATTGAGCTTTCGGCGCAAATTCGTATTCGAAGGCAGTACCTGTCCGGGCCTTGTGGGAGTCAGGTAACGTGCCAGCTCTTGATCTATCCGCTCGAGAGTTTCGGTAGGGATGTCACCGAGCTTGCTAAGTACGGCGTCGATAGTAATAAGGCGAGAGAAATCCAGGAAATAATAGGTTTCTTGCAGCGCCATCGTAAGCGGCAACTCAGCCAGCCGGTATAGCGCCATGGTTATGTCTCGCGTGCGCCGCTCGCTCAATCCCGTGCGGGTGGCGAGTGCGTGGCAGGAAATATCGAAGTCATCTTTTAGGCCTGGCTTAACCTCGTTCCAAAATAGGTAATCTTGTTTTCTATTTTCGGTCGCTCTAACTGCTACGGGATCTTTGGGGTCATTAACTACGTAATAAGCATCCACGTCTAATTTTCCCCATTATTAGAACATGTGCGTGTCTTTGCATGTCTCCAATCCTAAGTGGCCAATTGACCATCCGCAATAGAAGAGAGGCAAAAATGTGTTCTAAAAGGCGACATTCCCACTAAATTAGAAACAAAAGCGACAAAATTGGTTGGCAGGGCCGCGTGTTAAATATGTGACTGAAGTGAAGACGTTGCTAGACTCACGCGCATGACATCAAAGAAGGCACTCCGAAAGAGCATTACTGCGGTGGTCACCGTGGTTGCACTAGCCGTAAGCGGTACCGCCGTCGCCCAGGCGGTGAGCCTCGGTGCACCTAAGGGCGTTGACGTTGCAGCGCACCAGCATCCAGGCGGTACACCTATCGATTGGTCAAAGGTGCGTACCGACGGTCAGTCCTTTGCATTTGTGAAAGCTACCGAGGGTGGTGATTGGGTAAACCCACACTATGTAGAGGATATTCAGGCGGCTAAAGCTGCTGGACTCAAGACAGGTGCGTACCACTACGCACGCCCGGCGGGCGACGCCAAGACTCAGGCGGCCAATTTTGCCGCGCAGATCGCCCTAGCCCCGGATCAGACATTGCCTCCTGCACTTGATATCGAGGTGGCGGAAGGAAAGTCCGCGGCACAGCTGGAGCAATGGATTGAAGAATTTACTAGCGAGCTCAAGCGTCTTACCGGCCGTACGCCCATGATCTACACCTACAAGTACTTCTGGATGGGGCAAATGAATAACTCCCAGAAGTTCTCGGAGATGCCACTGTGGCTCGCGGCCTACCAGGATCAAGCGCCCGATGCCGTAGGCGGTTGGAACAAGCTATCTTTCTGGCAGCGCTCTGGCTCCGGCAAGGTGGCAGGCATTCCTACCGACGTCGACATGAACCTGTTTAATGGTTCTAAGCAGCAACTGCAGTCCTTCAGCGACGGCAACTACGTTGACGTGGGCGGCGCGCTCGAGCAGCTGGTCGTGAGCGATGGCCTTGACCTGAGCTCCGATAGCACGCCACTCATTGGTGCGATCTTGGCGCTTGCCGCTGGTCTGATTGCATTGCCGCAGCTTGCCGACGCCGCAGAAAAGTCCGGCCTTGATCCCCAAGCTGCGCAGGGCTTGGCTGGCTTCGTGAAGACCCTGCAGGACAAGGATGCTCTCCCGGTGGAGGACCTAGGCGATATGGCCAAGGGTGATTTTTCTGTCAGTGACCTAGCAATCTTGCTGGACAACGCCGGTCACGTGAACAACGTTAAGTCAGGCAATGTCTCCGAGTCGGAGGTATCGGAAGCAAAGAATGCGGCCAAGAAGGCCGGTGCCGATATTCCTGATTTTGACGCGGGACAAGTAGCCACGCTGCTCAATCGCGTACTGCAGTAGCACCGGTGAAAAACGCGCGGGTCCAGGTCTCGTCTTTGTAATGGGCGGGCACGGCCCCGCCTAAGAGTGCCTTTGCCAGCTGGGCGGCTTCGACGGAGCCCTCGGCTGGCATTGCTGTATCTGAGGCTACCAGGATGATGTTCCCGTAGCGCCGACCCTTGAGCATCGGTGGGTCCGCGATGACGGCGAGGTGGTCAAATACTTTATCCAGTCCGGCCAGCTCGCTCTTTGCCAGCTGTAGATCGGAATGGTCGCCGCAGTTGGCTACGTAGAGGCCACCCGGCCCCAGCGACTGCTTTGCAGCCTGAAAGAACTCCACGGTGGTGAGGTTGGCTGGTGTCTTGTCGCCAGCAAAGACATCGCGGATGATGATGTCGCGGCTGGACGGTAGAAATCCCTCGGTTTCTTTGCGAGCTTCGCCGGCACGAATTTTGACGGTGGGGGAACGGGGGACGTCGAAAAGCGCGCGCACCAACTCGCCCAACTTGGCGTCGAGTTCGACCACCGTGTGGCGGCTGCCCGGAATCTTGCTGGCAAAATAGCGCGGAAGCGAGCATCCCGCGCCACCTAAGTGGGTCACGCGAAGCTTATCCGCTGGCCGAGTATTGAGGTGCTCAACCGCCGCCGCAATCCAGCGCATATACTCAAACTCCAGCTCCTCCGGCTCACCGAGCACAATGTGGCTGCTCGGCACGCCATTAACGTTGAGAATATAGGCGCCATCGCGAAACTCATCCGGCACAACCTCGGCTGTGCCGGTAGAAATATCGTATGTGCCGGTGATTCCCGAATCGGTGGAAGCTCGCTTTCTGCCCATGTCACACAAGCTTAGGGAATGGATTCGATTTAAACCGCGTTGGGGCTAGGGAGTAGACTTTCGGGCCTGTAGTCAAGGTGAAATGGGGAGCACAATGCGAGTATTGGTTGCCATGTCCGGCGGCGTGGACTCATCGGTTGCCGCCGCCCGCGCAGTAGAAGCCGGCCACGAGGTGATTGGCGTACACCTTGCCCTGCACAAAGACGCGCAGCAAACTAGGGAGAAGGCCCGCGGTTGCTGCTCGTTGGAGGATTCGGCCGACGCCCGCCGCATCTGCGATAAGCTGGGCATTCCCTTTTATGTCTGGGATTTTTCGGAGGAATTTAAAGAAGAGGTCATTACGGACTTCGTGGATTCCTACGCCCGTGGCGAGACCCCCAATCCCTGCCTGCGCTGCAACGAAAAGATCAAGTTCCGCACGCTGCTACAAAAGGGCATGGCGCTTGGCTTCGATGCTGTGGCGACGGGCCACTATGCCACCATCGACGAAGACGGCTATATGCGCCGCTCCTTGGACGAGAATAAGGACCAGTCTTATGTTTTAGGAGTCATCTCGGCCGAGGAGTTGGAGCACTGCTTTTTCCCCATCGGCGACACCCCCAAGCCACAGATCCGCGAAGAGGCTGCGGCGCATGGCTTTTCCACTGCGAAAAAGCCGGATTCTTATGACATTTGCTTTATTCCAGACGGCAATACGCAGGCGTTTTTGGGTGCCCGCATCGGACTGCGCCCCGGCATGATCGTGGATCAAGAGGGTACGGAGCTCAAGGAGCACGATGGCGCGTGGAACTACACCATCGGCCAGCGCAAGGGCCTGGACATCAAGGCGCCGGCTGCCGACGGCCGCCCCCGCTACGTCACCGATATCGATGCTTCTACGGGCACGGTGACCGTCGGTGCCCGTGAGGACTTGGCCGTGACCTCGATTCAGGCCGATCGCCTAAAGTACCTCCATCCAGGCATGGATGGGGACTTCGAGTGTGAGGTTCAGGTGCGTGCACACGGCTCCGTGGTGCCATGTACCGCCCACGTTGACCGCGAGGCGGACGAGATGCGCCTCGAACTTAAGGAGCCGCTATCTGGTGTCGCCCGCGGCCAAGCGGCGGTGCTGTACTTGCCTTCGCCGGACGAGCTGGGAGACATCGTCATCGGCTCCGGCACCATCTGCGGTACTAATTAAGCACGCAGTTGGCAATGAGCCGGTCTAGGGCTCGGACATCGATATTGGGACCAATGTTGATTTTGAATTCGCCGGCCCTAGTCCACAGCTGCAGCTCAGCATTGAAGTCAAGGAGCTTTCCCGCGTTTTCCGTGGACCACATGTTAATGGAGGAATAGGGCAGGGAGTACATCTCTACCTTCTTGCCTGTAAGGCCTTGAGCGTCGCGGATGATGAGGCGCCTATTGGTAAATACGGCGGCATCGCGGACTGTCTTGAAAGCGCAGACGGGATATTCCTGTTCGGCCAAAACAGTGGAAATGTCCTGAGGAATTTCGCACTCGTTGTAGAAGGTCCAGCCGGAGTATTTTTCCACGCCCATAGTAAGGTTCCTTTCAAAGTGATACGTCGCGTATCGGATAGATAATTCTGAGAAATAATACTAGCGCCGAGGTGAATATGGACGCTATTGGCTTAGGCCCTATGCCGGGATACTCCATGAGTGAGGCGGCAGACATCGTGATGGGTGAGACGGGTGGTCTCCCGCACCTTCCGCAGTTACCGGACCGCGGGATTTATGCTGGGGCCATTGGGCGAACAGCGGGCTTGTTGGAAGCAGTCTCCATTGACCGCGGACCGCGCTCATGGGTGCTCAGAGATCGGCCGCAGCTCATCTCGCACCGGATTGTCGACCAGATGAGCCGCGACCTAGACGCGATTCAGGAGGTGTGGGGCGAGTCAGTTCCCCGTATCAAGGTCCAAGCGGTAGGCCCGTGGAGTTTGGCGGCCGCTGTGGAGCTAGGAAACGGGCACCGCGCGATTACTGATTCGGGTGCTTTCCGGGACCTGTGTGGTGCACTATTGGCCGGAATTCAGGAACACAAGGCACAGGTGGCACAGCGTTTTGGGGCAGAGGTTCTTGTGCAGCTGGACGAGCCCCTGCTTGCCGACGTCCTTTCGGGCACTCTTCCAGGCACCACCGACTTTGATACGATCAGGGCTTTTCCCGCGGACCAGGTCAATGCGACACTGGCGGAGTTTGGCGCGGACTACCTTCGGCTTCGCGAGCCATTATGGGAAGTGGCGGCGAAGACGGTGCTGCTCGATTTTGCTGGTCTAGCCTCGCCCGAGCATCTCGATGGCTTGGGGCAGTGGATTGATGGCGGCGCTCGCGTCGGATTGGGCGTGGCAGGGCAAGATGCTCGCACGGAGGCTATTTCTATTGCACAGCATTTCGACCGCATGGGATTGTCGCGGGAGCGAATTCCAGAACAGGTTGATATCTTCCCGTGGCCGGTGGAAAAGGCCGCGCCCATCTATTCTTTTGCCTCTGAGGTGGCGGGCATACTCATTCGCGACGCCGGCGATCTTTAATCGACGCGCCCGCGGCTATCCGTGGTGGTGAAGTATTCGCCCATATAGGGAATGACATAGCGCAGCTTGCCGTGTGCGGTGGGTTCGATGAGGTCGGCGTCGATAAGCCGCTGGCGGGTGGCCGACAAGGAGCGCACGGTGCGGTCCATGTGGCCCGCGATGTCTGCGATGGTGGCGATGCCATCGACTTCGACTGCGGCCATCGCTTCCAGGAACTCCCGCTGCGCCGGCGGCAGGGCTAGCGTCGCAGGCTGGTGCACCTGCGCGCCCATGATCGATATTGCATCTGGGGCGATAGAGGCGATTGTCTGCTGGGAAATGCCGCCTTCTTGGATGCGGCGACTGCGCTCCCACGCCAGTGAGCCGACCAATTGCACGAGGTAGGGGTAGCCGCGGGTGAGCGCGGCGGCGTCCGTAATCGCTTCGTGGCTAAACTCCAGCCCCGACCCCGAGGCCGTGTGCTCTAGGGCCTGCTCCGCATTGGCCGGCGACAAGGGGCCGAGCACGAATTTCTGGGCCCGGCGCAGGAAGGTTACCCCGGGCAGGTCCAGCAAGTGGTTGACCCCCTGCGGCAGGCCAGCGGCCACCAAGGCGATATCGATTTCATCGCGCACCAAGTCTTGGTAGGCCACGGCGATGGTGGTGAGCTCTTCGACGTCGGCGTCTTGAACCTCGTCGATGGTGAGGAGGATGCCGACGCCTTTCAGCTCGGAGGAAAGCTCGCGTAGGCGAGAATTCAACGTGGGGGTGAAGCGGTCTTCCTTCTGGTGGTCGAAGCCAATCGATCCTACGCCGCCGATGCCGATGCGGCTGACCTTCTTCTTATCGCTGGGCGAAAGCCGCTCGAGAAGCCTCGGAATCGTGGTGTTGACCAGTTCCTCCACCATGGTGGAGCGCCCGGAGGCGCGCAGCGTTACCCAACCGCGCGTTTCAGCAATATCTTCCAACTCGTTGATAAGGACCGTTTTGCCGATGCCCCTAGCGCCGCTTAGCACCATGGAACGGGAGGCATTGCCTGCTGAACCATCGAGGGCAGTGCGGAAACTATCGAGCACGACGCCGCGGCCGACCCAGAACAGGGGAGGGGCGCCGAATGTCGGGCGGAATGGGTTGTCCATGCGGCTAGTGTAACCCGTTTCGTCGGAGATCTGGGAGACTTTCGGCTCGAAGTGGAGATTTGGGAGACTTTATAGGTTTCTTACTGTGGAGAGAGCCTAGGCGCCAAGCGATGGCACCGATATGAAGAGAGCCAGCGGCTACGAATGCGTACCACCATCCAAAATCTACTGCTCTGTACCACGGCATTGCAATGCCGACAAGCGTAATGATGGTGATCGTGAAGATTGCGTCTATAACCAGCATAGGGGAAGAAACTGGCTTCTTTAGGGTCTTCCATGCAGACCAGAGCTCGAACACAGTGATAGCGGCAGGGATTAATGTGAAGAGCATTGTGGTTTCCTAAATCCTCTCGAAAAGCGCTTCTGCGAGGTCTTCAGTTCCCGCTGGCGAGTCATTATTTGTGAAGGCAGCGCGATTTTCCTTCGGGTCAATGATGAGCATTGTGGAATAGCCAGAGGTACCGCCGTTGTGCCAGAAACCCTTACCGTCATCATTCTTCTGCCATCCATAGCTAGTGTCGCCATGTTCCATAAACCATGCAGCGAAAGCTGCCATGTCATGGGCGGTGGACCGAGCGGCTCCAGCTGCGGCAGGGCATCCTTCCATCTCCCAAGGCTCAGCTTCTCGGCCTGCGGCTGTGAGCCCACGAGGGGCATCGTCAGGGACGGAACCTGGTGTCATAAGGTAGGTTTCCTTCATTCCGGCGGGCTTAAGGATTCTCTCGTGGAGCAATTGTTCGTATGGCGTATCGGCAGCGGTTTCTAAGGCGTGGCCGAGCAGTGCGTAGCCCAAATTGGAATAGGATTCTGTGCCACGATCTGCAAGCTCCGATTCGGTTGCTGAATCTACGATATCTTCTGTGGATACACCTGCGTACGGGTTTGAACCGGTGATGCTAAAGACAGCAGAAGAGAAAGTCATGGCTTTTGCCTGTCTGGGCAAACCCGAGGTGTGATCGAGTAGCTCTCGAACTGTTACGTCGGAAACTGGTGAGTCACCGACCTCGAGGACTTCACCCATCGTGGTGTCCAGGCGAATCTTTCCCTCTTCTACTAGTTGGTGGGCAATTTCTCCGGTGAACATCTTGGTTACAGAACCGATCTCTACTTCGGTGTGTTCATTGGCGCCGAGTCCGGCGAAGGTGGCCTTTCCCTGATCAAGTGTGAAGGCTGTGAGGTTGTTGAAACCAGCTTCCGGGTGTTCCCGTAGGCGTGTAGAGAGTTCCGGATCTCCGGTTGCGGTATCGGCTATCGAGATTCGCTGGGGTCCAACGATGAGAAAGAAGGTGGCCGATACTACGGCTACGACGGCGGCGAGGGCTAATTTGCGCATTAGTGAGCCTCGCTTGCGGTAATGATTGTCAGGAGGGGAACCACTCGGGCAGGGCGAAGTGTGTATTTTCCACCTGCCTTGGTGGTCCAGCCCGCGCTCGTGAGGGCGCTGAGGTGGTGATAGGCCGTGCCGGTAGACGTGACGATTTCTTCTTCGACAAGTTCTGTGGCGCTGGCCGGTGCGGTAAGGAGCCGGCGCAGGATGTCGCCACGAATCGGGTGGGCCAGAGCTGCAAGGCGGTCGAGGTTCTCGGACCAGTCGCCATGTGTCACTGCTTCTGTAGGCCGCTGCCATTGGTAGATATAGGAACTCTCACCGATAGTGAGGTTTCCGCCAAAGATTACGGACCCCTTGGGAAGCTCTTCAGAAGGCTCGAGGGCATCCGCAAGCCACATGGTGGACTCGTCAGCGGAGGCTTCTATCGGGGTTGGTGTGGGTTGTTCGAGCTTAGCGACGCGCTCCTCGAGGGCTAAAACTCGGGATTCTAAGGATTCCATAGTTCTAGAATTCCAAAACCCTAGAACTTTAGCAACGCGTTTAGGAAATCAGCGGCCACGCCGTCGAGACATCCGACGCATCGCGGCCTTTGCCCTCTAGGTATTTCTTGAACGCGACGCGGTCCTCGTACCACTTGACTGCCTGGAACTCCATGAGCTCGTTTTCCTCCATCTGCGCCAGGTTGGGGTAGTGCTGGCGTACCTGCTTCCATGCCACGCGGGCGGCCGCGAGGGCGTCGGCAGTAGCTTCGTGGGCGTTGCCCAACTCGACGCCGTAGTGTTCGCACACTGCGCCAAGGGTGCGTTTTCCTTTTCGCCACTTATCGCTGACGCGGTCTATCACATAGGGGTCATAGACCGGGCCGGTTACCGTAAAATCTCCGGTCAGGCTGCGCAATACGGTGAGATCAAATGCTGCGTTGTAGACGATCAGCGTCAGGCCATCCTCCCATGCAGCCTTGATTGCCTCGACCGTCTCTTTGAGCACAACTTCGTGGGGGCGGCCCTCTGCGCGGGCCTTTTCCGTGGTGATTCCATGGACATTGGTTGCTTCCTGTGGAATTTCGATTCCGGGATCGGCTAGGTGCTCAATTTTTTGCACATCGCGGCCGTCAATGCGGACTAGGGCAGAGGTAACAATGCGGGCTTGTTTAGGGTTGGCCGAGGTAGTCTCAAGGTCGAAGGCGAGCATGCGGGAGGCGTCGAAATTCATGATTCATACCTTAGTAGCTAGCCCCGACACGAGGGATAGCTACACTTGGGCAGCGTGACTAATCCAGTTGATCTGCACCGTGAATGGAATGACCTCGCGCAGGAAGTGCGCCGCCACCGCAATCTGTACTACAACGGTGAGCCGGCTATTCCCGACGCCGACTTTGATGCACTCTTTCAGCGCCTTCTTGCGCTAGAAGAAGAGCACCCAGAGCTTGCCGTGCCTGATTCGCCCACCCAGCAGGTAGGTGCTGTCCCAAGCGCCGGAGAGGACATTGAGCACCTTGAGCGCATGATGAGCTTGGATAACGTCTTTAGTGCTGGTGAGATGCAGGATTGGCTAGATAGAACTCCGGCAAAGACCTATCTCACCGAGCTTAAGATCGATGGGCTGTCTATCGATCTGGTCTATCGCAACGGACGCCTGAGCACTGCCGCTACCCGAGGCGATGGCACGGTGGGCGAGGAAATCACTGCTAATGCTCGTGTTATCGAGGATATTCCGCACGAGCTGACCGGTACTGCTGAATATCCGGTCCCTGAGCTTATTGAGATTCGCGGCGAGGTATACATGCGCCCTGGGGACTTCGCGGAGATCAATGAGGAGCGCGCGGCCGACGGCAAGGATAAATTCGCCAACCCACGCAACGCCGCGGCAGGCGGACTGCGTATGAAGGATCCCGCCGAGGTGAAAAAGCGCCGCTTGAAAATGGTGTGCCACGGTCTAGGTGCACGCGAGGGCTTTTCGCCCACCTCACAGCACGATGCCTATAAGGCGATTGCGGCGTGGGGCCTGCCTGTTTCCCCGTATACCAAGCAGGTGCACTCTGCCAAGGAAGTCCAGGACGAGGTTGCGCATTGGGCAGAGCATCGCCACGATGCCATTTTTGAGATGGACGGACTGGTGGTCAAGGTCGATGACTTGGCTTCTCAGCGCGCACTTGGTTCAACCTCCCGCGCACCGCGCTGGGCCATTGCCTATAAGTATCCGCCGGAGGAAGTGACCACAAAGCTCAAGGGCATCGAGGTGGGTGTGGGGCGTACTGGGCGAGTAACGCCTTTTGCCATTATGGAGCCGGTCTTTGTCTCTGGATCCACGGTGTCCATGGCAACCTTGCATAACCAATCTGAGGTCAAGCGCAAGGGGGTGCTGATCGGCGATACCGTTATCATCCGCAAGGCGGGCGAGATTATTCCGGAGGTGCTCGGGCCAGTGCGCGAACAGCGCGATGGTAGCGAATACGAGTGGACCTTCCCAGAAAACTGCCCGGCGTGCGGCACGAAATTGGCCCCACAGAAGGATGGTGATGCGGACTGGCGTTGCCCTAATACTCAATCGTGCCCAGCGCAGCTTTCGGCGCGCCTGGAGTACTTGGCCTCGCGTAAAGCACTGGACATTGAGGCCCTCGGTGAAAAGGGAGCCATGGACTTAATTGAAAATGGCATCCTCATCGATGAGTCGGAGCTTTTTGAGCTCACCGCGGAAAAGCTTTTGGCCTCAGACGTCTACACGGCGAAGAAGGACACCAAGGACAAGCGCACCAAAAAGGAAGGCAATGCCAAAGTAAACACGGCCGGGCAGAACCTGCTGAAAAATCTAGAGGAGGTTAAACGGCGGGATTTCTGGCGGGTATTGGTCGCTTTGTCTATTCGCCACGTGGGTCCGATTGCGGCTCGGGCGCTTGCTTCCCACTATGGATCCATGGACAAGCTGCGCGCTGCGAAGACGGAGGAGCTTGCAGAGGTCGATGGCGTCGGCATGACCATCGCGCAATCCTTCCACGATTGGTTCGAGGTGGATTGGCACCGCACGATTGTGGACAAATGGGCTGCTGCGGGCGTGGCCATGGAGGTAGCGGTCGAGGATCACAAGGAGCAGACCCTTGAGGGCCTGACCATCGTGGTCACCGGCAGCTTGGAGAACTTCACCAGGGATTCCGCGAAAGAGGCTATTGTCTCTCGCGGCGGCAAGGCCACCGGATCGGTGTCGAAAAAGACCTCCTATGTGGTGGCCGGTGAAAACGCCGGTTCCAAGGAAGACAAAGCACGCGAGCTGGAAATCCCGATTCTCAACGAAGCGGAATTCCAGCAGCTACTAGAATCTGGCGAGGCCTAATTCAGTCCGGCTACTTGAGGAAGCTGCCCAAGATGGTGCCGATGTGGCCTAAGTGCTCTACCTCGGAGGCGAGGTAGTCAGGGCCACCGGTGCGGCCCATGGCGATAACCAAGCCGGTATCGCCCAATGGGGCGGCGGCCAAGGCGGAATCGAGAAGCGACCAGCTTTCCGGAATCCATGCATCGCGCTCGGGGCTGAGCACGCGCGCGCTTTCAACCTCGATATCGTGCGGCACGGTTCCATCATCTTCGGGAGCGGCGTTGGAGGAGGCCAGGCGGCGGATAGGCTCGTTATTATCAATGACGATGCACCAGGTGGAGGTGAGTGCCTTCGGGATGGCCGCGACGACCTCTTCCATGGCCGCAGTGACATTGGTGGCATTAGCTACACGCGCGAGCAGCTCAATCTGGCCGCGTCGGTCTACTCGGCCGCTAAACGGGCGGATGGAGTCAATTTCCACGCCGTCGACGGAGGAGGCGGCGGTGATGAGGACATCGGCCATGGCGCCTTGGGGCAGCTCGATGACAATGTCATCCATAACGGTGCCGTCGGGGAAGTTTTCTACGATATCGACCGATTGGATATTGCCGTCGACGAGTCCAAAGGCGTCGGCAAGCTGGCCCAGGCTGCCAGGGGCATCGGGGAGCAGTACACGGATCAAAAAGGACATGGTCTCGCACGCTTTCGGTTGTTTGTAGTCCCGAACATGATACGTGCGTCACAATGGCGGCTTCAAGCAACGCAAATTTGGGGTGACGCAGCAGCCATCTCAGTTGGTGCAGTACCATGGGTCGTTAGCAATTCACATAGTACATGCTTTCAGTGAATATTTTTCGCTGGCATGTCGATTATGCAGATGAAGGATGGAGTTCGCGTGTCTGAGATTTCGCGTGATGAGGTAGCCCACCTCGCCAAGCTTTCCCGCCTGGCCTTGAGTGAGGAAGAGCTAGCCCAGTTTGCAACGCAGATTGATGAAATTGTTGATTCCGTTTCCGCGGTAGGAAACGTGGATACCGAGGGCGTGGAGCCGATGAGTCACCCGCACTCCGTGGACGCCCCGATGCGCGAGGACGTTATTGTGCGCACCCTTACTGCAGAACAGGCTTTGGATCAGGCGCCGGCCGTAGAAGATGAGCGCTTCGTCGTGCCACAGATTTTGGGAGGAAAATAAATGTCTAACCTGACCGTTCCTGCGGAGGGCTTGACTTCCCTGACCGCCGCCGAGTTGGCGGAAAAGATTCACTCCCGCGAAATTACTTCCCGCGAGGTTACTCAGGCCTTCCTGGATCGCATCGCAGAGACCAATGAGGGGCTTAATTCCTTCCTGCACGTGGGGGCGGAAGAAGCCCTCGCGGCTGCCGACGCCGTGGATAAGGCCCTCGATGCCGGCGAAGAGCCTGCTTCTGGTCTGGCAGGCGTGCCCCTGGCGCTGAAGGATTTGCTCGTTACCACCGATGCGCCTACCACCGCGGCCTCTAAGATGCTGGAGGGCTACGTTTCTCCTTATGACGCCACCGTGACGAAGCGTCTGCGCGAGGCTGGAATCCCAATCCTGGGCAAGACCAACCTGGATGAGTTTGCCATGGGTTCTTCTAATGAGAACTCTGCCTTTGGTCCGGCTCATAACCCTTATGACATCGAGCGCACCCCGGGCGGCTCCGGCGGTGGTACTGCGGCAGCACTCGCTTCCGGCCAGGCGCCGCTTGGCATTGGTACCGATACCGGCGGCTCCATCCGCCAGCCAGCCGCGCTGACCAATACTGTGGGTGTTAAGCCAACCTACGGCACCGTGTCCCGCTATGGTCTTATTGCTGCTGCATCCTCCCTGGATCAGGCTGGTCCCTGTGGCCGCACGGTCCTGGATACCGCGCTGTTGCACGAGGTCATCGCCGGCCACGATGCCTTCGATGCGACCTCCGTGGATAAGCCGGTAGCACCGGTGGTCGCCGCCGCACGGGAGGGTGCTAAGGGGGATCTCTCCGGCGTCAAGGTAGGCCTGATTAAGCAATTCGAGCGCGATGGCTGGCAGGAAGGCGTGATGGAGAATTATCACGCTGCCGTCGAGCAGCTGCGCGAGCAGGGGGCGGAGATTGTTGAGGTAGACTGCCCGCACTTCGATGATGCGCTGGCCGCGTACTACCTGATTATGCCGTGTGAGGTCTCGTCCAACCTGGCGCGTTTCGATGGCATGCGCTACGGCCTGCGCGCCGGCGATGACGGCTCCCACTCCGCGGAGCAGGTCATGTCCCAGTCCCGCGCGGAGGGCTTTGGTCCCGAGGTAAAGCGCCGCATCATGCTGGGCACCTATGCGCTGTCCGTGGGCTACTACGACGCCTACTACCTGCAGGCGCAGCGCGTGCGTACCCTCATTGCGCAGGACTTCGCTCGTGCCTTCGAGCAGGTTGACGTGCTCGTTTCCCCGACCACCCCGACCACCGCATTCAAGCTGGGGGAGAAGGCCGAGGATCCGATGGCAATGTATAACTTCGATCTGTGCACCTTGCCGCTGAATCTGGCCGGCCTGTGCGGCATGTCTGTGCCCTCCGGTTTGGCCAGCGATACCAATTTGCCCACCGGCCTGCAGATCATGGCGCCAGCCTTCGAAGATGACCGCCTGTACAAGGTGGGCGCTGCCTACGAGGCTGGCCGCAATAAATAAGCGACTTCCTGTGGGGTCGCTGGCGATTCCATAAAGGTTTCTTTACCCCCGTTGAATTTATATTCGGCGGGGGTAAATTATTGGGCATGCATTTCAAGAAGACCGCACTATTTTCGTTGTCCGCCGCTGCACTGATGGGCGCGGGTATTGCCAACGCCGCGCAGGTGCCCTCCGTTGATCCCGGGTTCAGCATGACCGCGCCGACTCAGTCTGACCTGATTACTCCGCTGCCACAGGGCGCAGAGAAGTTGGAACCCAAGATTGAAGGCCAGACCATCACCGGCGAGCTCCACTCCGTTAAGGAAGATGGCAAGCTTAGCGTCGATTTTGCCAAGGACCACTCCTTGGTGATGAATGATGGTTGCAATACCTATAACACCACCTACGTGGTGGCAGAGGACGGCACCATTAGCGTTGGGGAATTCACCTCCACCCGTGTTGCCTGCGATGAGCATACGCAGGAGCTTTCCGACGCCCTCCGTGGCCTCCTTGAATCTCAGCCCAACTTCTATAACCTGCCCGGCGGCACTGTCGCCCTAGGTAGCGACGATGCAGCGGTTGAGTTCACGGTTGCCAAGTAGGAACTAACAGCCCGCATAATATAAGAATGCGCACCACGCCCAGGGACGTGGTGCGCATAATTGTGTGGGGACTATTTGGCGTCGGAAAGCGCATAAGCCGCGCCTGCTGAGGCGGCAGTGACGCTGAGCACGGCCGGCCAGGCACCAATCTTCTTTGCTAGCGGGTGGGAGGCGCCGAATGCTCCGACATAGAGCGCGCACAGGCCTGCAGTGGTGGTTGGAGTGGTCTTCTTGGCCCAAGAGCGGCCCGCCCATACACCCGCAGCGGCGAGGATCACGCCGCCGAGCGGGCGGATTCCGGTCTCGCGCGCGGTTACCCAGCCGCCGATAAGGCCGAGGGTGACGGTGGTGGCAGTAGAAACATCTTGGGGCTTTTTGATATCGATCATGGACATGCGGCCAGTCTAGGCCGACTCTCTTGGTCCCGCTAGACTTTATGGCCATGACCGTGGAGACCCATCTGCCGCCCGAGCGCCAAGCATGGCGCGCCATGTTTGCCCTATCCTTGGGCTTCTTCGTTTCTCTTTTGGATCAATCCATGGTGGCGGTGGCTTTGCCGGATCTGCAACGCGAGCTAGGTGCGAGTGTTAACCACACCATGTGGGTATCCGCCGCTTATCTTTTGGCGGTGGTGGTGCCGCTTCTTTTTACCGGACGCTTAGGCGATGTCTTGGGCCAACGGCGTACGTTTTGTGTGGGCGTGGCCGTCTTCGGTGTAGGCGCGCTGAGCTGTGCTTTGGCCCCCGCTGTGGAGGTGCTTATCGCAGCGCGAGTTGTGCAAGGCATTGGCGCTTCGCTACAGATGCCACAGACGATGTCCGTGATTAATCGAATTTTTGCTCGCGAGCGGCGCGGACGCGCATTAGGGGTGTGGGGTGTGATTGGTTCGGTCGCGGCCTTGGCCGGGCCACTCGCTGGGGGCTATTTGGTAGGGAATTTCGGCTGGCAGGCCGCTTTTTGGGTGCATATTCCCTTCGTGGTGTTAGCTATTGCATTCGCGCTTTTGTGGGTGCCTGAGCTGCCCACCACCGCGCAGGCTATCGATGTGGCCTCGGCCATTGTCTCCCTACTTGCACTGGCTGCGCTCGTCTTTGGGATTCAACAAGGCCCTGTGCTTGGTTGGGGCTGGACAGTCTGGCTGATCTTGCTTGTCGGAATTATTGCTAGTGCGTGGTTCATTCGTCTGCAGGTTACCGCTCACGCCCGCGGCTCAAGCCCATTGGTGCCACTGGCGCTTTTTCGCAACCGCAATTATGTGGCAGGTTCGGTAGGCATTATCACTATGGGTTTTATGGCGGCGTCCGTCATGCTGCCTGTCATGTTTTGGTTGCAGACCGTTCAAGGAATTCCGGCGGGAGAGGCCGGCATCATCGTGGCACCTATGGCACTGGTATCGCTGTTGATGTCCCCGGTGGCAGGAATAATGGCCGATAAAATCAACCCGCGTTTGCTGGGCGCGACGGGTTTTTCCATCCTTATCTTCTCCCTCTTCGCGGCATGGTGGGTCATGCAGGCAGATGCCCTGGCCTGGGTGCTTGGTCTGCCTATTGCGGGTTTAGGAGTGGGACAGTCCTTTATCTGGGGTTCCAATGCGGCAACCACCTTGCGTGATGTTTCGCCGCAGCTTATGGGGGCTGCCTCCGGTGTGTATAACACCTCCCGTCAAGTGGGATCTGTGCTGGGCGTCGCTCTCGTCTCTGCGGTAATGCAAACGGGCAGCCCAGAGGCAGCCATTATTAATTCGTTATTCGCCATCGTGGTTGCGCTGGTGGTCGGCCTGGTTTCCGCTCTATGCTTTCGGAACACTCTGCAGGGCTAAAATTCGCGCGCTAGATTGGTAGGTATGCGTCTAGGTGTTTTAACGTCCGGCGGCGATTGCCCCGGCCTCAATGCTGTAATCCGTGCGGTAGTGCGTACCGCGTCCAATGAATTTGGAGATACCGTTGTAGGTTATGAAGACGGCTGGGTGGGCCTGATGGCAGACCGCCGCCGCGATCTTTATGACGATGCGGAAATCGACCGTATTCTGCTGCGCGGCGGCACCATCCTGGGCACCGGCCGCCTGCATCCGGATAAGTTCAAGGCCGGCCTTGAACAGATTAAGTCCAACATGGCGGATGCCGGGGTAGATGCACTTGTAGCCATTGGTGGTGAGGGAACCCTCAAGGGTGCAAAGTGGCTTTCTGATAACGGCGTGCCGGTAGTGGGCGTGCCGAAGACCATTGATAATGACGTCAATGCCACCGATTACACCTTTGGTTTCGATACTGCGGTTTCTGTGGCCACCGATGCTATCGACCGTCTGCACACCACCGCAGAGTCCCATAATCGCATCCTGATCGTGGAGGTTATGGGCCGCCACGTGGGATGGATTGCCCTGCATGCGGGCATGGCAGGCGGTGCGCACTATACCGTGGTACCGGAAGAGCCTTTCGATATCGCGGAGATTACGAAGGCGATGGAACGCCGCTTCCAGATGGGTGAGAAGTACGGCATTATCTGCGTGGCAGAAGGCGCCCTCCCAAAGGAAGGGACGATGGACTTCGAGGCCGGCGGCGTCGATCAGTTCGGTCACCAGACCTTTAACGGCATCGGCCAGGTAATCGGCGATGAAATCAAGGCACGCACCGGGTATGACGTGCGTACGACCGTGCTGGGGCATATCCAGCGCGGCGGCACGCCGACGGCCTATGACCGCGTCCTTGCGACTCGATACGGTGTACATGCAGCCCGTGCTATTCACGAGGGCAAATCCGGCATGTGTGTTGCCCTGCATGGTGAAAATATTGACCTAGTTCCACTCGAAGATGCCGTGGGCCAATTGAAGACGGTGCCGGAGCAGCGTTATCGAAATGCCCAAGCGCTCTTCGGCTAAGAGTCAATTATTTTCGAATTTTAATTTAGCGCTCCCACTAAGTGGGGGCGTATTCTTTTGCCCATGAGTATCGATAGAGTGACAGATAATCGGGTAGAGGCGCGGCCCGCGCCCTCTTCAGCACAAGACCGCCAAGCGTTCATTGCAGCGCTGGGCTTTCCCGTGCTTGTGATTATCGGTGGAGTAATTGGCTACCTCGCGCCGGACACCGCAGCCTCCTTCGCCCCGCAGGTCACCCCGCTGCTGGGAATCGTCATGTTCGGTATGGGGCTTACCCTTAAACCAGTGGATTTTGCCCTAGTGGCGCGCAGGCCTCTTCCGGTGCTCATCGGAGTCGTGGCTCAGTTTGTGATCATGCCGCTGGTAGCGCTGATGGTGGTTGCGGTCATGGACCTGCCTGATGAGGTGGCGGCCGGCGTCATTCTAGTGGGCTGTGCTCCTGGCGGCACGAGCTCTAATGTGGTCTCTTACCTTGCCCGCGGTGATGTCGCTCTTTCAGTAACCATGACATCAATTTCCACGTTACTTGCGCCGGTTCTTACCCCATTGCTGACCTTGTGGCTGGCAGGGGAGTACATGCCGGTCTCCGCCTCCGCCATGGCGTGGTCCATTGTGAAGGTCGTGTTCATTCCGGTAGTCGCCGGCATTCTCATCGGCATGCTGGTTCCGCGCGTGGTGGCAAAGATTAACGCGGCATTGCCGTGGATCTCGGTTGCGGCCATTTCGGCCATTGTGTGCATCGTGGTCGGCGGCGCGCACGACACCATCGCTACGGCGGGTGCGCTGGTCTTTGCGACCGTAGTTGCCCATAATGCCTGTGGCTATCTGCTGGGCTACCTTGCAGGAGCGGTCACCAAACAGCCTATTACCGCCCGTCGCACCATGGCCGTCGAGGTGGGCATGCAAAACTCCGGCTTGGCCACCTCCTTGGCATCGACCTATATGAACCCATTGGCCGCCCTGCCAGGTGCCGTCTTTTCGGTGTGGCACAACCTCTCTGGTGCGGTGCTTGCAGCCATCTGCCGCTATTCGGATTCCCGGAAGTAGGGCGGAAGAACTGCTAAAAATTAATCGTGACCGCAGGGTAGGACTCGTCTACATACCAGGGCTCTTTCTGCACGGTGAGTGGGGGCTGGTCTTGCTCGAAAGATAGGGTGTCGCCGTCTTTGACGGTGGCGCCTTGCAGAACATGGTCTGCGATATTGGCCAGCTTGTAATAGAGATCGGTGGGATCCATGGATTCGGTGGCCGCCTGGACTTCCGGGTGTCCGGCTTGGACCAGCCCAACGGTATAACCCAAGATTTTGTTTTCTTTTTGGGTAAGCCACACCGGAGCGATGTGCATTGGGGCAAGGTTATCCCGAACGGCCTCGAGGAAAGTATTCGGCGCGATAGAAACGTTGCCGCGCGGGTTATGGACTATCAGGCAGTCGGGGTGCTCGGCTACCACCGCAGTGGCCTTGGAGAGTAGCTCAAGGTGATCGCGGCGGGCCTCGCGGAATTGCTTCGCGCGATCATGTTCGGTCTCACGGGGAAGCACGGACACGAGGATTTGTGCGGTGGCGGAATCAAGGCCGCGGGCATCCGCGCTCAAAATGGGGTGGAGGCCATAACTATCGCGAGTGGGAGGGGTATCGACGGCTTGGTAGTGCAATAAAAATGAATCATCAAGCTCAACCATGATGCTTCCTGGGTTCTTACCCGGCGTGATTTCTCCCAGGCGATCTCCAAAAGTGGTGGTCAGGCGCTCGCTTACCTCTTCGGGGGTAGGGGCAGTGCGAAAGACTGCAATGTTGATCAAAGGGGCATCGACAAGCGCGGCATCAACGCTATGTGGTGTAGTCATAATATTCAGCTTAGGGGCGTGAGCGCGTGAGTGCATGAACGTATTAAGATGGCACGCATGACTGCTGCGATGTATGACCTGATGGACTTTGATGAGGTCCTTGAAAAGTTCGAACCGGTAATGGGCATGGAAGTCCACGTAGAGCTGGATACGGAAACCAAGATGTTTTCCACCTCTCCTACGAACTTCAACGCAGCGCCTAACTCCAATGTTGACCCCGTTTCCTTGGGTCTGCCCGGTGCGCTGCCAGTAGTTAACTCCAAGGGTGTGGAGGGTGCCATCAAGATTGGCTTGGCGCTTAATTGCTCGATTGCGGAGTCCTCCCGCTTTGCGCGCAAGAATTACTTTTACCCGGACCAGCCGAAGAATTACCAGATTTCCCAGTACGACGAACCAATTGCTTATGATGGCTACCTAGATGTCGTGCTGGAGGATGGTACCGAGTGGCGCGTGGAAATCGAGCGCGCACATATGGAAGAAGACACCGGTAAGCTGACCCACTTGGGCGGTGCCGATGGCCGTATTCACGGCGCTACCGCATCGCTAGTGGATTGCAATCGCGCTGGCATCCCTCTCATTGAGATTGTGACCAAGCCGATCATCGGTGCCGGTGAGCGTGCGCCCGAGGTGGCTAAGGCATACGTTTCCGCCCTGCGCGAGCTCGTTGCAGCCTTGGGCGTTTCCGATGCCCGCATGGACCAAGGCTCCATGCGTGTGGACTCCAACCTGTCCCTGCGCCCGGTGGGCCAGGAAGAGTTTGGTACCCGTACCGAAACCAAAAACATTAACTCCCTGCGTTCCGTGGAGCAGGCGGTTCGCTTCGAGATGCAGCGCCAGGCGCAGGTGCTCGAAGATGGTGGCACCATTGACCAGGAAACCCGCCACTACCAGGAGGCGGACGGAACCACCTCGAAGGGCCGTCCGAAGGAAACCGCAGAAGACTACCGCTACTTCAACGATCCGGACCTTCCGCCGGTTATCGCACCGCGCGAGTGGGTCGAAGAACTGCGCCAGACCCTGCCGGAGCTGCCGTGGGTTCGCCGCGCACGAATCCAGGAAGAATGGGGCATCAAGGATGAAGAGATGCGCGACCTAGTTAACGCCGGCGCTCTCGACCTCATCGTGGATACCGTAGAAGCTGGTGCGAAGCCGGACGAGGCACGTGCTTGGTGGGTTTCCTACTTAGCGGGCAAGGCCAACGAGCAGGAGACCGATCTCGCCGGTCTATCTATCACCCCGCAACACGTGGCGCGCGTCATTGAGCTAGTTAATGAGGGCAAGCTGACTACCAAGCTGGCGCGTAAGGCCGTCGATGGCGTACTGGCTGGCGAGGGCGACGTTGACGAGGTCGTCGAAAAGCGCGGCCTTGAGGTCGTGCGCGATGACGGCGCCATCGAGAAGGCTGTAGATGACGCTCTGGCCGCCAACCCGGACATTGTGGAAAAGTACCGTGCCGGCAATAAGAAGGTCACCGGTGCCATCGTGGGTGCGGTCATGAAGGCCACCCAGGGTAAGGCTGATCCGGGCCAAGTCAATAAGCTCATCGCAGAGAAGCTGAACTAAACACCCTAATAGGCCGGCTGCGTTTGTCCTTCCATCGGAGGGGAGCGCGGCTGGCTTTTCGTGCCACCAACCCTGTGCTGGAATTGGTGATAATTTTCGTTAGGCGAGGTCAGTGGGGTTACGCGTAGGGTCGTGGGCATGACAATTAAGAGCAAAGTATTGCAAAAAGAAAGCCCTGAAGCACCATTCAATGTCGTAGAAATCGAGCGCCGCGATCCGCGCGAAGACGATGTGGTCATTGATATCAAGGCTGCAGGTATTTGCCACTCCGATATTCACACGATCCGCAACGAGTGGGGCCAGGCCCACTTCCCCCTGACGGTGGGCCATGAGATCGCCGGCGTTGTGGAAGCTGTGGGCGATAAGGTCACCAAGTTCAAAGTGGGCGACCG
This sequence comes from Corynebacterium sp. p3-SID1241, assembly GCA_025144025.1. Lineage (GTDB taxonomy): Bacteria > Actinomycetota > Actinomycetes > Mycobacteriales > Mycobacteriaceae > Corynebacterium. The sequence continues at coordinate 31,716 of JALXWS010000003.1, read as the reverse complement.
CGTGGGCGTGGGCTGCCTGGTGAACTCCTGTGGCGAGTGCGAACAGTGCCGCAACGGCCAGGAGCAGAACTGCCTGAAAGGCAATGTGGGCACCTATAACTCCGAAGACGTCGACGGCACCATTACCCAAGGCGGCTATGCCCAGAAGGTAGTAGTCAACGAAGGCTTCGTGTGCACCATTCCAGAGGGTATTGACTTTGACGTCGCAGCCCCGCTGCTGTGCGCGGGAATCACCACCTATTCGCCGCTGGCTCGCTGGCAGGTTAAAGAAGGCGACAAGGTTGCCGTAGTAGGCCTGGGCGGCTTGGGCCACATGGGTGTGCAGATCGCTGCGGCAAAGGGCGCGGAAGTAACCGTGATTTCCCGCTCCCTGCGCAAGGAAAAGGAAGCCTATGAGCTGGGTGCGAAGCATATTCTGGCCACCGGTGAAGAGGAAGACTTCTTTGCCAACCACCGCGGCGAATTCGACGTCATCTTGTCCACCATATCTGCCCGGTACTCCCTCGATGACTATCTGCAGCTACTGAAGCCGCGCGGCATTATGTCCGTTGTCGGACTTCCGCCGGAGGAGCTGGGGATCCATATGAGCAGCCTCGTCGGTGGCGGCAAGGTGCTTACGGGTAATAATATCGGCGGCATTGCAGAGACCCAGGAGATGCTGGACTTCTGTGCCGAGCACGGTATCGGCGCCGTTATTGAAAAGATCGGCGTCAACGATGTTGATGACGCCTATGAGCGCGTGGTGCAAGGCGATGTAAAGTTCCGCTTCGTGATTGATACCGCGACCTTTGAAGACTGAGTCGCCCGGCCATTTTCGGCGTTTTCCTTAAATGTGATTTAGTACAATATCGGTATGTGCCAGTAGGTGTTTAACGAGTTACTTACGTACCATTCCTTAAGGAAAGCATATTTGTGTTGTGCGGCCCACTAGCTGGGGGCGGGGGACTGGGGCCGCGCGCACCTGTATGCGAGAGATATTCGCTACGAAAAGTTAGGCAACTGTGTCTTCTAAAAACATTATCGCCATTGCTATGTCCTTCGTGGGCTTGCTCGTTGGTGCTGGTTTTGCCACAGGCCAAGAAGTGGTGCAGTACTTCACCGCTTTTGGTACCTGGGGCATTCCTGGCCTCATCGTCGCTGCCCTCATCATGACCCTTGCGGGTACCGTTTTCTTGCAGTTGGGAAGTTATTTCCACGCGGCTGAGCACAATACGGTCTTTCGCAATGTCACCCACCCCATTGTGTCTAAATTGCTGGATGTGGCGGTGGTCATTACCCTTTTCGCCATCGGCTTTGTGATGTTGGCGGGCGCCGGTTCCAATATGCAGCAGCAATTTGGGTGGAAGACCTGGATTGGTTCCACCCTCATGCTGGTATTGGTGCTTATCGTGGGCATGTTCGACGTGGACAAGGTAGCCAAGGTTATCGGTGCTGTAACACCGACCATCATCATTGCGGTCATTGGTATTGCTATCTACACCGCCCTCAATATGCCAGATGACATTGGCGCTGCCATGGATGCCTCCAGCCAGATCGATACTCCGATTGGTAACTGGCTGATTTCCGCACTGAACTATAACGGCCTAGCCCTGATGCTCGCTGTGTCCATGTCCCTAGTTATCGGTGGTGACAATATCAGCCCACGCGAGGCTGGTTGGGGCGGCATCGTAGGCGGAGTAATTTACTCCATCATGATGGGCCTTGCAGGTTTCTCCTTGCTGATGAACTCGGACAAGGCTCAAGGGTCCGATATCCCGATGCTTTCCCTCGTCGATAGCGTTAACCCGACATTGGGTGCCATCATGGCGGTCATCATCTACCTGATGATCTTCAATACCGCTATCGGTATGTTCTACGCGCTGGGCAAACGCCTGTCCGCCGGCCATGAGAAGCGCTTCCCAGTTATCTTCGTCATCGGCTGCTTGGCTGGTTTCGCGGTCTCTTTCGCCGGCTTTAAGACCTTGATGAACTACATCTACCCAATCATCGGCTACATGGGCATCCTCATGGTGGCAATCTTGGTTTTTGCCTGGTTCCGTAGCCAAGCCCAGATTAAGGACGAGGCAGTGCGTCGCGAGCGCCTACGTTCACTTATGCACCTGAAGCTGAACCCCAACAAGGATTATGACGCTGAGCGTTATGATGACGAGATTGGCCAGCACATCGAGGACTCCAATATGGATAACGAGGCCCTCTATGATGAGCTGGTGGATGAGGTCATCGAGGAGCTTGACGGCGACGATCACGTGGACTTTGACAAAAAGGAGTACGCAGAAAAGCGCCACGACTACTCCTATTACACCGAACGCGACGCGGTAGAAACCGACCGTACGCCTGAAGAAATTGAAAAGTGGGTCGAAGAAACCGGTGCATCCGGAGACCCTGAGGAAGATAAGGAGCTGCCGCAGGCTGATAATTCCAAGAATTAGGCGGACAATGGGTGCTATGAGTATCTATGCACCCGCATCTGACCGTTATGATTCGATGGAGTACCGCCGAGTAGGTAACTCTGGGCTGAAGTTGCCGGCCATCTCCCTTGGTCTGTGGCAGAACTTCGGCGACGACCGTCCCCTGGCCACGCAGCGCGAAATCCTGCGCGCGGCGTATGACCGGGGGATTACTCATTTCGATTTGGCCAATAACTACGGCCCTGAACCAGGCGCCGCCGAGGACAACTTTGGCCGCATCTTCGCCCGCGATTTCCGCCCCTTGCGCGATGAAATGATCATTTCTTCCAAGGCGGGTTGGGTAATGAATGATTCGCCCTACGGTTTCGGCGGCTCTCGCAAGTACCTGGTGAGCTCCTTGGATGGGTCCCTGAAGCGGATGGGTTTGGATTATGTAGATATCTTCTACCACCACCGCCCGGACCCGGACACACCGCTGGAAGAGACCCTGTACGCGCTGCGGGATATCGTGGCCTCCGGCAAAGCTCTCTATGTGGGCATTTCCTCTTATGGTCCGGAGCTTACCGCGGAGGCCATGGAGTTTATGGAAGATGAAGGCTGCCCGCTGCTGATTCATCAGCCCAGCTATTCCCTTCTGAACCGCTGGATTGAGCGCCCGGGCGAGGATGGCGAGTCCCTGCTTGATGTCACGGCGCGCAGTGGGTTGGGTGTCATCGGCTTTGGTCCACTAGCACAGGGCATGCTGACGGATCGCTATATCGACGGCATCCCCGCAGATTCGCGTGCGGCGAAGAACAAGACCCTGGAAAAGGAATGGCTCAATGAGGAGAACCTGTCCATGATTCGCTCACTCAACGATATTGCGCGCAAGCGTGGACAGTCTCTGGCCCAGATGGCCATCTCGTGGGTGCTGCGTGATCAGGGTGATCGCACGCTTACCTCGGCGCTGTTAGGCGCTTCTTCGGTGGAGCAGCTCGAGCACAACCTGGGCGCGCTGGACAAGCTTGACTTCAGCGCAGACGAGCTGGCTGCGATTGACGACGCCGCCCATGACGCCGGCATCAACCGCTGGGCAGGCGCCACTGCGTCGCGCGTTCGCGGCAACTAGGCGCGGTGGCGCTCGTTCTCTAGAGCAGGAGCAACTTGAGCGTTAGGCCAATCATGATGACGCCGATGCCCAAGTTGATCCAGCGCCATACCGTGGGGCGGGACAACACATGGGAAAAGCGCGCGGCCCCAAAGCCGATGAAGGGGAACCAGGTGAAGCTGGCGCAGATAGCACCCACAGCGAACAGCCAGCGCCCTGACTCACCGTATTGGTTGGCAATGCTGCCGAGCATGACCACCACGTCCACGTAAGCGCCTGGGTTAAGCCATGTTAAGGCCAGGGCGGTCAATAACGGCTTAACCCAGGAAGGGGAGCGCTTTATCTCCACCCGAGTTTTAGTCTTTGTTGTGCTGCGGGATGTAGAACCATCGAAGGTGGCGACTTCTTGAGGGGTGTTCGGTTGGGTGGATTCGACCTCGATGGCCTCGCCTTTGGTCTTTAGTGCATCGCGGAAGCAGGTGAAGGTGAAATAAGCCAGATAGGCCGCGCCAACGTACTTCAGCACTTGCAGGGCGGTGGGGAATTTTTCTACCAAGTAGCCCACGCCGGCCGTGCCGGCGGTAATCAGGATGACGTCGGAAAGCGCGCAGACGGCAATGATTAAACCGATGTGATCACGGCGGATGCCGAATTTGAGCAGCATGGCATTTTGCGGGCCGACGGCCACGATAAGCGATAATCCCAGAAAGAAACCAGCAAGCACGATGGACATGCTTTCTAGTGTGAATTCTTAGGCTGGATTAGTCCAGTTAATGATTCTTCAGTTGGTTTAGAATAGCTTCATGAACCCGGTGCACCTAGAAACCTTGCTTGCGATCGTGGACGAAGGCAGCTTCGATGTTGCCGCGGCCGTGCTCGGTATATCGCCGTCTGCGGTGAGTCAGCGAATCAAAGCTTTGGAGTCGAGCACTGGACGAGTACTCCTTCGTCGTGCCACCCCAGTAACCGCCACGGAGGCAGGGGAGATCCTTGTGCAGTCCGCGCGCCGCATGGCTTTGGTGCAGGCAGAAACGGACGCCCGCCTAGGCCATCGCCTGGCCCGGGTCCCGCTGTCTGTGGCCGTGAACTCGGATTCCCTGGCGACATGGTTTACAAAAGTCCTGAGTGATACCGCGCGGCGGGGCGACGTCGCCTTGCGCATCCGAATTGAGGATGAGGCGCGCACCCTGGCAATGTTGCGGCGTGGCGATGTGCTGGGCGCAGTAACGAGGGAAGCCACGCCGGTTTCGGGCTGCGAGTCGAGCTTTTTGGGCACCATGCGATACTTTCCAGTCGCGGCACCGCATATTGCAGAAAGTTTCCATAGCGGTCGGCTGAGCTGGGAAACCATGCCCTTGGTGGGGTACGGGCCGAACGATCAGGTATTGGATGATGCGATGCGCGAGCGTTTCATTGATTCGGCCGTGGTGCGTGCCCGGGTGTCGCAGATTCCCTCTTCCGAGGGCTACCTCGAGGCGGTTCGCGTCGGCCTAGGGTGGGGATTGCTGCCCCAAGCCCAGGCACTGCCGCTTTTGGAGGCGAAAGAGCTGGTGCTTCTCGACGGCTCCCCGCTCGATATCGACCTATATTGGCAGCGTTGGCGTTTGGAGTCAGAGGTTTTGGGTGAACTTACGCGTTCGGTTATCGAGGCTGCGACCGATCTAGTGGCGACGTAGTACGCGTGCTCGCGCGGCGCGCCGTGGTGGGTACCACAAAAGTGCAGGCACGTGCCCTAAGTTGGAGCTATGAGCGATAAGCAGCAACCGGATAAAGCCACCCCGTTTGATGAGGATATGGACGTGCCTACCTACAACGCGAAGCCCGCTAGTAAGGATTCTGTCTCCGGCCAGGGAAAGTCGAAGCCTGGCCTCTTCGAGCGCGCCGGCCGCGCTGAGCCGCAGGAGATCAAGCCTTCCCAAGCGCAGCAGGACCACCCTGAAACCGAGGTACTGACCTATTCCAGTGCTAATGAAGCCGCACGTCAGGACAGTGACGCCGGCGAGGAGACCGTAGCCTTCGCACAACCGGAGTCCACCACGTCGGCCAGCGTAGAGCAGGAGACGGCACTTGCTACTGCCGACACCCCTGTGGAAAGCACCCTCAGCGCTGAAACCGCAGAGGAGCGCGAGGCTCGTCTGCAGGCGGAGCAGGAGGAAAAAGAAGGCTATCAACGCTATGGGCGCCGCGGCACCATCGACTTTGGTCTGCTATTCATTCGCATCGCACTGAGCGCCTACCTCATCGTCGCCGGTGCAAAAACCTTCTTCGAGCTCGGCGATAGCCAGGGTTTGTCCGGCCTTGAGGGCGATTTTGCCAACTATGCCTGGGATACCGCACTGTCCATTGCGGTGCCGACCATGCAGCTTATCGCTGGTGTATTCCTGTTGCTGGGTCTCATTACGCCGCTGGCGGCCATGATTGGCCTGGTAGTGACCGGCTTTACCGCCGTCCACGAATTAGCCCAGACCGATGCCGGCTTGGATGTCTTTAGCTGGCCGGAATCCGTATGGCTTTCTTTGGTCCTCTTTGTCATCGCAGTGGGACTGCAGTTTACTGGTCCAGGCTTTATTTCCCTCGACTTCAAGCGCTCGTGGGCACGCCGCCCGCTGGGCACTTCGTGGGTCTTTGTACTTATCGGCGTAGCCATTTTGGTGGCACTCTGGTTCTTCGGTGCGGGAGTTAATCCGCTGAACTAATCGCCAATAGATTATCCGTCGCGCGCGGCGGATTTTCTTTTACCCCTTGCTTTCCAGGAGGGAAAGTATGATACTTTCTAAAGTGGAAAACAACGGAATTCGAGGGTGAAAGGGATAGGGACAATGGATGACAGCGTGCACGAGGCACTGGCATTTAATGAAGAAATGGAGCAGGACCAGAGCGCTGGCCGGAAGACCGCGCTTAATGCTTTGTTTGCTACGGCGCTAGCAGTACTGTGGTTCAGCTTGACCCAATGGGGAAAAGGCGCGCCGGCATGGGTGTTCCTCTGCATCGTAATCATTAGCGCGGGAGTAGGCCTCTGGGTTGGTTTTAAAAAGCGTGAGGTACGTGCAGGCTATAGACAAAATCCTTTTGACCAGCCGCAGCCGGATAAGAAATACTATTTCGGATTTTTTCTATTATTTGCCCCTACGTTTTTCCAGACCTTTCTCGAAGGGTACATGGTAGTTGCGGCCATCGTATTCACTCTGTGGGGCGTGGGTGTGTTTTGGGCTCTCAATTCGGGAGCAATGGATATGTCCACGCGTGACCGTGAAGACGACAAGCAGGCGAGCGGTGATGAGTGAGCTTGATCCAGTAATTCACCCGCTCAACCGGTTTAAGATTTGCGCGGTACTTAATGCTGCCGGAGCAGTGGAAGGCGCCATCAACAAAGAGATGCGCTTCGCTGCGATTCGGGACAAGGTGAATCAATCCGATGCCACGCTGTCTAAGCAGCTAAGCGCACTGGAAAAAGAGGGGTATGTCAGTCGTTTTCGTGAGTATGGATCCTCGCGTGGCAAGGACACGGTATGGGTGATGCTCACGGCCAAAGGCAAGGCTGCATTCGACTCGCATCTTTCGGCGCTTAGGACGCTAGCGGGGCAGGAGTAGCGGAGCGTGCAGAGCGGTTGCGCCGGGCGGCGTAAAGTGCGGCCGCATAAAGCGCGACGGATAGCAGGGTTAGCCAGACGAAGTCATCTACCCAGAACTTTTGGTAGCGCTCCATGGCGTGGACATCGACTTGATCGCCCCACCACCATTTGGGAGGGACGGTTAGCAGCATGGCTCCCCAGGCGATAAGGACGGTCAGGAGGCTGCCCGCAGCCCATCCAGACGGCAGCCAGGTCCAAGCGCGGTAGAGAAAGACCGGGATGATGAGCGTGAGCCAGACCCAGTGGTGTGACCAGGAAACAGGGGAGATGAGGAGGAGGGTGAGGGCGGTGACCAATTGGGCGTCGACAAGCAGATGCTCCTCGCACAGTCGCTTGATAAGCCACGCAGCAAAGGCAATAACCACTAGGGAAGCTGCGAGCCACGCAAGGTTGATGGCCAGCCCATTGGCGTCCATGGCCTCGGAAGAAGAATACATGCGCTGAATGGCGCCCTTGATAGAGCTATTGGACTGGTAATCAGTGCCCACGCCGAAGTCGCCGCCAGAACCCATATCGAGCAATTTAGAGCTGAAGAACTCTACGAATGCGTCCCAGCGGAAGGCTGCGGCGAGGAGAGTGGCAGCGACTGCGGAAAGGAAAGCCGTGGCAATCTGCTTCCATTCCTTGTGCACGAGGAAGTAAAGCAGCATCGCCAGTGGGGTAATTTTGATAGCGGCGGCCAAGCCGATCAAGATACCTTGGGGCAAGAAGCGCTTGCGCGGAACGAGGTCGAGGATAACGAGTGTCATGACCACGATGTTGATCTGTGCAAAGCCGTTATTGAGGTCAACCGGCTCAAAGCGCAATACAATTGCCCACGTAATGGTGGTAATTGGCAAGAGAAAATCCGGCTTCTTTAGCACCGCCTTGAAGACAAAGTAGAGGCAGACGAGCACCAGTACATCCGAGAAAATAACCATGATGTCGCCTGCCATATCGTGGTCAATGCCATCGAAAGCCGTAAGCGGAACCATGACGAGCGCGCCAAAGGGAGGATAAATGAAGGGAAGTTCAATATCCCCGGCCAACATGGGTTCGCTGTAGACAGAGCGGTGCTCAAGGAAGGCCTTGACGCCCTCGCGGTAGACCACCATGTCAATGGGAAAGTCCGTGATGCGGGTGTCCTGAACAACCTTCCAGGCGCCACAGAGGAGCCCCAGCAGAGCTAAGGCAAAACGGAAAAATGGGGTGCGCGCGAGTTTCATCGCAGTACACTTTATGCGATCTGCAAGTAAACGGGCGCGCACCCCACCGAGGCACAGCAATTTAGCAGCTATCTCCTGCTAATTCACATAACCGTCAACCACGCGTACCGCGCCGCGGTCCGCAGAGGTTGCCATGGCCGCATACGCGCGCAGCGCTTTGGTGATGGGGCGGTTGCGGCTCACTGGAGTCCAGGGGTGCTCGCGCAGTTCTTGGGCGGCTCGGCGGCGCTCCAGCACGTCCTCGTCCACATCCAGGGTGAGTTGGCGCTCGTGGATGTCGATGGTGATGGTGTCGCCATTTTCGATGAGCCCGATAAGGCCCTGGTGGGCCGCCTCGGGGGAGATGTGGCCGATGGAAAGGCCGGAGGTGCCGCCGGAAAAACGGCCGTCGGTAATCAAGGCGCATGCCTTGCCCAACCCGGCGCCCTTGAGGAAAGAGGTTGGGTGGAGCATCTCCTGCATGCCAGGGCCGCCGGACGGGCCTTCATAGCGAATGACCACCACGTCGCCCGGCTGAACTTCCTTGTTCAGGATTATCGATACGGCCTCTTCCTGGGATTCGACCACACGAGCAGGTCCAGAGAAGGTCCACAGCTCTTCATCGACGCCCGCTGCCTTCACGATGGCACCGTCTGGAGCCAGGTTTCCGCGCAGGACAACCAGGCCGCCGTCGGAAGAAAAGGCATGATCGGCGTCGTGAATGCAGCCATTAGCGGCGTCAGTATCGAGCTCGTCCCAGCGGTTGGATTGGGAAAATGGTTCGGTGGTGCGCACGCCGCCGGGGGCGGCGAGATAAAGCTCGCGGGCCTCATCAGTGGCATGAGGGTTGCGGATATCCCAGTCATCTAGCCACTGCTCGGCGTTGTCATATAGTGCGGTATGCGCCTTCAAGTTCAGGTGCCCGGCGCGGCGAAGCTCTCCCAAGATGGCGGGGATGCCGCCGGCGCGGTGGACGTCCTCAATGTGGTAGGTGCCATTGGGCGCTACCTTGGATAAACAGGGCACGCGGTAGGAGATGTCGTTGATATCGTCGAGGGTGAAATCCACCTCGCCTTCCTGTGCGGCTGCAAGCGTGTGCAGGATGGTATTAGTCGAGCCACCCATGGCCATGTCAAGCGCCATGGCATTGGTGAATGCTTCCTTGGTAGCAATGTTGCGCGGAAGGACAGAGTCATCTTCTTCGCCGTAGTAGCGGCGGCACATATCCACGATGGTGGCCCCAGCCTTTTCGAAGAGGCCGCGACGGGCAGTGTGGGTGGCCAAAGTGGTGCCGTTGCCGGGCAGTGCCAAGCCGAGGGCCTCTGTCAGGCAGTTCATGGAATTGGCGGTAAACATGCCGGAGCAGGAACCACAGGTGGGGCAGGCGGATTCTTCCACCTGAGTAAGGCCCGCATCTGAGACCTCATCATTAGCAGAGGCGGTAATCGCGGTGATGAGGTCGGTGGGGGCATGGGCTACGCCGTCAACTACGACGGCCTTTCCGGCCTCCATCGGCCCGCCGGAGACGAAGATGGTGGGGATATTCAGCCGCAGAGCTGCGTTGAGCATGCCCGGAGTGATCTTATCGCAGTTGGAAATGCATACCAGGGCGTCGGCAGTATGGGCATTGGCCATGTACTCGATGGAATCAGAGATGATTTCACGCGAGGGTAGCGAGTAGAGCATGCCGCTGTGCCCCATAGCAATGCCATCGTCCACGGCAATGGTGTTGAATTCCTTGGGTACGCCGCCTGCTTCGCGCACGGCATTAGCAACGATATCGCCGACGTTTTTCAGGTGCACGTGGCCGGGGACGAACTGCGTATAGGAGTTAGCGATGGCGACGATCGGCTTGCCAAAGTCATTTTCTTTGGTGCCGGTGGCCCGCCAGAGGGCGCGGGCTCCAGAGGCTTGGCGGCCGACGGTAGTTACTTTTGAACGCAGCGGGAACATGGTTTTCAGTCACCATTCCTTCAAGGATGTGGGGGGAGTGTAGGCGGCGTATTTAGTTTTCGGCCGAAGGCTTGAGCTCGGGGTGGCGCTCGAGGTAGTCCTCATACTCTTCTTTGCTGAGGAGGACTTGTTGTCCGTCACGGTGGACAATTACCACCTTGTCGTCTGCCGCTTCACGGCCCTGGGTAAGGGCGTCAGGGATGCGGCCGCGGGAGGCCTCCGAAAGGCGCGGGAGCGAGTTAAAGGTAACACCGGGCAGGTTGTGCTCCGCGCCGGCCTTGGTGCGGGCGAAGGCGCGGGCGCGTTGGAAGCCGATTCCGGCAAAATCGTCCCATGCGATCTGGATATTTTTCCGGAATGCGTAAGAGATAGCGATTCCAGATTCGGAGACTTTGGTGCGGGATTTTATGACCCACCACAATCCGAGGATGGGGATAATGAACAGCCATGCGAGGTATTTGGGGGCCCATCCGATGCTTAGTAGAGCAATGGCGGACAGGATGAGGATGCCCAAGATGTGGTCACGGGATGGCTTGAAAACCTCTGCCTGGGTGGTGGACTGATGAGGTTGGGTGTCCTTTGGTGGTGGAGTCATAGTTTGCAAGCCTAATTCACTGGGGTGGGCAGGGTCGAACCTATTTTCAGGCGTGTCTCATCTAGTGGGAAGAGTATCCCAAAAGGGGGTAATCTCCACGAGTGTAATACCTATCAGTGTATAGTCATGCCCATGATCATTATTCGACTTCAGGTAGTACCAACGCGGTGGTGACCGCGACGCCCATGACGTCGACGCTTTTCGCCCCCGCAGACATAACAGCCGGCGGGGGCTTTATTCATATCTGGAGACGTTTCCGATGATGATCAGACCCTGTATTAGACCAATCCAAGGAGCACATTAACCGTGGTTACGACAACTTCGCCCACGCCCGCTTCGGTGGCCGCGGCCTCACGTGCCCGCGCTCCCGAGCGGATGAGTGGCGCTCACGCCATTGTCCGAACTCTTGAAGATCTGGGAACCGAGCTTGTCTTCGGTATTCCAGGCGGTGCCGTGCTTCCTCTCTATGACGCACTGCATACCTCGACCAAACTGCGCCATGTGCTCACCCGCCATGAGCAAGGGGCTGGCCATGCTGCTGAAGGATATGCCCAAGCTTCCGGCAAGGTAGGTGTGTGTATCGCTACCTCTGGGCCGGGCGCGACCAACTTAGTGACAGCGCTTGCCGACGCCAATTTGGACTCCGTTCCCATCGTCGCGATCACCGGGCAGGTGGGCAGCAACCTTTTGGGTACCGACGCTTTCCAAGAGGCGGATATCCGTGGTGTGACGATGCCCATTACAAAGCACAATTACATCGTGACAGAGCCTAGCCAGATCCCCGCTGCTATCACCGCGGCATTCCACTTGGCTTCCTCTGGGCGGCCGGGGCCGGTTCTGGTGGATATTCCCAAAGATGTCCAAAATGGGGAGTTGGAGTATTCCTACCCAGCCAAGTTTGACCTGCCAGGATATAAGCCAACAACTAAACCGCATCATCGGCAGATTGCTCAGGCGGTAGAGCTTATCGCGCAGGCGAAAAAGCCGGTTATTTATGCAGGCGGCGGTGTCATTAAGGCCGATGCGGCCGAGGAATTGCGCGAGTTTGCAGAATACGCTGGCATTCCAGTGGTAACCACGCTGATGGCATTAGGCTCCTTTCCGGATTCCCATCCACTTCACATGGGTATGCCGGGGATGCATGGAACCGTTCCGGCGGTGGCGGCCATGCAGCGTGCGGACTTGCTCATTGCAATCGGGGCTCGCTTTGACGATCGTGTCACCGGTGATACTGACACCTTTGCCCCTGAAGCCCAGGTAATTCATGCAGATATTGATCCAGCCGAAATCGGCAAGATTCGTGAGGTAGCAGTGCCAATCGTGGGTGATGCGCGCAACGTATTGACCGGCCTACTGAAGGAATACCGCAAGAACTCCGCCGTAGAACCTCTGCAGGCGGGTCCATGGCGTAGATATCTTGACGGCCTCAAAGAGCGTTTCCCTCGTGGTTATGAGCCAACTCCAGACGGACAGCTCAATCCCCAGTTTGTCCTAGAGAAACTCAGCAAAACCGTCGGGCCCGATGCTATCTACTGTGCTGGTGTAGGGCAGCACCAGATGTGGTCGGCACAATTTATTGACTTTGAGCAGCCACGTTCCTGGATCAACTCCGGCGGTGCCGGCACCATGGGTTACGCCGTGCCGGCGGCTCTAGGGGCCAAGGCGGCTTGTCCGGACAAGGAAGTCTGGGCTATTGACGGCGATGGCTGCTTTCAGATGACCAACCAAGAGTTGACTACGGCGGCCTTGGAAGGATTCCCCTTAAAGGTTGCCGTCATCAATAATGGCAACCTGGGTATGGTCCGCCAGTGGCAGACGCTGTTTTTCAATGAGCACTACTCGCATACCAAACTGCGTGAACGAGATGTATATACCCCCGACTTTGTCCGCCTGGCAGAGGCGCTGGGGTGCGAGGCTATCCGAGTCACGAGCGAAGATGAAGTGGTGCCGGCGATCGAGCGCGCCCGCGAGATCAACGACCGCCCAGTGGTTATTGACTTCATCGTGGGCGAGGATGCCCAGGTCTGGCCAATGATTGGCGGTGGGGCGTCTAACGAAGAAATTCAATATGCCCGTGGCTTGCGCCCGCTTTTTGCTGACAATGAATCGGCAGCAGAAGCTCCTGCCGATATCGACGAGACTATCCAGGAGGTATAGGCATGGCACCCAGTGACGTTTCCCGGCATACTCTGTCGGTCCTGGTAGAAGACGTAGAGGGACTTTTGTCGCGCGTGACGGGCATGTTTTCTCGGCGTGGATACAGCATCATTTCGCTGGTTTCTGCCCAAACGGAAAATCCAGGGATTAACCGGCTGACCATAGTGGTCGATGCTTCCGAAAGGATTATGGAGCAGGTAACCAAGCAGCTTAATAAGATTGTTCCGGTCATCAAGGTGGTGGAGCTCGAAGCGGACTCGACCGTGGCGCGAGCCCTGATGCTGGTCAAGGTGGCTGCGAATAACGCCAACCGGCCGCAGGTGGTCGATGCCGTTAATATCTTCCGTGCCCGCGTGGTAGACGTGGCACAAGAATCCGTGGTGGTAGAGGCTACCGGTACCCCGGGAAAGCTGGCGGCGCTTCTCGATGTCCTGGAGCCATTCGGTGTGCTCGAGCTGGTGCAGTCTGGTGACGTGGCCTTGGGGCGTGGTCCCAAAGCGATGGCACCCCCGCGAAATTGAATCCCACTATATGGGCACTGTGTCTCGTATAATGGTATAGTGCTAGGTGGGACGTTGATTCATTGAACTTACAATCACTACAGAATTGAGGACTACGACATGGCTATTGAAACTTTCTACGACGATGATGCGGATCTGTCTATCATTCAGGGTCGCAAGGTAGCCGTTATTGGTTACGGCTCCCAGGGGCATGCACACTCGCAGAACCTGCGCGATTCTGGCGTCGAGGTTGTTATTGGTCTGCGTGAAGGTTCCAAGTCGGCGGCCAAGGCCGAGGAAGCAGGCTTTGCGGTCAAGACCGTTGCAGAGGCTGCCAAGTGGGCAGACGTAATCATGCTGCTGGCACCAGATACCTCTCAGAAGCAGATCTTTGAAGATGAAATTGCCCCCAACTTGGAAGACGGTAATGCGCTGCTGTTTGGGCACGGCTTGAATATCCACTTTAAGCTGATTGAACCGCAAGCCAATGTCACCGTTGGCATGGTTGCACCTAAGGGGCCAGGCCATCTGGTTCGCCGCCAGTTCGTTGATGGCAAGGGCGTTCCGTGCCTCATCGCTACCGAACAGGATCCTAAGGACGAAGGCCACGATCTGACCCTGTCTTATGCAGCAGCCATCGGTGGTGCGCGTGCCGGCGTCATTCCCACCACCTTCGAGGCCGAAACGGTCACTGACCTCTTTGGTGAGCAGGCTGTCCTGTGTGGCGGCGTCGAATTCCTGATTCGCACCGGCTTTGAGGTTCTAACTGAGGCCGGATACGAACCGGAAATGGCCTACTTTGAAGTTCTGCACGAGATGAAGCTCATTGTGGACCTGATGTTCGAGGGTGGTATCGCCAATATGAACTACTCGGTCTCTGATACCGCTGAGTTCGGCGGGTATATTTCCGGACCGCGTATTATCAATGCCGATACGAAGCAGCGCATGAAGGACATTCTGTCGGATATTCAGGACGGCACCTTTACCAAACGGCTGCTGGCTAATATTGAGGGCGGCAATAAGGAATTGGAGGATCTGCGCGAGGAGTTCGCACAGCACGAGATTGAAAAGACTGGCACCAAGCTGCGTGATCTCATGAGCTGGGTAAAGAATCCTCTGGATGCTACGGCCTAATAGCTTTCGGCCGCGTACCTAGCACTAACTCACGATGAACAAGCGTGTTCACCGTGGGTTTTGCTGTATTTGAGTCAGGTAAAAATAGATCCTAGGGAGTAGGATGTATGGCATGGGTTTTACGGTGCCAAGTTATGATCTCAAAGACCTCTTCGCACGAATTGATCGTGGGGACATCCAGCTCCCGGATTTCCAGCGCAGCTACGCCTGGGATGAGGACCGTATTCGTTCTCTCATCGTTTCTGTATTGCGCGGTTATCCTATCGGTGCGCTCATGGCATTGGATACCCGAAACGAAAAGATGCGCTTTCGGCCCCGTGCCCTCGCGGGTGCACCGGATACTGGCGTCGATCCGGGATTGCTCCTTTTGGACGGGCAACAGCGTCTGACCACCTTGTATCACTGCTTTAATGGCGACGGTTTCGTCGATACTACTGACTTCCGTAAAAAGAAGATTCACCGTCGTTTCTTTATTGATATCCGCGCTGCAGTGCGCGGAGAACTCATGCCGGATGACGCCATCTTTGCGGTTAACCAAGACGGCAAGATTCGATCGCACTTTGCGCCGGCGATTGAGGGAGACATTCTCTCCCGCGAAGATGCGCTAGAGCATATGTGCATCCCAGTATCTTCGCTATTGAGCGAAGATGGCGTCAGTAGACTCTTCGAGCTTGCAGCCACCAAGCAGGAGTACAGTTCAGAACTCGCGGCGTTTAATAATCGGATCGTTCGGCCATTGTCTGGCTATGACCTGCCAATGATTCGCCTTTCCCGCGAGACGGAGCGGGCAGGCATCGGCTCGATTTTCGCGCAAGCAAACTCGGCAGGCTTGCAAATGGACGTATTCGACTTGTTGACCGCGGTCTTTGCCTCAGAGGATCCCAACTTCCATCTAGCCGCTGACTGGCAAGATGTGGAAAGGGACCTACGGAAGTCCCCGGCTCTAGACGGAATTGGGCGCACCGAGTTCCTCTCGGCGGTATCGCTGCTTGTATCCGGTGAAAAGGGCTACGCCGGGGGCCAGCGGGAGGATATTTTGAAGCTTTCCTTGTCGGAGTACAAGTCAGCGGCAAACGACCTGCGTATTACTTTCCGTGAGGTCTCTGAATTCTTGGCTCAGCGTTGCATTCTCAGCACTGACCAGGTTCCATTTAATGAGCAGATTGTTCCTTTGGCGGTAATTATAGCCCGCCTTGCTAAGCGCAGTGGAGTACTGTCTACCCAGCAGTCGTGGGACCGTATCAACCAATGGTTCTGGTGCGGTGTCTTTGGCGAGCTCTACGGCTCTTCAGCCGTGCGGTTGCGGGCTGCCCGCGACGTCGATGAGGTCACCGAATGGGTGGCCGGTGCAACAGATGAGGTTCCAAAGACCGTTGCAGATGCCAGCTTCCGCGAGTCCCGTTTGCTCTCGGTAGATGAAAAGGACGGTGTATGGCACGGCTTATACGCCCTCTTGATGGCTCGTGGTGCTAAGGATTGGCGTACAGGAAAAGCCTTTAATAGGAATACGTTTGAGGAGCTAAAGCCAGGCTTTTTCCCTGTATTCCCATTGAATTGGTGTAAGCGCCACGGGGTAGATCGTGTCTTGGCAGAATCCGTGATGAATTACACCCCGATGGGCAAGCGGACTGAGGTGGTTCTTGACGGTTTTGCGCCCAACCGATACCTACCCCGCGTGCAGTCAAAGTCCATCATGGAAGACGCCGAATTTGACGAGGTTCTTGCCTCCCACGAGATGAACTTGGACTACCTGCGTGCGTCTCAACCGCGAGAGTTCTTAGCGGATCGCCGTCATCGGTTCCTAAATATC
Source organism: Corynebacterium sp. p3-SID1241 (assembly GCA_025144025.1). GTDB lineage: Bacteria > Actinomycetota > Actinomycetes > Mycobacteriales > Mycobacteriaceae > Corynebacterium. The sequence continues at coordinate 15,256 of JALXWS010000003.1, read as the reverse complement.
GTGGAATATGCATTAGGCAAACCCGTTATCCGCGATGTTGACGAGGCAGATCTATTCGGTGGAGAGGAAGGGCCCCAAGCCTTTGATCGCTAAATCTGTGCGGTCTGCTGCCACAGTAATTGTTGCTTCGCTATTGTTATCGGCCTGTGGCACCTCGGTTACAGAGTCCAAACTGGTCAGACGAGGATTGTCTGATATGGCCGAGTCAGAAATTGACCTCAATAAGGCTAAAGCGGAGAACCAGAACCGGCTTATTGACCCGAATTTTGACGGCAAGTTTGTCATCATAAATGACGCCACTGGAATTGAGGCTAGCCGTCTGTTTTTTAAAGACTCGGATTCACTGGTTCTCTTTGCCTCAGACGATGAATCTAAATTGCGGGCGGCGACGCTCGCGGTAAATCAGCACTTGCCTGCAGTTCAGTACCAAGATGATAAGCGTCTGGAGATTCATAAGCTTTTAACCGACCTTGGTGTTCGGCGCCTGGTAGTCATCGGCGATGTGCCTTGGACGGAGACGTCTGGGGAATTTGACGTAATTAAGGACCCAGGAACGCACAAAGCTTTAGGAGAGTTCACAGCCTTTCAGTATGGCTCCAAAGTGGTAGCTTCCCCAGAACAAATGGTTAAAGATATCGCGCGATTGGATAAGACTCCTCAAGTGGAGCTGCGTCCGGCTTGGGTGCCGTATGAAGGAGAACCTGAAGGCAACGAGGAGAAGAAAGGAGCTGTTCCGGCTCAGTCTCGAAGGGACGGACAGATGGCGCCGAATATCGTAGCGACGAAAAATAGCCCAATCGCTAATGTGATTACGGCTGCAGCTTATGGTGGCAAAGTCTTGGTGATGCCGACAGCAGATCCGCTAGAAGATAAGCACAGTATGGCGGCCGTTGCCGGGTTAGAAGAAGGTGCATTGGTGGCTCTCGGCCCGGAATTCGGTCGAGTGAAAGAATTTAAGGCGAAAATCAAGCAAGGCACCCCTAGCTGAACTACACTTCCTTGACACGCGAACTACTCGCGTGAACCGCACTACAGTTAAGTAAGGGAAGATATGTCGAAGCCGGTAGTTCTTATCGCTGATAAACTAGCTCAATCTACAGTTACGGCTCTGGGGGATTCTGTCGACGTCCGTTGGGTCGACGGGCCCAATCGAGAGGAGCTACTCGCTGCGGTTCCTGATGCGGAGGCATTGCTGGTGCGTTCTGCCACTACTGTGGACGCAGAAGTATTAAAAGCAGCCCCGAACCTGAAGATTGTAGGCCGTGCCGGTGTGGGCTTGGATAACGTGGATATCCCAGCGGCGACGGAAAAGGGCGTAATGGTTGTCAATGCGCCCACCTCGAATATCCACTCCGCGTGTGAACAGGCTATTTCGCTGCTATTGGCTACTGCGCGCCAAGTGCCGGCCGCTGACCAGTCTCTGCGGCAGGGAGAGTGGAAGCGCTCGTCGTTCAAAGGTGTAGAGGTATACGGCAAGACAGTTGGGATTGTCGGTTTTGGGCACATCGGGCAACTTTTTGCGCAACGTTTAAAGTCTTTCGAAACCACCATCATTGCTCATGATCCCTATGCGAATCCGGCGCGCGCGGCGGCGCTTGGGGTAGAGCTGGTGGAGCTGGAAGAGCTCATGTCTCGGTCCGATTTCGTGACCATTCATTTGCCTAAGACTCCGGAGACTGCCGGCATGTTTGATAAGGACTTGCTGGCTAAGGCTAAAAAGGGTCAGATCTTGATTAATGCTGCCCGTGGTGGGCTGGTAGATGAGGCTGCTTTGGCTGAATCCATTGAGTCTGGACATCATCGCGGTGCTGGCTTCGATGTTTATGCCACGGAGCCATGTACCAACTCCCCACTGTTCCAGCTGCCGCAGGTTACCGTGTCGCCTCATCTAGGCGCATCTACGGTAGAGGCCCAAGACCGTGCGGGAACCGATGTAGCGGCTTCCGTGCTCAAAGCCTTGGCTGGGGAGTTTGTCCCGGATGCGGTAAACGTCTCTGGCGGCACCGTAGGGGAAGAGGTTTCTGGCTGGTTGGATCTTGCGCGCAAACTGGGTCTTACGGCTGGTCGCCTGTTGGGCAAGGCGCCCGTTGCTGTAGAAGTAGAAGCATGCGGTGAGCTTTCGGCGGAAGATGTAGAAGTCCTGGGGCTTTCTGCCGTTCGCGGCCTGTTTAGCGGTGTGACCTCTGAACCGGTGACCTTTGTTAATGCAATGCAGATTGCGCAGAGCCGCGGGGTAGAAGTGGAAGTATCTACCAACGCGGAATCCAAGGGACACCGCTCCTCTTTGCAGGTCAAGGTGATTGGCGCCGACGGGGAGACGTCTTCGCTGACCGGTGCGCTCATCGGTGTCGATGGAACCGAAAAATTCATCCGTATTAACGGCCGTGGCGTCGATATGCGTGCTACTGGCCGAAACCTCTTTTTCCGTTACGCGGATGCTCCCGGAGCATTGGGAACCGTGGGTACCAAGTTGGGTGCAGCTGGCATCAATATCGTGGCGGCGGCTCTGACCTATGGCAAGCAGGAGTCCGATGCAGTATTGATTCTGCGCGTGGAGACTGAAGTGCCGGAACAGCTCATCGAAGAAATCAATGGGGCATTAGGGGCGGAGTGTGAACAGTTAGATATGGACGCATAGGCACTCTTGCAGAAAGTGTGAAGCCATGCCCGCGCAGCGCAGGTAATTCCCTGCGCTGCGCGGTTTCCTTTTGGTAAGGTGGGTGAATATCCACTCTGTGAGAAAGGAATCCTACATAATGAAACTTGCTGTGATCGGTGGAGATGGCATCGGGCCTGAGGTGACGACTGAAGCCCTCAAAGTACTGCAGGCTGTTCGTTCCGATATTGAAACCACTGAGTATGACCTCGGCGCGCGACGCTACCTGCGCAATGGAGAGCTTCTTACGGATGCGGATTTAGTCAGCCTGCGCGAGCACGATGCCATTTTATTGGGGGCAATTGGAGCACCGGGAAAGGTAGCTCCGGGCGTATTGGAACGAGGGCTTTTGCTCAAGATGAGGTTTGAGTTGGACCACCATGTGAACCTGCGTCCGTCCAAGCTATATCCCACCGCTTCTTCGCCGTTGGCTGAACCGGGAGACATTGATTTTGTGGTGGTGCGCGAAGGGACCGAAGGTCTGTACTGCGGAAATGGCGGCACGCTACGAGAAGGTACCGCGCATGAGGTGGCGAGTGAGGTTTCACAAAATACTCGTTTTGGCGTGGAGCGAGTGGTGCGTGATGCCTTTGCTCGCGCGAAGCAGCGTCGGAAGCGCCTAACTTTGGTGCACAAGACCAATGTTTTGGTTAATGCTGGAGGTCTGTGGCAGCGCACGGTCGATGAGGTATCAACCGAGTTTCCAGATGTACAGGTGGATTACCAGCATATTGACGCGGCCACGATATATATGGTCACTGATCCGGCACGCTATGACGTTATTGTTACCGATAACCTCTTCGGTGACATTCTTACAGATCTTGCCGGCGCGGTAACTGGTGGCATCGGCCTCGCTGCTTCCGGAAATATCGATGCGTCTGGCGCAAATCCCTCCATGTTTGAGCCGGTCCATGGTTCTGCGCCAGATATTGCACGCCAAGGAATCGCAGATCCTACAGCGGCCATCTTGTCCGCGGCAATGCTCCTGCGTCACGTTGGCGACAAAGATAAAGCACAACGGATTGAGGACGCAGTGGCTCAGGATGTAGCGCAGCGGAGAGGTGCGCCGATTAAGACCTCTGAAGTAGGTGACCGAATCGCCGGTATCCTGGCAGGATAGAACTCCGTTTTATAGGGGCGATGTTGTGCGCTTACCCTAGGGAGGGGTGCGGTGGACTTTCTGCATTGTGCGCAATGCGCTTGCCGACGCCCCAGGGTGCACCGACCCGCAGAGTCATCACCGTAGTGTTCATACAATTTACTTAAATTAACTAATTAACATCACATCCTTTGCACCCGTGTAAAGGTGGCAATTGAGTAGGATAGCCGCTATGCGTTTAGGACGAATTGCACACCCAGAAGGAATCTGTTTTGCCATCATTGACGGGCCAAAGGACGCCCCGATGGAAGACTTGGTAGCAAAAGAAATCGCGGGCACGCCGTTCACTCCGCCAGAGCCGACCGGCCGAGAGTGGAAGCTGAATGAGGTTCGCCTGTTGGCTCCAACGCTGCCTACCAAGGTGGTGGCGCTCGGACGAAATTATGCGGACCACGTTGCAGAGGTCTTTAAGAAGTCCGCGGATAGCCTTCCGCCTACGATTTTTATCAAACCATCCACCGCAGTAGTCGGGCCGGACGCGGCCATCAAGATCCCTGACTATGCCACCAACGTGGAATTTGAAGGCGAGCTAGCCGTGGTCATTTCCAAGCCGTCTAAGAATATTAAGGCAGAGAATTGGCAGGACCACGTGCTGGGCTACACCATCTGTAACGATGTCTCCTCCCGTGACCTGCAGTTCAAGGATGGCCAGTGGGCGCGAGCCAAGGGCATCGATACCTTCTGCCCGCTGGGCCCGTGGATCGAGACGGATCTCAGTACTTTGAACTTGGACGATCAGAAGATTCACGCCTACCTGACGCACGAGGGCTCCCGCGAACAAAAGCAGGATTCCAATACGGATCAGATGATTGTAAAGATGGGCGGCATTTTGGAAGAGATTTCTGCGGCATATACCTTATTGCCGGGCGATGTCATTACCACTGGTTCCCCAGCCGGTACTGCGCCGATGGTGCCGGGGGATACCATCGAGATTGAGATTCCAGGCCTCGGTACCCTCCGAAACTCCATTTCTCATGCATAGCTCTGCATCCCACGATCACCGCCCCTATGTACCTACCTCTGCGGAAATGGAGGAGCGCTACCGTAGCAGCGATCGGGTATGGTCGGGGAACCCGAATGCTACCTTGGTCGATTGCACAGCAGGACTTACGCCCGGCTCCGCTCTCGACATTGGTTGTGGTGAGGGCGCAGATGCGCTCTGGCTGAAGAATCAGGGCTGGCAGGTACTGGGCATAGACTTCGCCCCGACAGCCGTGACCCGCACACGGGAGCGCGGCGTCGAAGCGCAGGTGGCCACTTTTAGCAGCTTTAGCCACACCCCGTTTGACCTAGTAAGTGTCCATTACGGGGGAGTGCGAGCTACAGTGGACGAGGTCCAAAGGTTGGAGCGCTTGGTCGCTCCTGGCGGAACGCTGCTTTTTGTCCATCACGAGGTGGAGTCTGCAGAGCTAGCCATGCCGGAGTGGCTCGCGGAAAATTTGCGGAGCTAGAGGTTATTACCTTAACTCGGCGAGCGCGCCACGTGAGCGAGGGCGCGGGGGCGCACCACCGCAATGACGCGATTCTCGTCGCCAAGCGAGCGGGCTAAAGGCTCAGCGCCCGGAGGATTGTCTGCAGTTTGGCTGTGGTTTCCTCTAGCTCGGCTTGGGCGTTGGAATCGCCCACAATCCCACCGCCGGCCCAGGCTCGCGCGGAAAGGCCATCGCCAGCGACTTCAGCACAGCGGATGGCCACCATGTATTCGCCATCTCCCGAGCTATCGCACCAACCGACCGCTCCGGCGTAGAACCCGCGGTCTGTCTCTGCGGTCTCAATGAGGGCTTGGGCAGCCTCGGCTGGGGTGCCGCAGATAGCTGGAGTGGGGTGAGTAGCCAAGGCAAGCTCTAGGGCTGTCAAGTGCTTATCCTTGAGCGTTCCGGCGACGGGCGTGCCTAAGTGCCACATCTCATTGGTGCTAATTAGCTGGGGGGTATCGGGAATATTCAGTCGCTCACATAGGGGGTTGAGCACTCGGCGGAGATGTTCTACGACAAAAGCGTGTTCGTGGAGGTCCTTTGCAGAGTGTAAAAGGTCTTGGCCGGCGATGTGGTCCTCTGCCGGAGTGGCGCGGCGCGGAGACGACCCCGCCAAGGGGAATGCGGACACAGTCGAGCCTTGACGCTTGATTAGAACCTCTGGGGAAGAACCAACTAACATCGCGCCTGGGCGCCCGGCGGGGGAGAGATCAGCAATGAAACCATCGCGGTTAGCGGAGAGATCAATGAGACGGGCCGCCACAAGCCGTGGATCGATAACCTCTGGGAATTCGATGTCTACGGCGCGGGCTAGGACTACCTTCTCCAGTTTGGAGGTCTCGATGGTGCCGATGGCTGCTTCCACGCGGCGCAGGTGCTCTTCTGGTTCCGGATCAAAGCCGACGACGCGGGACTTGAGAGTCTGATTGCGATAGTGAGCGTGGGGCTCTAGAGGTCCTTCTTCCCGAATTATCTCTTCCGGTACCGTCAGCGCGGCGGGTGTGTCAGAATCGAAGGGGATTGCGCCCACTACCATGGTTGCGTCTTTGTTGCGCAGGGCAGAGATCGCCGCGTCAACGTCAGTAAAGGTTTGGCGCGCACCTTGGGTACGGACAGACCCCGTTGCTCGTGAAAGCAAAAAATCGGGGGCGGTGCTTGGTCTGTCTTCGTGCATGAGCATCTAGCTTAATGCCTTGGACTTTTCTTACAGAATTCAGTGTGCACTGGGCGTGTAAATAGTGTCTCAAGTGAACAATGTGGTTAATTTTAATGTTGTGGCTAATATTACTAAGTTCCTGCGCCGTTCCCTATACCTAATCCTCTCCGCAGCACTAGCTAGTGCTGCGCTGCTGTGCGCTTATCCTGCCCATGCGCAAGAAGAGCCAGTGCCTGCACCAGCTCCGGCACCGCAACCTGTATCTCAGCCGGTTCCAGCTCCCGCACCCGCTCCGGCTCCCGCGCCTGCCCCCGCAGACGCACAACCTGTTACCCCGCAGCCGGATGGATCCCACCTAGTCCCAGAAGGTGCAAAGGAATCCACTCCAGCTCCTGCGGAAAATAGTGGCAAGATTAATGCGCCGGAGCCAGCTCCAAACGGATCATCGCTTCCAGAACCAGCTCCGCAGCCGGAAATGGGGGATACCACTATTAGCCCGAATCCTCCGTTTAAGCCTGGCTCCATGCAGTCGCTAGAGATGGAGCATGAAGGCAAGACTCGTCGATACTTGCTGCGCATTCCAAATCATTATTCGCCCGACAAGGCTGCGCCGGTACTTTTCGGCTTTGGCGGCTGGGGAGATTCCCCAGAAAATTACTCCGGCTATGCGCGCATGCAGACTACTGACGCTAATAATGAGGCAATCATCGTCTACCCGGAGGGTTTTGAGCGCGCTTGGGAGGCAGCGCCCTATGCCAAGGCCCGCGATGGTGAGGACATCCGCTTCATCAAGCGCATTCTCGACGCGGTAGACAAGGATTACCATGTTGACCGCAACCGCGTGTACGCCATGGGCATGTCCAACGGCGGCGGGTTTACCTCTGTGCTGGGCTGCCACGCCCAAGATACCTTCGCGGCTGTAGCCATGGTCTCGGGTGCATTTTATAACCCGGTCGAGGTCAACTGTGCCGATGCGCCGATGAATACCCTCATCATGCATGGTGTTAATGACAAGATGATGACCTATGCAGGCGGTGACCGGCACGAGGCTGGTTACTTGCCAGTGCGCACCGTGCTTGGCGGCTACCTGAAGCGCAATCGATGCGATATGACCTTCCAAGCCATTCCGGAGGCTGGCGGTTCCGAACGCCTGAGCTTCAACGGCTGCCAGAAGGATGTACAGCTGGTCAAGGTTCCACAGGACCACACCTGGTTCTGGCAGCCAGATACTCCACGGGTGGTCTGGGACTTCCTCTCGTCCAAGGCCAGGGTATAAAACCGCGGCGCTTAGCTACGGATAAGGCCCAGAGGAGAGAACCTCTGGGCCTAGTTCTATTGTTGGCTGCTCAAGAGCACTGTGCTAGTCGACGCGCGGCAGGTGGGTCGTAGCATCATCGGCAGGCTGCTGGGTTGGGGCCTTCTTCTTGCGGTAGAACTGGACATAGACCAACAGGCCGATGCCGAGCACCAGCGCGAATGCGCCTAGTCCGGCTAGAAGTCCCGCCCAGAAGCTACTTTTTGCCAGGGTAGCGGTATACGCAGCGGCATTAGTCAGTACATTCTCAGAGTCCCTGCCTTCCGCAGCACCGGCATCCGGAACCTGCTGTGCACTAGCGGAGCCCGCAGCCTTGCCCTTAGTACGCTTAGTAGACTTTGCGTCCCGTGAGCCGGTGGACTTTTTGGCCGTCGAGTGGGAAGAACCGCTGGTGGAAGCAGAACGATGCGAGCTCCTGCCAGTGGCCGCGCTTTTGCCGGATTTCGCAGTGGAGGCAGAATCATTCACACGGCTAGCAGAGTGGTGGGTCGTAGCCCCAGAACCAGAACCGGACTTTCGCGGAGTACCAGAGGCTTGAGCTGAGCCCGTGGAGGGCGTGCCATGTGGAGCTCCATCCTTCCCAGCGTCTTTTGCCGTGGTGCGGGAGGCCTGCTTGCGCTTGCCCGCGCTATCCTCGCCAGAGTCCTTGTCTCCTTGTTGCGGCTTACCACCTTCTAGAAATTTCTGACCCTCCTGCAGGGTCTTTTCGAGCTCTTTGTCCAAGCCAGCGATGGCTTTGTCTACGTCTTTAACGTCTTTTTCAAGTTGCTTGGGCCGGCTATTTGAGTCGCCTCCGTTGCCGGTAGCAGCGTCAGCATCGGTATAGTCCACGCCGCACAGTTCTGTCTCCGTGGCCTGCTCTCCGACGAGGAAACCGGCATGGAGGTGGTGTCGGGAGCCGTCGGGAAGCTCAAAGGTAAAGCTCACTGCGTAGGTTCCCGGCTCGGTAAAGACAAAGGCCGGGTGGGAATGGGAGTTGCCGGGGTAGTCCCAGGCAGAGCCATCGGCAGTATCCATAAGTACCTTGGGGCCACCAAGCTCCATCTGGTAGGCCACGATACGGCCATCCTCGGGGCCCTGTGCGATAGCCATGCTCAAAGTAGCGGTGTCTCCGGCGGCGAGGAGATCCTGAGAAAGCTCTTGGGTATTAAAACCTAGCCAGGGGGCGTTGGGATCTTGCGTTTGCGGCAGTACCCAGCCTTCATCGGGCAGGGAACTATCGCTGAGCTCGGAAAGCGGCTGCTTAAGGTCATCAGATACCTCAATGGCAAAGGACTCAGAGTCATGCTCGATGCCCTTATCATCATCTTTGACCTTGAAGCTGAGATCGCCGGAATCGCCGCTGAGCGCCATGTCCTGGTGTCCCTTGGTGATGAGGTCGAAGTCGCTGGAAGTGCATGCTTCGGTGGATTCTTCTGCATATGCGGTGGCGGGCTCGAAGAGTTCTACGCCCGCTCCAGGAAGGGCGCCGAGGCTTATCAGTCCCGCGGTGCCAAGGGCCACCGCGGTGCGGCAGACAGGTTTCATGAGGAGAGGGATTCCTTTCGTGGGGTGGGGTGTGGGGCGTCGGAAAGCGAGGCACCTGCATGCTTGCGGGCGCCGAGAAGTGGATGGATGGCCCATATAACCAAGAAAATGGCGGTGAGGGTGAGCACGATGGTGGCGCCGGCCGGCAGGTCAATGGCCCATGCCAGGTAGATGCCGAGGAAGCTGGACAGCGCGCCGATGAGGGCGGAAAGCCACATCATGGTCACAAGATGCGTGCTAAGCAGGCGTGCCGTCGCGGCCGGAGTGATGAGCAGCGCGAGGACCAAGATATTGCCGATGGTGCTCACGGAAATGACCACTGCGGCCGTGACACACAGGTACAAAATGATGTCCAAAACAAAGACAGGCAAGCCCATTGCGCGGGCAGTTTCCCGGTCCAAGCACGTGGCGTTGAGCTGGGGTCCAAAGGCTATAACGATGGCGACAACTACGGCGCATACGCAGCCCGCGACGATAATATCGGTGCGGGAAACGCCGGTGAGTGAGCCGAAGAGGAAGCTTGTCAGCGAGGCACTATAACCATCGGTGCGCGAGATTATCACCATGCCCAAAGCGAAAGCAGCGGCGAAGAAGATACCGATGATGGAATCTGCTCGCACGTGGCGGCGCTGCGAAAAGGCGGCGATGAGCAAGGCCACAACTGCACCGGCGACTGCGCCACCCACGAGCACCGAGGCTTGCAGGGCGAAGGCTATGGCTAGGCCCGGGAATACGGCGTGGGAGACGGCGTCGCCAATAAAAGCCATGCCGCGCAGCACGACATAACAGCCGATGACGCCGCATACGATGGCCGCAAGCAAGGAGATGCCTACCGCGCGGGCGAGAAAGTCAAGGTGGGGATTGACCAGGTCGCGCAGGAAATCGAGGAAGGAAATTTCTATCATGCGGTGACTCCAATGGCAGAAAGCAAAGGGGAACCGGCGCGTACCCCAAAGGATCGCGTCCACGGCTCGATCTGGTTGAGAAGCAACGAGGCGGAATCATCGGCTATCACGGTGCCGTTGAAAAGGACGAGGCGGTGGCAGGAATGTGCCGCCTCGGCGAGGTTATGGGTGGACATGACGATGGACTTGCCGCGCTGAGAAAGCTTCTCAAAAAGCTCCAGCAAGGATTCGGTATTAGGAGCATCGAGGCCAGTGAATGGCTCATCAAGCAGCAGTACGTCCGGCTGCGTGGCGAGCGCCCGGGCGATGAGCACACGCTGGCGCTGACCACCAGAGAGCTCTTCGATTGGGCGGTGCGAAAAATCCTCCAAGTTCACCAAACGAAGCGCCTCTGCTGCTGCGGCATGATCCTTAGCACGCGGCCGCTTGAGCCAGCCGATAAGGCCGGTGCGGCCGCTGAGTACGGTGCGGTAGACATTGATGGGAAAGCCCCATTCCACCTCGTGGCGCTGGGGAACATACCCCACGGTGCCCGCGATGTCCCGAGTCCCAGAAGAAGGGATGAGCCCTAAAATGGCGCGCATGAGGGTGGTTTTGCCGGCGCCATTGGGACCGAGGAGCCCGATGAATTCTCCTGGGTGGACCTCTAGATTGGCACCGGTGATAACGCGGCGGTGGGACAGCGACACGTCCAAATCGGCAACAGAAATGAGCGGTTTAGCCACGGCTACCGCCCCGCTTGGAAGAACGCAGTACTAGGCCAAGGGCCAGAAGCAGCACGACGGCGCCAACACCGGCAAGGACAAAGACCCACGTGGGGATGGAAGAGCCCGCGGTCTGGGCATCGTCTGGGTTCCAGGTAGTATCTTGGGCCGCTTGAACGTCGGCATCATTACCTACGGCAAAGGTGAGGACGCCATCGGTGCTGAAATCGCTGCCGTCCTTCGTCTTGCCCTTTACCCTGATGCCTACCTGATGGGTGCCTGGCTCTGTAAATGTCCAATTGGCGTGGGTGTGGGTATTGAGATCTACCCAGAAGTCCTCGTCGCTCTTTTGGGCGGTGGACCATAGAAGCTGGGGCGCTTCAAAGCCGCCGTTTTGTAGGAAGAGGGAGAAATCGCCCGGGCCGGAGTGGCCAAGGAATTCCATGGTGACGCCGCGGTCGGCGGCGTCGACAAGCGAGGGTGCCTGTGTATTCCAGCCCAGCCAAGGAACACCGACCTGCTCGGTTTGTGGAACAACCCAGACTTCATCTCCGGAATCAGCGCCCACGAAGCCAAAATCATCGGTCTCGGGCAGGGTTTGCTGCGCCTCATCGCCCACGGAAAAAACGAGGTCATCTAAGTGACGCCAGACCGGTTTATCCTCGGCATCATCGCGGGCCATGAGCTCGGAATCGGTGCCATCAAGCAAAGCGCCAATATCTACGTGACCGGTATCGATGACTTTTTCTTCGCCCTGTGGGGCAATCCGCTCATCAGCGCCGACCACCTGCGCCAGGTCGCCAGCCCAGGCGGGGCTAGAAGACAGCGCAAGACTTGCAGTAAGGACGCAGGCGGCGGTACGGGTAGCGAATTTAAGCATTGTTTTCTCCTTGGGTGGATTTAGGGGTCAGGCAACGCTGCAGGGAGTCAGCGTTGAATTTCATGAGGTCGATATAGGAGCCGACGGTGTCATCGAAGGTGTCGCCGTAGATGGGGCACAGCTCAACGCCTTGCTCCCCGGCGGCTTGGGTGAGGGTATCGGCGCTTGCCTGTTGCACAGGTTCGACGAAGACGGCGGGCAGGTGGAGGTTTTCCAATGTGCGGCGCAAGGCGATAACTTCTCGCGGGGAGGGCTCGATGGCCGGATTGGGGGTGACAAAGCCCGCCACAGAAATGTCATATCCTTGCTCCAGGTAGGCATAGCCATGGTGGGTGGTCACTAAGTGCCGGTTTTCTTCAGGAATGGAAGAAATGGCGTGCTCTACGTAGGAATCCGTATCCCGCAGCCGCTTGGTATAGGCCTGCGCTCGCTGGCGATAAGAAGCACCATGAGAGGGATCTGCCTGCGCCAATTCCTCAGCAATAACATCGACGTAGGCGATAGCGTTGTCCACGTTGTGCCACAGGTGGGGGTCCACCTCGCCGTGAATGTGCTTTCCTAGTACGGCCTGCGGCAGGAGGTAGGTATCCTCGCCTGGCGTGCCCAGGAAGCGGTAGGCCGGATCCGGCGGGATGGGCTGCAGAACCGAAGACGGGATAGAAACCGCAGTGGTGGCGGGGTCAAAGCGCCTGTCTTGGTCGCGCAGATCAATGCGCCCTTGGATTAAGTCGCCTTCAATATCCAGGTGCCCGGAATCGATGGCCTGCATGCCGGCAGGAGGGTTTACGCCCACAGCTACCGTGAGGTGTTGGACCTCGGTGCCTTCGGCTTGGAAACCAAGGTGGTAGATGCCCGGCTGGGAAAAACCCCAAGAGACGTGGGTGTGGGCGTTGGCCGGCAGAGTCACTGAGTCTTCCTCGTCATCGACGCCATCGGCCGAGTTAAAAAGGACCTCCGGGGTGCCGAAGGTAGAGACCACATAGGCCGCTACATCGCCCGGCCCGTCAGCCGAGACCATCCGAAAATCCACCCCAGAAGAATGCTGCGCGGCGCCGCTAATGCGGAGGCCCAACCAGATGGCATCAAGCGAGACATCTTCAACCAGAGGTACCAAAGTAGCACCGCGGGTGGAGGCAGCATCGGCGACCTCAACTCCGGGGGCGTCGGTGGATTCGTGCAGTGTATCGATGAGAGATTGCGGCTCTAGCAGGTAGCCGTTGCTCAGCGCTAGGTCAGCGTTGGCGATATCGCGCACCGTGCGCAGGGTTGGTTCAAAGGTATGTGGATCCTTGCCGCTGCGGATGAGGCTTTTTACTTGGGCATCCTCTCCGGCCACGTTGCGCGCTAGGTCTGCCAGGATTGGTGTCGTGGCCACCACGCTGAATTTTTCTCCGTTTCCGGAATCCAGAGCGGCCGAGGACGCGCAGCTAGTGGTGAGCAGGCAGGCGCCCAGCAGCACGCCGACGGCCTGCAACCGGCGGCTATGGGACAGCGCATGTGCCATTAGTCTGCTGCCTTAGCTACAGCCAGGCGGGCAATACCCAGGCCGAGAAATAGCATGCCCAAGCCCAGCACCCCGATGCCTAGGGGAACGATCGGAGTCCCAGTATTGGCTAAAGAAGCGCCCTTGCTGTGTGTCTGCGCGGACTGGCCAGTGCTTGATCCGGTCTCGGCGGTAGAGCCACCAGCGCTTGCCGACGCCTCACCTGCCGCAGCACCATGCCCGCAGTCGCCGCCCTCCGGATTTACCGCAGCGCCCAAGTCGAAGTGCCCGTTGTCAAAGGCTTCCGCTGGCTTGTCGCCGCCGACCACGAAGTGAAGTGTCGCTTCACCGGCGACTTGCTTGCCCTCATCGGTCTCAGCCACCTGGCGGATGGTGACGTCATAGGTGCCCTGCGCACCAAAGACCCAGTTGGGGTGCACGTGCGTATTGGGGGCGATTGAATAGGTGCCCTCCGCTGCCTCTGCATTGCCGCGGAACCACTCATCGCCCACGATCTTGCCCAGCCCGCCTTGGGAGTAGACCGTCATCGGGCCAGGGCCTTTGAAGCCTACTAACTCCCACGTGACATCGCCGGGGATATTCTCGCGCATTGAAGGGCTTTGGGTATTGGCACCGAGCCACGGCACGCCATCTACCTGTGTAGAACCAATCATCCACGCCTGACCAGCTGGCACTGGGCCTACCTCTTGAGGGAGATCGACACTGGATTTATCGGAGAGATAAAAGGTAGCTCCATCAGCATCGCGCCACTCGGAAGGGGAGACCGTATCGTCCTTGATTTGCGGCGTCATGCCCGGGGTGCACTCCTTATCCGTAGCTGCACCGGACTCATCTGCGGCTGCAGTGCCGCCATTGCCAGCAGAACGTTTAGTTTCTGCAGAATCCTGGGGCTCATCCTCTTCGCTGAAATCACTTCCTCGATCCGCGGTGGACGCATCGCCGCCGTCACCCACCTCCCAGGTGTAGGTCACAGCATTGCTGGACTCGTCATTGGAATGGGCTTGCACCGTCATGGTGTATGTGCCGGCCTCACTAAAAGCCCAGTTGACGTGCCGGTGAGCAGGATTGGGTTGATTGATGACCTCACCGCTGGTGAGTTCCATTGAACCGGAATCTGTAACCGTCTTGACATCGCCAAAGCCGCTGGTTTCAAAAACATACACTGAACCAGGTCCAGAGACTTCGGCGAATTCTAGGTCAACGTTGTCAAAGCCGCCATCGCGTGCAGGCTGGGTATCCCAGCCCGGCCAAAGGATGCGCTGATCTTGCGTCTGCGGCAGGAAATAGGTGGGTTGGCCGATCTCTGGCACGGCCTCGGTGGCATCGGACCAAGCGTCCTCCACGACCTTGAGCGCCACATCATCACCGGAGCGTGGAACGCCCGATCCAGTGATGTCTTCCTTCATCGATAGGTGTAGCTGGCCATCTGGGGCCGTGACATAGAAGGCGTCTACGTGGCCAGAGTCGAAGACCTTATCAAAGGCAAGTGCGGCGGCAGGGGAGAAGAAGGCCAATGTTGCCGCAAAGACGGCGGCGAATACGTGAATAAATCGGCGCCGCAACGGGACGCGCCGGGAGGTAAAAGATGGTGAATGATGCATTGTGGTTTCCCGTCTAGTTAGTGGGGTAGAAGAGGCTTAGAAGTTGAGGCCGAAGCGCTTGCGGATGAGGTCCTCGTTATCGCGGAAGAAGTTATAAAAGGCCTTGAAAACCACCACGAGAACCGCTGGTAGAACCAAACTCCACGGGCTAAATGAGGACCCTGTTGGCTCTTCTGGCCTCCCGGGGTGAGCTGGTGTGTCCGGGGTATCTGGGGCGGACGGTTGCGTGGAAGGCTCCTGGGAAGGCTCCGCAGAAGGCTTGTCTGTTGGTCTTTCGCTGGGCTCTCCGCTCCCGGACGTGCCCGGCGCGCGGAAGGAACAGGAATCCAATGTCTTATCGCCCACGGCAAAGGTGAGGGTTTGGGGTGCGGACT
>JALXWS010000029.1 GCA_025144025.1 Corynebacterium sp. p3-SID1241 | reverse complement strand
AGATATAAAAAGTAAACAATAAGTTAATCTTAGTTAATAAAAGTGAAACTCTTTATTGTTAACGATGACAACTATTAATAATTATGAAATTATTTTATCGGCCCGGAAAACGGGTATTTCATTTCGGAAAAGGAGAGAAATAGATGCGGAAAAAAAGTCTGGCTTCCGCAGCCGCTGCTTTTGTACTAGGTGCTAGTGCACTTGGGGGAACTGCTTTGGCAGGAGAACTTGTCGATGGGGGTATGTGGGAACACGGTAAGGGTGGAGGACGAGTGTGGTCGAACTACCACCATCCCAGTGTTAATCACGGTAGTTCCGTGAATGGCCACAAGTACGTTGACTCTGGCTGCCAGCCAGCGAATACGTGGGCCCGTGCGCAGGCATCATCTCGTTGGCTCGGGGCGGATGGCGCTTATTACCGCTTGTGTTAATAGAAGGTAAGCGTCACAAGGGTCGCCGTCATGGGCGACCCTTGCTTTAGTTAAGGAAGTATTTCATGAAAGAAGGCGTTAGCCTTTCTCAACGAATTCTCGCCGCATTTTGCGTACTATCCGCATTGTTCTTGGGGTATTGGGCGTTTGCGATGACGCAGTCGGAGGGAATATTTGAAACCGGCTCTTTCATTAACGTCGGATCGAATGATGGCCAGGGCTCTGAAATTCTTGCTGCACTCGATGAGGCTGCGCAATCGAAGGGTGAGCGCATTGCAGTGGAGCTCGAGCAACCGGACCATACCGACGTCTACGCCGCAGGGGACTTTGGCAGCAGTTGGTACGACACGATTGCGCCGGGCAGTCCAGTTCGCGTACACGATCTGTCGGAATTACCGGATGAGGATCCGCGTCAGCTTCTCCAACTGTCCGGAGGCGAGGATTTCAAAAATACAGTGTATGGGATTCTGGATGCTTACAGCGCGCAGCACCAGGAACTTGAAAGCCTAGAGTGGTCGTTCCTTTTTACGGATACCGCGCTAGCCGGAATTTATTTTTTGATTCTGGCCACGTGCTTTGCTGTCGTCGTGGCCGGCGCGATCGCACGAACGAGGGATTATGCCGTGTGGCAGCTCATGGGACTATCGCCTAGCGTCATATTTGCACGTGAGTTTCGGCGTTCTTATGCAAGTGCATTTCTTAGTGCACTGGCCATCGGGGCGGTGGCATTGGTGCTATGCGCAATATTAGTTTCACCACGAGTGATGCTAGGGATTATGCGTTACTCGGCAGTATTTCTGTTCCCGCTTCTCGCTGTCATGGTGGTGGCATTCCTCCTGACTACATGGGCGTGTAAAAAGCTAGCGCTGAGGGATCGGCTCAAAGGGAAGCTGCCGCAGCGCAGTACCGTGGCAATTGTCGTTTTGTTGAAACTCGTGCCCTGCATTGCAGCTGTAGGACTCATAGCCCCAGCACTAAACCACCTGCATGAAGTGGAGGTGCAAAATGGCGTTGGTAACTTCTGGAAGCAAGCCGATGATTTGCAGATCCTGGAACTTTCAGGGGCGCGTGATAGCGATGGCATCGTAGATTCAACACACAAGTTAGCCGAGCTTGCGCGGGCTAAATCTGCGGTTGGTCAGTTTCAATATGTACAGTTTTCTGAGGACTCACCGGCAGAGTTCGGTGGAGTCGGCCGGGATATGCTCAGTTTCAATTACACGGCAGCGATGCGTTCGGTGGAAGGCCCACTGCGCGAGGAATTGCAGAATAGTCCGCCGCACGAGCCCACGAGGTATATTCCGCGAGGACTGGAAGGCATTGCAGATTCGGTCCCGAAGGACTTCTATTGCAGCGAGCACGAATGCCCAGTGGAGATCCTCGATAGTGATGACTTTGACGTAGCTACTTGGCAGATAGATGAAACTGGTTGGGGAGAACAGATAAAAACTGCGGGGCCGGTGATGACCATCTTTCCGGACGACCAGCTGCCGTCAGATAGAACCATTGTTGCCGGCATGACTCAGAATGGCACTGGCTTTCTGGGTGGGGTTCCGCCTGAGCTTCGCGATGATCCGGACCTTAGCAACTTCGTTTTGAAGACCAACTCGGCTGCACATCTTTGGGCCAAGGGAAACGCTTCGCTGCGTGCCGATACCGTTGCGTTGGTCCTCGGTGTCATTGCTGCGGCTTTGATTGCGCTAACCATGGCGGTCATTGCGGGCTTTTTGTATCGAAAGTTGTTTGCACAGCGGCTTCGCGTCTACCGGTTCATGGGAATCCCCATGACTCGGGCGTATCGATATTTATGGCTTGCTGACGCCGCAATCTGTTGCGTCACCATCGCTTATCTATGGTTTAAAGGCGGCCAAGCACGAGAGCTAGAACGCATGAATAGTATGCCCGCCGTCGTCGCTCAGCTGAAAGTAACGCCAGAAGCAATGGCCTACGGGGTTGGGCTTTCGATTCTTGTGGCTGTCGTTTCAGTAATGACAATGGTGCACATCTCATATCGGGCAGGAAAGAGATAGAAGAATGAATGAGGCCGTAATAAAGATTCGGGAAGGTCGCTACTCCATTGCTAAACGCACCTTGTGGTCCGGCGTGGATATAGATATCGCGCCAGGGCAAGTAGTCGCCTTAACTGGGCCTTCGGGCTGCGGAAAAACCACGCTATTAAATTGCTTAGGTCTTCTGGACTCGCTCACCGGCGGAAGCATGGAAGTGCTCGGTCACGATGCTACGCGTATGAAAGAAAGGCAGGCGCGAAAAGTGCGTCGCAACGATATTGGCTATCTATTTCAGGATTTTGCTCTGGTTGATACCGATTCGGTTGCCGATAATTTGGCTGTAGCATTGCCTCCTAAGACGCCGCAGGCTAAGAAGTCAGAAGTTATTTCCGGTGCGCTGGAGCAGGTGGGCTTAGCTGGGCGAGAGAAGGAGAAAGCATTTTCCTTAAGCGGTGGCGAACAGCAGCGAGCTTCTTTTGCCCGTATCTTGGTACGCACCCCGAGCCTCATCTTGGCGGATGAGCCAACTGCGGCTCTCGACAGTAAGAACAGTGACCGCGTGCTGTCCCTACTGCAGGAGCAAGCCGCTGCTGGTGCTGCTGTCGTCGTGGTTACCCACGATGATCGAGTCCGGGATCAATGTAGCGAGGTATTCGAGCTCAGCGCGTATTGCCATTGAAACTTTTAGGTTGCAATACCAACGTCAAGTTAGACACCGCAAACTCCCGTACCCCTGGCACACGGGTGAGCCACCAAGCCCAGCTGGGGTGATAGCGGGGGAAGGCGAGTTGGAGCGCGCCGGTGCGCTGGGCCCAGGCAAGGCCGGCGGAGCAGGGGACGTTGAAAAGCGAAGTGCCAAAGACATTTTTGGGCGGATGGCCGTGGTGGCGGGTATAGCGATCGCGGGCAAAGCCACCCCCAATGTAGTGCTCCCACAGGCCGGTCTCGTGGCCGCCAAAGGGGCCGAGCCACACCGTGTAGCTCAGGATGGTAAGTCCGCCGGGGCGGGTTACGCGCAGCATCTCCTCGCCCATATCCCAGGGATTGGGGATGTGCTCGGCCACGTTGGAGGAATAGACCACGTCAAAGGAATTATCGGCAAAGGGCAGGTTGGTGCCATCGCCACGCACGGAATTGCTTAAATGGATGCCGGCCGCAGACATCTCGCCGGCATCTGGCTCCAATCCCACATAGCGGGCGCCGCGCCGGGAAAAGGCGTCCGCAAAATAGCCCGGTCCGCCGCCGACATCGAGCACCCGTGCTCCGAAAAGCTGCACGCCCAAGTCGCGGCCGAGGTTATCCACCAGCGCGGCCGTATCCTCCGCGAGCCCGCCGTAGAAAATCTCCGGGCGCGTCTGCTCAAAGCGGAAGGAACGCAGCAGCTGAATGGAGCGGCGGAGCGTGGCCATCTCACGGGTATGTCTCATAACCCACTAGGCTAATACCTCACGATGAAGATTCTTTTACTATGCTGGCGCGATACCACCCACCCACAAGGCGGTGGTTCGGAGCGCTACTTGGAGCGCGTGGGAGAGTACCTGGCGTCTGAAGGCCACGAGGTGGTCTTTCGCACCTCCAAGCATATGAACGCCGCCCACCGCGAGGTGCGCGACGGCGTGCGCTATAGCCGCGGTGGCGCCAAATTCGGCGTGTATCCGCGTGCCTGGGCGGCGATGTTGGCCGGCCGCCTGGGGTTGGGAGACCTGCGCGGAGTGGATGCGGTAATCGATACCCAAAACGGCATCCCCTTCTTCGCTCGCCTGGTTTCTGGAGCACCGACGGTGCTGCTTACTCACCATTGCCACCGCGAACAGTGGCCGGTGGCGGGCCCTCTCCTCGGTCGGCTTGGTTGGTTCCTTGAGTCCCGAGTGGCCCCGCGCGTCTACCGCGGCGCTCCCTATGTCACCGTGTCTGAGGCCTCCCGCGAGGATTTAGAGGCGCTGGGCATTAAGGGCGCGCACATCATCGCCAATGGCCTGGACCCGGTTCCGGATCACGTTCCTTCCCTGGAACGAGAGGCCGAGGTGCACTTAGTCACGCTCTCGCGTCTGGTGCCGCATAAGCAGATCGAGCATGCCATGGATACGGTGGCGCAGACCCCGGGCGCGGTCCTGGACGTCATCGGCTCCGGCTGGTGGGAGGCTAACCTGCGCGCCTATGCCGAGGAGCATGGGGTAAGCGATCGCGTGCGCTTCCGCGGCCAGGTGACCGAGGACTATAAGCACGCCCTGCTCGCCCGCGCCGATGCCTTGCTTATGCCCTCGCGCAAAGAGGGGTGGGGTTTGGCAGTAATGGAGGCGGCCCAACATGGGGTGCCCGCCGTAGGTTATACGTTTGGCCTGCGTGACAGCGTTATCAACGGCAAGACCGGCATCCTAGTAGAGCGCGAAGAGGACTTCGTGGCGGCCACCAAGCAGCTGCTTGCCGACGCCCCCCTTCGCCGCACCCTCGGCTCCAACGCGCGGGATTTTGCCGCTAGCTTCTCGTGGAAGAAGACCGGCGAGCAGTTCGCGGAATTGCTGCAAGGGCTAGTAGCGGACACGCCATCCACAAAGCGGTAAGCGCCCACGGAACCTGCGGCCGCGGCGCGTTGGTTTCCGCGGCTATGGCACCGTCCACCACGACCACACCGACGCCGACCTCGGCCAGCCGGTTCATATCGTGCTCTTCCCACGCGTGCAGCGCCGCCCGGTAGTGCGGCGAGGCTTGGTCCACCACGGTCCCGTCTACGCTCAATTCTCCTGATTCCACCATGGCCACCGCCTTGGAGTAGGGGTCGACGGCCACGCCGCCGGGTACCTCCACGAGGTTGGCGCGCTCCGGGAAGAAGGCCACGCGGCCGTCAATCGCGCGCACCAACTCCTCATCTATCCCCGTATCCCGCGGCGCGAGCACAGCGAGGCGTCCCGGAACGGGCAGCAGCTGCACGGTCGCGGCCATGGTGGCCAGTGCCGCCGGAAGATTCGGCAGCGCCCCCAGTGAGGCCACATAGAGCGGCAACGCCAACATGGTCAGTTTCCCGCTATCGCGCAGCAGCGCCGCCCCCGGTACGTGATCGATGGACCACACCAGAGCACCGGGAACCAGCCAGAAGAACATCGCTCCGCCGAGCCCCATCGCCGCGAGGACGCTTAACCGTGCGGGAACCCGCCACGCCCCGAGCAGGGCGATGATCGCCACGATGACGCCGCACACGGCGAATCCGATGGCCGCCTCCGCATTCCAGATACCGCCGAGCCGCAGCAGCGCGCCCGCGGTGCCGACGTAGTCTTCTGCCCGCGGGCCAAACGCGGCCACCGCCGCCGCGGTATCGCCGGGCGCGGCGGGGTTGAACATGCCCGGAATGGCCCACGGCAAGCACAGAATCACGCCGCCGAGCGCTACCCGCTTGCGGCAGGTCACCGCCGCGGTCACCACGGCAAAGAGCCCGCCCGTAGGGGTAAGCGATGCTCCCCACATGGCCAGCCACGCCACCCAGCTGTGCTTTCTTCCAGCCCACGCGATGACCGGCAACAGCCACGCAGCCACTGCAAGCGACCACTGGCCCTGCAGGAGACGCTCGATGACGAAGGGATTGGCCACCGCCACCGCCATCGC
>JALXWS010000028.1 GCA_025144025.1 Corynebacterium sp. p3-SID1241 | reverse complement strand
TGCACAGGCCGAGGGTGAGCAAGCCCAAGGCGCCGCCGAAGAGGAGGGTGGCGCGGTAAACCGGTTGGGCGCTAAAGGTCATGCGGAAGTCACCGGAACGGCCGGCTGGAATGACAAAAGCTTGGGTGGCCGCATCGATCTCGCGCGGGGCGATCTCTTCCTCGCCTAGGTAGCCGCGCAGGCCCTTATTGAAGGCACGACCGGTGACCAAGAGGCGATCCTCATCAGCGGCTGCAATCGAGTACCCGGTGGGCTCGGAAGAGCCTGCTGGTTGCCAGCCCTCCTCGCGCAGGCTCACCCACGGCCCCGTGGTGCGCACGCGGTGCGTGCCAGGGCTGAGGGTGAGGGAGTCGCCGGGGGAGTAGCGGTGGGCGTCGATAAGCACGGGCTTGGTGGAATCCACCGTCACCCGCATGGAGCGCGGTGCCGTGAAATCGCGGATGAGCACGCCGGTATCCTGCAGCATGCGCTGGAAAAAGAATTGGTGCACGTCAGGGGAGGTATCCGGGACGGTCACCACGCGCTCGACCGGCTGGCCTTCCACTCCTAACTCCGCGATGCCGGTGCGGTGGGAGAGCTCCACGCGGATGGCCTCGGTATCGCCGCCGGGAACGCGGACTTCCTGCGAGCGGAAGGGCTGCAAATCCACGTCTACGGCCGCGCTGCCAGAGCGCACGGTTACCGTGGTGGCGCTGGTGGCCATGAGCTTGAGGCGCGGCTGGGTGAAAGATCCGCGCAGCTCAATCCACCCGGCATCATCGCCCGGCGCGGGCCACCAGGCGGTGGAGTTTTCTCCATCCACCGCGGCCGTGGCGGACTTTTTGGGCTGGGCGCCACCAAAGGCCGTGGCATCGGCGGCCGAGGAGGAGACTGCTACCGAACCGCCGTGGGTTTCCACCTGGGTAAGCGGCCCAGCGGAGGGATAGTCGCGCAGGCGGTTATTCACGTGGCTGGGGTCGTCCGTGGCCAGGGGCGCGGAGATAGGGCCATCGAGGGTGCCGTAGTTGCGGTCCGTGAGCGCTGGGGTATCGGTGACGATATCGGCGTCGCGATCGACGAGCTGTCGAGTGGTGGGGGTGGAATGGGCATCGAGAAGCGCCAAGGCTTCCCCGCCGCCGGCCACGCGCACTGGGTCCGTGGGTCCTAAGGACATGCCGGTGTGGTTGAGCAGGATGACATCGACCTCGCCGAAGCGATGGACCTCGCCGCCAAACTCGCTGGCTAGGGCATCGTCCTCCCCGGTGAAGAGATCGTGGCGCACCATGACCGCGCCGATGCCCAAGCGCTGAAGGGAGCGCACGCCGGTAGCCGGATCCTCCTTGAGCGCGGCCATTACGCCGTCGAGCCCGCGGATTGCTTCTGGGGGCACAAGTGGAATGGCATCGCGCACGGCCCAGGGGACATCGAGCAGCGGCTGAGCCGGCTCGTCGCGCGTCCATCCCCAGGTCTGCCGGGCAAAGGACGCCTCTGGGTAGATAAGGGTGCGGGTATCGGCAGCATGGGTATTGATAAAGTCCGTTGCCTCCTGCCAATAGGACGGCACCTCCTTATAGGCACCCAGCGGCAGCAAGCGCTGTGACCACGCCGGGGAAACCACCGCGATGCACAACAGCAGCGTCAGTGCGCCGAGCGTCTGCTTCTTGCTGGGGTGCAAGCTTCTTGGCAGCGGCAGGTTCGCGCAGGCGCGCGCCACGCCCAGAAGCAGGGGGATGCGCACCAGCGGATCGAATTTATGCAGGTTGCGCAGCGCGGCCAGCGGTCCATCGAGCGCATCGAGGTACCACGCCACCTGGCAGCCAAGCACCGCGATGCCCACCACCAGCATGACGGACCACACGCGCGGCAGCTTGGTGAGCCCGTAAATGCCCACGGCCGCGATGCCCATGGTGACCAGCACGAAGAAGGACTCGGTGGCTAGCTCGTAGCCGGCCACGCGCTCGGTATCAACGAACGGCGTCCAACTCGTGGTTCCGCGCAGAATCTCTGGCAGGTTAAGCCAGCGCGTGGTCACGCGGGCGGATTCGATGAATTCCGTAAACGGCGGGGCATAGCGGCCAAGCACGATAAGGGGACCGATCCACCACGCCGATACTGCCAGGCAGCCTAAGAGCCAGGCCGCGCCGGGCTTGAATGCACGGCGGTAGAGCAGGATTACTGCGGCCGGGATACACGCCGCGATGGTGGCGGTGGCATTGACCGCACCCATCAGCGCCACGGGGATGGTGGCCGCGGCGGCATCGCGCCAGGTGAGCTTGGTATTGAGGAAGGGCAGGATAACCCAGGGAGCGAGCATGACCGGCCAGGTCTCAGAAGAAATGGCGGTCAGGGTAGAAAGCGCGCGAGGCGAGAGCGCGTAGAGCATCGCTGCAACCCAGACCCACCAGCCACGCAGGCCCACCTTGCGGCCGAGCTTATGGAAGCCGATGAAGCCGACGCTTAAGACCAGCAGCCACCATAGGCGCTGGGCCACCCAATCGGGCAGGGGCTGGGTTAAAACGAAGAAAGGTCCCTGGGGAAAGAGATAGCCATAGGCCTGATTCTGTAGCTGTCCCAGGGTAAAGGTGTCCGTATAGGCGCTTAGCGCTCCGCGGAGAAAGTGCAGCGGATCGGCCGCCAGATCATGCTTGGTATCGGCCGCCGTCAGCCCCCACGGCTGCACCGCGAGGATGAGCGCTAGGGCAAAAATCCCCAGCGGGTAGGGGCGGGCAAGCCGCCCGCGGAGGGTACGCACACCTAGTTGCGGGATCCGTACTCAGGGCCGCCCAAAACCGCATCGGAAGCAGAAACCGCATTGCCTTCCGGCACAGTATCGGTGCCGGAGAACTGAGCGATGCCGATGATGGTGATGACGCCGAGCGCGATGCCCACAACAGCGCTACCGATGGCAGGGCCAAGGGTGCGCTTGTTCAAAGAATCGGTTTCCAGAGCCATGGCTAAAGATATTAGCAGCTATTTAGAAGTATTCGGCCTCATCGTCGTCCGCGTCATCTTCGTTTTCCTGCGGCACGATAAAGACGGGGAGGCCGGCATTGCGCACAATCTGGTCGGCGGTGGAGTTGGTCCACCAGGCGCGGAAACCGGTCAGGGCGCGGGTGCCGGTGACGATGACGTCCACGTCCAGCTCGTGTGCGGCATCAATGATGGCGGAGGAAATGGTGGTAGCGGATTCTACCAGGTGGGCGCGGCCGGCTAGGCCCAGGCTTTCGGCCAGCTCGATGCCCTGGCGGCAAATCTTTAGCGCCTCTTCATAGGCCGGATCCTCTTCGACGCCGTCCGGGGAGACGGTGGACTGGTGCATTCCGGTGCGGCTGACGGCGCGGGCGGTCTGCCGGGCTACCGGCTCCCAGGCGGTGAGGATTTCCACCGTGGTGGGGCGCAGCAGCTGGGCCGCGTACTCAAGGGCGCGGCCGGCTCGTTCGGTGCCATCGTAGGCAATTAGCATTGTCTCGCCGTTACTCATGTCACTAGTCTACCCACCGCTTGCGACAGAACGCGAGGAATATTGCACACTAGAAGGCATGAAAACTCCGCGCATCCTTGCCAGCCTCGCCCTCGTGACGGCCTTGGGCGCCTGCTCTACCTCCCCCCAGGAGGACAACGAGAGCCAGGGCTCCACCACCCCGGCTGGGTCGAGCTCACCTGCCGCGACGCACGAAACGCTCGAAGAGATCTCGCAGGAGGCCGCCCCGCAGCAGGACATCCGCGCCATGGCTGCTTCCGTGCTGATGCCGCCGGTCACCAACTACGACGATGCTAAGGCCAAGCTGGAGGCAGGTGTGGGCGGAATCTTTATCCCTAGCTGGGCGGATCCAAACTTGCTGCAGGAAGAGGGCCGCGATATTAATGCCCTGCGCCAAGAGGTGGGCCGCGACTTTGAGGTCTCCATCGATTTTGAGGGCGGGCGCGTGCAACGTTTCTCGGAGATCCTGGGCGAGTACCCCGCGCCGCAACAGATGGCGGCCGAGCGTTCCCCACAAGAGGTGGAGCAGCTCGCACACGAGATTGGTATGAGCCTCAAGACACACGGCATCAACGTGGACTTTGCACCGGTGCTCGACGTCGATGGCAATGGCCTGGAAGTTGTGGGCGATCGATCATTTTCCACCGATCTGGTCCAAGCAGGCGAGTATGGTGCGGCCTTTGCACGCGGGCTGGATTCCGCTGGGGTCAAGGCCGTGTTCAAGCATTTCCCGGGCCACGGCCGTGCTTCTGGCGATACCCACCTGGCCGAGGCCGTTACCCCGCCGCTAGAAGAACTAGAAGGCCACGAGTTCATTCCCTTTAAGGCTGCCCTTCCCCAAGCACCCAATGCCGCACTGATGATGGGCCACCTCGCCGTGCCCGGCCTGGGCGATGGTCAGACTCCCGCTTCCATTCTGCCGGAAGCCTATGGCCTAGCCCGCGAGACCCTGCAGTACGACGGGCCCATCTATACCGATGACATCGGCGGCATGAAGGCGATTGCGGATTCGCACCCGCTTGCCGACGCCGTCGTGGCCTCCCTCAATGCCGGTGCCGACATGCCCCTGTGGTCCACCGAAGGCGACATTAATGCGGTGATCGACGCCGTTGTTGGCGCCGTCGACCAGGGCCGCCTGCCACTCGAACGCCTTGCAGATGCCGCCCGCCATGTCAGCGTTCCACCTTCCGAGGCTGCACACGACTAGGAAAAGTGCTACTAAAACCGTTAACCTTTAAGGCGTGAACAAATCAGAAGGAAAAAACGGTGCTAAAGGCTGGCTCATCGCGCTCGGCGCATTGGTCGGCCTTGTCCTGATCGCGGGCATTGCTTATGCCTGGGATGTCGCGGCAAACCAGGACAAGATTCCGCGCGCCGTCTCCGTCAACGGCGTGGACATCGCCGCCATGGATCGCACCGCAGCCGTGGAGAAGCTCGAAGACGAGCTTGCGGGTGTAGAAACCGAGCCCGTGAGCGTTACCTCCGGCGACCTGCACACCGATTTCGTTCCCTCCGAGTCGGGCCTCGCCCTGGATAACCAGCGCGCCGTAGACAATATTGAAGAGCCTTCCCTCAATCCTTTTACCCGTCTGTATAGCTTCTTCCGCTCCACCCGGGATATTCCGGTGGAGACCAACGTGGATGAGGCACAGCTGCAACCGGCTCTGGACCGTGTGAAGAAGGATCTCTCCACCGATCCAGTTGATGGCATGTTGGAGCTCAACAATGGTGAGCTCAAGGTTACCGACCCCAAGCTCGGTCAAACCGTGGATGCTGGCACCCTGCACAATGCGGTTACGGATAATTGGCTCGCTTCCGAGGGCGTAAATGTGGACCCAGAAGAAGTAGAACCAGCCATCAATGATGCGGCTATCGAGGCCATGCGCACCGGTGATGCCGCCAAGGCGCTGGATAATCCCATTACCTTGAAGGCCAAGAATGATGTCAGCGCTACCCTGAATAAGCCGGAAATCTCCCAGTTCACCAGCATTGAAAAGAAGGACGGCAAGCTTAAGCTCGCCGTGGATACTAACCGCGCGCAAGAGCTGCTGGCCGAGCGCTCCGAGGGCGCCGATGTCCCCGGCGTAAATGCCAAGATTTCCTTCAACGGCAACGACAAGCAGGTGACCCCGTCCGAAGATGGCGAAATCATCGACTGGGAGCCGACCATGAAGGACTTTGATAAGCGCGTGACCGGCGATGACCGCGAGTGGGACGCTACCTATAAGCCGGACCCGGCTGAGTTCACCACCGAAGATGCCAAGAAGGCGACCTTTAACGACACCGTGGGCGAGTTCACCACCGAGGGCTACTCGGCTGCCTCCGGCAAGAATATCGAGTTGGTGGCCCAGGAGGTCAATGGCGCTGTGGTCAATCCCGGCGAAACCTTCTCCCTCAACGGCCACACCGGTCCCCGCGGCACGGCGCAAGGCTACGTTGAGTCCGGCATCATTATCGATGGCCACTCCGGCTCCGCCGTGGGCGGCGGCATTTCCCAGTTCGCCACCACCTTGTACAACGCTGCCTACTTCGCGGGCATGGAAGATACCGCCCACACCCCGCACTCGTACTACATTTCCCGCTACCCCGCCGGCCGCGAAGCCACCGTTTACGAAGGCGCCATCGACCTGCAGTTCACCAATACCTTCAATACCCCGGTCCGTCTTGAGACCGACTTCGGCGGCGGCAAGATTACCGTGCGTCTGAAGGGTACCAAGACTGTCGACGTCGAGTCTGTGAACAACGGCCGTTGGGCCAAGACCTCCCCACAGCCTATGTCCGTCCCAGGCAGCGACTGCTCGCCTTCTTCTGGCGCGCCGGGCTTTACGACGTCCGATACCCGCATCATCAAGGACCTTGGCGGCAAGGAGCTCTCCCGCGAGACCACCACCACGGTCTACGACCCGCAGCCCATCGTCCGCTGTGGCTAGTAGCCTCGGCTCCATGGAAGAGCGAACCCTTACCACGCTCATATTTGGCAACGTGGTCATTGAGTCCAACCTGCGTGGGGCAGAGCTTCGCATCTACAGCGAAGACTGGCGCGCATATCAGCTCCGCACCGATCTTGGAGTGACGTTCCGTGCCCCGTTAGATGACATCCGCGGCACCGTGCCTCAGCGTGATGTGGCCGAGCTTGCGGAGAGATTCTTCGAGCTGGCTGCCGCAGAACTAGAGGCGCACTATCCAGG
>JALXWS010000027.1 GCA_025144025.1 Corynebacterium sp. p3-SID1241 | reverse complement strand
CGC
Source organism: Corynebacterium sp. p3-SID1241 (assembly GCA_025144025.1). Classification (GTDB taxonomy): domain Bacteria; phylum Actinomycetota; class Actinomycetes; order Mycobacteriales; family Mycobacteriaceae; genus Corynebacterium. Next base: position 7,515 of record JALXWS010000027.1, on the reverse strand, counting down.
GCGGAAGACAACCGGCCAAAACGCACGATTATTAAAGTCGCTGATCCAATTGAGATCCTCTGCTTCAGGCTGACGTGCCTGGATCATCCCACCAATACCAATGTTCGTGTCCTGATCAACGATGTAGATAGGAACCCCATTGACCTGAGTCAGCAACCCACCAGTCGACAGTTGCGAACAGCTAAGCCCCTGAGTTGAAAGTGCCTCCCCAATAGACGCGACGGATGCTTCATACAACGCTGGCTTCTTCTTTCCAAACAATCCCATGGTCTTACTCCGCCCCTTCACAAAGTTCTTCAATCTTTCCCAGCGCATCGAACCCAACCTGCAAGCTAGCGTCGATGAGCACATCCAACTGAAATTGGGACACACCTTGGGTGAAGTTGAAGTGATTGCGGAAGACAATCGTCCGACGTCCCTCGATGAGATTAGGAACCACTTTGCCAAAAGCGAGGTTGTCATTCATCGCATTAATAGCGTTCATTGCCACCAGCTTTTTATCCGACGGGATTGCTCCAAAAGACTCAATGCGAACAGTGAAATACTCGCCCTCGGGAACGAAGATGGCAACACCTTGCGGAAATTCGGCACCCCACTCACCGTTGTCCTCTCCCGCAGAAATCTGCAACGTATCCAGAGACTTGACGAGCATGGGAGTAGAAAAGGTGGTGATGTCTTTATATGAACCCATTTTGCTCCTACTTTATGAGAGTTTCTCTAAAGGGAGATCCTTATTGATCCAGATTCTTTCCTTGGCGCGCTCATTTAAGTCCTCGTAGTAGCTTAAGAAATCTCCGATGGACTGCGCTTTTGTATCTGCAGCTTCTTTTCCTCCAGCCCATACAATTTTGTCCGGTTCGGAAAAATCTGCTTTAAGGATTGGATAGTCGCCAGCTAATGTATCGAAAACAATTGAATCGGCGATTTCTTCGTATAAATAAGGTGACCATGTATAGCGTTGGTAGCCGGCCTCATATCCGACAATTGCCGTCCGTTTTAGGTCTTTAACACGGAGGGTAAGGGCGATCTCGAAATGAGAAGGACATTGCACTATGAATAATGGAGCTATATCTGTTTTGCTTTTATAGCTGTTTTCGTCAGCTATCCATTTGTCTAGTGCCGCCGACAACTTTATTGCTAATCGGCCAATATCGATTTGTTCGATATCTATCCACATAGATCTTCCATTCCGCGCTTCAGAGTTTTAATTACGCCTATCACTATCCCCTAGCGATGTCCTCAAAGTTAGGAATTGTCGAGCTGAACCAATCAGGAGCTTTTATCCTTCCATCAGTAGGATAAAAAGTGTTCATGCCACGAGTTTCAGTAGCATAATCTGGAAGAAAATTAGCTTTTTCGGTTTCGTAAACAATTCGGAAAGGAAATTCTTCCCCCGTCTTAGTGCAGTCCTTTCTTCTAGGATTATGACAATCAATCGTTCGATAGATGGTGGCGTTATAGATGCTTCGGTAAGACTGTTTTTCTGAAGGGCATAGGTTCTCTACAGCTGTCTTAATTGAAAATAAGCTCCAAATATTGTGCTTATGACGAATTTTGTCGTATCCCCAAGGCCTCTTATCGTCGGGGTTGTACCAGCCCCTTCTTAAAATAATATGATTGCCACACTTGTCATCGGTTTCCAGGACCACTTGATCGGTATAGTCGTTGCCTCCTGCAACTCCTGCCGACTGTAGAGTGGGCGCGTCAGATTCCTGACCAGCTAAAGGATTATATTTAGGGAAAAATGTTTCCAGTTGGCTTCCGTAAATATCGCCTTCCAAAAAGGTCTGTTTTTTCCACCCGTCTCTAAAATCTTTGGGATCGTCGAGTGGGTAATTAAGCTGCGCGTTGTCCAAACTCGAATATGCCCACTGCAGTAGTACATCGCCTGTTATAGCGTGAGCGCCGAATTTGGGGTGCCAAACCATAATTCCTTTTTGGAAAAGGTTGTATCGCCCGATCCCGTCAGGTGTTTTTTCTTCGCTGCTGATAGGGAAACCTAAGGTACTCTTTTGGGCTCCCATGCCCTGCCATTTGTCATATATTCGCCCCTGAATTCCTGCTTGTACTGCAGGAATGGAGTTTCGTGTGTAGATGTAGCCACCTTGGTATTTCTGCTTATACCAACCCTCTCCGAGAGCGATATCATTAGTCATTGGGTACCCGAAGTGTCCGCGTTCCCAACCATGCTTTGCCCACACGACGGTTGCAGGAATGCTAACAGTATGAGCGCCTGTCTTTGGATGCCAATAGATAAACCCGTTGACGAATTCGGACCTTTTACCAATACCGTCAGGGTTAGTTAGCTCGTTGCTTTTAGGAAACGTCAGAAAGCTTTTCGGTCCGCCAATGGAATCATAAAGTTCCCGGATTGCACCGCATACTTCAAAAGGAGAAGGCCAGTAAACTTTGCAACCTGGGGCAGAATTTAGGGTTGGGTTATCTTCTTCTTGCAGCTGTGCTTCTTTTGTTTCTGCAAGATCCGCCTCTTCTTTGGTGAAATCACCCGGTATTTCTTCCCTATCGCTACGCATTTCTCCAGGGCGTACAGTAGATTTAGGAGATTTCGTCGGAGTCCACTCGGAGACCTCTTCCGGTGAAAGTTCAGTCTCTACAGTTTCAGACGAAGCCCCCTTAGCCCACTCTGGCAGTACTGGAGTGGGGTATTCATCTGACGTTTCTTTACTGTCGATTTCCTCTACGGAATTTTCACTAGAATCAGCAGGAAAAGCACCCTGTGACACTGATGACGATAATGAATCAGAAAAAGATGATTGTGCGACTGCAGTGCCGGGAGTGGTACTGATTAATAGGCTTGCTGAGACGAAAGCAAGGAGTTTGCGTGAGAGAGCTTTCATTGGTGGTCCTTAGATGAGAGTGAAACAAGGAGTTGTTCTACTAGGTCAGCTTATAGCCTGGTGGCAGGCTACGCTGGTTAAGTGAAAAAGTTCTCCTTATCTAATCTCGTGGGGTACCGATGAAAATAGTTAAACTCGGTCTTTGTTCTCTAGCCTGCGCATTTACTGCGCTAGGGGCTTGTTCTTCGGTGGCTGTTGCTGCAGATAATGACTTCGCTTCATTGCAGGCAAGCAGTACTGTGCCATGGAATTAATCGCGCCAGCGACCATGAGTCGCGGTCAGAGGTGTGAACATCTGCGGGCAGATAGCAGGGCGCTTGTGTCACGCAATGTGCTGGCGCATTTGCGTATCAGTATGAGTAACAGAGCGCGTTCAAAACGTTAGGGCGCGCACGCGCAATCGAGCACCAGGACGTGACAATCACATGGGGTAAGGAAGTCGCTCCTGTGACTTCTGCGGCAGCACCAGCTGGTTAGTTTGTGCCATTGGTTCATTTCGTCCAATCGATGAAAGTCATTAGTACAAACAAAAGTGACCTTAACTAACTGCTCTAGTTAAGGTCACTTTTCTCGCATCATGATTTTACGATTTAATTACGCTCAAACCGTAAACGGACGTCCCTCGTACCACTCATTATTCTTTTCCTGGAACGGAGCTAAAAGGTAGCGGCTTTTCCATGGGCAAGGAACTCTCCACAGATAGTAATCATTACCTACATATCCGTCTTCCCGTTGCACTCCTTCTGTCTCAGGTTGGGGGCGTACAACTCCATTAAACTTTTCGGGGATAAGGGCTCTACGACCTACTGGATCTGTCCACTGAAAATCACGTTCCCATCCTTCCTCAAAATCGCACCCATCGAAATAAACTAATACCTCACTCGGCGAACTGAGAGAATGGGAAGCATTCTCTATCGGAATTTTCTCGTACCAAATGTCATGGTCTACTTTTTTACCTTCTTCAATCCACTCGAGAATCTCTTGCTCATCAAAACTGGCACCTGCAAGAACCTGGATTGCTGTATCAGGCTTGTCTAGAAAGAAGCGTTTGACGTAGGCGAGATAAATATTAGATATATGCACTAACCGAGTCCTACCTTTTAAAGATTGCCAGGAATCTTACATTCAACGCGAGCCGGATTACTATAAGCCCTCGCATAATAAGTTCCCGTTGAGGTAACAATTTTTCCTTCAGTTACCCCAATAAATGAGGTTTCGACGTCTCCAACGCAATCTTGTTCCACTTTAAGCGAGCTGTACTTATGTGGAAGTTTCTTTTTTTTATCGAATTTATACTCCGGTTTATTATCTGTACCACTCCTTAAATCAGGTGCTTTTTTCCACCATGCATAGTACTTATAGCGCAATGTATTAACGTGGGTCACGCTCAGTACCTTTTCTTTGCACTTCGTATGTGGCTTGAACCCCACGGCTTTAAAATCTGAACTTTTCCGATTGTGCGGATTATCCAATGACAGCTCACAAGGCCCATAGCGCTTTCCCGCTGCTTGAAGGCTTATCGCGTCTTCCAAGGGGAGCTCTTCCAATCCAGCTTCGACACGGTCAAAAAACTCTGCTGCTAGAGCAGGACTAGGAAATTCCAAATAAGGAGTAACGCCCATTAGAGAACCCCCTGGTAGGCCCTCTCGTTTAATAGACTTTAGTGTTCCTCCCTCAAAGTTCTGAGAAACAAAATCCTCTTCTTCTTTCGGATCTCCTGTGGGGAATCCGTAAGAGCTTTTCTCATATCCTGCTGCAGACCAATCAAGAAGCACCGGATCCATAACCGGATGTGCTCCGTGCTGCGGTGTCCAGTAGATCATTCCGTGTTCGAAGACGTTGTAGCGTCCGACACCGTCTGGGGTGGTTAGCTCATCGCTGATGGGGTAGCCGAGTTCGCTGTTTTGGGCACCCATGGATTGCCATTTGTCATAAATTCGGCCTTGGATGCTGGCCTGAGTTGCCGGCAATGTATTGTGGGTGTAAACATGTCCGCCTTGGAAGTCTTGTTTAAACCACTGGTTTCCTAAAGCCATATCGCTGGTAGTGGGGTACCCAAGGAAGCCCTTTTCCCAGCCATGGCGCGCCCAAACAACCGACACTGGAAGACTAACCGTATGCGCACCAGTCTTGGGATGCCAATAGATAAACCCATTGGCAAATTCAGAACGCTTGCCGACTCCGTCTGGATTGGTGAGTTCATTAGATTTTGGCAGAAGAAGAAAACTCTTAGGACCGCCGATACTGTCGTACTTTTCTTTAATTAGTCCGCACACTTCGAATCTGGTTGGCCAATACACACCGCAACCTGGGCGTGCATTCAACGTTGGTGTATCTGGATCCGCAAGTTGCGCTTCCCGAACCTCTGCCTTATCAGCTTCTACCTTGTCCACACCAGCGGGGATCTCTTCCCGGTCAGAGCGCATCTGGCCAGGAATAATTTCCTTATTCGGGTTCGCGGTTGGATGCCACTCGTCTAATCCTTGTGGATTGAGATCTTCCTCAGCGACCTGATTAACCTCATAGCCTTCAGCACCCGGAGGAGTTGGAATACCCCATTCAGCGAATGGGCCATCTACTGCTTGTGAGGGAGCTGCTTCACTTGCGATCGAGTTATCGAGGCTCGCGGCAGAATTAGGAGTTTCAGATGGTTCAATTACCGACTGAAAATCATCAGAAGTGGATGAGCCAGAAAAGGATGATTGGGCTACTGCAATACCTGGTGTGGCACTAAACAGGAGACTTGTTGAGATAATCGCAAGTAGTTTGCGTGAGAGAGCTTTCATTGGCGGTCCTTAGATGAGAGTGAAACAAGGAGTTGTTCTACTAGGTCAGCTTATAGCCTGGTGGCAGGCTACGCTGGTTAAGTGAAAAAGTTCTCCTTATCTAATCTCGTGGGGTACCGATGAAAATAGTTAAACTCGGTCTTTGTTCTCTAGCCTGCGCATTTACTGCGCTAGGGGCTTGCTCTTCGGTGGCTTCCGCTGCAGATAATGACTTCGCTTCATTGCAGGCAAGCAGTACTGTGCCGGTGAATGATAATCGTATTGCGGCTTTATGGTCGGTAACTCCGAGCTTGGATGACTCACAGCAACAACGTGTTCGGCGTGATTGCACGGCAAGCTATGTAGGGGACAATTTCTGGTTGACCGCGCATCACTGTGTTTCTAATTCACCTTTTATGGATGGTTTTCTCCGCCAATCAGATGGTGAAGTAGCAGGTATCGCTGCTATCTATACCAAGTCTTCTACTGAAGATGTTGCGCTTATTAAAGTCGGTGACGGAATCAATGCCGATTCATTTACCGTGGCCACAGAGCCGTTGAAGATCGGGGATCAAGCCGTACTTACTGGTTATGGTCAACCCCATGACTATGCTTCTTCGGCGGAAACAGTCATTTCCGAAAAAGTAGACTCCTTAAACTTTGGAAACGTTACGTATACCGATCTGCTCAAAGGGAAATCGTCAACGGACTCACGATCCTGCGGCGGAGATTCAGGAGCACCTATCTACAAAAGCAACACTCTCTACGCAGTACACACCGCCGGCGGATTCAACCCAGAATGCATCGATGGGCAAGATAGGCCCATGTGGCATACAAACCTTCCTCCGAGGGCTGACTGGGTACATGAAACCATCCACTCTAACGTGGGACTTTCCCCTCAAGAAAAAGTTAAAGCAGAAAACGGCCTTAAGTATGCTCCCCCTGTAGCTCATCCGCCCGTTGAGCCCCATGTCCCAGATACTCATAAAGAAACACGAAAGAGCTCTTCTGCAATGTCCTCGCTATCAAGCTCAAGCCATTTTTAAAACATCAATACCCCGAGTAAAAGAAGTATGCTCTATATAGTTCCTGGAATACTAGTTGGAATAATTTTTTATCTTATTCTTACAGTAGTGAGCTGGCTCCTTGGGAGTGTATGGCCAAAGAATCAACGACTACATGCACATAGTCGTCTTGCTATCCATTGTCTAGCCGCTATAACGTTTACTATTTTCCTTGTTGTTTCCGGTGGCGGCGGGAATTGGGCTACTCACTTGCAGATTAGCGGTTTCCTATTTGCTGGATGTATGTTGAGCTTCATAACATCAATCCGAGACAACCCTCGTCCTCAGCAAAAAGAAACAGGCAAGTACCTGACGAAAAGTGGAGACAAAAACTCTATTTCTCAGCTATAAGTAACAATGCCAACACCAGTCCTGGGCGATTTTCTGAACTGCTCTCGCTCGCTCTAGGCGCTGCCATCGGCGTACTGCTTGCCGACCCCATGACCGTCATACACAGCTGGACGGAGCTGCCCGATCTGCTCGTCTTCTGGCACTAGCTCCAACACACTATATGCACTCTTAGTGTTCATCGGGACCAGGCATTTTAGTGCCTGGCAGGTTTTATCGCACGTGCGATAAAGTGGGGGCATGACAGCCCAAAAAGAAGTCTGCGAAAGGTGCGGGAAACCAATCCCGCAACGGCAGGATCCGCGCGGTCGGCAGGCCCGGTTTTGCTCGGGCGCATGCCGCGCTGCGGCCTCGCGTGAGCGCCGTAAGCGACAGCACCAAGAGGAGTTGGCGCAGGCGCATGAGCAAGCCACGTTGAAGCTGCGCACCCCCAGAGAGGAGGTAGCTGACGCGGCTCGCGTCGTTAGAGAGATGACTCGC
>JALXWS010000026.1 GCA_025144025.1 Corynebacterium sp. p3-SID1241 | reverse complement strand
AACTGGGTCGTCACGGCTCTCCGCCTGAAGTTTGCAACAGCACCCTGCCCGGTAGGTGGTCTGCAGCGACTCTGCCCACCTCGGCACTCAACCCTGCTGTGGGGGTTACTCGTAGCGAAGCGAGCTGACCATCCCGGTTTCCATGTGATAGGCGTTATGGCAGTGAAATGCCCACTCCCCGGGGTTGTCAGCGATCAAGTCGGCGATCATGGTTTCACCGTGGCGGAGAAGGACGGTGTCCTTGCGTAGTCCGCCGCTGCCGGGCAGCGCCCACGTGTGGCCGTGGATGTGCATGGGATGGGGCATCATGGTCCTGTTGCGCATGACCATCCGCAGGCGCTGGCCCTCCTGCACGGTCGCGGAGGAGGATTGGCCGTCGGTGAGAATGCGCCATTCATACGGCATCATCTGCCCGCCCAGGTCGATGCTGACTTCTCGGTCTGGTGTGCCCTCGGGCAGGAGTGCACGGTCTGCTGGCTTCAGGGAGGACAGAAGCAGTCCGGTGGACGACAACTCGGGGAAGTCGACATCGGGGTGGGGGGCCTGGCCGCCGGCGGTGCGGATGACGGCGAAGGCGCGGTCGTCCTTACCCACCGCCAAAGCCGTGAGCGGGAAGATGCCGTCGCCGAGGATGACCTCGACGTCGACACGCTCGCCCATCGACAGGTAGATCGATTCGGTCTCCCAGGGCTGGACAGGGAAGCCGTCGGTGTGGGTGACGGTCATGCGGTGACCACCGAGGGCCACCTTGAAGATGGTGTCACCGCCGGAGTTGATAAACCGCAGGCGGGCCTTGTCGCCCGGGCGAGCCTCGAAGGTCCGGTGAGCACGGGGGATACGTCCGTTGATGAGGTAGTGCGGATACATCACATCGCCGGCATCCCCGCCCAGTACCCGGTCCGGGGTGCCGTGCATCATATGGCCGTGACCTCCCATCCCCTTCTTCCCGTTATGGTCGCCCGAACCCATTCCGGTGAGCTTGTCGAGCTCATCGTCGGGAGTGCCCTGAATGCCATCGACCCAGTCGTCGAGCACGATGGTCCACTCGACGTCCTGGTCCTCAGCGTCTTGCGGGTCGCGGATGATCAGTGGGGCGTGGAGGCCACGATCAAGCTGCAGGCCGGTGTGGGAATGGTAGAAGTAGGTGCCACCGTGGGGGACTTCAAAAACATAGGAGAAAGACTCGCCAGGTTCAATGGGCTCCTGGGTCATGCCGGGCACACCGTCGGCTGCGTTGTGGAGTGCGATGCCATGCCAGTGGATGGAGGTGCTCTCAGGCAGTTCATTGGTGATATCGACCTGGAGGACGTCGCCGGCGGTGGCCTCAATGGCCGCATCCCCGGTGTCAGAGACGTATCCCCACGTCTTGGCTTCGATGCCGCCGATATCCAGAGAGAGGGGCCGGGCGGTTAGTGTCCGGCGCACCGTCGGCTCACCGAGCGCATTGGGGGTGGGAGTGGGGCGAAGGGAGGAACCTGGTGCCGAGGCAGCGGGTCCAGGGTCGCTGGTGCAGGCGGCCACGGCCCCGGTGCCGGCGAGGACGAGCCCGCCGAGCAGAAACTGTCGTCGGGAAAATCCGTTTATCATGATTTAACCTTCCTTGGTGTTAGATTTCAGTAATACGGGAGACACGCGCAGGTGAGGACCCTGCTGAGCCATCACGTCAGGTGCAGGTCTGTGACACAGGTGGCACCGTCGTCGGCGGTGGAAAACTCCGTGGTGCCGGTACGCCCCTGGTAGCTGATCTCAATCAGGCCAGTGACATCATCGGGAAGCCAGAAGCCAATAAACCCGTTGTCGAAGGTGGTTGTCGCCTCGTCCACCAGCACCTCACCGGTCGCCTCATCGGTGATCGTGACCTGGATGTCCTCATTGTCGAGTTCCCCCCGGCAGGTCGTGAGGCTGTGGTAGAAGCAGTCGTGGGTGGAGGTGAGATAGGGTGCGATCGAGACATACGTCTGATTGTCGGGAAGATCGACCACGACTTCCTGGCCATCGCTCGAGAGCAGCAGTTCATCGGCACGCACGGAGGCGATCAGATCCGTGGGACGCTCAGTGACCTTCTGCCGGTCAAGGTGATCAATGATCTCCACCGCGTCCATGGCGGCCAGGCCATGGGTAGTCAGGAATGTATCCTGGGACACCGTCCCGTCAGCGGTGGGTTCCGGGTCGGTGGCCGAACACCCCGTGAGGGCGAGGGCAAGGGCGGCGGCTGCGATCGCTGCTCGGTTCACGTCAATCTCCTTGGATCGTGGTAAGACGGTGAGAAGACACCGCCTCAAGGTCAATGCCATACTTTTATCTAGCACGGGTGCCTGACGGCCCAGAAATAAAAAACCCTGCTCACAGCCTTATAACAGGGCGAAAAGGGGGTGACTCCGGTGGGCTGGGTCACCACCGGGACACCACCCCACAGCCGTGGGCGATGTCCTTCTACCCGCCCCGGGTATGCGGTGCAGGCAGTGAAATCCCTGGTGGCGCCTGTTGAGCTGACCAGGGGAGGCGATGCCGCCGACCCGGGGTGGGGCACAGGGGTGACGGCGGTCGAAGGGTGATGTTTGAAGATTTGATGAAGATTTCCCGCCGGGCACTGAGCGAGGGTGGTATTCCCCCCTGGCCGGAGCGATACTAGGGCCTATGGCTGACCGCACACCGACCACCGCCACGCCCCCGGGGCGGGTGCTGGTCGTCGATGATGAACAACCCCTAGCTCAGATGGTGGCTTCTTACCTCATCCGGGCCGGCTTCGATACCCGCCAGGCGCACACCGGCACCCAGGCCGTGGACGAGGCCCGTCGCTTTTCCCCCGATGTTGTGGTGCTGGATCTGGGACTGCCCGAACTCGACGGCCTGGAGGTGTGCCGACGGATCCGCACCTTCTCGGACTGCTACATCCTCATGCTCACCGCGCGTGGCAGCGAGGACGACAAGATCAGCGGTTTGACCTTGGGGGCGGATGACTACATCACCAAACCTTTTAGCATCCGGGAACTGGTGACCCGGGTGCATGCGGTGCTGCGCCGCCCGCGCACCAGCACCACCCCACCGCAGGTGACCACTCCCTTGATCGTTGGTGACCTCATCCTTGACCCCGTCGCCCATCAGGTGCGGGTGGGGGAGACGACCGTGGAGCTCACCCGCACGGAGTTCGAGCTGCTGGTTGCCCTGGCCCTGCGCCCCGGCCAGGTGCTGACCCGCCACGACCTGGTCTCCGAGGTCTGGGACACCACCTGGGTCGGTGATGAACGCATCGTCGATGTCCACATCGGCAACTTGCGTCGCAAGCTCGGCACCGACACCCGGGGCCGGGGGTTTATCGACACCGTGCGTGGCGTGGGCTACCGGGTGGGGCAGCCATGAATCACGGACCCGGCCTGACCTTCCGCTTCCTGGCCGCCCAGGTGTTGGTGGTGGTGATTAGCCTGCTGGTGGCCGCGGCCGTGGCCACGATGGTGGGTCCGATCCTGTTCCATGATCATATGTTGATGACCGGCCGGGAGGACCCCTCGCTGGAGCTGTTCCATGCCGAGCAGGCCTACCGGGGCGCCAACCTGATCACCTTGGCCGTCGCCCTGCCCACTGCCTTGATCAGCGCCCTGCTGGCCAGCCTGTGGTTATCGCGTCGTCTGCGCACCCCCCTGCAGGATCTCACCCGCGCCGCTACCAGCCTGACGGCCGGCAACTACCGTATCCGCGTGCCCGCCGGAGAAGCAGGCCCCGAGGTCACCACCCTGGCGCATGCCTTCAACACCATGGCCGACCGGCTGGAACACACCGAACAAGTCCGCCGCCAGATGCTCTCTGATCTGGCCCACGAAATGGGTACCCCCTTATCGGTGCTCACGGTCTACCTCGATGGTCTCCAGGACGGGGTCGTGGACTGGAATAATGCCACCCACACGATCATGGCTGACCAGCTCACCCGCCTGACCCGGTTGATGGAAGACATCGACGATGTCTCCCGGGCCCAGGAACACCGGATCGATTTGGACCTGGCGGAGGAAGGGCTCGGGGATCTGCTCCATACCGCCGCTGCTGCCGCGGGGGAAGCTTATGCTGACAAAGGCGTCGATTTACAGGTCGAGACCATTACGGACACCATCCGGGTGCTCGTGGACCGGCAACGCTTCGGCCAGGTGATGAGCAATCTCCTGTCGAACGCGCTACGGCACACCCCGGCCGGCGGGCAGGTCCGGATCAGCGTCCATCGACAGGGGGCGTCGACCGCGCTCATCCACGTCGCCGATGACGGCGAGGGCATCCCACCTGACCAGCTCGGACACATCTTCGAACGCTTCTACCGGGGGGATGCCGCCCGCAGCCGGGACGACGGCGGGGCCGGTATCGGTCTGACCATTTCCAAGGCATTGATCGAGGCCCACGGCGGCACTCTTACCGCCACCTCCCCCGGACTCGGTCGCGGAGCGGTGTTTGCCCTCCGTCTCCCGCTGTCCCCTCCCGACAGTGAGGAGGCTGCTCGGTGACCACACCCTGCCCCGCGTGAGGACCGTGCCCTCCACCCATTGAAATATACCCCCGGGGGGTATACGCTAGAGAGTGGCATCGCCGCATCCCACCGACCCGTAGGAGCTTTCCCATGATCACCTCCCCGCCCCGCCTCTTGCCGATGGCCTCCCACGGCTGCAGCTGTTGCGGACCTGCCTCACGTGCCGACGCCGCCTCCATCCCTGCCGCCAGCGACTCGTCAGCAGGAGGGTCCTCCCCTAGCTACCAGGTCACCGGCCTGACCTGCGGGCACTGCGCGAAAAGCGTGACCCAGGCCCTTCAGGCCCTCCCCCGGGTCGACGACGTCCGGATTGATCTCGCTGCTGGTGGTGTTTCCACCGTCACGGTCACCGGTGTCGTACCTCCGGAGATGGTTCGCCGGGCCATCGAGGAGGCCGGCTACACCGTCTTATCCTGATCAGTTTTCCCCATCATCTCGACCCCGACCGGGTTGAGCGAAAGGAACGTCATGAGCACTCCCCATCATTCCGGCGATCACCATGGTGATCACCCCGCTCCGGAAACAGACCACACCCACCACCCGGATCCTGCCAGCCACGAACACCACGCGGCTGCCGACACCCACGGCAAGGCGATGCCCCACGATCACCCGCACTCCGCCCTGGACGAAGACCACCACGTTCATGGTCACGGCGAACACGCCGGACACAGCACCGCAATGTTTCGGGACCGCTTCTGGTGGTCGCTGATTCTGTCCATTCCCGTCGTTATTTTCAGCCCGATGGTCGCCCACCTGCTCGGCTACCACCTCCCGGCATTCCCTGGTTCCACCTGGATCCCCCCGGTGCTGGGCACGATCATCTTCGTCTACGGCGGAATGCCTTTCCTCAAGGGCGGATGGAAAGAACTGAAATCCCGCCAACCCGGGATGATGCTCCTGATCGCCATGGCCATCACCGTGGCGTTTGTAGCCTCCTGGGTCACCACTCTGGGGCTGGGCGGTTTTGACCTGGACTTCTGGTGGGAGCTGGCCCTGCTGGTGACCATCATGCTGCTGGGCCACTGGCTGGAGATGCGTGCTCTCGGGGCCGCGTCCTCCGCGCTTGACGCGCTGGCTGCCCTGCTGCCGGATGAGGCCGAGAAAGTCATCGACGGGACCACTCGCACCGTGGCCATCTCCGAGCTGGTCGTCGACGACGTCGTGCTGGTGAGGGCCGGTGCCCGGGTGCCGGCCGACGGAACCATCCTCGACGGAGCCGCCGAATTCGATGAGGCGATGATCACCGGCGAATCCCGTCCCGTCTTCCGCGACACCGGTGACAAGGTGGTCGCCGGTACCGTGGCCACCAACAACACCGTCCGCATCCGGGTGGAGGCTACCGGCGGGGACACCGCCCTGGCCGGCATCCAACGCATGGTTGCCGACGCCCAGGAGTCCTCCTCCCGGGCCCAGGCCCTGGCGGATCGGGCGGCGGCGTTGTTGTTCTGGTTCGCGCTAATCTCCGCTCTGATCACCGCAGTGGTGTGGACCATCATCGGCAGCCCGGACGATGCCGTGGTGCGCACGGTCACGGTGCTGGTCATCGCCTGCCCGCACGCCCTGGGCCTGGCGATTCCGCTGGTCATTGCGATCTCCAGCGAGCGAGCCGCGAAATCCGGGGTGCTCATCAAGGACCGGATGACGCTCGAGCGGATGCGCACCATCGACGTGGTGCTCTTCGACAAAACCGGCACCCTGACCGAGGGTGCGCACGCGGTCACCGGTGTCGCCCCGGTGCCCGGTACTTCGGAAGGGAACCTGCTGGCCCTGGCCGCCGCCGCCGAGGCCGATAGTGAACACCCCGTGGCCCGCGCCATCGTGGCTGCCGCGGCCGCACACCCGGAGGCCTCACGCCGCCCACTGCGCGCAACCGGTTTCACCGCCGCCTCCGGCCGCGGGATCCGGGCCACTGTCGATGGCGCTGAAATCCTCGTGGGTGGGCCGAACATGCTGCGCGAGTTCAACCTCACCACCCCGGCCGAGCTCACCGACACCACCAGCGCCTGGACCGGGCGTGGGGCCGGCGTGCTCCATATTGTCCGCGACGGTCAGATCATCGGTGCCGTGGCCGTCGAGGACAAGATCCGCCCCGAATCCCGCGCCGCCGTGAAAGCCCTGCAGGACCGCGGGGTGAAGGTCGCGATGATCACCGGCGACGCGCAGCAGGTGGCCCAGGCAGTGGGCAAGGACCTGGGGATCGATGAGGTCTTCGCCGAGGTCCTGCCCCAGGACAAAGACACCAAGGTCACCCAGTTACAGAAGCGTGGCCTGAGCGTGGCCATGGTCGGTGACGGTGTCAATGACGCCCCCGCTCTGACCCGCGCGGAGGTCGGTATCGCCATCGGTGCCGGCACGGATGTGGCCATGGAATCTGCCGGGGTGGTCCTAGCCAGTGATGACCCGCGGGCAGTGCTGTCGATGATCGAGCTGTCCCAAGCCAGCTACCGCAAGATGATCCAGAACCTGATCTGGGCCTCTGGCTACAACATCCTCGCCGTGCCGCTGGCCGCCGGAGTGCTCGCCTCGATCGGGTTCGTGCTGTCCCCGGCCGTGGGCGCGATCTTGATGTCTGCCTCGACCATCGTGGTGGCCCTGAACGCCCAGCTGTTGCGCCGCATTGATCTGGATCCGGCTCATCTGGCTCCGACCGAGTCGAAGGAGGAACACAGTGGGTCGATATCCCCCGTAACCGTTACTGACTGACCTTGTCCCTCGACCCCTAACTCACACCACCTTTGAAAGGAACGCTCATGAAACGCAGCATTACCCTCGCCGCCTTGGTACTGACCTCCACCCTGGCGCTGACCGCCTGCAGCGACGCCACCGACAACTCCGACGATGCCGACACCACCAGCACCACGACGGCAACCGCAGAGACCAACGAGACCCACCAGGAAGACACCACCACTGCCGACGAAGAGCACGGCGGGCACGACCACCCTGCCGACGGCGGGGCACCGCCGGCAGGCATTGAAGAGGCCGAGGATCCCACGTACCCGGTGGGCACCGAGGTCATCCTCACCGCTGACCACATGCCCGGCATGGACGGGGCCACAGCCACCATTTCCGGGGCGTTTGACACCACGACCTATTCGGTCAGCTACACCCCCACCGAGGGTGGGGCCTCGGTTACCGACCACCGCTGGGTCGTCCATGAGGAGCTCGTCGATCCGGGTCAGGCCCCCCTGCCCGACGGGGCGAGCGTTGTCCTGGATGCCGAGCACATGTCCGGCATGAAGGGTGCTGAGGCCACCATCGATTACTCCACCGAGGAGACGGTCTACATGGTTGATCTCACCGTCGACGGGATGACGATGACCAACCACAAGTGGGTCACCGAGAGCGAGATCCAACCCGCCGAATAGTCCACCCACCCTGAACCGCGAGACCAGACAAGGCACCCGCTCCAGAGTCGGTCATCAATCGCTACCGACCATGCCGCAGCACACCAGCCACACACGGAACCTGCACGCCCACAGGGCCCACGCTGAGGTAGACCTTCTGTGTCACTGCTTCTCTTAGTCAGGGGAAATATGCCCTGGAATGACCCTCGTGACAGGAGTTCATTCCAGGGCTTTGTCTCTGCCCACCGGCCAGTTCCTGGCGGGTGGATGAGACCTATATCCGGGTCGGCGGCAGGTGGTGCTATCTCTATCGGGCGATCACCGCCGGTGGTCAGACCCTGGACTTTTACCTCTCTCCGAAGCGGAACGTGGCCGCAGCGAAGCGTTTCCTGGCCAAGGCCGTCAGATCAAGACAACAATCAAGATGACTTATTGACACCATCGAAAACAAAAGTTCGAAAGCCGAGAGCGGGAGTTAGGATGTAAATCCCCACACTTGCAATCCTCGACCGCCAAAGTTCAGAAAAACAAAGAAACCGGAGGTCACGAACCCTTTCGAGTTTGTTACCTCCGGTGTCGCAGTTTGTACAACTGCTCATGGTGTGATGTTCACGATGGCAGCTCAACACGGCTTTTCAAAAAGCGTATCCCGAGCTGCGGATATGAAATCTCCCGGGAATTAATTCCGCTATTTAAGCTCTTCAATCGACCGCGAAATAGGCCCTAAAATCACCGCCTGTCCACTCGCCTCTTGGGCCTAGCACATAGTGCGGACATGAGAAAAGCTCGTCCAGCATGGCCAGACGATCTTTAGAACATTTGCCTTATAAAATTGTCCAGAGCTTTTAGTGGACGAGATTCCACCACTAGGAAGTCAGTCTCACGCGTTTGAATCCTCAAAACGCCAAGGCGCGGTTTCGGACGATAAGGTTGTAAGCATCATCTCACACCAAAGACGAGCGGCATTCACTGCCAGCTCTGCATGCCGCTGCTCTAAACCTGACCTTAAACGCCCAGGTCCGTGCCCAGTCCCATAACTGTTTCGCAGTTCGGAAAGGCCCATGGCAACATTACCGGCACCATTGAGTATCTGCCTTACAGCCTGCAGTTTGTCCGGTCCGAGCTGTCGATTTCCGTCCGACAATCCAATGGAGTGCTGGGCTTTCCTCAGTAGAGGGCTCATTTTGAGTTTCGGATCGTATTCAACCTTTCGCTCGTTGAGAATTAACTTTGCGGTGGTTTCAACAAGTTCCTTCGCTTGCCCAATAACCAATTCTGGATCCGAATCGCGTAAGGCCCCAGACAGACGATCTAAGTGGACAAAAATAGCGCCAGGCTCGGTTAAACCTTGCAAGTCTTCTGCCGAAATCTCAAGACTCTGCGGCATTTGAATCAGCCACTTGTGCGAAACTTCAAGACCCGCAGCCTCAATTTTTCGCGTGAGCTTGTCAAACTCCCTGTCACGGCGAGTCAGGGATTCATCTGACCATCCATTCCAAACTTCCAACAGAGTTTCTTGAAAGACCCTTAGAGCACATGCGACCTCTCCGTGAGAAGTCCAGTCGACTTGACGAATATAGGCTTCATACAAGGACACCCTCTCCCCTCCGATTGGTTCTATCGAAGAAGGCTCAGAAAATCCCTCCGACTCCCACATGCTTCGAATTTCACGAAGCTTAATGCCGCTGGTCATATCACGCACAAAGACACGAATACCTACAGGTACAAGTTCTTTCGGTTCCATTCCACCTCTACCATTCATCAGGCCCAATTATCGCCATCGTACCCCGCAGTCTTTGACCTAAAACGCGACCTCTGGCTCCATCAACTTCGATTTGCGGGCCACTGAAGCCGTATAGCCTCAGCCTGCAACACACCGCAGACAGAATCAGTTATACGTAGGACTCCCAGGTACACAATTAAGTCCGGGGCGGGACCTTGGCGAGGTCTCGGCCGGTGTCTTCACGAACCATCCGGAGTCGTCGTGTCATCGAGTCTTGGCCTGCGGTTTTCCGCTCAAATTGCTCTTGGATCGCGAGGTTCGTCGAGGCCACCCATAAGGCAAGAGTGATGTAGAGCATCGGCTCACGCCGGACGCCTCTTTTAAATGAAGTGCCCCAGGTTTTGTTCCGTTTGAGTGGATGGGAAAATCTGGAATATGCCAAGAAAATTTGACCAGGATGCGAAGGATCGTGTGGTCCGTCTTGTAGAGGACCGCATCTTGGCGGAAAATATGTCGATGCAAGCCGCGTGCCAGGCAGTAGCCCCAAAGCTGGGGGTGTCATGGCACACGGCTCGTCAATGGACCCAGCAGGCCCGTCGTGCGGGAAACATCCCAGAACCTGTGCCTGAAGACTTGGCCGCGGAAAACGCGAGGCTACGCCGTGAAAATCAAGAGTTACGCGACACTAATGAGCTGCTGAAGGCGGCCTCAGCTTTTTCCGCGTCAGAACTCGACCCAAAACGTCGGAAATGATCCGGTTCATCGATGAATACCGGAATCGTTTCTCTGTCGAGTTCATCTGTAAGACGTTGAAGAAAAACCGCGCTGGTGGGTTCATCACCTCGCGTGGGTATCGTCAGTCCAAGGCCCGTGGGGTAAGTGCTCGCGGCCTTCGTGATGCTGTGCTGGTTGAACGCATTAGTGCTATCCATCGGGATAATTACGGCATCTACGGTGTGCGGAAAATGTGGCATGCTCTTCATCGTGACGGAATCGATATCGGTCGTGAACAAACCGCGCGGCTGATGCGTCTAGCCGGTGTATCAGGCAAAGGCAAAGGCCGCTCGCCTATGACCACTCGCACACCTCAAAGGCCGGATTTGCGCCCGGACTTGGTGGAGCGAGAATTCAAAGCCGAAGGCCCGAACAAGCTGTGGGTGGCTGATATTACCTACGTGCGCACGAAGAAAGGCTTTGTGTATGCCGCGTTTGTCACCGATGTTTACTCCCGACGGATCGTTGGGTGGGCGTTATCAGATTCCATGCGCACCGAAGCGTTGCCGCTGCAAGCTCTCAACCAGGCGATCGCGTCTGCTGAGGAAACAACAGGTCTCATTCATCATTCGGATCACGGCTCGCAGTATGTCAGCGTTGTCTACAACGAGCGTCTTGCCCAGCACGGGATTGCCGCTTCCACCGGAACTGTTGGCGACTCCTATGACAATGCTCTGGCGGAAAACGTTAATGGTTCCTACAAAAACGAGCTGATCCATACTCGCAGGTGGGATGAGGTTGTCGAGGTGGAAATCGCGACGTTTGAGTGGGTGTCATGGTGGAACGAGACGAGGCTTCACCAAAGCTTGGGCTACCGCACGCCAGCTGAAGTGGAAACCGAATTTTGGGACCAGCACCCGCCGCAAGCAATAATAGAAATCAAGGCAAATGCCTAGGAACAAAACTCGGGGCACTTCACTTAACCCTTGACGGAACTTTATGTAATTACAAAAACACTGTTCCACCCTCTGTCGTAGAAGCGATTAGAGTTGCGCGGGCAAACGGGCACGTCATCACCCTCTGAACCGGTATTTACGCTACCGCTGCTGCCGCTAGTGCGGAGGCGCTCGGCGTCTCCACGGTGTCCGACCACATCTTTAAGGGATCAGACACCGCCCCCAAGCAGCGTGAGGCTGCTTTCACTGAAATGATGGAACTGGTGCCGCCGTTGGCAGCCAGCTAAAGCCATCAGTTTGACGCGCGGGCCGCGCATCGGACGTCCCCCCTACGCCTTCATCCGCACCATTCAGTGTGAGTAGGGCAGGGGGCTATTTTATTCTTGAGGAGCTGGCGGCAAGAGACTGTAGAGCCACATCAGGAGAGCGATGCCAAACCCCGCCGCTCCCAGAAGAGGTACAAACGGCGAAACCCCGGCACTTATGAACTGGATGACTACCGAAATGCCCGATAGAACTAGGTCTCGATAAGAATGAGGCAACGCCCTGCGCGCTTGTTTCAGAATTGCTGAAGCATCGCCGCCAAGAGCCTTTTGAGCTCTTCTGATACGGAGAAGTGCAAATAAGGCTAGTAAAAGAACCAGCCCCACAAAAATGACCCACACATATCCGTGCACTATGGAAAAAGGGACGACGGCGATGAAGCCGAGAAGAGCCAGCCCTCCTGCACGGGGAGAAAGATTGATGTAACCGCTGTGGGCGATATACCAATTCGCCGCGTCGTCCGCCTGTATACCGTTCAGCGGGCCGACTGTAGCGCGCAAAATATCAGCCGCTTTGGAGGGGAGTTCCGCAGAAGCACCCGTTCCTGCCATTATGAAAAACAGCAACGGAAGAAGTAGGCAAGAGAGCGTGATAGCTAAACCGACCGTTGGCGGGGTCCACGCCAAGTCCCCCAAAACTGAAAGATAATTCACCGCAGCCAAAAGCACTCCCCCGCCCAAGAGAACCCATACCTGAGCGTAAGTAGTACGAGGAAGACCACTCCACAGGAACGTACTCAAGCAAAAAATTACTCCGGATATTCCGTAGAGAAGATAAGCAATCAATGGGTGTGTTTCTAATTGCATGCCTGCCATAAGTATCAATCCTGCGCAGGCAAAGGGAACGGCAAAGACTGAGGATTCATCCCCGCGCTTTCGGTCCCTTCTTATCACTGCTACCACCGGCAATCCCAGAGCCGCAACAAGCCACGGTATCCACGAAACTTCTAGCCCCCGCGAATGCATCCACACCCTCGCAAAAGCACACGCCAACATGAGAAACAGCATGGAATACCCTACCGAGGCAAAGACCCGATTTTCCTCAAACCCGGAAGCTGAAACCGATAGTTGCCCTGTCTCACCCGGATGATGTGCCGATGGAGAGAGCGCTTCTTGCTGGACAGTTGGTTCTGAATCGGGATTATCGGTGATAACCTCAAAATCGATATGTAATGCCAGTACATTTCCAGCTTCATCGAGGGCTTTATAAACGGGGTATGCGCCGTCGCCCCACCCCGATTCAGAAATAATGATGTTTTCACCGGGCGAAAGATTCCAGCTCATACCCAACGGGGGTGCATGGTCAACGCATTCGGTCCACTCCTCGCTTAAGCGCTGACTTTCCTCGGCAGGCAGAGCACCCAAGCGACGTACCGCCTCCTGCGAGAGAAAGCTAACTGTTCCCGCATCTACGCCTACGCATGCTGGTGAGCTATCAAGAGTATGCGCTCGTTCTAGGACGGCGGTACGCTCCTTCACGTCCTTCACCGAAGTAAATACCATACTTAGAGAACTCACACGGCAGTGATTGGTGGAAGATCCAGGCTCGACGTTGGCAATCGTGTTGTACACCTGATACTTGCCGGAAAGCGCCGCTATGAGCTGGGGTTGAAAAAGCGTAGAGGGATCAACGCATGCTACAATAGAATCCGCCAGCTCCACCTCACCCAGGTGGTGAACTGTCAGTTCGGCTGATCTGCCGTCGTATTGCCTCGCTTGACCTTGATCGAGGGGGTGAAAGTATGGGGGGGTAGATTCCTGCCTGGTCTCAGGCACAGTCAGCACTCCTTATATTTTGTACGGATGGGGGTCATATTTATCTTAAGATTCTGAAGGCATACCGTCCCAACGAACGCTGTAACAATAGCCGCAAATGCGAGATTTCGAGACTAATAACTTTTCCGGATTTTAAGAAAAATTTGAACACTCAGCCTGTCAAAACATTCTTTTGACTAGGGGTTATGTATTCTGAGGCTTATTCATAAGGAGGGTGTCAGTCCGTTTGTGTACGGGGACTGATTTACAAGTATGCGGCGAACCTGTCGGGGTAGGCCACGGATAGCTGGTTGATTGCCTGCTTCCAGTTGCTGGTCTTGCTGGCTTCGATAAGTCGCTTGGCTGAAGCAGAAGCCTTGGCACCTTCTTTAGCGCGGCGGGCAGCACGACGGTCCTCGATGTTACAGATCATCAACCACAGCGTCTTCACTGCCGCTGAATCCGACGGGAACTGAACGCGGTTTCGTGTTGCTTTCCGCAGCTCACTGTTCATCGATTCGATGGAATTCGTGGTGTAGATAACCTTTCTTGCCGCTGGCGGGAACTGCAGGAAGGAATGAACTTGTCCCACGCGTCGCGCCAGACTTTCACTGATTGCGGATACTTCTGGCCAAGCTCGCTGGCCTCAAACTCATCGAGTGCACTTCGAGCTTCATTCTCGTTGACAGCGGTATAGATGCCTCGTAGATGCTTCGAGACCTCTTTCCGGTCGCCGTATGCTACCCACCTGTTAGCGGCACGAATCAGATACACCACACAGGTTTGGACCATGGAGTCCGGCCATGTTGCCTGGATTGCTTCGGGAAAGCCTTTCAGTCCCTCACAGCAGACAATAAAGACATCGTTGACACCGCGGTTGGCGATTTCTGCGCACACCCGCGACCAGAATGCTGCACCTTCATTGGTAGCTACCCACAAGCCCAAGATGTGCTTGATGCCTTCCATGTCCACACCGACAGCCATGTAGACCGCCTTGTTGACGACGCGTCCGTTGTCACGGATTTTTACACGTAGGGCATCAAGGAAGATGACTGGATAGAACTCGTCGAGTTGCCTGGTCTGCCACGCGGTGACTTCCTCTAAGACCGCATCGGTGACTTCCTCTAAGACCGCATCGGTGACTTCCTCTAAGACCGCATCGGTGACCGCGCTAATGGTATCTGGCGACAAGTTCACGCCGATGGTGGTAGCCAGATGATGTTCGATGTCACGCACGGTCATTCCGCCCGCATACAAACTAATGATCATGTCATCAAGGTCGGTAAGTCTGCGGCTGCCCTTGGGAACCATACGCGGCATATAGATGCCTGCTCGATCTCGAGGAACACTGATATCAACTGGTCCGTATGCCGAGTCCACGGTTTTGGGATAGGAGCCATTACGGCTGTTGGCTTGGCCAGCAGCTTCCTTAGCAGCCCGGTCGCCATTGACATAGCCCAGATGTGCATCCATTTCCGCGCCGAGCCCACTGTTAATCGTGGCCTGCAGCAAGCCACGCACCAGCTCGTTGGCGTCGGCGGTTGATTCACCCAGCTCCTGGATCAACTTGGCGGTTTCCGGGTTCTCCATCAGCCGGCGGCTGATATCGGCGACGCGCTCAGCGTCACCATGTTTCTTCGGGGACTTAGGCAGACATTGTTGCGCACGCTCCTTCGTGATTGAGGATCAACCCTCATACACAAAGCTTCCGACACCCTCTTTTCTTTCCGGTATTTTCTGTCAATCCCGAGTGCCGCATCAACTGCACGAAAGTCCTTGTAGCTTCGTCCAGTAGGAACAATAGTTACATCCGGAACCGTGCCGTGCGGCATAACGTGATCAAGTTGAAAACAACTCATGCTATGGCTTCCGCAACATCGACTACCCCATCAACCCCACGACAGTGGGATTCACACCCTAAATCCCCACGCGTGCAATCTTCGCACCTCAAAGATTGAAAAACGAAAGAAACCGGAGGTAACATACCCTTTCGAGTTTGTTACTTCCGGTGTCGCAGTTTGTTCAACTGCTCATGGTGCCCGGGGC
>JALXWS010000025.1 GCA_025144025.1 Corynebacterium sp. p3-SID1241 | reverse complement strand
AGCGCGCAGAGGAGGAACTAAAAGCCTGGCTTATGCAGAGTAATTAGTTCACATTGCATGCTTTCGGGCCGGAAAATCCGGCCCGAGCCCACGCCGCGAAGCGGCTGGGGAACACCACACTATATGCACTCTTAGTGACATCGGGTGACCAGGAATTTTAGTGTCTGGCAGGTTTCATCGCACGTGCGATGAAATGGGGCAGGGCTGCCCAAAAAGAAGTCTGTGAAAGGTGCGGGAAATCGATTTCGCAACGGTTGTAACCGCATGGTCGGAGGCTCGGCTTGCGTTGTCAGGAGGGGTGACTCGCAATCTTCGGGAAGAGTGTGCGTTTCATGTCAGTGATAAGCACTAGGAGTCGGTGCTTGCGATACGTGAGTTTGTCGAGTGTAAGAACTGCACGAATGATTGGTAGATACGCATCCTGCGAATAGTTGAAGAACGGGTTCTATTGTTTGGGCTGGTACCTATCTGGTGGTAGCAGTGCTAGTTTTTCTGAATTCGCTGGCGGTAGTAATCACGATTACTTTCTTGCATGTGAGAAAATTCCATAAGCACGCCCGGCCAGATGGGATACGTATCGATAAGGTTCTCTGCGATGTTTAACAACGGTGAAAATGCGATCTCGTCCCATCTGATGCCTATACCTACTCTTTCGGAGTGGGCCGTGCTACTTAAAGGGCCAATTGCCCACTGACTCCCTGACATCGCATTCATCCATGTGCCGTTGATGGCGAGGATGCGGGATACTTTCTCTTCATAGCTGTGTTTAGAGTTTAAGATTTCGAGTACGATCTCGAAGGGAAACTCTTTTGTGCCATCGGTGACCTGCTTGCGCTGAAGAGGCGTCAGGTCTGCAAGTGTCGTGGGGACTGTTGTTGAAAGGAAAGCTTCCAGCATCTTTCCGAAGTGCTGATGGTATCCGTCAAGCCACATGAGATTCCTTTCGGGCTATGCAGGGCGTATAGCCCAAGCCCCTGAATGTTGATTTAAAGTCTTGTCGAAAAAACAGGTTGCGGATTTAGCCCAGTACCCAGTTTTTGCTGTTTTCTTAGAAAATCGAGTCTATTCCAGCATTCACTTTCTGCAAGGAAGATTTGGCTGTTGTGTCCTGAGGATTCAAGATTCGGCTCTGTGGGGTGGAACAGAGACGTTGTCGAAGTGGTGATGGAAAATATTTCACAGAGTTTACATACAACGTAACGACCCTTGGACAGACGCCTTCAGGTGAGTGGAGTTTCCAAAGCAATCGTTACACTTGTAATTATGGAGTTTGCCTCTATTAAGGTGTGGTGCGTTGGAAGCTGATGTGTGGGCTCGGGGGTTAACCGAGGCCGAGACGGTCGATGACGTCCGCTTGAATCTTGCGAGAATTGGTGTTTTTTCAAAAACAGAACTCGTCAACATACCATTACTCAGTTTGACTACGCTCACTGAGCGCTATATTTCTGTTTCAGCTAAAGAGCAAGAGCAGACTGATGATATTTATCAGAATTTGCTCGTGAAGCAGACCGACGAGTTTGGCGAAGCGATAAAAAGATTGAGCGCGGATCCTTATTCTTTCGTGTTTTCAGTGCTCAACCAGCCCGACAGAGTTACGGGTGAGTTTGCGGCGGCGCTGCAGTTGAGGTCAACGAAACGTATTGGAAAGATGACTGCGCAGATTTGGGCCGGTATGTTTTGCCAAGCCGGGATAGAGCACCTTCTCCATACTGGGGAAAACTGGAAAGCGCATCCTCTCGCCGCAGTCTTTGGGAGTTCCCCTAGGACTACTTACTTGCCTGTCCATAAGCACCGATGACCGTCTGGCTGTTCATCAACTACGTAGGTTGATTCTGAAATCTGAAGTCTCCCGGGTTTTGTTCTGTTTGAGTACACCCAAGCGCCACAATCTGCACCGTTCGCCATGGATTGCCCCAGCCTTTTGCTGTAGTTTCTACTGCTTCTACAGAAAGCAAACACGCTTTGAGCTCGTTCGAGTTACTGGAGGTTGAATCCTACGACGTCTACTTCGTCATCGGCAGCTAATCCGGGATAGTGAGTATCTAGCGCTTCCTGAAGCTCGGAAAGAGAGCCAAAACCGTCATTTCTAGCTTGCTTTTCCGACAATTCACTTCGCTGGGTAGAGACAACGGACGTAACCTGTGCCGGAATAGTGACGACCTCTCCGGATTCTTTCTCGAAGACAATTTGGGCACTTCCTTCATGGAAAGGATCATCTACCCGGATGGTTTGTTGCTTTTCTCCGCTACGAATTGATTCCTCGTAGCCTTCCCACATGTAGATGCGCTGCTCTTGTTCCATATTTCGCCAGTTGAATGCGAATGGCAAGAGTTCTTCTACGGTAGGTGCTTCAAGTCCATTGCTTCCGCGCACGATGCACCGAATGGACGGATCAACATCAAAAAGCACCTGGCGGCATTTACCGCAGGGAGGAATAACTTGACCAGTAGGTCCGTATACGGCGACTACTGCTTGGATTGGGTCCTCTGGATAACTAGCAGCATGGTTGGCTAAAGCCGAGATCTCCCCGCAAGGACCACCGAGGAAATGGTGCGCGTTCAAACCGAGTACGTGTTTCCCTGATTTGGTAAGGAGCGCTGCGGCTACAGTGTGGTCTTCTCCGTCTTGAAAACGCTGTGCATGGGTAGTTGCTTTGGCTAGTAAATTTCGAAGTTCGTTAGTAATCACTCTTTAAGGGTAATAAATGCTAACGCGCTTGATCTATGCGAAGACAGAGATCGGGAACACTAGGGTTTCTGAGATGTACCAATCGCTTATAAAGCAAGACAGGACCATACGAGGATGTTGATTGGATAGAGCGTGCCGTCCCCCTATATTTAAGGATGTGGAATCGCCTACCCCTCCGGGTTAGAACCCGCTAGATCCACTTCGCAATCGGGTACACCCCACTTTTACAATAAGGTACATGTTTGAATTTCGCGTATATTCGCCGACTTTAAAGACAACGTTCTTCTACGGTAGGGAGCCAAGCTTTGAGCAGGCCTGGGACAAGGCCGTGGTCTACATTTTGAATGATGCCCGTTGGAAAGACCAAAGCAATATCATTGATGCCATAGCTGCAACGGAGACAAAGTCAGAACATGCCACAAATGGGTGGATAGACGTCAGCCTTGGCCGGAATATGCAAAATGTTTACGAGCAACACGAAGTTGCGGTCATGATTGATAAAACTGCACGTGTCATGAACAATTTAGGACACTGAGTTAAGTCGGTTAGGGTACACCACGTTACGAGATAATCTTCCAACTCTTGCTCAAGCAGTCAGTCCGGTAGAAGTGATAACTCACGTCCCCTCTACCAACCGCAGTCCCGGACGCGACCGTGGGGCACTTGCTAGTGCCCTCAATTCTGCTCTCGGTCATATATCCGAAATCGTCTCACACCAGCGGCTTTAGAATCTTCAGGTGATAACACCGGCGCGTCCCACACAATAAGCCCAGATCGTTTTTCAGTGATAGATCCTGCTGCAGTCGCCGGTCGGCACGTGCTGCTAGTGGAGGGCACTTGGGTCAGCGGAGCCAGTGCGCAATCAGAAGCGGTATCTCTGCACCGAGCAGGCGATCACCATGTCACTGTCATGTGTATCGCCAGGATGCTGAAAGCCAAGTGGGAAGACGGGACTTACTTGGCATCTCAATACGCCACCTTGCTGCCTCCACAGCAAGACACTACAGTTTTCAATCCTTAAACAAGGAGATCTGAACATACTTTTAGACGGCGCTGTTGCAAAGTTGGGCCAGGGCACGATGTTTACCTACGGGCACCCGAACCCAGACGCGGTGATCGTCAGCCGGATATTCGAGACAGCTTAAGCACCCCGGAGCAAGGACAACTAATGTCTTGAGGGTAGGCTTTTCGACCCTGGCCCAACTTTGCAACAGCACCGCGTAGGTAAAATAACGGGTTAAGTGACAATTTTCGATTATGTGACCTTGGATGACTGTGTCGTTTTGAGGAGTCGTCTGCACGGATTTCAGAAGTCCTCTGCACTATCGCCATCCACTCCGGAGAGGCCGCGGGCGTTCGTCCACTTCATCTGGAACGCGACTCGACAGAGCGCATTCAATCGGATGGTCTCTTTCTCCCTGCGAAGGATGGGGGCACTTTAGGGTGCCAGGGTGTTGACCAGATCGAGGAATTCCTCAGCGTAGGCAATTTGCTTGCGTAGCTTTTCGTAGCGGGTGCGCGTCTCCTCACGAATGTCGGCAAGGGTGGCCTTGGCATTACTCCGTGCCTGCTGTGCGGGATCACTGTCCTGCCCACCATCTGAACTATGAAGAATCTCCGCAGCTTCCAGGAATTCTCGCATCTGATCCAGAGTAAACCCCAGCGGTTTCATCCGTCGCACCAGCAAAACACGACGTACATCAGCCTCACTATAAAGCCTGAACCCACCAGGGCTACGCCCCGATGGGGTAATCAGGCCGACGTTGTCATAATAACGCAAGGTGGGAATCGACAACCCAGTCTGGTCAACGACCTCGCCGATCTTGAAATTACTGTTTTGCATTGCCTGTTCTCCTTCACGGTGATGTTGCCCACGGGTTCCTGTGCCTGGGTTGGCGGTTGAGTAAAACTCCCGCTACCATGACCACCATCACCAAACCTAAAGTTACTAGAGGGTTGGATTCCTTTCGGGCGTTCGCCCAGTTACCTATCCCCTCAAAGATTGGACATCTATGACTGAAACTAGCACGGCGGCCCCCCGCCCCCTCCTGAGTCCAGACGGCGCTGATGCCCCTACCGGGATCATCGCATCCTTCCGTTACGCATTTTCTTCCCCCGCCCGTATCCGTATAGAGATTCTGGCCGGACTGGCGGTATCCCTGGCGCTGATCCCTGAGGCCATTGCCTTTTCCATCCTTGCCGGTGTTGACCCAGCCATGGGTCTGTTTTCCTCGGTAGTCATGGCCATTGCGATCGCCTTTACCGGTGGCCGCCCGGCAATGACCACCGGCGCCACCGGGGCTATTGCCCTAGTCATTGCTCCTGTGGCGCGTGGTTACGGGATGGATTATTTCATCGCCACCGTCTTGTTGGGCGGTGTCCTACAAATCGTGCTCGGAGCCCTCGGTGTGGCGAAACTTCAGCGTTTTATCCCCCGATCGGTGATGCTGGGTTTCGTCAATGCACTGGGCATTATGATTTTCACCGCCCAACTCGAACACCTCATTGATGTGCCTTGGATGGTCTACCCACTCGTCGGCTTGGGTGTGGTGATCATGATTTTCTTCCCCAAGCTCACCAGTGTGATCCCCGCCCCGCTGGTCACGATTATCGTGCTCACCGGTTTGGTCATTGCCGCCGGTTTGACTGTCCCGACGGTCTCGGACATGGGCAAGATGCCGGAGACCTTACCGTCCCTGTTTATTCCGAACGTGCCGTGGACGTTGGAGACCCTGCAGATCATCGCGCCTTATGCCCTGGCCATGGCCGTGGTCGGTCTCACGGAATCGTTGATGACCGCCAAGCTCGTCGATGACATCACCGACACTCATTCCGATAAAACTCGCGAATCCTGGGGACAGGGGGTGGCTAATATTGCCTCCGGTTTCTTCGGCGGCATGGGCGGCTGCGCGATGATCGGTCAAACCATGATCAACGTCCGCGAATCCGGGGCACGTACCCGCCTATCCACCCTGTTAGCCGGTGTGTTCCTGCTGGTCCTGGTCCTGGCACTGGGCGACATCGTTGGCATGATCCCGATGGCTGCGCTGGTGGCAATCATGATCATGGTCTCGGTCGGCACCATCGACTGGCACTCGGTGCATCCACGCACCCTTAAACTCATGCCGGTCTCTGAGACCATTGTTATGGCCGTGACGATTATTGCGACCCTAGCCACCAGCAACCTGGCCATTGGTGTGGTGCTGGGTGTGGTCACCGCGATGATCATGTTCGCCCGTCGGGTGGCACATATCGTTTCCATTGAAAAGGTCTCCGATATCGACGGCGACGGCGATGGCGAGATTGATACTCGTACCTACCGGGTGCATGGCCAGTTGTTTTGGGCATCAAGCAATGACCTGGTTTATCGCTTTGATTACACCGATTCTGCCCGTCATATCACTATTGATCTCACTGAGGCGGAGATCTGGGATGCCTCCACGGTCGCGACCTTTGACGCGATTACGCAGAAGTTCCAGGACAGAGGCAAAACCGTGTCCATTATCGGGCTCGACGGCCCCAGTCAGGACCGGCTGAACCGACTGTCTGGCCGGCTTGACACCGGCCACTAACATCCCCCGACTCGAGCACATCGACTTGGCGCCCCAACTTATAACCGGGGCGCCAGTTTATTGGTGCTGTTGCACAGTTGGGGCAGTAGGAAGAGTGACGTGAAATAGTCACAGCCATGGGTATCTTCTCCGGTCGTCATTTCCCCCGTGACATCATTCTATGGGCAGTGCGGTGGTACTGCCGCTACGGGGTGAGCTACCGCGATCTGGAGGAAATGATGACTTCAGCGGGGCGTGCCGGTCGATCACACCACGATCTACCGCTGGGTCCAGAAATACGCCCCTGAGCTGGACAAGCAAACACGGTGGTACCGGCAGGTACCTGACTGCCAGGCCAGTTCCTGGCGGGTCGATGAGACCTATATCCGAGTCGGCGGCAGGTGATGCTACCTCTATCGGGCGATCACCGCCGGTGGCCAGACCGGTATAGGATAGTCGCTTTATAGGTCCATGCTGATTCGCGCTCTGGGGTACACCCTATTAATAAAACGGAAGACTCCGTCCTAAACGCAACTTACTGCGCTTTATTGGGTCAAGATCCGGATTCTCATTCCGAAAATATTGCCCCCACATTGAGTGCTTAATAAGCAACCTCTTAAAAGTGGAACACCATTACTGGACATTAGGGTACAGCGCGACAAACTGGAAACCGCTAGTAAGAAACGCGCAAAAGCTGCGAGGAGTGTCCGGCTGACTATCGCGGGTGTTTATTCAAGCAGAAGCGGAGATAGGTAGGTGGCTGACTATTCAGAGCGAGATGAAAGAGTTTGGAGTCTTGAGGCAGACTATTAATCGCACGTTAAAGGCAGCGGGGATCTCCCCTAGGGGACGCAGGCGAAAGCCGGATTAAACGTATCAGGACGTTATTCGAGGAGCTTGCTGTAGTGCGGGCGAGCTTTCATCACATGGATTAATAGTTCGTCCCCATCGGAGGCAACAACAACGACGGTTTCCAGCAGTCGAGCATGGGTATCAAAACCGAGGCGGAGTTCCCTCCACTGGCCAGGGTTATCGTCAAGAGGCTCTATCCACAGCGGATAGGAAGCTGCATGGATTCCATCGGCTTCTGCGATACCGTGCTTAGTGGCAGATTTGGCTGCTTTCATGCCGCCGTGAGCGTGCTGATTGCTTGGCGAACAAGCTCAGATCGGGTGAGATTCTTTTTCGTAGCTAGGCGATCTAGAGCGCTAAGTTCATCGACAGTGAGGCGTACAGCAACGACCTGAGCAGGCTCCGCTCCGCGACCGGGGCGTCCGCGTCCGCGCTTTTTCAACACTTCTGGATCGTAGCCTTCTTCTGCTTCGGAAACCCACGTGTCGAGTTGATCTTGAGTGATGTTCACAGGCATGAAAATATCGTATAACGAAAATTGTTTACTGTCGATACATTCCGCATTAACACCCGGCGGAAGTCAAACTCCCACAGGAGTGACGTAAGGGGCGATCCCGGAGTAGGGGGGTCACACCATAAGCAATATACGGTTCTTCTTCCGTTAGGCAGTTAGGTAACCTCTCACTTGAAGAAGACTGGTCAGTGAGGGTTTCTTATAGGCTTTGGGAGCTCTGGCGATATTTGTTTATCGATGTGCTGTTTCATTTCCGAACCTAAACTTCTATTAATGGGGAATACTGCCAGCTACACGGATGTGTGACCTGATAGCTTCGTTGAATTCGTCGTAGACTGAGCAGGTCTCATACGTCTCATCAATACCTAATTAAGTAGGAGCAAAATGAGTTCTTATAAAGACATCACGACTTTCTCCACTCCCATGCTCGTCAAGTCTCTGGATACGTTGGAGATTTCTGCGGGAGAGGACAACGGCAAGTGGGGCTCCCAATTTCCGCAAGGTGTTGCCATCTTCGTTCCCGACGGCGAGTATTTTACTGTTCGCATTGAGTCTTTTGGAACAATCCCGTCGGACAAGAAGCTGGTGGCAATGAACGCTATTAATGCGACGAATGACAACCTGGCTTTCGGCAAAGTGGTTCCTAATCTCATCGAGGGACGCCGGACGATTGTCTTCCGCAATCACTTCAACTTCACCCAAGGTGTGTCCCAATTCCAGCTGGATACGCTCATCGACGCCAGCTTGCATGTCGGGTTCAACGCGCTGGGAAAGATTGAAGAACTTTTTGAAGGGGTGGAGTAAGACCATGGGACTGTTTGGAAAGAAGAAGCCAGCGTTGCGTGAAGCATCCGTCGAATCTATTGGGGAGGCACTTTCAACTCAGGGGCTTAGCTGTTCGCAACTGTCGACTGGTGGGTTGTTGACTCAGGTCAATGGGGTTCCTATCTACATCGTTGATCAGGACACGAACATTGGTATTGGTGGGATGATCCAGGCGCGTCAGCCTGAAGCAGAGGATCTCAATTGGATCAGCGACTTTAATAATCGTGCGCTGTGGCCGGTTGTCTTCCGTGCAGACCAGCAGACTGCGAGTGTTATCCACGCTGAGCATCGAATCATTAAGTACCTTGAGTACTCCGAAGCACAGTTGCGTGACGAAGCTTTGCTTGGAGCCCAGATTGTTGCGGAAACTTTGCTGCGTTATAGCGAAGAGCATCCGCAGTAGATCGCCAGCTAATAAAACTTTTGACATGAGCAAACAAGTGCGATGAGTTTTTGAAGACCGGATGCGACTAGTAATCCGTTACGAGTAGTTCTAGTTATAGGTTTGGTGCTGCCGCGGAAGTCGCGGGGCGCGACTTCTTTGCCCCGTGTGATTGCCACGTCCTGCTGCTCGTTTGCACGTGCGCGCTTTTTGTTACGCATACTGATACGCGAATGCGCCGGCGAATTGCCCGATACAAACGCCCTGCTATCTGCTCACAAGTGTTCACGCCCCTGACCACGACCTATGGTCGCTGGCGTGCCCAGATTCATGGTACAAGGGTTTAGTAATAAGCAATATACGGTTCCTCTGCCGCCAGGCAGTTAGATAGAACCTCACGTGAAGGAAACCTTTCCTTAATTACCGAGCTTTGACACCAGCAGGGGACCTCCGGTAGCCCGTATCGTTACAGGAAATGTTGAAGTACTGGGGATTTTCCTTTATTGAACGCCTTCCATCCACCCCTTTGAGGCTGGTGGCTAAGCCTAGAAGTTCATCTAGGTTATCTGCGGGTCGCCGTTGGCGACAGATTTCGTTGCGCCGCGCGCACGGACTTAGCGAGTATGCCGGCGTCGCGGGCCAGTGGGGAAGTAGCTGGCAGTTCTGCCAGTATTGCTTGCAGGTGTTTGGCTGCGCTGTTGGCGGCGTCTAGCGCGTACTCGTAGTCTCCATCTTCACCGTGGGCCTTGATGAATAGGGCGCACAGGTACTCCTGGGTTTCATGAACAATGTCAGCCACCGCTTCACCCACCTAAGTGCATCGTTGACATGCAATGTGTACACTGCCCAGCCTGAATGTGCAGTGTAAATGTTTAGTTTAGAGTTATATATACCCCTCATATAGGTTATTTTGACCGCCTTTTGCGAGACGCGAAAATCAAGTTTGCACATGTGCCCATCTGGCGTTTTAGCGAATTATTTAGTTTTAAAGAAGGTTTTAAAACTCATATCTATGGACTGTGTATAACCGTAGCGATACCCTAATTCCGGCTGCCAATTATCTGGTGTTCAGCTGTTCTTAAAAGCGGTGGCGGGAAAGGGCTACGGATGAAATTCGCTAAGAAGTTGACTGCAACTATTGCGGTATGTGCAAGTGTTACTTTTGCTGGCGCTGGTGTTTCAAGTGCCAAGGTTTTTCACGGTCATTGGATTGGTGGTCGTATTGAAGAGGCGTATCACCGGCTTGGTGGATGGAAGACTTTTGGTGACGCTACAACTGATGAGCGTGTAGCTAAAAATAATGGCCGGTTCCAGGTGTTCGCTAAGGATGCCTCCATTTACTGGCATGCCGGTGTAGATAATGGAATTGCCCACCAGGTAGGTGGGCGTATCCGCAATAAGTGGGGAGATCTTGGCTGGGAAGGCGCAGCCTTGGGATATCCCATTACCGATGAGTTGAAGACCCCTGATGGCAAGGGGCGGTTTAACCATTTCCAGGGCGGATCTATCTACTGGTCGCCAGAGACTGATGCTCATCAAGTGTGGGGAGGAATTCGCGATAAATGGGCCCAGCAAGGCTGGGAGACCGGTGAGCTAGGGTACCCAACCACTGATGAGTTGCTTACCCCAGAAAAGACTGGGCGCTACAACCATTTTCAAGGCGGATCTATCTACTGGTCACAAGCTAGCGGGGTCCATAGTATTTCTGGCCCCATCCGGGAGTTCTGGGGAAGTCAGGGATGGGAGCGCAGCTCTTTGAAGTTTCCCACATCGGAAAAATACGCTGCAGGCGGAGGCATAAAGCAGGATTTCCAGGGCGGATCTATTCAGTATTTTAAGCCTACTGGCAAGGCCCTAGAGGCTTATGACAATCAGAATATCTCAAGCTACCGTCAGATTTATCCACTGTTTAACACCACCGACTTCAAACGGTGGCATGCAGCCGGGGTCTATCGCGAAGTTATCCAAAACATGGATAAATACTTTCCTCTCTCCGGGTGCCCTGACGAAATTACTGAAGGCTCCGTATGCACTTTTACAGGTGTGGGCGGAGCTAAAAGCAAAGTAACCGTAGAGCGTATCTCTGATGAGGGATTCTCACTGGTTACTGCTAGCGATCATCCTGAAGGCGGCGGCAGAACACTAAACATCCGATTCGATGAAGTAACTTCCCCCAATGCAGATGATGACAATGTTGTCTTTGACAACGACAGCGTAGAAAATTCCTACATCGGCTCTGACAAAACATGGGTTCGCCTCGTAGTCGAATCCTTTGGCCCGACACAGACCTCAAAGGTTCAAGGTCCTTTTAGCTCCGATCACATTGGTTCACAGGTATGGAGCAAGTTTGCAGGAACTGTGCGTTCAACAATTAATTCCTCTTCGACGACGTATATCCCGTTGTCGAAGTAACCACGGTGTTCAACTACGTACCTAAAAGCAAGGAGCCTATTGTGAATTCTTTTATCCAACGCTTATCTATCGGAGTACTTACCTGCATAGTTTCTGCTGGTCTTGCTACCTCTCCCGCATTAGCAGAAACGCCCGTGAACATCACAGCAGGCGACGGTGGCCTCGTTCAAAAAGACTGTGCTACTGCGGCGGAGTACGTGCGTATTGATTCTTCGGAGCTGGAAAATTCTAAAGCATGCTTTTTCCTTACAAAGCCCACAGGCTGGGTGGCCGTGAACATTACGGGATCGTATGGAGTTGTCAATCGCTTAAA
This sequence comes from Corynebacterium sp. p3-SID1241, assembly GCA_025144025.1. Classification (GTDB taxonomy): domain Bacteria; phylum Actinomycetota; class Actinomycetes; order Mycobacteriales; family Mycobacteriaceae; genus Corynebacterium. The sequence continues at coordinate 5,162 of JALXWS010000025.1, read as the reverse complement.
AGTACCGGTTTCAGTGGCCTTTAAATTGCCTGATGGTGATGTGTACTGGCAGCGAGTAGTGGAACCAGGAAAAATCCAAAGCATCGACGTTGGCAATAATCGTTCTACCGTTGTTGAAATGCAGGTCACCCCGGTAGCGACCTCAACCGGTGCTGGCACTGGCGACCTTAGCGTGGATACCGCCAACCCACACGTGATCAGTATGCGTTCTGCTGGCCGATATGCCGGCGGAAAAATACTGCGATTGTCTTGGGCCGGAGTAGAACTATCAAACATAGATAGAAACTCAGGTTTTAATGACCGCCTCGACGCGTCTTTTAAAGTAGTCCCAGCCCGCGATGGATCTCAGTGCCTGTCCTTGGAAGCAGCTGCATATCCAGGCGTCTTCTTGACCATGCACTCTAACGGATCAGTAGCTGTTCAAAGCAACCCGAACGCCAAAGGTGCAACGTGGTGTCCTGCAAGTGTGGCAGAAACCCCCACAGGAACTCGCCTTGCTTCGGCACTAAATCAAAATCGTGTTCTCACAGCAAGTGGGAGGCAAAAGGTTGCGACCACGACTTCTCGCACGAGTGAATCGGTGTGGTTTATCGACCAGGGCCTTGCCCTACCCGGGAAGTAAACACATAAACATGTAATAAAAGGGCCGCCACTGTGTATGCCTTTTCAGGCTGCTTTCGCCGTAACGCGTAGCGCCCAATTAACCCATACCTTTAGATAAGAAAGTCCGCACATGCGCTACAAGCATCATCACCCTGCGAAGACAGTGACACATTGCGCTCGAAAAATCATGTCCGTTATCACCGCTGCTGCAGTAGGGCTTAGCCTTTCGTCAGCGCATGCGCTTGCCCAAGCAGATCAACGCGACCTGGGCGCTGAGATTGCTGATGAACAGCAAGCGAGAAACTATGCCATTGAAATGGTGAGCACCAACTTCCCTGCCTCGCAGGCAGCTGCTGAAGAAGTACTTCGGGGCGGGCAAGAAGAATTATCTGCTTATACAAAATCAGGCATGGATGAGGCCCGCACCCAGGATCTTCGCCAAATAGTGGTGACAATCTCTTCACTATCTGAAGAAAACGTTCAAAACGCAGCCAAACAGGCACTCGATGCAGGTGATATCGACAGTCTCAGCAACTTTATCGATACTGGGTGGCAAACAGCCCAAACCGAAGACGATCGTGCCACCGCATGGAAAGCTACCCAAGCACCAGAAGGAAGTGTTCTTAAAGCAGCAGCCGAAAAGGCACTATCTACAGACACTGAAGAAGCCCTAAGCGAGTTTGCATCTACAGGTGCAGATAAAGCTCGCTGGGATGATAAACGACGCGAAGTCTACGAACTTTCCCGATCCCCACTCCCATCAGTCGCTGCAGGCGCTTCTGAAGCACTGATGACAGATACAGATACAGCAATTGAGTCGTATCTTCGCTATGGGCAGTTTGTCGATGCGGCTCAAGACTCAGAGAAGATGAGTATTACCGAACTGGTCGATACCGCTATCGAAGAGTCCGATAAAGCCCAGCGTGCCGCAAGCTTCGCTGCAACAAACGCTGACCAAGCCAAACGGGCAACAGAGGCATCTCGACAGGCTACTCAAAAAGCAAAAGATGAGGCACTAGCCGCCGATGCAGCACAAGTAAGGGCAGGCAATGCCGCAGCGTCGGCAGGAAAGCTTGCTAACCAATCTGCCCAAGTAGCCGATAACGCAGTGGCTGCAGCAGCAGAAGCACGACAAGCCTTAGCCCAAACTGCCGACGCTCTAGCTCGTGCAGCCTCTGCTGCTTCTCGGGCACGTATTGCAGCCCAAGAAGCAGCATCCCGTGCTTCTGCGGCAGGCTATGACGCCTCCATGGCATCTCAAGCGCGCCAAGCAGCCGAACAAGCTCGTGATGCTGCACGGGCTGCTGACAAAGCCGCGCAATCTTTTGTCCACGCAGACGCTGCTGCCGGGTTTGCCCGCACCGCCAGTGGTGCCGCAGCCAGCGCTGCAAACAATGCTGATGCGGCAGCAGCCGCTGCATCCGAAGCAGCAGACGCCGCAGGAGCTGGTGACCAAGCCGCTGCAGAAGCACGAGCAGGTGCCGCACGAGCACGCGCAGCAGCCTCTCGAGCACGCGCAGCCTCTAACGAAGTCGACGGAATCGTCAACCAGATTACCGAACTAGTACAAAAAGCCCGTACAGCAGCTCGACAAGCCGCCGACCACGCAAATAAAAGCGCCCAAGCCGCAGAAGACGCAGCACGAGAAGCCGGCAATGCCTCTGCCGCCGCACAACGAGCCGGTGCTAATGCTCAATCAGCCCAAGAAGCAGCCTTAAAATCTATCGAGGCCATCAACCTTGCCAATGACATCGCCAAACTATCTCAAGAAGCTGCCACCCAGCGCCAAGAACAAGAAGCCCAATACCTTAAAGACCAAGCAATTCAAGCAAATGAAGATGAGGCCCGTGACGATAAATATAAAAGCGATCAACTAGATAGGCGTAAGAAATTTGAAGCAACGCTAAGGAAGTTGGGGGCGTATTCTGAGCTTGAAGAGTCGGCAGATGGCTCTGGGGCGAGCCTTTCTGAGCCAAGCGATATAAGTGAGCTTCGCGATGCAACGATTGCTGCAGCGATAGTCGGCGGTCCTTCCGTATCCGAAGCAGCGAAATTAGCTCTATCAAGCGGGAAAGATCAAGATCTTCGGCAGTTTGCTACAAACGGGTATTCTGCCGCGTTAATAGATGATGAGCGAAACCAACTCAGAACGTGGTGGGCAACCGACCCGAACGAGGAGGTTCGCAATGGAGCCGAGGAATGGGTAAATGCAGACGGTGCAGTCGTTCATTGGTTTGCAACCGACGAAGTGAAACGTCTTCGCACCCCTATTCTGCTTGAAAAGGCCTGGGGCCTCAAAGAAAACGCCGGAAAAGCAGTTCAGCAAGCTGCAGACGCAGCTATTTCCGAGGGAACATATGATGCTCTTGATGATTTTGTCAACGGGACCGGCTATTCCAAAGCCCTCCATGAAGATCAACTCCAACAAGCCTACGAATTGGAAAGAACAGGCGGACCGGAACTAAAAGCTGCTGCGGAAGCTGCAATTCTAGGAGACCGAGAAGGGCTCAATGAGTTCATCACCATCGAAGCAGCTCGAAAAAGCGCAAATGATGCCGAAAAGAACACCCATGACCAACAGGTCAACGCGCTGTTAGAGAAAGGATTCTTTGCAGCTCACCGAGCAGCAGAGGAAGCCGCTAAGGCACAGCAGTCCTACTTTTCCGCCTATGGTGATGCTCGGAAAGCCGCATCATTTGCACAGGAAGCTACGAAATGGTCTGGCCGTGCCCAGCAATCAGCGCAACGAGCACATACGTCTTTGGCATCGGCTCAAGAATCACTGAATTTTGCAAAAGAACAGCAACAACGTGCACATACAGCCGCAAACCAAGCTGAACAAGCCGCAAACCAAGCGTCTGCGAATTCTGATCAAGCACAAAGCTTTGCTTTAGATGCCCACTTATCGGCTAATCAAGCACGATCCTCTGCAGAGCAAGCAAGAGGATCGGCTGCAGCGGCTGGTAAAGATGCTGCTGCCGCTGCGCAGGCTGCAGATTCTGCATACCAAGCAGCAACTGAAAAATGGCAAAACGAACAAGTAGAGCTTCAGGCCGCTTACGAAGCTGGAAAAATTCAAGACGGCGTAAACACAAGTTCACCCGGAATTCTCGAAAGCATAAAGGAAGCGATTGGAAAAGAAGCATTAAATCTTCTTCTTGATTTCATTGGGGTTACCGATGTTATTAACTGCTTCCATGGTGAGATTTCTGGTTGCCTATGGACAGCGGTAAGCCTGCTCCCAGCTTCGAAACTTCTAAAAGCAGGCAAAGCAATACCTGTCCTGCGTAGACTCTTAAGCAAAACTGGCGAAATCCGCCATTTGCTCAGCGCACGACGCGCCGAACATTCAACCAAGCTTAAAGAACTTCACAACATCCCATCCTGCGGACTCGTTTCCCTCAGCTCATCTACCTCACCCAATAATCGAGTTCAATTTGCGGTAAATAGTACGAGCTTCCTTGAGCGCCTGCGTTTTGAAAAAATTGTAAGCACAAAATGCACTGTTGGTTCAATATCGGGAAGGATCTATCGAGGAGGCAACTACCATCAACTTATGACACGTGCTTGGACCAACCCACTCCAAGCATTCAGGGTCCAGCGGCACCACATCATTTCCGCTTCCGTGATCAAAAAAGAAAAGGGGTCACTTCCGAAAGGAATGAAGCCTAACAATGCTCCCGCAATTCAAATGGACCCAGCAGATCACAGGAATACTTTGTCCTGGGGAAACAGGGCTTCAGCAAAGAAATACCAAGAAGAGCAGGCCCAATTAGTTCGAGAAGGGAAAATTGATGAAGCATTTCAAAGAGAATACGAATATATCAAAAATAGGTTCGCCGGAAAATATGATCAGGCGCTAGACGAAATGATTGACGACGCTCTAGCCCGCGGTTTCCTAAGCAAAGACTTCCGTATCGGAAACAGCCGAGCAGCAGACAATCTAGCAATGAAGCCAAACTACGCCACACTTGTGGCCTAGACTGCAAAGAATAGAGCCCTCGTCTAAGTTGAATCTTCCAAAAAGGCAGGGTCTAGAAGATAAACATCTTGCGTCAAGGAGTTGTAGAAATGAAGTTCAATTTTGAGGTACCTGAACCGTTGCAGCGGTCTGTACCTGTTTCATACTACGAAAATATTCTGTCTGATTACCGATACCTAGATATTTCTTATCTCGGGATAGGCAGCACGGGCCAAATTTTTGGCAAATGTGAGATCGGGGGAATCGACTATGACATTGATGGCTTTGAAAACGACGGATTGATTACCTCAATAGAAATCTTAGACGCGCGGGAGACAGATAGCTTCCTTGATATCCCACTGTCATTGTCAAGCCGAAAGTTTGTCAAAGCCCTAAAAGATGTGGGGATCGAATTTGAACATAACCGTGACGGTATAACCATTCCCCACGACAATGGAACAATCGCATTGTCATACCAATTCGGCAAAGTCGTGGCTATTTGCTGGGAATAGCCAGCCAATTTCAATCACACGAGTGCGCCGTCTGACTTACGCGACAGCCTAACCGAAGACCTTGGCGTACTAAACAACCGACGAAA
>JALXWS010000024.1 GCA_025144025.1 Corynebacterium sp. p3-SID1241 | reverse complement strand
GCCTAGGACTGTCCGGTGTTAATTTCGACGATCAGGCTGTTGGAACCAATTCAAAAACAAGATCCCGGCATCGCCCAAGGCTGTCCTGGGAATCCGCATCGATTTATCCACACGAAAGGGGATGCGGACATTTTTTAGGAATATTCAGAGTAGCAGCTTGCGTCGGCGTTGGTTGATGCTCAATCCGTCGAACTCAAGCTTGATTCTTCGTTCGTTGTAGAAGTCGGCATATTCATGAATCGCTTTCTCTAGTTCCTCACGATGGCGCCATCTACGCCCGTAGAACATTTCATTTTTCATGCGGCCAAACAATCCCTCGCACGCCGAATTGTCGGGTGAGCACCCTTTCTTCGACATTGACCGAGTAAAACCGATGTCTTGGGAAGCCTGGATCCAACTATTACCTCGATAGTGGCAACCCCGATCTGAATGGACCACCAATCTTGTCGGATCAGCAGGCACATCATTTTCAATTGCCTGTGCTAAGCAGTCGTCTGCAAGCTGCTGACTGGGATGACAACTCGTTGTTGCTCCCACGATCTTTCCGTCGAAACAATCCACCAACGCTGAAAAGTAGATTTTCCCGTCATCAGCAGGAAACTCTGAAATATCCGTCAACCACAGCAGTCCAGGCTTATCAGCATGAAAATTCCGTTTCACCAAGTTTGGTGGGGCATCTGAAATCTCCCCGCGATACGACGAATAACGACGCTTTTTCTTAACATAGCGCACCGTTAACCCTTCGGCCGTAATGATTCGGCGCACAACTTTCTCGCTGACCTTGATTCCCGATCGCTTCAATTGAATCCATACGCGACGATAGCCGTAGCTGAATCCGGAGTCTTTTACGATTTCGGTAATTTTTTCGGTCAGCTCCGCATACTTTGAAGGACTCTTCAAAGCTTTGAGCTGATAATAGAAGCTAGAAGACGATAACCCGACAATGTCAAGCAGCAGTGAAATAGGAAAAGCAGACCGTAACGCATCGACCACAATAGTTTTGAATCTGTTACTGAGATTGGTTGGGTCGATGCTGTCGTCTTTTTTTATTTCTTCCAGCTCTTTCTCTAACACGGCCTTTTCCGCTGATAGTCGCGCTGCCAGTTTCTTAAGCTGTCTCGCATCGTCTGGAAGCGACTTTTCCAAGGCCTTGTGAGTTACGATGCCAGCTGACTGTTTGCGTTCAGTTGCGCTCATCAAGCCCCACTTTCCTTCCTCACGGAATCGTTGGGCCCAAGCATAGACGCTCATTTTCGAGTTTAGCGACAGTTCGGTGGCAACGGCATTAGGAGACATGCCGGAGTTGAAAAGCTCGACGGCTTTAAGCTTTGTCGTAAACGGGTAGCGTTTCAGCGTTGTCCGCCGAATAGGAGAAGATGGTGGTTCAGACCGCTGTCTAAGCCAGCGGTGGAGCGTCCAACGGCCTGGGTACCCCAACTCGCGGACAGTCTTTGTGACAGATTGAGTCCTGTCGAATACTTCTAACGCCTTAAGTCGATGCGCATTCGTGTATCGAATATTAGACATGCGGAAAATCCTCCAAGATTTCGTCCGCATCCCCAAATGTCCCTTAAGCCGACGTGCGGCCACATGGTCTGTATCGGGAAAGTAGCAATCAGGCTCTAGACAGCGAACCCTTACCTAGGTAAGGTAAGCCTATGCAAAAGAAAGACTTCATGAATGTGCGTGCAGTTATCGCACTCGTAGCTACCTTAGCCTTAGGCGCAGGCCTTGTTGCGTGTTCTTCTGATTCTTCTTCTAAGGAAGGAAACGGAGAAGAGAAAATCGAGCGAGTTGTGGCGCTCGATTGGCGCTACGAGGAAATTCTCAAGGCCCTCGATGTGGACCCGGTGGGAATCGTGGAAATCGGTAAGTCGGAGGCACCGACCATTTTGAAAGGGCAGCTGGGTCAGGCGACCTCTGTGGGCCAGGCCAAGCAGCCGAACCTAGAGGTTATCCAGTCCTTGGAGCCGGACCTGATCCTGGCTAGCCCTACCCGTCAAGCGGATATCATGCCGCAGCTGGAAGAGATTGCGCAGACCGAATCCTACGCAGATGAGACTTACTCGGACGTCCTGGATTCGATGGATGAGATCGCGGCCAAGCTTGGTAAAGAGGAAAAGGCCAAAGAAGTCCGTCAGCGCATCGAGGGCAAGATTGCTCAAACCAAGGACGCGGTAAAGCCGGGCAGCCGTGCTGTAGTAGCTGGGTGGTCCAGTGAGATGCTCTATACCTGGGTCAACCCTTCCTTCCCCCAGTCGCTACTAAGTGAGGTGGGCTATGACTATGCCTTCGAAGGTGAGAAGTCATCCATCGAATCTAAGACTGATGTAGCGGAACTGACCGGCGATAAGCTCCCTGGTATGAAGGCTGACCGAGTCTTTATGTACAAGGACGTCGATGCGTTTAAAAAGACGCCCTATGCCAAGGGCAGCGGCGACATCGTAGAGGTGGACCAAGATATCTGGTCGCGCGCCCGCGGGCCGCTTTCCGCCGAGCATATGCTCGATGACATGATCGCCGCTGGAAAGTAGTGGCACCACGCACTAAAGCCGGTGCCTGCCTGGTCCTTGCAACCGCTGCCGCCGCCTTCGTGTGGTGGTGGCGGCTTCGCCATGTTCAGGTGCCAGCTGATACCCCGTGGCTGGAAGAAGAGCTGCATAGCGTGGCTTTTGACCGTCTCCTTGCCACCACGGTCGTCGGTATCGCATTAGGAGTAGGCGGGTTATTGCTGCGTACGGCAACCGCGAATCCGCTAGCCGATCCGTCCATCACTGGTGTGAACTCCGGTGCGGCACTCGGCGCAGTCGCAACAGCAATGTTTATAGGAAGCGAAACCTCGAGTGTTGACCAGTTGCCTGGTGCGCTGTTGGGTGCGGGGATTGCTGTGGGGGTGACGGTGGGCGTCGGTAAGAGCGGTGCGATCCAGCGCATGGTACTCGTTGGCGTTGCTGTTTCCGCGCTGTGTAGCGCCTTGACCTCCATTTTCTTGGTGATAGATGAAGCTCAGCTGGCTACGGTGATGTCATGGCTTTCTGGCCGGCTTGCCGGTGTGCGCTTGGACGATATTATGCCGGCGCTGATTGCCGTGCTGGTCGTGGTTCCCTTGACCTTAGTCGGTGCAAAAACGCTGGACTTGCTCGTAGCAGGCGATGCCGTGGCCGGTGCTGTAGGCGCGAAGCCGGAGCGCATTCGGTTGGCGGCCATTGTGGCGGCGGTAGTGCTTATTGCTCCGGCCGTAGCTGCAACTGGGCCGATTGGCTTCTTGGGGTTGATGGCCGCGGCCGTAGCGTGGCGGGTGTGCGGCCCCCACCACCGCATGGGGCTGTGCGTGGCTGGAATTATTGGAGCAGCGGTGCTTTTGGTGGCCGATTCGGTTGGCCAGGCAATCTGGGCGCCGGCCGAGACCCCAGTGGGCATCGTGACTTCTTTGGCTGGCATGCCATTAGTGTTGTGGTCCGTCCATGCGCTGGGGAGGAGGAAGCATGCGGCATAAGAGATTTGTTGGGGTGCTAGTAGGACTCATCCTGGCGTTGGCGTTGAGCGCAATCATCGGCATGGGCGTCGGTGCGGTGATGAAACCGCCGGGCGAGGTGATAACCGCCTTCGTTACCGGAGAGCCGCTCATCTGGAAGTACCGCGCCCCGCGGATCTTGGTGGGAATCTGCGCAGGTATTGCCATGGCCGTTTCTGGCTGTCTATTGCAGTCCGCGCTACGCAATCCTTTGGCCGCACCAGATACGGTGGGTATTACCTCCGGCGGCGGACTCGCGGCCGTTTCGGTACTCATGGGAGCAGGCGCCCTGCCGGCCCACCTGCTGACTTTTATTGCCTTTATTGGCGCGTTGGCTGGAACTGGGTTGGTTCTCTTCCTCGCCGGACGCGGAGCAAGTGATCCGGTGCGCCTGCCGCTTACCGGGGTGGCGGTATCTTTTGGGCTGGGCGCCATCACCGAATTGCTCCTGGTGCGGGCCGCCCCAGAGGCAGGAGCGGCCATGACATGGTTGAAAGGTTCGCTTTACGCCCGCTCGCTTGGCGATGCCACCATTGTCGCCCCCTTTATCCTTCTCGCCCTAACCGTCGCGATGGTGGCGGCCAGACACCTGGATATGCTCGCGCTGGATGATTCCACCATGGCCGGCATCGGCGTGAGCACCAAGATATGGCGCCTAATAGCAGTAGCCTTAGCCGTCATCCTCGGTGCCGCGGGAGTTGCCGCGGCCGGGGTCTTGGGCTTCGCCGGACTCATCGTCCCCCATGCTGCTCGCTTGGTTGTTGGCGCGAACCTGCGCTGGCAAATACCCGTGGCGGCCCTAGGCGGCGCGGTCCTTGTGACCGCATGCGATACGCTCGGTCGCTGGGCCTTCGCCCCCACGGAAATCCCCGTTGGCGCGCTCATCGCGCTGATCGGTGCACCGTATTTCATTTTCCTATTGACTCGGCTGACCCGAGTGCGAAACGGAGGCTAGACATGACACTGACGTGTAGCGGATTAACCGTGGGCTACGGTGGCCCCGATGTGGTCAAGGATGTAAATCTTCACTTATCCAGCGGCCAAGTAACCGCTCTGATCGGGCCGAATGGCTGCGGCAAGTCGACGCTTCTCAAGACATTGGGCCGCCAACTTACGCCCAGCGCAGGCGCGGTGTACCTCTCGGACCAAAATATCAGCAAGTATTCCTCGCGTGCCTTTGCCCGTGAAGTTTCTTTTCTGCCACAAAATCCCGTGGCTCCGGAAGGGGTACTGGTGCGCGACGTCATCGGTTACGGCCGCTATCCCTATACAGGGGCGCTAGCGACGATGCGGGCCGGAGATCATGCAGCGGTTGAGCGTGCTGCCTCGCGTGCTGGGGTGAGCGAGCTTCTCGATGCCCCCGCCGCAGACCTTTCCGGCGGTCAGCGTCAGCGCGTCTTCCTCGCCATGACGTTGGCCCAAGAAACACCAATTACCTTGCTTGATGAGCCAACTACTTACCTCGACCCCGCGCACCAATTGTCCATCTTGGATCTGATTCGAGACCTCAATGGCGCTGGGACCACAGTAGTCATGGTGGTCCACGATATGGTCCATGCCGCGCGCTATGCCGATCGAATCGTAGCCATGCGTGAGGGACGCATTGTGACCGAAGGGCCCACCGAGGAGGTGATGACCGCTGAACTCGTACGCGAAACCTTCCATGTTGAGTGTTTAGAGATGACTGATCCATCCACTGGTCGACGCTTTCCCATACCCATTTCCGTGCACGCTCCTGAACTTTCTGGAACCCTAGAAGGAAGAAGATAAATCTATTTAAAGGAGTACGTAGCAATGACAAACGATCTAGGCCACGAGGTCGACTTGGACCGCCACGAATACAAGTACCTAGCATCTGAAGGCACTGCGTCTTCGGCTGGTAAATCTGGCAAGTCCTCGCAATCCGCTGCAGCGGGTGCCGCAGGTGCAGCCGGCCTGTCCAAGCCGGTCGGTAAGCCGTCTGCGGAGGGCAATGAGTCTGCCGCAAGCAAGTATGAGCCGCAGAACCACGTTGTTGCTGGTGCGGAGGAAGAACATGTGGGCAAGGCTGCAGAGCAGCCGGACTTGCAGGAAAAGTTGGATGAGAACAACGCTGACTACGCGCCGAGCCAGCACATCGTGGGTGAGGCAATGGAAGAACACATCGGAACTGCCCCACAGCAGCCAGACATTGATCTAGAGGATTCTGGCGAGACCCCAACCTCCGTTAATGATCTGGATGTAGATCCGGAGATGTCCGGCGATGACCGCAACGAGGCGGATGACGTCACCGGCGAGGCTGGCAATGAGAGTTTGGATCAGCTGAAGGGGAAAGCATCGGAGGCAGGTAGCGCCGTCGGCGATGCGTTCCAGCGCGCTAAGGGTTTTGTGGAAGACAAGGCTCACGAGTACCAAGAAGAGAGCACGAAGAAGGGCGGCTTCTTTAACCGTGTCAAGGGCGCTGTCCGTGATGCTCGCGAATCTATTGAGGATAAGCGCAAGAACTAAAAGGCGCTGATTTTAAGCCGCTTTCCTGGGCCAGGGAGGCGGCTTTTCCTATGTGTTAATGGCCCCACTAATCGTCTAAAGCGTGAAGGTAGAGCCGGCTAATGAGCAGGCGCCGCGGTACGTCCACGAGGGGGCGCAGGCAGGGGAGGAAGGGCTCTGAGGCGGCGTCGATAAGCAAAAGCGTGCGGCCATCGCGTAGGCGCTCCAGAGTGAAAGTCTCCTCGCCTCGCTCTAGGTGTCCGGGGAGGGTGCCATAGGTAAACCCGCAGCGACCGTCCTCGCGGAAGACCTCTACTACGCGGCAGCGGAAATCCCACGGCCCCAAGCCGAGGGTGACCTCTGCGCCGGGCTCGACTAAGGGGTGGGTTGCCCGAACGCGGAATAGCCCGCTGCGTTGGATTGTCCAGCGGAAAAGACGGTGCGCGGCGGCGTCAAAGTCGGCATTGATAACCCGCGACATATGTAGCTGCGGAAAGCCAGAGGTATCGGAATAGGACAGCGGTGTGGGCATATTCTCAATGATAGGGGAGGGGTGATCACCCCCGAAGTCTGGAAGAAATATAACGGCTTGGACACAGTCACAAGAGTTTGCTGCTTCCACAATTCTTTCGTGCCAATATCGAGCTAGCAGGATGTTGACAATTGAAAGTAGGTACCTTGATGCTTCGCATTCCGCACCTCAAGAAAGTCCTGGTGGGCTCGGCTTTCGCTGGTGCGTTTTTCCTGGGTTCCCCGGCCGCAGGCGCCCAGGAATTGCCCCAACCGGATTTCGACTCCGCAGGGATTATTAACCAGGTCCGAGATGGCCTGGCGGGGGTTGGTATCCAAACCCCGCAGGTAGACAAGAATGTTACCGATGCTGTGGATTCTTCTGTACGCAATGCACACAACGCGGTGCAACAGAAAGCGCAGCAGGCTCAATATGCAGAGCCGATGACCAACCCGAACCCTATTGGTCTGGCGGAGCAGGCCACGCAACCGGAGTTCAAACCAAAGGGCACCAACCCAAACTACCAGTGGAAAAATGATGGGTTTTCCAAGGTAACCGCGGGGAAACCACAGGCTGACTACGTTTTGCACCGCGTTCCGGGCTCTATGTTTGATGCCCCACGCATCCCTGAAGAGTCCGTAACCGCCATGAACCAAGGGGAGTCGCTCTACGGCCCAGGCACCCCGCTGTATGTCAATAAGGAGTCGATGTGCACCTTGACCGTGGCGGGCAACGATAATGCTGGCCGCAAGGTGGGCCTGACCGCCGCGCACTGCGGCAATGTGGGAGACCCTGTTACCTCCGCTGATTCTGAGCAAATCGGCCCAACCGGCACAGTAGTGTCTAAGAACGAGGACTTGGACTACGCGGTTATCGAGTTCGGCTCCAAGGCTAAGGTTTCTCGTTCGTACAACGGTGTAACCGTTAATCAATTGGGCGGTGGCGTAAAGCCGGGTCAGCAGGTGTGCAAGCAGGGCGTTGCTACTGGCAAGACCTGCGGTATGACCTATCAGCAGGCCAAGAAGATTCAGATTAACCAAGTATGTGCCATGATGGGCGATTCCGGCGCTCCATTGTTGGTCAATGGTCGCCTAGTTGGCTCGATTACCGGTGGTTTCCTGCCGGTGAATTTCCCGTGCCGTACCCCACTGCAGGGGTCGGTTCATAACCCAACCGCCGCAACCAACATGGATGCGGTCCTGGCGGATATGAATCGCCGTGGCGGCGTAGGCGCTGGTTTCGCGCTACCGCAGGACTAACCTCGTCCCTGCTCTTCGCCCGCTCCCGTTGCTACTGGGGGCGGGCACTTTTATGTCTCTGTCTAGTGCCGATAATCGCAACTAATCGGAGATTGTGTGAAAACCTTTTTCGGACTAAGGTTAGGCTTATCTAGAAGCTACCTAGGTGTAGCGAACATCACCGGCGTGAGTCGGACCGAGAGAACCGAGGTGACCGCGCGATGTTGCAGCTGTCCTTATTGTCCCGCACCCGTACCCAGCAGACTTGCGAAAGGTCCGATACCTCCGCGCTATCGCGCGTCGTGGGCATGCCGGTGGTCAGCGTCAATGGTCGCCGCCGAGAAAACCTAGATGCGCTGGAGGGTGCCGTTGCAAAAGCAATGCAGACGGAGCCACAGACTATCCGGCCCAACGCAGATTTGGATCAACGCTTTGCGGATCTGGACGCCGCGGAAAGGCTGCCGTTTCCAGGACGGACGTCGGCGAACCGCTAAGCCAGCGCGTGGACCGCTTGGTATTGCACCCAGTGCTCGGGCCCATTTTGTTTCTGGCCTTTATGTAAGCCGTGTTCTTCATTACCACTACGGTCGCAGGGCCGCTGCAGGACGGATTGGAGGCGTTCATTGCCGGCCCTGTATCCGATGCGGCGCGCAGCACCCTCCCAGACCATTGGCTGGTAACAGGTCTGCTGGTAGATGGACTCATCGGTGGTGTGGGCATGGTGCTCACTTTTGCGCCGCTCCTCGCGCTGATGTTTCTGTGCTTGGCGGTGCTAGAGGATTCCGGTTACATGGCGCGCGTGGCGGTGGTCACTGACCGCGTCATGCGCGCCATCGGTCTGCCTGGCAAGGCCTTTATCCCCATTGGGGTGGGCTATGGTTGCAATGTCCCGGCGATTTCGGCTACGCGCGTGCTTGGCGACGTCCGCCATCGCATCCTCACCTGCCTGCTTATCCCCTGCACCTCATGTTCGGCCCGGCTCATCGTTTTCATGATGTTGGCGCAGGTCTTTTTCTCCGCTCATGCTGGTTCCTCGGTATTCGCCATGTACGTGCTGTCTATCGCGCTCGTGGTGTTGGTGGGCCTGGCTTTGCGCCGCACGGTGTGGCGGGCCATACGGTCCGAAGCCCTCGTTATCGACCTTCCGGCTTATCAGCTGCCTACGTTTAAACTCACCGTGTCGGTCATGTGGGTAAGGTTCAAAGGATTTTTGCACACCGCCGGAGGCATCATTGTGGCTACGGTAGTCGTCATCTGGTTGCTGATGTTTATTCCGGTCACTGGTGGACACTCCTTCAACGAAGAGGCGGCACCGCCGCAAGATTCCGCCTACGGTGCGGTGTCTAAAGCGATGTCCCTTGTCTTTGCGCCTGCTGGGTTTGATTCTTGGTCCCTAACTGGGCCGCTTGTCACAGGGTTCGTGGCGAAGGAGACCCTCATTTCCACTTGGGCTCAGACGTATGCGGTAGAAGACGTCACTGACGATGCACCAGAGGAGCAAGCAGAATCCCCGTTGGCTAGCCATATTCGCGCCGACTTCGATGCGGCCTCTGGTGGGCACGGGCTGGCTGCGGTGTGGGCGTATATGGTCTTCCTTCTGGCCTATAGCCCTTGCGCGGCCACAGTGGCCGCACAGCGGCGAGAAATAGGTTGGAAGTGGACGCTCATCGGGTTTGCGCTGCAGCTAGCAACCGCCTGGATCCTTGCGGTAGGAGTATTTCAAATCCTCAAGGTCTTCCTATGAGCCCCACGGAGAAGGTCAAGGAGGCCATCACACAGGGAAATTCCAATCCTGCCGATATAGCACAGGCGACGGGGTTGGGGCAGGGGGCCGTGGCGGTAATCTTGGCTTACCTCGAGCGCAGTGAGGAGCTGGTGAGAGAATCTCTGACCTCGTGCCCTAGCGGTGGCTGCGGGAATTGCGCGCAGGCGGGTGGTTGCTCGGGTGCGGTTGCCGAGCGCCGCGGCCCAGTTCTGCTCCAGCTGCGGAAAAGACCCTAGCCCTGCAGTGCGGCTAGGGCGTGCTTGTGGAGCAGGCCATTAGAGGCCACGCCGGATCCGCCGTGCGGGCCGGGGTTGCCGTCAAGATCAGTGAAAGTGCCACCGGCCTCGGTCACGATGAGCGATGGTGCGGCGAGGTCCCAGAGGGAAACCTCCGGCTCAGCGGCGATGTCCACCGCGCCTTCGGCCACGAGACAATAGGACCAGAAGTCTCCGTAGCCGCGCAGACGCCACGTCTTATCAGTAAGCGCGAGGAATTTATCGCGCAATCCGCGCTCCGCCCAGCCAGTCAGGGAACTCATGGCCAGTGAAGAATCGGCAAGCTTTTCTACGTGGGAAACGCCCAAGCGCTTCGGTTCGCCGCCGAAGACGCGATAAGCGCCGGCTCCCTTGGCCGCGTACCAGCGGCGGCGCAGGGCAGGAGCGGAGACGACGGAAACTACAGGCTCGCCGTCTTCCAATAGAGAAATCAGCGTGGCCCACACTGGAACGCCTCGCACAAAGTTCTTGGTGCCGTCGATCGGATCGATAACCCACTGGCGGCCCTTATAGCAGGCCTCCCCGCCGTATTCCTCCCCCAGCACCTCGTCGCGTGGGCGGGAGCGCTTGAGGGATTCGCGGATATGTTTCTCACAGGTCAGGTCCGCATCCGATACCGGAGTCATATCCGGTTTTTCCTTGACGGAAAGGTCCGCCGCTTCGAAGCGGTGCATGGTCACCACATCGGCATGGCCCGCTAGCTCGAGCGCGAGGCCTAAGTCTTCTTTGAACTTACCCACGGAGCCAATCCTCCATTTGATCCACTACCTGTTTATTGCCGGCTAGGCACCATTCGACACCGCCGGCTTCTACCTTGCGGGCCGCACCGCCGGCCGCCTCAACGAGAGCCTTGCCGGGGAACCAGTCCCAGTCCGCCACCGAGTGCTGCATCCATGCGCCCCATGTGCCATCGGCTACAGAGGCAAGGTCAACAGAACCGGCACCAAGCATACGGACTGTAGCAAAGTTTTCCGCCACGCGTTGCCACGCCCCGCGGATATTCTCATCTACCAGCGAGGTTGGGTGCAAGTAGGTAGAAAGAGAAATCTGCTCGGCCGGCTTATCCTCCAGACGAGTCACCTCCTTGCTATCCAACGAAGTAGGGAAGTCGCGGCCACCGAACCACGTATAGCCCATGGCTGGGCGGTGAACGGCGCCGAGGGTGATCCCGGTGGCGTCGGCAAGCGCGAGGGCAGAGCACCAATAATCGGATCCGGAGGAGAAATTATAAGTGCCATCGACCGGATCAATGACCCACATGCGGCCGGACTGAGACTCGCGAGCCGCGCCTTCTTCACCGAGGATGCCGTCCTCTGGGCGCACAGCCTCGAGAACGCCCGCGACAAAGCGCTCGGCCGCGCGGTCCGCATCCGTAACGACGTCCGAGATGGAAGTCTTTTGCTCCACGTCAACGCCCATTTCGCGCAGGCGCCAAGCCAAGCGGCCGGCGTTATAGACAAGGGCCTGCGCCAAGTGCGCGTCCCCGTCATCTGCATGCGCGACAATGAAGGTCTTGATGACCGCGTCGATCATCTCCTGCAAGCTCGGCTTTTGATCCATGCCTACCATTGTCACCCTAAATGCGGCCGATAGCTAATTGAGCCGGCCGGGTGGGTAGGATTGGGGCCTATGCGTCCCGAAGTAACAGCACGGCTCAAGCAATTGGAAACCACCCTGACCACCATCGAGAAGGTCATGGACCCGGAAGCTTTGGCTGCCCGCATTCGGGAACTAGAAGCCCAAGCCGGCGATCCATCACTCTGGGATGATCCCACCTATGCGCAAAAGGTCACTTCCGAGCTTTCGGCCGCGCAGGCCAAGGTGCGCAAGCTGGATGCGCTACGCGGGCGCCTCGAAGATATGCCGGTCATGTACGAGTTGGCAGAAGAGGAAGGGGACACCTCTCTGGCGGACGATGAGTTGGATTCCCTGGAATCTGCCATCGAATCGTTGGAAGTTACCACCATGCTCTCTGGCGAGTATGACCCGCGCGAGGCAGTAATCAATATCCGCTCCGGTGCCGGCGGAGTGGATGCGGCCGATTGGGCCGAGATGCTCATGCGTATGTATACCCGCTGGGCAGAAAAGCACGGCCATAAGGTGGATATCTATGACATTTCCTATGCGGAAGAAGCCGGCATTAAATCCGCCACCTTTGTGGTCCACGGTGAATATATGTACGGCCAACTCTCCGTGGAACAGGGTGCGCACCGACTCGTGCGCATCTCGCCCTTTGATAACCAAGGCCGGCGCCAGACCTCTTTTGCCGAGGTAGAGGTGCTTCCGGTGGTGGAGCAGACTGACTCGATTGAGGTGCCGGATTCCGAGGTGCGCGTGGATGTTTACCGTTCCTCTGGCCCTGGTGGGCAGTCCGTCAATACCACCGACTCCGCGGTGCGCCTGACCCATATTCCCACCGGAATCGTGGTGACCTGCCAGAATGAAAAGTCCCAGATTCAGAATAAGGCCTCGGCTATGCGCGTGCTGCAGGCAAAGCTCCTCGAGCGCAAGCGCCAAGAAGAACAGGCCGAGCTTGACGCCCTAGGCGCCGGCGGAAACGCCTCTTGGGGCAACCAAATGCGTTCCTATGTGCTGCACCCGTACCAAATGGTGAAGGACTTGCGCACCAACTTTGAGGTGGGTGATCCATCCAAGGTGCTCGATGGCGACATCGATGGCTTCCTAGAATCCGGCATCCGCTGGCGCATGCAGCAACAAGAAGACCAAGCTTAGGTCCAAGCTGATCGGGCTGAATTGAGCGCGAAAAGGTCGAACTGAGGGGAGAAGATCCTCAGTTCGGCCCGATCTCTATGGACTTAACCCACGTAGTCCATCGGTGCTCCTGGTCCCAGCGGAATGCCGATGAGATACCAGATGACGAAGAAGATGAACCAGCCCACCAGCATGCACAGTGAGTAGGGCAGCGCCAGGGACATCAAAGTACCCACACCCGCGTGCTTGTAGTAGCGCTGGAGGAAGGTCAACGCCAAGGCGAAGTACGGTGACATTGGGGTGATGATATTCGTCGGCGAGTCACCGATACGGAAGAGCATCTGGGAAACCTCAGGCGAGATGCCAACGTACATCATCATCGGGACAACGACCGGGGCCATCAGGGCCCACTGGGCAGAGCCGGAGGTAATGAAAAGGTTGAGCAGGCCCACCATAGCGACCAGCGCGGCGAACATTACTAGCGGCGGCAGGGACCAGTGCTGAAGCAGTTCGGAGCCCTTAATAGCAGTCCATACACCGAGGTTGGACCACTCGAACCAGGCCAGGAACTGTGCGACGGCGAAGAAGAGAACCAGCATAGGAACGAGGGTCTCTAAGCCTTTGGCCATAAACTCCGGTACATCAGCAGATGACTTCACGGTGCCTGCCGCCAAGCCGTAGACAATGCCGCAGACCAAGAAAGCTAGCGCAATCGGCACTGCAATGGCGCTAATCAGAGGCGATTCCATGAAGCTATCCTCCTGGCTTGCCAGCGGCGAGCCAGGGATAAATAGAAGAGCGAAGAAGGCCGCGAGGAAAACGGCCAAGGCAATGCCGGAGGCTATCAAACCACGCTGCTCGTTGGGCTTGATGCGCATGGCCTCTTCATCGTCGGTGAAGTCATATTCCTTATCCTCCGCTTCCTCATTAGCGGAGCCACCGGCGGCCTTGGAGAAGGACACCTCCTCATAATTGATGTGGTCGTGGTCTACTAGTTCGCGGGCCTTTTTCACCATGAGGAATTCCGTTACCGCGGTAATGATGAGCGAGAGCACGATGGCGGAAGGGATGACGAAGAAGATATTGGCCAGCGGGCTGACTTCGTATTCGGCGTCGACGAACTGCGCGGCTGGGGTAGAAATACCGGCCAGGAGGAGGTCGGTGATATTAAGAATCAATGAGGCATTAAAGCCCGCAGACGATGCTGCGAAGGCCACCATCGCGCCCACGATGGGGGAGCGGCCCACGGCGTGGAAGGCCATTGCGCCCAGCGGAATCAGAATGACGTAGATGGCGTCGGAGGCTACGGAGCCGGTCACGCCGGCCATCGCCACAACAAAGGTCAGCATTTTGGCGCTGACCTTAGTCACCATCGCGCGCACCAAAGCGGAAAGCAGGCCAGACTGCTCCGCCACGGCCACGCCGAGCATCACGGCAAGGATGACGCCGAGCGGCGGGAAGCTGGTGAAGTTCTCCACTGCATCAGTAACCATGCGCGAGATATTCTCGGTGGTCAGCAAGGATTCTACTTCGATGGTTTCGCCGGTCTTGGGGTCCTCTGCGGTCATGCCAATGAGGTGTCCTAGCCAAGAAGTCACAGCGACGATGGCTGCGAGGATAACGAAGAGCCAGAACGGATCCGGCAGTTTATTGCCAATCTTTTCTACAGTGCCCAGGAAGCCGCTTGCAGAACGTGGTTTTTCTTTGGTTTCGGTTTCGGCCATAGTATCGGCACTTTCTGTCGATTGGGTCGGAACAAATTAGTGTTTTAGACCACATTACTTAAATATAGTTCACAGCGTGGTGTCAACTTTGGTTGCTACAGTGATTCGCGTGATTAGATTCGACAACGTGACTAAGGCCTACTCCGCCGAGTCCCGCCCAGCGCTCGATGGGGTGTCTTTCGAGATTGCGGATGGTGAATTCGCATTCCTCATCGGACCCTCCGGCTCCGGTAAGTCCACTTTCTTGGAGCTGATGGTGCGCTATAACAATGTCAGCAAGGGGGATATTTACTTCGACGATTTCCACGTCAATGAGCTTTCCGGCAAGCAAATCAACGCGCTGCGCCAGTCCATTGGCTACGTTTTCCAAGATTTCCGCCTGCTTCCCAAGCTGACGGTGTACCAAAATGTGGCATTTGCGCTAGAGGTTATTGGCAAGAGTAAGTACCGCATTTCCACGTCGGTGCCGCAGGTATTGGAGCTGGTGGGCCTGCAGGATCGCCACGACGCTTATCCACACGAGCTATCCGGCGGCGAACAGCAACGCGTAGCCATCGCCCGCGCCGTGGTCAACCGGCCGAAGCTCCTGCTTGCCGACGAACCCACGGGGAACCTCGATCCCTCCACCGCCGACGAGATCATGGACTTGCTGTTGGGCATCAACCGCCGTGGCACCACCGTGGTCATGTCCACCCATAACGCCCGCGCCGTCAATAGGGCGCGCAAGCGTGTGCTGGAGTTGCGCAATGGAGTACTTGTGCGCGACGAGCACGAGGCGATGTACGAGGGGGAAGCATGAAGCTAGGGTTTATTTTCCGCGAGGCTACCAAGGGTCTTGGCCGCAACCTGACCATGACCATCGCCATGATCATCACCACCGCCATT
Organism: Corynebacterium sp. p3-SID1241; assembly: GCA_025144025.1. Taxonomy (GTDB): domain Bacteria; phylum Actinomycetota; class Actinomycetes; order Mycobacteriales; family Mycobacteriaceae; genus Corynebacterium. Next base: position 2,443 of record JALXWS010000024.1, on the reverse strand, counting down.
GCCGTAGGCCTCGTTGTCGCCGGCATCATGGTGACTAACCTGACCAAGGACACCAAGGAGATCTACCTTGACCGCGTCGAGGTCATGGTCCAGCTCAATGAGGACGTTTCCGCCGGGGACCCAGACTGTACGAGTCCGGCTTGCGCGGATATCAAGGATCAGTTGGAGGCGGATGATTCCGTCGAGTCCGTGGAATACCGCAACCGTGCAGAATCCTATGAGCAGTTCAAAGAACTTTTCCAAGACACCGATCCGGTGATGGTGGAGCAAACCTCACCTGATGCGCTGCCGGCTGCATTCCACGTGCGGCTTGCGGACCCAGAAGACGCCTCCGCCATCGATGCGATTCGGGATAATCCGGCGGTAGAGGATGTCGTCGATCAGCAGCAAGAAGTGCGCGATGCCGAAAGCAACCTCGACTCCATCCGCAATGCCACCTTCATCCTAGCCATCGTGATGTCCGTGGCTGCCATCTTCTTGGTGGCCAATATGGTGCAGATCGCCGCGTTCCACCGGACCCGCGAAACGGAAATCATGCGCATGGTGGGCGCGAGCCGGTGGATGACGCAGGCGCCGTTCGTGGTGGAAGCAGTGCTGGCCTCGCTCATCGGCGTGGTGTTGGGTGGTGCCGGTATCTTCCTAGGAAAATCCCAAGTGGTGGACCCGTCCCTGCAGGGACTTTATGAATCCCAGCTGCTTGCACCTATGAAGTCCGGCGACCTTTGGATTGCCCTCCCACTCGTCGGCCTATTAGCCCTGGTGGTTACCGCCGTCACGGCCCATATCACCCTGCGGTCTTATGTGCGCAAATAGTCTGTTTGCCGGGCCAAGTAAAAGGGCACTACACTGGCATTATTATGGCTAAGAAGGGCAAGAAGAATAAGAAGGCGGCGTCCGGCGAAGCAACGCTCGCTACCAACCGCCGGGCCCGGCACGACTACAAGATCCTCGAGGAATACGAGTGTGGCGTCGTCCTGCTCGGCACCGAGATTAAATCCCTGCGCGAGGGCAAAATCTCGCTCAATGATGCCTTCGCCACCATCGACGATGGCGAGGTGTACCTGCGTAACCTGCATATTCCGGAGTATTCGATGGGTTCGTGGACGAACCACAGCCCGCGGCGCACCCGCAAGCTATTGCTGCACCGCCGAGAGATCGACAAGCTTTATGGGCAGGTGCGCAACGGTAATAAGACCTTGGTTCCGCTCAAGGTCTACCTTAAAAACGGCTACGCCAAGCTCTCGCTGGCGTTGGCGCAAGGTAAACAGGACTACGATAAACGTGAGGATATTAAGCGCCGCGACCAAGACCGTGAAATCTCCCGCGAGCTTGGCCGCCGCGTGAAGGGAATTAATGTTTAAGACTGCGAAAGTGCATGACGTTGCCAAGGGCGAGGACACTATCCAGGGCACCGGAGTGCTGGTAGACCGGATGTGGCCCCGGGGCGTTGCCAAGAGCGACCTTGCTTACGACGAATGGTTTAAAGACGTCGCGCCGAGCCCCGAGTTGCGCAAATGGTGGAATCACGACGAGGACAGTTTCGACGAGTTTGCCCGCCGCTACAAGGCCGAGCTCGATGACAATGATTCCGATGAGCTCTCCCAACTGCTTGCGCTTTCCGACGCCACCCTGCTCTTCGCCGCAGCCAGCCGCGAGATCAACCACGCAGTCGTTCTCAAAGAGTGGTTAGAAGAGCACTTGAGGAAATAAAAGCGGGTGGGGTAGTGTTGAACGAACCGTAGGGAAGATGCACTATCCCGTCCCTACAGCATGGGGTTGATTTGGTTTCGACTTCGTGCACTGCGCCAGGGGAAGCGTGCCGGTGCAGGCTAACGACCACCGTATAAGCGTCGTAGCAACCAATAAACGCAGAGAAGAACTCTCAGCGTGACTACGCCCTCGCTGCCTAATTACAGCGACGCGTGTCTGTCAGCCTAGGTTTCGTTCCTGACCTAGATCCTGGCATCGACTAAGGAACTAGCCGGCTGGTCGGGTCATCAGGACCAGTCGGGACTCTTACTGGTGACTGGGCCCATCATCCGGACGTGTTCGCCCGATCCGGAGGGCCGAGCAGAGATTCTGTGCGAACTGCGCACGGAGAAGCCCTGGCAAGGTGACGAAGGACCCGGGTTCAATTCCCGGCAGCTCCACCGAGAGGCCCCCGAGAAATCGGGGGCCTTTTTCCATGCAATGGCTTTTCGATCTGCGAATCCTCTCCTGCGGCATTGAGGGAAGCCAATCTCGCAGTGGGCTTGGGGCCTCCTATATGGCTTGGGCCGCCCACCGAATCCCGCCTTCCGGCGCGGAGTTGTTGGCATGTAGTGCGGCAAAGCGCCGCAAAATCCGACCTGTGCTGGGGATTTGGCATTGCTGGTGGGGTTGGACTACCTTAATCCAAGTCGCCGCGAGGTAGCCGGTTGGTTACTTTCAAGCGAATTTCGTG
>JALXWS010000023.1 GCA_025144025.1 Corynebacterium sp. p3-SID1241 | reverse complement strand
TGCGCCCTAGACATCGAAACAGCCCCGCCTTCCTACGTTCAGGAAGGCGGGGCCATTTATTTCCCGCGTTAACGCAAATTGAACTGCACGTTAGAAGGTGAAGTCCTCATCCAGCGGGACGGAAGCGCCGGTGAACTCACCGAAGCCATCATCGCCGTAGATGGAATCGCCGTAAGTCGGGATCGAGTATGCAGCGTTGCGTGCAGCCTCGGTCGGCTTGACGGAGATATTGCGGTAGCGGGAGATACCGGTACCGGCCGGGATGAGCTTACCGATGATGACGTTCTCCTTGAGGCCGATGAGCTTATCGGAGCGCTTGTTAATAGCGGCGTCGGTAAGCACACGCGTGGTCTCCTGGAACGATGCAGCAGACAGCCAGGACTCGGTAGCCAAGGAGGCCTTGGTAATACCCATAATCTCCGAGCGCAGCTGAGCCGGTTCGCCACCTTCTGCAACCTGGGCAGCGTTGAGCTGCTTAGCCTCAGAGAGGTCAATGAGATTACCCGGCAGCAGGTCCGTGGTACCCGCATCAATGACGGTACCGCGGCGCAGCATCTGGCGGATGATGATCTCGATGTGCTTATCGTGGATAGCCACACCCTGGGTACGGTACACAGCCTGAACCTCATTAATGAGGTGCTGCTCCACGCCGCGGCGGCCGAGGACCTCGAGCACGTCGTGCGGGTCAGCCGCACCACGCATCAGGCGGTCACCAGTCTCAACATGGTCGCCGTCCTTGAGGGATCGCTCGATCATTGCATCCGGGTTGGACTCCATTGGGCGGCGAACCTGAGCCAGGCCCTGACGCTTGGAGAGCTTCTCATAGACCACGTCATCAGAGCCGTCATCCGGGGTGATGGTCAGGGTCCAGAAGTTGCCCTCATCGGACAGGGAGACGGTGCCGTCAACGGAGGCAATAGGAGCGCGGTTCTTCGGGTTACGGGCCTCGAAGAGCTCCTGAACACGCGGCAGACCGCCGGTAATATCGCCACCGACACCACCCTGGTGGAACGTACGCATGGTCAGCTGGGTACCCGGCTCACCAATGGACTGTGCAGCCACGATGCCGACGGCCTCGCCGATATCGACAAGCTGGCCGGAAGCCATGGACTTGCCGTAGCACTTGGCACACACGCCAGCCGGGGTCTGGCAGGTCAGCACGGAGCGAACCTTGACATCGGTGACCTTAGCGTCAAGCAACTTCTGGGTGAGCTCTTCGGTGAGGTCGGAGCCGGCCTCGGCCACGACTTCGCCGTCCTCGCCCTTGACATCGGTAGCCAGCACGCGGCCGGACGCGGAGGTCTCCCACAGATCGGAGAGAACAACCTTGTCGCCAGACTCCTCGCCGATTGGCACCTGGACGCCTAGGCGGGTGCCACAGTCCTCCTCACGGACGATGACGTCCTGGGCCACGTCCACCAGACGACGGGTGAGGTAGCCGGAGTCAGCGGTACGCAGTGCGGTATCGGCCAGACCCTTACGCGAACCGTGGGAGTTGTTGAAGTACTCCAGCACGGACAGGCCTTCGCGGAAGGAGGTCTTAATCGGACGGGTGATGTAATCACCGTGCGAGTTCACAACCATGCCCTTCATACCGGCCAGCGTCCAGATCTGACGCATGTTACCGGCAGCACCGGACTTCACAATCATCGGAATTGGGTTGTGGTCCGGGTACATGTTCTCGACGGCCTCACCGACGGTGTCGGTAGCGTCCTTCCACAGCTCAACCAGGCGATCGTAGCGCTCGCGCTCGGTCAGGGCGCCCTGCTCCCAGTACTTGCGCTCGATGCGCTCTGCTTCCTTCTCATAAGACTCGAGCACCTCGGTCTTATTAGGCAGAACCAGAACGTCAGACATGGTGATGGTCACGCCGGAACGGGTTGCCCAGTAGAAGCCGGCATCCTTCATGTTGTCCAGCACCTGAGCCACGGTGATCATCGGGTACTTATTGGCCAAGTCATTGACCACGTCACCGATGAGAACCTTATTGCCGGAGCCGCCGCCCTTACGGACCATGATGCCCTCGAGGTAGGGGTAGTTCCACGGCAGCAGCTCGTTGAACATGACGCGGCCGATGGTGGTGTAGCCCATCCATGCCTGGCCCTTGGACCAGCCATCCGGGAACTGCTCTTCCTCGATCTCCTTCGGCGGGCGAAGGTGATCGATGCGCACCTTGATCGGAGCTTGCAGGCCAACGGTGCCGCGGTCGTAGGCCATGAGGGCCTCGGCGTAGGAGGAGAAGATGCCGGTTGCTGGCTTGTCCTCTTCCGCCTCGCGGTAGCGGCCATTGCCACCGGTCTCGTCCTCGGCCTTGTCCATGGTCAGGTAGTATAGGCCGGTAACCATATCCAGGCGCGGCATAGCCAGCGGCTTACCGGATGCCGGGGACAGAATGTTATTGGAAGCCAGCATCAGGACGCGGGCCTCAGCCTGAGCCTCAGCGGACAGCGGCAGGTGGACTGCCATCTGGTCACCGTCGAAGTCAGCGTTGAACGCCTCACAAGCCAGCGGGTGCAGCTGAATAGCCTTACCCTCAACCAGCTTCGGCTCGAAGGCCTGAATACCCAGGCGGTGCAGCGTAGGTGCACGGTTAAGCATCACAGGGTGCTCAGAAATGGCCTGCTCCAGAACGTCCCACACCTCTGGGCGCTGGCGCTCAACCATGCGCTTGGCGGACTTGATGTTCTGGGCATAGTCATTTTCTACCAAGCGCTTCATGACGAACGGCTTGAAGAGCTCGAGAGCCATGAGCTTCGGCAGACCACACTCGTGCAGCTTCAGCTGCGGGCCGACGATAATAACGGAACGGCCGGAGTAGTCCACGCGCTTACCCAGCAGGTTCTGGCGGAAGCGGCCCTGCTTGCCCTTGAGCAAGTCAGAAAGGGACTTGAGCGGACGGTTGCCCGGACCGGTGACCGGACGGCCGCGGCGGCCATTATCGAAGAGCGCGTCCACAGACTCTTGCAGCATGCGCTTCTCGTTATTCACGATGATCTCTGGAGCACCCAGGTCGATCATGCGCTTCAAACGGTTATTGCGGTTGATCACGCGGCGGTAGAGATCGTTCAGGTCGGAGGTAGCGAAGCGGCCACCGTCCAGCTGCACCATCGGGCGCAGCTCTGGTGGAATAACCGGGACAGCATCCAGCACCATGCCAGCCGGATCATTGCCGGAGCGTAGGAAAGCCGCAACAACCTTCAAGCGCTTCAGGGCACGCATCTTCTTCTGGCCCTTGCCGTTGTTGATGATCTCGCGCAGCTCCTCGGCCTCAGCCTCGAGGTCGAAGTTGCGGACCAGGGTCTGGATGGCTTCTGCACCCATGCCGCCGGTGAAGTAATCCTCGTAGCGGTCCACCAGCTCTTCGTAGATGGTCTCATCAATGATCATCTGCTTCGGAGCTAGCTTGATGAAAGTATTCCAGATTTCATCGAGGCGGGCGATTTCGCGCTCGCCGCGCTCGCGGATGTGTTGCATTTCCTTATCGGCAGCATTCTGCACCTTCTTGCGGGCATCTGCCTTGGCGCCGGCTGCTTCCAGCTCGGCCAGATCAGACTCCAACTTGGAGGCGCGCTCTGCGATCTCGGACTCGGTATCGTCCTCAACGTCCTTCTTCTCTAGGAGCATCTCTGCTTCCAGGGTGGACTGATCGTTGTGGCGAGCCTCTTCATCCACGGAGGTGATGATATTGGCTGCGAAGTAGATGATGCGCTCGAGATCCTTTGGAGCCAGGTCCAATAGGTAGCCCAGGCGGGAAGGAACGCCCTTGAAGTACCAGATGTGGGTTACCGGAGCGGCTAGCTCAATGTGGCCCATGCGCTCACGGCGGACCTTGGACTTGGTCACCTCAACGCCACAGCGCTCACAGATGATGCCCTTGTAGCGGACGCGCTTGTACTTGCCACAAGCGCACTCCCAGTCACGGGTGGGGCCGAAGATGCGCTCGCAGAAGAGGCCGTCCTTCTCCGGCTTCAGGGTGCGGTAGTTAATGGTCTCAGGCTTTTTGACCTCGCCCTTAGACCAGCGACGAATATCGTCTGCGGTGGCCAGACCGATGCGGAGCTCGTCGAAGAGATTTACGTCAAACACGTAATGTCTCCCTTTCATCCTCGTTGTCGAGGAATTGATGGCTTTCTATGAATTAAACGTTTATGCCCAGCCGCGGGGATTTTCCCCGCGGTGGACCAAGAAACTAATTAGACGATGTCAGCGGAGGAACCCTCATCGCGGGACAGGTTAATGCCAAGCGATGGGCTATCCATGTCATCGTCATCAGAGCCAGACAGCTCCATCGGCGTGCCATCGGTGGAGAGAACCTCCACGTTCAGGCACAGGGACTGCAGCTCCTTGAGCAACACCTTGAAAGACTCAGGGATGCCCGGATCTGGAATATTGTCGCCCTTAACAATGGCCTCGTAGACCTTCACGCGGCCAACGACGTCATCGGACTTGATGGTCAGCAGCTCCTGCAGGGTGTAGGCAGCGCCGTAAGCCTGCATTGCCCATACCTCCATCTCGCCGAAGCGCTGGCCACCGAACTGGGCCTTACCACCCAGCGGCTGCTGGGTAATCATGGAGTAAGGACCGGTGGAACGGGCGTGAATCTTCTCATCGACCAAGTGGTGCAGCTTGAGCATGTACATGTAACCGACTGAAATCGGGTACTTGTACGGTTCGCCCGAGCGGCCGTCGAAAAGCGTGGCCTTGCCGTGCTCATTCACCAGCACATCGCCGTCGCGGTTAGGTCGGGAAGAAGCCAGCAGGCGCTCGATCTCGTGGTTGGTAGCGCCGTCGAAGACCGGGGTGGCGGTCAAGGAATTCGCAGGAACGTCGTACAGCTCTTCCGGCAGGGTCTTGAGCAGCTCAGCGTTCTTTGGATCCTCGGTGTCAACCTTCCAACCGGCGTGTGCCAGCCAGCCCAGGTGCACCTCGAGGACCTGGCCGATGTTCATACGACGCGGCACACCGTGGGTGTTGAGCAGAATGTCCACCGGAGTGCCGTCTTCCATGAACGGCATATCCTCTGGCGGCAGAATCTTGCCCACCACACCCTTGTTGCCGTGGCGGCCGGCCATCTTATCGCCGTCCTGGATCTTGCGCTTCTGGGCAACGTAGACACGAATCATCTCGTTGACGCCAGGGGCCAGATCGTCATCATCGTCGCGGGAGAAACGTGCAACGCCAATGACCTTGCCCACCTCACCGTGCGGCACCTTCATGGAGGTATCGCGAACCTCCCGGGCCTTCTCGCCGAAGATGGCGCGCAGCAGGCGCTCCTCCGGGGTCAGCTCGGTCTCGCCCTTCGGGGTAACCTTACCCACCAGGATGTCGCCGGCGCGAACGTCCGCACCGATGCGGATGATGCCGCGTTCGTCCAAGTCGCTCAAGACGTCCTCAGAGACGTTCGGGATCTCGCGGGTGATTTCCTCAGCGCCCAGCTTGGTATCGCGAGCATCGATCTCATGCTCCTCGATGTGGACGGAGGTCAGAATGTCCTCTTCCACGATGCGCTGGTTGAGGACGATGGCGTCCTCGTAGTTGTGGCCTTCCCACGGCATAAAGGCAACCAGCAGGTTACGGCCGAGGGACATCTCGCCATTGTGGGTACCAGGGCCATCGGCCAGAACCTGGCCGGCCTCAACGCGCTCGCCCATGGACACCAGCGGGGTCTGGTTGTAGTTGGTGCCCTGGTTAGTGCGCTCGAACTTGCGCAGGATGTAGGTATCACGCTGGCCCTCATCATCCATGATGGTGATGACATCAGCGGTGACGTTTTCTACCACACCGGCCTTCGGGGTGATGACAACGTCGCCAGCGTCGTACGCCGCGCGCTGCTCCATACCGGTACCCACCAGTGGGGCCTCGGAGCGAACCAGCGGCACAGCCTGCTTCTGCATGTTCGCACCCATGAGGGCACGGTTAGCATCGTCGTGCTCCAAGAACGGAATCATGGCGGTACCCACGGAAACCATCTGGCGCGGGGAGACGTCAACGTAGTCGACACCGGAGGCATCGGTAAGCCCGATATCGCCGTCCTTCAAGCGGACCTCAATGCGCTCACCGGTGAGGTTGCCTTCCGCATCTTGCTCGACCTCGGCCTGAGCAATAGCGAAGCGGTCCTCTTCATCGGCGGTGAGGTACTCCACCTGGTCGGTAATCTTGCCGTCTACAACCTTACGGTACGGCGTTTCAATGAAGCCGAAGGCGTTTACGCGGGCGTAGGACGCCAGCGCACCAATCAAGCCAATGTTCGGGCCCTCAGGAGTCTCAATCGGGCACATGCGGCCGTAGTGAGAAGCGTGAACGTCTCGCACCTCAATGCCGGCGCGCTCACGGGACAGACCGCCCGGGCCCAGCGCAGACAGGCGGCGCTTGTGGGTCAGGCCGGACAGCGAGTTGTTGTGGTCCATGAACTGGGACAGCTGCGAGGTACCGAAGAACTCGCGGATAGCAGCAGAGACCGGGCGCACGTTAATCAGGGAGGTCGGAGTGATGGACTCCGCATCCTGGGTGGTCATGCGCTCGCGCACAACGCGCTCCATGCGGGACAGGCCCACACGGACCTGGTTCTGGATGAGCTCACCTACGGTGCGCAGGCGGCGGTTACCAAAGTGGTCGATGTCATCCGTGTGCAGGGCGATCATCTCACCGTTTGGTGCCTTCATCTCGCGCTCGCCTACGTGCAGGCGGACCAGGTACTCGAGGGTGACGGCAATGTCTTCCTCGGTCAGGGTCATCAGACCATCGTGGTCGCCGCCGAGACCCAGCTTGCGGTTGATTTTGTAGCGGCCGACCTTTGCCAGGTCGTAACGCTTTGCACGGAAGAAGGAGTTATCCAGCAGGGACTGTGCCAGCTCGCGGGTAGGCTGCTCGCCTGGGCGCTGCTTGCGGTAGATCTCCAGCAGTGCCTCATCGGTGTTGGACACACCATCAGACTCCAGGGTGGACATCATGAGCTCAGAGAAACCAAAGCGATCCTTGATCTGCTCTTCGCTCCAGCCCAGGGCCTTCAGCAGCACGGTCACCGGCTGGCGGCGCTTGCGGTCAATGCGCACGCCCACGGTATCGCGCTTGTCGACGTCGAACTCCAACCATGCACCGCGAGAAGGAATAACCTTCACGGAGTGCAGCGGACGCTCGGTGGACTTATCGATCGAACGATCGAAGTACACACCCGGGGAGCGCACCAGCTGGGAGACAACGACGCGCTCGGTACCGTTCACGATGAACGTACCCATATCCGTCATAATCGGGAAATCACCGATAAAGACGGTCTGCGACTTAATCTCCTGGGTGTCGTTATTAATAAACTCTGCGGTCACGTACAGCGGCGCGGAGTAGTTGATGTCCTTTTCCTTGCACTCATCAACGGTGTTCTTCACCGGCTCAAAGCGCGGCTCCGAAAGGGACAGGGACATATTGCCCGAGTAGTCCTCAATCGGCGAGAGCTCTTCAAGGATATCCTCGAGACCACTCGTCACGCGGGCGTCATCGCCGCGCTCAGCCTGCTCGCGCTCGCGCCACTCCGGCGCGCCGACGAGCCAATCAAAGGAATCAAGTTGTACGTCAAGGAGACCCGGCAGGGCGATAGGCTCGCTAATTTTTGCAAACGAGTATCGCTTCGGGGCTCCGGGGATATTGGCCACTGACTTGGTCTGGCGGGAGACTGCCAAGATGGGTCCTTCCAGCACCTCACGCGGATTGCCTGCTCGCCCTGGCCGACGAGCCGCAAAACCGCTGGTAATTCTAGCATTCGGTCTGCTGTGGAGTGTCTGGGTTCAGAATGCACAAAATCACCTTGTCAAGTCGGTTTTGCCATCACCGGCCTGAAAGGCTAAATGTGCACCGAAGATCCAGATTCCAGCGCAACGAAACAGCTTATAGGAAAAGACCTGCCATGTAAAGACATACCACTACTGGGGAGTGTCGCTACCACGCTAGGGGGCAAGCTCGTGCTCGCCGCGACGCTAACGCGATCATGCCGCAGCACCGAGCGCGGCAGCCACCGAGCACCCTACCATTAAAATCTCAATACACCGCAACCCCGGCGGCGATTTTGTTTTCCATCTACGCTTTTACCTGCTCGCCGACACCGCGCTTCCACCGATGCGCCCTTGGTTGTGACGTGAGCGGACGTGCTTATTCTTCCCGCTCAATAGCCCCAGCGCACCAATGATTCCCAGCAACGTCAGAAGCGCACCCACACCGATGACTACCCAGCGGATGATTTCCGCCACGCGGTCGCGCGGGAACTCCTTCGCCTCCTTCAGCAGCTCCTTTTGATCTTCTTCGGAGGTGGAACCATTAAAGACGAAGGCACGCTCGCGGCCCACGCCCTCGCGGTCCGCGTAGTAGTCATCGATGTCCATATCCATGCCCACCACCAGGCCAGTCTCCTGATCCACGTAGAAGTCGCGGCTGCCGGAGTGGGTCAGGTATCCCTGCTCTTCCCCGCCGCCTTCCTTGGGCAGGCTCGTGGTATTGCCATCTGCCGCATAGAGCTGCGCTACGTTGGTCGGTTCGATTTCCTGGTGATAGCGGTAGACCGTGCGGTCATCCATCGTGGTCTCTTCCTCAAAGACGGCATCGACGGCCTTGCGCAGCGTCGGGTCAAAGACCGGATAGTTGGTCTTTTCCGCATCAGCCGGGAACTTAAGCCAGTAGCCATCCACCGTTACTTTGTCCGAAGGCGTAGCAAGCGTATGGCTAAGCGACGCCTCCCCCAGAGCCTCACCACTCAAGCGGTCCACCGGGTAGCTCCACACCTGGGCCTGACTTAGGTCATTGAGACCCTCACCGTCGCCACGCATGCGGGTTTCGCCAATGCGCAAGGTGGCCTTCTCCTCGTCCGAAGGTTCTTGGATATCCATGTTGATCTGGTAGGTCATGGGGCCCGAATACGGCTGTGTGCCGTCCTTCGACAGCTGCTGCGAATCCGCGGAGTCATCGTGCAGGGTCCACGTGCTGTTGTTCAGGTTGAGAGGCAGTCGCGGGGAGAAATCCAAAAACGCCGGCGCCACAATGCCGGCGGCGATAAGCGCGACGCCGAGGCCTAAAAGCAGTACGGAAAAAATGCGGGACTTGGGCAGCATGGGGGCTAATTCTACAGCCCTTGGCAGAAATTCCTTGTTTCTACAGGCCCCGCTACGCCGGATTGATCTTTAAGCTGTGTGCTCATTCCAAGCAACGATGCTGCTCGTATCCGTGGTTTGGCGCGCGCACCAAAGATCAAACTCTTCCTGCAGTCCCAGCCAGAACTCTGCCGAATTGCCAAAATAGGCAGAAAGACGAAGCGCCATTTCCGCACTAATCCCAATGCGCCCACGGACCAGCTTTGAAATTTGGGATTTGGAGCTAAAAATATCCCTTGCTAAGCGGTATTGACTAAGTCCGAGCGGTGCCAGAAACTCCTCGCGCACGACCTCCCCAGGCTGTGGAACGGAAATGATATCCGAGTCTTCCTCTCCAAGCGATTTGCCGGTGGAATCCTTAAATTGGTTAAGGAAACGGAACGGTCACTCATGATGAGTTTGCGGCGCAGGATCTTCCGCAGTTCAGGGGGTACGTACTTTAGCGCCTTACCATCTGTGTGAAAGCGCTCTAAGCTATCCCTCCTAAACTCCACAACGCCATGGTGTCATACTTTGACACTATTGGCCATTGCTGCACTCCACGCACTGCGCTCGCAAACACAAAACGAGGAAACCCCCAGCTTCCACCGCGTAGAGCGGCAAAAGTGGGGGTTTGAAAGCGTAAAGCTCAGTGAAATTACTTGAGCTCGACGGAAGCGCCAGCCTCTTCCAGCTTGGTCTTAGCAGCCTCAGCGTCGTCCTTGGAAGCGCCCTCGAGGATAGCCTTAGGAGCACCCTCGACCATTTCCTTAGCTTCCTTCAGACCCAGGCCGGAGACGATCTCGCGGACAGCCTTAATAACGCCAATCTTCTTAGCGCCAGCGTCGGTCAGAACGACGTCGAACTCGGTCTTCTCCTCAGCGTCAGCAGCGCCGCCCTCAGCCGGAGCGCCAGCTGCAACAGCAGCAACCGGAGCAGCAGCCTCAACGTCGAATACCTCTTCAAATTCCTTAACGAACTCGGACAGTTCGATGAGGGTCATTTCCTTGAAAGCTTCAATGAGCTCGTCCTTGGTGAGCTTAGCCATGATGGCAAGTCCTTTCTGTGTTGTGTGTGCGCTGCGCGTAAGTTAAGCAGCGCACACGGTGTTGTAATTGTGCGTCTTTTGTGACGACTTAAGCTTCTGCTTCCTTCTTGTCCTGCAGGGCTGCGACGGTGCGTACAGCCTTGGTTGCAGGAGCGTTGAAGAGAGCAGCTGCCTTCGCCATAGAACCCTTCATAGCGCCAGCCAGCTTTGCGAGGGTGGTCTCGCGGTTGTCCAGCTTGGCGATGGCCTCAACCTGGTCGGCAGACAGTGCGTCGCCGTCCATGTAGCCACCCTTGATGACGAGTGCCTTGTTGTCATCAGCAAACTTGGTGATGGCCTTCGCAGCATCCACTGCCTCGCCCTTGATGAACGCAATTGCGGTCGGGCCAGTCAGCAAATCATCAAGACCTTCGATGCCAGCTTCCTTGGCAGCGATCTTGAAAAGGGTGTTCTTGGCGACGGAGTAGTCAACGTCAAAGCCCAGATCGTTGCGCAGTTCCTGCAGCTGGGAAACAGTCAGGCCGCGGTACTCGGTCAGCACGACAGAGTTAGCGTCAGCCAGCTTCTCCTTCAGCTCTGCTAGGTCTGCAGTGTTCTTTGGGTTTGCCATTGTCTCTCGCCTCCTTCCAAAACATCTCTTTTATTATTCCGCCGGGACCTTCCTTGTTCCGGTCTCCCGAAACAACAAAAGCCCCGTGCAAGAGCACAGGGCGCGCGACATAAGAGAATGCCGCGAATAATCGCAAAGTGTCTCCTGCGTGGGCCGTCTCCTAGGATGGAGAACCTTCGATCCAGATGGATGACCAACGGTCTTCGGTGAACTTTGACTCGGCCATAGCTGGCCGTTCAAACTTCGTGGAAAACCATACCTCCCTATCCGCGGTTTCTCCAAATCACCGTTTTCGCCGCGTAGGATAGCCGCCATGACCTGCCTTATGTGGTTCCGCGATGACCTGCGCCTGCACGATAACCAGGCACTTTGCCGCGCGGCGGAAGCCGCCTCGCTTGGCGACGCCCCCTTGGTCGCCGTCGTCCTCGACGAGCCCGCCTATCCCGGCACCCGCCCGCTGGGCGGCGCGACCACGTGGTGGCGCGAGCGCTCCCTTTATTCCCTCGCCCGCGACCTCGCTGACCACGGCGTAGAGCTCATTCGCGCCGCCGGCGATGCCCGCGCGGAAATCCCACGCCTAGCCGCGGAGCTCGGCGCCACCACCGTAACCTGGACGCGCCGCTACCACGGTCCGCTGCGGGAGGTTGACTCCGCAGTCAAGGAAATCCTGACCTCTCGGGGGATTACTGCAACCTCTTCGCCCGGCTTTATCCTGGTCGAGCCATGGGAGGTCACCAATGGAAAGGGTCAGCCCTATAAAGTCTTTACTCCCTTTTCCAAGGCCGCAGCTTCTCAAGTAGCGGGCGATGAGCCTGTGGGAGTGCCGGAGATGGGGGCGTCGGCAAGCATTGCGTGCACCTGGCCCCGCCCCACCGAACCAGCGTGGGCCGCATCCCTAGCCGAGCACTGGACGCCCGGCGAGTCCGGCGCTCGGGAGCGACTAGCGCAGCTAGACCTAACTAACTACGCCCAGGAGCGCGATATCCCCGCCCTCAATGCCACCTCCCTGCTCTCGCCTCACCTGCGCTTTGGTGAGGTGTCCCCGCGTGAGGTCTGGTTCGCCGCGGCCGAGGAGCCTAAAGCCGCAAAGTTCCACTCCGAACTGCTGTGGCGGGATTTTGCCTGGCACCGCCTCTACCACCTGCCGAACCTCGCTACCGAGAACGTGAGGGAGAACTTCGACCGCTTCGATTGGTCCTGGGATGATACCCGTCTCAAGGACTGGCAGGCCGGGAATACAGGAATTCCGCTCGTCGATGCTGGAATGCGCGAACTATGGGCCACCGGCTATATGCACAACCGCGTGCGCATGGTGGTGGGCTCCTTCCTCACCAAGAACCTAGGCATCCACTGGCGCCTGGGTGAGGAATGGTTCTGGGACACGCTGGTAGATGCCGATGCCGCCTCCAACCCGTTCAACTGGCAGTGGGTGGCAGGCTGCGGCGATGATGCTGCACCCTTCTTCCGCATCTTTAATCCAGAAACCCAAGCCAAACGCTTCGACCCCGATGGTGCCTACGTGCGCCGCTGGGAGCCGGCCCTTTCTGCCCCACCCATTGTTGATCTGAAGGAATCCCGCCAAGCCGCCCTCGATGCCTACGCGGAGATCAAGGACTAAGCCTGCAGAAAAGGCGGAAGTTAAGGTCTACCATGGGGCCAATGATGAGCCCACGGATTTATTCTCAACAACACCCGCCTATTGGCAATACCCCACTCATGCGAGTGGAGGCCATCAATCCCCGGCCGGATGTCCACCTCTATCTCAAACTCGAACAATTCAACCTCGGTGGTTCTGCCAAGGACCGCACCGCCCGGGCGCTAATCCAAGCGGCCCTTGCAGCCGGCGATATCCGCCCAGGCTCGACGTTGGTGGAATCTTCCTCCGGCAACCTCGGCATGGCTCTAGCTCGCCAGGCCCCACTGCAGGGGATGAAGTTCCACTGCGTGGTGGATCCGCGCGTCAACGCTTCTACGGTAGCGACCATGCGGGCCTACGGCGCGCATGTGGAGTTGCTCGACCACCCGGATCCCGAAACGGGCGATTGGCTCACCGCCCGTCGCACGCGCGTAGCCGAACTTTTGGAAGAGATTCCCGATTCTTTCAACCTCAACCAATATTCCAATGAAGCCGCCTTCCACGCCCACGCGGAGGGCACCATGGCCGAGATCCTGGATCAGCTCGGCCAGGCACCTACCCATCTGCTGGTGGCCATGAGCACTACCGGAACGCTTGGCGGGTGCGTGCGCAAACTCTCCGAACTAGGCGCCGATACCCAAACCATTGGGGTGGATGCGGAAGGCTCCGTCCTCTTTGGAGGCGAACGCGGCACCCGCATGCTGCCCGGCTATGGCGCCGGAATAGTAACGGACCTCTCCACCAAGTTTTCGCCCTCTTCCGTCGAGCGCGTGCCCGATCTTGATGCCATCATTGCCGCCCGCAGGCTCGCCCATACCGAAGGCTTGCTTCCCGGCGCTTCCGGCGGTGCCGTCATCGCCGCCTTCCAGCGCCTCGCGCCCACCCTGCCGGAGGGGGCCGAGGTGGTTGCCGTGCTACACGACGCCGGCCAGCCTTACCTCGACACCATCTACAACGATTCCTGGGTATGCGAGAACTTTGATATCTCTCCTGCGGAACTTGCCGCGCGCATCGAAGGGGCACCGCAGTGACCTCCCTTAGCCATCCCCGCCGCGTAGCGATTATCGGCGGTGGCCCGCGCGGGCTATGGGCCGTAGAAGAGCTCATCGAGCGTGCCCGCATCCCACTCGATGTCACCGTCTTTGACCCATACCCCGCCGGTGCGGGGGCGGTCTATCGCCCGCAGCAACCGCCGCAGTGGCGCCTCAACGTCAACTGCGACATCGTCACCACCGCGCACGATAGCTTCGACTCATGGCGCGCCCGCCGCGGGGAAGACGCCGCAGATGCCTTCCCTCCGCGCGCACAAGTGGGCCAGTTTCTTTCCGATACCTGGTCCGCTGCCCTGCACCGCGCCCCGGCACACGTACGCATCCGCCACCTGCCGCACTGCGTGAGCGAGGTAAGGGCGGACGGAGACGGGTTTATGGTCGACGGCGCCCCCTTCGACGTAGTCCTCGTCTGCACCGGCCACGACCACCTCCACTCTGGAGCGTTGGTCCACAAACCCTCGCGAGTTCCAGTCACCGGTCTCTATTTCGGCGCCGATCTCCCTAGCGCCCCACGGCGCATTGGCGTGCGCGGTGCGGCCTTGAGCTTTATCGATGTCTGCATGCTGTATGGCGATACCGCAGCAACCATTTACCCGGTCAGCCGCAGTGGCCGCTTTATGGAGGTAAAGCCCGCCCCAGATACATCGCTGCCGGAGGTTCCGGAACGCTGGCGGCAGGCATGTGCGCGTGTTTCCACCGCCGCGGATCTGCGCGAGATACTCATCGCGGCCGCGGGCGAATTCGGCGAGTTCCCCACTGCGGACCTGGCCGCCGTTATCGACGGCCAGGATTTCACTGGTGATGCCGTCGCTGAGCTCGAGGCTTCCCTGCGCGCGGCCGAAGGTACCGGCCCGCTCACCCCAGCCGCGGCCGTGGGGGCGGCGTTTCGTGGGGTCTTCCAAGAATGCGTCGATTGGCACGGGGCGCATGGCCCCATGCCCGGATTCCGCGAGCTCTCCCGCACTCTTGAGCGCGTGGCTTTTGGTCCGCCGCCGGTCACCGCTCGGCGCCTGCTCGAGCTCATCCACGTCGGCGTGGTAGATACACAGTTTTTGCGCGCGCCTGAGCAGATTGATACCTGGCGGGAAGAAGGCGGAGTGGATGTGCTTATCGATGCCACCGTGGCTCCCCAAGCTATACCCTCTCCCTTCCACGATGTTCCTGGCGTGGTAGAAATTGGCCGAATGAACGAGCTTTCCTTACCCGGCCATGACTCTTTAAACCGTTCCGTACACGATGACATTTCCCGCTGGGCTGAGAAAGTAGGAAACCCATGACCACCCCTCCCACCCCTCCCCTGCCCGTCCATGGCACCGTCCCACTGCGCGCGCGGTGGGAGTCCTGGATGCGCGAGTTGATAGAGAGCCCGCAACAGGTCACGGGGCTAACCTCGCGCTACGGCTCACCGGTCAATGCGCTCAATCCCGCACCGCTGCGCCACAATGCCCAAGAGCTACTGGATGCTGGTGCTTCCCACGGCGTGGAGACCCAGGTATTTTTCGCACGCAAAGCCAATAAGGCGCTGTGCTTTGTCGATGCCGCCCGCGAGGCCGAGCTCGGCGTGGATGTAGCCAGTGAAAACGAGCTGCGCCAGGTCCTGAGCCGCGAGGTAGCGCCGGAACGCATTATCCTCAGCGCGGCTATCAAAACCGAAAGCCTTCTCCGTCTGGCCGTCTCGCAGGGCGTGACTATTTCTTGTGATTCGCGCGCAGAGTCCGCCCGCATCGCCGCCATTGCGCAGGATTTAAGAACCACCGCGCGGGTAGCACCGCGCCTTGCCCCCGATCCAGCTCACCTACCGCCCACACGCTTCGGGGAAAAGCTCAGGGCGTGGCGGCAGGTCGAGTGGCCGGAAAGCCTCCTTGTTGCCGGCGTCCACGTCCACCTACACGGCTATAGCGAGGCAGACAGGCGCACCGCCCTTGCAGAGGCAATCTCGTTAGTCGAGCACCTGCGCGCAGTAGGCCAGCCGGCGGGATTCATTGATATCGGCGGCGGGGTGCCCATGAGCTACCTCGAATCCCGCGAACAGTGGGAAAACTACCTCGAGTGCATCGCCTCTCAACGCGCTGGTACCGGTGAACCGTTCACGTGGAAATCGGATCCGCTCTCCGATACCTATCCCTTCTGGCAGGAGCCTACCCGCGGCGAGTGGCTAGACCTGCTGCTATCGGGCAAGGTAACCGGCTACGGGCAAGCCGGCCAAGCCTTGCGCGAGCGCGATATCGCCCTGCATCTGGAGCCCGGCCGCAGCCTCCTCGATGGCTGCGGTGTCATCCTTAGCGAGGTGAACTTCTTGAAGGAGCGCTCCGATGGCCTGCCGCTAATTGGTGCCGCGATAAACCGCACCCAGTGCCGCACGGCCGCCGATGACATCCTTCTGGATCCTCTCCTTGTCCCCACTGCTGGACCAGAAGGGGAAGTAGACCGCGTGCCACGCACCGGCTTTGTGGTCGGCGCCTACTGCATTGAAGATGAGGTCATCTTGCGCCGCGAACTAGACTTCCCAGCCGGCATCGCCGTGGGAGATACCCTGGCCATTCCCAATACGGCGGGATACTTTATGCACATCCTAGAGTCTGCCTCCCACCAGATCCCTTTGGCACGAAATGTCTACTTTGATGGCTCCGAATGGGTAGCAGATGATATTGACGCCGCGTAGCTGCAGGCGGGCTAAGGAATAAAAAAGGGCTTCGAGGCAATCCTCGAAGCCCTTTCACTTTGGACGCAGTGCATTAGAACAGCTTACGCGGTGTAATCCTTGACCACGGAGCCGTCAACCGGGATGCCCGGGCCGGAGGTGGTGGAGATGGTAGCGCGCTTGATGTAAATGCCCTTTGCAGAAGATGGCTTCAGGCGCTGGATCTCATCCATGAGTGCGCCGTAGTTCTCAGCCAGCTTCTCCGCGTCGAAGGAAGCCTTACCGAGGATGGCGTGCAGGTTAGCAGCCTTATCAACGCGGAAGGAGATCTTGCCGCCCTTAACCTCAGAGATTGCCTTAGCAACGTCTGCGGTAACGGTGCCGGTCTTCGGGTTCGGCATCAGACCACGCGGGCCCAAGACGCGGGCAACGCGGCCAACCTTGGCCATCTGATCCGGGGTAGCGATAGCAACGTCGAAGTCGATGTTGCCCTCGTTGATCTGCTCGATCAGTTCAGCGGTGCCAACGATGTCAGCGCCAGCTTCCTGAGCGGCGGTAGCCTTCTCGCCCTCAGCGAAGACAGCAACGCGGACATCCTTACCGGTGCCATTAGGCAGGGAAACGGTGCCGCGAACCAGCTGATCAGCCTTGCGCGGGTCAACGCCCAAGCGGAAGACAACGTCAACGGTGGCGTCGAAGTTCTTGGAGGAAGTCTCCTTGGCCAGCTTGGTGGCCTCGATTGGACGGTACAGGCGGGACTTATCTACCAGTTCCGCAGCGGCCTTATAAGCCTTAGACTTGGTGCTCATTTAACAATTCCTTTTCTGGATTGGTGTGGTGTTTGGCGGGCCGCAGCTGGCCCTACCACATAAAGTTTTTACTTCTCCGGTGCGCCATTAACGGTGATGCCCATGGAGCGGGCGGTACCGGCGATGATGCGGGCGCCGTTCTCGATGTCACGTGCGTTCAGGTCCGCAAACTTGGTTTCTGCGATTTCCTTGCACTGATCCCAGGACACAGAGCCGACCTTGTCGGTGTGTGGGACGCCGGAGCCCTTGTTGATGCCAGCGGCCTTGAGCAGCAGCTTAGCTGCCGGCGGGGTCTTCAGCTTGAAGTCGAAGGAACGGTCCTCGTAGACGGTGATCTCAACCGGAACCACGTTGCCACGCTGGTTCTCGGTAGCGGCGTTATAAGCCTTGCAGAACTCCATGATGTTGACGCCATGGGCACCCAGTGCCGGGCCAACTGGCGGTGCCGGGTTAGCGGCGCCTGCCTCGATCTGCAGCTTGATGAAGCCGGATACCTTCTTCTTTGGAGCCATCGAATTACCTCTTTCCTGTGTTACCGGGATATCCGCCACGATGAATAACGGGATCCCGTCCGGATGCTCACCTTCAGTGGGCCACCGGAGGATGAAACGTTTTCTTCTACGCACGCCAAAGGCGCACGGCGTTCCAGTTTAGAACACCGTGCGCCCTGCACAAAATCACTTTTTAGGAGATGCGCTCGATCTCGGTCGGCGACAGCTCCACTGGGGTCTCGCGGCCGAAGATGGATACCAAGCCCTGCATCTTGCCGGTCTCTGGGTCGATCTCGGAAATGGTGGCGGATACGGCGGCCAGCGGACCAGAAAGGATGGTTACGGCCTCGCCCACCTCGAAGTCATGCGCGTACTTCTTGGCTACTTCCTTCTCCGGCATATCCACAACCTGCTCGCCTTCTGCCTGGTTCGGGGCGGCATCACCCTTGGTGGATGGCGCCTCGTTCGGCATCAGGAACTTGGCCACGTCGCGCGTCTTTACCGGAGTGGCGTTGCCCTCGTTGCCCACGAAGGAGGTCACACCAGGGGTCTCGCGGATGACGGACCATGCGGCGTCGTTAAGCTCGGCGCGGACTAGGACGTAGCCCGGCAGCAGCTTGCGCTTTACAATCTTCTTCTTGCCGTCCTTGTTCTCCAGTACCTGCTCGATGGGAACCACGACCTCGAAGATGGAATCCTCCACCTCGAGGGTCTGGGCGCGCATGTCTAGGTTGGTCTTCACCTTATTCTCGTAGCCGGAGTAGCACTGGATGATGTACCACTGGCCTGGCTGCTTCTTCAGCTCGCGGGTAAAGGCGCGCAGGCGCTTGCGGTAAGCGGCGTCTTCAGACTCCTCTTCCTCGCCGGACTCTGCGGCTGCACCCTCGGTTTCAGCTGCATTGCCCGCCGCCGGAGCCTCGGCCGTCTCTGCGGACTCAGACTCAGCGTCAGCGTTGGTGGAGCCTGCGGCGTCTTCCTCTGCTGCTGGAGCGGCTGGGCCAGCATCCTCCTGCTGCGCTTCCTCTACGGAGTTTGCGTGCTCTGCCGCCTGCTCCTGAACATTGGACTGCATAGCCTCTTCGAGGGAGGTGCCTACGGTTTCGACGTTGTTCTCGTCGCTCATGATTCTTACTCCAAAAAATTCATCGGCGCGTTGTGTAGGACCAGCCTACCCGCCCGCGTATGGGCAAAAAGTATCCCGCCGTTCCTTGAAGCGGAAACAGCGGGATAAAAGGTTATGCAGCTATCTTACTTATCAGAGAGAACCTGCTCAACTCCGAGGCCAGCCAGCGTGTCCACGCCCCAGACCAAAGCAGTCAAGACGATGAGGAACGCGAAGGTAATGAGGGTGTACTGCACCATCTCTTTAGCGGTAGGCCAGACCACCTTCTTCATCTCGGTTGCAACCTCGCCAGGAAAAGCAGCTACGCCGCCGCCTGGGGAGTCATTGTGGTTCTTATCCTCTACGCGGACGACGTGCTTATCGGCGTAGTCAGCGGAGGACGTGGTAGCCGCACCAGAGAGCTGACGCTTACCGGTCGGGCGCGGTGCACCCGAATTCTTCGGCTGCTGCTCATCGCTCACAGCTAACCCTCCTTGGGAACTAAAACTAATCGGGCGCTTAACGCGCACCTCCATAACTTTGTCAACCCTAGCAAAACTTGCACAGCATGAAAAGCTGACCACGGCATTTGCGCGGCGTGGCTTTGGCTACATTCAGGCGCGCTTAATCCAAAGAA
>JALXWS010000022.1 GCA_025144025.1 Corynebacterium sp. p3-SID1241 | reverse complement strand
GGGATGCAAGTAATGCGATACTTTATAGCCCCTGATTGCGCCTACGCGAATTCCGTTCAAGCCCTACGGTGTATCGGGCGTTGAAAAACGCATAGCTACCGCGATTGGGCGGGTGAATATACGCCCCACAGTACATGCCGTATGGCAGGACATATGTGTAGGCATATGGCACAACTACGCTTTAACAGAACGGACACGTATGTGTGAAGTGTCCCAGGTTTTGTTCCGTTTGAGTAGATGGGAAAATCTGGAACATGCCAAGGAAATTTGACCAGGATGCAAAGAACCGTGTGGTCCGTCTCGTGGAAGACCGCATCTTGGCGGAAAACATGTCGATGCAAGCCGCATGCCAGGCAGTAGCCCCAAAACTGGGGGTTTCGTGGCACACAGCTCGTCAATGGACTTAAGCCTTCCCGCCGTGCGGGAAACACTCCAGAACCCGTGCCTGAAGATCTGGCCGCCGAAAACGCGAGGCTTCGCCGTGAAAATCAAGAGCTACGCGACACCAATGAACTTTTAAAGGCTGCCTCAGCTTTTTTCGCGTCGGAACTCGACCCAAAACGTCGGAAATGATCCGGTTTATCGATGAATACCGGAGTATTTTCTCCGTCGAGTTCATCTGTAAGGCGTTGAAGAATAACCGGGCCGGTGGGTTTATCACCTCGCGTGGATATCGCCAATCCAAGGCCCGTGGACTAAGTGCTCGTCGCCTTCGCGATGCTGAGCTGGTTGAACGCATTAGTGCTGTTCATCGGGATAATTACAGTGTTTATGGTGTGCGGAAAATGTGGCATGCTCTTCGCCGTGAAGGAATTGATATCGGTCGTGAACAAACCGCCCGGCTGATGCGCCTGGCCGGTGTTTCTGACAAAGGCAAAGGCGGATCACCTATCACGACCCGTAAAGCTAACATGCCTGATCTGCGCCCGGACTTGGTCGAGCGTGAATTCAAAGCCCATGGCCCGAATAAACTGTGGGTGGCTGGCATTACGTATGTGCGCACGAAGAAAGGCTTTGTGTACGCCGCGTTTGTCACCGACGTTTATTCTCGACGGATCGTTGGGTGGGCGTTATCAGACTTGATGCGCACTTCAAGCACTGCCGCTGCAAGCTCTCAACCAAGCGATCGTGTGTGCTGAGGAAACAACAGGTCTCATTCACCATTCGGATCACGGGTCGCAGTATGTCAGCGTGGTCTACAACGAGCGACTTACCCAGCATGGCATTGCAGCTTCCACCGGAACTGTTGGTGACTCCTATGACAATGCTCTTGCTGAAAACGTTAACGGCTCCTACAAGAACGAGCTGATCCATACCCGCAGGTGGGATGATGTTGTCGAGGTCGAAATCGCGACGTTCGAGTGGGTGTCATGGTGGAACGAGACTAGGCTCCACCAAAGCTTGGGATACCGAACCCCGGTCGAGGTGGAAACCGAATTTTGGAAGCAGAACCCGCCACAAGCAATAATAGAAATCAAGGCAAATGCCTAGGAACAGAACTTGGGGCACTTCATTCATTTATTTATCCTTTCTTGCCCCAAAGGCTAAATCCACCTTTGTGAGGTGTTCTGTGTGCGCCTTTTTCAACTAGCTGCATTCTTCCAGTCTCCTGATGGTGGTGCCAGGTCAACCCGTTAGCAGAGCGATACTCTTGCGAGGCTTAGTCTGCCGGCCGCAGCGCTTTAGTCTTAAGCAGCCGTATGACCATCCACGTACCAGCCGTGGCGAAGATTCCTGTCAGCACCGTCGCAAGAATATAGCGGGCAGGGGAATCTGCGTTCATGGGCCATGCGGGGAAGGCGATCAACCACAGCGGGGTTCTAGCGAGGATGTCTCCACCCAAGGTCACGGAAACGATAGTGCAGACGATGCACAGTGCCAGGCCACTCATCGTGCCCAGACGAATCACGATGAGAAGAGAGAATACCGAAATCACATACCCCACCCCAATGGCTAGGGGCAGTTGGATGGCCGTCGTCGAAGCCGGGCTGCCAGAAGCACTAAGCGCGAGCGACGCGCCTATGCATACTGCGGATACTATCCCGAAAAACCACCAGAGGAGGGCGCTGGAACAATGGCGGGATTCAATGTGGCTGAGCGGCCATACCGGCGCGAGTAATGGCCACACCACAACCGGCAGCACACCTGCCCCTACAGGGAGAAGCAGAAAAATAAAGAAGCCCTGGACATAAGTCGGAGAATAGAAAAGGGCAAGAAATAGCAATGCCAAGGCACTTAACACCAAGCAGGCGATAACTGCTGGGCTGCACGCCGCCCGGTGGAGACCAACTAGCGCGCCTGCAAAGCGGGGGCGGGCGGTGGCACGCGGTGCTGTGGCCGGGCGCCACGTGGCAGTGGCGCCGCTAGAGGCTGGGGTCGTCTGGCCGCGGCGAGGTAAGGCGAGGCGGCGCAGGCGGCGCGGAGTGACGATGGCTAAATAGATACCCATTGCTGCGAGAAGTAGCGTCAGAGCGAGGGCTGGCAGCGGACTTTCTTGCAGGAGCGGATCGCCTGGATCCAAGGGCACGGAATTTTGATGAATGTGCAGTGAATGAAGCAAGAGTCGCATGGGCCAAGCTGGTGGAAAAGCCCACCACGTCGGGCCTTCGACGACCTTGGAAGTCACGCTTAAAACCTGCCAGATAACGCTGAGTATTAGTGTCGCGCCAAGGCCATAACGCCGCGAGCAGGCAGAGGCAAGGCCAGCAATGCCAAAAGCACCGAGGAAAGAATATAGCCCGGCGAGTGCCACAAGGTGGTGCTGTTCGCGGCCTTGTGCGAACACTACTGCCCAGGACACCCCAAAGTTGAGGAGGTGGAACGCGCCCAAGCTGGCGAGCACTACCACTAAGCGGGCAGTGTGTTCGTAGCGAGTAGTGAGGCGGCGCCACCAGGTGCCGCCGCCACGGGCGAGAACCTCTCGGCGCTCTGTAACTGCGGCAAATACCGCAACGAGCGGCGCGTACATGCCGGTGACAAACATAGATTGCCAGCCGAGAACACCGGTAGCATCCTTAGCCGGGGAAGCGAAAGCAGAAAAGACTATGGTCATTAGCGCAAGCGGTAAGGCGAGAAGAGGTAGCCACTGCACAGCGCTGCCGCGGCTGCGCAGCAACTCTGCCGAAAGGTAGCGCTTAAACATCCGCCTCACCACCCGGAGAGGTGAGGCGGAAGAACTCGGACTCCAATTGGCCGCTGGGGGCAAGCTCCTGCAAGGACCCGGAGTAGCGAATGGTGCCCTGAGACAAAATGGTGATGTCGTGGGCCAAATGAAGGACCTCGCCAAGCTGGTGAGAGCTGACCACAATAGTATGGCCGGCTGCTGCCAAGTCTCGCAGCAAAGTACGCAGCTCCACTATGCCCTGTGGATCAAGACCATTTTGAGGTTCATCTAGCAGCAAAATTTCCGGATCACCTAGCAAAGCCTGCGCCAATGCTAAGCGAGCCTTCATACCGGTGGAAAAGGACTTGGCCTTCTTGGAACCGACCTCAGCGAGCCCCGCAATGGCTAAAACACGCTCTACCTCAGCCTCCGGCAGACCTAGCAAGCGGGTATGTACGCGCAGGTTGGCAGCGGCGGAAAGGTGTCCGTAGAAGGCGGGCCCGTTCACGGATGCCCCCACATGGTCGAGTACTTCACGTGACCAAGGAGCACCAGCCACGCGTACTATTCCGGAATCTGCCGGCAGCAGGCCAAGGAAGATGGAAAGAAGAGTGGATTTTCCGGCCCCGTTGCGTCCAAGCAAGGCGTGGACTCGGCCAGGGGTGATACGAAAATCCACATCCCGCAGTACCGCGTTGGAGCCAAAGGATTTGCTGACGCGTTCAAAGGAGATCTCAAAACTCATACCGCCTAGTCTTGCGGCACAGCGCCGCAATAACCTCCGCCTAGGCTATGGACCTTTGCGCGAAGTTCTCCTACCACGGTAGGAGGCTTAGGCGATGCCAGCCTTTTGCGCCAAGAGCACTAGAGCTACGCGGTCGCGTGCAGCCAATTTGGAAAGCAGAGAGGAAATATGTGTCTTGACAGTCGTATCCGCGATGACCATTTCACGGGCAATTTCCGCGTTGGTGGCACCGCGGGCGATGAGGGCTAAGACTTCTCTCTCGCGGCGGGTGACAAGGCTTAAGCCCTGGCGCTCTTGCGCGCTCAGCTGCCCGCGCGCAATTGCGGCGCGGTAGGTCTGCAAGACTGGGCCGGTTACCTTAGCAGCTAGGACCGATTCGCCCTTGGCGACGTCCCGCACAGCCCCCACCAGTACATCTGGGTCGGCGTCTTTGAGGAGAAACCCATGCGCGCCAGCGGCGATAGATTGAGCCACCAAATCATCTTCATTAAATGTAGTGAGCATGATGATTCGGCAGTCAGGCACCCGAGAAAGGATGGCTTGAGCCGCGGCAATGCCGTCCATTCCGGGCATTCGGATATCTAGAATCGCGACGTCAATGCGGTGGCTTATCGCGGCGGTAACGGCTTCGTTGCCGGTGCGCGCGGTGGTAACGACCTCAATATCATCGTGAGCATTGAGGATCGTGGACAAAGCGGCGGCGAGCAGCGCTTGGTCATCGGCAAGCAGTACACGAATCTTAGACACGGTTTTCCCTCTGCAACGGAAGTTCGGCGAGCAGGGTGAATTTTGTGGCATCGCCCCAGCTCTCCAGCTTTCCACCCAATGCGAGGGCACGTTCTTCCACACCGATTAGGCCCACGCCGCTACCTGGGAATTCGCTGGGAGTCGGGGAGGGAGTGGAAGAAATTAGGGTGAGTCGGGCGACGTCGGCAAGCGCAAGCTCCACCTCCACCTGGGTTCCTGGGCCCTGGTGGCGCAATGCGTTGGTCAAACCCTCAGAAATTATGCGCACCAACGCCAATTGCGTAAGTGCTGGAGCCTCGTAGGCCTCAGGTATATGCGCGTTAATGTCCAAGCCTGCCGCCCGGAAGCCATCGATAATGCCCTCGATGTGCTCTAGCTGCGTGGTGGGCTCCAGTGAGGTAGGTCCGGTGCTGCGCAGTGCAGTGACGATGCCGCGGACCTCTTCCAAAGCAGAATCCGCGCCATCACGAATACTGGCCAGCGCATCGTGGGCAGCCTCAGTGTTTGCACGAGCGGCAATGATCCCGGCGTTTGCCTGAACCTTGATCAAAGTGAGGGAATGAGCGAGTACATCATGCAGCTCTCTTGCGATGAGCAGGCGTTCTTCTTCTTGGGCTTGGCGAAATCGCTCTTGTGCTAGCTGCTCGCGCTGGCGTGCTAAATCGAAGTAGCGCGCAGCTATAAAATATGTGCTACCTAGAACCGCCCAGTGCACGACCAACATAGCCAAGTAGCGGCGGTCCAGTTGGTAATGCAAAACGAAAAACTCCGGATCTATGCGCCACATGAATGGCGAAATGAAGGAGCCAAGAATCGTTAGAGCCAGTACCGTGCGGGGGATGGCGCGGCGCGTGACATAGCGGGAGGTGGCATACACCGCCATGGGTGCAGTCAGGGCCCAGGGGGTAAGCCCTAGATTGGTGGGCAGCTGGCTCATCCAAGCCACGGCCCATCCTGCGAGCAACACAATAAAGCCCGTGGCGCTGAGCACGGGACGGCTCCGCCAGATCCACATAAATGGCAGGAATAGCAACGATAGACCTGCCTGAATAATCTCAATTATGCTGGGATTCTTCGCGGCAGAAATGACATAAAATAGCGCAATGAGCACCGCCATCGCAGTGAGGATTTTATCTCCTAAACGCGCTTGCGTGACGGGGTCAGTGCTCATGAATGAAGATAGTAATACAGCCGGTGCTGCTACTTCTTCTTATCCTTCTTCTTGTCCTTCTTTGAGGTCTTCTTCGCCGTCTTGTGCTCGGACTTGCGTTCCAGCTTGGCTGCTACATCAGGCACATAGCGGAACTCTTCGCGTGCTGGGCGCTCGTAGGCCTCGCCATCAGGCTCAGGGCGCTGCGGGATTTTAGGCATCTCGCGGTCGATCTTCTCGTAAGGAATGGTGCTCAGCAGGTGCGAGATGACGTTGATACGCGAGCGCTTCTTATCTTCTGATTCCACGGTGTACCACGGGGCGGTCGGGGTATCGGTGTGAATGAACATCGCATCCTTGGCACGGGAATAGTCCTCCCAGCGGGTAATGGACTGCAGATCCATAGGGGATAGCTTCCAACGGCGCAGCGGATCATTGCGGCGGGATTCAAAGCGCTTAATCTGCTCCTCATCGGAGACAGAGAACCAGTACTTGCGCAGCATGATGCCGTCTTCTACCAGCATCTGCTCAAAAGTAGGTGCTTGGTGGAGGAAGCGGACGTATTCTTGGTCGGTGCAAAAGCCCATGACGCGCTCGACTCCGGCGCGGTTGTACCAGGAGCGGTCAAAGATGACGATTTCGCCCTTGGTAGGCAGCTTTTCTACGTAGCGCTGGAAGTACCACTGGCCTTGCTCGCGGGAGTTCGGCGCGGGCAGTGCCTCGATGCGGCAGGTACGTGGGTTGAGGTATTGGGTGATGCGCTTGATTGCGGAGCCCTTACCGGCGGCGTCGCGGCCTTCCATGATGATGACTACGCGGGCGCCAGTTTCAACGACCCACTGCTGCATGTCCACGAGCTC
Organism: Corynebacterium sp. p3-SID1241; assembly: GCA_025144025.1. GTDB lineage: Bacteria > Actinomycetota > Actinomycetes > Mycobacteriales > Mycobacteriaceae > Corynebacterium. Next base: position 21,389 of record JALXWS010000022.1, on the reverse strand, counting down.
TGCCTGAAGGCGCTCGAGTTCCTTTTCGTAGGCCTTCTTGTTGAGTTTCTTAGGGGATTTGCTGCTTTTTGTGCTCATCAACCCAGCTTAACCGGCGCGGGTAGCAAGGGAGAAAACGGTCCCGCCCTCGTCGGGGTGAGAACCTAGGCACAGCTTAAGCGCAGGTACAGCCTTGGCCGCAGCCCGGTTCGCTAAAGCGAGTTGTATTGGAAATATGCCCCAAGCCCTCAATGGAAATGGTGACGTTTTGGCCATCGTGAATAAACTGCTGCGGCTCTCGTGCAAAGCCAACGCCTTCTGGGGTGCCAGTAACGATGACGTCTCCTGGATTTAGCGGATAAAGCTGCGAGCAAAACTCGATAAGCTCGGCTACCGAAAAGATAAGGTCATCGGTATTATCACGCTGTCTTTCTTCGCCGTCTATTGTAGTGGTAAGTATGGCTCCAGAACCCGGAGCCCACTCCTCAGCAGTCGTCAGCCAAGGTCCGAAGCCGACGGTGCGATAAAAGGACTTGCCGGCATGGAACTGGCTAGTTTGGCGCTGGAAATCACGCAACGTGTAGTCGTTCATAATGGCGTATCCGGCCACATAGTCAAGCGCCTCGTCTCGGCTGACATGGTGGGCGCGCTCGCCAATGATTACCGCCAGTTCGCCCTCATAATCTAACTGTTGCGTACCATATTCTGGAATGAATACATCGTCATATGGGCCTGTTAGGGCCTCTGCGAACTTGATGAACAGGGTGGGATGCTTGGGAAATTCGCGTCCCATTTCGCGGATGTGCTTGGCGTAATTGAGCCCAACGCAAATGACTTTACCGGGAGCTGGTACCACGGCCTCCAAGTCGGCGTGGTCGAAGACCACCGGTTCGCCGGAAAGCTGGGCGGCCTTACGCCAATCCTCGCTGCGCAGCAGCTGGCCCACATCCTCATAATCCAATTCGACGCCCACATTGTCCCCATCGATGCGGATAGCGGAGGTGCCAAAGCCGGTGCGTAGGGTGGCCAGTTTCATGGCGACTATCCTACGCGCAGGATTTCATCCACCGCGTTGGCACAGATGATGGGAATCTCGGCCTTTTCTTGTTTTGCCCATGGCTTGAGCACAAACGACGTCGGGGCCATCCGGCCTGGTGGGCGCCCAATGCCAATCGAAAGGCGCTTATAGTCCTTTGTCCCAAGGGACTTGGTGGTTGAGCGCAAACCATTATGACCGTGGTCGCCGCCGCCAGGGCGAAGCTTAATGGCGCCGAAATCGAGCTCTAGTTCATCGTGGATGACGATGATATCGGCGGCGGAGAGATGAAAATATTGCGCTAAAGCCTTGATTGGCCCGCCGGAAAGGTTCATGAAAGATCGCGGCTTGGCACAAATAATTTTACGGCCACCGGCCATGGCCTCGGCTACTTCGGTATTGGTTTTCTTGTGCACCGAAAAGCTGCTCAGCAGTTCACCCGCCAGCTCGTCAGCTACGTCGAAACCGATATTGTGCCGAGTGCCTGCGTACTTGGGGCCGGGGTTGCCAAGGCCTACTACGAGGAGTGGAGTCACGCGCTCAATTGTCTCATAGGCAGAGAGAAAAACGGCAAGTCCGCCGCGAGAAGCGAATCTCACGGCGGCCTATGCGTGTGAAGGGGAGGGGATTACTCCTTGGAGTCGGAGGACTCTTCGCCCTCGTCGACGGACTCAGCGCCAGCGTCTGCGCCGCCTTCCTCAGCAGCCTCAGCAGCTTCCTCGAGCTCCTCATCAACCTCAGGCAGGGAGATGGAGACGATAACGGTATCTTCCTCTGCCACCAAGGTGGTGCCTTCCGGCATGGTGACGTCGGCTGCGGTAACAACCGCGCCGTCCTCGAGACCCTCGATGGAAACCTCGAGCTCTTCCGGAATGTTCAGTACGTCTGCTTCAACCATCAGTACGTCAGCATCCTGGATGTGCATGGTGCCTGGGGCCGGCTCGCCGGTCAGGGTGACCGGAACCTCAACCTCAACCTTCTCGCCACGCTTAATGGCAAGGAGGTCAACGTGATCGATGTCTAGGGTCAGGACATTCTGGTCAACGTGCTTAACCATGGTCAGGTACTGCTCGCCGTCGATCTCCAGCTCCAGAACGGCGTTGACACCGTTGTTGCGGACGAGGGACTGGATGTCCAGCAGCGGAACTGCGAAGTGAACCGGCTCCTGGTGGCTACCGTAGATAACGCCTGGGACCTTCCAGTCGCGGCGCAGGCGGCGTGCGACACCCTTGCCAAACTCGGTACGTGCTTCAGCCTTGATTACTGGGCGCTGTGCCATGCTTCATTCTCCTTAGTCAAAGTAGTGCGGCGCGGCCAACGCGATAAAAACGACGAAAGCCTGCCGATGGACGTCTTGGACGAGTCATCGCAGGCGTATATAAAAGCAACATGCTCTAACTTCAATCGCGTCGATAACGGCTTCCTCATTGTGAGGTTGCCCTCGCCGAGACTGAGTTAGATTAGCATGTCAGGCTTCCTACAACCAAACCCTGAACGGGGCTTTAGCGGTCATTGTCCTTCTTAGGGACTTGGAAATGCTCTGTATCGGGATCTCGCAGCTTCTCTGCGGGAGGACGCGTCGCGTCTAGCTTCTGCCAGTCTTTTTCCAGTTGGTAGTCTTCCGCATGGAAAGGAAAGGATTCTTGGTGATCCAGCTCCGCGATGACGTCGTTTGCGACCTCATCGCGCAGGTGCGTTCCTGACAAATTGGAGTTATAAACTTCGCGAGAAAGCTGAAATTGGTCCGAGGTAGTGAACTTTTGCTTCGGATCTATCATGCGAAGAATTAGGCCACGGATCTTGTCGCGACGGCGAGACTCGGCATTGACGATACCGCGGCCGCGGCGCAGCCACGTAAAGATGAGCAAGCCGATGGCGATGATGCCGATATAGCCCAAAGTTGGGAAGACCATGCCGACGAGAGTGTCAAACGGAACAAACGACAAAACGAATGCGATGATGACGCTAGCTACCAAGATAGGCAAGTACCGATTTGGCCGGCGAGCACTGAGGCGCCGCGCCATCCCGTAGAAGTTGGAAATCGCGGTGGAGAAAATCATCAGGTAGATAAAGACCGCTGCGGCGGTACCTAACCAAGGATGAATCTCATTCAGCATTGCGAGAGTAGGAAGGTCTGCGTCCCAGACATCTTCCACGCTGAGCAGAAGTGCGATTACCAGCAATACCAACATTCCGGAAAAGAGCAGGCCACCAAAGAAACCACCGCGCCCCGCTTGCCGGGAATTGAGAGTGTCTGCGCCCATGACAATGCTCATAGCGGTTGAGGCCATGAGCGAAAGTCCAAGGTAGTTCAAAGTTGCCACCCACCAGAAGGGGAGGGGGGATTCCACGTGTGCGCTGGCGAATTCGTGTGCCTGTTGCAGGCCCGATGGCGGATCGATAAATGCCGCGCCTACTGCCAAAAGGGGCAAGATTAGCACGAAGGGGGTAATTGTTCCTAGGACGTTCGTCACCTTTGCAACATTCATGGAGCCTACGATGAGGACCAGGACGGCCATGAGTGCGGAACCAACCCATGGTTGCCATCCCCACTGCTGGTGTAGGTTGGCCCCGCCGCCGGAGAGCATGACGAAGGTGTGACAGAACTGAGTGAAGATGATGGCATAGTCCACAAGGCGTGCTACTGGCTTTGAAGCAATCGAGGAAAACACGCGCCCGTGTGATGTTGCCTGAAAGTAGGAGCCGTATTGCATCGCAATCATGATGGTCAGCGGGGCGAGGGTGAGTCCTACTCCGGCTCCTACTATTCCCCAAATACCGAAAGCGGTGAAGTATTGCAAGAGCTCCTGGCCGGAGGCGAATCCGGCACCGACAACGGAGCTGAAATACGCGAGAGCTAGTAGAAAACCTTTTTCACTTACAATCTCGAATGAGAGAAAACGAAATATACCGGAGTTAAGGCTAGGAGACTTGCCGCGGCTTTGCAGCAAAACAAAAGGCGGTGAGCAAAATCCATGCTCACCGCCTTTAACTATTGAGTATTTAGGCGCGGTCGAAAAGGGTGGTTACGGAACCATTCTCGAAGATCTCGTGGATGGTCTGCGCCAGCAGCGGTGCGATGGACAGCACCGTGAGGTTGGACCAGCCTTCGGTGGACTGCGGCAGGGTATCGGTGGTGATAACTTCTTCCGCACCGCACTCGGAGAGGCGCTCGCGTGCGGGTTCGGAAAAGACGCCGTGGGTGCAGGCAATGACAACCTTCTTGGCGCCCGCATCCTTGAGCACGCGTACGGCGCCGGCGATGGTGCCGCCGGTGTCAATCATGTCGTCGAGAAGCACGCAGTCCTTGCCCTCAACATCGCCTACCACGCGGTTGGACACCGTCTTATTGGCCTCGGTATTGGAGCGGGTCTTGTGTACGAAGGCCAGTGGGGCATCGCCCAAGTCGTGGGCCCACTTTTCCGCAACCTTCACGCGGCCGGCGTCCGGGGAAACCACGGTGATGTTATCGGTGGCGTATTTAGATTTGATGTAATCCGTCAGAATTGGCTGGGCGTGCATGTGATCGACTGGGCCATCGAAAAAGCCCTGAATCTGATCGGTGTGCAGGTCCACGGACACGATGCGATCCGCGCCAGCAGCCTCCAGCAAGTCTGCCACCAAGCGGGCGGAAATCGGCTCGCGGCCCAGGTGCTTTTTATCCTGACGTGCATACGGATAGAAAGGCAGGACGGCGGTGATGCGCTTAGCGGAGCCACGCTTCAAGGCATCGATCATGATGAGTTGCTCCATCAGCCACTTGTTGAGCGGCTGGGTGTGGGACTGCATCACGAAGCAGTCGGCACCACGCACGGACTCCTCAAAGCGGATGAAGATTTCGCCATTGGCGAAGTCGCGCGCGGTAGTAGGAACCAGATCGGTCTTGAGCTCCTTAGCCACAGCCTCCGCCAGCTCTGGGTGTGCACGCCCAGAGAAGAGCTTCATGTTCTTGCTGCTACCAGTTACCTTGCCAGTCATGGGAGAATTTGCCCCTTACTTTTCTTTGTCCTGCGCACGGGCTGCGGCCTCAGCCGCGGGGGTACCCGGACGCTTCTTTTGAACCCAGCCCTCGATGTTGCGCTGTTTGCCACCGGAGACTGCGAGTGCTCCCGCAGGAACATCGTCTTTAATTACTGTACCCGCCCCGGAGTACGCGCCATCACCGACATTGACCGGAGCGATAAACATTGTGTCAGAACCGGTGCGCACGTGGCTGCCGATGGTGGTGTGGTGCTTGTTCACCCCGTCGTAGTTAACAAAGACGGAGGAGGCGCCTATATTGGATTCCTCGCCCACAGTGGCATCGCCGATATAGGTAAGGTGCGGCACCTTGGAGCCGCGGCCGATCTGTGCGTTCTTTGCCTCTACGAAGCCGCCGAGTTTTCCGTCCTCGCCTACCACGGTATTCGGGCGGATATAGGTAAACGGGCCGACCTTGGCGTTAGTGCCAATGACAGAATCGCTGCCGTGGGTGCGCACGACGGAAGCGCCCTCGCCTACCTGCATATTGATCAAAGTAGTATCGGGTCCGATCTCGGCGTTATCGGCGATGCTGGTCGCACCCCACAGCTGGGTGCCCGGGTGAATGATGACATCCGAGCCCACGGTGACATTGACACCAATCCAAGTGGTCTCCGGATCGACGATGGTGGCTCCGCCGCGCATCGCCTTTTCCACCATGCGGCGGTTGAGCTCACGACCGGCGGCGGCGAGCTGTACGCGGTCATTGACACCCGCGAGTTCGGCAGGGTCGGCTGCCGCATGCGCGCCGACGCCGTGCCCAGCGCTGCGGGCAATCTCAAGCACATCGGTGATATAAAGCTCGCCCTGGGCGTTATTGGAGTCGAGTTTCTGAAGGGCGTCGGCAAGCACGCGCCCATCAAAGGCGAAGACACCAGAATTAACCTCATTGACTCGGCGCTGCTCTTCGGTGGCATCCTTTTGCTCCACAATGGCAGACACACTGCCGTCCGCCGAGCGGATGATGCGGCCATATCCAGTCGGATCATCGAGGCGCATCGACAGCACGGTAACCGCATTACCCTGCTCAGTGTGGGTAGCGCGCAGGCCTTCAATGGTTTCCGGGGCAAGCAGCGGCACATCACCATTGGTGACGATGATGGTGCCCTCGAACTCTGGAATAGGCTCCAAGCCGCAGGCCACAGCGTGGCCGGTGCCCAGCTGCTCTTCCTGCACCGCCTGGACCACCTTACACTCCAGCTCCGCAGCAATGGCGTCGACCGCGGGGGAGACTTGGTCGCGTTGGTGCCCCACCACCGTGACGATGCGCTCCGGATTAATCCCGGCAGCGGCATGCAGAGCGTGGCCGAGCAAGCTGCGCCCGCCAATCTCGTGCAAGGTCTTTTGCTTGGTGGACTTCATGCGGGTGCCGGCACCAGCCGCAAGGACTACTACGGCACACGGGGTTGTTGCTACCACGGGTTATTGAACTCCTGGGGTTTGAGTCTGATTATTATCCGGACTACATCCTATAGCCCAAGTGCAATTTATGTGTGAGAAACCTCCTTCAGGCCGCGGGCGCGCCACACACCGATAAAACCGATGAGGGCAAGGAATAGCAGCGCCGCCTCCGGCCCGGCAAGCGCTACAACGGAGGAAATACCACCCACGATAAGCAAAATGACGCCCATCATCGTATTCGCAGCACCCACATATTGGGTGCGCTTATCGCCGCCAGCCATATCCACCACGTAGGTCTTTCGCGCCACGCGGATGGCGGTATGCGCGAGGTTAACCGCAAAGAAACCTATAGGCATGACCCAGGCATTGACTCCATCCGGGGCCCAATGCGAGCTGGCCACCAAAAGCACCAGCACGACGGATGCCACGGCCGCGCCCACAGCCATGGTGTTCTTAGAGGACTTATCCGAATAGACACCGGAAATACGCCCGCCTACCAGCGAGGCCAGCCCCGAGGCAAGCACGAAGCCGTAGAGCCCGGAAAGGTTGCTGCTGAGCAATACGATAAAAGAGGTAGATAGCGCCGAGACCAAAAGAAGCGCGCGGACAATGACGAAATTGCGAAATTGCCTATCACTAGTAAAAAGCTGCCAGGTATCTTGCCACCAGTGCTTATCGATGCCCCCTTCGGCCTCCTCTGGCACCGGCTCGTCCACGTGCGAAAAGACCCACGCGGCAATGGCCCACGTGGCCGCGCCGATGGCGAGTACCGCGCCCATCATGGGGATGCTGAGCTCGCCTAAAAAGTAAAGGATAATTCCGGTAAGCAAGGTAGCACCGCCACCGAGCGCGGCCGCACTTCCGGTCACTCGGCCACGCGCGCCCTTGGAAATGGTGCGAGCCTGCACGTCCTTGCCCGCAATCGAGCACAGGGCGCGAAAAAGCGAGAGGGCCGCCAAGGCCACAAGCGCCACCACGCCGAGTACTACCCCGCGGGTAAAGAATGCCGCTAGCGCGATGACCGCGGCAGCTACCGCCTGGCCAAGCGAACCGATAATCCACAGGCGCTTGCGGGCCCGGTATGTAGTCACCCACGGGGTCAGCGCCGCCTGCGGCAGCATCGAGCCTGACTCGCGGATGGGGGTGAGCAAACCGGTAAAGAATGCTGGCACGCCGGCCGCACTGAAAAGTGCAGGCAAAACCGTCTTGGCGGCAACAATCTGATCGCCCAAATTTTGCAGGCCATTGGACCAGATGAAATACCGGGCATTGGATTTAGACATGGGAAAAGCGATCTTTCAGAGAAACGAGTTGGTTAAATAAGAGCCATGCTGACACGTCGGAGACTAAAACGCGGTCGCAGTCACGCCGAAATTCTACCCGTGCGGCAGGAGGCCTAAGAATCATGCACGATGTCGATCCTCTAATCAATTCGCTCTATCAGGCCTTTGATCTCCTCGGTGTGGCATTGAATGGCATCATCGGCGGCACGATCGCCCGCCGCCGCGAATTCGACATCGTTGGATTTGTATTCCTTGCTCTTTTCTCCGGGCTGGCCGGCGGCATGCTTCGCGATATGCTCATTGCCGATGGGGCAGCGGCCGCCATTGCCGATCCGTGGTACCTGGGGCTTGCCTGTGTGGGTGCGCTCATCGCATTCCTTACCGATCTCAAAGGCAAGGCATGGGAAATTTTTCGCGAACACGGCGATGCCATTATTCTCGGCGTCTGGTCCACCACCGGATGCGTCAAGGCGCTCACGCACGGCATGCCGCTTATCCCGTGCGTGTTCTTGGGAGTGCTAACTGCGGTCGGCGGCGGCATGGTCCGCGATATTGCCTCTGGGCAAATCCCGTCCATCTACGGTGGCAGCCCCCTCTATGCCGTGCCATCAATTCTGACCGGCATCGTTATGGTGACTTTTGCCCATTAGGGCCAATTCGCCCTCGGCATGATTATCTCGCCCCTCGTTGGCAGCGGCATGGCCATCCTGTCTTACTGGCGCGGCTGGGTACTTCCCCGTGCTGGCGTCGCACCCGTTAACTACACCGCCGCACAGGTGGCTGCGATTGCAAAGAAAGCCGAGCTAAAAGGCTTTCACCGAGGTCGGAAGAAAAACTAAAAAGCTTCCCCACCAGGACTCGAACCTAGAATGACGGTACCAAAAACCGTAGTGTTGCCGATTACACCATGGGGAAACACAGCCGAAGCTGTACGCATAGCGTACCTGACGCACCCGGGTAAATCACAAATTGCGTGGCTAAGGATAGGGTAGAGGGCATGGCTCGACAAAGGATGACCGGCCGCGAACGCCGCGAACAACTTATTTCCATCGGACGCGCCGCATTTGCGGAATTGGGGTTTGAAGGAACCAGCGTGGAAGAAATTGCTGCCCGCGCCGGGGTATCTAAGCCCGTTGTCTATGAACACTTTGGGGGAAAGGAAGGCCTCTACGCGGTGGTGATCGACCGCGAGATGTTGGCCTTGGAAAAGGTCATTACTGATTCTTTGGAAACCGGCAGCTGGCGCGAGCGAATAGAGCAGGCCGTGATGGCCATTTTGGCTTATGTCGAAGAAGAAACCGATGGCTTTCTTATCTTGGTGCGCGACGCCAAGCCAGGTGATGAGCGCAGCTTTTCCACGCTGTTGAACTCCGCTGTGGGCCAGGTTTCCTATATTTTGCGCGAAGCTTTTGAGCACCGTGGAATCCAACCGGATTTGGCGGATATTTACGCCCAAGCGCTGGTGGGAATGGTATCGACTACAGCGCAATGGTGGTTGGATGAGCGCAGCCCGGATAAGGAAGTCGTCGCCGCGCATATTGTCAATCTATGCTGGAATGGTTTATCCGGTATGGAAGTAAAGCCCAAGCTAGGAGGCAAATAGATGGCAACGCCAATGCTGGCCGGCCTGCTGAAGGTAGCGGCCTCGGATCCCAAGCTCAAGGGCATGATTTCCCATGTGGGGGAAGACCTTCACATTACGGGCGTAGATCAGTCTCGGCCGTGGGCCTTGGGAACCTTGGCCCACCATGCTCCGGTCCTCGTGGTGACCGCCACGAGCCGCGAGGCGGAAGATCTTACCGCGGAGCTGACGGCGATGCTAGGGGAGAAGGTAGCCATGTTCCCCGCATGGGAGACGTTGCCACACGAGCGCCTGAGCCCAGGCGTAGACATCATCGGCCGCCGCGCTGAGGTTTTGCACAACCTCGATAGGTTGCAGGTTATCGTCACCGCTGCCCGTGGCTTATCCCAACCCATCCTCAAAGAGGTAGAAGGCCGAGCTCCCGTCCATTTAGAAGAGGACCACGAATATGACTTTGATGAGGTGGTCCGCGAGCTTGAATTCCGCTCCTATAAGCATGTTGACATGGTGGCAAAGCGCGGCGAGTACGCTACCCGCGGTGGCATTATCGATATTTTCCCCACCACTCTTGATTACCCAGTTCGCGTCGAGTTTTGGGGCGATGAAATTACCGATATCCGCCAATTCTCCGTAGCTGACCAGCGCACCATCCCGGAAATCGAGGTGGGGCGAGTAGATATTTTCCCTGCTCGCGAGCTACCCATTACGGGTGACATCGCCGAACGCGCGGCCGATCTTGCGGTCAAGCACCCCGGCAACCCCGCCTTGGTTGAGCTATTGACTAAAGTCAGTGAAAGCATGCCGGCCGAAGGTATGGAGGCACTCCTGCCCGCGCTTTCCGACGCACCCATGATCACCCTCCCCGAATTCCTGCGCCCCACCACGCACGTGGTGATGGTCGCTCCGGAAAAGATTCGTCGCCGCGTTGCGGATCTGGAAAAGACCGATGCGGAGTTCCTTGCCGCCGGTTGGGAAGCCGCAGCCATGGGAACCGATGGTCCGTTGGCCACTGAAGGTCTCGACACAGAGGCGTCCAGCTATCGCTCCTATGAATCGCTCGAGGTCACCATTCGTGAATCCGGGCTTCCTTTGTGGACCTACTCGCCGCCAGGAATGCTGGCAGCCCCAGAAGAAGAGACGCTGCCCCTCGAATTCGAACCTGGCCCCACTCCGCGTGGCAATATTGAAGAAATCGACGCCATGATGGCCCAGCTGCTCGCGCATACCAACGCGGGGGGCCGCGCCGCTTTTATTACGCCGGCCCAAGGTGCCATCAAGCGCATGGTGGATCGCTTCGCGGAAAAGGGAATCCGTACCAAGGTGGCTACCCCCGGCTGGGAACCCACCGCCGGGGAAGTCACGCTTTACCAGGCGCTGAGCCACGCCGGCCTCGTATTTCCCAAGGTGAAAAAGCCCAAGGACGCCGAAGCCCTTCCGCTGGTCGTCGTAACTGAGACGGACCTGACCGGCAACCGCGTAGGCGATATCGCCGAAGCGAAGCGGCGCCCCGCCAAGCGTCGCAATAAGGTTGATCCGCTCGCGCTCAAGCAAGGCGATTTCGTGGTGCACGAAACCCATGGCATCGGCAAATTCCTGAAGATGGCCGAGCGCACCATCCAGTCCGGCGATGAGACCAGCCGCCGCGAATACATCGTGCTCGAATACGCACCCTCCAAGCGCGGCCAGCCCGCCGATCAACTCTGGGTGCCCATGGACTCGCTGGATCTGCTGAGCAAGTACACCGGTGGCGAATCGCCCCACCTTTCTAAGATGGGCGGTTCCGACTGGAAGAATACCAAGAAGAAGGCTCGTGCTGCCGTGCGCGAAATCGCCGGCGAGCTCGTCGAGCTTTACGCCAAGCGCCAGGCCGCGCCGGGCCACCAATTCTCCCCAGATAATCCGTGGCAGGCGGAGATGGAGGATAATTTCCCCTTCGTCGAGACCGAAGACCAGATGCTGGCCATCGATGCCGTCAAGCAGGACATGGAATCCACGGTGCCGATGGACCGCGTCGTCGTCGGCGATGTGGGCTACGGCAAAACCGAGGTGGCCATCCGCGCTGCCTTCAAGGCCGTGCAAGACGGCATGCAGGTGGCCGTCCTCGTGCCCACCACGCTGCTAGCACAGCAGCACTTTGATACTTTCAGCGAGCGCATGACCGGCTTCCCCGTCAAGATAGAGGTGCTCTCGCGCTTTACCTCGAAGAAGGAAGCCAAGGAAATCTTCAAGGGCTTGGCCGATGGCAGCGTTGATATCGTCGTCGGCACGCACCGCCTCCTCCAGACCGGCGTGCACTGGGAGAACCTCGGCCTCATCGTCGTGGACGAGGAGCAGCGCTTCGGCGTGGAGCACAAGGAACACATCAAGGCGCTTAAAGCTAGCGTGGACGTGCTTACCATGTCTGCTACACCTATCCCGCGCACCCTAGAGATGTCTATGGCTGGCATCCGCGAGATGTCCACCATCCTTACCCCGCCAGAGGACCGGCACCCAGTGCTGACCTACGTTGGCGCTTACGAGGACAAGCAGGTAGCCGCAGCTATCCGCCGCGAGCTGCTACGCGATGGCCAAACCTTTTTCATTCACAATAAGGTCTCTGACATAGAGAAGAAGGCCCGCGAGCTGCGTGACTTGGTGCCTGAGGCCCGCGTCGTCGTCGCGCACGGGCAAATGAATGAGGATGTTCTTGAGCAGACCGTCCAAGGCTTCTGGGACCGCGAATATGACGTCTTGGTATGTACCACCATCGTGGAAACGGGCCTGGATATCGCCAATGCCAATACCCTGATTGTGGAAAACGCCCACCACATGGGCCTATCGCAGCTACACCAGTTGCGCGGGCGCGTGGGTCGCTCCCGCGAGCGCGGTTATGCCTACTTCCTATATCCAAAGGGCGCTACGCTTACGGAAACCTCCTATGACCGCATGGCTACCATCGCCCAAAACAATGACCTCGGCGCCGGCATGGCTGTAGCCATGAAGGACCTGGAGATGCGCGGTGCCGGCAACGTACTTGGCGCCCAACAGTCCGGTCACATTGCTGGTGTGGGCTTCGATCTTTACGTGCGTCTCGTTGGCGAGGCAGTAGAGACTTTCAAATCGCTCGCCCGCGGCGAGGCCCCCACCGTTACCGATGAAGGCCCGAAGGAAATTCGTATCGATCTCCCCGTGGACGCGCATATCCCGGAGGCCTATATCGATTCCGAGCGCCTGCGCTTGGAGGTCTACCGCAAGCTTGCGGCCTCGCAAAACAATGATGACCTCAAGGCTGTCATTGAGGAGATGGAAGACCGTTTCGGCCCATTGCCGCAAGAGGTCCTGCGGTTGCTTTCGGTTGCCCGCCTGCGCCACCAAGCTCGCCGTGCCGGTATTTCCGATATCACCGTGCAGGGCACTCGCATCAAGTTCCACCCCGTCGAGCTGCCGGATTCCAAGCAGGTGCGTCTCAAGCGCCTATATCCTGGCTCTAGCTTCCGTGCGGCAGCGAAGGCCATTAACGTGCCGTTCCCCAAGGCGGGACGCAATGTCACCTCGCCGAAGCTGCGAGATACTGAGCTCATTCAGTGGGCCGCGGACTTCTTAAGCGCGCTTTTCGATGTCGAGCCCATTAACGTCAGCGGTGCAACGTCCACCTCGAACGTGGTCAGCGTAGGGGAGTAGCTAGAGCGTGAGCCAGCCGGTGCTTAAGCCCCAAATGGCGGTAGTGGCACCGGCCAAAACAAGGGCCACCACGCACCACTCGAAGGTGTTGAAAATGCGTTCCTTCTTCCAAATCCGAGTGCCGACATATGGGATTAGGCCTGGGACTACGGCTAGTGCGCCGAGCAGCACGTAGACGGGATCCGCCGCGTAAATTAGCCACAGCGAATAGATAAAAGCGAGCAAAGCGATGGCTAGGTGCTTGCAGTTTTCTTTACGGCTTACCTCTGGCCCTGAAAGGTCAAATTTGATACCCGCCTGTGGGTGGGACAGCCCCTTGCCGCGTAGCGCCAGAAGCAGTAGGTAGAGGGAAGAGAAGATATAGGGCAGCAGGTACATGATGGTGGCCAGCTGCACCATGGCGTTATAGGACGCCTCGTTGAGGTAGAAAACGATAATGAATAGCTGGATTGCCATCGTAGAAATCAGCTGCGCTACCCACGGCGCACCTGCCACGTTGATGGTACCGATGCGGCGGGGAATCAGCCCGTCGATGGCCATCATCACGATGGGCTCGGCACACAGCATCTGCCAAGACACGTAGGCCCCCAGAACGGACAAGCACAGTCCAATAGATACCAGCGCGCCGCCCCATGGGCCGATGACCTCAGTAAGTACGGACGCCATGGAATTATCGGGCAGCGCAGCCAACTCCTCCTTCGTCATCACGCCAAAGCTCAACGTGGAAACGGAGACCAAGAGCGCCAGCACGGAGAAGAAGCCAACGACGGTGGCGCGGCCAACATCGGTGCGCTTAGCGGCCTGCTTGGAATAGACGGAGGCGCCCTCTACACCGATAAAAACCCAGACCGTAAAGAGCATAATTCCCTGGACCTGCTCAAAGACGCTAGCTTCGGCAGCGTGTCCCCAAAAGTCCAAGGTGAATTTATCCCAGCTGAACCCTAGGAAAGCGATGAGTACAACGAAGGCGAGGATGGGCACAATCTTGGCAATCGTGGTGACCAAGTTCATGAAGGCCGCCTGCTTAATGCCGCGCGCCAGGACAGCAAAAATGCCCCACGACAGCAGGGATACGGCAATAGCGGAGGTCCAGTGATGGTCGGCGTCGAAAAGCGGCAGGTAATGCCCCAGGGTATTGAAAAAGAGCGTGGCATAGCCCACCTGCGCCATAACGGAGCCCAGCCAGTAGCCCCAGCCCGAGGTAAAACCAATAAAATCGCCCAGGCCGGCGCGCACATAGGAATAGACGCCAGAATCAAGGTGCGGCTTGCGGCGGGCCAAAATCTGGAACACAAAAGCCACAGAGAGCATGCCGATGCCCGCTACCAACCATCCAATGAGCATCGCGCCCGGGCCGGCAACGGAGGCAATGTTTTGTGGCAGCGAGAAAATGCCCGCGCCCACGGTGGAACCGATGATCAGCGCGACGAGGGTCCACAACGTCACGGAGTGGGATTTATTCTGGCTGGAGGTCATTGGCCTAAAATACCTTGAATAGCCCCATAATGGGAACTCGGGCTAGACTTTGTGCCCATGACTGTGCTGTTGCTCGATGAACGCTGGCCCACCATGATCCCAATGCAGGCACACGGGAAGCTGCGTGGCCCCGTTTACTTCACCGGTGAAGTGCCGGTTTCCGTGCGGTGGAATTTTTCCGATCTCCTAGTAGGGGAGGATGCCACCGGAACCTTGGTCAGCACCGACGAACACGAACCTGAAACCCGGGCTCGCCTAGCTACTGGAGAGCCAGTCATCCGTGCCGAATCCCTCGCGGATCCAGTCATGCAGGCGCGCCGGACCATGGCCACCGCGCGGCGCATCGGGCAGTGGGAACGAGAGCAAACCCATACCTCCCTCTTGCCATACCTCGAGGAAGAGTCTGCCGAATTCGCCGCTGCTGTGCGCAATCGCGAGCCAGAGAGCGAAGTACTCAAGGAGCTCGGCGATATTTTCTTGCAAGTCCTTTTCCATGCAGAAATCTCCGCTTTCTCGCTCGATGACGTTGCCAAAAGCTTCGTTAACAAAATGCGCGCTCGCGCCCCATACTTGTTTGATGGGACGACGGAGATAGTCGACGTTGACACGCAAGAGCGTCTATGGCGTGAAGGAAAGAAAATGTAGGATGGCATCTCATGAAGAGGCTGCTGCAGATATTCGGGGGCTGCGGAATCGCCGTAGTTGTCATTGTCGCGCTAGTGGCATGGCTGCTGACGGGGCACGGTACTTCTAAGCAGCCCGTACCGGAAAACATCCCACCTGTTGAAGGCAAAGAGGTCGCCCACATTGACGTCAACGCCCCCGGCCGCACCGCGGATAAGCTCACCTACTGGGCCTCTGACCTAGCTGAGCAGACAGGTATCCCTCCAGCCGCCCTTCGCGCTTATGGCAACGCCGAACTCATCGCTCAGCAAAAGTGGCCGGGGTGCCACCTGCGCTGGAATACCCTCGCGGGACTCGGCTACGTGGAAACCCGCCATGGCACCTATAACGGCAATTGGTTTAAGTCCTCCAAGCTTGACGACGCCGGCTACCCCCAACCACCGATTAACGGCATTGCCCTAGACGGCCTCAACAATACGGCTCACACCCCAGATACTGACAATGGCGAAATCGATGGGGATTCGGAATATGATCGCGCCGTCGGGCCAATGCAGTTTATCCCAACGACGTGGGAATCGGTGGGTGCTGATGCTAACGGCGATGGGAAGGCGGATCCCAACCAAATCGACGACGCCGCTATCGGTGCAGCCGGACTTTTATGCTTTGGTGACAGAGATCTCTCTGACCCAGATCAATGGGAGGAAGCAATCCTAAATTACAACCAGTCCAGCGAGTATTTGCATAAAGTTGCACACGCCGCCAATGCCTACTCCGTTCCACAATCTGCCAAGTAGTGTCACACAGCAAAGTTTTCTGGAACAATTGAGAACGTAGCTGGACCAGCTGGTCCAGAGCGAACATTTTTATGAGGAGTGAAGAACAGCATGGCTGATATCATCCACACTTTCGCCCGCGAAATTCTCGATTCCCGTGGCAACCCCACCGTTGAAGCAGAGGTCTTCCTTGATGACGGTGCTCGCGGTGTTGCCGGTGTTCCTTCCGGTGCTTCCACCGGCGTGCACGAGGCCCACGAGCTGCGCGACGGCGGCGAGCGCTACCAAGGCAAGGGCGTTCTGAAGGCCGTTGAAAACATCAACGAGAAGATCGCCGATGAACTTGCTGGCTTCGAAGCTGATGACCAGCGCCTCATTGACCAAGCTTTGATTAAGTTGGACGGTACTGACAACAAGTCCGAACTCGGCGCCAATGCCATCTTGGGTGTATCCATCGCCGCAGCTAAGGCTGCTGCCGAGTCCGCTGCGCTGCCGCTATACCGGTACATCGGCGGCCCGAACGCACACGTACTTCCGGTGCCGATGATGAACATCCTCAACGGTGGTGCACACGCTGACTCCGGCGTTGACGTCCAGGAGTTCATGATTGCTCCGATTGGTGCTGAGTCCTTCGCTGAGGCCCTGCGTATGGGTGCTGAGGTGTACCACTCCCTGAAGGCCGTACTAAAAGACAAGGGCCTGTCTACCGGTCTCGGTGATGAGGGTGGCTTTGCTCCTTCTGTTGACTCCACCAAGGCTGCCCTAGACGTCATCGTTGACGCCATCAAGAAGGCAGGCTTTGAGCCAGGCAAGGAAGTAGCACTCGCACTCGACGTTGCTTCCTCCGAGTTCTTCAAGGACGGCAAGTATCACTTCGAGGGCGGCGAGCACACCGCTGAAGAAATGTCCAAGGTCTACGAGGAACTCATTGACGAGTACCCGATCGTCTCCATCGAGGACCCACTGCAGGAAGATGATTGGGATGGCTACACTACCCTGACCGCCGCTATCGGTGAGAAGGTACAGATCGTCGGCGATGATTTCTTCGTCACCAACCCTGCTCGCCTGCAGGAAGGCATTGACGAGAAGGCGGCTAACGCTCTGCTGGTAAAGGTCAACCAGATTGGCACCCTGACCGAGACCTTTGACGCTGTCGAGCTAGCACACCGCAATGGCTACCGCACCATGATGTCCCACCGCTCTGGCGAGACCGAGGACACCACCATTGCTGACTTGGCTGTGGCCCTGAACTGCGGCCAGATCAAGACTGGCGCACCTGCTCGCTCCGAGCGCGTAGCCAAGTATAACCAGCTGCTCCGCATCGAGCAGGAGCTTGGCGGAGGTGCAGTTTACGCCGGCCGCTCCGCCTTCCCTCGCTTTAAGGCTTAATCGCATCCTTCCTTAGCGCCCTCGCATCACTGCGCGGGCGCTTTCGCATGGCCAAATACTGTTCCCAGGTTTGCTTCCAATTTACGTTGCGCGGTGCCAAAGGACCTTCAGCTCGGTCAATCTCGAAGGTGCCGTCTGAAAAGAGCCAAGCAACATCCCCAGTAATAGGATCCATAATGTAGCGTGCGCGGCCATCGGTCTTAATGTTGTGATGGTGCTGGCATAAACACACTAAATTATCGACACTCGTCGGTCCTCCGTCGGCGTACTCCACCCGATGATCGAGCTGGCAATAATGCGCCGGCATGGAGCACCCTGGCCATCGGCACGTGGCATCGCGGCCGTGGACCCACGTTCTGATTTGTTCGGTGGGAATGTAGGAGGACGATTCTTGCGGAGAAAGCTCGCGGGTCATTGAGTAGTTGCTCAAATGCTCGGTGAGAACACACCATCCAGCCGAAGGCATATACACCTTAGAAGCATCGCCGTAGGTGTTAATGACTACTTTTGTCTGGGTACGATTGAAGATCAACGCCTCCATTGCTTCTGGTTTGGAAATGTGCTCCTTTCGCGCTGCCTTATCAATATGTCGCGCAATGGCACCGGCGGTTGCCTTGTCCGTCTTTAGGGTTATCGTAGCTTGGCCTTTGGAGTAAGAAATGGACACGGCTCGCTCGATCTCTTTTTCAATTTCTGGCTTGAGGATTCCATCGATGAAATCGCGTAAGAATCGGCGTATCTCTGACTCTGTAGGCACATGTTGAGCCGGTTCTTTTGGCGTGAGGAAATCTGCCAGAGCGGCGTCTACTAGTTGGATGTTGCCGGCGTCGTCGCCAAGCGGGGCAAGCTCAGCATCAATGACATGCAGGCGCGGAAGGTCTAGGATCCAATGCTCGGTTTGTACTGCCGTGGTAAGCGGTAATTCACGCATGCGCAGATGAGACCGCAAGGCGGATAGCACCCGCCAGTAGCTCAAACCCACGCGTTTAGCCAGAGCTGTGGTAGTACATTCGACATCATCTTCTAACTTTGGGAGTACCGCTTGGTACATCTGCCAAGATTGAATTCGCTGGATTATGGCGAGAACGCAAACGGTATCGTCGAGGTTATTGGTGGAAAAGTAGGCCTTCTTCGGTGGTGCGTCTCTGTTCGTCACGGAATGGTCCCCCTCTAAAATAAATCGCACACCCAATCGAATTTATATTCCACAGCATAAACCACCCCGCCGACATCCGTAAGGTTAATTCCGAATAAAGGTGCGAAATGCTGCGAGCGATGACTGCCTTAAGCGCCTGCGCTTACAAAAGTGGCAAGTCGTGCCACCGCTGTCGCGCATAGGGGCGGGGTAAGTTTGATAAGAGCGGAGCTAGTGCTCTAGCTTCCGTGAATGGTTTCATTGACCTTATCTAGTTCTTCGCCGCTGAATTCATCGCCACAAGTCATAATGACCCCCAATGGGGACATCGTGGCTGCCATATATTTGTCCTTATCAGGGGCGTCGTCTGGAACGCCCAGCTCATCAAGCACGTCGCCGAACTTTTCCTCGGGGCCGCCATCCGACATGAGTGCCTCTCCGAATTTCTCCGTATCGCCCACTAAGTAGCCTTTGGAGATTTCGAATAATTCGTCATTCTTGCAACTGGCCTTGCCTGCCTTCTTTAGGTTCTCCGCGTTTAATTCGAAGCTTTCGGGCTTGTACTCGCTTTCGAGCTGTTCAACGTCGTGCTCCATGAGGTCATCGGGCAGGGTTTTATATTTCTTAAGGCATTCGGCCATGCCATCAGTGGTGCTTAAGTCGTAGTCATCGCCATAGACGGGATACTCGCCATCTTGGGCGGAGGGGCCGCATCCGGCAAGAAGTAGACCGCAGTCAGGAGAGGGAGATTTTGCTTTAGTGTATCCAACTTGCGCGTGCCACGCCGCTGTTACGGGAGTGACGGCGTTAGGATAAAAAGCCTATGGCACGCGAAAAGAAGAAGCAGCGAAACCGGAGCCGCACTAGGGTTCCGGTAGCTTCGCGTGCCGCGGATATTCGCAAAGCTCAACGTGCACAGCAGAAGAAGACGCAGAAGCCAGATCGAATGAGCATCGCTGGGGTGGGCGTCATTGTGGTCATTGTGCTCATCGTCTTGCTGGCTATCGCTGTACCGTTGCGCAACTATTATCACGGCCGTTCTGAAATAGCTCGTCTACATGAGTCCATTGCTGCCAAGCAGGATGAAAAGGCGGCCTTGCTGGAAAAGATTGATAAGTATAAATCCGATGAGTACATCAAGCAGGAAGCCCGGCGCCGATTCGGGGTCGTGGACGAGGGTGAAACTGCGTACCGCATCATAGACCCGCAGATTAAGCCGGATAACCAGCTCACTACTGATGGCCAGGAGGAAGAAGATTCCCGTCAGTGGTACGAGGTACTATGGGATTCGGTGGCTGAACCGCCTGAGGAGGAAGCTCCTTCCGAACAGGTAAATCATCTTCCGATTGAGCCGCCGCCGGAAGAGAAGGCGGATGTGCGATAATTATCCGCATGACCGTCACTGATGCAGATATCGCTGTAGTAACTGAGCAATTGGGCCGCACGCCGCGAGGGGTGCTGGAAGTTTCCTATCGCACGCCAGATGGGCAGCCCGCGGTGATTAAGACTGCACCCAAGCTTGCCGACGGCACTCCATTTCCCACCCTTTACTACCTCACTGACCCACGGCTTACGGCCGAGGCTTCCCGCTTGGAGGTTGCGCACGTCATGAAGTGGATGGAAGCCCGCTTGGGTGAGGATGAGCAATTGGCCGCCGACTACCAGCGTGCCCACGAGTACTTCTTGGCCAAGCGTAATGAAATAGAAGACTTAGGAACCGAGTTCTCTGGCGGCGGCATGCCGGACCGCGTGAAGTGCCTGCATGTCCTAATTGCCTATGCGCTTGCGGAAGGCCCGAATCATTTCCAACTAGGAACTGAAGCAGTGGCTATGGCCGCTGATCACGGCAAGCTGCGGGGAACTGTCATCCCTGAGGATTGGCCTACCGTAGAAGAGCTGGGGATTGACCTAGCGCAGTTCGACTTTTCTAACGCGGAGTAGGAGGAGAACAATGACTCGCGTTGCTGCTATTGATTGCGGCACCAATTCAATTCGCTTGCTTATTTCTGAGGTTCAGGATGAGGGCAAGATCCGCGATATTACTCGTACGATGGAGATTATCCGCTTAGGCGCGGGGGTGGATGCCACGGGTGAAATCGCTCCAGAGGCTTTGGAGCGGGCGCGTGTGGCATTGGAAGGCTACGTGCGGCAGATGAAGTTTGAAAAGGTTACTCGCGTACGGATGGTAGCTACTTCAGCTACGCGCGATGCGAAGAATCAGCAGGAATTTTTCCATATGACCGCTGAGCTGCTCGGCCAAATTCAACCAGGTGCTCAGGCTGAGGTCGTTTCCGGTGAGGAAGAAGCACTGCTGTCCTTCAATGGGGCAGTAGCCGATCTTGAGCCAGACCGCGGCCCATTTTGTGTGATTGACTTGGGCGGCGGCTCGACTGAGTTCGTGGTGGGCACTGCCGACGGAGAGATCTTGGGAACTCACTCGGCTCGCATGGGGTGTGTCAGACTCACCGAGCGCATTATGCGTACAGATCCGCCAACCGAATCCGAGATTGAGATTGCTACGGAGTACGTTGCTGAGCGCACAGCCGAGGTGGAAAAGATTGTGCCCGTTGATAAGGCACGCACCATCGTCGGTTGTGCTGGCACTTTCACTACTCTGTCTGCTCTGGCGCAAGGCCTTGAGCGTTACGACGCCGATGCTATTCACGGCTCTGAACTTCGTTTTGAGGCATTGCGGGTGCTTTTACAGCAGCTTATTGGCTTGCCTTCCGACGTCCGTGCCCTCAACCCGGTCATTCACCCCGGCCGTGCCGATGTCATCGGTGGTGGGGCAGTAGCCGTGGAAGGCATCATGCAGCTTATCGAGCGCAATGGCGATGCACGTAGCTTTTTCATTAGCGAAAAGGATATTCTCGATGGCATTATCGCTGGTCTAGTCGCGGAGGGTACCCCTCGTTAACTCTTATGGGGTGCGGTGGCCTAAAATATTCCTCGCGCCCCCATAGCCCAATCGGCAGAGGCAGTCGACTTAAAATCGATTCAGTGTGGGTTCGAGTCCCACTGGGGGCACCAT
>JALXWS010000021.1 GCA_025144025.1 Corynebacterium sp. p3-SID1241 | reverse complement strand
AGCGGCAGAACGGCGCGCATTTTTATCCATAAGCTCGGCAAACTCACGCACCGCAAGCACCAACTCCTGGTGCTCATCACTGACGTGAAACTCGCGCCCCATCCGGAGATCACGGGTCATCTCTCTAACGACGCGAGCCGCGTCAGCTACCTCCTCTCTGGGGGTGCGCAGCTTCAACGTGGCTTGCTCATGCGCCTGTGCCAGCTCCTCTTGGTGCTCTCGCCTACGGCGCTCACGCGAAGCAGCAGCGCGGCACGCGCCCGAGCAAAACCGGGCCTGCCGCCCACGCGGATCCAGCCGCTGCGGGATTGGTTTCCCGCACCTTTCGCAGACTTCTTTTTGGGTCGCCATGCCCCCACTTTATCGCACGTGCGATAAAACCTGCCAGGCACTAAAATGCCTGGTCACCCGATGTCACTAAGAGTGCATAAGGTGTGTGTCTCCCAAGCCGCTTCGCGGCGTGGGCTCGGGCCGGTTCCTCCGGCCCGAAAGACTGACCGCCCGGTCGGGTAGGCCAGCAACATATTTGGGTACATTCCGCCCGCCCGGGCTTATCAGTCCTGCGGGGCGGTGCAGCGGCTCCACACGGCGCGCTGTGTGCCCGTCTAAGCGATTAAAACCTCCCTCCCGGTACCCGTGGAGGGTCAAACGCCTTAAATCACTTCAGCGGCCCAAGAGAGCAACTCGGGGCAACCGACCGTGCAAGCGGTCGGGCGGCAGCCATAAACGTTCGGAACCGTTCCCGCTAACGGCGTGAGCCCCGGGGGTGTTTCGCTTCGGAGTGGGTCTTTGGAGGGGCCAAAATCGGGGCCGTGCCTACTCCGTAGGGGGAACCGTTCCCGCTGACGGCGTTTCGCTTTTCTTGGCGCGCCCTCGTTTCGCCGACATTCCGAGGGCTTTACGCACCTGTTGAATGCGCCTCACGGACACCCCAAACTCCTCAGCAAGTTCTTTGCTCGTGGGGTCATCTGCTTGCTGCACACGCGCTTCCAGGAGAGCGGTTTTAACCTTGACCTCAAGCACATCACCGCTCAGCGCACGGCGCTCATTCGCAGCAGCAAGTCGTTCACGAGTCTGTACGGCGTACTCGCTTTCTGGGTCCGCCCAGCGCTTAGCATTCGAGACTTTCGCGCCCTTACGTCCATCGTTGAAAGCGCTTCGCCCCGTTGAGGACTGCGCAACCTGCATCGCTTCCGGCTCGATGTACCGCCCGGCATAGACGTACGAGCGCACACGCCGCGGCCATCAGGGAATGAGAAACTGAGTCTTCGCTGCTCTCCGCCCAACTTTGCAACAACACCAGAGAAAAGAGGTAACTTCGTACAACTCAGCCTACGGTCTAGCGTTTTGCAGATCGAGGATACTTGGCTGTGGCCCATGATTATCGCGACGATCAACGCGAGAGGAGGTGTGTGGGAAAACAACGACGGGGGATGATATGGCGTGGGATTCCCTAAATCGCGCGATACATGCGTCTGCTCGCCTGTCAAAACTTTGGCCATTGGTGCTTCGCGAAGCGATTTAGCACCAGAAATGAAGCCACCGAATATGTGCACCAGTGATTAGCCTAATCGTCCAGACTACACGTTGACGCCTTAATCAGGAGGTGACGGCATTTATCATATTGATATTCCGTTGAATTTCTGGATCACAATCAAGCACAAATAGATCCCAGAGGGAATCCTCTGCCATCGCTCGACAAATTAACGGCTTTTACATGACTGGTAAATTCCCTAGGTACTGTCTCTTCACCTAATGCCAAATCACGCCATAGCCGAGAGACACTAGCCCCTTCCATGGCGGGTTCGTCAACGTCTTTAGCCACACATGAAAGGCTATACAAACCCCATTCAGATTCATCAAATGGGTAAGTGCCAAAGTCTCGCATATCCCTACGGAAATCTTGCATCATGACTTCGCGAATTACTTCGTCTCCCCCATGTGTAATTTCGTCAGTTATATAGAGAATCTCGGTGATCTCTCGAGCCTTATCCACCCTTTTTAAATACTGTTTATGGAATTGTTCGAGGTCAGACTCTCGAGCGAGGAAGTAGGTTGTAAAAAGAAGAGTTTCGCCCAACATATTAAATCGGATCACCGTCTACAGTAAAAGCTCCAGATTTAGGACTATGTTCAGTTGCAAACGCAGCTGGGGAAGCACAAACAGTGAGGAGGGTTGCCACCACAGTGGAGCGAATGGAAGTGCGCAATTTACTACCGCCAATCTTCCCGCCATCGCTGTTGGCAGGAGGTCGAGAATGTAACTCCACAATAGCGGGGAAGTGCACTCCATCGTTTAGTAATGGTGTCCTCTACTTTGGGCGATTTCTTTTAAGTGCTGGGCGCAGGGGCAAAAATTCTGGAAACGCTAGTCTCGGATTTTTCCTTGGCGAAGCTGATCGAAGACGCTACCGGCGTAATCCTCGTCGAGGATGAAACCGTTGTCGGTTTCTTTGAGAACTCCTTCTTTAACTCTGCGATCCCACCACATGATTAAGGATGCGAGCGTGTAACCGAGTTCGTATTTCTGACCAGGAACTATGAATGAGTTCTTCATGAGCTCTGGGAAGGTTAGTATTTGTCCTTCTCGGCCTCCGTTGGCAAATGTTTTAGGATCGTGTTGGGGTTCAATATGCTGAACAATCCAGTACACAACGTCGTAAAAGGTTCGACTTTCAGGGCTATTCTCGGTGATTATTGGATTTAATTCTTTGGTGATGAGCTCTGTGGCTTGCTTTAAAAGCTTTTCGATTCCTGGCGTAGGAGTGGCAGATATTGCCTTTCGGAGAGGTTCAGAAAGTGAGCCATATCGAACACCATTGATCCCGATGTTATCCGGCTCTGTATCTTCAACCGTTTCTTCTTGGTCTGGGTAGGGACTTAGCTTAGACAAGAATGCGTCGACTGATTCTGCAACGGGCATGATGATCCCATCGGGATCGGTATCCACGTACAATACGGCGCCTTCTGGGAAATCCGGCAAGCCGTAGTTAATGACAAAGCATTGATGCATTCCGTCTTCGCTAGCAGCAAAGAGAAGGACTTCTTCGGGAATCTCCCACTCATCCATGAGGAAGGTTGCATAGTCAATCAAATCAACATGAGCGCCATTGCTTGCTGTGCCGTTGCCGAAGATGTCTTCAACAACGACCTCCAGGGTGTCCCCATCAGGCAGGGAAATATCTGTAAGGAAGCACTTCTCTAGGTTGAGGATGCCGCCTCCAGTTTCTGAAAGCAGCATCTTGTAATCATCAGGTAGCTTTTTGCCAAGCTTGTCTTCGATCTCAAGGATGTGCTGATCGCCTGCTGGCTGTGCAGTGTATTCAAAAAAGCTGGCGTAGTTTTTCATGATTACCCTTTAAAAATTCGTAACCTTGCTTGTCCAAAGTAATAGACAGCTTAGGGCGGTAGTGAAATGCGCATATCAGCATAAATGTATATACGCATTTGACTACAGTATTTGCGCTTCAAACTATTGCTTGTGGCTTATCTCGACAGCTGATGCGGCGTCAGCGTCGGCTGGTCGGTAGGAAACCCGCTCTCTGGTAGAGCTACGTCTGCGGGGTGGTTATCGGGACTCCTCTAGCGCTTTGTCTACAACATCTTCGTTTAGGTAGAAACCGTCGCCTTTGTGCACCAAAGATCCCTCATCCACGCGTGTGTTCCACCAGATTTCGTATGGAGCGACACTACAGAGGAAGCCTGACTTTCTTTCCTCGATGATAAACGAGTGCCTAAGCATTTCCTGCAGAGTATTGGGGTTGCCGCTAGCTACGTCTTCAATTCCTTGGAAAGGGACATCGTGTTGAAGAGCCCAGTACACCAAATCGAGGAAAGCGAACAGTTCCGGAGAAATCTTTGTAACGTTCAACGTCGTCTTTTCAGCAGCCCTGCGAATATGGCTCTCCAGACCAGGCGTTGGCGTTAGCTGGATTGCGTGTTGTAATTTGTCGACAAGTGGCCCCTGAGTGCTTCTTTTATGGACATAGTCTTCATCTTCCAGCGTTTCTTTTTCGTCTTCATCCACATAGTCAGGATGCGGACCAAGAAGGTTGAGAAAATCAGCAAAGGAATCTGCGATTTTAACTATTCCTTCAGGACCGTCAGCTTCATCATCGCAGTACAGAACACTCAAATGAGGATATTCTTCAAGCCCATAGTTGATTGCGAGGTATTCGTGCATTCCAGATTCGGAAATCCCAAACAACAAAACCTCATCTGGAATTTCATACTCATCGGCTAGAAAACGGCCATAGTCAACGAGATCATTAGGATCTCCCTCACGGGTTTGCCCATTGCCCAGGATCTGCTCAACAGAAAGTTCATAGGAATCATCACCGTCATATGGGAACGTTAAAAGGGAATTTTTGAGGGAAAGAATCCCTGCCCCTGACTTCTTAATTAGTTGCCGGTATTCCTCTGGGAGCTTTTTGCCTAAGGCTTTTTCCAAAGAACGAATTCGCAATGATGTGCACTTTTTACCTGGAAATTCAAAGTCAATCGGGTTACGCGTCATTTTGGTCTCCTATGTGTTGATGTTCCTTCCCCACTTGGCGTATCCACCGGAATGGCGGACAGTGTTTCGGAAGAGTTCGTGACATTAGTTGTATCTTAATAGCAACCCGGAGCGTTTGATTTCTGGTGACTGTGGTGGCACCAAACTCACATCAGATGTTTCTAGGAATACTAGAAACTAGGCTCGTGCGCGATAAAACATGTTCCAATCTGGTGAATGCTATTGTCTGGGGAAGAGCCCAAGGTATATGACGCCGAAGTTGCGGATGCGGGCGCGGTCGATAGGTCATGTATCAGTGTGTTGGTCTAAGGTAACAGACCTATTGTTCCTGCAACGGCTCGAGTAAGGCTTGTGCTGTTTGTGTCTTGTAAGAGACGCCGCTGTAGAGGAAGGCTCGATTTTCTCACGTGTGGAGAGCGCGGTGCGCGCTCTCTGCTGCGATTGAGGGTGTAGCCCTTAGACGCGAGGTTTCCGATCCGATTCTTGCGAATGATGGTGAAATAGTTACTACGAGCTAAATAGTCTTTACCAGTACAGAGCGATGATATCGCCTACCAAATAGAGATCTGAATCATCGTTCGGTGGGTTCAAAACGTTTTCCTCGCTCTTGAGTGGAGCTCCGGTTCCTCGCCCTAATCTAATTGCCTTGCTTCGCAGGCTTCCGATCTCATCGGGATTGGCTTCTGTGCTTCCTGACGACGAAAGTAAATAATCAACTTGGTCAAATGCATCATTAAGTTGACGTTGAGAACTATCGGGAACGCTTTGAGCAATCGCGCTAACTATTGGCTCTAGTTGAACCTTGAGTTTCTCATTGTCGGTTCTGAATTGTAAGTAATTGCTGAGGGTTCTTTCCACTGTATCTGAAGCCGGTGTTTCTGCTTTCTGCTTTCCACTTAACATAGAATTCAGTTCGGCAATTTTTGTATCAAAACCATCGAAGCCAGGTAATCCCCTAGCAGCATCGAAGAGCTTGAGGGGAGACCAGCTAGTCGAGGGGGTATCTTGGCTAAGTCGAACCAGGGCAATGCACTCGGATTGGTCGAAAAGGAAGCCTCGAACATCTCCCCAATAGTTGTCGAGCTGGGTAAGGCCGACAAGGCGGATAGGACTATTCGCCTTGCCATCAGCTCGACGGATGAGTGCGCTAGATTCTTCGTCCCAGCCCCAATCAACGAGCTCCGAGTTTATTGGAATTTGGCCGATTAGCATTTGTTGAATTAGTTGGGCGGCCTGGATAACGGTGTCGTCCTGGGGCACTCCGAGAGCTGGAGTATTGGCCGAGGTTTCGACAAGCGCGTTAGCAATGGTGCTATAGGCATAAATTGAATGGGCTTCTAGGCGTATTCTGACCTGAATTAGTTGCCCACGGTTTAGTCCACCGGTAGGTAACTCTGGTTGACTGATCGAATGCGGCACGCCGTCCCAGATCTGACTTTCTTTTCCGGCATAGGATTCTCTCGACACAAAATCTCTGAAAAGAGACTGTTCTGAAGAGACTTGTTCAATCTGTAGGGCTCTGCTTTTTCCAGATCGGAAGCTGATAGATGATGTGTCATTCGAGGCCCGATCATTGACGCGAGAAATAGATGTACCGCCTCCGAGTGTCAATTCTAAGTCCTTTGTTCTCGTCTGAGTAAGGGTCTTTTTGGCATCCTCAGGACCGAACCGGGAGATATACAAGCTGCGAAGGGCCAAGTCATCGAGATAGAGGAACTGTCTTATGTCGCCCAGCGGTGACGCTTTACGGGAAAGCCGCTCGATTTTCCTTAGAATCCGTGCGCGACGGAAGCTTTCCTGCTTCTTCCTGTAGTTTCGGAGCCAACTTTTAATATTCACTTTTCTTCGCCTTTTCGTGCATTTCGCGCGGTAGTTGCTTTTTCAAATCCCAAAAGAAAGTGATCATTATATATTTTTGAGCGACCTTCGTCGACAGCTAACTCTCCTGAGTACTGGAGAATCGACCGTAGTTCTGCGGCAGTCCATCCTTCGGTTTGTGACGAAATTTTATCGAAATCAATATTGTCAGCTAGCGTTGGCGTGCGAGACTTTAGAATCTCAAGGCGGTCCATTTGATTCGGTAGCCGAAAATATACTTCGCGGTCAAACCTTCCTGGTCGGCGCAGTGCGCGGTCAATGTCGGAAATACGGTTGGTTGCCCCGATAGTTAGGACATTTTCAGGTGCACCTACTCCGTCCATGTTCGTGAGAAATACATTAACGAGGCGGGAACTGTGTTCATGCGGATTCGAACGGTCTTTAGTTAAAACATCAATCTCATCAACAAAAATGATCGACATTTCTTGTTTAGCTGCGTCCTCGTATATTGCTTCTAGTCGCTCTTCACTTTGCCCTACTAGCTGACCACCTAGAGACGCGGTTGTAACCAAATAGAAGGCGGACCCGGACTGGGCTGCCATTATTTGAGCTAAAAAGGTCTTCCCAGTTCCCGGTGGACCTGCGAAAAGGATCCCGTGTACAGGATCAACCTTCATCTGTGAGATTAATTCTCGTCCCTTGGGTGTGGTGTACAACTCTACTATTCGTTTTGCGTCGGTCAGTATCTCGTGCGAGCCGACAAAATAGTCCCAATGAAATCTCTCGGGGTCTAGGTCGACACGAAACTTTGAGGCGCTGGCATCATCCTCGATAGTGCTTTTTCGCGCTGCTTCTTGTGGGAAGACTTTCAAAATCGAAGAACTTTCATTGAAGAGGGCGAAATCTCCCAGACTCCATCGAGTATTTCCATTCACCAACTTCTGGGTATACCCGTCTGGAGTCTTTATAAGAACTCCGTCGGGGCCGACCTCTTGCTCGATAACCCCAATTTGAGCCTTAACTTCCCAGCTGCGGCCGGATGCGATTTCCCAGCCCGAGGAATACACGAGGATGTCGCCCACCTTAGGGCTCAATGTCTTGATCTCTTGATCCCCGGCTAATAGCAGCCCATTTGGTAAACGCACCATAGGCGTTCCTTGAGGTGTGAAGTGATCGAGTTGAACCGTGAGTGTTGTTAACGGTTTGTCCAACGATTCGTTTCTTTCGATTGCTCCTGTGGCATTACATGCCAGGTTGATGGATATTTACGCCCTGAGTGGGATTCACTCTATCGCTAGAGATTGATTGGTGTCTCAGTATATCCGCATTGTCCAACAGTAAGCGCGCAATTCCTTTGGGCACTTTCTTCCGCTGAATACTTGGGATTCCGATTCGACGTGTTGCTGTAATTATGTGTGCCAAACATTTGACGTTGCGATGAATGAAGCCTTGGTTGCGGATTTGATTTTCTGACGGCGGGTTGCCGTCTGGATAGATCGCGGGCCGAAACTCGAATTCTGACTGGAATCGCCGTGTGGTGAAAGTTTGAGCAAATGCAAAGGTCGTTGAGTGATTTGGTTTGTGCCGGTTGGAGCCGGTAATCCACAAAGGCCCAATGCGGACCGCGCTTTGACGTGTAAGGACACGGCCCACACAGGGCTACTGATTTGGAGTGACTTTATTGGATGCTGTTGCAAAATTGGGCGGAGAGCAGCGCAGACTCAGTTTCTCATTCCCTGATGGACGCTGCGTGTGGGCGTTGTTAGGCCGTCTCGAAGCCCCGGTTGACGATCACCGCGTCCGGGTTCGGTTGCCCATACCACACTGACACACCCTCACCACGTAATCTATGACTATGGGAAAGCTGATTGGGGAGCGACATGTTTCCGTCATCCTTTTTGAAGGATTCGAGGTGTTAGACGTCTTTGGGCCGGTGGAGCTTTTGAGTCAGGTTCCGGACATACGTATAAGTTTTTTAGGAAAGGAAAAAGAGCCCGTCCAGAGCGCCCAGGGCGTACGTGTCTTGACAGATCTGCCTTACACAAACCTCGAGAATCCGGATATTCTCCTGATCCCCGGGGGTGCGGGGACGCGAACCCTAGTTCAAGACACCACCTTCCTGTCCTGGTTAAAGGAAACGGGACAGCGCGCCGAGATAGTGGCATCGGTCTGTACTGGTTCAGCCCTACTGGCAGCCGCGGGTCTCCTTAAAGGGCGCCGAGCAACGAGCAACAAGAGGGCATTCGGTTGGGTTTCTTCCTTGGATGATGATGTTGAATGGCAATCTCAAGCCCGCTGGGTGGAGGATGGAAAAATATGGACATCCTCGGGCGTTGCGGCGGGTTTGGACATGACTGCCTCGCTGATCCAGCACCTCTTCGGTGCAGAAGCTTTTGAAGAAGCGACCACGCTAGCGGAATATCAGCCACAAACAGACAGCACTGTCGACCCCTTCGCCCATATTCATGGCCTCATCTAGTTCACCTTATAAAAAGCCCCAGCTGGCCTACCCGACCCCCGCAGACGCACCTCATCCCAAGCCAGACAGTCGACGACGCCCATGATAGGCCACGGCCGACGGGCAGGTACACGAAAAACGCCCGGGCAGTGGTGTTGTTCTGCATCGTGGGAGTCATCGGTGTCGCCATCGACTTCGGCACCATGCACTTCCTCGAAACCTCCGGGGCAAACGCCCTGATCGGCCGGGCAATCAGTTACATCCTGGGCAGCCTGTTCGCCTACTACGCCAATAGCTTTGTGACTTTCTCCGGCAACCGGTCCACCACCGAGAAGCTGAGGGCCCTCATCGTCTACACCGCGTGTTTGATCATGGCGGTACTGGTCAACAGCTCGCCCGTATCCCGCTGGCGGATTTCGAACACACGATTTTCCTCTCGTGGGTGATTTCGCAGGCAATAGCCACCACCCTCAACTTCATCCTGCAGAGCAAGTGGGTGTTCAACAGCGAAAACACCTCACGGTGAGCGCATTCCGCTCCGCCAAGCCCCTGCCGAGTAAGCGATAACCCGGCAATCAACCCTCATCCTGCCCGGCAGGGCAAGGTGGGAGAAGGACTGTCGGGTTAGACGTCCATCTCGATCGAGGTGGGAGTTCCGTCCCTCTTCGTCTTCACCGTCACGGGGTGCCCACCGAACATGTACCCGTCGTCGAACTCGACGCCAATGTTTCCCCTGTGGGGAATGTTCACCGCAGTCGGAGTCAGCTTGGCGTAGACGTCCTCCACCCCGAGTTTCGGGGCGGGTGTCGGCCTCCCTTCCGCCTCGGCCACATCGTGGCGCCACCGGTTCGCGGCCGGAAGGGTGTTGTTGCAAGGTTGGGGCAGTAGGAAGAGCGACGTGAAATAATCACAGCCATGGGTATCTTCTCTGGTCGTCATTTCCCCCGTGACATCATTCTGTGGGCGGTGCGGTGGTACTGCCGCTACGGGGTGAGCTACCGCGATCTGGAGGAAATGATGACTTCAGCGGGGCGTGCTAGTCGATCACACCACGATCTACCGCTGGGTCCAGAAATATGCTCCTGAGCTGGATAAGCAAACATGGTGGTACCGGCAGGTACCTGACTGGCAGGCCAGTTCCTGGCGGGTGGATGAGACCTATATCCGGGTCGGTGGCAGGTGGTGCTATCTCTATCGGGCGGTTACCGGCGGTGGGCAGACCCTGGACTTTTACCTCTCTTCGAAGCGGAACGTGGCCGCAGCGAAGCGTTTCCTGGCCAAGGCCGTCAGATCCAATGCGTCAGCCGGGTATCCCAGAGTGATCAACACCGATAAAGCACCCTGCCTAGCCAGGGCAATCGCCGGGTTAAAGTCAGAGGGAATCTGCCCTCAGACGGTGGAGCACCGTCAGGTGAAATACCTGAACAACGTTCTCGAGGGAGATCATGGCCGGTTGAAACGAATCCTCGGGCCGAAAGGCGCGTTTAAGAACCGGACATCTGCATATCGGACGTTGAAAGGGATGGAGGCGATGCATTCATTGCGGAAAGGGCAAGGCGCGATGTTTGCCAACAGGCAACCGAACCCGGACGCGGTGATCGTCAACCGGGTCTTCGAGACGGCCTGAGAACGCCGGCACGCAGCGGTCATCAGGGAATGAGAAACTGAGTCTTCGCTGCTCTCCACCCAACTTTACAACAACACCTTTTTATTTTTCCTAGTCGCTGTTCTTTTGCTTAGTGCGCAGCATATCCATGCTCATCACGGCGCCGATGATGGCGGCGTGATGTTGCTCATTGAGGCCCGGCGTGATGCGCAGGCGGTACGTGTTTTTGCCCATGAAGAAATTACCCATGCCAGTCCACTCGTTAGAGACGTCAGCAAGCAGGCGATCTTCTGAAGTGATGGAAAGGTTCCAATCCCAGAAGTCGCCGTGAATTTCGACGTCGGCAAAGCCCTCCATGGTCAAGTCCAACTTTGTCTTGAGCATGGAGAAACGCTTGGTGATAACGGCCATGGGCTTTTCGATTCCCGGCAAGTGCACCTCATAGGTATCCCGCAGAAAATTCGGCGGATCCGAAATCGTCATGACCGTCTGTAGCGGGTTGCCTTCAGCATCCGTGAGTGCGACCTCCAAGCTTCGAGAGGATTTAAACACCATGTCTTTGAGACTGGTGGATTGCAGGATAGTGCCCACAGGAGTGCCGTCTAGATCGGTGATCATGAACTGATCGTTGAGGAAGGACTTGGTCTGAGAAATTACGAGCTCGTCAAGTGTGAATAAATTTTGCGGCATGCCAGCCACTGTAGGGCAGCTGGTGGAATTATTCCTCCTCCCTAGGGGTGGTTTTCTGCTGGCGCATGAGTTCTTGGGCCTGTTCATATGCTCGGGCGCGGTGGGCGGTCATGGTTTGAGCAAAGGTCTGCACCCAGTTCTTGTTCTTAGGCGCTAGTGGTCCAGACGGCTCCGTGGCGGTCCAGGTTCCATCCTCGAAAAGCCAGATGATGTCGCGCGTATGTGGGTCCATGACGTAGAAAGCACGACCATCGGTCTTCACATTGTGATGGTGCTGGCAGAGGCAGGCTAAGTTAGCCGGAGTAGTCGGACCGCCATCCGCATGATTGATGCGGTGATCCTTCTGGCAGGCGGTGGCCGGGCGATTGCAGCCGGGATAACGGCAGGTGCCGTCAAATCCTTCTAAGTACGCAGCCATGGCCGCCGGGGTGACGTAACCTTTGACCTCGTGGTTAGGGTCCATCTCCCGGATTTTGGTGTAGGGCAGCGCATTCGACCGCGCCGGGTCGAGCCAGCCCACGGATTCAATAAACGCTGGGGAATTGGGCACGTCGGTGGCTTTATAGGCGTTGAGGATGATTTCGGGGGCTTGGGTACGGCCGGTGAGGAGTGCAACGGCGGCGTCGGCAAGCGAGCAATCTAGCTCCAGCGCGGTCTGCCGGACGCACTTATCGACGCTCGCGATAACCGCCGGGTCCGCACTCAAGGTCACCGCCGAGGTGTTATCGCCCCAGTTTTCCATGGTGTAGCGCGGCTGGGTGGGGCCCTGGGTGACGGCCAATGTGTCATCGGCGAGGTTGATGAGCTCGTTGAGTTTGCGCTTGATCTGCGCCTGCGTACGCATGGCCTGGTTCGGCCGGGTAGGGGTGAGGTAGGCGGTGAGCTGCTCATCGATGCGCGCCACCACCTCTGGCGTCGGATTGCCCAAGCGGTTGAGCGACTTATTGATGGCAATAATCCGGTCGAGGTCCAAGTGATAGAGACGGTGCTGCAGCGCTTGGAGCTCGGGTAGCTCCTCCAAGCGGTGCAGCGCCATGAGGATATGGCCAATCCGGCCTTCATTGACGCCGGTGGTGCGGTAGAGGGATTGGGTAACTAATTCGAAATCAGAATCGAGTTCTGGGACTTGGTTTACCCAGAACTCGTATTCCGCTTTTCGCATCTCAAAGGCTAAGCGTGTGGTGGGGTCGGTGGTGTTGGTCGTGGAAAAGTAGGTTTCTTCCATGGCGCATCGTACCTAAATAATCGTGTGAACTTGTGTACGATTCACACCTTATAACACCCCTCGGACACGAGCCTCTTCCTTCGTATTTACACAGCTCAAGAGCTATATTCTGGATCCTTGGTGGGTAGAGTAGTTTCGCTTTTTTGTGCCGCATATTTCTTCTCTTGCTTGCGTATGAAACGCAGGCCCCAGATAATCAGTGTCCACGTAATGAGAGCGGTAAGGAAAAAGGTCACCGGCCAATCACCCGTAATGATCAGCGAGGCATTGAACAGGGTATGCAGGGCGATAGCGGCCAGCCAGAATCCGGCCACCTGCCAGTATCCGTGGCGTGCCCCCGCGTAGAGCTTGCCGACGCCCCACGCCGCAACCCCCGTATACAGTGCATGGCTAAAGGCACCAGTGAGGATTCGCCCGGTACCGGTAATAATGGCGCCCCAGAGATCGCCATCCAGGTTAGTGATGGTCGCGCTCAGGAGGAATGGAATATTTTCCATGGCGTCAAAACCAAGGCCTACCGCCATTCCGATCGCGGCGGCTTGGTAAGGGTGCCGCACGTTCCCAAAGGCTGCAATAATAATGACAACGCCGAGGAGCTTGATGGTTTCTTCCGGAAGTGGTGAGTGGAAGGCCGCGTCCAGGTGGGCGAGCCCCAACTTAACTGAGATTCCCACCATCTGATTGTCGAGGCTAACCACCACCGGTGGGGCGAGCGCACCCCATAGGATGCCCTGCCACATCGGCCGCGGCTTAAACCACCAGAATCCCAGTCCAAGCGTCAGGCCAGCGCAGATGAGCGCACCGATGAGCCCAACCTCGGTAAACCGGCGATCGGCCAAGAAGAAGCCGGCGACTACAAGGCCGAAAGCGATAGATAGCCAGTACAGATTCTTCATGCCTTTTCTACCTCCTGGGCAAGTTCTGCAGCGCGCGGTCCGCGCAGGGAGAGGAACGTGGTGGGGCCATCGCCCTCGACGCTGATGGCTACGAGGTCGCCATCGCTAAGCGTGCGCTTATCCCCGTCACGGTCGATGTCTCCTTCCGGCATGGCCGTACCTTCACCCATTGCCCGGAGGTAGCGTCGGGTGGCTTGGTCTTTGTCCTGTACGCCGACTTCTTTAGCGCGGATCTGGGTGCCGTCACAGTCCCAGCGTGGTTCACTGCCGGTGGAGCCTTCTTCTTCAGTGCAGGATAATCCGGGGATGCGGGCCTGGCCGGCCTGCACCTCAGAGGTGGGGTTGTCATACATGTCTGGCAGGAGCGCATTGGTGCCGTAGATGGCACCAAATATCACGCCCGCCGCGAGGATGAGTGGTGTGCTTTTCATGTACTCAACGCTAGGTATGCCCTGCTCAGCGCGGTATCCTCCGCGGGGAGGATTAAGCCGGCCATAGGGAGGATTTCTTCCCCATAAGCTCTGCCAAGCCCTGTGATAGGTTGGGTGCGTGTTTGAGGAGCTAGAAGAAGAAGCGGAAACGAAAGACGAGCCCAGCCGCGTCTGGTGGCAATGGTGGGCGCCCATCGCCATGGTCGCGGTCTTCGTTGGACTGCCGCCCGCCATCTATCACCTTGTCTCCGGCCTTGCCCTGCTTATCCTCATGGCCGTGCTGACGGTGATCATTGCTCTTGTCGACGGCGCCACTTTCCGCGCCTCCTGGACCATCTTCAGTGTGGCGGGGTTGGCCTATTTTGCCGCCATGTCCCTGTATTTCAATGAGGGAACGTGGATTTACCTCCCGGTGCTTGTCTTTCTGGCATGGGCCGCGAGCAAGCTGGGTGCCGTGGTGGGCTCTAAGGCAGGGAAGAGCTAATGGAGACGTGGCGCCTAGAGCACCCCGAGGTGGGCACCATTGAGGTGCAGCGCGGATACGATGCCGAGTTCGCTGAGCTAGGTGAGTGGCCAAAAAAGGCGAAGGACTATACCCCGGTGCCAGGCGATGCTTCGCTGTCGAAGCGCCTTCAGCTGTGGCGGAAGAATCCCAGCCCACGCCTGCAGATTGTGGTGAACGGTCAGGTACGCAGCCGACACGATCGGCCGCGTGCGGGTCGGTATTCGTTCAAGAAGAAGATAGAAAAAGACCTCACCCTGCTCGAGAACTCCGCACCGCGGACCAAGCCTTACCTAGATATCCAAGCCTCTCCTTTTGGCGAGCTTTTAGATGTGTACTACCGCAATGGCGAGGAGGCAGTCGCCCTCGATCCGC
Organism: Corynebacterium sp. p3-SID1241; assembly: GCA_025144025.1. GTDB lineage: Bacteria > Actinomycetota > Actinomycetes > Mycobacteriales > Mycobacteriaceae > Corynebacterium. The sequence goes on along the minus strand of JALXWS010000021.1, from coordinate 22,221 downwards.
CGGCCGGCTCACTGGGGGAGAAGCGCCGCCACGCCATGGAGGAAAGCTCCTTCAAGCGGGTGCTGTATCCGCTTTTGGGTGGCCTGGGAAAGTCCGGCTGGGCCATTGGCGTGATTGTGCTCGGCCCGATCATTAGCCGCATCTTGGCCCGGTTACTGCCGGACTGGGAGCTGCCGGATATCGACCTGCCGGATATCGCGCTCCCGGTGCCGGAGTTGCCGCAGATTGAGCTGCCCGTGCCGAATATTGACCTCAATATTGACATTGATCCGCCCGATTGGCTCGTATTCTTGATGGACTACAGCAAGGTGTGGGTTCCGATCATCATTGCCATTGTGGTGGGCATTCAGGCAGTGCGCAATGCTAAGAAGTCTGAAGAAAAGAAGCAGCAGTGGCAACAGGGTGGCGCGTATGCTGACGGCCATGAAGATTCACGGCGCGATTGATGCGCAAGGCCGGTGCAAGCATTGGCATTCCCCGCTGGACGTGGTGGCCAATAAGTGCGCCAGCTGCGGGAAGTATTTTGCTTGCGCGCTGTGCCACGCCGAGCTCACTGACCATGAGTTTGGGCCCATGCTTGTCGACGCCCCCTCGGTCCTCTGCGGCGCCTGCCGCACCGAAATGAACTACCACGCTTATGCCGCCGCGCCTGCCTGTCCCCACTGCGGGCATAAATTTAATCCCGGCTGCAGCGCGCATGCCGGGATCTATTTTCAGCTAGACCGCTAGAAAGAAGACAGCTGCTGTAGCTGCTGGATCTGTGGCAGCTGGAACTGAGATACAGCGTTTTGGGCAATCTTGGCCGCATCCGGGATGCGGAAGGTCTGGCCCAAGAAGGGGACGTCGACAGTCGGCTGGCCCGGGATGGTACCCAGCTCGATGACCTTGGCGTTCTTGGCTGGCGCCGGTGCCGGAGCCGGCTTTGGTGCGGGAGCATTGCCGCGTTGGCCGCCAGTGTTGACCGGCTTGCCCTGGCCAGTGGTGCCGTTTAGGCCACAGCGGGCAATAGCTTCGTCCATGCGGCCGATGGCGTCGCGGACCTCGTTGCCGCGTGGGTGCACGGTGGCAACGGCGAGGGCCTGGGACTTCTTCTGGTTGTAATCAGCGGAGTTGGTCCAGTACTGCTTGGCCTGGGAGCAGGAAATCTGGCCGGCAGGCATCTTGGCGAGGAGGTTATCAACGGCGTCGGCATGGGCAGCGGCAGGGGCGGCGAGGGTTACGGTCAGGGCGGTAGCTGCAGATAGCAGCGCGGACTTACGTGCAAAGCTCATGCCAGACATCTTGCCACACTTGTTATGCCTGTGACAGGCCTAGGAAGCGATTGACCAGGCTGCGGTAGGCGCGCACGGTGAGCTCGAGGTCCTCCAAGTAAAGGTGCTCGTCGTGGCTGTGCAGCTGGGAATTGGCGCTGGCCATATCGCGGCCCTCGGCGTGCATGGCAAAGCCATAGGCATTGCCACCCTTGCGTCGGGCGAAGCGCAGGTCCGAGCCGCCGGTGGCGTGAACAGGGACAACGGCTTTGTCGGGGAAGAATTCCTTGGAGGTGGCCTCAATGGCGCGCCACAGCTCGGTATCGGTGGAGGATTGGGTGGCATCTTCAGTAATGAGGTGTTCGATTTCTACCTCATCGGCCATGTCTCCAAGCGCGTTGCGCAGGAAGTCATCCAGATCCTCCTGGGTCTGGCCGGGGAAGGGGCGCACGTCCATTTCCAGGTAGGCATGTGAAGGCAACACGTTGATGGCGCCGCCGGCGCGCAGGACGGTCTCGGCGATGGTGGTATGGCTAAAGGCGTGCGCGTAGGCGTCGAGGTTGCCGAACTTGGAGTAGTCACCGGTGCCGTCGATAAGCTCCTGCTCGGTCTGGGGATCAAACTTGAAGGTGCGCACGAAGCCCTCCCAGATTTCATTGGAGGCTGTGGGCGGCTCAGCGGCGGCGATGCGGCGGGCTACCTCACCAATTTTCACGATGGCAAAGTCCTTGCCATACGGGGTCGAGCCATGGCCGGCATCGCCATGCACGTGCAGGCGGCGCTGGCCGGCGCCCTTTTCGCCCACGTTGAAGCCCACCGCGCCGGGCAGGTGGCTGCCGCCGGTTTCGGACAAGCAGTTCTTCCACGAAAAGGCATCGGGGTGGTTCTCGGACATAAAGCGCACGCCGAGCCCGCCGCGGGCCTCCTCATCGGCCATACCCACAAAGGCGAGGGTGCCGCCCGTGTTACCGGCGCGGGCGACCTCGCGGGTAACCGCTGCCATGGTGGCGGTAATAAACAGCATGTCTACGGAACCGCGCCCGTAGAGTTTGCCGTCCTCGATGAGTGCCTCGAAGGGCGGTTTGGTCCACTTGGGCTCGTCGACGGGGACGACGTCCGTGTGCCCCATGAGGGTGAGCGGTTCCTTTTCTGGATCGCCGGGGACGGTCACGACGATGGAAACGCGACCTGGGTGGGATTCGAAGCGCTCAATCTGTACGTCTTCGCCCGCGAAGAATTTCTCCAGACTATCCGCATTGCGCACCTCGTGGCCGGAATCCGGCGTGAGGTCGTTTACGCAGGCATTGCGGATAAGTTCTTGGAGGAGGGAGAGGGTGTCATCATAAAGCGTCATGCCCTCGAGGGTAGTTCCGTCCAAATTTGTGTGTGGTTTTAACCAAAGTTGAACGCCGTTCAAGTATTGTTCCCACCATGAGTATCGTTGACATCGCCCGCGAAAAAGCCTTGGAGCAAGGCAAAGGCCTCAACCAGGAAGAGCTACTGCAGGTACTGCAAGTTCCGGATTCCCAGCTGGAGGAAATCGCTGATATCGCTCACCAGACCCGCCTGAAGTGGTGTGGTCCGGACGTATCAGTAGAAGGCATTATTTCCATCAAGACCGGCGGCTGCCCAGAGGATTGCCACTTTTGTTCCCAGTCCGGTCTCTTCGAGTCTCCAGTGCGCGCCGTACGCCTCAACATCCCAGAGCTGGTGGAGGCGGCACAGAAGACCGCCAAGACCGGTGCTACTGAGTTCTGCATCGTCGCCGCGGTAAAGTCCCCGGATGATCGTCTGCTGGACCAGGTAGGCGAGGCAATTGCCGCGATTAATGACGCCGTCGATATTGAGATTTCCTGTTCCTTGGGCACCCTGACCCGCGAGCAGGCGCAGCGCCTGAAGGACATGGGCGCGCAGCGCTATAACCACAACCTAGAGACCTCCCGCTCCTTCTTCCCCAATGTGGTCACCACCCACACCTGGGAGGAGCGCAAGCAGACCCTCGACTATGTGCGCGAAGTAGGCATGGAGGTCTGCTGCGGCGGCATCATCGGTATGGGTGAGTCCCTAGAACAGCGTGCCGAGTTTGCCGCGCAGCTAGCAGAGATTGATCCGTGCGAGGTGCCGATGAACTTCCTCGATCCGCGCCCGGGCACCCCCTTTGCGGATCGTCCGCTGGTTCCGCTGGGTGAGGGACTGCGCGCCGTGGCGGCATTCCGCCTGGCCATGCCGTCTACCACCTTGCGCTTTGCTGGCGGTCGCGAGCTTTCGCTTGGCGACGACGGCACTGAGCGCGGCCTGCTCGGCGGCATCAACGCCATCATTGCCGGCAACTATCTGACCACCCTGGGCCAGCAGATTGAAAAGGATGTGGACATGTTGAACCGCATCGATCTGCCGATCAAGGCCCTGTAGTGGCTGGTTTATCCGAACCGACGTCTGAATTGGCTGCTGCCGTCCTGGCTGGGGATGAGCCCATCTTCCATCCGAACACCGGTAAGCCAATCGAGGATGTCTTCACGCTGCACCCAGCTGCTGCCGCTGGCCTCGATGTGCCGCGCTACTGCCAAATCTGTGGCCGCCGCATGGTGGCCCAGGTACGCCCCGATGGCTGGCACACTACGTGCTCGCGCCACGGGGATCTGGATTCGGAGTGGCTATATGTAGAGCACTTGCCTGAAAGCTAGCATCGGGAGCATGGAACCAGCCGTCTCCCTTGCTCACCAGTCCGCGCTGCGCTCGATCGCCCGAGTAGTAGAGGAATCGGCGCCGCATACAGAGGAGGGGAAGGCCTTAGGGGACGTCGTCAAGCAGCTGCGCGAGGGCCCAGTGATGGTGCTGACTGGGGCTGGGGTGTCTACGGAATCGGGCGTGCCGGATTATCGGGGCCCGCGCGGCTCGCTCAGTAGGCACCGGCCGATGACCTATCAGGAATTTCGCCACGACCCGGCCGCGAGCCATAGGTATTGGGCTCGCAGCTTTGTGGGGTGGCGGGTCATGGATTCTGCGGTGCCGAATCGCACGCACTATGCGCTGGTGGAACTGGAGCGCGCCGGACTGATCAATGGCGTGGTTACCCAAAATGTGGATGGCCTGCATAAACAGGCAGGAGCCACGAACTTGGTGGCGTTGCACGGCGATATGGAAACCGTCGTGTGCCTGATGTGTGGTTATCGAGAGGCGCGGCCGCATTTCGACGCGCGCTTAGCCGCAGCAAATCCGGGGTACCTAGAACGCCTTGTAGTGGAGGCGGACCAAGTGAATCCGGACGGTGACGTGACGCTAGAGGAGGCCGACGTGGCAGCGTTTCGCATGGCCGGATGCGAGCGCTGTGGTTCTGAATTGCTGAAGCCGGACGTCGTCTACTTTGGCGAGCCTGTACCGGCGGAGCGCCGTGATGCCGCCTTTGCTGTGTTGGGCCAAGCGCGCTCGCTGTTGGTGGCTGGTTCTTCGCTGGCGGTTATGAGCGGGTACCGCTTTGTGCTGGAGGCAAAGAAGCAGGGCAAACGTGTGGCCGTCATCAATGGCGGGCCCGGCCGGGGTGATAAGAAAGTGGATACGCTGTGGCGTACACAGGTGGGCCCAGCCTTTGATGCAATCCTCGATGAGCTGGAGCTTTAACTAGCGTGGGATAGTCTCCACCAGTTCCAAAATGGTGCGCACGATCGCGCGAACGCGCTTATCCATCGGCATATCCTCATGCATGACCATCGCGCGGCGGTCAAAGTCCTGGACATAAATATTGCGGACCGTGCCCTCTGCGGCGCCGCGAGGGTCGAGGAAGCAGGTTTCGGGCGGGACAACGACGGCGTCGGAACGCGTGGCAATGCAGGTATAGCTCACGCCGGATTCCAGATCGCCATCGCGGTTAGTTTCGCGCAGGGCTTCACTGCCGACGACCTGGTCCATGCCCGCCGGCCCAAACCAGCCATCGATGATGGAGCGCAGCACCGCTTCTTGGCGCGGAGTGCGGATGAGGCGGCTGGCGATTCCGCCATAGGTGGTCCCGTGATTCGGCGCGCTAATGCACATCAGGTGTAGGACGTTTTCGGCGCCTCCCTCCATACGCATCCAATGGCGGGCAAGAAGCCCGCCCTGGGAGTGGCCGATGAGGATGACCTTGTCCGCGCCGGTGACTGCGCGCACGGCATCAATATAGGCGCCAAGCTCCCTCGCGGACTCCGCGAGGGGTTGGGTGGCGCGGCGTCCGTAATCAGGAGCGAAAACGGCCCAGCCGTCTTGGCGCAGTTCATTGCCGAGGATCTGCCATACACCCTTGGTGTCGCAGGTGCCGTGGATGAGGATGACCGGCCAAGGCCGCTGCGCAGTAGGACGCGCGCCCCAGTCATCTTCAAAGATTCCGCGCGGCTTGATGCGCGCGCCAAGGGGCAGGGTAGCGGCGGCATCGGCATCGAGGGCGGTATCGCCGGGGCTGGTCTTGACCTTCTGGGCTTTGATGAGGTCCGCAATCTCGGCGGCGACTTCCTCGCGCAGTGCCGTGGCCTCGGCAGGGGAGGCGACGCCGCGACGCGGGGAATCGGTCAATTCCTTCTCGTTGGCACGCCAGAATTTGCGGAGTTGCTCGGAAATAGTGGATTTCAACTCAGCCATGGTTCCGGATTGTACTCGTTATTGCAGGTTAACTGTGTTTTAGCCAATGGTGAAGAAATTTATGAGCAAACCCTTGACCATCCAACGAAAGGTTTATAAACTTAGGCTTGCCTAATCACGGGCGGTGCTTACAGGAGGGGCGCTCCACTCCCTCCTTGGGTGCCGAGAGATTAGTCATGGGGAGAAGGCCCGCCGATGTGCTGTCGGCGGGCCTTCGTTTATGCAAGAAATCTTGCACGAATATCTCGAATGGCTTAGTGTGGCTAATCGTTCAAGAATTCTTGCACGATTGGAGTTGGAATGAGCCCACGAAATTATGAGCATCCGGCCACCGAGGATTTAGAATTCGTCCGTGTATTGGCTGCAGTAAGTGATCCCATCCGGTTGGAAATGGTCAAGCGCTTAGCGGACGGCGAGGAGCACGATAGCTTGACGCTTGCTGACAACCTGCCTCGGTCGACCCTGACTTACCACACTCGGCAGCTGCGTGAAGCCGGTGTGACGTGGACAAGAAGCCAGGGGCGCACTTGTGTCATCTCTTTGCGCCGAGACGATCTAGACGAGTGCTTTCCAGGTTTGCTCGACATGGTGATTTCTAATGCTTAAACAGCTATGGCCGTTAGTTTTAGGCAGCGTAGCACTCGGGTTGGATGCGTATGTTATTGCTGGGCTGCTGCCTCAGATTGCCGAAGACTTGGGTGCAAGTGGCAGCGTGATTGGCCTAGGTGTTACCGCTTTTACCGGTGCTTACGCGGTATGCGGCCCACTATTATCGGGTAGGGCGGGCAAGGATCCGCGAAATGGGCTGCTGGGCGCTATTGCTGTGTTTTCTCTGGCCAATGTTGTGACCGCTGTATCCCCTACGGTGAGTGTTTTTATAGTTTCGCGGCTGATTGCAGGTGCGGCAGCGGGAATCTATTCGCCATTGTCCGCAGCGGTAGCGGGCATGTCGGTCACAGCGGAGCGTCGCGGACGTGCGCTGTCATTGGTGCTAGCCGGTTTGGCGGTGGGAACTGTTGCGGGTGTACCAGCGGGACTGGGAGTGGCCAAGGAGTTAGGCTGGCGGGCTGCCATTGCATTGGTATCGGTGGTTGGCATGGCGGCGTTGGCAGGTATAGCGATACGTAAAACGAGTGCTGTACCAGCTGTGCCTTCTTCCTCGCTAGGGCAGCGACTCCGAATCATTGGTCGGGTGGATAATTTTCTAACGGTCTTGGTTACTTTCTTTGTGGGAGTCGGTTCGCTGGGACTGTATACCTATATTTCCGTGGTGCTCGAACGAGTGCAGGTAGACACCATTCCTGGCATGTGGATTTGGGGAATTGGCGGTGCAGTTGGTGCATTTGGAATCGGGCGGGTGCTCGATAAGGTAGATAGTTCTCGCAAGCTAACGACCATAATCATCGTTTTGCTTGCTGCTGATTTTGTACTGTTGTTGCTATTTCCCTCGAGCCGTATGGTGGCACTGGTGTGTCTTTTTGCATGGGGGCTTTTGGGATGGTCTTCCATGGCGCCGCAACAGCATTCGATGCTCAGTGCAAATCCTGATGAAGGTGCGACTGCCGTTGCTGCTAATGCGTCCGCGAATTATCTGGGTTCGGCTGTTGGCTCCGCAGTAGGTGGCCTACTTTTGCCCTCCTCCACGGGAATCTTATTGGGGGCGCTATTCGTAGTCTTATTAGGAATCTTCTGCAGTATCGGAGCGAGAGCCTTGTCCTTCCTTAAGCCTAGGGACAATGAGAATTAAGAATCTCTCGGATCAAAGGCAGGATGCCTGTGTCGGCAGAGGCGCATATATTTCTCGTGGTGCAGTGCGCCGATAGGGTCCGGCGGACCGCAGTTCTTTGCGAGTTAACCGTGGCAATCTGCTTGCCGAATACGGGGTTCGAACTTCATGGCCTCTGAAATGACGTTCGTATCGACGGTTGTCATGGGAACTCATAGTCCGCGCCTCATCATCGCGTGGTGGGAGGTGAATCTCAGCAGGGGCTTCGCGGGAGTTCTCATGGAGCGCTACCCCAAACCTTCTTCGGTGGAATTGTATCGCTGACTACCGTACGCACTTCTGCCTCCATGTAACGGATATCGTTTTGGTTCGTTGGCTTTCGTGCGCCTTTCTTTTTGGCAATGGTATCAGCAGGCATATTGCCGAAGCCGTGACGAAAAGAAGAGTGGAAAGCCCAGACCGCTGCCGTGCTGCTAAGTCCCCGCTACACTCACGTCTATGACCGACCTGCAGCATGTCCACTCCGTTGATGAGGCGGTAAGCCGCCTGATTGAGCTCTATGAGAATTCCTGCAAGCTTGCGCGCAAGACGCTGGAATCAGGAAACCTGGATGACTATCGCTACGTGGTTTATCCGAAGGTCACGGTGGATATCCGCAAATGGCAGCCCATCGATCGTTCCGAGCCGTTTGGCTACGTCAACGAGGCAGGCAAGTACTCGGCGGTAATTTCCAAGCCGCACATTATTCGGGATTACCTGCACGAGCAGTTGACCCGCCTAGCGGGCAATTATCCGTGCGATATCTTTGTTGGCCAATCGGACCAGCGCATCCCGCCGGAGTACATCAAGGGCACGGGTAAAGCTCCACAAGAACGCGGGCCCATTCCACGTCCGACGCTAGATGAGGTCAATGACGCGATCATTGATGGCGAATGGGATGCTTTCCACGGTGCGGAAAAGCCACTGTTCCACTTTGGCGCCCAGCGCTTCGATATCGCATGTGCGCGCATCGAGCATTACACCGGCATTGAGGTAGATACGGTACAGAAATACATTCTGTTTACTAACTACGCCATGCACACCACCGAGTTTGTGAAGTTTGGTCTGCGCGAGCTGACCAAGGAAGATTCGCGCTATACCGCCTTGGTGCTGCCCAATGGCGAGACCATCCATCCCAACGATGCGGTGGACCTTGATGTGGACGGTTTAACGTTGACCTCTCGGTACCAGATGCCGCGCTTTGACCTGATTACTGCCGGCGGCGATGGCATCACGATGATCAATATCGGCGTAGGCCCCTCGAATGCCAAGACCATTACGGATTGCTTGGCGGTGCTGCGGCCGGAGGCCTGGATTATGATCGGCCACTGCGCTGGCATGGACGGACGCATGCGCATCGGTGACCTCATTTTGGGCAATGCCTATCAGCGCAATGATCACATCTTGGACCAGAAGGTTGCGGCGACCTCGCCCATTCCAGCGATTCCAGAGGTACAACGCATGCTCGAATCCGCGGTAAAAGCGGTGTACGGCGACGATAATTCGCTCATGCGCACCGGCACGGTGCTCTCCACCGATGATCGCAATTGGGAGTGGCGCACCAACCGGGATCTGTGGGAGTGGCTGCGAACCTCCACTGCGGTGGCGGTGGATATGGAATCGTGCACGCTCGCGGCCAATGGCTACCGCTACCGCGTTCCTTATGGCACGCTGCTGTCGGTCTCTGACCTGCCGCTGCACGCCGTGCCGAAGTTGCCGGCGCAGGCGCAGGCTTTCTATTCCAATTCGAAGGAAGCCCACGTGATGTGCGCGGTGCGCGCGATGGAGCATCTAGCTGAGAATCCGGAGCGCCTGCGCACCCGCAAGCTGCGCCGGACTTTGGGCGAGGTTCCATTCCGGTAGGTGCCTTTTCTTTGGCAGGCATTGCTCGTTAAACTACAAAGAAATCCCATGACGCAAAAGGAGCCACACAATCGTGACTGAAAATTGGATCCACCCGGACCGGGAAAACCTCACCTGGGAGGTCTTCGGTGAGGCGAGCCGTAACCTGTCGGAACAGATTGTGGAATCTGGCTGGTTCCCAGATCTTATCGTGGGCGTCGCCCGCGGCGGCCTGATCCCAGCCGGCGCTATTGGTTATGCCATTGGCGTGAAGGCCATGGGCGCAATCAATGTGGAGTTTTATACCGATATCGGACAGACCCTAGATGAGCCCATCATCTTATCCCCGCAGCTGGATACGGATTCGCTGAAGGGCAAGAAGGTATTGGTAGTCGATGATGTCGCGGACTCCGGTAAGACCCTGGATCTGGTGGTTAACCTGCTCAAGGAGACCGCAGATGATGTGCGTTCGGCCGTCATTTATACCAAGCCAAAGACCATTTTCGAGCCGGACTTCTCGTGGAAGAAAACCGATCAGTGGATCAACTTCGCGTGGTCTGTGCTGCCCGTAATCACTGCAGATGGCTCATTTAAGGAAGGTTCCTAAAGTCCACTAGGATGTGCAGGCGTGATTACAGAACAGCCTGCTCCGACCAGCGTCATCGCCAGTTTCCGCTACGCATTCTCTTCGCCTGCGCGCCTGCGCAAGGAGGTATTCGGCGGCTTGGCGGTGGCGCTTGCGTTGATCCCGGAGGTCTTAAGCTTTTCCATTCTCGCAGGGTTGGATCCGCGGGTGGGACTGTTTTCCTCCGTGGTGATGGCAATGTCCATCGCCTTTACCGGCGGTAGGCCAGCGATGATTTCCGCCGCGGCCGGAGCGGTGGCGCTGGTTGTCTCTCCGCTCGCGCATGAACATGGGCATGACTATGTGGTCGCCGCAGTGCTCTTGGCGGGAATCATGCAGGTGGTATTGGCCGCGGTGGGTGTGGCCAAGCTCATGCGCTTTATCCCGCGCTCGGTGATGACGGGATTTGTGAATGCGCTGGGCATCATGATGTTTACTACGCAGCTGCCGCACCTTATTGACGTGCCGTGGTTGGTCTACCTGCTGGTGGCCGTTGGCCTGGCAATTATGCTGGGGCTGCCGCGGCTGACCACGGTGATTCCCGCCCCGCTGATCACTATCTTGGTGGTCAGCATCATTGTGGTCGCGGCTGGGTGGAAGGTGCCTGATGTGGCGGACCAAGGTGAGTTGCCTACCTCGTTGCCAGGGCTCTTCGTGCCGGATATTCCATGGAACCTGGATACCTTGCAGCTTATTGTTCCCTATGCCTTTGGCATGGCGTTGGTGGGGCTTATGGAATCGCTGCTTACGGCTAAGCTGGTCGATGATATTACGGATACCCACTCCGATAAAACGCGCGAGTCCTTTGGCCAGGGTGTGGGCAATATCCTCGCCGCGGCCATTGGTGGCATGGGCGTGTGCGCGATGATTGGCCAGACCATGATCGGCGTGAAGGCATCCCAGGCGCGCACGCGCTTGTCGACGTTCCTCGCGGGCGTCTTCCTCCTTATCCTCTGCCTGCTCTTTGGCGAGACCGTCGGCCGCATTCCGATGGCCGCGCTGGTGGCGGTGATGATCATCGTGGCCGCAACTACGGTGGATTGGCATTCGGTTCGTCCTCGCACGCTGAAGCTCATGCCGCTATCAGAAACGCTGGTGATGCTGGTGACGGTGGTAGGCACGCTGGCGACACATAATTTAGCGGTAGGTGTGGTACTCGGTGTGGTGGCTGCCTCGATTGGCTTTGCTCGCCGCGTGGCTCACCTGGTCAAGGTAGAGCAAGTAGGCGATGCCGAGTATGCGGTACGCGGCCAGCTTTTCTTCGCCTCCTCCAATGACTTGGTCTATGCCTTTGACTACACGCTGGACGCCCAGCAGGTGCTGGTGGATATGAGCGAGGCCGAGGTATGGGATGCTTCTACCGTGGCGACGCTGGATGCGGTACAGAAGAAGTACGCCGAGCGGGGCATCGAGGTAGAGTTCCGCGGTCTGGAAGGAGCGAGCGCGCAGCGCCTTAATCGCCTTAGTGGGCGCTTGGGTGACTAAAGTCACATTTATGGTCCGGGGTGTGCGGTTGCAAATGGTCGCTGCTGTGACGGGCGTCGAGTCGAGTCTGTGTCATGATGGGGGACGCGCGGTGACCTTGCGTTTTTAGGGGACCTTTGCCCGCGCGTGGCGGCAAGCTTTGTCTTGGCTAACTTAGGTTATCCAATCTAAAAAAGCATAATGACGTGCAAGTTTACTTAAGTAGGCCTTGCTGGATCGCGGGAGAATCTTCGGTAGTGTGGTGTTTAGCACTAATTAATTTCCCCGCACAGAAAGGTTTTTACAATGGACGAGAAACTGCAAACCCTGCTGAATAACCAGGTCATTAGCGAATATGGCGCTTCCATGGTCTACACCCAACTGGCCTTTGAGATGGATAACCTCTCCTTCCCGGGTATGCGCGATTGGTTCCTCGGCCAGGCTGCCGAGGAGCGCGGGCACGCCGAGAAGATTGCGGATCATTTGCTCTCCCGTGGCTACCGCGTAGAACTCAATGACATTCCGGTCGGCTCCGTGAAGGCTGCTACCCCGCAGGATGCCTTCCAGGCTTCCCTGGAGCACGAGCAGAAGGTATCCGAGGAAATCCGCACCATCGCTCGCGCGGCGCTGGAGGCACAGGATCTGGAATCCCGCCAGTTGGTTGACTGGTTCTTGAGTGAACAGGTTGAAGAAGAGGCTACCGTTTCTGAGATTTTGGATCAGATCAAGCTGGTGGGCAATGACGGTTCTGGCCTGCTGCGCATCGATGAGCGCCTGGCTGGCCGCACCGATGGCGGCGCTGCCTAAGCCGCCCGAGTGAATAACAAACCCATCAAGATTTAGAGCAATCCTCCCATGGCACTGCGGTGCGGTGGGAGGATTGTGTGTATGTCAACGCAACGCAAGGCTTTCTGCGCCATCACACTTTTGATTCTGGCGCTCTTTCTCATCGTGGGAGCGGCAATCATGTCCACGCACGTGGCCTTGGGGGTATTTTTGACCACAGCGGCGCTGATGCTCGGCCCATTCGCCGGGCTCGCGCTGCTAGTTTATGGTGCCGCGGGCAAGCGCGGCTTGGTCACGCGCTCGCTATATAGCCTCGGTGGGATGCTGCTCATTGGTGCAATCGGGGGTATCTTTTCCTTGTCGATGGAACAGGCGCCTGCGATGCTGCCTATTTTTGTGGCCGGTGCCGGCGTAGGGATCGTGGCCGTGCTGACCCAAGCGCCTAAACGCGCATAAACTGGGCCTTGTTATGCCCAAACTCCTCTTTGATATGTACGGCGTGCTCATGCGCCCGGCCACCCCAGAAAGCCACGCCGACTTGGAGCGCCTCCTCGCGCCGCCAGATCCAGAGGCGATGTGGGAGGCCTACGGGTTTTATCGGCCGGATTATGATGCCGGCATTTTTAGCGATAGCCACTATTGGAATGAGGTAGCAGCCCGCGCCGGGTTGGGGGAGGTTCCCGTCGCGGAGGCGGTAGCGTGCGAAAACCGCGGCCTATTGGAGGCGGACCAAGAGATGGTCGCTCTGGTCAAGGGGTTTATCGGGGAAGGCTATAGCGTGGGCATCTTGTCCAATATCCCCACCACGCTGGCGGGCCAGGTGCGTGAAAAACAACCATGGCTAGAAGACTGCGCGGTGGTGACCTTTAGCTGCGATATTGGCGTGGCTAAGCCGCACCCAGAGGCGTATCGCGTGGCCGTGGATGCGCTCTCCGCGCAGCCGAAGGATACGCACTTTTTTGATGACCGCATCGACTACGTGGAGGGCGCGCGCTACTGCGGGCTCAATGCCCACCTTTTTCGCGGCATCGATTCGCTACGCGAGGTGCTAAGCACACTGGAGTGAGTGGCCCAGCTCCAGCGGCTGGCGCAGCAGCTGATCGGTGGCCACGGTGCGGGCTACCGCGCGGACAATCTCCTTATGGCCGGGAATCATGCGCAGATGCAACTCATCGCCTGCGGAGGCGCGGACGGTCGCGGCGAATTGCTTGGGGGCCTGTGGGTCATCGGTAAACGCGCCGCCGGCGATGACCACGGTGGCTGGGGAGTGGGCCCTGACCAGCTCCGCGGTGATGGCGCCCAATTGTCGGGTGCGCTCGTCTAGGATGGCGCGCACAGCGGGAGTGGAGTCGGCGATCTGGGCGGCGTCGGCAAGCGAGGCTACCTCCACACCCTCGTGGCGTATCGCCTCCAGGATGTGCTGGGTGGCCAGCAGGCGTTCGGAGGCGCCATTGCCGAGAAGCGCAGAGTGCGTCGGCGGCACGGGAATAATAGGGCTGACCTCGTCTTCTACAGAGAGTGCAGAGCCGATGGAATCGTCCGCGAAGAGCACTAGGACGCGCTCGCTGGTACCAATCTCGGCCGCTTGGGTTTCGGAGCCCAAAATGGCCGGGATGGCGGAGGAGACAACCACGGGGACGCCAAACTGGAAGCGCAGGCGCTCGGCGATGTCTACGCGGTGCCAGTTGAGGTTTTCCGCAGTGACCAGGCCGTTGTCATCCACGGTGCCGGAGGTGGTCACGCCGAGAGAGACCAAGCGGTAGTCCAGGTTCGTCAGCATGCGATTGATGCCGGCCATGATGTGCTCGAGGAAATCATCCTCACTGAGATTAGCCACCGGGGTGGTCAATTCCTCTTCGCTCAACGTGCGGCCCTTGATGTCATAAAGGCCGATGTAGGTCTGCTTAGTGCCCACGGAGATTCCGCCGAGGGCCCAGTCATTATCGGCCGCCTCAAGCGGCACCGTTGGCCGGCCGCGCCCGCGGGACTGGGTGAGGTCGGTGCGTTCCTGGATGAGGCCCGCGTTGAGTAGGGAAGTAGTGGCGCGCGTGACGGTGGGCTGGGAAAGCCCGGTGGCTTCCACCAACTCGCTCCGGGTGATGATCGGGTTCAGGCGCACCAAATGGAGGCACTTTGCGGCCGGTGTGCGGGGCCGCGTGAACACTGGGCCAGGTTTGATCATAAAAAGAAGTATAAATATTCCAGACTGCTTTGTCTAATCTCATAAACACGCCATGTACCGAATGGTCTAAAGGTGGTGGTGGAGCCGTAGATACCTATGCTGGATAGCATGCAGTCAGTAGCGGTTTATTGTGGTTCAGCAACAGGAAACTCCCCGGCCTATACACAGGCGGCACAGGAATTGGGCACGGAGCTGGCCCGACGCGGGCTGACCTTGGTCTACGGCGGCGGCAACATCGGCCTGATGCGCGAGGTAGCAGAGGCCTGCCTGTCCGCCGGCGGCACCGTCACCGGTGTCATGCCCCAGGCGTTGGTGGATCTGGAAATTTCCCATCCTGGCCTGACCACCCTGGAGGTGGTGGGATCCATGGCCGAGCGTAAGACGCGCATGGAGCAGCTTGCCGACGCCTTTATTTGTCTCCCCGGCGGAGTTGGCACCCTGGAAGAACTCACTGAGGTGCTCACCCTGCAACAGCTGGGCACCATCCGCGGTCCGGTGGGCCTAGTAAATACCGAGGATTTTTGGCGCCCCTTCTACGCCATGTACGCCGCTATGGCCGAGTCCGGCTTCATCTTGCCGCGCTTTGTGGACGCATTGGTAATGAAGGAAAAACCGCAGGATATCCTGGATGAATTCGGCCGCTGGAACTATCCCGGTACAAAGTGGGACAACGATTAGTTAACAAGTTCGCAACTTCAGCCCGCCCGGGTGGCCTATAGCCGATACTTAGGGATAGACTTCCTCGTTATGAGTTCTGAGCAGACCGCTAAGCGCCAGCCCTCTCTTCTGGACGCTTCGTGCGATAACTTCGTTCACGACCTAGCCGAGCTTTCCCCCACCGATGCCACCGCGTGGGGGATTGACGGCTACGAGGGCGAATTGCAGGATTTCTCCCCCGAGTACTTCACCGCCATCGCAGACCGCACCCGCGAAATGGTCGCGGACCTGGATGCCTTAGATGACACCACCGATGAGTCCGATGATGAGGATGACTTTGATGACGTGGACTACGTTACTGCGGCCGTTCTGCGCGATCGCCTATGCCTTGAACTAGATCTGCACCACCACAGCGAGGACGTGCGCTGCCTGAACAACATCGCCTCACCGGTCCAGACCATCCGCGATACCCTGCTGCTCATGCCGCAGGAGACGGATGAGGACCGCGATGCCATTCGCTCCCGCCTGTCCAAGGTGAAGACCTCCCTGGCCGGCTACCGCAGCTCCTTGGAGGAGGCTGCCTCACACGGCATGGTGGCACCGCACCGCCAGATCTCCGAGGTCATTGTGCAGTGCGAGCGGCTTGCCGACGCCGACTCGATGCTCGAATTCCTCGGCCTCGACGCCGACTCCGCCGAGGTGCTCCAGGCCAAGGAGGCCTTTGGCGAGTTCTCCGATTGGCTCTCCAATGACCTGCAGCCCCAGGCGCCTAACAAGGACGCCGTGGGCCGCGAGCGCTACGAGCGTTTTTCCAAGCTCTTTGTGGGCGATGCCGTCAACCTCGATGAGGCCTATGAGTGGGGCCTCGACCAGGTGCGCAGCCTGCGCGCGGAGCAGGAAAAGATCGCCCACGAGCTCTACGGCTCCGATTGCTCGGTACGCGCGGCCATGCGCAAGCTTAACCACGAGGACCGCTATACCCTGCGCGGGACCGATGCGCTGGTGGAGTGGATGCAGTCCACTGCCGATAGCGTTATTACGGAGCTCAACGGCAAGGAATTCGATATTCCAGAGGAAGTAGAAGAGATCGAGTGCTGCATCGATCCGGCCGGCACCGGCGGCATCTTCTATACCCCGCCGAGCGATGACTTCTCCCGCCCAGGCCGCATGTGGTGGTCCGTGCCAGAAGGCCAAGACACCTTCCACACCTGGCAGGAACTGACCACCGTCCACCACGAAGGCGTGCCGGGCCACCACCTGCAGCTAGGCTCCGTGCTGGTGCAAGAAGACCTCAATCTGTGGCGCCGCGCGGTGACGTGGAACTCTGGTCATGGCGAGGGTTGGGCGCTCTACGCCGAACAGCTCATGGCCGAGCTGGGCTACATGGATGACCCGGGCTTCCGCATGGGCATGTTGGATGCGCAGCGCCTGCGCGCCGCACGCGTGGTCGTAGATATCGGACTGCACTTGGGCAAGCAACTGCCGGATTGCTCGACCTCCGGCACATGGGACAAGGCACACGTGAAGACCTTCATGCGTGAGAACACCGCCATGGATGATGCGAACCTCAACTTTGAGGTCAATCGCTACCTCGGCTGGCCGGGCCAAGCGCCGTCCTACGCATTGGGCCAGCGCCTGTGGCAGGAAACCCGTGCCGAGGCCGAGAAGCAGGGCATGAGCGCACGCGAGTTCCACTCCGAAGCCCTCGGCCTCGGCTCCGTACCGATGTCCGTCCTGCGCGAGGCCGTGCTGGGTAACTAGCGGCGCAGCAGGCGCTTCGCGAGCCGCAATAGCTGCGGCAGGTAGCCTGCGATGACCAGCACCGCAATAAGCCGGGTGAGCTGTACCGCGATGACCGCGGGCCCAGCCCCACCCTCGGCCGAGAGCGCGAGCACCGTCTCCAGCGCGCCGGGGCTCGTGGCCAGGTAGGCCTCAAAGTAGGTGATGTGCAGCCACTTAGTCAGCGGCCAGGCGGTGGCCGCGCAGATGCCGATGATGACCACGATGAACAAAATCGTGGCAGGCAGCTGCTTAGCAAAGGCCTTGAGCGCTGGCAGCGAAAGCCCACCGCCGCAGACCCAACCGATGGACAAAAACGCCATCACCTTAAAGGCGTAGAGCGGCTCGAGCGTGTGCCCCTCCGGCAGCACGAAAGAGACCAGCACCGTCAACAGCAAGGGGCCGAGCACGGCCGTGGCAGGCAGGTGCAGCAGCTTTCCCACCCTCTCACCGAGGAACGCGATGGCAAGGACCAACGCGATAATCCACCACGTGGTTTCTCCTTCCACCGTGAGGTCCGTGCCCTTACCGGCCGGGGTATTGAGCAGCGCGACGACGGCCGGGAGCGATACCGAGACCACCAATAAGCGCAGGTATTGGGTGAGGGCGACGTAGCGGTAGTCGGCACCGAGTTCGTCGGCAAGCGCGGGCATCAGCGAGGCACCACCGGGCAACATGGACAAAATTCCTGTCTCTGAGGACACATCGCGCGGCTGCGCGCGGTGCAACAGCAGGCCGCCGACGATGCCAACCATGATGGTGACAAAGGACATCGTCACGGCCGCGGGCAGGAAACCCACCAGCTGGCTCAGCGGCACCACGGTGAGGGGCAGCGCTGCCATCATGCCGATAAACCCGCGGGACATATTATAAAAAGTCCGGTTGACTTGGAGGTCTTCGCCAGTAATCAATGCCATGGCGCCCGAGGCGATAATGGCCGCCAGTATCCACGCGGCGGGCACATGCCACAAGTTAAATAGCCAGCCCAAAAGGACAGAGACTGGGACGACGATAGCCCACCGTGTCACGGTGTGGGCATTAAGCCTAGTGCTTTCCTGCTGTGCGGCCATGCGCGCCCTCCTCAAATTACCTCTGCGACTTGAGTCTAGCGCCCCGTCCTCCCACTGCCGCGGGCAGTGGATAGAGGCGAGTTATCACAATACATGATTAAAGATTTATGATCGGGGCATGGAAATCGATGTGGCGCAGTGGGTGATTCTCTTCCTCGGTACCGCGACTGCGGGGTGGATTGATGCGGTCATCGGCGGCGGAGGATTGATCCTCATCCCGCTGCTGCTCGCAGTCCTTCCCAGCCTCGCGCCCGCGGCGGCGTTGGGAACGAGCAAGCTCGCCGCGGTAACCGGCACCGGCTCGGCAGCTGTGACCCTTGCGCGCAAGGTGAAGCTGGACAAGGCAGAAATGGCGCGCTTCATCCTTATCGCGCTGGTCTGCTCCGGGTTGGGGGCCAGCGTGGCCTCGAGCCTCGATAAAGACATCATGCGCCCCATCATCATCGTGCTCATGGTGGCCGTGGGCGTCTTCGTTGCCTTCAAGCCAGATTTTGGCAGTAGCGATTCGGCCGGTACCCGTGGTGGTTGGCGGACCGTCGTGGTCTTGGTGCTCTCCGGCATCATTTCCTTTTATGATGGCATCTTCGGTCCGGGTACCGGAATGTTTTTGATCATGGCCTTCACCTCTATTTTTGCGCAGAATTTCTTGACCTCTGCGGCCATGGCCAAGGTAGTCAATACCGCTACCAACTTAGGTGCGCTTATCGTATTTATTATTGGCGGGCACGTGTGGTGGACGCTCGGCATTGTGCTCGGCGTAGCCAATATCGCCGGCGCACTTCTCGGCGCTCGTACCGTACTTGGTGGCGGTGCCAAATTCATCCGCTACGCACTGCTTACCTTGGTCGTGGTTATGAGCTGCTACCTGGGCTGGCAGCAGTGGGGTTAGCTACATCCGGTTCTTGGTGCGCGCGGTAGCAACGGCATTCCACGGGTCCTCCGGCCACGGGTGCTTGGGGTAGCGCCCGCGCATATCGGCGCGCACACCGGCATAAGGGCCGGACCAGAAGCTGGCAAGATCATCGGTTACCGCGAGCGGGCGGCCGGCGGGGGAGAGCAGGTGGAATTGCACACGGTGGCCGCAGTATTCGGGGGATTCGGCCAAGCCGAAGCATTCCTGCAGCTTGATGTGGACCACGGGGCGATCGCCGGACCAATCGATGGCGGCATCACGGCCGGAGGGAACCGGAAGGCGCTCGGGAGCGAGATCGTCCAGATGGGTGGCTTCCGGCCAGGGCAGGAGGCGTTGCAGCGCGGGGTACATGTCTAGCTTGGCAGCGGGGGTGCCCTCCGCAATGCGGTGTAATTCGGGCCCGAGCCACTCGGCGGGATCCGCGGAATCGACATCGGGCCACGGCTTGCCATAGTGGGCGTGCAGGTGGCGCAAACGGTCTTTTAAGTTTTGGGCTTTCTCGCTGAAGGTGAAAAGCCCCAACCCTTCCTCGCGGATGCCGGCGGCAAGGGCTTCCTCGGCCGCGGGGCCGGTGACCTTGACTGGGGTTTCAGAGAGCGTGATGGCGCCCGCAGCCTTGACCTTGACGCCGCGCACGCGACCATCGCGCAGGAAGGCGCGGGTCTCCTCGGTGACGCCGATGGTCTCGAGGGCTGCGGTTTCCTCGATGCGCGCGGCCGAGCGGATGATGGCATTGCCCGCGTTGGACAGGGATACCTCCGCGATGGCGAGCCACGGGGCGCCGGCCAGGCCCGAGTTGTCCAGCAGCCGTGCGCGGGTGCCGCTGGCCAACAGGTAATCCTCGCCCACGCGCTTGGCCACCTGCTCGGGAAAGGCGGTGGCGACGACCTCGCCGGGATCGACGGGGCCGAAATCGTCGACGAGGCGGGCGAGCCGCTTGACCTCTTTTTGAGGTGGGCGGTGACGGGTGAGGTTGGGGGTTAAGGGGGCGTCGGCAAGCGAGGCGATAATGGGTGCGGCTTGGCTGCCGTGGCGGAGCAAAGAAGCACCGAGGCGCGGATCGGTGGGCAGGAGGGCGAGCTCCTGTGTGGCACCAATGCGTTCGAGGGTGGCGTGCGCGGATGCCAGGGCCGGAGCCGGCGGTGGATCGAGCAACGGGAAGTCCGGGCCCGCGCCCCAGCAGTCCATAAAGAGCGCGGCTTGGGTCAGATCCGCAGACAGGATCTCCGGGGTGGTATGCGGAGAAAAGTGCTGGTAATCATCCTGCGAATAGCAGCGAATAACGGTGCCCGGTGCCTCACGGCCGGCACGGCCGGCGCGCTGATCGGCACTCGATTTTGAGGTAGACACCGTCACCAACCCGGACATGCCACGCTGCGCATCGCGCCGGGGAACGCGGGAAAGCCCGGCATCCACCACTACACGCACGCCCGGTACGGTAAGCGAAGACTCCGCGATAGAGGTAGCTACGACGATGCGCCGCTCATCGGTATACAGCGCGGCGTCTTGCTCCGCGGTGGTTTGCTTGCCATGCAGGGGGAACACATTATGGCCTGCTAAGGCATCGCACACGAGACTAACCTCGCGCACGCCGGGCACAAAGACCAGCGTTGATTCGTGCTGGCGAGCTGCCTGCTTGGCGACGTCCCCGTAAAACTCCCTCGTTCCCGCCGCCCTGCCCGGCATGGGGGCGTAGTGGATATCGAGCGGGTGGGTGACTGCCTCGGTGACGTGGATGGGCGCATCCATAAGTTGGGAAAAGCGCTGCGCATCCACGGTGGCGGACATGGCGATGACGCGGAAATCCTCGCGTAGCTCGGCCAATTCCAGGCACATGCCCAGCACCAGATCCGTATCGAGCTGGCGCTCGTGGACCTCATCGATGGCAACGGCGGCCACTCCCTCGAGCTCCGGATCCTTGAGCAGGCGGCGCAGCAGCACGCCCGGCGTGACGAACTCGACGTCACTGCCCTTGCGGGACTCGCCCCGGATGGCGAAGCCAACCTTTTCCGAGGTGCCGCTGAGAGTACTCAAGCGTTGCGAGGCCGCGCGGACAGCCACACGGCGCGGGGCGGTGACGATGACTTTGCCTCGGCCCGCCGCATGATTGGCCAACGCGGGTGGCACGAGAGTGGTTTTACCCGTACCGGGCGGGGCCTGGATGACGACATTTCCGGTTGCAGGCAGCGAATCGATGGTCTCGGCTACGGGCAGGCCCGCGCCGATGCGAGCGAGATCAAACATTTACTTGGCGGCTCCAAAACCTTCGACGGGACCGTTGAGATCCTGGCGCTCCCAGGCGTCCTCGTTATCCTCCAGCTTGCGCACCACGCGGCCGGGAGTTCCCAGGACCAGCGAATTGTCTGGAATATCGGTGGTAATAAGCGTGCCTGCACCTATAACGCAGTTCTTTCCAATCGTGATGCCCGGCAGCACGGTGACATTGGCACCGAACCAGGTGTTATCACCGATGGTGATGGGCTTGGCAATCTCCCACCCACCGGCGCGCATCTCATGATCGTTTACCGGATGCCCCACCGTAATCAGGGAGCAATTGGGACCCACCATGACGCCATTGCCGAGTGTCACCGTGGCCTGAGCCAAGATCGTAGCGCCGAAGTTAATGAAGACGCGCTCGCCACATATTAGGTTGCAGCCGTATTCTAGGTTCAGCGGTACGTGCAGCCCCGGCACCGCAGATTCTTCCGGCAGAATCCCACGCAGGATGCCCTTCGCGCGCTCCGGATCCGTATTCTGCAGCTCATTGAGCTGCTTAACCAAGCGGAAAGTGCGCTGATGCTCCTTCTTCGTCTCCGGCATGCTCGGCAAGAACCACTCCCCACCGGTCATCCGCTCCCATGAGCCGTAGCGTTCCAAGCCCTGCCGCCCCTGTACATCCATGGGTGTCATTGTAGAGGGTGAGTGGTGCTTAGTAGGAGCCTGTGAAATTCACTTAGATTCCGGTAAATCACAAACCAGCAGAATGCTTTTGCTGGTTCGGTAAAAATCGTAGCCAACGCTGGCAAAGCGGTTGCTAATTCTCAGAGTTAAGGTTGAGCGTTAGTAGAAGGCGCAAGCACAACGAGTGAGCATATGGAAACAGATTCAAGAAAAATCGTCGATAATATTTTGAGCGATATGGCGGAACTTAACGACTGGATCAGTATTGCTGATGCAACTGGGGCGAACGGGAAAAACGGTGCTGTTGCAAAGTTGGGGCAGTAGGAAGAGCGACGTGAAATAATCACAGCCATGGGTATCTTCTCCGGTTGTCATTTCT